>OZ253552.1:0-2063918 GCA_965262685.1 Candidatus Nitrosopumilus sp.
CAAACCTCCAAAGTTCGCTCTCAAAATATGCAGCTTCCAATCATGAGGATTGCTGCAAATCCATATGGCAAGAAAATTTTATGGCCGTGGCTAAAGAGAAATTGGAAAAATATTAACAGAAAGGTAGGTCATGGAAATCCCCTCTTTAATAGAATTGTAGCAAGTATTGCATCTGTTGCAGATGATACAATGGAGCAAGAGATCAAGGCATTTTTTAAAAAAAATCCCACACCTGGAACTATACGTACTCAATCCCAAACTCTTGAAAGGATTAGGATAAACTCAAAATTTCTCAGAGAGATGCGAAAAGAGTTCAGATATGGCTAAAAAGTTGGGTCCTCCCATATTCTTGGGAGTTTTTACTGTATTGGCAATTGTGCTTTTAACAGGGGGTGGTAGTGGAGATAGAAATAACGACAAAGAAATTTTATCTCAAACATTTCATATAGATGCAATATACGACGACACAAAAAAACATGTACAAATTTCATTCTCTGATAAATCTGATAAAACAACAAAGGTAGTTATGGAGATTTTGGGTATGGACAAATCATTTCAAAAAACATATTTTGATTCAGAGTTTGTAGAGCTAGTGGCATTCCCACATATACCAAAATATGGTTGGGCAACTCATCCCGTAGTTTTAGAAATTGATCATGATGAGTTTGGGCACATCCAAATAAAGACGGAAATTTATCCTATGGGTGAATTAGTACCACCGGTAATCTATTCAACCCCATAACAAAGCACAAGATTTTATTGTACCTAAACGTTACCAAAATATTGGATTTATTCTCTGATCTAAAAAAAGGTAAACACAAAGCTATTGCAAAGGCAATAACAATTGTTGAAAATGATCAAAAAGAATCAAGAAAATTACTAAAAAAAATTTTCAAATCTAGTGGAAATTCAATGATTATTGGGGTAACAGGTCCTGCAGGGGCTGGAAAAAGTTCACTAATCAACAAGATGGTACCAGCTATGAAAAAATTAAACATGAGACCAGCTATACTAGCAATTGATCCCACGAGTCACGTTACGGGGGGTGCTATACTAGGGGATAGGGTTAGAATGAGTGAATCAACTGATTCGGGAACATACATTCGTAGTATTGCATCACGGGGTGCAACTGGTGCTATATCTAGTTCATTGTATAATAGTATCCGAGTTTTAGAATACGCTAGATTCAACCCAATAATTATTGAAAGTGTAGGGGCGGGACAAACTGAGGTACAAATCTCAAAGATTGCAGATATTACAGTGGTAGTGTTTAATCCAAACACTGGAGATACCATCCAAACTATCAAGGCAGGACTAACAGAAATTGGTGATATCTACATAGTAAATAAAAGTGATCTCAGTGGAGCAAACAAACTCTTTACAGCAGTTCAAGACTTTATTGGAGATAGTAATAAAAAACCAGTTATTCTCAAAACATCTGTAAAAAAGAATAGTGGGATCACAACATTTGTAAAGACACTAAAAGAGATGATGGAATCTAAAAAAGAGTCCAAGGCACTCAAGGAGAAAAGCAGACTAGAGGCAGAACTAAAAGATATTGTTTTAAATAACATTAAAGAAAAGATTGATGATATGCTAATCTCTGATAAAACCTTTTCAAAGTATCTTACTAAACTACAATCTAAAGACATAGACCCCCTACTAGCTGGGGACAAAATCACGAAATCTTTGGTAAGGTAATAATTTGGTTGCAAAAAAATCTACAAAATCAAAAGATCTTGAAAAGAAAATTTTCACAGACTCTACTTTTCGTGTAAAACGCATCTATCAAAAATCTACTAAAAAGAGAACAGTTGAAGATTCAGCAAGATACCCGTTCACTAGAGGCATTCACTCTGAAATGTTCCGTGAAAGATTCTGGACCATGAGACAGTACTCAGGATTTGGAGATGCAAAACTAACCAATGAGCGATTCAAATTCATGCTTGAGAAAGGTCAAACAGGTCTTAGCATGGCTTTTGACCTGCCCACTCAAATTGGATATGATTCAGACTCTCCACAATCTCAAGGAGAGGTCGGTAAGGTGGGGGTATCAATTACTTCAATCAAAGATATGATGACTGCTTTTGATGGTATTCCACTAGGAAAAGTTAGTTCATCAATGACGATAAACTCTACAGCATCTACGTTATTAGCATACTATATTGCAGTTGGAGAATCTCAAGGTTTTAAAAGCAATCAACTTCGTGGAACTACTCAAAATGATATTCTCAAAGAGTACATTGCAAGAAATACGTATATTTATCCTCCAAAGCCATCTATGAGATTAATTGGTGATATGATAGAGTACTGTGCAGATAAAGTTCCGTCGTGGTATCCTGTATCTATATCTGGGTATCACATGAGAGAAGCTGGGTGTACTGCAACACAAGAAGTTGCATTTACTTTGGCTAATGCAATTGCATACATTCAAACTTGTTTGGATAGAGGACTAAAAATTGATGAATTTGCACCTCGTTTGTCTTTTTTCTTTTGTTGTACAATAGAGTTCTTTGAAGAAGTTGCAAAGTTTAGAGTTGCAAGAAAAATATATGCTAAAATATTAAAAGAAATGTTTCATGCCAAAAATCCTCGTTCATTACAACTAAAATTTCATACCCAAACTAGTGGTGAGTCACTAACTGCACAACAGCCAAACAACAATATTGTTAGAGTAGCTATTCAAACAATGGCAGCAGTTGCAGGGGGCACACAATCACTGCACACAAATTCTCGTGATGAAGCACTAGCTCTTCCAACCCAAGAATCAGCAAAGATTGCACTTAGAACTCAGCAAATTGTAGCTCATGAGAGTGGAATTACAAAGACAGTGGACCCACTTGCAGGTTCATACTACCTAGAAGAGTTGTGTGATCAAATCGAAGAGGGGGTATGGAGATATCTTAAAAAAATCCAAAAGATGGGCGGTTCGGTTAAAGCAATTGAGGAGGGGTTTTTCCAATCAGAGATTCGAGCAAATGCATATCGTTTGAAAAAGGAAGCTGATGATTCTCAAAGGATCATTGTTGGTGTAAACAAGTATGTGGAAGATGAGGTACAACCAGAGTTACTAAGAATTGATGGTAAAATTGAAATCCAACAAAAAAAGGCACTCAAAGCGTTACGTGCTAGTAGGGATTCTAAAAAGGTCGAAAAGGCATTATCTGCAATGTGTGATGCAGCAGATACTGAAAAGAATCTCATGCCATACATTGTGAGTGCGGCTAAAGCATTTGCTACCACTGGTGAGATTAGTGACACTTTTCGTAAAGTGTTTGGTCAGTACAGTCCAAAGGAGGTCTTTTAGGTGAAAATTGATCATATTGCTATTGCCGTACATGATGTTGAGGAATCTGCAAAAATTTACCAACAAGCGTTAGGTGTTGATGAGGTGGAATTTGAGACAGTAGAATCTGAAGGTGTCAAAGTTGCAATTCTACATTTAGAGAATGCTCGTATAGAGTTGATGCAGCCCACAAGTGATTCGAGTCCAATAAAAAAATTCTTGGAAAAAAAGGGTCAAGGGTTGCACCACATGGCATTAGACACTGGAGAGGAAGATATTGAAGGGGAGGTCAAACGAATGGAGGGGTGTGGGATACAATTTTTAGGCAACATTAGGGCAGGGTCTGCTGGAACTAGAGTTACTTTTATTCATCCAAAATCATTACACGGGGTGTTGGCCGAACTTTGCTCTCACCCCAAGAATGATTCTAAAGACTAGTCTGAAATGATTTAATCTATTTACATCAACGCTTAAGTTAACAGAAATTAGAGATAATGTATGAACTGTCACAAAATAAGTGAATCTCATGTTTGGAGGTATTCAAAACACAATAAATTTCGCAGATGTGTTAAATGTAAATCCAAAATCAAAATGACTCAAAAAGAATTTGATGCAAAATGGGGTAAAAACCAAATTTTAGTTCAATAACCTTTTTTTATTCCATCATCTTCAAAGTGTCAGAAGCTGTTATTATTCCGATAATCTTTGATTTTTTTGAAACTAGGATACATTTTGAATATCTAATCAATGGGACTAGAAGATTTGCAGGAGTATCATAATCTACAATTGGTGGAACCGAATCCATGGTGTCAGATAGTTTTGCTTTTTTTAGTTCTATCTCACCTAAATCTGCAAGATGTTTTACAATTCCATCCTCAGAGACTACCCCTACCACTTCGAGATTACTAAAAACTGGGATTTGACTGATTGATAGTTCATGCATCTTTTTAATTGCATCATGAAGTGTATTTGTTGGTTTTAGCTTTACGATATCTTGACTGCAAAAGTCACCAGCGATGTGTGATGATGATTCTCCTTCTAGTTTGTTGAGGGTTTCAAAGATTTTTTTAGCAGTAGCATAACTTGGTTGGCTTCTACCTGACTCTATTTGATTTATCATGGAGGTACTTACTCCAGTCATGGTTGCAAGCTTTTTTTGAGTAATGCCAATTTTTAGTCTAATTTGTTTTATAGAGTCAATTCGTGGTAGCAATTCATTTTTAGTTTATTGTATTCATTTAAAATCTATACCTTTGTTGGTTCTGTCAAGTTATCGAGTCATAGAACAAAATTTGGTTCTGTGTGATTGGCAAGACCCAAAGCATAAAAACACGATCTTTTAAAGATTGAAAAATGACATGGATTTTTCTGAATCGTAATAAGATCTGTATTTTGTGCCTTGGGTCACTAACGTAACAGAACTCATTCCATTCCCATGTCCCCAACCCGGCAGAACCAAAAATAGGCAGATATATTATATTGTATGATTTTAAATGATGTGGTAAATTGACTATGTCTAATTGGATTTTAGAAAAACATATCTCTAAAAAAGCACTACCAAATGAAAACATCATTAGTTGGATAAAGTGGGATCCAAAATTAGTTCCTAAAAATATCGTGCTAAAATTTGAACCTGATATTGTAATCACCAAAGTTCTTAATGTGAGTAAAAAAGTATTAAAAAATAATGAATCTCATTCTGGAAAAATCATACTAGATCAAAAACACATTCTAATCCCAGGATTTTTTGGATTCACTTGTTTGTATAATACAATACCTGAAAAAGAAATGACAGTAGGTTTTATTGCAGAATTTGATTTTGGTAATGTTGTTAAAAAGGTAGAATACTCTACAAAAATTATAAGACCTTTGTTAAAATTTGAACAAACTGAATACAGTTTGACGTCATCTCAATTTATCAATGTCACAAACCCTCTTGCTCTAAAACTTGTTAACACAGGTTTAGGACGAATAGTTAATTTACGTCCATTTGCAAAAGTGATGAAAACAAATGATATAGAAATTAAAATAGAAACTAGAAAAGAAAATATTAAAGAACATAGTTTAATTTTTGTAAAAACTGAACAAATTTTAATTTCTAAAATTATTGTTAATGGAGTAGGGTCTGGTATGCTTTTTATTGGTTATGAGTATAAAGATGCTGCCGGTAATTCTTACAAGTCTGAATTTGCAAACATTTCAGTTCACATTGAAGAAAAACAGACTTTACAAATACCACTCACTGAAAATATTTCTAAATTATCTGCACCCTTGCTCAAAGTTAGCGTGGCTCCATAGAAATCATCAAAATTTAACCCATTTGTTGATCAGAATCAATAAAATGATCAATCAGAATGTGACGTTTAGATGCATATGAGTGGAAAATATACGCACATGATCAAACCTGATGTCTTGTTGTAGAAGATGTGTGTTCCACTGTTTTCACATAAAGTCAAAGCATACATTTACTGTATATCAACACATCATCTGCTAATCCTTAGACAGATGAATCAAAAAGCTACGAATCATTTGTTGAATGGCTGGAATCTGCAACAATGGTTGTCTTGGAACTTAATCTGAGTCGTATTCCACATTTTACTACGTTGCAAAAAGCAGCAAGCAGAATAGAATGAATCTATACACATTTTGATAGGCAGATTCATCAGAACGGTGAACTCTGGAAAGATAATTGCATGAGCTGATGTAACCGGATTTAAGGATCGTCATAGCACGACATATTACACATATCGTTGCTCCCTCAGGCACACATACATCAAGATGTCGGCTGCATCTGATGAAAACACAGTTGGTCGTTGCAGTGGTAATTCAATATCATCAGGTATCCCATGATGGGAAACATTTTCCGAAGCTGTTTGCACGGATGTTAAAAATTATAAAAATGTGAGCCGTTGTATTGGATAAAGGATGATTCAGAGGCCATACACCAGATGATCAGAACCAAGAAGATACGGTCTATGATTCCTGTGAGGAATTCTGATTGTTCTATTAGTAAAACAAAGGGGCGATACAGAAAAGAGATGAAGAGATCATTTGATGATGAATTGTACCATCAAAGAAACAAGGTAAAAACAATATTTTCTGTAATTAAGCGAAAACTTGGCTCGGAGATCAAAGCATACAATGAGGATATGAAAACAAAGGAGCTTATGTACCGAGTTCTAGCTTATAATTGTCACAGAATGTGCGTTATTTCTTTGGCATTTTTGATGATTTCTATGGAGCCGGTATCTGTAAATGCAGTTCTTGTTTATGTTCATCAAATCTAATACTAAACCTGCGAAAAATAGAATCACGACCTAATATAATAAAGGGGATTCCATCTTCTTTTGAAGGAACACGAATAATTAAATTGTTAAACTCTGTTAGTGTTGTTTGTCCTTTAATCACTTTCAAATTTTCAATTTTAGTAATATATGCTGAGAAATTTCCACCTGCACCTGTCACATGGTCATTTTTAACTTTTAATTCAATTCCTAATTCTTTAGATAAACATAATGGAATGAATGTAGATGTAGCTCCTGAATCAACTAATGCCACAGTATGAAAACATATTCCCTTATGAGTTAATACTATGTTCACCATTGGTAAAAAGCTGACCATGTCTCCACTTTTGTAAATTAAATATTTTATTCGTGTATCGCGTTTAATGTTTTTTCTAGTTCTCATTATAATAACATACTTGACTCTTTTACAATTTTCATTACAAAAGGTATTTTCTTTGGATATTTTTCTTTGAATTTACCATACGCAATACTAAAATTTTCATCACTATCTATAATTTTATCGTCATAAACCATTATCCATTTTCCAGCATAATCTCCTAATTGGTCACTAATCGACACTACATAATCATAACCTGCACTAGCTTGCATATTCTTTTTTACACTCATAATCCTTAATAAATTTTGGATTTAAAGATCGATGTGTTTAGATTGTCTGACAATTTAGGCACTTGCATACATAATTCTGTTGGGTTATGGAGACATTGATCTTCTCCAGACGGTCCTCTCTAATAATCGACAGTTGAAATGTGGGTTTTATTCAGAATTTTTGCTTAAACTTACGTTTTGAATGATGATTTTCCAAAGATTCAAACCATTAACATCAATCAGCGAGGCTTCTGCAGAGGGTCTTACCACCAAATACACTATTGCTTTTTTGTAAAATCCATATTCATAAATCTTTATACATATTCTGACGATATATGATTGAGGCATGGGCATAACTATTTCTCATTTTTAATCAATTTCTCAAATTCATTCTATCAAAAAAGACAAGGATCTCCAATGTTTTATTCATTGAAATGTTAAAACAAATGAATATTCCAAAGTATTTTATCAGAATCCTCCTATCGATGTTCTGCATTTGGTGAGAACATTTCTGTATGAGGATTAACTAGACCTGCAAACCTTGTTGTATTCAACTATTTTGATGGTGCAATTATTTATCATAAAATCATGCAGACAAGGGTTATGATGCTAATACACAAGAGATTATCTCAAATCTTGTGGAATAAAATGTTGTATTTCCTACAAAAAAAATTCCAAATCAAAATCTTTGAAAACCTCCAAAAGGATTACAATAAAACTAGATTGTTATAAAGAGATTATTTGGGTGGCTCAAAGGTGTGCATAAAAGAACTAGAATCAGATACGAGAGGAATTGTGAGAACAATTTGGATTTTTGTATCTGGCGTCAATTATGATGTGTTGGATGATATAAAATGAGTTAAATATCTCACAAGCAGAAAAACATGATTAAAAAAGTTGAAAATAAAAGTTTGTTTATACAACAGATGATTGTATTGTAGTAGGGAACTAGAATGCTGATTCAATCAAAGGGGTTGACAGTTTTTGTGTTCAGGAACCAAAGCAAGAATTTTTGTAATACCATCAGATCCATTATCACGAGAACGACAGTACCATAACTAGATGGCATTATTTGATTTGCAGTTGATTCAGGATTGTATATTTCAGAATGTGTAACAAGTGGGATTTCATGAGTTCTACTTGAATTTTGGCAGATGCAGACCATCGACAGCCTTTACCTGCATCTGAACAGATAATACTTTTTGTTATAATGATGATTTAAAGAACTAATTATTTTTTATTTGTTCTTGATTTTGTTCTTGATTTTGTTCTTGGTTTTGCTCTGGATTTTACTCTTGGTTTTAATTTTGTTCTAGATTTTGGTTTTGCTCTGGATTTTGCTCTTGGTTTTAATTTTGATCTGAATTTTGAACTAGATTTTACTCTTGGTTTTAATTTTGTTCTAGATTTTGGTTTTGATCTAGATTTTACTCTTGGTTTTAATTTTGTTCTAGATTTTGGTTTTGCTCTTGTTCTAGATTTAGGTTTTGATCTGGATTTTGGTTTTGATCTAGATTTAGGTTTTGTTCTGGATTTTGGTTTTGATCTTGTTCTAGGTTTTGGTTTTGATCTTGTTCTAGGTTTTGGTTTTGATCTTGTTCTAGGTTTTGGTTTTGATCTTGTTCTAGGTTTTGGTTTTGCTCTAGATTTTGGTTTTGATCTAGATTTTGGTTTTGATCTGAATTTTGGTTTTGATCTAGATTTAGATGTAGATGACTGTTCAATTACAGCTTGTGCTGCTGCAACTATTGCAATAGGAATTCTATGTGGTGATGCACTCACATAGCTTAGTCCTGCTCTGTGACAAAACTTTATAGAATTGGGATCTCCTCCGTGCTCTCCACATATTCCAATTTCCATGTTTGGTCGTAATCCACGTCCGGCAGCAATACCAATTTTTATCAAACTACCTACACCGTTAACATCAATTGATTGGAATGGATTTCTCTCTAAAAGTTCTTTTTCCATATATTCTGGAAGGAATTTTCCTTCAACATCTTCTCTGCTAAAACTAAATGTTCCTTGTGTCAAGTCATTTGTACCAAAACTAAAGAATTCTGCTGTAGTTGCAAGTTCGTTTGCAGTTAGTGCAGCTCTTACAACTTCGATCATGGTTCCAAAGTTAATATTTAATTTCATGTTATGTTGAGATTCAGTCTCTTTTTTTATCGTGTCATAAATTTTCTTGATGTGGTTTAATTCTGCAATACTGCTAATTTGTGGAATCATGATTTGAGGGTGTGCTTTAACATTGTTCTTTGTTAATTCTACTAGTGCATCAAAGACTGCACGAATTTGCATTTCATATATTTCAGGATATGTAACCCCAACACGAACACCCCGGTGACCCATCATTGGGTTTATCTCTGCTAGCTCTCTTGCTCTTTTTAGAACAGTTTTAGCTTTTGCAATCTCGATGGTTTCATTGTGTAATTCCAATTTGTGAATTTTTTCGACCAACTCTTCAGGGTTTGGTAGAAATTCATGTAATGGGGGATCTAGTAATCGAATTGTAACCTCGTAACCCTCCATAGCTTTTAGAATTTCAATAAAATCACTTTTTTGTAATTCACCTAATTTTTTAAGAATTTGGCTGCGTTTCTCAATGTTATCAGCCATGATCATATCTACAAACAGATTGATTCTGTCATGTCCATTGAACATTCTTTCAGTTCTACACAAACCAATTCCTTGACCTCCAAATTCTCTTGCAAGTTTTGCTCCTTCTGGAGTGTCTGCATTTGCTCTAATTCCCAGCTTTTTTACTTTTTGTGACCATTTCAAAATTTGTTCAAAGTCTAAATTTACTTTGGGCTCGATGGTTGGAATATCGCCGACGTATATAGCTCCGGAACTACCATCAATTGTAATTGCATCTCCTTCATAAAGGATTTTACCCTCTACACTACATTGTTTATTCTCTAGATCAATTTTCAACTTTGAGCATCCAACGATACAGGGTTTGCCCATTCCTCGTGCAACTACTGCTGCATGTGATGTTTTTCCACCTCTGCTTGTTAGAATTCCTGCTGATTCAAAGAAAGCAGGAACATCTTCAGGTTTTGTTTCTTCTCTGATCAGAATTACTTTGGCACCATTCTCACCCATGGTTGTTGCTCTTTTTACATCAAATACTGCAATCCCACTTGCAGCACCCGGTGATGCAGCGATGCCTTTTGCTAATAATGTATAATTTTTAATTTCATTGGGATCAATTCTTTTGTGTAGTAATTGTTCTAGTTGTTCTGCATCTAACCTAGTGATTGCTTTGTTTGTATCAATTAATTTTTCTTTTACCATATCAACAGATGTTTTCACCATTCCAACTGCATTCATCTTTGCATTTCTGGTTTGTAACAAGTGGAATTTTCCTTGCTCGATTGTAAACTCTATATCTTGTGGTTCTTTGTAGTGTTTTTCTAATCTCTCACATGTTTTTACCAACTGGTTGTAGGATTCGGGAAGATCATTTTTTAACTCGTCTACTTGCTTTCCAGTTCGTACTCCAGCAACTACATCTTCCCCTTGAGCATTAATTAGATATTCACCGTAAATGTTTCTAGTTCCATCTCCAGGATTTCTTGTAAATACGACTCCTGTTGCACAGTCATCGCCCATATTTCCAAAGACCATTGATACAATGTTTACAGCAGTTCCATCAGCAGTATCTTTGGTGATATTATTTTTCTCTCGATATACAATTGCTCTTTCTCCCATCCAGCTACCAAATACTGCTTTGATTGCAAGTTCTACTTGTTCAGTGGGATCAGTTGGGAATTGTTTACCTGTGTGGGTACTACAAATTTGTTTGTATTGAGATACTATCTCCCTTAATGATTCTTCATTTAACTCACTGTCTTCTTTGACATTTTGTTTTCTCTTTGCTGTCTCTAAAATATCATCAAATTTTTTATCATCTACGCCAAAAACAACTTTGCCAAATAACTGTACAAATCTTCTGTATGAATCCCAAGCAAATCTGGGATTACTACTTTTTTGAGCTAATCCTAGTACGGTTTGATCATTTAAACCCAAATTCAGAATTGTATCCATCATTCCAGGCATTGAGATTGCAGCTCCTGAACGGACTGATACTAGTAATGGATTTGATTTAGAATTCCATGTTTTACCTGTTTTTCTCTCTATTTTTGCAATGTTCTTTTTTACTTCGGACATTAGTGTTTTTGGGAGTTTTTTGTTATTTTCATAATATTTTTTACAAACTGTGGTAGTAATTGTAAATCCTGGCGGGACTGGCAGTTTTAGTCTGGTCATTTCACATAGACCCGCACCCTTGCCACCTAGAATTTTCTTGTTTTTACCATCGCCTTCATCATAAAAATAAACTTGTTTCATTTTTTATGTTTAACCAATCTTAGAAAGGGGGTATTAAACCATTAACTTTAATATATTTTTGATAATTATTAATTTAGATCATCTTTTTTTCGATTTTAATGATTATTTCAGATAATGATATTCTTTATTTGTGTCTATTAGGCTTAATTAAGAAATGTTGCTTTTAACTTATTATCCTAAAATCCTCCAATATAAGATAGACATAAAATTATCTATTTTATAATTTTAAATTTATGAAATTTTGAGCCAAAGGATTCCTTTTGTTGCTGCATTCTTCAAAATTGTGAATCCTTGTAATAGAATTGAGACCAGCATCGGGTGTAATTAACACGTACTAAAACCGATCATTTTGTCATTAGATATGTATGGTAAACCATACAACACAGACATGTTTTCACATCTCATAAAAAATTGTAGATGTGCCATGACCATTATTCACATCACTAAAACCAGCTAAAACAAATTGTAGATATGACTAGGTAAAATTCTTTTAAAGTTTTGAAAATTTATTGAAAAGTAAGGGAGAAAGAGAGAGAGATACATTGTGACATGTACACATACACACCGTAAAGTGATTAATTACAATCTCCTCCCTCTATGATTATCTCTTGTACTACATCTCCTTCGAATCTGTTTTGTTCAAGTCCAACCACATCACGCAGTGCAACCTCCGTTTGGAGATATGCCGTACCTGGTGTAGAAGGTGGTAGAGTGAACAGAGGAGGCAACACAAATGGAGATGCAGTAGTTCCACGAATAGCGTTTCCAGCATCTGTACCGTATTCAAAAACCGTAAATGTTTTCTTGTCAGCATATGCTACACCTGCAGTTATATCAAATCTGGTTTGAGAATTATCCATTATGGGAGTAGCAGCAACGTTACGAACAATACATACACTTCCGTCACACCAATGGTCAGCTCCAATATTTAGATTATGTGACATGTTCCCAGAGTTTTCTACTACAATGGTGCCGCCATCAACAGAAGTTTCATCACCCACATTTGCAGTACCCAAGTCAAGGGATACAGCACCTAATGTAAACTCACAGAGAGTAACAACAGGATCAACAGGAACAACATCTGTGATGTTAAAAACAGTATTAGCTATTACTCTATGCACAAATAGGTTATTAGCATAAATGCTTGTAGCTTGCTCATGTATAGTGGCCTGAAGTGGTATACTCGTTAAAAGACCCCTCACACTGGGATCACTGTGTTTAAATTCTATGTGAGTTGCATTTAATATTACAACAAGACCAGTGATATCAGCCGATGCAGGCACAGGGATTTCAGTTAAACTAAAGATTCCATTTGATCTTGGAAGAGCAGCAGCATAAAGCACACTCAAACGATCAAATTCCAATCGAAGGTTGAGAGCTCCTTGATCTGCTACACTAACTGTTCCAGCATCTACTAGTGATTGTAACTCCAAAAATCCTCGACCTGTATCATCTAAGCCGATATCTATTGTGGTCTCAAGAAATGTGATTGTCGGTAGATTAGGTTGTGAGACATTCATAGTTACTGTTGTCTCCGTTGTGGTGGTGGGTATAGGTTCAGATAGACTGATAATTTGGATGCCGCCATCTAGGCTAGCTGTAACTAGGGCGTATGTAGCAGAGCCAATTTGGAAAGTGTCAATACTACTAGCACCCTGAAGTGTATCAAAACTATCAGTACCATCATTTACTGAAAATGCAGCAAGTGGGGTTGAAGGATCAGATATATTAATAATTTGGATGCCGTTATCAGTCTGAGCTGCAACTAGGGCGTATGTAGCAGAGCCAATTGTAACAGTGGTGATGCCATGAGCTCCTGCAAGTTCATTAAATGTACCCCCGGCACCATCACTAGTACCATCATCTATTGAAGATGTAGCAAGTGGGATTGCAGGGTTTGTTATATTGATAATTTGGATACCACCATCTGAAATAGATGCAACTAGGGCGTATATTGATGAACCAATTGTAACAGTGGTGATGTCTTCAGCTCCATTAAGTTCACTAAAGACGACACTATTAGTATCCATGCTATCATCAGCTATTGAAGATACAGCAAGTGGTGATGCAGGGTTTGATATGTCTATAATTTGGACACCGTCATCATTAGTTGCTGTAACTATGGCGTATGTGGATGAACTAATTGTAACAAGGGCGATGTTACGAGCTCCATCAAGTTCATTAAAGGCATTACTATTAGCATCATTGGTACCATCAGTTGCTGAAGATACATGAGTTGGGGCTGTAGGGTCTGATATATTAATAATTTGAACACCGCTATCTGCAGTAGCTGTAATTATGGCGTATGGAACTGAGTTAATTTCAAAAGTGGCAACGTCATGAGCGCCATTAAGTGTAGGAAAGACACTACCATCAGATATTGAAGATGCAACTGTTGGAGATGCAGGGTTTGATAAATTGACAATGTTAATTCCGTCACCCCTAGAAGCTGTAACTATGGCGTATGGAACTGAGTTAATTGTGACAGTGCTGATTCCAGCAGGTGTTCTAAATTCATTACTAGTACCGGAACTAGGACCCGTTAGTGCAGATACAGCCGTTGGACTCTCAGGATTTGATATATCAATAATTACAATACCACTACTGTCAGTTGAAGGAGTTGAAACTATGGCGTATGGAGTCGAGTTAATTGTGATAGTATCAAACTCCGCAGCACTAACGAGTGAACCAAAGGAAGTACTAGTTAGTGAAGATACAGGAGTTGCAACAATAGTTTGAGCATAAACGTCGACCCCGCCTCCCACAAGAGAAACTAGAAGAATTGAAAATACTGCGATTAGAGTCATAAAAGTGGTACTAGTCAACTGATATACAACAAAATTATCACTATTTAAAAATTTCTGATTTTTAGAAATTGGGATGGATGGGGGGGTGTGATCTATGATTTGAGGGTGTGAGAGAGATATGGTTGATCTATTGCCTTGGGGGTTTGTTGGATTATTGGTGGTGGTGGTGGTGATATAATGCAGATTAGTGCCATTCTTAGTATAGAACAAAGCAGATAAGGAGGAAAAGGGGTAAAAGAATTATTTCTCACAGATGGGGATTGGGACTAACACGTACTAGACCGATCATTTTGTCATTAGATATGTATGATAACCATAACAACACAGACATGTCTTCATATCTCATAAAGAATTGTAGATGTGCCATGACCATTATCCACATCACTAAAACCAGCTAAAACAAATTGTAGATATGACTTGGCAAAATTCTTTTAAAGTTTTGAAAATTTATTAAAAACTGCAAATCTCAACTGGATCAATCTTTGACATACTAGTATCTCCACAATATATAAAAAAAATACAAGGCATATCACTGATCAAAAAATGCAGGTAAAATAAAGGTGATTAAGGGACAACAGTTGTGTGAGGTTTATCTTTCAAATGGAACAAATCTTTATTTAAATTTCTAGTGAAAAAAATAAAATCTCTGCAATAAACCCAAATAACTTAATAAAACAATGTATTAATTTTAACACTATGAAAAAGATATTTTATGGTGTATTGATTTTAATTTTATCAACTATATTTATTCCATTTTTAAATAATGAATCAGCATATGCTCAAACTGATTTGTATGTGTATGTTGATGATTTACCTGAATGGGGAGAATTTGCTTCAAATGCTATGTATGAATCAACTCAGTATTGGCAAAATCAAATTCCAGATTTGCAATTTTATGTAGTAGATGATCCTGCAAAAGCAGATTTTCGTGTTCAGTGGGTAAAAGAGTTTGGTGTTGAACATGTAGGGTTTGCTTTTGGTTCACAATTTATGGAAGTGGGTCTAGGAGATAGTAATTGTGGTGATAATTGGAATCCATTTTCTGCAAATTATGTTGCAGATATAGTGAAACATGAAATTGGACATATTTTAGGATATACACATAGTGATGATCCTAATGATATCATGTATCCTGTTGCTACTAACTATGAGTATGGGCTAGTAGAACAAGATATTCCTTTTGTAGAAAATTATGCTTATTTTATTCCTGTTTGCTCTTCTAAATCAGTTACTTCTTTTAATTACAATGTATCAACTGATGATCCAAGTTATGGGTTTGATGTTTACTTTGTTCCAAATGTTGATTCTTTGAATCAATGGAGTAAAAATGAAGCTTTTGAGCATTATGCAGAGTCCTCATGTAATGGTCAAAATTATTTATCATTTGGTGGTGTATGTGAATCTGTTTCAAATAACAGTGGATTACTAATTTTCACTCATGATACTTTGACTAATCCTTTGACTACCATTACTGTCCAATATCAAGAAGTCACATCTAAAATAAATTATGATGGTGCAAATTTATCAAAATCAAATGTAACTAATAATGATTATAACATTACTGATTCTGTTAAAATTTTTGTTGATCCTCAACAACGATACACCATTACATATCCATCCACTTGGATAGTAGATGATTCTATTGTTGAGAATAATCAACAACAACCTAGTTTCTATGATTTCGTTGATTGGCAGTCTTCAATACATGTGCTATTTTATGAAGATATTGATTATACAAATTATTCTGATGATGATGTTATAAATGGGATTATAGATTTTGAGAAAAAGATTTGTAGTGATTTGACATTCTCTCAAGATGATCAAATATGCTATGGTTTTGAGGTTGTAAATTTTGCCACCATAACATCGGATTCTGGAAAAGTTACGTATAATGTTGAATATACAACAACGAGACAGTATTCTGATCCTACATCTAGTGGTGAATATGACGTGGTAACAACAATAACTGAATTGCAAGATGGTAATGATGTTTGGGCTATAATTACAGTGTCTGATGGTCTTGCCTTTGAACAGTATTCCTCATTATTACAAACATCTGTGGAGTCGTTTTCTTTGATCAAATCATCTTCTTCTTCATCATCTTCAGAGACTGTTGTAGATTCTATTCCGATACCACAAGAATCAGAGCCTGTTTCAGATGAGGTGATTTTAACTACAGATATTGGTTTTGTCAAAGTTGAACATAGTGTCTATGAAATAGCATATTCTGATATCATTTATGTGAAAATTTCAGGTGTTGCTCATGATACTAGAAAGGGGGATAAAGTTGCATTAACGTATACGTTTCCAGATGGTACAACAAACGGCAATCTCGTATTTCCTACAAAACAAGGAAATTTTGAAGCGTTGTTAACTTTGGATAAAAATTCTCCAAAGGGAACATACGAAGTATTTACATCTTTTAAAAATAAAATTCTTGGAGTTGTTACTTTTAAAGTTGTAGAAAGACAATTAACACAACATCCTTCAGAGTCCACTTCTTCTTCTCCTCCTCCTCCACCCCAAGACACAAAAGATTCACCAACTCTTGATTTTGTTGATCCTGATGTTGATCCTTTTTATTATGTTGATAGATACAATTCTGAAAAAAGTTACAAGGATTGGTTTGATGATAATTACAGTGATTATACAATATATCAAGCTGTGGGATTAAAGAATCCATTAACTTTTGTAGATACTGAGAAAAAACCTCAATACTACATTGATAGGTACCACAACGAATCAAAATTCAGAAAATGGTTTGTGAATAACTATCCAAACTATACCATTTATGAGGCAATTGGAGTTCGTGAACCTTTATCAGAGATACCTGCTTGGGTAAAATCTAATGCTCAGTTATGGTCTAATAATTTTATTGATGATGAGACATTTCTATCGGGCATACAGTATATGATTGAAAAAAGGATCATTGTACTTGGTAATTTTTCAGATTCTGTATCTATGTTTGATGGGAAATATACCATTCGAGGTGGAATCGTTGAAAATATAATGATTGATGATGATATACTTTCTTTAGTTGCAATAATAAATTCTGACAAAGATGATGGTACATTTACAATAGATATTCCTAGAAATTCATTGGATGCAAAAACAGATGATGGTTGTAAGGGTATAGATGGAATGTATTTTGTTTTGTAGACAGTGAGGAGGTATTGTATCAAGAAATTGATAGTACAGATACACATAGAACATTATCTGTAGAATTTAAAAAAGGTACTAACAGTATTGAAATTATAGGAACGTGTGTAATTCCTGAAATATCTAAAAATCCACATATCGTTCCTTCTGAGGTAAAGACAAATGCCAAGTTATGGTACGATGGCGTTTTAGATGATGAGTCATTTTTAAATGATATAAAATCCTTGATAAAAAAAGGAATAATTGCAGGATAGACCCAACTGCATAATTTCAAATGTCTCACTCTACAAGATGATTCAGAATGTAGTATACATCAAAGGTACTGTAAACTGATACATCTAGTAATTTCTTTAAAATACATTTATTGTAAAGCACCTGAAAGGGAACATTGTAGGGTTATTCATTCCATTCCATTCCATTCCATTTTTGCTCAACATCTACTAGACAAAGCCCAAATTGTATTTCAGGTAATAACTTTACAGAACACCTGGTGTGATATCTACTAAATGAAGAGATGTATAATCTAAAGTGAAGATGATGGTGTGTTATTTCTCTGTGAGATTTGGGATCAATTCCCAAGATTTCTACAATGTGGTTTTAAATGCACAAAAAAAATCTCCTAAAAATATTCTATATTCATTTTTGAAAAAACGAAAGAGTATGAATCCATAAATCATTTAAAAAATTAAATGAGCTTTATAAAAAAAGATCAAAATAAAATTTCAGTGTCCATAAATCATTTAAAAAATTAAATGAGCTTTATAAAAAAGATCAAAATAAAATTTCAGTGTGGAAAAATTGTCGTGTAATATGTGTGTATGATCATCGTGCACTCCCCCCCTTTTCATCTTTACATTAAATAAATATGAAAAAGGGGGAAACGTCTCTATGTAAGTGGCTGAACCGATGTGTTGGTCTATTAGTAAAGGCTGGCTCACCACTCGCCGAAGCTTGTGATCTACACCACCTTCCTATCAACGCAGTATTTTGCTGCCGACCTTCATCTTATGAAAGAATAACTTGTCTCGGGATAGGATTCGTGCTTAGATGCTTTCAGCACTTAGCCTAAACGGCTTAGCTGCCCGGCCTGCCTTATCAGACAACCGGTAAACCAGTGGCCACGCTGCTCTGTTCCTCTCGTACTCGGAGCAACTTCCCCTCAGTTATTCACGCTTCCATCAGGCAGAGACCGACCTGTCTCACGACGGTCTAAACCCAGCTCATGTTCCCTTTTAATAGGCGAGCAGCCTCACCCTTGGCCCCTGCTGCAGGACCAGGATAGGAAAAGCCGACATCGAGGTACCAAACCGCGGGGTCGATAGGAGCTCTCGCCCGCGACGAGCCTGTTATCCCTGGGGTAATTTTTCTGTCACCTCCGGGCCCCAATAGTGGGCACACGAAGGATCGCTAAGCCAGACTTTCGTCTATGAATTCCGTGCGTTTGGAAATTCATTCAGTCGAGTTTTTGGCTTTGCCCTCTTCAACGGATTTCTGCCCCGTTTGAACTCAACTTTGGGCCCCTTTGATATCTTTTCAAAGGGGTGCCGCCCCAGCCGAACTGCCCACCTGCACGTGTCTCCGGTCTTCACTGGATAAGTGGTACTGCAAAAAGAGTCTGGTGTTACATCGTTGCTTCACTAACATCCCAGAGAATGTTAGGCATAGCTCCCAGATACCCTGTGCAATTCTTACTATACCACAAGCACAAGCTGCAGTAAAACTCCACGGGGTCTTCTCTCCCCGATGGAAGTTGATGGACTGTTCGTCCACCTTATGTGGCTTCACCGGGTTGTAGGCGGGGACAGTGGGGCTCTCGTTGTTCCATTCATGCGCGTCGGAACTTACCCGACAAGGCATTTGGCTACCTTAAGAGAGTCAGAGTTACTCCCGGCGTTAACCGGCCCTTAGCTCGGTTGAACCCAAGTTTTAGGTACCGGCACCGGCCAGGATTCAGCGACTATACAAATCCTTTCGGACTAGCAGTCGCCTGTGTTTTTATTAAACAGTCGGAACCCCCTTGTTATTGCAACCTGCGATCCCCATTCCTCATGAAGACCGCAGGCATCCCTTATACCTAAGCTACAGGACTAATTTGCCGAATTCCCTCGCCATACGGTATACCCGTAGCACCTTAGCTTTCTAAGCCAGCGCACCTGTGTCGGTTCTGGGTACGAACTTGCATCTTACTAACTACACAGTCTTTCATGGTCTCCTGGATTTGAGAAAACTTCGCTAACGCGAAGCCATTCCTACCTTGGGTGAGTTCTCGTCATTACGACACTCCTCCACCCTCGAATAGTTAGATACAACGATGGTTGTACAATCCCTATCCGGAAGCGAACCATATAGATCAAACGCTTGATGCAAGGTACTAGAATATTAACTAGTTTCCCATTCGATGTACTCTGTTGAGGTACATCTTAGGATCGACTACCTCCAGGCTGATAACGCATTGCCTGGAAACCCTTGCGCTTACGGTGGTATTGTTTCTCACAATACTATGCTGTTACTACCACCAAGATCTGCAATAGAAATCGGTCCACAGGACGTCATCGCCCTGCTTCGACCCAATCACTACGCCAACCTACCACGAATCATACATTAATGATTATCCAAAGTATCGGTATTTTGCTTTAGCCCCGTCCGTTTTTGAGGCATCCCCCCTCGGCAGGTAAGTTGTTACACACTTTTTAAAGGATAGCTGCTTCTGAGCTTACCTCCCTGCTGTCTTGGCGAGAACACGCTCTTTAGCTTGACACTTAGCAAAAATTTGGGGACCTTAACTTTAGTCTGGGTTAAACCCCTCTCGGCCGTGAGCCTTACGCCACACGAGCCCGTGTGCTTGCTTCTACGATGCGTATCCGTTCGGAGTTTGAATGAGGGGTGAGGGATCTCTCCCCCGCGCCCCTCTATCAGTGCTCTACCGGAAACGCTATCTCCACAAACCACGCCCTGCGAGACGCTTCGGTTGGAACTAGCGAGCGCCAGTCTAGATTGGTTTTTGACCCCTATTCCCAAGTCACAACAACGATTTGCACGTCAGAACGTCTTAAGACCTCCAGCGGGCTTTCGCCCGCCTTCATCTAGCTCAGGAATAGATCGACTGGCTTCTAGCCTAGCCGCCATGACTCTACGCACTTTCACACGCTTCTCCTGACTTTTTACAAAGCTGCGAGAACTTGGTTTCCCTTTGCCTACACCTTTACAGGTTTAAGCTTGCCATGACGGTTAGCTCCTTGGTCCGTGTTTCGAGACGGAACGCGTAACACTGATGATTTGAACATCAAATCTTCAACTCTATTGCTAGAATCTCTAATCTGAAAAAATCACCTTTCATGCCACGCACGTCTGTAAGTAATAGGTTTCATGCACTTTTCGCCCCCCTTCCGGGGTACTTTTCAGCTTTCCCTCACGGTACTAGTCCACTATCGGTCTTGAGAAATATTTAGCCTCGGATGCTACTTTCACCCATATTCATTGCCCACTACCAAGGACAACTACTCGGGTATGAATAGGACTCTTCCCACTTCGCCTAAGGGGGTTTCACCCTCTATGCCAGAACTTTTCAGATCACTTCAGCTGTGTTCCAAGATTCCATATTATCATACCAAAACACCACATCTCCCGAAGGATTCAGTTTGGGCTCTTTCCTTTTCGTTCGCCACTACTTGGGAAATCTCAATTGATTTCTTTTCCACGTGGTACTAAGATGCTTCAATTCCCACGGTTCGACTTCCAATACTAACGTACTGGAATGTGCATAAGCACAAGATTCTCATTCGGACATCTCGGGATCATAGGATGCGTGCGCCTACCCCGAGCTTATCGCAGCTTGCCACGTCCTTCATCTCTCCTCAAGCCTAGCAATCCACCTATTACCGTCTTTACACCGGTATATTCAGCCACATATTACACGACTATGCACGACGATCATTGCAAATCACCGGTTAGTGATCCACTACATCCTTCATACATCACTTTTGTGATGCATTGCATCGATGATATGTGAAGATTATGTACACCCGTACACTTTCCATGTCTAAGGAGGTGATCCGACCGCAGGTTCCCCTACGGTCACCTTGTTACGACTTTTCCCTTGTCACGAACCCCAAGTTCGATAACGCCAATCAGACGTCACCTCGCTAAGAGCTCACTTCAATGAAACGACGGGCGGTGTGTGCAAGGAGCAGGGACGTATTCACCGCGCGATAATGACACGCAGTTACTAGGGATTCCATATTCGTGAGGGCGAGTTGCAGCCCTCAGTCATAACTGTGGTAACGTTTGAGGATTACCTCATCCTTTCGGATTTGAAACCCATTGTCGTTACCATTGCAGCCCGCGTGTGGCCCCAGAGTTTCGGGGCATACTGACCTGCCGTGGCCCCTTCCTTCCTCCGCATTAACTGCGGCGGTCCCGCTAATTCGCCCCACTACTCCTGAGAGTAATGGTGGCAACTAGAGGCAGGGATCTCGCTCGTTACCTGACTTAACAGGACATCTCACGGCACGAGCTGGCGACGGCCATGCACCACCTCTCAGCTTGTCTGGTAAAGTCTTCAGCTTGACCTTCATCCTGCTGTCTCTCCGGGTAAGATTTCTGGCGTTGACTCCAATTGAACCGCAGGCTTCACCCCTTGTGGTGCTCCCCCGCCAATTCCTTTAAGTTTCATACTTGCGTACGTACTTCCCAGGCGGCAAACTTAACGGCTTCCCTGCAGCACTGCATTGACCATAAGTCAATGCATCACTGAGTTTGCATAGTTTACAGCTGGGACTACCCGGGTATCTAATCCGGTTTGCTCCCCCAGCTTTCATCCCTCACCGTCGGACGTGTTCTGGTAGACCGCCTTCGCCACAGGTGGTCATCGATAGATCAAAGGATTTTACCCCTTCCTACCGAGTACCGTCTACCTCTCCCACTCCCTAGCTTTGCAGTATTCCCGGCAGCCTGTACGTTAAGCGTACAGATTTAACCGAAAACTTACAGAGCCGGCTACGGATGCTTTAGGCCCAATAATCATCCTGACCACTTGAGGTGCTGGTTTTACCGCGGCGGCTGACACCAGAACTTGCCCACCCCTTATTCGTCAGTGTTTCTAGGACTGATAAAAGATTCGTTTAGCACAAATCACTCGGATTAACCTTGTCGTGCTTTCGCACATTGCAAAGTTTTCTCGCCTGCTGCGCCCCATAGGGCCTGGGTCCGTGTCTCAGTACCCATCTCCGGGCTACTCCTCTCAGAGCCCGTACCTGTAATAGTCTTGGTGGGCCATTACCTCACCAACAAACTGATAGGCCACAGTCCCATCCTACGGCGATAAATCATTTGGAACACAAACCATTCCAGATATAGTGTTCTATCGGGCATTATTCTCAGTTTCCCGAGGTTATTCCCGTCCATAGGTTAGGTTGACTACGCGTTACTGAGCCGTCTGCCTTGTATTGCTACAATGACTCGCATGGCTTAGTATCAATCCGATAGCAGTCAGGTCCGGCAGGATCAACCGGATTCTGAATTATAATATTTGATTATTGAAGTACACATCTTGTACTTTAATTGGAATTGACGGATGCACATAATCTTCACATTTCAGATATTGATCTCACGATCAAATCCTCATACTTGTATGCGTAAATGGAGGCCCATGAATCATAAAGTGGCATCTTGCCATACTTCATCACGAGCGCCGCCTATTGCTTTACGTATGCAGAATCCAACAAAGTCGGAATCCATATAAACCATACGTGAAATCATGCCTGATCGGGTCAAAAATTGTAAAAATTACACATTTTATTTTCGATATCGCCAAACTTGGGTATGCATATCGTGTGAAAGAGCCAATCTAGGATTGATTTTGATAGTTAAAATGATAGATCCCATTTTGAAGATTACTTTTGAGCTATATCACAGAATACAAAAAAAAGACAAAAAAATCTGCAAAAATATTTGCAGAGTCTTTGAGGCTTCACGTGAATGGTGTTTCCCATAACATACGATATTATGAACCATATCCATTTGTAGTAAAATCATCTTTGGGGAAAAAACTAATCGATGTTGATAACAACAAGTATACAGATTATTGGATGGGGCATTGGAGTTTAATTTTAGGACACGGTCCAAAATATGTTAAAGATTCTTTGAGAAAACAAATTGAAAAAAGTTGGATGTATGGAACAGTAAATGAGCAGACAATAAAGTTATCAGAATTAATTTCAAAGGCAGTTCCAGTTGCTGAAAAAATTCGCTATGTCACATCTGGAACAGAAGCTACAATGTATGCAGTCAGGTTAGCACGTTCAGCAACTGGGAAAAAAGTTATTGCAAAGATTGATGGAGGATGGCATGGATATACTTCAGATTTACTAAAAAGTGTAAACTGGCCATTTACAGAATCAGAAAGCAGTGGAATAGTAAATGCAGAAAAAATTATTTCAATTCCTTACAATGATTTAGAGGGATCACTTAAAATTCTTAAAAAATATGCATCTGATTTGGCAGGTGTAATTATAGAGCCAGTGTTAGGAGGTGCAGGATGTATTCCATCTACACCAGAATATCTCAAAGGGATTGAAGAGTTTGTTCATAAAAATAAATCATTATTTATTCTAGATGAAATTGTTACAGGGTTTAGATTCAGGTATGGTTGTTTATACCCTACAATGAAGTTAGATCCAGACATTGTAACATTAGGTAAAATCGTAGGAGGCGGAATGACAATTGGAGTAATGTGTGGTAAAAAAGAGATCATGGAATATGCAGATACCACAGAGAAGAAAAAATCAGAGCGAAGTTATGTTGGAGGAGGTACATTTTCTGCAAATCCAACATCGATGACAGCAGGGTATGCAACTTTGTCAGTATTAAAAAATAATAGTTCAGTGTATTCTAAAATTAATGATTTAGGAGCATATGCCAGAAAAGAGATAACAAAGTTTTTTGAAGGCAAAGTTATAGTTACGGGGATGGGTTCTTTGTTTATGACCCATTTTGTAAAAGATGGGATTTCAGAGATTACTAATGCTACTCAAGCATCAATGTGTGATGTCAAGGCCTTGCATGAATACCATTTTAAAATGATAGCCCATGATGGAATCTTTTTTTTACCAGGAAAGTTTGGTGCAATATCAAATGCACACACAAAAGCAGATATCAAAAAAATGATAAAATGACTGTTTTCAAATTTTTGAAAAAGACTTGCTCCATGAGATTAATCTGTTGAAAATTTCAAGATAGTCATCAGATTTTGTTGTAATGTGTACATGTGCAAATAATTGTTTATACTGTACCTCTAAAATCATCGTACATTCATTTTTAAAAAAAGGTACAGAGACACCAATTTTTTTCAATGAATTAAATTCAAAATTTCCAATTTTTAGATAGTTATCTTGGATGATAATCTGTTTTTTATTAGAGTTGAGGTTGATTGATTCATCAAACTGTTTTTTTGTAGACTCGTCCCAAACAGGCGAATCTTGAGGCCATCTATGAATGTGTACCTTTTCTGCAAGATAATCTAGTTTAAAATCAGACAATATTTTAGATAGTTTTTGCCAAAAATTAAGCGTTATCCCAAGATGGGGTTATGGTAGATTCAGGAATTTAGGATTAAAACAACTTTTTGGGTGTTGATAAATCTCTCTGCGAGACTCTATAGCGAGAGATAGAGTGTATGTCACTACTAAGTGAGGTGTGTGGTAATCAATTCTCTAGACAAGTAGTAATCTTTCCAAGTAAACTTTGTAGGAATCTTGGAAATAAAAGGTTTCAAAATACTATGGTTATTTGTGTAAATTTTCAGATAAAAGATACTAGATTTTGATAAATATTCTACTAGTAACCATGAAAAAAATATGTTCCTTTAGCTAAACTGCAAACACACATCATAACAAGAAAACATGGCAAAAGCGAAAATTGGAGGAATTCAACTCAAAGTAAAGCCAAACTTTCATTAGCAATATCATTTTTGAGAAATCATGGGGAGAGGGCTGTTTGGTTCAAAAGAAGGGGTAGAGGATTTACTATACACTGCAATGTCTCTAATGGAGAAGAACCAGCCAAAGGGGGCTATATCACTATTTAATAAAATTCTAAAACAAGAACCAAAAAATGCATCAGCATGTTTTAACAAAGGTCTAGCATTAAACCAGATAAAAAAATACAGTGATGCAGTAACGTGCTTTGATATTTTAATTGAAATTAATCCCAAAGACTCCCAAGCATGGAATAACAAAGGTATTGCAATGGCCGAAAACGGAAACATACAAGCATCCGCTGAGTGTTATGATAAAGCAATTGATACGGATCCAAAAAATGCATCAGCATATTTTAACAAAGGGGTACTACTAGACAAATTACAAGAACGTGAAGAAGCTTTAAAAGTTTTAGACAAGGCCATTACAATTGATTCAAGAAAACCAAATGTTGTAATTTACAAAGGAATCATACTAGGTAAATTGAAAAGACACCAAGAGGCTTTGAACTGTTTTCAAAATGTTTGTAAAAACTATCCAAACAACCAAGATGCATTCTTTCAAAAAGGGGTGCAGTTAGCAGAGTTGGGACAGCATAAAAAAGCACTTGCAGTATTTGATGATATTTTAAAAAAATTCAAAGACAATGTTAATGTCATTTATGCAAAATCAAGAAGCAAGGCAGCATTAGAAATGTATCCAGAATCATTAGAATTGTTAAAACAAGCAATTTCTAAAAACCCCAAAGTCATTCGCATGTGGGCAAAAGAAGAACCAATTTTTCAAAAATTACACAGTAATGATCAATTTAGAAAACTAGTAAAATTATAGAATTTTTTCTCTAATTGCATCAATTCGAAGCAATTTGACTTTATTTTTTGGACCAATTAACCTAGCCTCAAAAATAGGAATGTAAATCTCAGTGATTTCATGTAATACAAATTTTTCACAAAGATCTCTGACATCATCTTCCATAGGTTTTTTCAATTCTAATTGGAGTTTCTCAATTGCAGCATCATGTGTTATTTTAGGTTTTTTGACATTGGCTAAATTTTGCTCCAACAATCTTTTAGGATAATTTTCAATAGTTTTTGAATTGATTTTAAATTGGAATTTAATTTCTTGACCATGATGATCAAATGTCAATTCATCTTCTTCTTCAACAAAAACATGTTCTTCTAGTTTCAAATCAATTTTATTTTTGCCACGTTTACCAACAAAGGCTTTTGTAATTTTAGATTTTGAACGAATTGGGAAAATACCATCACCTATAGAAATCTCATGAACGTTGGAATCTACAGAAATACTGTGATCTGCATTTCTAAAATAATCAGCAATATATTTTCCTGAAACCATCAAGATGCATTCATAGTATAATTTTAAAGAATCTACATGTACCTCCTCTTTTTTTGGCCTAGAAAGTAATGATTTGAAAGGGGTGGTTTTCTTTGAATTTGCCAAATCCATAGCTTTAGTTTTATCAATATTTTTTCGCAAAACCACAGTCTTTACATCATTGTTTTTTCTCAAAACCACTCAAAGTACACAATTCTATCTATTAAATCAATTCAGATGGGAAAGAAATAATACATTTGAGATTATTCTCAAAGTATGTCAGAGAGAAAAGGAGGATATATTGACAAATTTCTCAAAAAAGCAGACAAGGCAGTCCAAGAAGGAATCAAAAAAGCTGATGAGGCATTAGAAGAAGCAGTAGAATATGGAACAATGACTGCAAGACAAGCATCTAAAACAAGTAAAGAGTTACGCAAGCAAGCAATTAAAGAAAAAGAGTCATTGCAAAAAAGAGGAATAAAAAAAATTAATCAGGGATTATTGGCTGCAAAAAAAGTTACATCTAATACTAGTGATGATTTAGAGATATTAGAAAAGTTAGGCAAATTAAGAAAAGACAAAATAATTACAGAAAAAGAATTTCAAGACAAAAAGAAAAAAATTCTGGGTAGGATATAATATGAAAAAAACAAACATTTCAGGTACTGGGGATAGACGAAATGTAAACCCAGATTGGTTTACAAATAAAACGTGGATGAAAGTTCTTTCAGATAAAATCAAAGCAAAAGATCAAGACATTTATCATGTACATTTTGAGAATGGTTCAAGAACTAAACTTCATCAACACGATGGTAATCAAGTGTTAATTGGGGTAAAGGGGAAAGGCAGTCTTGAAATTTTTAAAAAATATGGCAGCAATAAATCCAACTTTAAGATAAAAAAGATAGAAAGACTTAGTCTC
The DNA here is from genome assembly GCA_965262685.1 of Candidatus Nitrosopumilus sp. Taxonomy (GTDB): domain Archaea; phylum Thermoproteota; class Nitrososphaeria; order Nitrososphaerales; family Nitrosopumilaceae; genus Nitrosopumilus. The sequence continues at coordinate 27,729 of OZ253552.1, forward strand.
AATGAAGGGGACGTGGTCCACATTCCAGCAAAAACACTCCACACACATGGTTCAATTAATAATAAAAAAGAGTTTTCTCATATTGCAATCAACATACTTTCAAAGAAAAATGCACCATACAAAACAGAGTGGTACGAATCAGATTTTAAAACTCTAGTCTCAAAAATTATCTAAATGAAATATAATTACATGAAAATTTTAAAATGCAATTCAGAGAGACACAACAATATTTTCATCCACACATTACATAGATGGGATCAATTGTAGATTGGTCCAGTTCACTCAAATCAGAATACATAAAATAAGTTGATCAGAGATATTCCACATTAGAGATTCAGAGATCTTGTACGTTAATGATAATGTATGATATTTTGAAAAAAAAATGATTCAGCATTTAGACCAAAGATGTTTATAAAAAACACAGAAAAGGAGATTTGAAATTTTTGTGTATGGTAAACCAGACATAAAGAGGGATTTTACCAAAATAATGGGCAAAAGTGTGCAACTATTTTTAACGTATGATGAATGTATATCACTAGTGAACACGTATCAGGCGCTAAGAGTATTAAATGTGGATTCCAGTTCATCACAAAGTGAGATCAAGGCAGCATACAGAAAGATGGCCCTAGAATTACATCCAGATAAAAATCAGAATAAAACTGAAGATGAAGAATTCAAAAAGATTACCGAAGCATACAACCATCTAAAGAAAAATTACAGTCAAGGTACTAGTTTAACTCATCAAGAAACGGCTCAAAATAAATCCAGAAATGATTTTAAAAGAAAACCACAGTGGGGGGCACCAAATGATGGCAGCATTCCAGAACAGGACTGGGGCAAATACACTCGAGAATTTGAAGAAGGAGATCCAGAATTTTGGAAAGAATATGAAAGAAAGTTTTGGGAAGATTACAATGCACGAGTGCGTCCAGATGGTAAAAACGGAGAATACAAAAAAGCACAAGAGCCTAAAAAACAACCAGATCTTTTTGTAAAAGTTGACAAAAGTTTGTGCATAGGTTGCTGCAGCTGTGAAACTATAGCACCAGGAGTTTTTGAAATAGACAAGAATACTAAATCAAATCCCAAATCATCAGTGATTAATCAAAAAGGTGAAAAAGTAAATAAAATAATGAATGCAGCTCAAACGTGTCCAACTAAAGCAATTAGAGTTGAAAATTTAGAAACAAATGAAAAATTGTTTCCATATTAGATTTTTAGTTGGTCGTATAATTTATCCATTTCAGATTCAGATATAGTTACACTAGTAAACATACTATGAATTGGACCAGCAGAATCATCTTTACTTCTTGGAACTAAATGTACATGAACATGAGGAATCTCTTGACCTGCATCCTCACCATTATGTATTGCAACTAGAGTGGAACCAGTAATTTTATCTACGTTTGAGAGCATTTTATGAACAAGGGAAAACAGATCAGTATTTTCTTCAATACTCATATCTTGAATTTTTTTATGATGGTTTTTTGGTATAACTAAAACATGTCCCGATACAAGAGGAAATGCATCTAAAAATGAAACAGAGTGGGCAGTCTCTTTGAGAAACTTTGATTTAATTTCACCAGAAATAATTTTACAAAAAATACAATCCATAACACAGTACAAATCTCTCAAAATATTAAATCATCTATTAGGGTTCAACGATAGTTGCCCATGCAAGACCTTCTCCAAATTTGATATTAGCGACATCGCCTGGTTTTAATGTACAATTTTCAATAATTTTTGGTATAGTATCAAGGGTCTCAACATAACAAACCCCATTATCATTATTCAAAATGATCACTTCTTCAAACACATCTTCACGGATCAAGTTCCAAAATGGGAATACTAGAGTGGATAACACAATCCCGGCAGTAATAAAAGCACCAACAAACACAAGGCTGGTTTTTTGACTTGAGCTAAGTTCCATTTACCAAGTTCCACCATCACCGGCATTAGGATCTAATTTTTTAGCAGGTATGTTTCCATGTGCTTTTTTCATGTGTTTTTTTAATCGTTCAGGATCATGTAATTCGGTTCCACAGACATCACATTTGGTTTTATTCTCGTCGTCTTTTTTACGTTTAAACAGGCCCATTAAATAATGAAATTTTCAAATACATTAAAAGTTATGCGAAACTATCTTTGGTGGATTTATGTAAAGGGTCACAAAATAGATGATCGGCTATAAAGAATTGGGGTTTAATCTTTAGGGGGGTTTTTCCTGAAATTATTCAATTAGGAATCAAGACCACGTTAACAAGGGGTAAAGCAGAATTTAACAGTTGTAATGAAAAGATTGGATTTCAGGTATTTACAAAAATTAATCATGAATTTTCAATCAAAATGAAATCATATTTTGGGTCTTGATAATCTGATAAATCTAGGATAACCCATGGTAGAACCTATGGTAGAATCTATGATAGAATCTAGGATAAAATCTATTATAGAATTACAGATATGAAATTTTACGTGCAATCAAATGGAATGTATTTTGATGGTTACCAGAGTATTCTCAAGACTGGGTATTCCATTCCACCAGAGAACCATTCTCAAATGTAATATACATAATAGCAATAATGGATGATTTGATGGGTATAATAGATAAAAATCCCGAGGGGCATGGATAAGAGAATATGGATATGCCAACCCCGACTTTTTTTTAGTATCTAGGAAAAAAATATCACCTATACAATTTGCCTATGCATCCATAATTTTATTTTTCATGATAATCAATGTAGGAAATGGTGGTTTGGAGCAAAATTTAATGGGTTCCAACACTTGTGATTAATGTACCGTTTTTGATTTTTGGTATAATAGTGGCAATGTAATGTTTTGGAAACAATCAAAAATGTATCCTTTAACCATGATTTGATATTCAGTATTTTTTATGCAGATAATTGGAAATAGATTGTATTGAAAATAAACAATTAATGAATAATTAATTATAAAGATCGTTCAAAGTCGCTTCAAATACATTATAAAGGATGCTAGATTTTTGTATTATTGTGAGGGTAAAAAACATCACAGTTTTAGGTTCAGGAGTCATGGGACATGGAATTGCCCAAGTTTCAGCAACAGCAGGATACAATGTAGTTTTACGAGATATCAAAAAAGAATTTTTAGATAAAGCAATGGAGAAAATAAAATGGAGTTTAGAGAAGCTAGTCTCAAAAGAAAAGATATCCAAAGAAGAAAAAGATGCAATATTTTCAAGAATTACACCCATTGTAGATTTAAGTGAGGCAGTAAAAAATGCAGAACTTGTAATTGAGGTAGTTCCAGAAATCATGGAATTGAAAAAAGCAGTCTATGCAGAACTAGACAAGGTCGCAGGACCAAAAGTAATTTTTGCATCAAACACAAGCACACTGCCAATTACAGAGATAGCAAACACAACATCTAGACCCGAAAAATTTATCGGAATTCATTTTTTCAATCCCCCACAACTAATGAAATTAGTAGAGATAATCCCAGGTGAGAAAACTGCACAGGAAATCACAGATTTAACTCAAGAATATGTAAAATCAGTTAACAAAAAAGCTGTATTATGCAGAAAAGACGTTCCAGGGTTTATAATTAATAGATTATTCATACCAATGGTTCACGAAGCATGTTTTGGTAAGGATAGAACAGGGGCAACACTAGAAGAGATTGATTCTGCTGTAAAATTCAAGTTGGGATTTCCAATGGGCATATTTGAATTAGCAGACTTTACAGGAATGGATGTCATTCACAAAGCAACAGTTGAAATGCATTTACGTGACAAAAAAGTAATCAACCCACATCCACTAGTTAAAAAAATGTTTGATGATAAAAAACTAGGGCAAAAATCAGGTGAAGGGTATTACAAATATTCAAATGACAAATACCAACGTGTTGCACTATCAGAAGAATTGGCAAAAAAATATGATCCCATTCAACTAGTTGCAAATATTTTAAACAATGCTGCATGGCTTGTTACAAATGGAGCAAGTGATATTGAAGAAATTGAAAAAGCAGCCCAGTTGGGACTAGGCCTTAAAAAGCCATTATTTGAAACTGCAAAAGAGATTGGAATCAAAAAAATTGTTGATGAATTAAACAAACTTGCAGATGAGCATGGGGAATTTTACAGGCCAGACCCACTACTAGTTTCTATGCAGTGATTGGTAAAATGTGAGTAAAATCAATTCAAAGAACTTTTAAAAAAGGTAAAAATTAGAAATATGATGATGATAATTCCTAAACCTCTAAGAATCAAAGTTAATGTTACACGAATGATGATTTACTCGTTTATACCAATTCTATCAATTTATGCAGGATGGAGAATAGAAAAATTTTGGTTAATATTTGGAATTACTTTGGCAGTGGGTTTGGTATTAGTCATTCCAGTAGAAATGATTCTACCAGAACCTTTTGGAAATATTGTTATGATATCTGTTGGTGTAATTATAACAATTTTTGTGGTTAGATACTTTGCAAAACAGTACAACAAAGAAATTGAAAATCAAAATTATTAAGATGAAATAATTTAGATTAATTAAAATTTAAAACACAACACAAAGAGATTTTGCAAGTTTTAGAAATAATCACAAGTTAATTAATTCTAAAATTTTTTGTACCGCTTTTTGAGCAGTGTCAACTCCAATTATTTTGATATTCTTTCTATGATCAATGTATCCATCAATGTATGGATCAACTGCACCTCCAAGATTTTTGATTGCCACCATCGGTTTTTTGTACATGTATGATGCACATGCCTCAGAAAGAGTGCCAGAGCCACCACCAATAATTATAACTCCATCAGCACTTAGTGCATTGAGATAATCTCGTGTTAGACCCATTCCAGTAGGAATCACAATATCACAAAATTCATTAGCAGCAGACGGATCATCTTGAGGGATAATTCCTAAAACCAAGCCGTTTGCATCATGTGCACCATGAGATGCAGCCTCCATAACACCTCCTAATCCACCATTAACTAGAACTGAATCAGATTTTGCAATTTCTGATCCGACATCATATGCAATTTTTTCATGTTTTGGAGTGCAGCCATTAGTATTATTTCCTATCACCAAAATTTGTCGTTTCTTTACCATATGAGTTATTGAAAAAAGATTACTTGTGGAATCAAGGTACAGGAGAGAAATTTATACAAATTAGGCAAAAATGAAAAAACGACTTGATAACCTTGTAAAAAATAATGGGAAGAATGTAGGAAACAAGTTAAAAAAAAATTATCAAAAAAACACAACTTGTTGAAATTCACAAAAATAGAGACACATTATCATTAAATCCTTTTTATAAAACCTGAACTAAACCTTAGAAAAGCTATCTCAGACTTTGTACGCAAGATACCTCCAAAAGGAGAGAGGACAGTCATAGATGAACAAACAAGAAAAGAATACAATATCAAATAGTAGCAATATTACAACATTCCACAAAATATCTCTCCAAGAGAAAAAGATATTAGGTAAAAATATCGACTATAACCATGGAGAATCGTTCAATGCCAGTATGTTTTACTGAAAAACAATTCAAAATGATCGAAGAATTTGCCAAGAGAAACGGTATGCTTAATGCAAGTCAAGCTCTTGAAAAAATCCTAAGCGAGTAAACATTTTTGTTATCTTTTATTTTCTTTACATTTATAGAATATATCATATCAAGATGATCAAAGAAAATGGGATTATTTAGCAAAAAGCCATCATTTTGTAGTGTATGCAACAAAGAACTAACTCATAAACACAAACCAAAAAAAGAGTGGAACATCAAAGGTTCACTATGCGGGGATTGTCATTTTGAAAAATCAAAAGAATACTATGAAGGCAAAGTAAGACAGCCATGTATTGTGTGTGGGGTCACACAAAAAATTACAAATTTTGTGGGAACCTCGATGGCAATGGGACATGGAGGGTTTGTTATGCAAAAATTGTTTTTGATCAAAAAGAAAAAGATCACAGCAAGAAAAAGAATTTTTGTTCATTGTGTAGTGGTAAAATGGATTGATTAGATATAATCCAAAGGGAGATTGGAAGATGGAAGGTCAACTTTGTAGAAAATGCTGGGATGAAAAGAAAGCAGAGTTTGGATAACGTGAAATTCTTTAAAAAAATTAAATGCGAGATTTGTGAAAAGAAATTTTCAAAACAAGAAGAGGTCATGAACCATAAAGAAATTATTCATGGTAAAGACCTACAGTATGATTGTAAAAAATGCAACAAATATTTTTCAAACATGGAAGATATGAGAACTCATTTACAAAGAGAACACAGTTACAAAAAAGACAGATAGTTAGATTGCTTTTACTGTTTTAACTACAGGAGGCCTGTCTTTGGTAAATACTCTAAATCCACAAATACATTTGATTTCAGGTAATCGAGATAATTCAGAATTCAAAACACTGGTACCGCACCTTAAACATGAATAACTTACATCAAATGTTTCAACAAGAGTTTCATCTACATTATCTATTTGTTCTTCAACCATGTTTATCATCAAAATTCCCATAATTTAAGGATACCAAACTATGTCAGAGACAATTCAATGTAGACATCATCAGGTATTTTTAGCCTCATTAATTGTCTAATTGCTTTATCATCAGCGTTGATATTGATAATTCTTCTATGCATCTTCATCTCCCATTTTTCATAGGTCTCTGTTCCACTACCACAAGGTGATTTTCTAGTTGCAACATGTAGTCTTTTTACAGGAAGTGGTGTTGGACCTTTAACTTTAACACCAGTTTTTTTACCAATGCCCATGATCTCACCACATACACCATCCAATTTAGGAAGGCTAGTAGAAGTGAGTTTAACACGAGCAGTTTGTGTCATGAAATCAACCTATGGTTTGTACTCTTCGGTAATTTCCTTTACAATACCTGCTGCAATAGTTGCACCCATATCTCTGAGTGCAAATCTTCCCATTTCAGGGAACTCTTGGAAAGTTTCTATACATGTTGGTCTCACAGGTCTGATTTTTACAATTGCAGAATCTCCAACTTTGAGGAATTTTGGATTTTCTTCTTCAACTGCACCAGATGCAGGATTTATCTTTTGGAGAAACTCTGTAACAGTTGCTGCAACTTGTGTAGTGTGTGCATGCATTACTGGCGTATAACCAGGAGCAATTGCAGTAGGATGGTGAATAACAATTATTTGTGCTTTGAATTCTTTAGCAACGTTTGGTGGGGCATCAGGAGTACCAAGAACATCTCCTCTCTTGATATCTTTCTTTTCAATACCTCTAAGATTAAAACCAATGTTGTCACCTGCTTCGGCAGTTGGCATTTCAGTGTGGTGTGTTTCAATAGATTTGATTTCACCTAGTGCACCAGAAGGCATGACAATAATTTTTTGACCTGCTTTCATAACACCAGTCTCTACTCTACCGACAGGTACAGTTCCTACACCAGTAATAGTGTAAACGTCTTGGATTGGAACACGTAGTGGTTTTCCTACTGGTTTTTCAGTAACTGTAAAGTCATCAAATGCTTCAAGTAGTGTCTTACCTTTGTACCAAGCCATATTCTCAGATCTTTTGACTAGGTTGTCGCCTTTCCATCCAGAGATTGGGATGATTGGTACATTTTCTAATTTATAACCAACAGATTTTACTAGTTTTTCGCCTTTTTCTTTAGCTGCAATATACGCATCTTCTTTGTATTCGACTGCATCCATTTTGTTGATTGCAACAATAATTTGACTAACACCCAATGTTTTGAGCAAGAATGCGTGTTCTCTTGCTTGTCCACCTGCTGCAATGGCAGTATCAGTTTCGCCTTCTTTAGCAGAAAGTACCAAGATGGCAGCATCTGCTTCAGAAGCGCCAGTAATCATGTTTTTAATAAAGTCTCTGTGACCGGGTGCATCAATCAAAGTGAAAAAGTACTTTGGAGACTCGAATTTTTGAAAAGCTAAATCAATTGTAATACCTCTCTCTCGTTCATCTTTAATGTTATCCATAACCCAAGCGTACTTGAAAGTATCACCTTTTCCGGTCTTTTCAGATTCTGCTCCGTGAGCAGCAATAGTTCTTTCATCTACAACTCCAAGATCCATCAAAAAATGACCCATAGTAGTTGATTTTCCATTATCAATATGCCCAGTAACTATCAGGTTCAGGTGTGGTTTAACTGCCATATAAAATGCCTAATTGAGGGCATTTATTACTGTTATGAATTTTTGAAGAAAAAATAAAAAATCTTCAATTAATTACAGATCAGAAAATTTTATCAAAAGCACATAAATCAAAGAGATAAAAATCAAAATTATGAAAATTACAGTTTCAGTTATCAAAGCAGATGTTGGAGGGATAGGTGGACATACTAGACCTAGTGATGGACTGATTAAAGCAATTAGAGATACCGTTGAAAATTCAGCAGATTTGCTAATTGACCATTACATAGGATATTGTGGAGATGATACCCACATTGTCATGACTCACACACATGGTGTGAATAATGAAAAAATCCACAAGCTAGCATGGGATGCATTCATGGCAGGAACTAGCGTGGCAAAAAATGAAGGGTTGTACGGAGCAGGTCAAGATTTGTTAAAAGATTCTTTTTCAGGAAATGTGAAAGGGATGGGTCCAGGTGTTGCAGAGTTGGAATTTGAAGAAAGAGCAAATGAAGCTTTTACAGTATTTGCAGCAGACAAAACAGAGCCAGGTGCATTTAACTATCCAATATATAGAATGTTTGTAGATACATTAAGCAACACAGCATTGATTGTAAACAAAAGTCTTGCAAATGGAGTGGTGATGAATATTATGGATGTAGAAAAAGCACACATTGCAGAGTTGCATCTATGGGAAGACAAACCAACCATTGAAGCTGCATTAATGTATCCAGGAAGATATGTAGTAGATTCAGTGTATACCAAAGAGGGTGAACCAATTCTTGATGCATCTACAGATAGATTGCACAACATTGCAGGAACATATGTTGGAAAAGATGATCCCATCATGTTAGTAAGAACACAAAAGAATTTTCCAGCAACAGAAGAAGTTGGAAGTATGTTTAACAATCCACACTATGTTGCAGGCAACACACGAGGCAGTCACAACATGCCATTAATGCCAGTGAAACTAAACTCAGCAGCATCAATTAACTTTTGTATTCCAATTGTAGAATCGTTGGTGTTTAGTATGCATAATGGTAAACTGGTAGGACCATTTGATGGATTCTCAACACCGGACTGGGATTATATCAGAGAAATTGCAACAAAGAAAGCTATGGCAATTAGAAGCCAAGGATTCATTCATCCAGCAACGCTGGTTCCATCAGAGTTAGAGTATGCCGAAGGATACAGGGCAAGAATGGATATTCTACAAACCAAGATGAAACCCATGGAAAAAGAAACCTCATCTGGAGAAAAGAGAGAAAATTACGAAGATCCAGATTAATAAATACGATCTTGTCAATCATGGGAAATAGTTAAATTGAAAAAGATATTATTCAATATAGGTTCATGAATACTTTTCAAAAGGTGTTTGATTGGAAAACGTATATTTTCACAGCATTAGCAGTCATATCTTTTTCAAGTTTTGTTGCAGTACTATTTGGCCAAACCATCCCAAACATCATTTTAACATTTTTTAAGATTGCTGGAGAATATGTGATTTTAGCAACAGTGTTTGTATTTGCACTTGCATGGTTTCTCAAGGCAAGGCCACATAGTCGTCCCAAAGAATATGAGATTATTCCATTTGATGTGTATGGTAATAAAAGCAAGATAGATGGGATTAGGACAAATTTCAAAACGCATGATGTTGCATGGAGTTTTATGAAACAATACAAAAAATCATACCCATTTTACAACTTTGCACTAGTTTCAGATCTTCCAAAATCAGACAAACCGACAATCTTTAGATACATCTAATTCAGACTTTTATTCAAGATTAACAGAGTAGTGAAATGGAGTTTTCAACATTAGCTGAATCTTTTAACAAAATGGAATCCACTAGAAAAAGATCAGAGTTGACACAGTTTTTGGTGGAATTATTTGAAAAAACACCCCATGATGTTATTTCAAAGATCGTATATCTCATTCAAGGGAAATTAAGACCAGACTTTGAGGGAATTGAACTAGGAGTTGCCGAAAAACTTGCAATACGAGCAGTTTCAAAATCATCAGGAATTCCAATAAAAAAAATCGAGGATGAATACAGAAAAGGAGGAGATCTAGGTCATGCATCTTCAATAATTTTAGAACAAAAAACCCAAACTACATTTCTTGTTGAAGACATTACAGTTGAAAGAGTTTATGATACACTATTCAAAATTGCAAAACTTGGAGGATCAAGATCTCAAGATATGAAAATAAAATACATTTCAAGTTTGCTCAATGATGCAGTCCCACTAGAGGCAAGTTTTATTTTGAAAATATTGTTAGGTACTTTAAGATTAGGAATAGCTGAGAATACAGTTATGGATGCTTTGGCAATAGCATTCTCAGGAAACAAAGACAATAGAAAAAAATTACAGTACGCATACAATGTATCTAGTGATTTAGGAAAAGTTGCTGAAACTATTGCAACAAAAGGGTTGGAGGGAATTGAAAAATTTGAAATTGTTTTGTTCAATCCCATCAGACCAATGTTGGCAGATAGGGTAAAAAGTGAATCAGAAGCAATTGAGAAAATGGGTAATGAATTTGCTGCAGAATACAAACTAGATGGAGAAAGGGTACAACTACACATAGAGGGGGACAAAGTAGCATTGTTTTCTAGAAGTTTAGAAAATATTCAAAGTTATTATCCAGATATTATAGAAAAAATTCCTAAAAACATTCAAGCAGACAATATAATTTTAGAAGCAGAAGCTGTAGCAATAAATGAAAACACTGGAGAGTTTTTGCCTTTTCAAGAGTTAATGCATAGAAGAAGAAAATACAAGATAGAAAAAGCAGTTATAGAATATCCAATCACGGTAAATTTTTTCGATGTCTTGTACTGTAATGGGAAAAGTTGTGTTGAGTCAAGTTACAAACAACGAAGAGAAAAATTAGAAAAATATGTCAAAGAAGATGAGTTTGTAAAACATATTCCAATGAGCATAGTAAAAAATGAAAATGAGATTAAAGACTTTATGGAAAATAGTATCAATGCAGGCAGTGAAGGACTGATGCTAAAAATGCTAGAAAAACCATATCAAGCAGGGTCTAGAGGAAGTCATTGGTTAAAATTAAAACGAGAATACAGAAATGAGCTAGGAGATAGTTTGGATCTTGTAGTGATAGGAGGATATTTTGGTAAAGGTAGAAGAACTGGAAATTATGGAACATTGCTATTAGCAACGTATGATGAGGATGAAGATACATTTCCAAGTATTTGCAAAGTGGGAACTGGGTTTTCAGATGATTCCCTAGATCAATTGTATCAGATTTTACACCCAAAGGTTTCAATCAAAAAAAATCCACGTATCATAAGTGAGATGGTTGCAGATGTATGGTTTGAACCAGAATTGGTAATTGAAATAGTCGCATCAGAAATTACGCTTAGCCCAATTCATAAAGCAGCAATGGGGGTAATGCGAAAAGATACAGGGCTAGCTTTGAGATTTCCAAAATTTACTGGAAAAATCAGAATGGAAAAGACAGCAGAAGATGCATCTACCAATGAAGAAGTCATCACACTGTACAAGGGGCAGAAAAAGATAGCACATGACAAAAATTTGATGTGATTTGGGCTCAAAAAATATCTAAAATCATAGAGGATTTAAATTACCAAGGGGTATTTTCATTTATGTTATGTATAGTGGAGAGCTTGAAGTTCAAGCAAAAAGAAAGGCTATAGCAGTTCTACAAGACGAGATCAATCGAATTTTAAATGCATCTAGATTTCTTGCAACACTTCCTGAACTAATGATGAAAAAAGACAAAGCAGGAATAAAAAATACACTAGAGCAAATATCAACAATCGAAGAAGAAGTTGAAAATTTGAGAAGAAAAATTACACGCGAAGTAGCTGATGTTGGAGGATTAATCATGAATAGAGAAAATCTTTTAAACACAGCATATACAATGGATGAGATTGCAGGTTACATCACAGGCATTTCATTCAAGCTATCAAATGTAAAAATTACAACACTAAAAAGTGCAAAACTCGATACGGACATTACAAAACTGATTGAACTAGTAGTAGACGAAGTTTACAAACTAAATGAAATCATTCGTAGTCTTAATACAAACACTGCAAATGCTATTGAATTAGCACAGGAAACACAAACAATTGAAAGGGAGATAGACATAAAATACAGACAAGCAACGATAAAACTCTTAACAGCAGTTAAAGATACAAAAGAATTGTTGTTAATCAAAGATGTTATCGAAGGAATAGAAGAAATGTCAGATAAATGTCAAAGAGTTTCAGATTCTTTCATATTGTTGGCACTGAGCCTATAACCAAACAAAATCCTACATTTTTACTTTATTTTTAATTTTAAATTACATCCATTTACTAGAGAATTCATATACAGATGAAGAGTTACAAGTGTATGAAAAGTGAGTTAATTGAAAACAGAATCATAGTATGGAGTATAGAGGATTCAAAAAAGCTTTTCAGTCAAGGATACTATGGCAAGCCAATAGGAATTCCAAAACCAAAAATTGAAGAAATAGATGCACCATTAATTTTAGATCTAATTGAAGGGTTGTATCTGTTGGAAAATAAAAAAATTACAATTACAAAATTAAAGCAAAAAATTTCTGTTGATGAATTAATAAAAATATGTAAAAAAGAAGTTTTTGAATTTGATAAAAAATATCTAGTGTATAAAAACTTTAGAGATAAAGGATACATTATCAATCCTGGAATAAAATTTGGATGTGACTTTGCAGTATATGAGAAAGGTCCGGGAATTGATCATGCTCCATTTTTAATTCAAGTGTATGCTAGAAGTGAATCAATCACATCGACAGGTATTGTTCTAGCAGGAAGACTGGCAACTACGGTTAAAAAACAGTTCATTTTAGCAATCCCAAAGGGCAAAGATAAAGTAGATTTTTTGGCGTTGGATTGGTGGAAACCTTAGACAGATTTTATGTGGCCAGCTATTTTATCATAAATTTCAAAAAGTTCTTTTGTAATTCCAAATGCAATATGGTTATCCCACTTGCTTCTAATTCTCACTGCCACTTCAGTTGGTTCTACATAGATTGTAGCGTCTTTTACTGATTGTTTTGCTATCATTTCATTTAATTCAGTATCGGCATTTAGTTTTGAGGCCAAACTACCAGAGCCAATCCATTCTACTTTAACTACAATTTTTGATGCAAAATGACCCTTTGTGTTTAGTTTAGTTTTTGCAACATAATTTGCAAACTGAGAACCAGTAGATTTTCTCACTATAAATTGGGCTTGAAATCTATCTAGTGCGCCCCAAGGGAGTGGATTTGGATCTTGCATTTTTATCCCTTTTGAATTATTTGTATTACGTCAATGTTTGAATTTTTGACATTAATACATCCTTTATTAGTTACCATTCTTGGGGTTTGAGCAAAATATCTACTATAGTAATCATCTTTTTCAATCTCATCAGTTCCAATTTCTTTAGATTCAGAATCTATGCCAATCTCTTTTAGCATTCCAGAGAATTTTTCAGGCCATGATTGGTAGACAAATGTGTCTGGTTCTGTATCATGCATTAAAAATCATCAATCATACCCACAAATAAAGATTAAGTTATAATATTTATGCTAACAACAGGTTTACTCAATATAGAAAATATACAAATAACCATTTTAGTTTTTCAAGATTTATCAGAATCACTTGATTCTTTTTCATTGAATTGGCAAGTTTCTAATGTTATTTTTTCATTATTGATTAATTTCATTTGTTCTTCTTTGGCGATTTTTCTGTGTAGAATCAACGTGCCTGTCTAGATCTCACAATAAGAATGTCTGTAAGAGAGAGAATTTCATCAAAGGTAGAATTTTCATATACTTTATTGAAATTTTATAATATTTCTATAATGTTAAAATATTTTTTTTTTGCTAGACTTGAGTATTCTATCTAGCAGGTAGAAGAGAGAGATCTGTCAAAACTTTTTTAATATCTAGGTCTTGATGCATGTTAATAATTCAACAGTATTTTGTAAGCAATGTATATTCGTACATTATTTTATCTGAATTTAGCAAGTCATTTTATAACACACCCTTTTTGTTTTGATGTTATAATTTTTAGATACTGCCAAATCTCATCAAACTTGCAATAAAGTCTTTTATTGTAATTGTTGTATGAAATCAAAATTTGTCTCTTGAATCATCAGAGATATTTACTACCACTGAATTTCAATAATTTTTTTGTCAATTCATCTCTGAAATCTTTGAGATCTTTACTTGGGATTATTTTGAGATAGATGGCATTTTTGTGGATGTTGTAATGAATAGAAATTTTTCTTTAATTCAAAGTAATTAAACCATCAACAATATTTAATTCAGAATATTTTGAACCAATCTCACCTATGTATGAATACTTTACGTAATGATTACACTCAAATGAACCAAACAAGTAACGTGTGGAACAAGTTTTTTTATCCAACCTCGACTTTGAATTTGTGAAAAAGATCATAAATTAATTTTTTAGTAAGGTTTTTTGTTTCTACCATGAATCATATCTCAAAAGATGTTTCAACAAAATTAGCACCTATAATTTTCTATCTGATCATACATGTTCAATGCATTTTGATATTCAGTCTCAGAATTTACAACCTCAGGAATTTTATCATAAGCTTGTTGTAATTTTTCATATTGTTCCATTTGGGATGGAGTACAATTATCAAACCGTGATGCAAATTCTGCACCCTCAGATGCAGTGGAACATCCTTCTCCATAATTTCCATGATTCAATCCCAAAAAAACACAAAACCCACCATAACATGCAACTGAACCTGCAATATGCTCATAACTTAACAAGTTTATTCGATGGCCAGTACTATCCATCCACCCATCTATTATTTCAGTGTGAGAAGGATTGTAAAAGACAGGATTCGTTTCAGTTCCAAAAAGATAAGCGTTTTCGGCAACATTCTCATTAAATGTTAATCCAAAATTAGATTTTATGTTATATGGACACGTTCCTGTAATTGGATTTGTGTGATCAAGATATTTGTATTCGTGCATGTCTTTTGCTCTTGCCATTGCTAATTCATACACTCTAGAATCATGTGAGATAGGAGTCTTTCCATTTTGAAATCTTTTTTGATTGATATACTCAATTGATTTTATAGCATAATCTTCAGAGGATTCTTCAGGTAAAGTAGCCTTGTAAATTTTTTCTTCTAGTTGATTAATTTCATCAGCAGATAAATCTACAACATCTTGGAGTGATTTGGAAACTTTGAGAGGTATTGAAGGAATATCATCTATAATCAAAGGAATATCATCTATAATCAAAGGAATATCATCTATAATCAAAGGAATATCATCTATAATCAAAGGAATGTTTTGAATTGTGTCGTTGAGTTTTTCTGTATTAATCTCAAAGATGCCATTAGAATAAGCAAAAATTCCCAGAACTAGAACTATTATCACGGCAATAACTTTCTTTCCGGGTCGTCGCCTTTTAGATGAACTGTCGTTGGATCTTTTATGACATTTTGTACAATAGAAATATCCTTGAGTGAATACATAGTTGTGACGACAGCCCATTATTTTCTGTAAAATGTGTAAACTTTAATCTATTTTAAATTATACTTGATTTAAAGTTCAAAAGAGGCTAGCTAGCAGATTCGATCTTTTTCACTTAAATAATCCCCTTTCCCTCCTACTAGTTCTAGAACATGCTTTTTTCATTTTCTTTGATTTTACGCTAATTTTTGGCTTTGTGTAATTTTTTGGCCGTCACATTTTTCAGGTATTCTATAAAAGATATCAAGAAATATTGAGGATTGGGATCAATCAGAATAAATATCACAAAAGATTTCAAACAGTATCTATGCTTAAATTTCAAAATAAAATCGCCCTAGTTACAGGAAGTGGTACCGGGATAGGCAAAGCCATCGCTACAAAATTTATTGAAGAGGGAGCTAGTGTCATAATTCTTGGAAGAAGAAAAGAGCCTTTAGAAGACGCAGCAAAAGAACTTGGAGGGAAAATTCCACAGGGTGTAGATGCTTCAGTTAGAATTTTTGCAGGAGTTGATGTTGCTGATGAGGCAGCAATAAACAACATGTTTGATACACTAAAAAATGAAAATACAACAATAGACTATATAATTAATAATGCCGGAGTCTCAGGACCTGTCACCTGTTTTGCAAATGCTCCACTTGATGAGTTCAAAAGTACAGTTGGGATTCACCTAACTGGAACATTCTGGGGCTCTGTTCAGGCACTAAAAGTAATGAAAGAGGGAGGAAAAATTATCACAATCTCTACATTCTTTACAGAAGAAAGACCATTGGAACAGAGACCTTACAGATTCAGAAGTCCATACACTGCATCGCAGGGGGCAAAAAATAGATTGGCAGAACTAATGTCATGGGAATTAACAGATGTGGGAATTATATCAATTGCAACAAATCCAGGTCCAGTTCATTCAGATAGAATTTATAAAACAGTATATCCAAAAGCAGCTGCAGAATTTATGAGAGTGAGTGGATTTGAAGACTTGGATCCAACACAAGTAGATGAGGCAAATAAAGAGTTACTTCCTTTGTTAGGAGAGGATGAAAATTTTATCAAGCAAGGAATTGCTGCTGCTGCAACAAAACTTGCAAATGGAAAAGATGTTTCAAAGCTTACAGATACATTTACCAATCTATTAAATAAAATTCAAACGATAGCAGAAAAAGTTCAAAACAACACATCACGTATGATTGCAAACAAAGAATTTCTATCACAAGAACAAGTTGCCAAGACTGTTCTCAATTTATGTGATGATGAAATTGCAAGAATAATTAACGGTAAAGTAATTCCAGGAGACAGAGTATTTTATCCAGTTAAACCACACATTGGAACTGCAACACCGGGAGTACATCAGCCAGACTTTGCAGGAAAGGTAGTTGTTTTCACAATTGATGCAACTGATAGTGTAGATGCAGAGAGGGTAGAATTTTTAGCACAACATGTGGAGAAGAATGGAGGAAAAGTAGCTTGTTTGATATCACAATCAACACCAGATAAACTACAAGAATACATCAGTAGTAAATTTCATTCACATATAGTAGACATAAAGGATCCAAAAGAAGTTGCAAGATGGTTAAACACTGCAAAAACCAATATCGGTGATATTTTAGGTGTAATTCATGTGACTGGAAAACTTCCAGAGATGTCAAAATTAATAGAAGTATCAAGGGCACAGTGGGAGTCACTAACTGAGAAATTCATCTCTACTCCTGCAACAGTTGCACAAGGGGCACTAGAACAGTTCGTACCAGGTGGAGGCAAAGACCCACGACTATACAAAGATGCAAAAGGCGCAATCATGATTATCGGTCCAGACCTCCCAACAGGTAGAAAAGTTACAGGCATCCAAAGGGCCCAAGTAGAAGTTTTCAGAGGGGCATTAAGACCATTTACAACTACAGTCAACCAAGAACTAAGCGATGTTCTAAATTCAAAGATCAGAGTATTTACAATTCTCCCAGGAACAGTAACAGGTTTAGAACCAAACAATCAAAAAATTGCAGACGCATTTAATTTCCTAGTATCAGAGAATGCAGCATCATCAGCAGAGATCATTTTTTGTGTTGATGAATCAAGATAGAAATAAAAAAAATCAGAGTAAATTAATGCCCAATACTTTGTATAAAAAACAGGCATAACTATTTCAAACTATATCCCTTTTATCTAAAAACACGTTTCCTCCTCTAGCATTTTAGATATTTGTCAATATCAAAAATAAAAAGTTGAAAATAAGAGACCAAAGTCACTTTTTTATACTTGAAATTAAAATATTTCATACTTTAGAAAATGATGAAACAAACCATAAAACTCTCAAAAGAGCAGCAAGAGATTATTGATTCAGATAAAGATACTATCGTGATTTCAAATCCAGGAACTGGAAAGACTACCACACTATCGTTTAAAGTGATCAAGTTACTAGAAAAGGGTGTAAAACCTGAAGATATTCTTTGTATCACCTTTACTCACAAGGCCAAAAAAGAGATGTTTGATGCAATTAATGATAACAGTCATGGAAAGTTTACTGATGCAGAAATTATGAAAATAAACATTCACACATTTCACAGCTTTGCATACAACTATCTCCTTGATGCAGGATTAATTTCAGGCGATATAGTTGGAAATAATTTAATGCGATTCTCAATTCTCAATAGTTTTGAGCAAAACGATGCACTAAACTATGAAAAAAATTACATTATATCCACAATAGTTCCAAAAACTGAAAATTCAATCAGATACATCAAAAGTTTTGGAATAATACCAGAACATATTGATATAAAGAATGCTACTATAGCATTAGAAAAAATATTTGATGAAAAATCTACTAGTTATACAATAGATGAGATGAAAGCATTTTTAAATTATTTTGTTAAAGCATACAAAGAATATGAAAAGTCAAAGATACAAGCAATTGATTATTCAGATATGCTTTTGATGTTTAAAGAAAAGTTTCGTGGAAAAAAGTTTGAGTACGTACTAGTAGATGAGATGCAAGATATGAATGAGATAGAGGCTGAAATTACAACTATGGTTGCAGAAAATTTATTTCTAGTAGGGGATGCAAAACAAGCAATCTTTGGTTTTCAAGGCGGATCAGTTAAAAATTTCCAGAAATTTAGAAAGACATGTGATGAAAAACTCCTTTCAACTAACAGACGCAGCTCGCAGCAAATTCTTGATTACTCTAAACAGTATTTTCTAAATGGTACAGCACACCAAGAGGATTTTGGGAAAGAACTTGCAGCATTTAAATCTGAACTAACAGGGGATATTCCCACCATAGTATCTACAAAAGCTCATCTCTCAAAAATTCTAGAGATAATTGAAAAGAATTCAGATAAATCCATAGGAATAATCACTAGAACCAACAGTCAGATAATAGAGGTATCAAAATTCCTTGATTTAAACAGCATACAGTATTCATCTACATCATCGCAGGTATCAACACAGCATGCAAAAAATGAGATTCAAAGTTACATCAAAGGTCTACTATCTGATAGGATAGAAGATAAGATTTCTGCCACCTTTACTACTTTTGCAGCATACACAATCAAAGAGGCATTCGAGTTCTCAAGGGCATTTAATGCAAAAGAGTTTGAAAAACTATCAAAGGTAAAATCATTGGGATTAGAACTAAAAAGAGAAGAACTTGATAAAATGTTCGATAAACTGATATTGCCAATGTGTGTCGCAAAGGGGGCTGAATGGTTTTCATCTGCAATGACAGTAAAACAAGGAATTGATGAGTATCTATCATTTGAGACTCCGACATTGAATGGATTATTTGATTTTATCTCAATTGGAGAAGAGTCATACATAGAGCAACAAAATGAATCAAAAATAACACTAACTACGGTTCACAAAGCAAAGGGACGAGCTTTTGATATAGTGGTGTACATTCCAATGAATTCCAAAAAAACCAATTTTATAGATAACATTACTAAATCAATTCTCATCTCAAGTGGCATAAATGTAGAATCAGAGTTAACTGAAGAATCATTACGGGTAGATTTTGTTGCATTCACAAGGGCAAAAGAGAGACTTGTAGTCATTGTAAATGATAAAGAATCAAAAAATTATCACATTCAAGGTCTATCAGAGATCAAAGTTGATGATGCAAGAGATGAATTAGTTGCAACTAAACCAAACAGTAGACTAGCTGAAGCATATTCGTTATTTATTGGAAAAAGATTTTCAGATGCTGAAAAATTACTAGAGGGTGAAGATGGATGGTTGGAGGAATATATCAAAAATTATTTTGCAACAGTTGATCATTTTTCATATTCTAGCATCAAGACAAGTCCATACGAGTTTTTGACAAGGAATATTATCAACATGCCCAGATACTTTCCTGCTGCGGATTTGGGTAAAAAGGTTCACAAGGCATTAGAAAATATCCAAACAGGGAAAAGCAAGATTGAAGAGTATGAAGGTAATGTAGCAAAGGCTGCACAGAACGGGCTTGATGCAATAGAGGAACTCAAAAAAGAGTATCCTGGCTTGAAAATTGATTCAAGTGAAAAACACATCAAAGTTTTACTCAGTTCCTTGACTAGTTACAGTGAGGGTAATATGCAGTTTACTGGATATATAGATACAGTATTCAAGCATGATGCAGGATATCTAATTGTTGATTACAAAACTGATAAAAAAACAACATATGTCTCAGGACATAAAAGGCAGCTTGCAGTGTATAAAAAAATACTTGCTAGTATGAAAGGAATTTCTGAGGAAAAGATTTCTACATGTGTTGTATTTGTAGCACTGCGCGATAACATCAATACAGGAAAGTTCGCACAAGAGAACAGTAAAGGAGCAAGAGATGTTTTCCCAACTTTTGAGAAACACTTGCAAAAAGTTTTAGATTGGAGAAAAGACCCGCAGATATTCATCAAAGAGCTGTTAGAAGAAAAAATTGATGAACCATTGTATTTGACAATTAAAGAAAAACTAACAAAATCAACAACAGAGTAATTATCAAAAATATTATTTTTCTGTTTCAAATTCTTCAATTAAATCTAAAAGGTATTCATAATCAGGTATTAATGCATCAATATCACGCTCATTTTCAACATTCCATTTGTCAAGCTTTATCCTTAATCTTCTAATCTTGGCTTTGCTTCCAATATCATTTTGTTCACAAATATCAATTGCTTTAAGAAATTTACGTTTCTTTTGTTCTATACTTTGATCACTACGAAAATTCCAACGAGCCCGATTAAATGATTTTTTGGGGGTTTTTACAGGTTTATCTGATAAAGCAACAGAGTCAGTTTGAAGTGAGAGATTCTCAGATTTTTGAGAGGTTTTAGTGTTATTGTTGGTTGTTTTTGAATTCATCAAAGTTGGAGATTTGTTACTAGTTTTAGATTCTTCTTCTTCTTCTTCTTTAAGTGAAAAAGCATTCAGTTTAGATTTGTTTTCTATCAAATCATCATCATCTAAAATATTTTCAGTATCATCAGATGTTACATCAGAAATTGAATCAGCAGATGAATTTTTCTGATCTTTTAAATGATCAGATTTCCCAGTATTGGATTTTGATTTTTTTCTTTGTTTTATTTTATTTGCAATAACAATAATTATTGCAAGAAAAAATATGAATACAAATACAGAATGTACTGCAATTAATAAAAAAAGAAAAATAAACAAAAATGTATAGCCTGTAATTGATTTTGCACTCAATTACGATGGTCTCCTTGTGAAACTAGGTAATCATCAACAAGTGAATCAACTTTTTCTTTGATTCTTTGCACCTCTCCATCCGGATTTTTCCACCAGTTTCTACTCCAAATTCGGTCAATATTCCAGCCTCGTCTTTCCAAGAATTTTTGCCTCATAACATCACGTTCTCTAACACTTTTTCCTGAATGAAACATTGCACCATCACATTCAACACCTAGAATGTATTTGCTAGGATCTTTTGGATGAACCACAGCCAAATCAATCCTGTATCCTGATTGTCCCACCTGAGTTTCTACAGCATATCCTAATTTTTCAAGTCTATCATGAACTAGTTCTTCAAATTCACTATCAAATTGTTTTGTTTGTGAACGAGTTTTATTCATTCCCGAACTAAAAGACCCTAAAATTTGTTTAACTTTTTCATCATCGCCATCATTAACAGCCTTTGCATAAACTAAAAAGTCTCGAAGACGTTTAGGACCAGGATTTTTGGTTGTTTCAACTTTCATATCACGTGGATCAATTGAACATACAACAATTATTTTTTCACTGGCACGAGTTACTGCGACATTTAATCTATTCTCACCACCATCTTGATTTAAAGTGCCAAACTGTAAACGGAATTTTCCTTCAGGATCTTTAGCATAGCCGACAGAAAAAATGATGATGTCTCTTTCATCACCTTGGACATTTTCAATATTTCTGACAAAAAGCTCATCATCTTTTTTACCACTTGCAGGAGTTTCAACTCCTTTGTATAATTCATCAAATAATGGATCCTTTTTTTGCCTATTTTCTATCTCATCTAAAATGATATTTCGTTGTTGATCATTGAATGTGATTATTCCTACGGTTGGAAGTGCCTTATCTTTGTAATCTCGTAATATACCATACAAAGTATCTATCACTTTGGCAGCTTCTGCGATATTGCTCCTGTTCTCCCACAAGCCTTCAGGACATTCTACCCATTGAATTGGAGGTTGTGGAGCCTTGAGTTTGGAATTTGGAGAGACTAAAAGAACCCCATTGTAAAATGCATGATTTGAGAAATCAATTAGTTCTTGCCATTTTGACCTATAATGCCATCTCAAGGTGTTAGAACTGTATCGCTTTTTTGCCAACAAAAGAAGGCTTTGAATATTTAGAGTGTCATCTGTTTGATCTTCATCGATATCATCATCTTTGGTTTGAAACAAATCATGTGGTTTTAGTTGTTTTTCATCACCTGCAATGACAATTCTCTCACCCCGATAAAGAAATGGTAGTGCCCTTTCTGCTGCAAGTTGACTTGCCTCATCAACTATAACTAAATCAAACATGTTTTGTTCTAATGGAAAAATATTTGAGATCATTTCAGGAGAAGCTAGCCAACAGGGCGCAATATCAAACAAAATATGTTCATATTGCTCTAATAATTTTCTGACAGGTTTTACACGTCTTTTTTTACTTAGTTCATGATTTAGTTCATTGTATTCAGTTTCTCGTTGAGTCCTTTTAGTTCCCATTCCAGGTTTAAAATCGGCATTTGATTCAATGGTATTAATTATTTTATTTACTAATAATTGAGATTTTTTTTCCAGAAGAGAAGAGAGTCTTGCTTGATTGTCTTTGTAATCATCAAAACATCCAGATTTGAGAATTAAATGATCTTGTTCTATTTTTTCAATCCAATGGTGGTAAATTTCTTGTTTTACAATATCTGTCCAATTTTCTTCAAGACCAATTTTTGAGACACATTGATCTAAAATCATTTGTTGTGAGGAATTCAAATCAGATTTTCTAATATCATGTGACTGTAATCTATCAAAATCATTTAGATTATCATGTAGATTTTTTATGTGAGAGGAGAGTTTATCAGTATTTGTAGATTTATTTTTAATAATTTGAATTTCTTCATCGTTGACAAATTCTGAGAAAGAATCTATATTATCTAAAATGTCTTTTCCATTAATTATTTTAGATATTAATTGTGTTGTATCTTCATTTTTATCAAAAAATAATTCATGTCTTTCAAAAATTTCACGCAATGATTCTGTTGCTTTTTGCAGTTCATTAGAACTATTTTTGAATTTTATTTGATCATCGTTTAAGGATTTCAAATCGCGAAGTAGATGATTTTGATCATTGTCATTTGGTAAAACAAATGACTTTTTGAAAATATACTCAATTTGAGAGGTATTAGTTACGAGATTCCACAATTCAAGACCATTTTCAAGCATAATTTTAAGTTCAGAGGGATGTTTTTCAGAATTTTCAGGTCTTTTGAGAAAGTTTTTTTGGATCTTTTCTTTACGTTTTGTTTCTGAATCAGTGAGTTTTTTCCAAAAGGATTTTTTTGCAACAGAATCTGTAAAAGTTCCTAACAGATCATTTTGTTTTTCTCTAGTCTCTTCTTGGATATGATTATTTTTGATATGATCTATTTGATTGATATCTCTGAATTTATTCCAAAGAATCATCCCAGCATCTACACGCTGAATTTGTTCTTTTAAATATTCTAAAGGAATAGAAACATTGTGATTAACGGATATGCCTTGAATCGATTTAGTATTTTTGTTAATATTTTCTTGAAGTGAATTTATTGTTTCATTTAATTCAGAGTACTTTGATGCAAGTTTGATTAATTCATCTTGAGTGTATTTATCAGATAAAATTACACAATTTTCAGATTTTGAAGAAATTTTCAAAAGTATATCATTTATTTTTGCTTTATCAGATGAATTTTTTTCTGCAAAGTTTTTTCTGTTCTTCCAAGAATAATTCTCATCTTCAAATTTTTTATAATTTCCTTCAATTTGAGACAGGTTGTAAAGAAAATTTTCCAAGTCAGGATATATTATTTCATTTTCAATTCCAAGTAAATCAAGTTTTGTGAGATAGTCTGATGAGGCCTTTGTATAAAGATCCCTTACAGTAATTCCTCCAAAATATTCTTTAGATAATGCATATGATATTTCAGAGTGTTTTTTGATTAAATCATCGATAGATTTGGATGTGCTTTGAAGTATTTGTTTTTGCTCACGCTCAAAATCGTCTGGCATTTCCAAAATTTGTTTTAGTTGTGAATACATTTTTGCACGATCTTCTTTTTCTTTATTGAGCAATACCGTGTATCTATCAAGATTTTTTTCACCCAATCTTTGATGAACCACCTCTAATGCGGCTCTTTTTTGACATACCACTAGAACCGTTTGGCCTTTAGATAATGCATTTGAAATAATATTTACAATGACCTGGGACTTTCCTGTCCCAGGAGGTCCTCGTACAAGTGTGATTTTTTGATTTTGCGATGCTAAAACCACTTGATCTTGTGAGGAGTCACTTTGTAAAATAAGATTTAAATCCATATCACGAACTTTGTCAAGATCTTTTAGATTTTGATCCTCAACATCTTCAGCAAATTCTACAGGAGAGTCGTGTACTCCTAAAATATCTTCGATAAAGTCATTTTTATCACCACTTTCAATTTTTGAAATTAGATTTTCATAATCATGGTATATTGCACTCTCTCCTTGTGGAAAGCTTCCAATAATTTTGTAATTGTTGATTTTTAGACCTTGGCGTTCCATGGATTCAATGGTGTCTCTAGAAATATTTTGCAAAGTTAAAGTTGAGATAGCTTCTTCATTTTCAGAGCATGAAACATTTAATCCATTCTCATTTAACAAATCCAAAATATTTTTCATGAATTCTTTTTCAGGTTCTATCGAAGGCTCTAGTTCAAATGAAGAGACTGCATCTTCAAAATCAGATTCAAATGTGTCACCCATTTTATATCCTCCAATTTTTTCAAGTGCTGCAAATAATGTATGATTGAAAATTGGAGCACTGTCTGAAAATTTTACATACCAACCCATTTGGTTGTTTCCTTCTCGTTTATAGTAAACAGAGATTGGAAATAATACAAGCGGGGCCCTAATGTAGTGTTCTTGACCTAAATGTCCCTCTAAGAATGGAAATCCAAAATAACAATATTGAGAACCTGTTTCATCTTCTAATTGTTTGATGTTTCTAGCAAGATCTTTAAGATTTCTTCTCATAGAATCTGCTTCTTCAGAAAAATCAGAATCAGGCAAAATACAGACAAGTTTTTTTCTTTTAAAAGACTGTTGGATCAACTCATCAATTTTTTTTGGATGGTTTTCAACTAGTCGAGATAAATCAAAACTATGTTTGTTGTATATTCGGCTAAGACAGACACATCGATTTGATTTTGTTAATTGAAGTAACTTGTTTTGATATGCCTTTAGTTTGGCATAAAATCCATCATTTTCATCATTTAACATATAATTACTACCTGTAAAAAATTCTAAATAAAGGTATTTTATTTTTGTGATCTTTTCAAATTATAAATGTAGTTTATTTGCAAATCCTTCCAAACAGCATTGATTTAATTTTAGAAAATCTCCTCATATTTGATCGAATGAAATTATCATCAATAACCCACCCTAAAATCCTCCAGTACATCACAATTGACGCTAGATATACAAGTTGAACTGTGATCTTTCATAGGGTGGCTTTATGTTCTCTCTAAAGTCTTAAAGTGATTAAAGTGTACCATTATGATTTTGCCATCCAGAATAAATTCCAAAGAATGTGACTCCTTCAGGTAATGAAAATTTAAAGGTGCGATATTCAGGATGAATACATATTAATTCACATGGTGCATGACTCACTCCTTTGAATAGTGACCAAAAAATATTACTCCTTGTTCATACCAAACAGAATTATGTAATTCAACCCAAGGAATATCAACAGTCAGTTCTACACCCGATAACATTGCTTAGAAGAAAGGATATCTCAGTAGCGCTACCAACAGAATCGCGTATATCAATGGTCAAATTCCAGTCATTGATAATTTTCCTTAGGACAAATGCCATCAAGATCTCCGATTGTAATGGTGGTTTAAAAATGACTCAAGACATGTTACAAGTGGAAATGCAACACCAAACATAGCATCAAGAGTGAAAAAACATAACAGCAGATATTTTTGAATGTTTATTCATACACCTTTTGTAGTCATTTAAAAAAGATCTAAACAGATTTGATCAATAAAGTTTTCAATATTGTATAATAGAAAACAAGATACTAGAGTTTTAATTATTTGGTGTCTTTAGAGTAATGTTGTCTTTTGCAGTCTGGTTTTTGGGAATTTCAACATTTCCAGTTTCATGACAGGGTTCCAAAAATTCATCTTTGTGTTCAGCAAAGTAAGGAGGAGATAACTCCATAAAGGCAGCAAGTGAGGAATACCATCCAGAATTAATCTCTCCCGTACCCATGTGCAAACTAGTCTCCCCTTCATCTAATGGGATTTTAAAAGTTCGGTGATCAGCAGTGACATTCAATAATTGAATATGTTGTGAACATTCTGGGTCAGTAACATCCCTATAAAATCCTCCTAGATCAAAAGCATCCGACCAGTGATTAGGTCGCATTTCAACCCAAGGGATGTCAATAATTAATACAGCATCAGAGGTAACATTGCTGGTTGCAAGGTATATGTCCAAACTGCTTCCAATAGTATCATGCACTTGATTATAAGAACCGTTAGCAGTTTTGTAATAATGATGACCGTAAATATCTTTTACTCCACTACATATTCCATCAAGATTTCCGTTTGTAATGGTATAATTTAGAAATGGTTCAGGACATGTCATTATTTTTGCTGCTTTAAGATCCGGTATCTCTTCCTCAAATTCTGCACTTTTTTCCCCACTTTCAACTTTGTTAATACAATAATTTGGTTCTGAATAATCTACACCGTCAAATACTCCATACGCTCCAAAAGAACCAACTTTTGAGAGTGGTTTTTCCCAGATAAACTGTATAGTACGTGATGAATCAGTTTGTGCAATTTGTTTCATGGTAGTTTTATCAATAGTCCGAAGATCAGTATAGATATCATATTCAGCCTGACAAGTCGGATAGTCAAACTGTCGTAAATCTACAACATCTTTTGGAATCTCAACTGTGAGGGTTCCTGGTCCTTGTGTTTGAAGATGAATTTCAAACCATTTGTAGTCGGGTTGTACACAAAATGTTTGTACTTTACCTGTTTTCATGATATATTTGAGATCCACCATATCATACTTGATTGGATGTGATCCGAGTTGATCACATGGAGTGGATATTTTTTCTACACTACTCAAAATTGGCTCTTTTGTAATTTCGTGATTATTCCCTGATGTGTTATTTGTAATGTTTTGTGTTGGGTGATTTAGATGAACAGTTTTTTCCAAAGTGTCATCATTAATCACAGAGTCAGGTGTTGGTACTGTTGTACCATCAATGTTTGTTTGAGGCAGTTCACCAGTAGGAACCACATCTGGGGTGTTCTCTACCGGTGTATCTTTTTTTAGAGTCTCAACTAGTGTGTAGCCTCTATCCATTAGTTTGATGGAACTATTAACCGTTAGACAGACAGGTTTTCCAGATGGTGATTTTAATAGTATTTTATCATCTGAGCACTGTATCATGTTGAGTGGTACGCCAGATTGTAGCTGTTTGTAGGGTGATGGTACAATATCGGCAAACGCTGGTATTATCATCATTCCGATAACTAAAATTCCAAATAATCCCAGTATTGTTTTACCAACCATTGTATCATTTGATGATTTTATAATATTAAAAAGATCAGTCATACAGGTGATTCTGATGCAAAAAGACTTGGGGCAATGCCTAATTTGCTACAGAATTAAATGCCTGTGTTTTGTATTGTGGATACGCTTCTGAGAGTTCTAGGATATAGTGATAATCGAAACCAAATCGCTTGATAAACTCTATTGCTATAGGATCACCAAAATTGCGTTCTATTCCTTTGGGAATCGATTTAAATGGTACATAACCTTCATCTGTTTGGTTATTTTTAATTCCAATCCAAATTTTTGGGTTGTCATTTCCGTAAAAGATTGGGGTGTTCTCATCGATTGCTCTTTCATTGATAAATTCTTTATTTGAGAAATAGACATACCCATCTGATATTGAAGTATACACAACAGCGATTATATTTCCTTTATCTAGTGTAATATCATAATTTCCAAAATCATATTCTGTGCCATAGTCTCAGATATTTTCATTTGAAATGAAATTGGTGGGTTATTTAGCTCAATTGGTACATGCAACTCATCCAAAAACCGATCATTTTGTAAATATTTGATGACAATACAGATCCAACAATGACCCGTCATACACATCTGATGTCTCATAAAGAATTAACCAACAAACAATGGAGTGCCATTACCCCACATTTGCCAAAACCTGCAAGAACCGGAAGGCCAAAATAAGATGACAGGACGACTGCAAATGGAATATTTTTTGTCCTGACTACTGCTGCAGGTGGGCATACATGCCAAAAAAATATGGCACAAAATCATCAGCACATCTGCGGTTCCAAAAGCTGCAGCAGAAAGGAGTATGGAAAAAGATCCTATCTGTCTAATCAAGACGGCACACAAACAAAACATAATCACTCTGCAAAAGGTATCTGTTGACTCATCATCAATGCTTGCCAAAAAAATGGAATGTGATAGGATTTGACGGATTCAAAAAAACAACAGGCACAAAAATACATGTTGCCATCAAAAAAACGGACTGCTGATTTCAATCGTAGTCCCGCAAATCTTCATGACAGTACCAAATTTGTATGTGTTAGAAAATGTTTCAGATCTTTTGGACCGTAAATCAGTCAAAAAAATCAGAGCCGTTTATGCAGACAAGAGTTATGATGCAAGACATATCCGAGATTATCTGAAAAAGAAAAACATTACTTTACATATCTCAAAAAAAAATTTCAAGAAAAATAAGGACAAGCAGTACGACAAATCAAACCAAGGCAATTACCACAAGACAAGGTTGCTAAAGAACGGGTCTCATATGACAAGAATCAGATGTGAGAAAAAATGTGATACTGTCTTGGGTTTATTTATCTGGCATGTAACCATGTATTGAAAGATTTTAGGATGAGTTGAATAATCATATGAATTTAAAATAGAATATTTGACTATTTTTTCTTCTTTAAAATTAAATTCCACCCACCCTTGATGGGTGAAATGCTGCAACTCCAACAAACTGGCTTGCCTTGAGAAGCATTCTATCAAATGTCACTAAAACAAAGTTTTTTCTTTGACATAAACTCAAGATTTTGTTATCTCCATTGTGACAAATTTGGTATTGTTCTGTTATCTGTTTGGCAGATATAACAACAGAGTCATTAATATCAGAGAGGCCTACCTTTCGCCCTAAAAGATTAGATATTCTAGAAATCACTTTTTCAGGTACATATCCACGAACTCTTCTCACTTCTTCTAATACTACATCACACAAGATGATTTTGACTGATTTGCCTCGAAGACCGGCTTTGAGTCTAGAGGCGATGTGGGGTTTCTCCATGATGTCAATTACGACACAAGAGTCAAGTGCTATATTTTGGGTTTGATTCATGGCGTATCTTGAGATAGAGAATTATTATATAACATGACAATAGTATGCATACTATAGATACTAAATGACCAATCTAGCCACGTTTCGAGTGCACATCGCCCCTTTAGGCTTTGAAGTAGACAGAATAGTCATCCCCCTCAAAGAAACAAAGTCTGACAAACTTTGGTTACTAGCCCACAATATCCACTCTAATGATCCATCTAAACCATATTTGGAGAAGATAAAAAAAGAATGCAAAAATCTTAGTGTAGAAATAAAGATTGCATACTCTGATAGACTAGACATATTCAAAACAATAAAATCAATCAAAAACATCATAGAGGAGGAAAGAAATAATTATATTTATGTCAATGTTGCATCAGGTTCTAAAATTCAGGCAATTGCATGTATGATGGCATGTATGGTTTTAAAAAATTGTGACAATCTAAAACCATTTTATGCACAACCTAAAAAATATGCAGTGTTTGAAGGAGAGCAACAGTCATTTGGAATAAAAGATACCATTCCACTTCCAACATATGAAATTCAAACCCCAAAACCAAAAATACTTGCAGCATTAAAAATTATTTCTGAACAAAAAGATCAAAAGATGACAAAAAAAGACATGGCAAAAATAGCAGAAGAACAAAAAATTATTACAATAAACTCAGAGGACAAAAATCATTCACAGGCAAGATTTGCCAGTCTTGATAAAAATATCATTGGACCATTAGAGAAAGATTGGAAGTTTATTGAAATTGAAAAGATTGGAAGAAATCGTTGGATAAAAATTACAGAAGAAGGTAGAAACGCTGCTGAATTTTTAATTTAATTCTTTTTCCCATTTATTTCTTAATTGAGGCATCTCTTTGTGTAACCATTCATACCATTTTACAAATTCATCAGTTTCTTGTCGGATATAATTTTCAATCTCTTCATAGTTTTTTGTGTCATACCATGGGAGTATTTGAGAACCACTATGAGGTTTTCCAGTTAGTTTGTCAAGTCCAGAATTTTTGAATTCACCTTTATTCATCAATACACCAATACTTCTCAAATCAATGGTAGGTCTGGATGAAATTGAAATTGGAAACAAGTCATCATATTTTGAGGATTTTGCTAGCAGAAATTTATGCTCAAACCCCAGATTGTATCCGACTGGAATAAAATCGAAAGGATATGTATTGGTAATTGGAGATTCTTCAATGAGTCGTCTCAACATCTCTTTTTCGCCCAACTCCCATTCTTTGAGAATGGTCAAATCGCCCAGACGTTTTCCTGTTCCACGTTCAAGTTCAACATACTGTATGGTGATTATCTTGTTCTCAAATTCATCGATGCCATTTGTCTCAATATCTAGATAGTATGTTCCCATAGAAAATCTACCTAGTGAGTGTTCTCAGTAACAACTAGTTTCAATGATGTAGTAATGTGTGATAAATCAAATGTGTCGTTATGGTAATTCTTACCGATAAAATATTCTCGTGTAGGTTGTCTTGGTGTTTTAGCACAGACCTTTAGGGATTCATTGCCGATTATGGGTCTTTGATGTGTAGAGATCTTGGTAGATTTTATCATAATGACATCTGTAGGAAATGGTAGTAAATAGATTTTTTTCTAGACATTGTAAAAAATTTCATTGCGGTGAAAGTGTATTTTGATAGTTGCTGTCAAAATGTTGCAAATTTCATAATTAAGGATAAATCACGCCTAAATAAAGAAACGGTATGTAAAGTATGCATACTATGGTCATAGATCATAATAATCGAAGAGATTGATGTGATACATGAAACAAAAAATAATTCAAAAAGACGAATCAAAATCTAGACCTTCTTTTTATCCTAGAATAATTCGAGAGTTTGAAGACGAGCAAGATGAACAACCAATGTTTTATCAAAAAAATACCTAAGAAAACACAAAAGAATTCAAATTATACAATTTTAGATACTGTGTAAATTTTGGGTAGATCTTGAAAAAAAAGTGTTTACAGAATTTTTTTCAATATTTTTCTTGATTTTGTCAGTTTTGGGAATAGATGTGCAGGAATTTTTGTATTTGTAAGGTTTTTCTCAAAATGACTTTATTCCACAAAGTAGAACATTGAAATTCTCAAAAAAAATGACATAGAGTATAGTCAAAGAAGAGATATTTTCAATAAAGTAGCTGAGGATTTTGATGATTCTATACATTTCACCACAGAGAAGAACACTGAAGATATTAAAAAAATGCAAGACAGATGCAATCAAAAAAATAAAGATGTGTGAGAGTACTAAAGAGAGCAAAGAATTCATATCAACAATGTCTAATTCCATGAAACATGTGCTGTTATGTTTTAGTGAATAAAATACAGGAGAGCCGACTAGTCTCTCCTGCCCATAGGTCATAAGACCTAATGAACAACATACATTACAAAATTAGTATAAAAGCACAGGATAAAAATCGAGGTTAAAGTTAAAATAGATTTCCAGAAAAAGAATCAAAGAAAAATTTTGCAGCTACAATTAAAATAACAACACAAACAAGAATTTGCAAATAACGTTCTTTGATATTCACAGATAGCCTTGCACCAACTAGTCCTCCAATAAATGAACCAATTGCTAAAAATCCTGCTTGAAGGAAATCAGGATGTCCCAAGAAACTATGTACAATAACTCCAGACAAAGATGCAAACAAGAGAATCATTTGGGATGTTGGGGCAGCTTTTTTCATTGCCATTCCCATTCCAACTACCATCAAAGGTACAAAAACAACTCCACCACCTATACCAAAAAAAGATGAGATTATTCCTGCAAAAAAACTTGCACCAATTACAAAAATAATCATCTGTTTTGAGATAGTCTTCTTTTTTGCCTCTAGTTTTTTTCGTAAAAATATGTATACAGCAGATGCAATTAATACTAATCCAAACAATATTTTAAAAATATCAGGTGCGACATCAGTAGATACAACTGCACCTAAAATAGTTCCAGGGGTTGAAAGCAATCCAAGTTTAATTCCCAAAGAATACTCTATTCGTTTTTGTTTTGAATAAGAGATTGTAGAAGCAGTGGCATTACTTAGTGCAGCAAACAAACTATTACTTGCAGCAGCAGTTGGTGTCAAGCCCAAAAATATCAATACAGGAACAGCAATCACACCACCACCAAATCCAATTATAGAACCTAAAATTCCTGCTGCAAATCCTAGTGGAATAAACCATAGTTGATCAATCATTATAATGTCAATCAAAGAATTTTCTATTATATAATTAAACTGATACATGGCATAACTATTTTAAAATAATTAATGTCTGTAAAATGGAATTATTCTTTGAGGTAATTTCTAAAAATATTTCAACATCACCTAAATTATCAATTTTGGATTTGATATTTCTATTATCATGATCACGAGAAAATGTTTGGGTAGCCTCCAGCCATGAAGAAATGGATTCATAGTCTTCAGATTTTTCATCCCAACAGTCACAAACAAGGGTCTCAATCATGGTTTCAAACACTGTAAAGACCTCACCTGAATTTGATTCCAAAGTTGCAGTTTCAAGATTAGCTACTGCCATAACAGGTGAATTGATATCGCCTCCAATGTTGATATTTCCAAATACATTACCATGAGAATCTAACACGGCAGTTGTAGTACAATATTCCACAGTTCTTAAAAGTCCATTTTCAAGATATGTACAGTACTGATTTATGGTATGATCAGTTATTGCAGAGGGGGCAGATACTGTAATGTTTTCTTCAGCCAAAATATTTCGAATATCTTCAATGTCATAATAGGTAAACCCAGTACCATAAATGGAAGGAGATTCAGATTCATCAGAATTATAATTTAGCAAAAAAAGAGATAATGATACAATTATTGCAATACCTACAATTACAGGTATTATGAAAAGTTTATTCATAGATTATAAAAAAATTATTCAAAAATAAGGCTTTGTAATATTAGATTGAAATTATGGACAGTTTAGAGTCACTAGTAACATTATTTTGTTCAATAAATCCAGCAGTAACTTCAAGAACATATGAGGCCATACCGTCAGGAATAATGCTTTGACAAGTTGTGATTTCTAAAGCAGTTTTACACGGAGGGACATCTTTTTCTATATGGACGACATTACCGTCATGATCAAACCAAATCATGTCCAAAGGAAATTGCATGTTAAGCATCCACAAAGAATACAAGCCAGGTTCAGAAAATACAAAGATCATTCCCTTATCGTATGGGAGTTGTTCTTGAAACATTAATCCTCTAACACGTCTAGGTTCAGAATCTGCAATCTGAACTTCTAAAACAACATCATCTACCATGATAGTGCCTTTGGGAAATTCAACTGATTCTAATTTACTATCACTTGGAAGAGTCAACATGCCAATTACTCCAATAATCACGGCTGCAATTGTAATTGGAATTAATGCTTGCGCACGAGTGGTCATGATTAAATTGATTTGAATCCTTTTAAAATATGTTGAATTTAATCAATAAACAGTCAATTCGATGGGAAATAAAACTAAATAGACGGATATTTCGTGGGAATGGAATTAATGAATTTTAAGGGTTTTTTAAGCAATTAACAGATAATAAAAAAACGATAATTTAGATTAATTTCAGTAAATGTAGGCAATAAAACAAATTTGTAATTTCATAAATACAGATCTTAAAAATGACATACACACAAAATGAGAGATAGATACTGTAAATCCAAATAAAAAAAAGAATAATCTGTAGATACATTATTCATTTCTAAAAATATAGTTCATAACTACTAGAGAAAATAACAGATATGATATCTTGAGACACATGTGTAGATTTTAATAAATTAGATATCAAGGGATTTAAAAACAAAGGATTACAGATAGTCTAACTTACTCTAAATTTTTTCCTTAATGTCATTTTATCTATCACAAAGTTACTAAATGTACAGTTCCAATAAGTTGAATACAAACAATACATCATACTCAAAACAAACATCAAATTTCTTTATGAAACTATGATAATAGAAATACTAGTCATCTCAAACACACAAGTAAATAATTTCATCAAGAGTAGTTGATTGTAATGAAAAGGATAGAAAAGCTTGGCATGAATCATACTTAAGAAGCATGAAAACATAACAAATGGATACTCAGATTAGAATCAGATTCAGTTAATGCTATTTTAAATAAATTAGAAAATATATTATAACTTTGTAAATCAAAACCAATGCTAAAAAGAATTCAAATTAAAAGCATAATTTTATAATAAAAAAATTAAATTTTCTTGTTAATACCAACAATACAATTATGAAACGAGGTTAAAATACAGAATTTTTGAAATCTTTCATTGCAAACATGTTGTCTTTTGTTTGGTGTCCAATATCATGAAGAGTTGAACCGTTATACTTTTTGTCAAGATATCGTCCTGCAACTATCATTGGCCCTCCAATAGCACAGGTCACACCAGTTGGTTCAGGTACCCATAACATCAAAAATCCTATTTTTTGAAGTTTTTTGCCAGGAGCGGGAGCTTTTTGGAGTGCGCCTAATGAGCGAGCAGTGTGTTTATCATCAATACTAGATACCTCAGCATACAAATTTGCTCTACGTTTGGCAGAATCAGAGAATTTTCGTAATTTATCTAGACGTTCCTTTAGAGGATCAACCATTCTAACTTTGATTTAGAAGAAAATAGTTAAGAGCCAGAGATCAACTACAGTCACACTCAAGTCAACAAAGAGTAACTAAAATCAAGGAAAAAGACACTCAATTATACTAGATTTTATTTAGATACAAAGGCACATGAAATCTAAAAATTCTAAAAGACTGGATTCAATCAAAGCTGCTCACCAATCAGAGAAAACCCGCTCAAGTACAAGGACTGAGGATTATTTAGAAATTATTGCAGAACTAGTAGAGTTGAAAGGATATGCGACAACTTTGGATATTTCAAGATACATGAATGTCAGTGCACCAAGTGTTACCAAAATGCTACAAAGGTTAGATGAGAATGGATTTTTAGAATACGAAAAATATCATGGAATCAACCTTACAGGAAAGGGAATCAAAGTAGCTGAAGGGATAAGACAAAAGCATGGAATATTGTTAGAATTTTTTGAAATACTAGGAGTAGGTTATGAGACAGCTAATGAAGATGCAGAAGGAATTGAACATCATTTGAATCCCAAAACCATCAAGCAATTAAGAAAATTTATTACTTTTTTAAAAGCAAATCCAAAAATTGTTGACAATTTTAAAAATCTTTAAGATAAAGTTTGATGTCATTTTGTGAAGGTGTAGAGTCCATCAAAGTTCTTGCAACATCAGAACGTTTTGGAATTTTGATTTGTCCTTTTTTTCCAATACGTACAGATGCAATGAATTTTTCATTTGCATAAATATCAGCATGTCTCAAAGTTAAATTTCTGTCAACAGTAAAAAGTAAAGCAGTTTTTGACTCTGAAAAACTAAAAGGCAGATCATTTGAAGTTAGTGTCATATCATCATCATCATCATCATCAGATATCCTTTCAACAACATCGATATGGATCTTGAGAGATTTTTCAATGTCATTAATGTTAGATCCTCCCCTCCCAATGATTGATGCAATGTATCGCTCATCAACTAAAACTTTAACTCGATTATCAGAGAGAATTTCAACTTTGGCATGTGGGTCATACATTCTAAAAGTCTCTTTGATTTTCTCTTCGGCGAGTTTTTCAATTCCAATTTTATCTGCTCTGCTCCCTACTGGAACAATGACGTTCTCTTCTCCAAAAGTGTAAATTTCATGCTCTAAAACATCATCTTCAAAATTTTTAATTTCGATGACAGGTCTGGCCAGATCAGATTCAGTCATGCCGGTAGGAACTTTGACTTTTAATTCTAAATCATATATCTTTTGGATTCTACCATCTTTAACAAAAACTACAGTATCTAAAACATTGGGAATCATCCCAAGTTCAATTTTTCCGATGAAACGTTGGATTGCATCTAATGGAGAATTTGCATGAACAACACCTACCATTCCAACCCCAGTCAATCTCAAATCTGCAAAGGTAACAAAATCTTCCCTTCGTCTTACTTCATCAAAAATTGTATAATCAGGCCTCACAAGTAGCAAAATATCAGCAGAATTATCAAAGCTTCCATCAAGTTTACTGTATTGTGTTACCCCAGAATCAACTTGCAAGTCACGTGGGGATTCAAAGGTTTTTACAATCTTTCCTTTCTTATGATAAAAGTTTGCAAGTCCTGATGCAAGAGTGCTTTTTCCAGAACCAGGAGAGCCGGAGATAACAATGCCTTCAGCACTATCAGAAAAACGCTCCATCAATTTTTCAGAGATGGCATAGTCATCAAGGGATAGTTTCACAATGGGGTGAACAATTGTAATTTCAAAAGATTCAGAGAAAGGAGGATGTGTGATTGCAATTCGATAGTCCTCATGTTGAACTACAGATGCACCAGTTTTTGATATCTCCAGTGTGCTAGAATCAGACATGTTTACAATATCTAAAATCTGAGATGAAATCATTTCCAAATAGTCTTTGGATAAGAGAGTATCATTTAATTTTGTCAACACAAATGCTCCAGGCTTGCCTTTTTTTGCCAACGGATACTGATCTTCTTTAAGATGTATACTCATGGTTTGAGAATCAAAGAATTTTAAAAATTCTAATGATTCATTTTTAAATTCAGATTTGAGCAAAACGGTTTTGACATCTTCAGCTTGGGCCACTAAATGCTGAACGTTATCAGAGGTGTACAAAACAGCATTATTTTGTTTTGCCATATCCACTATCAAAGCATCAATTCTACCACTACTGGCAAGTTTTACATCATCAGATGAAGGATGAGTTCCACTAACAGTTACAGTCAATCCATGGCTTCCAGACAATGATTTGAGTTTTCTGATTTTTTCAAGACCAATGAATCCCTGTTCCTTTTTCTTTGATGCTTGTGATTGCAACTCATCAAAAACTGCTTGAGGAATAATAATTTCAAAATCCCTTATGCTTCCAGACTCTATTTGGGAGACTAGTTGACCATTAATTATGACACTAGTATCAGCTACAATTTTTGACAATTTTTAGTTCAATGTTTTAATCAAAACAGGCCCTAAATTACCTTCTTAAAGCAGTGTATAACCACCACTCTAAAACCACATGAAAATCAAGGGATTTTTAAGACAAATGATAAGATGCATGTTCTAAACATTGACAAATAATTTTTTGGGCATTGTGTGTGTGCGTGCGTGGCAATTAGAATAATTTTTGTATTTAAAGCATGTTGATTACCTTGTTTACAACTGTAAATCCAACTTTTTTTGCCAAGTTAGAAAAGAGAGTGTGTTTCCATTAATAATTACCAAAGTCCTCAAAAAACACAAAAACCATACTGAAACTGCTTAAAGAAAACAAACTTTCAGAACTAAAATCTCTCACACTCTTGGCAAAATGGAGATTTTTAGAGTTAATGCATGGAACAAGTCTCAGTTAAAAACAAAGAATTTTACAAAAATTGTACTCAATATTTTGAATTTTTGCGAAAAAAAGACATGACAGACTATAACTTTGAAGACGAATATTACTTTACCATGCCTGCCATATCTAGCCATAGATAGCAAAAGACTTAGCAACTTGAACAAGCAGATAAGCTATGAATTCGAGATTACAAGACCTTGCAGATAAAGCAGTTAGATATGCACAAGAGAGAGGAGTTCAATATTGTGATGCTAGAGCAGAACAACAAGAGCAAAAATCAGTACTTTTAGAAAATAATGAAATAGAATATCTCAGAACAAAAGATGAGAGAGGAATCGGAATTAGAATAATCAAAGATAACGTATGGAATTTTTGTTCCATAACAAATCCAGAATCATTTGATCAAATCAAAGATTTAATTGATAATTCTATAAAAAATACCAGAAATAATAAAAATAAAATAGATCTTTATCCCAACATTTCAAAAAAAATTAAAATAAATTACAAAGTAGTCAAAAAACCAGAATCTGATGAGATAATAAAAATAGGATTAGAGTGTTGTAAAATTATTTTACAAGTTCCAAAGATAATTAAATCAGTTATTAATCCTTGGTATACATTAAATTCAAAATATTTTGTAAATTCCGAAGGGTCGGAAATACAACAGGACTTTACAGATACAATAATAGAAATGGTTGCAACAGCTCATGATTCAAGAGTAACCCAAGCAGTAAACATTACAGAGGGGGGAAGAGGAGGATTAGAACAAATAACTAATAAAAATAAAATATATCAAAGTGCAAAAGAAATTGCATCAAAAGCATCGGAATTAACTCTAGCAAAACCTGCTAAAGAAGAAAATGCAACTGTGATAATGAATCCAGACTTTGTATCATTGCTTACGCATGAAATACTGGGACATCCATCTGAAGCTGACAGAGTATTAGGAAAGGAGATGGCATGGGCAGGAGGAGCATGGTGGAAAAATAAGTTGGGAGAAAAAATTGGTTCTGAAAATCTAAACGTGTTTGATGATCCCACAATAAAAGAGAGTTTAGGATGGTATCAATTTGACGATGAAGGAGTTGAGACTAGAAAAACAACTCTGGTTGAGAAAGGAATTTTGAAAAATCATATGCAAAGCAGGGAGACTGCACAGATATTTAATTCAGCACCCACAGGAAATATGAGGGCCACAAACTATCGATTTATGCCTCTGATACGTATGGCATGCACATGTATAGGTAATGGGGATAGGGATGTAACAGAGATGATAAAAGAAGTCAAGTGTGGTTATCTAATTTCTAATATGAAAATTCCCTCAATTGATATGAAGCGATACAACTGGAGCATATCTTGTCAATATGCACAAAAAATTGAAAATGGAGAAATTACAGATTTGTTAAGAGATGTGATAGTGATGGGAACATCACCAAAATTCTTTGAATCAATTGATGCATGTGGTAATGATTTTACAATAAGACCTATAACTAATTGTGGCAAAGGAGATCCAATGCAATCAATGATAATGGGGAACGGCGGACCTACAATTAGAGGAACTGCAACAGTAAAAAGCATAAACTAGAAAATGAATCAAAAATTAGAAACTATCAAACAAAATGTAATTAAATGCACAAACTGTGATCTCTCTCAAACAAGGACCAACTCAGTTCCAGGTAAAGGGAATTTCCACGCAAATGTAGTCTTTGTAGGGGAGGCACCAGGAAAAAGTGAGGACAAACAGGGGGAACCATTTATTGGAGTTGCAGGAAAAAAATTATCGACAGCTCTAGAAGAGGCAGGTATTTCAAGAGATGATGTATACATTACAAACATTGTAAAATGTAGACCTCCAAAAAATAGAGTTCCAACTACAATTGAGAGACAAACATGCCAAGAATACTTGGAAGATGAAATAGCAATCATTAAACCAAAAATAATTTGCATATTGGGAAATACTGCATTTAACTCCATTTTGGGAGGTTCAGAGATAACAAAATTTAGAGGTAAACTAGTTAGAAAAGATGATCAATTATATTTTTTAACAGTACATCCAGCAGCTACGATATATAATCAAGAATTAATCAAAGTCTTAAAAAAAGACATTGTAAAATTGTTTAATTTAATCACAGAATTAAAAAATAAAAGAAAAGTAAAGATAGACATTGACTATACTTCCTAGAGAATTTTATTCAAAAGATACGGTTATAGTAGCAAAAAATCTTTTAGGAAAAAAAATTATTAGAAAGATAGGTAGAAATGAGATTTCAGGCATAATCACTGAAACTGAAGCATACAGACACAGTGATGATCCGGCAAGCCATGCATTTAGAAAAATTACAGAAAGAAACAAGATAATGTTCGGAGAAGTCGGTTTTGCTTATGTCTATTTTACTTATGGAATGCATTTTTGTTTTAACATAGTTGCCAGAGAACCAAAAAAATTTGCGGGTGCAGTACTAATTCGTTCAATTAAACCAATAAAAGGAATTAAAATTATGCAAAAAAACAGAAAGATACAAGACTTGAAAAATCTTACTAACGGACCTGCAAAATTAGCACAGGCATTAAACATTACAAAAAAGCATTATGGGTTGGATGTTACAAAAAAATCAGAATTATACATCATGGAAGGAATAAAACCACAAAAAATAGTTGCATCTCCAAGAATAGGAATTACAAAAGCAGTAAACAAGTTGTGGAATTTTAAAATAAATATTTAATCTTCTTTATTGTTTTCATCTAGTGTCCATGGTGCAAACTTTCCAAGAATTCTTGCCCAATCTAATCGTAACAACAATACAATAACTGCAGTCATCATCACTCCAAAAATTATAATTCCAATGTAAATTGGAGTAACATCATCAATATTTTCAAGGAATGGTTCAACCAAAGACAATCCCAAATTATGTGAAATAAATACAATTGCATAACTTAGAACAATTTTTCCAGTCAAAGTTGCAATAAAGAATCTCTTTGGATTGTATTTTGCCAACCCTAATGGGACATATACTAGATCATCAGGAATTGGAGTCGCTGCAGCAAAAAAAGCTGCTCCTGCACCATATCTTTTAATTAAACGCTCAAATGGACGCATTCTCTTTCGAGTTTTTTCATTGATTATTCTTCTTCCACCATAACTGACATAGAAGATAATTTGTTTTGCAGCAGTTGCAGTAAGGGCAGAGACCAATGCTAAGATATGTAAATCAAACTGATCTCCAACAGACATTGTTGCAAGAAGCAAAAATCCAGGTAATGGGACAAAAGGTATCAAAGAACCAAAAAAGTTGACTAGAGCTAAAAGAGAATAACCAACATCAGGCGCAAATGGAAAGATGTCGATAAAATCCACAAATCAGAGTGTTTTCAAGCCGTATTTAATTAAATCTAGGATATGCAACTTGCAATTGATTAAAATATCATCTTTGTAGAACTCTATCAAATGTCAAAAAAAGATTTTGAAGCAATTTGTGATAATATAGCAACAATTAGTCCATTTATCAGATTTGTAGGAGTAATTGGAGAGAGTGGAAATTTACATGCATACAAACGAAGACCAGATCTAATTCCTCTGTTAAATGAAAAAAATACCCAGTATCAATTCTCACACATTGCAATAAAAACAGATCTGGAGGGATTTTTTGATAAGAATTTAGGTGAAATTGAATTTGTGTGGGAAGAGAGAAAGAAAGTTCAAACCATTTCTTTTGCAATTAAAAAATCTAGAGTATGGATATCAATTGATAAAAAAGTCATCAGATCAGAAATGTTAAGAATTATTGATTCATGCTTGCCAGTTGTGAAAAAATATTCTTGATACAGAAATTTCCATTATAAAATAGATTAAACTCTACATGAGATATTAAAACATGTACTAGAAGATAAAAAAAGTACAAAATTAACATATTTGAATTAAAAAATATACCAGAATCAAATGACATTCAAAAATTGATCGATGAGATTAATTTTAAAAGATCAAATATCAAAGATTATAAAAAAATCAAAGTAAAAGAAATCAACAAAGTTAAGAGAAATAATAAAAATGAGTAAGAATCATTTAAAAAAATTGAAGCGTTTGAAAAAACTCACAAAAAAAATCCAAGATGTAATTTAATGTACAAAGATGATTAGCAGAAATACTACTACTATTAGATGTGAAATTTCACAATTGCAAGGGACGTACTTGAAAGAGAGAGCGAGAGAGAGGGGGGAGAAATTGATGAGGTATTTTTCTGCAAAAAATAGATTTATGTTTCATACAACCAACATCTAACGTATCCTGTTTGAGTTTTAAATTTAGGAGGAAGTTCTTTACATTTTTCTACAGCTAGAGGACATCGTTTAATGAATCTGCATTGAGTAGGAGCATCAAGTAAGCTGGGAGGAATGCCTTTGATGTATTTTGGATTATCACCTCTCAGAGTTGGAATAGATTCTAAAAGTCCCTGAGTGTAAGGATGTTTTGGATTTTTGTAGATTTGTTCTGAAGAGCCAAATTCTACCATTTGACCCCCATACATAATGCCAATTTTATCAGCAATTTCAGATAAAACAGCTAAATCATGTGTTATTAGCATAAATGACATACCATCTTTTTTCAAAGATTTTAAAAGATTGATAATTTGTGCTTGAATTAAAACATCTAATGCAGTTGTAGGCTCATCGGCAATCACAAATTTTGGTTTGAGTAGTAATGCCATTGCAACTATCACTCTTTGCTTCATTCCTCCACTAAGTTCATGAGGGTATTTTTTTAAAACACTTTCATCAAGACTAACAGAATTCATAGCATCTAAAATTGTTTTCTTAAAATTACCATCAAATGAATGCACATTTAAAATTTCAATAAATTGTTCATTAATTGTAAAGACAGGATCCAAAGAATTCATTGCACCCTGAAATATCATTGAGATTTTTTTCCATCTATATTCATCATCAAATTTTGATTCATCCATATCTAAAATAGAAACTTTATCAAATGTGATCTTGCCTCTTGCAGTGCCACCTAAAAGCATTCGAATTAGTGATAATCCCAATGTGCTTTTTCCACATGCACTCTCACCTGCAATGCCAATTGATTCTCCATCATCTAATTCAAAATCAACATCATCAACAGCATAAACTGGCCCTTGAGACGAAGAGTACTCTGAATATAATCCATCAACCTTTAGCAAAGTCATGATTTTCTTAGATCCAAACTAGGATTTTTGTTTTACACTAAGGGATATAAATAACATTATCAGAATGAAAAAGTCGATTTAAATGAAATTACCTATTTGTAGCTTTGATGCAAAAAATTCCATTCTTTGTCCTCAATGTGAGAGTAAAGTAGAATCAGGGAAATTAACAAAAGCTGATGTAGAAGCATCGATGAATCTTGTAAAAATTGCAAAATCAAGCAAAGAAATTGAAAATTTTGTGCTATATTCATGTAAAGAAATTGATGGGAATTTTGTGCTATCATTGGCAAAAAATGACATTATGGTAATTAGACAAAGTAGGACATTATACCGAATATTACAAGACCAATTCAAAGGAAAAATTTGGCTAGTGGAGGCAGATGAAACAGATAAACAATTTATAGATGATTTATTTTTTCCAATAAAAATTTTAGCAATTAATTCAGTTTGGGCACTAGGCGGAGTTGAAAAGATAAAAGCAGTTGTTTCAGGTAAATGGACCCGCAAATTTCCAATTGATACAGAAAAAGTTGTACAAATAGTAAGAAATACCCGAAACCTTGACATTGAGATAGAATTTGAGGATAAATGATAGGCATGGTTTTTGTAAAAACTCACGATATATCTGAACTAAATCAAGGATTGATTGGAAAAGAGGTTGTGTTAGGAGGATGGGTTGAGGATCTTAGAAAATTAGGAAAGATGTCATTTATCACACTACGAGACATCTCTGGAATATCCCAAGTTATAGTCAAAGGTAAACTAAATGAAGACTTGGTGGGGGAGGAGATTAATCGTCAAAGTGTTCTTAGCATTAAAGGAATAGTTCAAGAGACCAAAGCTCGTGACTTTGAATTTGAGATCAAGGCAGAGGAGATACAAGTACTAGGTAAAGCAATCCATCCATTACCAATCGATCCAATTGGTAGACTAGAAAGTAACATCGATACAAGATTAAACCACAGAGCACTAGATATGAGAAATCAAAAAACAGCCTCAATTTTTAAGTTACGCCATCATGTATTACAATCATTAAGAAAAACTCTTGTAGAGAAAAAATTCATCGAGATAACAACTCCAAAGATTATTGGCAGTGCAAGTGAGGGAGGTGCAGATTTGTTTTCATTGGAATATTTTGGAAAAACAGCATATCTTGCTCAAAGTCCACAATTATACAAAGAACAAATGACAATAGGATTAGAACGAGTATTTGAGATTTCAAACTTTTACAGAGCAGAAAATTCTCACACTGGGAGGCATTTGACAGAATTTACTAGTGTAGATATAGAAGCGGCATTTATGGACTATGAAGATGTTATGAATGTTTTAGAATCACTTGTTGTATCAGTTTGCAAAGATGTTTCAGAAA
Organism: Candidatus Nitrosopumilus sp.; assembly: GCA_965262685.1. Classification (GTDB taxonomy): domain Archaea; phylum Thermoproteota; class Nitrososphaeria; order Nitrososphaerales; family Nitrosopumilaceae; genus Nitrosopumilus. The sequence goes on from OZ253552.1 coordinate 72,453, forward strand.
ACTGTAAAACTGAACAAAAAGCAATTGGACATACAATAGAGATTCCTTTAGCACCATTTGAGAGAGTGACATACACTCAATGTATTGAAGAATTAAAAGAGGCAGGAGAAAAAGTAAAATTTGGAGACGATTTGCTTGATTCACATCTTAGAATCATAGGAAAAAATCATTCAGGATTTTTCTTTTTGATAGACTGGCCGATGAAATTAAAACCATTTTACATCAGAGAAAAGGACGAGGATGCAACACTTTCACGCTCATTTGATTTACAGTATGGCTTTTTGGAATTATCCTCAGGGGGTACCAGACTTCACAATCCAGATATGCTCAAAGAGCGATTAAAAGCGCAGGGGTTGGATCCGATTCAATTTGCAGACCATCTTAAAACATTTGATTGGGGAATGCCACCACATTCAGGATGGGGTATGGGATTAGATAGATTGATGACAGTATTAATTGGAATTGACAATGTTCGAGAAGTTGTTTTGTATCCACGAGATCCAGACAGGCTAAGCCCGTAAAGGAATCATTGTAATTATGACGCTATTCTGTAAACAATGTAATCAAAGAAGATTACCAATTGTGTTTGCAAAAGACAAACCTCCGTTATGGTTATGTGAGAGATGTGAAAATTTTGCAGATGGTGAAGATATAATTATTCGGGAATTAACCAAAGATGAAAAAGATCAAATGATTAAAAAATTAGATGATTTTGAAAAAAATACAGTGTTAAACGGGGAAAAACTACACAGAAGAAAAGGTGTTAATTGATAATGATTGAACAAAAGGACGCAAAAAAAGTTGTAGAAGTGATTGGAAATAATCTGATCGGAGTATCACATGATTCAAATAATTTTGCAAAGTTGCCAGACTCATTTTGGGGATACTTTGCAAGAGGTCATGACTCTAAAGGAACATTTGGGGTAATAATCACCTATTCTGAGGAAGGAAAAGATGTAGATGAATTAATCAAAATATATGAAGAATGGGCTGCAAAAAATAAAACAAGATCAGAAGAAACTATTTAGTTTCTTTGAGTAATTTACGATACCCTTCACACTCTTTACAAATTGGTTTTCCTTTATACTTTGGATTACCATCTGTGATTTTTAGAGTTCCTGGAACAATTTTGCAAATACAGCAATCGGTCATATATTTTGATTAAAAATGTGATTTATAAAAATTGGTAATTTTTTTGGGTTTTGTCAAGTTAAAGAGGTGTAGAACAAAATTTTATTCGTGTTAACTGTCGGGATTTTTTGAGGTTCTGTGGTTTTGAGGGTTGCAGTGGGACTAGAAAGGGGTTTTGAGACATGAAATATGGATCTTGTTACGATTCAGAAAAATCCATGCCATTTTTCAATCTTTAGAAGATATTGATTTTATGCTTGAGGTCTTGCCAATCCAACAGAACTAAAATAAGAAAGGCTTAAGAATGGATTTTCATCCCTTCAAAATCGAAGAAATATGGATTGGGGATTAAAAAACAGAATTTCTAGCATTATTAAACCACAAAATAACCGTGCATTAATGTTGGCAGTAGACCACGGGTACTTTCTTGGTCCTACTGAAAAACTTGAAAATCCAAAAAAGGTAATTGCACCACTATTGAAATATTGTGATTCTTTAATGGTTACAAGAGGCATACAAAGAACATCTGTTCCTGCAACCACTAACACACCTATGGTTTTGAGAGTTTCTGGTGGTTCAAGTATAATTGGAGATGATTTATCACAAGAAGATATCACTGTATCAATCGAGGATGCAATCAGACTAAATGCTAGTGCTCTTGCAATGTCTATCTTTGTTGGATCTAAATATGAATATCAAACTATTGTAAATCTTGGAAAACTAGTTAGTGATGCAGAAAAATATGGACTGCCTGTTTTAGCAGTCACTGCAGTTGGAAAAGACTTGGGCAAGGATTCCAGATATCTTTCATTAGCATGTCGTATAGCTGCTGAACAAGGTGCACACATTGTAAAAACTTACTATTGTGATAACTTTGAAAAAGTAGTCCAATCATGTCCTGTTCCAATTATTGTTGCAGGTGGAAAGAAAATCCCTGAACGTGATGCTATGCAGTTAACTTACAATGCTATCAAAGCAGGTGCTGTAGGTGTGGACATGGGTAGAAACATCTGGCAATCAGAACATCCAGTTTCCATGATCAAATCAGTGCATGCAATTGTACATCAAAACAAAAATGTTGATCAAGCTTTCGAGTTATATCAAAAATTCATTAGTGAGGAACCAAAAAACCGACAAAAATCATTCAAAAATAAACCTGATCAAAATAAACCTGATCAAAATAAACCTGATCAAAATAAACCAAATATCTCAAATCAAGCAAAATAAAATTAATTTTCTTTAATTTTGAATTATCCATCAATCTTTGACAAGTGAATATGTGCAATTTTCCATGTTGGTTGCTTTACTAGAACAAATGTTGCACGTCCAGTGATCACCATGTGTTCTCCGGTGTATGCTTTGTTATCCACTAACATCCCTTTTTGAATTAATTCTAAAGCAACTACTGCTGTTTCTCCAAATAAGCTGATTTTTGGATTCTTAATTTCGTATGTATAATCAGATATACTAATGAATCGTAGTTCTTCTAGTTCTATGGTTGTCTGATAATCTTTAAGATCATATGGTGGCAAATCACTAAAGCTAGAAAATTTTGGACTATCAAGTTGGATATCTCCAAGTTTTGAAAGATCCTTTGTAATTCCTGATTGAAATAAAGTTTCTATCACCTGTATGATTTCTTCATTATCATTCAAATCGATTCATTTCAAATGCAGAAAATATTGGTTTAAGTCTTGTGTATCAAATAAAATCAAATTCTGATTGTTTTTCAGAAAATCTTTATTAGTCACTGATTGATTATTTGTTTGATTTCAATGAGCATACAATTAACAGTAAAATTTGGCAAAAATTTGCCTTTTCTTGTTCTGTCATAGGGACTCAAAAACATAGTATCTTAAAATTATGGTGAAAAATTTGATGAGTGAAATGGAAAGTATGACTGGTGCAAAGGCCTTGATGGTGGCTATGGAAAAAGAAGGCGTCAAGCAAGTATTTGGATTACCCGGAGGTGCCAATCTACCGATGTATGATGAATTTGCCAGATGTGATATCAGACATATTTTGGTAAGACATGAACAGTCCGGAGCTCACATGGCAGACGGATTTGGAAGAGTCAGCAGAAAACCTGGAGTATGTTTTGCTACATCAGGTCCGGGTGCAACTAATATCTTAACTGGTATTGCAACTGCACAAGCAGATTCTGCTCCAATGATTGCAGTAACAGGACAAGTAGCTGTTAATATGATTGGCAGGGATGCATTTCAAGAAAGTGATATTATTGGAATGGCAAATCCTGTTGTAAAATATGCATTTCAACCAAGGACTGCTGGAGAAATTCCCGAAGTAGTTAAAAAAGGATTTTTTATTGCAGAAACTGGAAGACCAGGACCTGTATTAATTGATATTCCAAAAGATGTTCAAACTAATAAAGCACCAATGGAATTTTTAGATGAATTTAAAATTCAAGGGTATCATCCATGGGCTGATCCGGATCTTGTTAATGTTGAAAGGGCAATTGAAATGTTACTCCATGCTGAGAAACCAATTATCTTAGCTGGTGGAGGATCTATTATCTCATCAGCATTTGCTGAATTGCAATCGGTTGCAGAAACTCTTGTGATTCCTGTAGTTACTACTTTTAAAGGCAAGGGAGCATTTCCTGAAACCCATCCTTTGTCATTGGGTCCAATTGGAATGCATGGGCATGCAGAAGCTAACAAAATGATGGCCGAAGCTGACTGTGTTTTAGCTATTGGAACTAGGTTTTCAGATAGATCAGTTGGAACTTTTGAGGCTTTTGAAAAACGATTAAAGATTATTCACATGGATGTTGATCCCGCTGAGATTGGCAAGAATCAAAATGCTCAGATTGCAGTTGTCGGTGATGTAAAAGTAAATCTCAGAGTTATGGTAAAGTTGCTTTTACAAAAAGCAATTAAAAAAACTGACGAGTCTCCTTGGATAAAACATGTAAAAGAAACTAAATCTTACTGGAAAGAAAATCTAAAAATTCATCCAGGTGAGATGGGAGCTGCTAAAATTTTACGCAAACTCCGTGAACTATTACCAAAAGAATCCATTGTAACTACCGAAGTAGGACAACATCAAATGTGGGCATCATTGTTTTATGATGTGATACAGCCAGGTACTTTCTTTAGTTCTACTGGTCTTGGCACTATGGGTTGGGGATTCCCAGCAGCAATTGGTGCCAAAGTTGCAAAACCTGATGTTCCTGTTGTAGATATTGCAGGTGATGGTAGTTTTAGCATGACTGAAAACTCTCTTGCAACAGCAGTTTTAGAAGATATTCCGGTAATTGTATTTATTTTAAACAATTCAACATTAGGCATGGTTGCTCAATGGCAAAGAACTTTTTATGACAGGCGAATGATTGGTGTAGAACAACACAGTTGTCCTGATTATGTTAAATTAGCAGAGTCTTATGGCGCTCAAGGAATTCGTGCACAGTCAATGGATGAACTTGACAAAGCAATCAAAAATGCATTAAATAGTGATGTTGCAACAGTAATTGATATTCCAATTGATCCTGAAGAAGATGTATTGCCATTTGTCGCTCCCGGAACTCCGTTAACGGATATGATCTTACCGTCTTAGGTGATTTGTGATGTGGGCAATTCTTTCTATTTTAGTTGAAAACAAACCGGGAATTTTATTTAAAATCACTCATCTTTTTAGAGCTAGAAATTTCAATATTGATAGTATTTCAGTAGGGACTACTCAAAATCCTGATTATTCTAAAATGACAATTACCACATATGGTGATGAAAAGCGAATTGAACAGATAGTAAAACAACTCGATAAAATGATTGATACGATAAAGGTAGAGCACCTAGATGAGCACAAAACAGTATTTCGAGAACTAAGTCTTTTTAAGATAAACCTTAGTAATGCTAATGACAGTATGGAAATTAACAAATTAGCAAATGCTTATGGTGGCAAAGTGCATGATGTGAAGAAAGATTCAATCATGGTGGAATTGACTGCTACCCCTGATCAAATCAAGGCATTTGAGGAATTAGTAAAACCATTTGGAATCCTCGATATTGCTCGAACTGGTGTTGCTGCATTGCAAAGAAGTGGAGTTTAATGGTAAAGATTAGAATCTTTGATACAACATTAAGGGATGGAGAACAAACACTTGGAGTCTCTTTATCCCCCGATCAAAAATTGGCAATTGCTAAAAAACTTGATGTACTTGGAGTTGATGCAATTGAAGCTGGATTTCCAGTAATTTCCAAAGGTGAATCCAAAGCAGTAAAGATGATTACCTCTGAAGGGTTGTCTTGTGAGATTGCAGGATTGACTAGAACTGTTAAAAAAGATATTGACGCAGCAGTTGATACAGGATTAAATTACATTCACACATTTATTGCAACTTCGGATATTCACTTGAAATATAAACTTCACATGGATAGAGAACAAGTACTTGAAAAAGCTATAGAGGCAGTAGAGTATGGCAAGTCTCGTGGATTGCAAGTAGAGTTTTCAGCCGAAGATGCATCAAGAACAGATAGAGAATTTTTGAAAAAAGTTTTCAGTGAGGTTACAAAAGCAGGAGCAGATAGAGTTAACATCCCAGATACTGTGGGTTATTCTACTCCTGAATACATGGCAGAAATTACTAAAGATACTGTTAAAGCCACACATCTTCCAGTAAGTGTTCACTGTCACAATGACTTTGGATTAGCAGTTGCAAATGCATTATCTGGAATTCATGCAGGTGCTGCATGTGCTCATGTTACAATCAATGGGATAGGGGAGAGAGCAGGAAATGCTTCATTAGAAGAATTTTCTATGGCTCTCAAATGTTTGCCTTATGAACAAAATTACCAAACCAACATCAAATCTGAATTAATCTATGATACATCTAGATTCATTTCAAAGACTGTAGGAATTATTGTACAACCAAACAAAGCTATAGTTGGAGCTAACGCATTTGGACACGAGTCTGGAATTCATACTCATGGCGTGTTAAATAACCCTCTTACTTATGAGCCAATCAGTCCTGAGTTAGTTGGAAGAAAGAGATGGCTCAAGGTTGGAAAACATGCAGGAGTTCATGGAATGAATGCAATGTTGGAAAAATATGGTGTAAAACCAACTCAAGAACAAGCAAAACAAATCTTGGAAAAAATTAAGATACTAGGTGATCAAGCAAAACAGATCACTGATGTAGAATTGTTATCTATGGCAAGTGAGGTTATGGGTGAAAAAGAGCTTGAAAGAATTGTTCAGTTAACTGGTTTTTCAGTTTCTACTGGGATTGGAACCATGCCTTATGCATTTGTAAAACTAAACATTAATGGTAAAGATCACATTGGAACTGATTATGGTGTAGGGCCAGTTGATGCTGCATTAAATGCAATTCAGAAAATCACCGGTAAAATTTCAGAGATTAAAATAAAAGATTATGGTCTAGCGTCAATCTCTGGGGGTTCTGGAGCATTGTGTGAGGTTACAGTAAAAGTGGAGGATCCATTAGGCAACAAAATTTCTGCAAAATCAGTCGGTGAAGATATAGTAACCACCTCTGTAAAGGCAGTTATTGATGCAATTAATAGAATTATGCTCAAAAAGATGTTTGACGAAAAATAAATAAGATAAACCTAAAAATATCTTATTGTGATGTTCTGATATGTACAAAATCTCTTTAATTACAGGTGATGGCATTGGTCCTGAACTATCAGATTCAGTGGTATCTGTGCTTGAAACCATTCATGATAAACTAGATTTAAAATTTGATATAATAAAATTATCAGCAGGCGATAAAGCACTAGTTGAAACTGGCAATGCTTTACCTGATGAGACCATCGCGTCCATCAAAAAATCAGATGCATGCATGAAAGCTCCCGTTGGAGAGTCGGCTGCAGATGTAATTGTTGTGTTGAGAAGAATGCTTGATTTGTATGCAAATATCCGTCCTGCAAAATCCTATCCATGTATGCCTGCATTGCGGGATGATATTGACATGTTGATAGTTCGTGAAAATACAGAGGATCTTTACACTGGAAAAGAATTTAGCTTGGGTGATTCTGCAGTAGCTTTGAGAGTAATTTCTGAATATGCCTCAAAAAGAATTGCAAAATATGCATTTGAAGCTGCAAAACAACGTGACTCTATGAAAAAAGTTACCTGTGTTCACAAATCAAATGTAATGCGAGTTACAGATGGTTTGTTTGCAAAATCCTGCACGGATGTTTCCAAAGATTATCCTGATATTGTATTTGAAGAAATGTATGTTGATGCATGTGCAATGAACTTGATCAGACAGCCAGAACAGTTTGATGTTGTAGTTACTACCAACTTGTTTGGAGATATACTATCAGATGAATCATCACAAGTAGTTGGCGGTTTAGGAATGGCACCATCTGCTAATATTGGAGATAATTTTGCATTGTTTGAACCTGTCCATGGTGCAGCATTTGATATTGCAGGAAAAAATATTGCAAATCCTTCATCGTTTTTGTTATCTATCAAAATGATGCTTGATTGGTTGGGACACAAACACCATGATTTAAAATGCATCCAAGTTGGTCAAAAATTAGAATCTACTATTTTTGATTTGGTAAAAACTGGTGTGAAAACCAAAGATATAGGTGGCAATAAAAGTACCATAGAGTTTACAAAACATATTACAGATAATCTCTAATGTTATAGTCCACCACCTGGAATCTCTCCTAGTTCTAATTCGTAACCGCTAGGGTCTACAATGTATACTGACTTTGATTTCTCCCAATTAATTTCACCACCATATAAAATCTCAACTTTAAATTCTCTGCATTTTTCAATTACACACTCAAAATTATCAATGTTGAATCCAAAATGTACAATACCTCCACCCTGTGGACTCATATCTGGTACTTCATACAGGCATAGTTTGATAGTGTCATTACCAATAATCTTTGAGGGTGCTTCAAGTTTGTTGGATGAATTTTCTTCTTTTTTTATCTCAAATCCAAAAAGATTTTTGTAAAAATCTATACTTTTTTCTAAATTTTTTACTTTCATGTTTACATGATCAATTGAGGTTGCATTGAGATTAGCTATACTCGTATTAGAAATTGGTTCTATTTAGTTTAAGACAAAAGATACATGAAAAACACACCTAATCAAGGGCATATTTCTAATAGGGATGTTCCAACCCTCATTTTAATTAGAACAGCAGTTTTTCATCATTATTATCTCAAAACTATTTGTAAATTCTAAACCATTACAGGAAATTCAATCAAATTCATAGTTGAAACAATTTCATATTGTTGAATCTGGAAAAAAATCTTTTAGTTTTGTTGGAATCGTTTTGAGGTTTATTTCAGAGATTGTTTTGTAGGTGCAATCTTTTTTGGCATGATTAAATTTGTATCATATATTAAATAAACAGTAAAGATATCCCTCTCTTAAATTCACATTTAATCTGTAGATAACTTGAGAGATCTTATTTTGTTATGATTATTTTCATTGCATTTTTGCCAGAACGAGCATGATCAAATGCTTTTTGAGAATCAGATATAGAATAGGTGTGAGTGATTAATTCTTTAACATTAATTTGAGAAGATTTGATTAGATTTAGTGCTTCTTTAGTATCTAAATCAGATGCAGCATAACTAGTAACCAAGGCAATCTCTTTGGAGTAAATTTTATTCATATCTAAATCTAATTTAGCGCCTTTTGATGGAACACCAAACATCATTACTGTGCCTCCTTTTCTAGTCATCTCTATTGCATCATCTAATGCCTTTAGACTGCTTGTAGCGACAATTGCAACATCCACACCCAAACCATCAGTATTATCAAAAATCTTTTGTTGTCTGTTTTCATCCATCGAGGAGATAGATTCAGTAATGTTGAATTTTTTTGCAAAATCCAGTCTGAAATCATTTACATCAAGACAAAATATTTTTGAGAATTTTTTTAGACATGCAAGCATAACATGCATCATTCCAGTAGGACCAACACCAAAAACTGCAACAGAGTCACCTTTACAATAGGAGAATTTCGACCATGCCCTAACACAACATGCCAATGGTTCAATCATTGCAGCTTCTTTAAAACTAAGAGAATCAGGAATTTTTAAAATGCCTCCATGAGAGACATTCCATGTAGGAACAACATACTCTTCAGATAATCCACAAGGAAGAAGATTAGTTTCATAATATTTTTTACACATTGTTTCATTTCCATGATTACAAAGATGACAATCATAACAAGGAACATGGTGGTGGGTAAATACTCTATCGCCTTTTTTGAATTCTGTTACATCAGAACCAACATCTAAAATTACACCTGAAGGTTCATGACCCAATCGCATTGATGGTTTACCATACGCACCAAAGACTTTTTCCAAATCAGAACCACAAATTCCACAAGCTTGCATCTGTACTAGGACATCACCAGATGTCAATTGCAGTTTTTCTGTCTCATTGATAGAAATAATAGATGGCTCTTTAACAGATGCGGTTTTCATGACAAGACATTAAAAATTTGATTATAAGTAGTAGATTATACACCCAGAATCTTCTTTAGCATTACTCTGTAATCAACTTCAGTTTTTTCACTTCCAGTAGCAGGTAGTGCAAATACAAGTGTTGATTTTTCAGCCCTTAGTGCAGTTAGTTCATCGTTGATGGATTCTGTGATATCATCACTTACTAAAACAAGACCAACATCAGAATCATCAGTCAAAGTCTTGATCTCTTCAAGTGCATTTTGTGGATTTTCAGAAATTTTTCCCGGAATTCCAGCTAGTTGGAAACTAGTTACAAAGGATTTACTGCCAACAGTGAAGATCTTCACAGTTGTGAATTTTGTACGTTCTAATTTAACCCTTTTTAGGGTATTTAGATCAAGAAAGGTTGATTTAGTTTAAAAAAACAGGTAAACACATGACAGAAATTGACAGCCAAAAAGAGATTTACTTGTTCCTACACGGAAGAATGGATCTTAAAGAAAAAGCCACAAATGCATTAACTGCAAAAGGATTTGCAGCAGATAAAATCACAATGGCCTTGCCAACCAAAGTTGGCAAAGTCGGAGAATACATGGCAATGTTGTGGATGCCTCCAAACCCAGATCACATAAAGATTCAGCAAATTAGCAAAGTTGAAAATGTGGAACCAGAAGGAATGACGGGTCTTTGGAAAGGTGTTTCAAAAGACGACATTGATACCATACCATTAGGGTAAGGCACTAACTAAATCCAGCGCCAAACTCATTACCTTTTTCTAAAACATCGCTTGAATCAGAATTTTTTAATTTTCTATAAAGCAATGTCTCATAAACCATCTTCAATGCACTCTCATCATCAAGATCACAGTCTTCTTTGATCTGATTTTTGTATTTTTCTAATTTAGCAATATCTTGTTCATCAGCTGATAAATCATCATGAATCATGATATTTGCAATTTTTTCTATTTCAGAATTTTGTTGATCTTCATCCATGATTTTAGAAAGAATTTCTAGTTATTAACAAGTTCTAATGACGGTTCTGTAAGGCTATAGACATCCAAGATATAGATTTTGCCAGATTGAGCAAATCCTGTTTTTTAGCACAGTTGAATTGGCACATATTTCCACTTGATTTATTGACTTTGAAGAGATTCTTAAAATCCATGTATACTGTGAGGATGGTAAAAAGTATTTCAGTTTTAAAGATTACAACCAGTAATTGAGAAGATGAGAGTTTACTTTATTTCACCAAAAAACAGTTTCGCTAAAAGTGTAAAATATAGAGTGCAAACTCAATTGATAGAAACAAACAACACGAACCAATGGAAAACCATCATTTAATGCATCATTGCAAGGAAAATTCAGTTTAGGTCTATAATATGTTAGATCCCAAATAACTAATAATTATAAATCAGAAATTAATGCTCCAAGAAAATCAGAGAATTCATCATCAGAAAAAATAATTTCTTCAACATTATTTTCTTGTATAGCAAGTTGTGCAGATTCAAGATGATAACAGATCATTTTTCCATTTAATTTACCAAAATAAAAGCTAGGACAAGAGCAGAAAAGACCATCGGGATCAATCCAGTGTTCTTCACCTTTACCAACCACAGTCCAAATTTTACGATGAGTGGGTTCAAAAATATGCAATTTAACTCGTTTTTCTAAAACGGTTGATTCAATTCGATTTAATTCTTTGTTCACAAGGATTTAATCGCACATCTACAGTATAACTTTGATGTTACTAGCAAGGTGTGAACTCTGAAATTTTTTATTGTATATCAAAAAGATGTAATGGAGATATAATAATATCCATATGAATTGCTTTTATACTTTTAACCCTTTTTCAAACGTTGGGGTAGCTAGATTTCGCTAAAGAATAGTTCCAATGAAAAGATGACAGACATGTATCATACGAGGCTTAATCCTCAATGCTATCTTCGTCCTAGTTAGGATTATTTGCAGTTAATAAACGAGGCTTGTCCCTCAACACATATCACGCGATTTATGGTGGTCCTAACTGTAATTTTGTACAAACTCTGTTCTTCTCTCCTTTAACATCCAGTAGATAATACACAGCAGTTTGGATGCAGTAGCAATTGCTGCCTTTGATGATATCCTCTCTTCTTTTTGATGTATAGTAAATTTTGTAATGTCACTGTTTGAGGCATGTATTGTGTTTGATGAGCACACACCTCTGAGAATCCATCGCAGTGTCATGTTTCCACTTTTTGTTATGGAACTTTGTCAGTCTTTTGGATTCTGTCTTTTCTGCTATTCTTCTTTATCTCTGTCTGGAAATGATCTCTTCGAGTCTAGTTTAAAGTCATGTTGATACCTGCCCCAAGGTCTACATTGGTTTGTGTTTTTTGGAGCACGCCAAAATATTCTCAATACATTATGAGATATGTGGTATACACAAGAATCACACCCAACTAGGGTTAATGCACCCATTTGTTTGATGAATCACTACTAGAGAGTCATTTTTGATGTATAGTTGTTCATTATCTTTGAGATGTCCTGTGTATAATAGCTGATCATTATTTGCCAGCACCATAAAAGGATTGAGACAATTTGCTTTTAAGGAGATAATTTGATTTCTGTGATTGGTTTACAGATGGATGTAATCAATTATAAATTTAAATTTGTACGAATTTAATTGTAGGATTCTTTTGTGGGTTGTTTAGCATGTTTAATTCTTTTTTGAAATGATTCATAACCAAGACTCGATCAAAAGTTACCTTGCTGATAATGATATTGTTTGTGATATCATTCTTGCAGTAAATTAAATGGTATCAGATTTTTGTGAATTGATATTTGTTGAATTTTGGTTTTGTGTTTATCTAAAGTACTTTGTGTATGTTGTAAACCTCTATAAAAAAATCATTTTTTTCTTTTACGAGTTGTCTAGTTTTTATCAATTAATTGTTGTTTAGCAAAACACGTCTCTATGTGGTGTGTTTGGGTTTAACGCTTTGATGATTGTGTATGTGTATTATCTTGTATTTCTCAAATCTTTATACTGTTTAACCTTTAACAAAACAGGCAACATTAACTAAATGTAAATCTTGGATGAATGCTTTGTGTGAATTTGAAAAAATATATTAATTCTGAGGTAACTGATAGTTTACTTTAATCCTTTTCTCAATGTCAATTAACACCTTGGAAAAAAAGACATGTTATGAGATGGTAAATACATTTGTTTGTAATGACTCTTTTTAGTTAGATTATTATTTATCAATACTGATATCTCTTATTCATCATCATCATCATCATCTACCTCAGACCAATTATCATCATAAATGTAGATATTTAACATCTTTTCAAGTGCTAGAATCTCTTCGAGTTCCATCTTTTCAAGTAGACCTTCATCTAGATGCCTAGGTATAATTTCATGAAACTCGTATGAGAATGGTTCATCTAGTACTGACTGGATATTCTTGCTGTCAAATACTAGGATTGCTCGTTCTTGTTCTTGTTGTACCATACTATCAAACTCTGAATGTAGTCTAGTCATCACTTGTGTGGAGCCATCGTGTGATATGATCATATCAGGTAGTGTCTGTTGAATCCATGTACCATAACTATTCTGCATCCATTGGTAACCGTCTTGGTCAGTCCACGTATCGTATCGCCTATCATCTTGGGTTAGGATGAGGTGGTTACCTTTGCCTTGGTTTGTCTTTTTGATAAAGATAGATGCAGTCTCTGCAGGAAGTAGTGATTCTCCTAGAAACTCTACACCATCGTTGATGTGTGTAGTTGTAGTTCTTCTCTTTGTATCAATTGCAGATATTGCTATTACATCATGAGATAGTGGGGCATCGACTGCAAATTCAATGTCAATGGTATAACAAAATGGTTCAGTGTGTGAGGTATTACAAAGTGATGGTGTAATACTAGCAGTTGTGGAATCTGTGTTCACCAACGGTTCAGTTTGTTCGTGTTCAATTCCTACAACGTCATAGTCATCAGGATTATCATAATTACGCTCTAGATGTACAATGATGTCTGCTTCTGCATCAGAGGTGGCACCAATTTCTGGTAGTCCCAAAGATAGCTGGACATACCTTAATCCATCAAATGCAAATACCTTCATCTGAACATGGTTTATCTCGCCGATAATTGTTGAGGTCTTTACAAAGTCTGTGTGCCAGTTGTCGGTGATATCAAGTGAGTAACCATTAAAGCTGAATCCATTTTTAACGAGTTGGTCAGAGGATACCTCCCATGACTTGCCAAAGGTTGGTTTCTTTTTCCAGTCTGAACTGCTGCCACCTGATGAGGGTATGAATGTTGATGCTTCTGGTACTGGTTGTGTCATACGGATAATTTGTATACCGTCATCATCACTAGCTGCAACTAGGGCGTATGTAGCAGTACCAATTTTGACGGTAGTAACACCAGATGCTCCATCAAGTGTATCAAATGTATTAGCATTAGGTATATCATCAAGAGTACCATCATCAACATAATCAGTTAGTGAAGTTATAGTAGGTTGGAAGAAAGCATCTCTTACCTCAATAATTTGGATGCTGTCATCCATATCAGATGTAACTATGGCGTATGTGGTACTATTAATACTAAAAGTGCTAATACCATTAGCTCCATCAAGTCTATCAGTGGAAACATTACTACCACCACCAATTATAATTACAGGATCATCACCACCTATTGAAGATACAGCAACTGGGGATGTAGGATCGGATATATTAATAACTTGTACACCGTCATCAACATTAGCAGTAACTAGAGCGTATGTGAGTTGAACCGTTTTAGTAGGATCGATTAGATCAAAATCTGAGATTACGACAGTGTCAATTCCAAAAGCTCCATCAAGTGTACTAAATCCACCAACACCATCAGTTACAGAGGATACAGCAGTGGGGGCAGCAGGATCTGATATATCAATAATTTGAACACCGTCATCTAATCCAGCAGTAACTAGGGCGTATATGGAGTTGCCCATCCTGATGGTGGTAACATCACTAGCTCCCAAGAGTTCATCAAAGGTACCACTAGCACCATCAGTACTGCCATCAGTTACAGAAGATACAGCAGTTGGGGCAGCAGGATCAGTTATATCAATAATTTGGATGCCGTTATCTCCACTAGATGCAACTATGGCGTATGTAGATAAGTTGATTCTAACAGTGGTGATACCAGCAGAATCACGGAGTGTATCAAAGGTACCACTAGCACCATCAGTACCACCATCAATTACTGAAGATACAGCAGTTGGGGTGCTAGGATTAGTCACATCAATAATTTGGATGCCGCTCTGGTCTAACACACCAGCAGTGACTAGGGCGTATGTAGATGAACCAATTCGGATGGTAGTGATATCACGAGCTTTATCAAGTTTATCAAAGCTGTTACCATTAACTGTAGAAGATAGAGGATCTTGAGTATCACCGTCCCTTACAATAATTGTTTCGCCTTTTCCATTAATTGCAGAAGATACAACTAGAGGATCTTGAGGGTCTGTTATATCAATAATTTGGATGCCGTCATCGTTGTTAGATGTAGCTAGGGCATAAATAGATGAACCAATTTGGATAGTAGTAATGCCACGTGGGCTGCCAAGGGTACCAAAGGTATTACCAACTCTATCGCTAGTACCATCAATAATTGAATATGCAGTTATTATAGGATTTGCAAGATACTCATCTAAGATTCCAAATTCTGATTGATCTTCTGCTATACGAATAATTTGAATGCCGTCATCTCCACTAGATGCAGATATGGCATAAATAGATGAACCAATTTGGACGGTGGTAATACCTGCAGGATCATTAAGGGCATTAAATGTACCATCATCAGTTATTGAAGATGCAGCAGTTGGATTTTCAATGTCTGTTATATTGATAATTTGGATACCGTCATCAACAAAAGATGTAACTAGAGCGTATGTAGATTCACCAACTGTAACAGTGGTTAACCGATTAGCTCCATCAAGTTCATCAAAGGTATCACTACCATCACTATCACCATCAGATATAGAAGTTACAGCAGTGGGGGAAACAGGATCAGTTATATCAATAATTTGGATGCCGTTATCATCAGAAGCTGTAACTAGAGCGTATGTAGATAAGCCAATTTTGACAGTAGTGACGCCACGAGGTCCATCAAGTGTGTCAAAGGTATCACCATTACCATCAGTATCACCATCAGATATTGAGGCTACAGCAGTGGGGGCAGCAGGATTAGATATATCAATAATTTGTATACCGTCATCAGTAAAAGCCGTAACTAGAGCGTATATAGAGAAATCAATTTGGACGATGCTGATTTCTATAGGTCCATCAAGTGTATCAAAGGTGCCACCATTACCATCAGTATCATCATTAGTTATTGAAGTTACAGCAGTTGGGTTTCTAATGTCTGTTATATCAATAATTTGGATGCCGTTATCGTTACTAGCTGTAACTAGGGCGTATGTGGATTGACCAATTGTGGTAATGGCGATGTCACTTGCTCCATCAAGGGTATCAAAGGTACTACCATCAATTACTGAAGTTACAGCAGTTGGGGCAGCAGGGTTTGTTATATTAATAATTTGAATGCCGTCATCTTCAGCAGCTACAACTATGCCGTATGTGGATGAACCAACTTGGAAGGTGGTGATATCACTAGTTCCAAAGAGAACATCAAAGCCACCAACACCATCAGTTATTGAAGATGTAGCAATGGGAGCAGCAGGATTTGTTATATCAATAATTTGTACACCGTTATCACCATTAGCTGTAACTAGGGCGTATGTGGATTCACCAATGGTAACAGTGGTGATGTTGGAAGATTCATCAAGTGTATCAAATGTACCACCAACACCGTCACTACCACCATCAAATACTGAAGATACAGCTATAGGATTTTCAGGTGTTGCTAATTCTGATTCTGATTCTGGTGCTGGTTGATCATCTGCTATACGAATAATTTGGACACCAGCGCTACCTTGATTAGATGCAACTAGGGCGTATAACGATGTGCCAATTTGAACAGTTGTAATGGTGAGTGGTCCATTAAGTCTGTTAAAGGTCACACCATTATCATCAACACCACCTTGAGCTACTGAAGATACAGCAGTTGGCATTGTAGGATCTGACATGTCAATAATTTGTATACCATTATCTACGTTAGCTACAACTATGGCGTATGTAGTACCAGCAATGGTAACAGTGGTAACATCAGTAGGACCATCAAATATACCAAATGTGCCACCATCACTATCCACATCATTATGATTTATTATAGATACAAAAGTTGGGTTTGCAGGATTTGTTATATTAATAATTTGGACACGGTCACCGGGGCTAGATGTAAGTATGGCGTATACAGCAGAACCAATTTTGATGGTGGTAATAGTATCCTCACCGACAGAAATGGTACCAAAACTATTTTCATTACTAGTTATTGAAGATACAGCAGTTGGGTTTGCAATGTCTGTTATATTGATAATTTGAACACCGTTATCGCCTCTAGATGCAACTAGGGCGTATGTATCAGAGCCAATTTCGACGGTGGTAATACTAGTAGCTTCACGAAGTGTATCAAAGGTACTACCATCAGTTATTGAAGTTACAGCAGTTGGGGCTGTAGGATCTGATACATCAATAATTTGGACACCGTGATCAACGTTAGCTGTAACTAGGGCGTAGGTGGATGGACCCATTTTTACAGTTGTGATGTCACTAGCTCCACGAAGTGTGTTAAAGGTACCACCATCATTTATTGTAAATACAGCAGTTGGGGCTGTAGGATCTGATATATTAAGAATTTGGACAGCGTTACCAAAAACAGATGCAACTAGGGCGTATGTATCAGAGCCAATTTTGATGGTGGTAATACTATTAGCTCCATCAAGGTTAGCACCACTGTTTTCTACAGTTATTTCAGATGCAAGAATGGGGGCTGTAGGCCTTGTTATATCAATAATTTGGACACCGCCTGAGTTATCTTGTAAAGATGTAACTAGGGCATATGTGTTAGAGCCAATTTTGACAGTGGTGATATCACCAGGTGTACTAAGTGTGGTAAAGCCACCGACACCATCAGTTAGAAAAGATGCAACTAGAGGACTTTCAATGGATGCAGATCCCAAGTTTGGTGCTGGTTTTGGTGCTGGGTCTGAATCTGCTTGAGATGCTACACGGATAATTTGTACACCGTCATCGTCCCTAGATGTAACTAGTGCGTATATTTCTGTGCCAATTTGGATGGTTGCAACATCACGAGCACTAGCTAGTGTAGTAAAGGTATTGCCATCATTATCAACACCACCATCAGCTATTGAAGATGCCACAGTTGGTCTTGCAGGATTTGTTATGTTAATAATTTGGACACCGTTATCAGCGGCAGATGCAACTAGGGCGTATGTAGATGAACCAACTTTGATGGTTGTAACACTAGTAGCTTCATCAAGTCTATCAAAGGTATTAGTACCATCACTGAGACCATCAAATACAGCAGATACAGCAGTTGGGGTTGCAGGATTTGTTATATCAATAATTTGGACAGCGTTATCTACATTAGCTGTAACTAGGGCGTATATGGACTGACCAATTGTAACAGTGGCAATATCAGTAGCTCCATCAAGTCTATCAAAGCCACCTGCACCATCAGTTATTGAAGCTGTAACAGTTGGGGTTGCAGGATTTGTTATATTGATAATTTGGACACCGTCATCAAGATTAGATGCAACTAGGGCGTATGTAGCTGAACCAATTTGGATAGTTGTAACACCACGAGCTCCATCGAGTGTATTAAAGCCACCTGCACCATCAGTTACTGAAGATGTAGCAGTTGGATTTGTAGGGTCTGTTATATTGATAATTTGTACACCGTCATCATTATTAGATGCAACTAGAGCGTATGTAGCTGAACCAATTTTAACGGTGGTAATACTAGTAGCTCCATCAAGTTCATCAAATGTGCTAGGAACAGCAGTAGTAGAATCAATTATTGAAGATGCAACAGTTGGCGCTGCAGGGTTTGATATATTGATAATTTGGATGCCGTCATCAGGGCTAGATGTAGCTAGAGCGTATGTGCTTGAGTTAATTTCGACAGTTGCAACGTCAATAGATCTACTAAGTGTATCAAATGTATTGCCAGCACTATCAGTACTGCCATCAGCTACAGAAGATATCGCAGTTGGTACTGCAGGATTTGATACATTGATAATTTGAACACCGCTATCGCCATTAGATGCAACAATAGCGTATATAGCTGAACCAATTTGGATGGTGCTGATACCAAAAGCTCCATCAAGTTCATCAAATCCACCAACTCCCTCAGTTACTGATGATACAGCCATAGGATTTGTAGGTGTTGCTAATGGTTCTGGTTCTGGTTCTAGTTCTGGTTGATTGTCTGCTATACGAATAATTTGGACAGCATCAACGTCTCTAGCTGTAACTAGGGCGTATATTGATGAATCAATTTGGATGGTTGTGACATCACGAGCACTATCAAGTCCATCAAAGGTACCACCACTACCATCAGAACCACCATGAGTTGCTGAAGATGCTACAGTTGGATTTGCAGGGTCTGTTATATCAATAATTTGGACACCATCATCTGTAGCAGATGCAACTAGTGCATATGTGGATGAACCAACTTTGATGGTTGTGATGTTACTAGCTCCATTAAGTTCATCAAAGGTATTAGTACCATCAGTACCACCATCAAATACGGCAGATACAGCAGTTGGGACTGAGGGATTTGTTATATTAATAATTTGTACAGCATCATCTACACTAGTTGTAACTAGGGCGTATGTAACTGCACCAATTGTAACAGTGGTGACTCCGGTAGCACCATTTAGTTCATCAAAGCCACCATTACCATCAGTTATTGAAGCTGCAACAGTTGGGACTGCGGGATTTGTTATATTAATAATTTGAATACCATCATCGGCATTAGCTGCAACTAGGGCGTATGTGGATGCACCCCTTGTAACAGTGGTAATTCCGGTAGCCTCATCTAGTGTATTAAAACCTCCAGCCCCATCAGTTACTGAAGATGTAGCAGTGGGGTTTTTAGGATCTGTAATATTAATAATTTGAACACCGTCATCATTCAAAGATGCAACTATGGCGTATGTAGATGCACCAATCGTAAAAGTGTCAATGCCAAAAGCTCCATCAAGTTCATCAAAGGTATCACCATTACCATCAGTACCACCATCAATTATTGAAGATACAACAGATGGCCTTGCAGGGTTTGTTATATCAATAATTTGTACACCGTCATCAGTATTAGATGTAACTAGGGCGTATGTGAATGCATCAATTTGGACAGTGGTAACGTCAATAGCTCTACGAAGTGTATCATATGTAGCGACACCACTATTATCAGTACTACCATCAACTATTGAGAACACTGCAGCTGGGGCTGCGGGATTTGTCATGTTGATAATTTGGATACCGTGATCAAGATTACCTGCAACTATGACGTATGTAGATGTACCAATTTGGACGTTGGTGATGCCACGAGGTCCATTAAGTGTATCAAAGGTACCACCAGCACCATCGTCGAGACCATCAGTTATTGATGATACAGCTATAGGATTTGTGGGTGTTGCTACTTCTGGTTGATCTTCTGCTATACGAATAATTTGGATGCCGTCATCATCTTGAGATGCAACTAGGGCGTAAACAGATGAACCAATTTGGACGGTGGTGATGCCAGTTGCTCCACCAAGTTCATCAAAAGTACCACCATCAGTTATTGAAGATACAGCAGTTGGGGTTGCGGGATTTGTTATATTGATAATTTGGATGCCGTCATCAAATTGAGATGCAACTAGGGCGTATGTAGCTGAACCAATTTTGACAGTGGTGATGCCATTAGATCCATCAAGTTCATCAAAAGTACCACCATCAGTTACTGAAGATGTAGCAGTTGGGGATGCGGGATTTGTTATATTGATAATTTGGATGCCGTCATCTGTAAGAGATGCAACTAGGGCGTAGATGGATTGACCAATTGTGACAGTGGTGATGTCATATGCTCCGTCAAGTTCATCAAAGGTAGCACCATCAGTTACTGAAGATACAGCAGTTGGAGCTGCGGGATTTGTTATATTGATAATTTGGACACCGTCATCTGCTTGAGATGCAACTAGGGCGTATGTATCAGAGCCAATTTGGACGATGCTGATGTCAGATGCTCCATCAAGTTCATCAAAGGTACCACCACTACCATCAGATTCGCCATCAGTTATTGAAGATGTAGCAGTTGGGGCTGCGGGATTTGTTATATTGATAATTTGGACACCGTCATCTAGAAAAGCTGCAACTAGGGCGTAGGTGGATGAGCCAATTTTAACGGTGGTGATGCCAGATGCACTATCAAGTTCATCAAAGGTAGCACCATCAATTACTGAAGATACAGCAGTTGGGGATGCGGGAGTGGATATATCAATAATTTGGACGCCGCTATCATTAAAAGATGCAACTAGGGCGTATGTGGATGAACCAATTTTGACAGTGGTGATGCCATTAGCTCCATCAAGTACATCAAATGTACTACTAATACTAGCTGTAGCATCAGTTACTGAAGATATAGCAGTTGGGGTTGCGGGATTTGTTATATCAATAATTTGGACACCGTCATCGAAAAAAGATGCAACTAGGGCGTATGTGGATGAACCAATTGTAACGGTGGTGATGCTACGAGCACTGTTAAGTTCATCAAATGTAACACCATCAGTTACTGAAGATACAGCTATAGGATTTGCAGGTGTTACCACTGTTGACTGTGCAAAAGCCATCTCGCCTTCCCCTCCCCCTGTTTCTCCAAGAAAGACAAAAAGTGAAAAGACAATAAGAGCTGTTGCCATCACGGTACTAGTCATATTAGTTACAAATTGTAAAAAATTCAAGTATTTATTTCTTCTAGAATGAAAAGTCATAATCATGCATAGATATACCAAAATCAGTATCATGCATGCTGTGACCTCTCAACACGAATAGATCCAATTAATTTTATCACATAATTCTTGGATCAAAAAGATATCTCATTTTCATGACAGTGATTAAAAAAAATACAGCAAATCATAAAGTGGATCATGTTTTGATGCCCTAGAACAGATAGGGTATGGAATGTAAGGAGATGAATCATACAAGGAAACACCAATTTGTCTATGAATCATTTATGAAAACACTAGATACTGTCATGTATCATCATCATCATCATCATCATCATCTCCAGAGTCAGGGTTGCATACAGAGCAAGACAAAAAAGACTAGGTTTCCTCAAGATTCACATGTAGTAATGTAAGGCCTAAAATTTTAACTCCTGCTGTAACAGTTCCATGAATGAAATTATTCAGTGATCTCACCACTAGATGAATTTTTTTTCTCTGTACCTTGCCACTGTAGTTGCTCTACACACATCTTTTTATCTGGAACAACAGCATACTGCAATGTAACCTCTGCGTAAAAGATCTGCTAGTATCTAATCAATATTGTCTATCTTTTTCTGGGATGCTGTAATTGCTTTTGTAATATACGGGTTTGACAGTGTCACATTTTTGTATCCTACCCATCTGTTAAAAATATGTGTGTATGCCATACCAAACAGACATGATTACATAACTGCATAAAGGAACAAGATATTTTTAAAATATTTCTTGATTGATGAATATATGTATTCTCAACTTTTTATTTTTCAATATATTTTTACTTTTATCAGTTATTCTACTTTAAGAAATTTCTTGTGCAGGTTAATCCCACATCTGCTTGCTTGATTTATCATAATTTGTTTCTTTGAAATTAGTTTTAAAGATGGTTGTAAATGAGTTTTGGAGCGTGATTCATTTTTTATGTTATCTGATCTATTTCTTTATATATTCACATATAGTTAGTTGTCTCTGCAGAATTGTGATATATAACCAAAACATGAATTTTAGATTATGTGGGTTATCTATGATAAATGTACAAACAACTAGTAGTTACCAAAACCAGCAGCTTGATACTGTTGAATCTAACCTGAGGATTTCACTTAATGTAACAACAGTTAAAGTACTAACAATGAATCTTTGAAATTAATTCATAGTTACAATTTTACAAAATGAAAGAACTATTCCTACACAAACAATAATGCAAGTAACCTCAAAGGAAAAGTCTTTAAAATTATCTATCAAAGATCAAAAATATTTTAATAAATAAAAAAAATATACAAATAATTTATCTGCGCTAGGAGTTTCTTGGACTATTGTAGGTTGAGAGAGTAAAAAATTATTGCAACAAAACGATTAAAGAAACTCAACATTGTAATTGATTCACAGAATAAAATACCAAATATGATAATTTTTTATTCTAAAAAAAGACATATACAATTTTGAGACAACTACAAGACCCCAAAAAAAATATTTTCAAAATCAAGTCTCAGTTATCTTGCAACATTTGTAGATGCTCACACACCAAAAAAAAATATTTTGAGCAGATTACTTGAAAACCCAAAGTTTGGATTGCACACATCTAATATGATATTTCAATTTAGAGCCATAACATAATCAAAAAATTTATCACAGTGTATAGATGCTCACACCTCCGTTCTTTTTTCTTCTCACACCTAAACCACGAGATTTCAACTCTCGACAGATTGCGTTATACCCTTCATAGTCCTTCTCTAAGATTGCTTTTAATGATGCAACCTCAGAATTTGTATATTTTCCAATAGAATCAGTAGTAACGGGTTTATCTGTATCAGAAGAGTTTGGTAAGACCTTTATCAATTTAGGATTTACTACCAATGTATCTTTTTTTGTTCTAGTCTTTACCTCAAGTGTATCAAGGGACTGTTTTGTTATAATTGGTACAAAGGATTTTAAAATTTTCTTTTCCTTCTTTTTGATAAACTCTATACATCTCATCACTTGGGATGCAGTAAGATTTGAATTTATAATATTCTCAAGTGTGTTATCAAGGGCCACATTGTGTTTTGTCTCATGTTGAGATATAGATGAATCAGGATGTATTGTATTGTTTTTGCCATCAATGTTTTTGGGTTCAACTAGTATGATACTATACGAGTCGCCCCCAATATTTTTTTTTGCCAAAACATCAATAATGTAGTTTTTGTGTTTTTGCAAAAACACTACAAACCACACATCAAGGCCACGTGATGCGTTCTTTTCATAATTAATGACTATCTGCCCCCCATGTTTTGCCGGATCAGTCTCCACCTCCACTGCTATCACCTTGTCAGACCACATGATTGGATTTATCTTGCAAAGAGTTTTTTTGTTAGGAATTTTTTTGCCAAGAGTTTTTTTGCCACTAGTTGGCTGGAACTCGTATACCAACAAGTCTGCCCTCGGGCCAGTAGAATCTGCAAGATCTGGAATACAATAATGAAACTGTTCTGTATGTTTATCAGCAATAGCTGATATTACTCCCGTGTGTAGTTCACCCCCGGCACCGAGTCCTGCATATGCCCTAGAATAAATGGATTGTATGGCAAGTTTTGTAATTGAAAAGGATGCATTTGTGTTGTACTGATTCTTGCCCTCTTGATAGTCAATCTTGCGAGTAACAAACTGATGATGCTGAAACAATGAATCAGTCAATGCTGCATTAACTGTTCTTGCATTGACTCCAAACTTTGCAGAACCTGCAGATATTAACTCATCATAAGTGATGTCTCGCCTCTCAAGGTATAATATATTTAGCAAAAAGTATTCTAATGGTGTCAATTTGGGTATGAACTCATTTTTGTTTGCAAAAATGTATGACTCTGTTGAAATATCTTTACCATATTTATCCAAACTCTTCTTTGCCATATCTTTCCACCTTGAGGGAATCTCAATGTGTCGTGTTTTGCCAATTCCAGATACTGGATCAAAGCCTTGAGAGAATGCAGCAAACCTGTGAAATCCTAGATGTGCTAATTCTTTTTCATCTAATGGAAGGTTTCTTGCCAATAGTCTTGCAGTCTCATAGTCACACCGAAACATTACCATACAACGAAACAGATCATTTAGTTCTTTTGCCAATTTATCATCTAACACTTTGATTGACTGGGTGGCAACTGTCACCTTCATGTTATATTTTCTGACATTGTTAAGTAACTCTCGAATAACAGATGCTGAGAACATGTGGACCTCATCTATGTAGATGTTAAATGGAGTCTTTACAGAGTCATCCAAGTCAAACCTAATCTTGTTTTCTAAATTAAACATGTTAATTAGCATGGTTCCCATAAATTCTATTATATCTACAGTTGCAGCAGAACCCAAGTCAATGATTACAATTTTGCCATCCTCGATTATCTCTTTGATTGATATGGTAGATTCAACAGAGGAGAAGATTGCAGCAATTGGAGGTGTATTAATAATTTTGTCAAATTTGTTGTATATGGCACCAGCAGACTCTGGTGCATATTTGGGGAATACGTTTGCCCAAAAGTTACGTACTGTAGGAAGCGGACACTTTTGTAGTGCATGGTTTCGTTTATTCTCATCAAACAGTATAGATATGATATCTAGGAATTTACAAGTATCAGGAGTTGAAATTACTAGATTTATCATATTGCGCAGTATTGTTTCTAGCCTGTGACCCCAGCCATCTGAGAAGTACTGCTTTAGGTTATCAATGCATCCGGCAGTTCTGATGTATTTCTCATGTTCTGTATGAGTTTGTAAGGGATTGATACAGATACTCTTACCAAACTGGTATATTGATGCAAGTGAGATGTATACAACTTTGTCTTGCATATGTTCAGGAATCATGGAGAGCACCTCTCTGCTAAACTCTCTGTGCGGGTCTATTAGGAGAAATCCAGTCTGCCTGATTATATCCTGCATTATTAGCAATCGTAGTACAGAGGTCTTTCCAGAGCCGATCTCTCCAAATATTCCAATGTTTTGCCTGTCTCTTTCTGGAATCACAAATGTCTCATCATGTCCGTCTGGTCCATCAATGTAGCCTAGTGCCGTCATGTCTTTGCTTATGTGCAGTTTTGATGTGTTTGAGGAGGGGGGTGTCTTTGCAGATGATGATGATGATGATGATGATGATTTACTGGATTTTGTTTGTGATTTTTCATGTTTTGAAAATCTACTCATCACGACAAGGTATCCGACCATTGTAATTACCATTAGAATTATTATTTCAGAGAACATGGATATGGCACTTTCAATATTCAAATGTACGTTCAATCTCCACAACCTCAGCGTCGTATTGTTTTAGTTTGGTGTATGCAGAATCAGTAATGGTTATGCTCTGACAATTGCATTTTTCTGCAAAGTTTTCATCTATTAGGTATTTTATACATTCACGCATATACCTAGTGGGTTTACCTCCAAAGAAAGATTCAATGAGTTTGTAAAATACCGGAATCAGTTCTGTCTTGGACGTCTGTAATTTTCTGTAAACGTAGCATAGTGCCAGTATCTTAAATGACGCAACTGGAATCTGAAAAATTCCAGCGTATAGTAATGTCATCCCTTCTACAGTTATAGTGCAGTCAGGATTTATCAACTTGCGTTTTTTTAGCTGCCATTTTTGTTTGTGATTGCAATCTTGGTTTTGGTGTAATTTTTTCAATGCTGCAAAAACTAGGGAATTTTTATTAAAAAAACGCTTCATGGTTCTTTCCATCAGTTAAATCAGAAAAGAAATCTGCAGGATCTGCAATATTTCTACGAAGATTAGAGAATGTCTTGTCTGCTCCAGATTCCATCTTCAAGCCAAACATAGAAGGAGGCAGTGAGAGTACTGATGCCATCTCCACAGGGGATAATACCAAAGCTTTTGAGCTTTTAAACCAAGAGAGTTTAGGTGGATTAAAAGATATGGTCTTTGGAGTATTCTTTTTTGCAAGTAATGCGTTTGGTTCAGAGAGTCTGTTTGTAAAATTTACACTTGATAAAAATGACGGAATACTGTTCTTCTCATATGAGAAGAATATTGATGTAACAAAAAAAGAGTTTTGTTCTAGCTTCCATTGTATTGACTTTGTCATCTCAATTTGTATGGTTTTTCGTTTTGAGATTTTATCAAGAAATAGCTTTGCTTTTCTTCTCACAATTTTTGGATCAATTCTTCGTCCAGTTATTCCTAATGTAAAATCAGAGAGATAAGATGACTGTTCGTATATTTTGCATTGCTGGGGGGCAACACAAAGTGGGTGGATGTAATCATTTTTTAGTTTTATTTGTGTAACTAGAGATGAGATATCTAGAGACTCGTGTGGGATGGATGTAACATCAGATAATCCAGTTATGTGGTGTGACTCTGTATTCTCTGCACCAAGGTACAAAGACAGGTCATGGTCTTTCTTGTTTAGTATGATCCCAAAAGAATTCAACGAAGGTAATAATGAGATCAACTTTTCAGACTTTGCATCCTCAAAGTTAGATTTTGGTTTAAAGTTGTGCCAGATCAATTTTTCTAAAATGATTATTATACAGGGTGTATTGACTGGGAATGATTTTTTTAGGGGTCATGAGATTCATGAGAAACGTTAGGTACATGAAAAAGAGATTAGTGTGGTCATCCAATTAAGAACCAACATATCAATTTGGTTTTTAGAATAAACCTTGTTGGTGTGTAGCAAAGCATGACTAGTTGAGAATTAAGAGACTTTGAATTTATTTTCAACATACCCAGATTATTGCCAAAACGGTTCATCAAAGAATATTATTTGGAAACAGCACAAGAATCACAAACAGTGATGAGGCATACATAAAAGTCAGAATTGGGATTGAGGGAATAACGTATGGAGATTTTTTAGAGTGATCCATCTTTTTTCCCTTCATGCCAGAGTTGATATCAAATACTAGTATACCATTTACCATTAGTACCGCAGGATATGCAAATCTATCAAGGATTCCACGTCTCTTGCAGGATATCATTGCAAGAATCTTTGTTCCACACGTTGCCTGTACATCAGGAAATGGGTTGCGCCTAAGATTTGATCCAAGGCATACGATCACGTGGTTTGAGACAGAGACTGTAAATCCCAACAAAACAGAGAGTGCTGCCACATGAATCCCAAACGGAATCAAAAACGCAAATAATGCAGAACAGCACAGCCAGTCTGAGGTCTTGAAGATTCCTCCCAATCTTACTACTCCAAGCATAGCAGTGATTATTCCTGTAAATGCAAATATACTCAAATCATGTGATGTTACCCCAAGATGAATTATTCCCAATACACAAAGGGTTATCACCAAATAATGTTGGATTTTTCGGTACATTAGTTCTTGGTATGATACGGCACCAAACACTGCAAAAAATAACACAAGCAAGATAATAGAGTACAATTTGTAGTTGTTATGGAGTTATTCTTTTTTATCCAGTCTTACCAAAAGGAATGGACCATCAAGTTTTATCTTTTTTAAATCATCAAGTTTCTTGTGCATTGAGAATTTTGCTGAATTGTTCTTGTCAATTCCCAAAAACTTTACACCCTTTTCTGGGATCATGTGGAATGTAGTACCAACACTGTTACTAGATATCAGACATCCATTTTTCTCCTCAAGCTTGCATATCTTATTGTTGATTATACCATAGTGATTCCCACACGTACAGTTAAAGCTTGAAACACTTTTTGATGTTGATTTCCTTAACTGTGGAACAGACTTTTTTGTTCCATTAATTAATAGGTTAAAGATATGCGTGTTTGGCCACACAAAGTATCTCTGTTTTAGTTCTTGGCAGAGAATCTGTGTATTTTCTATTATCAGTCTCTGTTTTGTAATCTCAAGTTTTGAGAGTGCTGCAAAGTATGATACGGGAGGTGATTGTTTTATTCCTGCTGCAAAGACATACTCTATCATATCTGCAAGGATTAGGGTAATGCTTTGATCAAATTCTACTGCAAGTATCTTTTCTAGATATGAGTTTAGGGATATTTTTGGGTTTTCATAGCTGTTCCTTATGGAATTTACTGCAAGGGAGACTCGTGCAGGGTTTATCATCTCCTTTTGGGAGGACCTCTCAATGTGTGTGAGTAATGGGTGGTCTGCCTTGCCAATGTTTAGTATTTGTATCTGGGGTATGTTTGCCCGAATTGCTGCATCAAGTACTGCAATGTTATCTACTGCGACAAAGCCTTTGCCGTCATTTACAGTTACTATGTGGTGTTTCTTAGAATCAACAGAAGATGTCATGTCTTGGTATAGTTGATCTGTGGTCTTTTTGTCCATTACAGATACTACAAACTTTGGTTTTCGTACAAGAGAGATATCCACTACACTAAATGACTTTATGTTGTATCAACCCCCATGTGTTCAATCACGCTTACTGCTGTTTGTACATTATTATCACATCTCCTAGAGAGTTGTAGTGCTGTTCTTCTTAACATTTCAGAGTCAATCCTCTTGAGGCTTGCATCGTCTGTAGGTTTTGATTTTTCTAGATGTATCTTTTTTTCACAATCCAATAAAACTGACTGGGCTACAAATATTGCCTTTTTTGGGCGTATTTCCCTTTTTAG
Source organism: Candidatus Nitrosopumilus sp. (assembly GCA_965262685.1). Taxonomy (GTDB): domain Archaea; phylum Thermoproteota; class Nitrososphaeria; order Nitrososphaerales; family Nitrosopumilaceae; genus Nitrosopumilus. Next base: position 101,463 of record OZ253552.1, read on the forward strand.
TGCAAAATATTCCTGGATTGTGGATATAATGATATCATTACTCATTGGGATGTGGTTTTCTCTGCATGTCTGCCATATGCAAAAGAATGCCGATACTCCCAATGAGATCTTTTTTGTATTACGTATTGCAGCAAACAGGTACATCGCACGTCTGATACCATTATGGTTAATGTGTAATGCAGAGCAAACATCAAAAAGTTTTTTTTCATAGGGGTTTGATCTAGACTCTAGTATGTTTCTGTGTTTTTTTGAATGTAGTATAGATGATGGAGATATATCTGCACTTCCAATTCTGGATTCATCACATGGAATTACTTTACTTTTTTGTGCAGCTGGATAAAATTCTATTATTCCATCTGAGAGTACACCGCAGTTGGAGCATACGATATCAGTGTCTGTGTATACTAATTTTTGATTTGTACAGCAGTAATCCATTTTTTATACTCTTAATTGATGATATTCAATGTGGTGTTTGTGCAAAAAATTTCAGTCTCTTTTTTTAACATAGAATATGATAACTACAATGATTCCAATGCATGCAATCACGATGATTTGTGCTAGTGTGATAAAAGAATTATTGGGATCAAGGAGATCAGATTCATTGTTTTGCAGTGTTGTAAACTTTGATGCAACCTCTGAGAAGATCTCTGCAATGCTATCTGTAATGTTATTTGTGAGGTTATCTGCAGGAGGGGTGGGGGCATCTACAACGTCATCTGTAATGTTATCTGCAATGTTATCTGCAATGCTATCTGTAATGTTATTTGTGAGGTTATCTGCAGGAGGGGTGGCATCTACAACGTCATCTGTAATGTTATCTGCAATGTTATCTGTAATGTTATCTGTAATGAAATCTTCAAGCTCAAAAGAGAACTTGGTTGTATTATCAGAGATCTCAATCCCGCACTGTTTTGCAGCCCACACCGATGATGCAAAGTCACTAGAATCGCAGTATCTGGTGTGTATGACTCCATAGTTTTTCTCCACTATATTCTGATTTAGAGACATTCCATCACAAAATACCTCGGCAATTATTCTGCCATACGGTCCTACAGGCTGTCTCTTATCAATGGAGTAAAATGCGATAGAACCTAGTGGGCACATATCTTTGAGAAAGTTTGTAGCCTCTGTGTATCCCACCTCACCGCGCTCTGGTGTATCAACTAGTGCCAGTCGGATTCTCTTGCCATCAATATCTAGGGTGTCACCATCGACTATCTTGGTGATTACGCCTCCAAAGCAAGAGTCACAGGGTATCTCCTCTGTTTTCTCTGAGAATGTTTCAGGGATACTCTCAGGTGCTCCTAGAATTCTATCATTAATCTTAGGTGTCATACCTGCAATCTCTGTTGTTTTATCTATTCTAGTTTCAGGAATCTCATCAAGTGTTATTATGGGAAAATCAAACTTGTTTGCAACTACAGCGATTTTGCCGTGAATCCATGGATGTATGGTACAGTGGTAAGTGATATTACCAGTAGTTGTTGCATGAATCGACCTTGACTCTCCAGGCTTTAGAGTGCCGACAAATTCTTTTGATTTACTTTTTTCATGTTTAATCTCATGTATTGCCGAATCATTATTGTGCCATCTTAATACAGATTCTTGGTATACTCTAGTATCTGCAGGGTGTATACAGCCATCACATGATTTAGTAGATGCTCCACGATTAATTACAAAGTCAAATGATTCTTCAGAGTCATAGATGTTAAACGCTCCAGTACCAACTAGTATTTTTTTGGAGGAATCATTAGTAGAGTGAACCTTTACAAGATATGTTCCAGAAGGAAATTCTTCTCCGGGGTTGATATAGTATGTGAATGTGTTATTTCTCCCGACAGCTGCTGTATGGTGTTGCACTGTACCATCTGGAAATTCCAGTACAATACTCATTGCAGAGATTCCATCATTTGCAAAACCTGATATTACAATGATCTCAATGGAATTTTTTTGCATTCCTGTAGGTTCAATTCTTATCTCAGCGTATGCATCTGAGAGTAATAATGCAAAAGATACAAGCATTAAAAACAATAGTGTTATCTTGTGTGACATCATAACTTGTGAATAAACTTGCATGAATATGAAATTATTGTTTTGATTATTTCTTTAAAAATTATCAATGTATCCTCAAAGTTCACTTGTTCTCAATTGCTTTAGAATTATTTTTAAATTAGTTAAATCCACATCTACCAGTTTCAAACTATTTTTTGCAAGTTCTGCATGCTCTATCTCAGAGTCTTCTGAGAGATTTGCAAGACCCTTTGCCTGCCATTGATTCTTCAGCGATGTGTTCTGCCTTACCCTAAAGGAATTTGCAAGTTTTATAATCTCTGAATGTATAGCCACACTACCTAAACACTCCAATGCTGCAATGTATCTTTTCTTCTTTGATTCGTCATATTTTACAATATTTTTGATGGCAAGGACATTGTACAAGGATGTAAGTACAGCCATAATGGATTCTATACAAGTCAAATTATGAATTGCAAAAAAATTTTCTCGGCATGAATGGAGAGACAGGGATTTATTCCGAATTTGTGATGTTTTAAAAAAAATGATTTGTCTCCTCCACACGTAATGGCGGTTGTAGTCTTTGAAGTTGTTAAAGTCGTTGAACATTTGGATTCGATTTCGTGCCAGTCAGAATATTGAGGGTTTGTATCACTTTTTTTGATTTTTGTCAAATATTCATGCTTTTGCCCCGCATTCCTTGCAGCACTTGCATTTCCACCAAACGTGTTACTCGCTTGCAGGTCTGCCAAAAATCCTGCCAGTGTATCAAAGATACCAAAGATACAGCGCTGGATGACAAGTCGTCTCTTGCCAACAGTATTTTGACGACGCTGTATAAAACGATTAGTGAAATGGGTGATTTCAAAGGGGTGGTGGTGTAATATATGACCTACACTCCAAATCAGGCCATACAACTCTCCACCATACAACGATGGATGGTTTAGTAAAATGATACTATCATCAGGAGTTACCTCCTCCTCCTCTTCTCCCTCCATGGAACAAAAAATTATTGCATCACCTGAGATCCTAACTTTTTGGGATGATGTCAGTAATGGAATAATGATATCCTCAATGTTTGTATGATATTCTTTTGATAACAAATTCTCTAGTTCCAAAATCTTTACAGTTCTCATACCATCAAATGTTAGTCTGTTTAGCAGTAGCATATCTTGAAGTGAGACCCCAAACTTTGTGGCATGTCTCTGAGCTGATTTTAAGCTATCTCTTCTCTGCTTTATGATTAAATAAAATTTTTCAGATTTTAGCATTGTACAGTATAACTTGCAGCGTGTGTGGTGTGGATTTATTTGGATAGTGTATGATAAGGGTTTAGGTGTTGCAATGTTTTTAGAACAATAAATAGATGAAAACCCCAAATAGTAATGTGTGTTTGATGTGTATTTGTGATTCTTTGCAATCCAGGTCATGATGTAATCTCCATTGAAATGAATCTCATCTCAGCAGATGGTACAACAATCTTATTTTTGATGTAAATGTTTCTCCTTGAATGTGTTGGCTCTGTACCATGAAAATAGTCATCTTTATTTTCTGCAAAAAATGAATCAAGTGATTCTACAATCTTTTTAATGATTCCAAGGCATCCTGAAAGATTTTTCGGATCTTGTAATAAAATCTTAATTGACACTAGTCTTGTTCCTTTTAGTTTTTCAGCATCTTTTATGGGAATGTTGCATGTGGGACAACTAACCTTGGATTGCTCCTTTGAGAATTGTACCTTTGAAGAATTGTACTTGCACCATGTTGTGTTTGATTTTGACTGGTTATTGACAGTATTTTTTAAATCTGTTTTAGCTTGAAAAAATGAAAAAATCAAATATTGTAATGAATGGTGTTTCAGAGAGTACAGAATTTATTCTCTCCCTTTGAAACAATGCTCAAAAAAGAATCTTGTAGTATAGCTACAAATTCAATGTAATTTGTGAACAGATAGCTGTCGCTGAACTTGTAATATACGACTTCCAGTACAACCAGATTTGATTCGTTTGTTGTCATCTAAGCAGTATAAATAATGAACAAGAACTATTAAAACTTGACTATATGAGTAATACTAAAGTTTGGCGAAAACATAGCCAATATAGGAATGAGATGCCAGTATAAACAATGTTGACATCTAAGCAATTTCAATTCTGTTGGGCTCTCATTCCAATCCATTGTTAAGGCCAATTCATGTTTTAAGATAAAAATCGGCATTATTCTTTGAACAGAGTGTGGCAAAATGGGGAGGCGGTCTGAAATACCAAAAAACCCATAAAAAGACTTGCAGAGACTATTCAAACCCTTATGTTCTAATGATTTATTCTCAATACTGTTACTTGACCACATTTGAGTAAATTTACAGAATATAATCCTAGTTCTTGATTGTAAGATATAATAATAATCAATAATGTCTTCATTTATGAATACAATACGCATTCCAAAAGTTATACACTTTGGTGAAAATGCACTTGGTGAAACAGAGTATCCTAAAAATGCTCTAATTGTCACAACTGTTCCCCCTGAGCTTTCTAACAAATGGATTGCAAAAATGGGTATTACAGATTACATGTTGTATGACAAAGTAAAACCAGAACCATCAATTGATGATGTCAATTCTGTTATTTCCCAATTCAAAGACAAAGATCCATCATGTCTGATTGGACTTGGTGGTGGAAGTTCTATGGATGTAGTAAAATATGCTGCACCAGAGATGAAAAAAGAAAAGATCTTAATTCCAACAACATTTGGAACAGGAGCTGAAATGACAACTTATTGTGTCCTTAAATTCGATGGTAAAAAGAAATTGCTACGCGAAGACAAATTTCTAGCAGACATGGCAGTTGTTGATTCCTACTTTTTAGATGGAACACCGAAACAAGTCATAAACAATTCTGTATGTGATGCATGTGCTCAAGCTACTGAAGGATATGATAGCAAGCTTGGTAACGACTTGACAAGAACTCTATGCAAGCAAGCATTTGATATTTTGTATGATGCAATTATCAATGACAAACCAGAAAATTATCCATACGGATCAATGTTGTCTGGAATGGGATTTGGTAACTGTTCTACAACACTTGGACATGCATTGTCTTATGTCTTCTCAAATGAGGGAGTACCCCATGGATATTCATTGTCCTCTTGTACTACAATTGCACACAAGCATAACAAGTCGATATTCTATGGCAAATTCAAAGAAGCTATGGAAAAGTTGGGCTTTGATAAACTAGAACTCAAAGCTGATGTCTCACAAGCTGCTGATACTGTAATGACTGATCGAGGACATTTGGATCCAAACCCAATTCCGATATCAAAAGATGATGTCATAAATTGTCTTAATGATATCAAAGCAGGTAATTTGTAAAAAATTCAATATTTTTTACTTTTTTACTATTTTTTGGTATGGTACGAAATGGGCAGCTTGACTAAACTTTTTATTCTCATAATTTGATGTAATTGTATTGGTAGACAAAAAAATAAAATTTGGTATTCAAAATGGCCTAAACGTTGCAAGGGCTGGATATACTGAAGATCAGATTTTAACTGCATGTATGCTTGCCGATAAAACTGGCTATGATTCAATATTCTATATGGACCACACAAATGTCCCACAGTGGAAAAATGCCACAGTTCTTGACCCTTGGGTTATGTTATCTGCAATTGCAGCAGTTACAAATAATGTGGAACTTGGAACATGTGTTACTGATGCAATCCGAAGACATCCATCAAATATTGCTCTTGCTGCAATTACACTTGATAGAGTTTCTAAAGGCAGAGCAATTTTAGGAATTGGAGCTGGTGAGGCACAGAATCTAAAAGAATTTTGTATTCCTTTTGAAAAACCTGTTTCAAAATGGGAAGAACAAATAGAGACCATTCACACATTGTACAAATCAACACCAGATAACACAGTGGATTACAAAGGAAAATATTATCAACTTGAAGGCGCATGTTTGCAAGCAACTTCAATTAGAAAACCACACCCACCAACTTATATGGCATCTGGTGGTAAACGCACACTTGCATTAACTGGAAAACTAGGAGACGGTTGGTTACCAATTGGTTACACCCCCGAACTCTTTGAAGATCATAAAAAACAAATTCAAGTTTCAATGGATACAAACAACAGAACTCAAGAAGATAAAGAAAATTTCCAATATGCACTAGATGTCGATGTTTATTTTTCAGAGGATGCAGAAGAATCGTGGGCTAAAATGAAAGAAGCAGTTAAAGTTAGTTTATTCAAACCTGAAATTTTAAGAGTTCACGAATTAAAAGAGATTGAGGGATTTGATTTTGTAAAATATTTTACAGAATATTCCATGTCTGATCAAAGTTGGATTGTCAAGATGAGAGAGGCTGCAACTAAAATTCCTGATTCTATTGCTCGTTCATCCACAGCAGTTGGCACTCCTGATGATATTATCCCAACCTTTGAGCGATTCTTGGATGCTGGTGTCAATCACTTTGTAATTAGATTCTGGGGCAAGAATTACTTTGGGTCTATTGATAAATTTGCTAGCCATGTAATGCCGGCATTGCGTGAAAAAGCTAAACAATAAAGGCGTTTTCCAGTTATACACACACATACACAGTAAATCATTTAGTTAACCATGTTCTAAAGGTTATAATGGATAAAGATCTTCTTCCCGAATCAGTAAAAAAGTGTCTTGAGATTTTAGAGGAAAATATAGAGATTTTGGCTAGTACTCTTGAAGGTGATTTAGATGAGGATGAAAAAGAAGATGAATTGGCCCCCGATATGGAATTGCATGATTTGTATGATATGACTGAAGATGTGGCAGAATCTGCTAAACTAAAACATGCAGAATCAAATTTTGTGCGGCGTCAATCTGAAGAATTTTTATGATTTGTGTGGTCTCTTCTTTTTTGTAAATGATTTAGATTTACGTTTATTTTTTTGTTTTTCTATTCTTTTTCTAGTTCGTTCAGTTGCATTAGTTGAACCTTGAATAATTTTTGTTTTACTGCCATCTTTTAACATTATTTGTTTACCCTTGAATCTAAATTCAACATCTCGGCATTTTATGTAATATTTTTTGAGACAGAAAAATATCCTATTGTTTGTACCATGCATCTCTTGTACTTCTTTTGATTTTTTCAATTCATTGAGAATATTTCGTAGTAATCCCTTGTCGATATCTGTGATTCTATGTAGTTCTCTAAACCAGATGAACTTTGATGCAGAACCCCATTCTTCTAAAATATCCAAAGTTACTTTGGTGGCCTCTTCTCTTTCTTGATCAGTTTTATACATTTATTGTGTTAAATTTCTCCTAAATTTAGCAATTTACATTGATGAAGAATTTAGATAATAATAATATAAAAAAAAGTAAAGTTGTATAATGTTACTTGCTTTTGATTATTTTTGCAAGTATGTTATATGGAACAAATTTTACTGTTAGCACGTCCTAAAATCGATCATTTTGTGATTTTGTTGATGATATGGATCTAATAATAATAACACAGACATGTTTTTCATGATTTATCAAGAAATCTCAGATGTACCATTACATACATCTATCAAAACAGAGGTTTCCTGAAACAAGTCATAAATCAGTCCTTGATTGCTTTGAGTCATTCTCTGAATGCCCTATACAGATAATTCATTGTATTGTGCAAAAATCATCAAAATTCTTTGTTAATGTTGATATTATTTTTCTTGGCATCTTCAGCCTTTTTTGTGCATTTTCATCAAAGTTTTGCATGTACGAGTTTTTGTTTGAAATAGCAGATATTGTCCAAATCTAGCAAATGTGTTAGACCTAGCAAAACCTCGCACATTGTTATAAAACATTTGAGATGATCTTTTGAGCAGGCAGTTTCAAAAAGTAATTAATTACAGAAGAATTCTCTGTAAATAATGGTGATCTCTGAAGGCGACCCTGTTCCAAAATTTGCAGTAAATGATGCTAATGGAAACAAGGTAAAATCAACTGATTTGAAGGGCAAAAAATATGTCATCTATTTTTACCCAAAGGATTTCACACCAGGATGTACAACAGAAGCTGACGAATTTTCCAAAGATTATAAGAAATTCCAAAAAGAAGGAATTGAGATCATAGGGGTCAGCCCAGATGATGTTGAATCTCACAAAAAATTCTGTGATAAAATTGGAATCAAATATCCATTATTGGCAGATGTTGATAAAAAAGTATCAAGTTTGTTTGGTGTTTGGGGTATGAAAAAATTTATGGGCAGAGAATACATGGGAGTTATGAGAAGTACATTTCTTGTAAATGAGAAAGGAAAAATTTTCAAAATATATCCCAAAGTAAAACCAGCAGGACATTCTAAAAAAGTTCTTGAAGATTTTTTAGAGTTGAAATAAAAAGTAAAAAAAAGATTGCTGAAAAACTAAAAGCCTTTTGGTAGTGTACCTTTAGATGTTTTTGGTGCTTCTGGTTTTGGTTCTGATTTTGGTTTTGGTTCAAAACCTTTTGGTAAAGTACCTTTACTAGTGGTAGAACCAGCTTTGGCTTTTTCTTCTGCTTTAAGAAGTTCTTGAAGTGTTTTTTCATCATCTATTCTTTGTTGATCAATTCTTTGCAAATAGTCTGCCTCATAGTCTGCAAGTTTTTTTCCTCTAGATTTTCCATCATCTGCAACTTGTGTAGATTGTTGTGGTGGAGGAGGTGTTTTACCCATACCTTTTGGTAGTGTGCCTTTGTTAGGCTTTGGTGGTTCAGGTGTTGTTGCCGGTTCTGGTGCTTGCTGTACTAGTGCATCAATGCCATCTACAGTCATGTTGACTCCGCTAAAACTTCCAAACGTTTTATCAGCAGGGTGATATGCAAGTCTTGCTCTTGTTGCATAGTACTGGTTTGATGATGCAGTGTAACCAGTCACTACCGCTTTTTGGTCATTCCAATTTTTGGTTGGAACTTTTCCTACAGGAGCAGTGGATCTAACAAAGTATCGGTTAGGAGCTGGAGAGTAGCCTGTGACTTTAGCTCTGTAATCATGGAATGATGTCATCGGAGCAGTCATGTATGCATTCTCTAATGCATCTTGTACAGTTGTTGGAGGTTGTGATGTGGTTTCAGCAGGTTTTGAGACGAGAGTTTGTTTTTCAGCCATTCCTTTAGGTAGTACATCTTTAGGTTTGGTAGTACTAGTTTCATCTGGTTTTGAGACGAGAGTTTGTTTTTCTACTGTTCCTTTAGGTAGTACACCTTTAGGTTTGGTAGTTTCAGCAACAGGTCTCTCCTCTGCTGGTTTTGCTTTAGCAGGCTTTTCTGCGGGTTTTGCTTTAGCAGGCTTTTCTGCTGCGGGGCTCTCAGCAGGCTTTGATGCTACTAGCTGAGTAGAAAGTTGATTTATCTTTGCTTCTAATGCGGCAATCTTTGTTTCAAGATCTTTTTTTGTATTTGCCTTACTTTTTGCTGCCATTCACTACAGTAAATATCACATTGTTTATTTACATTTTGTTTGATCTGCCTACTTTTTTACATTGTTATTTGATCGCTATTTTGATTTATTAAATACGTGAATGAGGGTTAAAACCATCATATTTCCATGAATTGTACCTTTAGGCAGTTGTAGAAATTGTGATAAAAACTCACAAATTTTAAAAAACTGTAGCCATGCCTGTTTGCTGTAAATAACTAGTCACCAAAGTAAAATATCTGCTGCCATCATCCAGTATTTTTTGTGGTCTAGTCGTCCCCTCTAGAATTAGACTGCTAGGTTACAAAGACTATGAATAGAATAGGAGTGATTACACAATGATCATCTTAGATTTCTTGATAAATCATGAAAAACATGTCTGTGTTGTTGTTATTATTATTTAATTCACATTATAACAAACATTACAAATGATCGATTAGGATCGGTTATAATCATTATACTAACAGTTTACTTTAACCCTTTTCTCATAGTGTCATTTAACACCTTGGAAAAAGAGACATGTTTCTTGAGATTGTGAATGCGTTTTGTTTGTAATGATTTTATCTTTCTATCTAAATCATCATCGATTATTACTGATATCCTCTTACTCATTGTCATCATCACCGTCATCTATCTCAGACCAATTATCATCATAAATGTAGATATTTAACATCTTTTCAAGTGCTAGAATCTCTTCGAGTTCCATCTTTTCAAGTAGACCTTCATCTAGATGCCTAGGTATAATTTCATGAAACTCGTATGAGAATGGTTCATCTGGTACTGACTGGATATTCTTGCTGTCAAATACTAGGATTGCTCGTTCTTGTTCTTGTTGTACCATACTATCAAACTCTGAATGGAGTCGAGTCATCACTTGTGTAGAGCCATCGTGTGATATGATCATATCAGGTAGTGTCTGCTGAATCCAGGTACCATAACTATTCTGCATCCATTGGTAACCGTCTTGGTCAGTCCACGTATCGTATCGTCTGTCATCTTGGGTTAGGATGATGTGGTTACCTTTGCCTTGGTTTGTCTTTTTGATAAAGATAGATGCAGTCTCTGCAGGAAGTAGTGATTCACCTAGAAACTCTACACCATCGTTGATGTGTGTAGTTGTGGTTCTTCGCTTTGTATCAATTGCAGATATTGCTATTACATCGTGAGATAGAGGGGCATCAACTGCAAATTCAATGTCAATGGTATAACAAAATGGTTCAGTATGAGAAGGATTACAAAGTGATGGTGTAATACTAGCAGTTGTGGAATCTGTGTTCACCAACGGTTCTTTTTGTTCGTGTTCAATTCCTACAATGTCATAGTCATTTGGATTATCATAGTTACGCTCTAGATGTACAATGATGTCTGCTTCTGCATCAGAGGTGGCACCAATTTCTGGTAGTCCCAAAGATAGTTGGACATACCTTAATCCATCAAATGCAAAGACTCTCATCGTTACATGATTTATCTCGCCGATAATAGTTGAGGTCTTTACAAAGTCTGTGTGCCAGTTGTCTGTGATATCAAGTGAGTAACCATTAAAGCTGAATCCATTTTTAACGAGTTGGTCAGAGGATACCTCCCATGACTTGCCAAAGGTTGGTTTCTTTTTCCAGTCTGAACTGCTGCCACCTGATGATGATGAAGGAGGTCTTGAGTCTGATTCTGGTTCTGTTGAAGCTTCTGCTATACGAATAATTTGGACACCAGCGCTACCTTGATTAGATGCAACTAGGGTGTATATTGATGAGTCAATTTGGACAGTTGTAAGGGCAATTGGTCCATCAAGTCTAGTAAAGGTAGTACCATCAGCATCAACAGTACCATTAGCTACTGAAGATACAGCAATTGGCATTATAGGATTTGATATATTGATAAATTGGACACCATCATCTATGTTACCTGAAACTATAGCGTATGTAGAATCACCAAGGGTAATAGTAGTAACATCACTAGGTCCTTCGAGTATATCAAAGATGCCACCAGCATTATCCACACCATCATGAATTATTGAAGATGCATGAGTGGGGTTTGCAGGATCTGATATATTAATAATTTGGAGATGGTTACTTGGGCGAGATGCAACTAGAGCATATGTATCAGAGCCAATTTGGACGGTGGTAATATCATTAGCTTCAGAAAGATCACCAAAGCCATTACTATTACTACTCACTGAAGATACAGCAAGTGGGTCTGCTGGGTCTGTTATATCAATAATTTGTACACCGTTATCACTAAAAGCTCCAACTAGGGCGTATAGAGATGAGCCAATTCTGACGGTGGTAATACTAGTAGCTCCAAGAAGTTCATCAAAGGTGTTACTAGCACTATCAGTACCACCATCGACTATTGAAGTTACAGCAGTTGGGGCTGCAGGATTTGATATATCAATAATTTGGATACCATGATCTCTGTTGGATGCAACTAGGGCGTATGTAGCAGAGCCAATTTTGACGGTAGTGATGGAATTAGCTCCATCAAGTGTATCAAAGGGATTACCATCACGTATTGTAAATACAGGAATTGGGTTTGCAGGATTTGATATATTAAGAATTTGGACAGCGTCATCAGTAGTAGCTGCAACTAGGACGTATGTATCAGAACCAATTTTGACAGTGTCAATACCAGTAGATCCATCAAGTCTAGCAGCACCACCAGAACTTGCTGTAGTTATTCCAGATGCAACAGTGGGGACTGCTGGATTTGTCATGTTAATAATTTGGATGCCACCTTGGTCATCTGCAAAAGCTGAAACTATGGCGTATGTGGATGTACCAATTTTGACGGTGGTGACGTCACCAGGTGTACCAAGTACATTAAAGCCACCAGAACCATCAGTTAGTGCAGATACAGCTATAGGATTTATAGTAGATTCTGGTTCTGGTATTGGTTGAGCATCTGCTATACGAATAATTTGGATGCCATCATCTACGCTAGATGCAACTAGGGCGTAAACAGATGAACCAATTTGGACGGTGGTTATGTCAACAGCTCCATCAAGTTCATCAAATGCACTACCATCAGATAATGAAGATGCAACAGTTGGGGCTGCAGGATTTGATATATTAATAATTTGGATGCCGTCATCTACAGAAGATGCAACTAGGGCGTATGTAGCAGAACCAATTTTGATGGTGGTGATGCCAGTAGCATTATCAAGTTCATCAAAGGTATTACCATTACCATCACTACTGCCATCAGTTATTGAAGATACTGCAGTTGGGGTTGCTGGGTTTGTTATGTTGATAGTTTGGATGCCGTCATCTAGCCTAGATGTAACTAGGGCGTATGTAGATGTACCAATTGTAACAGTGGTGATGCCAATTGCTCCATCAAGTCCATCAAAGGTATCACCATCAGTTATTGATGATACAGCAGTTGGGGTTGCTGGGTTTGTTATGTTGATAATTTGGATGCCGTCATCAGTTTGAGATGCAACTAGGGCGTATATCGATGAACCAATTTGGACGGTGGTGATGCCAATTGCTCCATCAAGTTCATCAAAGGTACCACCATCAGTTATTGATGATACAGCAGTTGGGGCTGCAGGGTCGGTTATATCAATAATTTGGATACCGTCATCAGTAAAACTTGCAACTAGGGCGTAAACAGATGAGCCAATTTGGACGGTGGTTATGTCAATTGCTCCATCAAGTTCATCAAATGTACTGCCATCAGTTATTGATGATACTGCAGTTGGGGCTGCAGGGTTTGTTATGTTAATAATTTGAACGCCGTCATCGCTGTTAGATGCAACTAGGGCGTATGTAGCAGAACCAATTTTGACGGTGGTTATGCCACGAGCTCCACCAAGTGTATCAAAGGTAGCACCATCAGTTATTGAGGATGCAACAGTTGGGGCTGCGGGATTTGTTATATCAATAATTTGGATGCCGCTATCGGATATAGATGCAACTAGGGCGTAAACAGATGAACCAATTTTGACGGTGGTGATGTCATTAGGTTCATCAAGTTCATCAAAGGTACTACCAGTCCTATCATCATCACCATCAGATACTGAAGATACAGGTATAGGATTTTCAGGTGTTGCTACTGGTTCTGGTACTGGTTCGGGTACTGGCTGATCTTCTGCTATACGGATAATTTGGATGCCGTCATCAAATTGAGATGCAACTAGGGCGTAAACAGATGAACCAATTTGGACGGTGGTGATATCAAAAGAACTAACAAGTGTATCAAAAACAGCACCATCAGTTACTGAAGATGCAGCAGTTGGGGCTGCAGGGTTTGTTATATTAATAATTTGTACACCGTTATCATCTAGAGATGCAACTAGGGCGTAAACAGATGAACCAATTTTGACGGTGGTGATACCAGCAACTCCATCAAGTTCATCAAAGATAGTACCATCAGTTACTGAAGATGTAGCAGTTGGGGCTGCAGGGTTTGTTATATCAATAATTTGTACACCGTCATCGTCATAAGATGCAACTAGGGCGTATGTAGCAGAACCAATTTGAACGGTGGTGATACTACCAGCTCCATCAAGGGTATCAAAGATAACACCATCAGTTACTGAAGATGTAGCAATTGGGGTTGCAGGGTTTGTTATATCAATAATTTGTACACCGTCATCAAATTGAGATGCAACTAGGGCGTATGTAGCAGAACCGATTTTGGCGGTGGCGATGCTAATAGCTCCAGAAAGTGTATCAAAGGTACCACCACTACCATCAGTACCACCATCAGTTACTGAAGATGTAGCAATTGGGGTTGCAGGGTTTGTTATATCAATAATTTGTACACCGGCATCATCAGAAGATGCAACTAGGGCGTAAACAGATGAACCAATTTGGACGGTGGTGATGTCAAATGCTCCAAAAAGTTCATCAAATCCATCAATATCTTCACCTATGGAAGATACATTAGTGGGGTTTGCAGGGTTTGTTATATCAATAATTTGGACACTGTTTTCAAGTTGAGATGTAACTAGGGCGTATATGGATGAACCGATTTTGGCGGTGGCGATACTAAATGGATCACGAAGTCGATCAAAGGAAGCAACATTATCAGTTATTGAAGCTACAGCAATTAGGTCTGTAGGGTCTGTTATATTGATAATTTGGATGCCGTTATCTAAGTTAGCTACAACTAGGGCGTAAACAGATGAACCAATTTGGACGGTGGTAATGGCACTAGCTCCATCAAGTTCATCAAAGACAACACCATCACCATCAGTATCACCATCAGATACTGAAGATACAGATACAGGATTTGTAGGGGATGCTGGTTCTGGTTCTGATACTGGTTGATCTTCGGCTATACGGATAATTTGGGTACGAGCATCACCATCAGATGCAATTACGGCGTATATGGATGAGCCAATTTGAACAGTGCTGATGCCACGAGGTCCGTCAAGTGACAATGTATCATCATTATCTATCAAAGAGGCAAGTAGAGGATTTTCAGGGTCTGTTATATTAATAATTTGGAGATTGTCAATAAAACTAGATGCAACTAGGGCGTATGTAGATGAACCAATTGTGACGGTGGTGATGTTAGCAGCTGCATCAAATCTAAACATACTATTGTTATTATCACGATCACGATCAGCTATTGACTTTACAACACTAGGGTTTGTAGGATCTGTTATGTTAATAATTTGGATACGACTGCTAGATGCAACTAGGGCGTATGTAGATGAACCAATTGTGACGGTGGTGACATCAAAAGCACTAAAACCAGTAGTTACTGAAGATGCAGCAGTTGGGGATGCGGGGTTTGTTATGTTAATAATTTGGATACCTCCATCTTCAAAAGATGCAACTAGGGCGTATACATCAGAACCAATTGTAACAGTTGTGATTGCTTCAGCTCCTTCAAGTGTATCAAAGGTACTACCATTAGTATTAGTAGCATCAATTACTGAAGATACAGCAGTTGGAGCTGCGGGATTTGATATATCAATAATTTGAACGCCGTCACCACTACTATCTGCAACTAGGGCGTATGTAACAGAACCAATTTTGACGGTGGTGACATCAAAAGGTCTAGCAAGTGTATCAAAGGTACCACCACTGCCATCAGTATCCTCATCAGCTAGTGAGATTACAGCAGTTGGAGATGCAGGGTCTGTTATATCAATAATTTGGACACCATTAACATCATCTATAGATGCAACTAGGGCGTATGTGGATGAACCAATTGTAACAGTGGTGATGGAATAAGCTCCAATAAGTCCATCAAAGGGACTACCATTAGTAGCAGTAGCATCAGTTATTGAAGATACAGAAGTTGGAGATTCAGGGTCTGTTATATCAATAATTTGAACACCACTAATTATGCTAACATCATTTGAATTAGATGCAACTAGGGCGTATGTGGATGAACCAATTGTGACGGTGGTGACATCAACAGCTGATTGAAATGGTAAATCGGCATTAGCAGCTATTGAAGATACAGGTATAGGATTTGTAGGTGATGCTGGTTCTAGTTCGGGTATTGGTTGATCTTCGGCTATCTGAATAATTTGGGTACCAGAATTACCTCTAGATGTAGCTATGGCGTATATCGATGAGTCGATTTGGACAGTGGTGATGTCACGAGGTGTATCAAGTAACAATGTATTATCATCAACTATCGAGGATGCAACTAGAGGATTTGTAATGTCTGTTATATCAATAATTTGGACAAGGTCATCTTCTTCAACTGCAACTAGGACGTATGTAGATGGACCGATTGTAATAGCGGTGAGGCCCAGAGTACTATCAAGCGTAAAAGTACTACCATTACCATCAGTATCTCCATTAGTTATTGATGATACAGCAGTTGGGACTGCGGGATTTGATATGTTGATAATTTGGACACCATTGCTAGATGTAACTATGGCGTATGTGGATGAACCAATTGTAATAGTTGTGATCTCATAAGCATTACCAAGTTCATCAAAGGTATTACCATTACCATCAGTATCACCATCAGATATTGAAGATACAGCAGTTGGAACAGCAGGGTCTGTTATGTTAATAATTTGGACGCCGTTATCCTCATCGCTCCTAGATGCAACTAGGGCGTATGTATCTGCACCGATTGTAACAGTGGTAACGTCATTAGCTCCATCAAGTGTATCAAAGGTACTACCATCAATTACTGAAGTTACAGCAATTGGGGATGCAGGATTTGTTATATCAATAATTTGGATGCCGTCCTCGAAAGAAGATGTGACTAGAGCGTAAACAGATGAACCAATTTTGACGGTGGTGATGTTATTAGATGTAGCAAGTGTATCAAAGGTACCACCATCACCATCACCATCACCATCATGTATTGAAGTTACAGCAGTTGGGGATGCAGGGTCTGTTATATTGATAATTTGAACACCATCATCACGAGCTGCAACTAGGGCGTATGTAGATGTACCAATTTTGACGGTGGTGATTCCTTCAGCTCCATCAAGTGCATCAAAGGCACTACCATTAGTAGTAGTAGCATCAGTTATTGAAGATACAGCAGTTGGGGATGCAGGATTTGTTATATCAATAATTTGAACACCGTCAATTTGGCTAACGCCACCTGGATTAGATGTAACTAGGGCGTATGTAGATGAGCCAATTGTAACAGTGGTGACACCAGTAGCTCCATTAAATGATAAACTACTATTAACAGCTATTGAAGATATAGGTATAGGATTTGTAGGTGATGCTGATCCGGGTTCGGGTTCGGGTTCGGGTTCTGGTTGATTGTCTGCTATACGAATAATTTGAACAGCATCAACGTCTCTAGCTGTAACTAGGGCGTATATTGATGAATCAATTTGGATGGTTGTGACATCACGAGCACTATCAAGTCCATCAAAGGTACCACCACTACCATCAGAACCACCATGAGTTGCTGAAGATGCTACAGTTGGATTTGCAGGGTCTGTTATATCAATAATTTGGACACCATCATCTGTAGCAGATGCAACTAGTGCATATGTGGATGAACCAACTTTGATGGTTGTGATGTTACTAGCTCCATTAAGTTCATCAAAGGTATTAGTACCATCAGTACCACCATCAAATACGGCAGATACAGCAGTTGGGACTGAGGGATTTGTTATATTAATAATTTGTACAGCATCATCTACACTAGTTGTAACTAGGGCGTATGTAACTGCACCAATTGTAACAGTGGTGACTCCGGTAGCACCATTTAGTTCATCAAAGCCACCATTACCATCAGTTATTGAAGCTGCAACAGTTGGGACTGCGGGATTTGTTATATTAATAATTTGAATACCATCATCGGCATTAGCTGCAACTAGGGCGTATGTGGATGCACCCCTTGTAACAGTGGTAATTCCGGTAGCCTCATCTAGTGTATTAAAACCTCCAGCCCCATCAGTTACTGAAGATGTAGCAGTGGGGGTTTTAGGATCTGTAATATTAATAATTTGAACACCGTCATCATTCAAAGATGCAACTATGGCGTATGTGGATGCACCAATCGTAAAAGTGTCAATGCCAAAAGCTCCATCAAGTTCATCAAAGGTATCACCATTACCATCAGTACCACCATCAATTATTGAAGATACAACAGATGGCCTTGCAGGGTTTGTTATATCAATAATTTGTACACCGTCATCAGTATTAGATGTAACTAGGGCGTATGTGAATGCATCAATTTGGACAGTGGTAACGTCAATAGCTCTACGAAGTGTATCATATGTAGCGACACCACTATTATCAGTACTACCATCAACTATTGAGAACACTGCAGCTGGGGCTGCGGGATTTGTCATGTTGATAATTTGGATACCGTGATCAAGATTACCTGCAACTATGACGTATGTAGATGTACCAATTTGGACGTTGGTGATGCCACGAGGTCCATTAAGTGTATCAAAGGTACCACCAGCACCATCGTCGAGACCATCAGTTATTGATGATACAGCTATAGGATTTGTAGGTGTTGCAAGTTCTGGTTGATCTTCTGCTATACGAATAATTTGGACGCCGTCATCATCGCTAGCTGCAACTAGGGCGTAAACAGATGAACCAATTTGGACGGTGGTGATATCAAAAGAACTAACAAGTGTATCAAAAACAGCACCATCAGTTACTGAAGATGCAGCAGTTGGGGATGCAGGGTTTGTTATATTAATAATTTGTACACCGTCATCAAGTTGAGATGCAACTAGGGCGTATGTAGCTGAACCAATTTGGACGGTGGTGATGCCAGATGCTCCATCAAGTTCATCAAAAGTACCACCATCAGTTATTGAAGATGTAGCAGTTGGATTTGTAGGGTCTGTTATATTGATAATTTGGATGCCGTCATCTGTAAGAGATGCAACTAGGGCGTAGATGGATTGACCAATTGTGACAGTGGTGATGTCATATGCTCCGTCAAGTTCATCAAAGGTAGCACCATCAGTTACTGAAGATACAGCAGTTGGGGCTGCGGGATTTGTTATATCAATAATTTGGACACCGTCATCTACTTGAGATGCAACTAGGGCGTATGTGGATTGACCAATTTGGACGATGCTGATGTCAGATGCTCCATCAAGTTCATCAAAGGTACCACCACTACCATCAGATTCGCCATCAGTTATTGAAGATGTAGCAGTTGGGGCTGCGGGATTTGTTATATTGATAATTTGGACGCCGTCATCTAGAAAAGCTGCAACTAGGGCGTAGGTGGATGAGCCAATTTTAACGGTGGTGATGCCAGATGCACTATCAAGTTCATCAAAGGTAGCACCATCAGTTACTGAAGATACAGCAGTTGGGGATGCGGGAGTGGATATATCAATAATTTGGACGCCGCTATCATTAAAAGATGCAACTAGGGCGTATGTGGATGAACCAATTGTAACAGTGGTAATACCAGTAGCTCCATCAAGTACATCAAATGTACTACTAATACTAGCTGTAGCATCAGTTACTGAAGATATAGCAGTTGGGGTTGCGGGATTTGTTATATCAATAATTTGGACACCGTCATCGAAAAAAGATGCAACTAGGGCGTATGTGGATGAACCAATTGTAACGGTGGTGATGCTACGAGCACTGTTAAGTTCAGCAAATCCATCAACACCATCAGTTACTGAAGATACAGCTATAGGATTTGCAGGTGTTGCCACTGTTGACTGTGCAAAAGCCATCTCGCCTTCCCCTCCCCCCGTTTCTCCAAGAAAGATAAAAAGTGAAAATGCAATAAGAGCTGTTGCCATCACGGTACTAGTCATATTAGTTACAGATTATAAAAAATACAAGTATTTATATGCTATTTTTAGAGGTTTTGTGAAATTATGAGAATATAGATCTTGTTCTGAATTTTTGTTGTAAAGTGTGTGCCTTGTTTTTAAAACCACAAAAACTCTCAATTTTGATTGAATCATCACTTAAACTTCTATTGCAGTGCAATCATCTTTTGTATAAACAAACTTTAATTTTCAACTTTTTAATCATGTTTTCCTGTCTATGAGGTCCTCTATGCCCACCAAACATTCTCTTGAATGCAGAAAACACATCTTTACAACCATGTATCACCACATCTTACACTGTTCTTCTGTAACTCATAATTACAAATTTGGAGAAGAACCGATTTCTTATAGGATAACAAACAGTGTTTACAGAAAAGTTTTGTTTGTCTTGATTCCTGCTTTTTTCAGTTATACATAATCATATCTAGATTTGCTGTACAGCTTGGAAATTTTTGTACAATTTATGATTTTCTCATATATTTATTATTCATATTTGGATGAATAGAAAAAAATTATGGTATAGATATGATACCATATATACTCAATTTTACCATTTTATTCAGATTGATCCTATCATCATCACTTAACTGCTGTAAACCCCAAGTATTCCATAAAATTGTTACATCATTAATAATAAACATTATTTTGATCATAAAGAATACTTGTTCAAATCAATTAATAAAAATAAAGAATGTATTATAAAAATTACAGGATTTTTTGATTAATCAGGTTCCCAAAATTGCATCACATACATGCAGTTATTGCATCGCCACAACCTGACATGAATGCCGTTATTAGCATCTGCAGCATAAGTTCCATCATCCATTTTCATAACAGTTGGCAAATAGCTTAACTCATTATTTTCAAGCCATTCATTTTGATGACAGTTAGGACATTTAATTTTTGGAGCCATGTACAGTATAGAAAATGATCAAAGATGAACATTGCTATTAAAGATATAAAATAAGGGATGTTGTTGAATTAGAAACCTTTTGGTAGTGTGCCTCGTTTAGGCTTTGCTGCTGGTTTAGGTGTTGGTGCTTGTTTTACTAGTGCATCAATGCCATCTACAGTCATGTTGACTCCACTAAAACTTCCAAACGTTTTATCAGCAGGATGATATGCAAGTCTTGCTCTTGTTGCATAGTACTGGTTTGATGATGCAGTGTAACCAGTCACTACCGCTTTTTGGTCATTCCAATTTTTGGTTGGAACTTTTCCTACAGGAGCAGTTAATCTAACAAAGTATCTGTTGGGAGCTGGAGAATAGCCTGTGACTTTAGCTCTGTAATCATGGAATGATGTCATGGGAGCAGTCATGTATGCATTCTCTAATGCATCTTGTACAGTTGTTGGAGGTTGTGATGTGGTTTCAGCAGGTTTTGAGACGAGAGTTTGTTTTTCTACTGTTCCTTTAGGTAGTACATCTTTAGGTTTGGTAGTACTAGTTTCATCTGGTTTTGAGACGAGAGTTTGTTTTTCTACTGTTCCTTTAGGTAGTACACCTTTAGGTTTGGTAGTAGTAGTTTCATCTGGTTTTGAGACGAGAGTTTGTTTTTCTACTGTTCCTTTAGGTAGTACACCTTTAGGTTTGGTTGTTTCAACAGTAGTAGGTCTCTCTTCTGCTGGTTTTGCTTTGGCAATCTTTTCTGCTGGATTTACTTTAGCAGTAGCAGTAGGCTTTGATGCTAGCTGAGTAGAAAGTTGCGTTAGTTTTGCTTCTAATTTGGCGATCTTTGTTTCAAGATCTTTTTTTGTATTTGCCTTGTTGCTTTTTGCTACCATATTTTTGATGGTTAATCCGGGGTTTATGTACATTTGGGTTAATTGTGAGTGCTGATTTTGATCAAGTTTTATATGTTGATTTGTATACCTGATATCATGGATGATTTTGAGAAAGAATATCCGGAATTTGATTGGAAAAATACTCCAGCCTACAAACATCCCGGAGGCAAAGATTGCCCATGTCCAAAGCATGAATACATCAGAGAACAAATAAGATTTACAAAGCAAGTTAATGAAAAAGGCAAAGAGCCCTCCAAAGTTACTTTGAAATTTTGTCCGGATCATTACAGGGTATATCTAGAAGAAGTGATTCCAGCAATGCCATTAAAATATAGAATTTTAACAAAAATTGCACTAAAACTTGGTGCAATTCAAATTGAACAGTTAAAGTACATGGAATCAGAATTATGTTTTTATTGTAAATTTGGATCTGGCGGACACGATAAAAAAACAGAACTTCCACCAATGTAAATCGAGTTAAGCTTATACTTGATCTGAGTAGAGAGTTAGTGTGGTGGGAATAGATAGCATCAAAGAATTAGTTGTAGAGCTTGAAAAGCAAGGGGAGTTAAAGAGAGTAAATACAAAAGTTGATCCCAATTTAGAAATTGCAGAAATTATGAGAAGGGAGATGTACTCTAATGGTCCAGCAATACTTTTTGAGAATGTAAAAGGTTATGATATGCCAGTTTTGGGAAATACATTTGGATCTATGAGAAGATTAGAAATTGGACTTGGAATGACAGACTTTACTGAAATTGGTCAACGCATTGCAGAGATGACAAAGATGGATATCCCATCAGGACTGCTAAATAAAATAAAGAAACTTCCAGAACTAACCAAGATGACTGCTTCATTTCCCAAATCAGAAGCTAGTGGACCTGTAACAGAGGTTACATCTAGTGATGCATCATTTGATGATTTACCAATTTTAAAATCATGGCCTGATGATGCAGGTCGATTTATCACATTAGGATTAGTTGCAACAAAACATCCAGAAACAAACATCAGAAATCTTGGAGTTTACAGAATACAAATAATTGATAAAACTCATGCATTAATGCACTGGCAAAAACATAAGAGAGGAGCACATCATGGTGATATTTCAAAAGAAAGAGGAGAGAAAATTCCAACTGCAATAATCATAGGAGGAGAACCGGCAACAATATTTTCATCAATTGCACCAGTTCCAGAAGGGCTGGATAAATACTTGTTTGCAGGAATCACAAGAAAAAAAGGAATCAAAACTGTAAAATGCAAAACAATAGATTTGGATGTTCCAGCAAATGCAGAGATAGTTTTAGAAGGATACGTAGATCCAGAAGACATTAGAGATGAGGGACCATTTGGAGATCATACAGGTTACTACACACCAGTTGAACCATACCCAACATTTACACTAACAGGAATCATGCAAAGAAAAGATCCAATATACATAACTACAGTTGTTGGAAAACCAATTCTAGAAGACGCATATATTGGCAAGGTAATAGAGCGTTCATTTTTACCAATTATTCAGATATTCCACCCAGAAATAGTAGATTTTAGCATGCCACCAGCAGGATGGTTCCAAGGATTTGCAATCATATCAATTAAGAAAAGATATCCAGGTCAGGCCAAAAAAGTCATGATGGGGTTGTGGGGTATGGGGCAATTATCACTTACAAAAATGTTTGTCGTAGTAGATGAGGATATCAACGTACATGACATTAATGATGTAATTTGGGCAATCACTACTAGAACAGATGCAGCAAGAGATACGATGATTATTAACAACACGCCAACTGACACTTTAGATCCAGCATCACCACTAGTTAATTTAGGTTCAAAGATGGGAATTGATGCCACACAAAAAACTAGAGAAGAAGGATATCTAAGAGAAATTCAACGCCAAGTCAAAGTTGATGAGAAGACAAAAAATATGGTAGATTCTAAATGGTCTAGTTATGGGTTGTAGTTAGTACAGGATTATAGAAATTATCTCGCTCTTCTACCTGATAACCAATTTGATGAATTGCATCAATGATTATTTTGTCAGTAAGTTCTGTTGAACGAGCACCAGTACAGGAAACAACTTCTTCTCCAATTAACGTACCGCCAAAATCATCAGCACCGTACTGTAATGCAAGTTGAGCCATGCCAACCCCATTAGTTAACCACGAGGATTGAATGTGTGGTATTAATCCATCAAAAACCAGTCTAGATATTGCAATCATTTTTAATAATTGAGTTCCGCCTGTTCCATAGTCTACAATGCCTTCTTTTTGCATCAACGTATTGTTTGGTTCAAAATTCCATGGAATAAATGCCATAAACCCATTAGTTTTTTCTTGTAGTTTTACAATTTTGTAAAAATGTTCAACAATGTCATTATTGTTCTCTACACTACCATACATCATAGTTGCAGAACCTAGAATGCCAAGAGAATGTGCCTCATCCATAATTCTAATCCATGCAGCACTAGAAATTTTCTTAGGGCTAATAATTTCTTTAACTGAATCAGTTAGAATTTCAGCACCGGCACCCGGAATTGATTGCAAGCCTGCATCTTTTAATCTAGATAGTATTTCTCGTGTAGATGATTTTTCAACTTTAGCAATCATGTCAATTTCAGATGTGGATAATCCATGAACACCAACAGTTGGAAATTTTTTCCTAATCATTTTAAATGCATCTTCATAGTATTCTATTTTCAGATTAGGGTTGTGTCCACCTTGAATCAAAACCTGACGAATTTTGAACATGTCATAAGAAGTTTTGACTCTAGTTTCAATTTCATCAAGAGTCAAAGTGTAAGAATCATCAGCTCCTGGTGATCTATAAAATGCACAAAATTTGCAATCAGTGATACAGACATTGGTGTAATTTAAAATAATATTATTTACAAAAGAGGCTTTTTTGCCAAATCGTTTTCTTGTCAGATATCCTGCAGTAAGACCAATTAAATGAACGTCATTAGATTCTAACAATCTTAAACAATCTTCAGGACATGGCCTTTTACCATTTAGAGAATGCTCCAAAATATCTCTAATATCACTTTTTTGTATCTGCTCAGTAGTCTGACTCAAGTGATCAACATGGCTTGGAATTTCTATTTAATCCTTGATAGAAATATCAAAGAAAAAAAGAGATAAACAATGGTGATTTGTGCATAAAAATTGCCGAATCTGCGTTCAAAGATTCACGTTATTTTTAAGTAGGGCACAAAAATTAGAACAAACTATGGTATCAGGGAATCAGATCAGACTTGATCGAATTTTGAGAAAAGGCAGAATGCTTTGTATTCCAATGGATCACGGCATTTCAAATGGACCAATTGAAGGTCTTGAAGATCCAATAGATACAATTTACAAATGTGAAGGACATGGACTTACAAGTGTAATTATTAACAAAGGAATTCTCAAAGCATTGCCAAAGCCTACCAAAGTAGGAATTTTAGTTCATTTTTCAAGCAGCACATCACTATCATTATCACCAAATCGTAAAATGTTAACAGGAACTGTAAAAGAAGCAGTTGCCATGGGAGCTGATGGGGTTTCACTACACATCAACATTGGAGGCAAGGAAGAACCAGAAATGTTAGAACAACTAGGAATGACAGCACAACAGTGTCATAGATGGGGAATGCCACTATTAGCAATGATGTATCCAAGAGGAGAAAACATCACAAATCCACATGATCCCAATGTTGTCGGACATGTTGCAAGAATTGGAGCAGAGTGTGGTGCAGATATTGTTAAAACACTATACACTGGAGATGTGGATTCGTTTGCAAAAATTGTAAAGAGCACACCAGTTCCAATTGTAATTGCTGGAGGACCAAAAGCTAAAACAGATTTAGATATTCTTCAAATGACAGAGGATGCAATGACAGCAGGAGCTAAAGGGGTAACATATGGAAGAAACATCTTTGCACACAAGGCACCTGAAAAAATGGTAGAGGCACTAGCTGAGATAATTTTTGAGAGAAAAACCGCAAAGGAAGCAATGAAAAGAATTGAATAAATCAAGAGAATTAATAATTTTACCCAAAATGTCTAAAGTACAACTAGCTAAATTTTTACCTCAATTACAAGAAGAGGGAGTGAAAATGGTATACCTTGACCCAAAAAAATTAGCAACAAAAAAAACCAAACTTCAAACTGTTTTTCCATCTAATGCAGCAAACTATGTGGTATTAGATAAAGAAGGATTGAAACTCAAGAATAAAAAAATTGGAAGAAAATTTCAAATTCTATCAAACAGTGACATAGAAGACGTATATACAGCAGCCAAAAAGGGATTAGACTTTGTAGTTATAGAGGTAAAGGATTGGAAAATAATTCCACTAGAAAACATTATTGCAAAATTGCATAAAGTTCATACCAAAATCTTTGCCATTGCCAAAACTCCCAAAGAAGTACGAAAAATGTTTTCAATTTTAGAGGTGGGTGTTGATGGAGTAATCTTTAGCGCATCATCAATTAACGAAGTTCGTAAAGTCATGATATACTTGGGAACCAAAAGTTTTGAGATGAGACCGGCAAAAATTACAGAGATCAAAGAAGTCGGGGATGGAGAGCGAGTATGTGTGGATACAGCATCTATGCTTCACAAGGGAGAGGGGATGTTAGTTGGTAACAGATCGAACTTTTTGTTTCTAGTCCATAATGAATCAGTGGGTTCATCATTTACATCACCTAGACCATTTAGAGTAAATGCAGGTGCAGTTCATTGTTATACGCTTTCCCCAGATGGAACAACAAATTATCTATCAGAGGTAGAAACAGGTTCAGAAGTGTTAATTCTTAATTCCAAAGGTAAGGCAAGAAGAGCTACTGTAGGAAGATCAAAAATTGAACGTAGACCAATGTTAATGATAAAAGCTACGGTAGGTGGTGGAGAAACTGGTGGAATCATCGCACAAGACGCAGAAACAATTCGCTTTGTAAAATCAAACGGACAGTTGGTTTCAGTTACACATCTAAAGAGAGGAGACACCGTCATGGTTCATTCAAAACCTGCAGTAGGCAGACATTTTGGAATGGCAGTCTCTGATGAATACATTTTAGAAAAATGAGATACATAGATGTGTTTGGATCATAAAACATACACAAAAAAAATATTAAAAATAATTCTTTCAAAATCAGATTTTGTAAAGACCAAGATGCGATGACAAGACGACCGTAAATGGTATATTTTTTGTCCTGACTAACGGCTGCAGGTGGGATACGTGCCAAAAAAATATGGCACAAAATCATCGGTACATCTGCGATTCCAAAAGATGTAGCAGAAAGGAGTATGGAAAAGGATCCTGTCGAATCTAATCAAGACAACACACAGACAAAACAGAATCAGCCTGCAAAAGGTATCTGTTGACTCAATCATCAATTCCTGCTAAAAAAAGGGGATGTGATAGGATTTGACGGATTCAAGAGGCAACCTAAGGAGAATTTAACGCAGAAAAACCCAAAAAGATCACAAATTAAAAAAAATAACAGATGACAATTGAGAGTTTAAATCAATCATATAACCAATAAAGTTAGATGAGTAAATCATTTGCAGTGATAGGAGATCCTATTAATCATTCATTATCCCCAAACATCCACAGTGCAGCATTTAGAGAATTAAATTTAGATTCATCATACATTGCATATAGAATTCCAAAAGGAGAGTTAGCAGAAGGAATTGAGGGATTGAAAAAAATTAAGATCGATGGTTTTAATGTTACAATTCCACATAAAATTCAGATGATAAAGTATCTAGATAAAATGGATGAATCATCTAGTTTGATCGGTGCTGTCAATACAGTGTCAAACAAAGACGGAGTTCTAAAAGGATACAACACAGACATGGATGGATTTTTAGAGCCATTTGAGAAAAAGGGATTAGAGATAGCAAAGACCAACGTTCTTTTAATTGGAGCAGGCGGAGCTGCAAGAGCAATTGTTGCAGGATTTGCAAAAGAAAAAGCAAGCAGCATAACCATTGCAAACAGAACATTAGAGAGAGCTTTAAATCTTTCAGAATTTTCAAAAACAATTGGGTTAAACTCTAATGCCGTAAAAATTGAAGATGTAAAGTATGCAGCAAAAAATTACGATATTATTGTCAATGCTACACCAGTGGGATTGAAAAATGAATCCAGTGTAATTTCATTAGATGGAATTGATGAAAAAACAATTGTATATGACATTGTGTATATGCCAATGAATACAGATTTTATTAAAAAAGCAAAAGCAGAGAAAGCAACAATAGTTTACGGTTATGAGATGCTGTTAGGTCAGGCAGCTAAGGCCTTTGAGATTTGGCACGACGGCATAGAAGCACCTTATAATGCCATGAAAAAAGCATTGTTGGGAGGATTTTGATGGCAAAAGTAAAGGCTACAGTCCACGGAGCAGTATCGTTGGTAAATGCAATTGCAAACCAAAAAGGGGCAACTTTGGGTATTGCGCTAAAAGTAGAGGTTATAATAGAGACTAGTCCGGGGAGAGGAATTTTGATTCGTTCTAAAAACAAGAGTTTGAGCTCTCGTCTAATCAACAAAACCATAGAAAAAATTGTTTCAAAAAAAGAGTTGGAGCAAAACAAGATCTTAGTTACACTAGATTCTCAAATCCCTACAGGGTATGGTTTAAAAAGTTCTAGTGCAATATCTACAGCAATCGCTCTTGCATGTGCAAAAATATTCAAACCAAAATTAACAGAGCAACAAATTTTACTTGTGGGAGTTGATGCGTCAATTGAATCCAAAGTTAGCATAACTGGAGCGTATGATGATGCTTGTTCTTGTTACTATGGTGGGTTTAACGTAACAGATAATGCAAAGAGAAAAAGAATTCGATTTGAAAAAAGTCCAACTAATTTGATTGCAGTGATATTTATTCCAAAAAACAGGAAAAGAGGGAATCTAAAAAAACTCAAAATTCTCTCATCAGTATTTGAGAATGCATGGGAATTAGCAAGAAAAGCAGATTATTGGAATGCAATGACAATAAACGGATTGGCAACAGCATCAATTTTAAATTCAGATTCCAAAATCATTACAAATTTAATTGAAAAAGGAGCAGTAGGGGCATCAGTTTCAGGCAATGGTCCATCTATTGCAGCAATCACAAGAAAAGAAAATGAGGCTGCAATCAAAAAAGTATTTTCAGTATTGGAAGGAAATATCATCGTTTCAAAGGTCAGCAACAAAAAGGCAAAAGTTCATGAAGTGTAAAATTGAAAAATCAAAAATTTCTGGCCAAATAATTTGTCCACCAAACAAGAGTTATACGCATAGGGCAATTTTTTTGGCATCGATTGCTGGAAAAAACAGCAGAGTGGAGAATGTATTGTTTTCAGCAGATACAATATCAACGATTGAGACATGCAGAAAATTTGGAGCAGAGATTGAAATTATGGACTCGTCAATAATTGTGAAAAATTCAATAAAGATAGGAACCAAAGTCTCTGAAATTAATACTGAAAACTCTGGTACCACAATCAGAATAGCATCAGGTATTGCAAGTTTGTTTTCTGAAGAAATTACATTAACTGGAGATTCAAGTTTACAAAAAAGACCCATGCAACCACTCTTAGATGCTTTATCAAGCATGGGAGCACAGTGTAGTTCAACTGATGGTAAACCACCAGTCAAAATTAAGGGAAAGATTCTCGGAGGAAATGTAAAAATTTCCGGAAATTTTTCCAGTCAATTTATTTCAGCATTACTAATTTGTGCACCACTAACAGAAAAAGGAATTAATTTAACAATTGAAGGAAATCTAGTATCAAAACCATACCTTGATGCAACCATTGCTACAATGAGAAAGTTTGGTGTGATAGTACAAACATTAATCCCATACAAAAGATATAACGTATCTCCACAAATTTATAAAGAAACTACATTTACTGTTCCAATAGATTTTTCAAGTCTTGCTCTTCTTCTTTCGGCAACAGTTCTAAACGGAGAAGACATTACAATAAATGGAAATATTGGAAATTTACCTCAAGGTGATGAAGCATTCATTGACATTTTAGAGCAGTTAGGTGTTAAAGTTATAATTAATGATAATGACCAAATTAAAATAAAATCTCCTAAAAAATTAAATGGTGGAAAATTTGATCTAAGTAATTCGCCAGATCTTCTTCCACCTCTTGCAATTTTAGCATTATCTTCATCAGCACCAATTGAAATATTCAATGTAAAGCATGCACGGTTAAAAGAGACAGACAGAATTGCAATCATTTCAAGAGAACTAGTAAAACTTGGGATTAAAATTCAAGAAAAAGAAGACGGTATGATATTAGAAGCATCTGAAAACATCTCAGGAGCAGATTTGATATCAGAAGAAGATCATCGATTATTTATGGCATTTTGCATTGCAGGAATGTATGTAGGAGATTGTACAGTATCAGACCCAGAATCAGTCAAAGTTTCATATCCTAATTTTATAAAAGAGATGCGAGAGGTAGGCGCCAAAATTCAAATCAATTAAAATTATTTTTCAAAAAGCTAAAGTCAAAGGATATTAGTCATGTGTAAAATCGTCTGTGCTATCCAAATGGGATAAGATTTTTTCTCTCCATGATCAAGATATTTGCAAGTATACACTTTCTTTGGTATAACTAAATTTGTATTATTTATTAAATAAATAATAAAAACTAGCTATAATTCTGTATAATTTACATAATTTCTTATATATAGTGTATATTATATGGTTATTTAAAAATATATTATAATTATTTCATGTTATATTCAATAATGCAGTAATTTTCAATCAGGCATAATAACCCATAACCTAAAAATTCTCAAATATGCAGCAACATACTTTGAATAAATTTCAGAATGAGGAATTATAAACATCAGTTAACTTTGATAGTGTATTGCCGGGAAGTTCTATTGGCCAACGTCTTGTCTTAACAAGTTTTGGTGAAAGTCATGGAAAAACAATTGGGGCAGTTTTAGATGGCTGTCCAGCAGGACTAGAGATTGATGAAAAGGATATTCAAAAGATGTTAGACCTTAGAAGACCAGGACAGAATTTAATTTCAACACAAAGAAAAGAAAAAGATATTGTCGAAATTATTTCAGGTGTTTTTAAAGGCCATACAACAGGAGCTCCAATAACAATGATAATTTGTAACGGTGATCAAAAATCAAACGATTATGAAAATTTGAAAACAAAGCTGCGACCGGGTCATTCAGATTATCCAGCCATGATAAAATATAATCACTACAATGATCATAGGGGAGGTGGAAGATTTTCAGGAAGACTGACTGCAACTCATGTTATGGGGGGTGCAATTGCAAGGAAATTGCTTAAAGTGACATTAGGCATTGAAACAAATTCATTCACATCACAGATTGGAAAAACAAAGATGAATCAAAAATTTAATGAAAAAATGATCAATTCAATTTATAAAAATGAAGTAAGATGTCCAGAAACTAGAATTGCAAAAATCATGAGAGAGAAGATTTTAGATGCAAAAAAGAAGGGAGATTCATTAGGAGGAATAATTGAATCAGTCACAACCAACGTTCCAGTAGGATTAGGCGAACCAATTTTTAGTTCATTAGAATCAGATTTGAGTAAAGCAATTTTTTCAATCCCATCAGTGAAAGGAATTGAATTTGGATCCGGATTTCAAGGCTCAGAACTATATGGTTCAGAAAATAATGACTTGTATACAGTAAAGAAAGGAAAAATAATTACAGAAACAAACAGATCTGGAGGAATTTTAGGGGGTATCTCCAATGGAATGCCAATAACTATAAGAATTGCTTTCAAGCCTGCATCATCTATTGCTCAAAAACAAAAAACTATAGACATTAAAACAAAAAAAGAGACAATTCTCCAAGTCAAAGGAAGACATGACCCATGTGTCGTACCTAGAGCCCCACCAATAGTAGACTCACTTGTAGCACTAACAATAGCAGACCATGCACTCATTTCAGGAGCAATCAAACCAACACTATAAGAAAATGTCAGATATCAACGATCTTCGAAACAAAATGGATGCAGTCACTCTAAAAATGATAGAGTTGTTAAAAACTAGAACAGACATTGCAAAAGAAATAGGAGAAGTTAAAAAAAATATCGGCAAAGAAATAACAGACGAAGCAAGAGAAATTAATCTGCGCGGGAAAGTAATTTCATTGTGTAAGGACATCAACCTAGATGAAACGATTGCTACAAAGTTTTTAAATTTTCTTGTAAATGAATCAATCAAAGTTCAATCAACCAATAAACAAACACATCTTTCAATTTTCCTAAAAGCAAAATCACTTGAAGCTCAAGGGAAAAAAATTATCCACATGGAAGTTGGAGAACCTGATTTTTTACCACCAAAGATTGTAAAAGATGCATTATCAAAAGTCTTCGAGAAAGGATTTTTAAAATACGGTCAGGCAAAAGGCATGCCATCATTTAGAAGAGCACTTGCAAAATATGTATCAAAAAAATTCAATGTGAGTATTCAACAAGACAACGTTATTGTAACACCGGGTGCAAGATTTTCAATTTTTGCAGCAATTACAACTCTGTTAAATCCAGGAGATGAAATGATTGTGATAGAACCATCATGGCCTGCTTACAAAGAATGTGCATTAAATTCTGGAATCAAAGTCAGATCTATTAACACAACTTTTGAAGATAGATGGGAGCCATCATTGGAGAGAATCAAAAATACAATTAATTCAAATACAAAAATGATCGTTTTAAACTATCCAAATAATCCAACAGGAAAGATTCTAAAACAAAAACTACAAAACGACATCATCGAGTTGGCAAGAAAAAATGATCTCTATGTGCTCAGTGATGAGATTTATTCACAGTATGCAAATACTAGCTGGAAGAGCATTCTTGATTATAATTATGAAAAAAGTATAGTCACCCAGTCATTCTCAAAATCACATGCAATGACAGGATTTAGAATAGGATATGGCATTGCAAATCCAAAAATAATTGAAAAAATGGCAAAATTAGAGGCATTATGCCTCACTAGTGTCTCTGAACCAATTCAATACGTAGCCATGAAGGCCCTTGAGGCAGATATATCCAATAATACTAATACAGTACAAAATAGACTAGATGTATTGGCACAGAAAGGAGAAGAGATAGGATTGGACTTTATCATACCAGATGGTGCAATGTACCTTTTTGCAAGAATTAACCAAAAAGGCTTTGATGGAGTTGAATTTGCAAATAGTGCACTAGAGAAAGGATTAGCAGTGGCACCAGGGGAAGGATTTGGCAATTACAAAAATTTCATCAGAATTTCTGCATGTCAAGATGAAGAAACACTAGTTGAGGGAATGAATATACTAGGTAACATGATGAGGGATAACCAATGAAGCAGCTTACAATAATTGGTGCAGCAGGTCAAATGGGACAATGGTTTTCAAAATATTTTACAAATGAAGGATTTCAAGTTACAGGGTATGATTCAGAGAATAAAGTTACAGGAAAAGACATCATCGTATCAGAGTCACTAGTTGGAGGAATTTTAAAAGCAGACTATGTTATTCTTTGCACACCAACAAGAAGAACGCCAGAGATAATCAGATTAATTGCAAAAGAAATGAAACGTGGCACATATCTAATTGAAATTTCATCTGAAAAATCCAAAGTGGTTTCATCATTATCAAAAATGCCAGCAAAAATTAATCCCATTTGTATCCATCCAATGTTTGGTCCAGGAATTAAATCAATAAAGGGTCAAAATATTATTTCAGTTCCAATTAAAGATGCTAAAAAAGAGTTGACTGTTGCAAAAACACTATTTGCAGGAGCAAACTTTGTAACAATTGATGCATCTGAACACGACAAAAAGATTGCAGTGATTTTAGGATTGACTCATTTAATGAATTTAGTTTTTGCAAACATCATTTCAAAAGATGAAAAGATGAATCTTACAGAAAAAATGTCAGGTACAACCTTTAGAGTTCAAAAAACATTGGCAGAAAGTATCATGACAGAGTCTCCAGAATTAATTGAGACAATCATTGCAAATCCAGAGATTCGTAGAGTTGCAGAAGAACTTTGGAAAGATATTGGCAGATTACTAACATCTGTTCAAGAATCAAAAACAGAAGAAGTGGTAAGTTACATCAAAGAATGTCAGGAAAGACTAGCCAAACATACAGACGTCAACGAGTCATACAAAAGACTGACAAAGATGGTAAAAGCAGTTGAAAAATAGTAAATGTATCATACAAAGATAGTCACATCTTTTATTAGAAATAACGATAAATTATTGATTCTAAAACGAAGCAACAAAGTCAAATCTATGAGAGGGTTGTGGTCAGCAATAAGCGGGGTTGTTGAAAACAATGAAGAGCCACTCACTAGGGCAAAAATTGAGATTTTTGAAGAAGTTGGAATTACAGAGAATAAAACCACACTAATCAAATCAAGTAACGTGATGAAGGTAAGGTCTCCTCAGTATAAAAATCACGAATGGGAGATATTCCCCTTTCTATTTGAGGCTAATACTCAGGTAATCAAACTGAATTGGGAAAACTCGGATTTTAGATGGATAAATGTTAAAGATATAAAAAATTATGATACAGTACCAAGCCTTCAAAAAGTTTTACTCAACTTGTTGTAAATCTTTATTTTCTTTTTCATATTTTTTCTGTTGTGGCAACATCATGTATACACAAGCACCACCACACATTGTACAAGGTACGTTATTACCTGGGTGTTGTCCTGTTCTGCTATGAATTTTTGCAGCCTTTTCAGGATCAATTGATAAGGCAAGTTGTTTCTCCCAATCCAATGTACGTCTAGCTTTGGTCATCTCCATATCCCATTTGATTACTTTGTCACGAATCTTTACAAGATCACCAGCATGAGCTGCAATTCTATATGCAATTAATCCATCCTTTACTTCTTTAGCATTTGGCAATGCTAAATGTTCAGAAGGGGTAAGATAACATAAAAGATCAACTCCCTCGCTTGCAGAGACGGCAGCGCCTATTGCACTAGCAATATGATCATGACCAGATGCAATATCTGTAACTAGTGGACCTAGTACGTAATATGGAACATCACCGATTAGAGATTTTGCCAATCTGACATTTGCTGCAACCTCATTTAATGGAACATGTCCTGGCCCTTCAACCATCACTTGAATTTCATGCTCGTGTGCACGCTTTGTTAGTCGGGAGATGTTTATCATTTCTTGAACTTGTAATTCATCATGAGAATCTAAAATTGAGCCTGGCCTCAAAGCATCTCCGAGGCTAAATGTGACATCATATTTTTTGGCAATCTCCATCAAATAATCATAATGAGTCAGATATGGATTTTCTTTATCATGTTTTAACATCCAAGCAGCAGTAATAGTTCCTCCCTTACTTACAACACCACCATATCTTTGCACTTTGAGAATTCTTTTTGCAATATCTTTTGTGATACCACAATGAATTGTTGTATAATCTACACCATCTTTTGCATTATTTTCAAATGCATTAAGGTAATCATCCTCAGTTAAATTTAGAGGATTTTTATGAACATTGACGCCATAGTTGTAAGCTTCATAGATTGGAACAGTTCCAAAAGTGATAGGGGCAGCACCTAGTAGTGTACGGCGTATTTCTTTAACATCTCCTCCATCACTGAGATCCATCAGGGTATCTGCATGATACTTTACTGCAACTTTTGCCTTTTCAACCTCATCTTCAATGTTTACATTTAATGTAGAAGTTCCAATGTTTACATTAACCTTAGTTTTTAGACCCTTGCCAATTCCAACATTGTGAATTTTTTGTGGCCTTACATTATTGCTTGGGATGATTATAGAGCCTTTGGCAATTTTTGGAATTAGCCAATCAAGTGAAACATCCTCATCTTTTGCCACTTGCTTCATTTCATCAGTGGCAATGCCACGTAGAGCAGAAGTCATTTGAGTTGCCATGATGTGATCTATGTTTTTGCCTGATTTAAACAATCGTGAAAATCACAAAAAAAATGATCGCAAGAAAACAGTTTGGCACTATATTAAGAAATATGATCGATCTTTTATGTGATAATCACATATAGATCACATGAGGACGATTAGAGAATGCAGACATTGTGGTAGAGAATTTTACAGTATGAAAGATGAGTTTTGCTCTTTTGATTGCGTCACTCAAACATCAGCATAATTAATCAATTTTGGTTTATTTTCTAAAATTTTTTCAGACTATGATGTTTTATTCAGAACTTCAAAAGAATATATCGATTTAGGGTTTATGTTGATGGAGTGGTCCCCCCCCTCCCCATAAAATGGAACCATTTTTTGCACTATTTTTCGTAGGGTTTTGCCTGCATCATTTGACTTGCATCTCCCATATTTTGATAAATTCGTGAGATATAGTTATCCCAATGTTGAGTGGATTCTCTTATGGTTGTAATTTACAAAGGCATCTGCAATCACAATCTCTGCCTCTTGATAATTTGTAAATTCATGTGGTATGGATAATACTCTTTTTTCAATGTTTTATGAAATGACTCTACATGTCCATTTTGCTGCGTGATGTGATGCCAGATGAATTTTTGTTGTATTCCAAGTAATGTGATTGCTTTTCTGGCAATGTGACTCTTGTATTGAGAACCATTATCGGTTCTGATTCCAAGTAAAAATAACAGTGTAAAACAACAATATCCTCATTGAATATCACAATATATGAAATACATTCACACAAATTAGACAAACACACAATTATTATTTTTTTGATAGATTTTTGTATGATCAAGATATACCTAATCATATGAATCCATTCAATCCTGGTCCTGGTTTACAACCACCATATCTTGCAGGTAGAGACGAGGTATTAGACAAGTTCTCACAAATGTTACAAAACATACAGATTGGAAGAATTGAAAATGTGCTAATGCACGGACTTCGTGGTGTCGGCAAGACTGTCCTCTTGGAGAGATTTGTACAAATCTGTATAGATAAGAAATTCCTACCAGTAGTACGATCTCAATTCAGTCAAAAATATACGGATCCAATACAATTTGTCAACACTTTCAAATATGATGTGGATAATGCAATTGAAATATTCTCTAGGGTGGAAAAGGCCAAAGAAAGGATCCAAGCCGTTGTCAATTATTTAAAACCAGCAAATATAGGGATTCCAGGAATGATATCATATGAGCCATCATATGACTATAACAATAGAATGCCATTAGAGGATTACCTTGCCGAATATATGATTAAAAAGTGGAATTTTGTTAAGAAAAAAGATTACCATGGAATAGTATTTCTTTTTGATGAATTTCACACAGTCAGAGATGTAAAGGAAAAAAGTTGGTACGTCCTCACAGATCTTATAGGAGCAATGAACGAAGTCCAGAAAAAAAATTGCAAATGCTCACTTGTCTTATGTGGATTACCTACTTTATCAGTTAATGTAAAATTGGCTCGTTCCTATGCTGAAAGAATGTTCCAGTCAGTATCCATCGCCAACCTTGATAAGGTCAGTGCACAAAAGGCAATTCTAGAACCATTGAAAAAAACAGACTATAGTTTTTCTGATGAGTTGGTATCTTCGATTGTAAAGGATGCAGATAGATATCCTTATTTTATTCAGTTTTTTGCCAAAGAGGTAATAGATCATATTGATAAAACAGTAATCGAACTAGAGGATTATAAAAAAATCAAAGGTTTGATAATGACAAAGCTAAGACAAGACTTTTTTGAACTTAGAATGGAACCTTTGAGTGTTGGTCAGAAAAATGTATTATATGCGATGGCATCCACGCAAGAAACCAATATAACGTTCTCAACAATTATTCATACATCAAACATACCCAAAGGAACGCTTACAAAGGATCTAAGGCGATTAGAGGGAAAGGGATTGATATACAGACCCCAACGTGGTGTTTATCAGTTTACCATCCCACTGTTTAAAGAATATCTTGATGGTAAACTCACATAATTAACAAATTACAGTAGATAAATTGTAGGAAAGTATGCAAATTCATTCATCATCGAGAGGTCCAACACAGGTGGTACTGGTAGGCAAAGTAGGCAAAGTAGGCAAATTCATTCATCATCGAGAGACCCAACAGGTGGACGGGTAGGCAAAGTAGGCAAAGTAGGCAAAGTAGGCAAAGTAGGCAAAGTAGGCAAAGTAGGCAAAGTAGGCAAAGTAGGCAAAGTAGGCAAAGTAGGCAAAGTAGGCAAAGTAGGCAAAGTAGGCAAAGTAGGCAAAGTAGGCAAAGTAGGCAAAGTAGGCAAAGTAGGCAAAGTAGGCAAAGTAGGCAAAGTAGGCAAAGTAGGTAAATTCATTCATCATCGAGAGACCCAACAGGTGGACGGGTAGGCAAAGTAGGCAAAGTAGGCAAAGTAGGCAAAGTAGGCAAAGTAGGCAAAGTAGGCAAAGTAGGCAAAGTAGGCAAAGTAGGCAAAGTAGGCAAAGTAGGTAAATTCATTCATCATCGAGAGACCCAACAGGTGGACGGGTAGGCAAAGTAGGCAAAGTAGGCAAAGTAGGCAAAGTAGGCAAAGTAGGCAAAGTAGGCAAAGTAGGCAAAGTAGGCAAAGTAGGCAAAGTAGGCAAAGTAGGCAAAGTAGGCAAAGTAGGCAAAGAATCCAAGTTTACAAAATGATCGGTTTTAGAATAAATTAATTGTGCGAGTTTAGCTAGTTATCTAATGATAAGAATGATTGTTGATTTGAGATGATTTCTTTGTATTTTGATAGAAATATTCAGTATAATTTTTTCCACTAGAACATACAGCATTATATTCATTACAAAAAATTTGTTCTCTTCATTCAAGTGATCTACACACATATTCTTTATTCTCTTCTGTAGTATCACTCATAACTTTAATTGCCATACTTGCATCTAAATCACCTTTGAACTTACCAGGACCCAAATTGAATAATGAAGCAAATGACTCGAGTTTGAAACAATGCAGAAAAAAGGAAAGGCAAATTAGTACAAGAGAACAAGGAAACCAAATGAATTTACTCTCAATTGGAGGTTCAGACCCCTCATCAGGGGCAGGAATACAAAGCGATGTTAAAGTATTTTCAGAGTTTAATGTACATGGATTAACAGTAATCACTGCAATTACAGGACAGAACACATCAAGATTTGGAATGGTAGAACCAGTATCAAAAAAAATTCTGAAAAATCAATTAGAGTCAATATTGGAAGATTTCAAAATTGATGGAATAAAAATTGGAATGGTGTACAACTCTGAGATAATTAAAACATTAAACCAACAGCAACTACAGAAATTAAAAATTCCAATAGTAGTAGATCCTCTAATCAAATCAACTACTGGTGGAGCACTGTTAAAAAAATCTGCAATTTCAGATTTTCAAAAATATATCATCCCACTTGCAACAGTTATCACTCCAAATAGATTTGAAGCAGAGGTACTATCAAAAACTAGGATAAATTCAAAGAACAGTATTGAAAAAATTGCAAAGATTATTCAAAAAATGGGAGCAAAAAATGTAGTCATTACAGGAATCGAAGGAAAAAATAACAAGATAACAGATTTTGTTTTGGAAAAGAACACAAAATATTTTGTCTCAGGGGACAAAATTGCAATTACAAATCATGGTAGTGGATGTAATTATTCAGCAGCCATGATATTTGCCATTACAAAGAACAAAACTGTACGCCAATCAGTAAAATTTTCAAAAGAATTCACTTACAACTCTATAAAGAATTCAAGAAAGATTGGAAAGGGAGTTGCAGTTACAAACATACAAAATTACGATAGGATCAATTTAGAATTATCACAGGCAATCAACAAATTTGTAAAAATCAAAAATATCTATAAGAACATCCCAGAATGTCAAACAAATTTTGTGTTTTCCAAAGAAAATCCAAGATCAACAAAAGACATCCTAGGAATTTCTGGAAGAATAGTAAAAGCAGGCAAAAAATTAGTTGTGGCAGGCAATCTAACATATGGGGGATCAAAACATGTTGCAGCAGCATTACTTGTAGTAAATGAAAAATTTCCAGAAATTAATTCTGCGATAAATTTGAGGTATCATGATTCAACAATTTCCAAGATTAAAAAATTGAAATTATCAGTATCTAGCTATGAGAGAACACAAGAACCAAAAAATGTTAAAAAAAAGGGATCAACTATAACATGGGGAATTAAAAGTGCAATAAAAAAATTGAATGCCCCACCAGATGTAATTTTTCACAAAGGTGATTTTGGAAAAGAGCCCATGATCATATTTTTTGGAGATACACCAAAAAATGTTTTAAAGAAAATATCAGAATCAATAAAATGAAACTCTGCTTTAAAATCAGCCTCGAACATAAATAGTCATATCTCAAATAAGATTTGTGAAGACAGTTATTTT
This sequence comes from Candidatus Nitrosopumilus sp., assembly GCA_965262685.1. Taxonomy (GTDB): domain Archaea; phylum Thermoproteota; class Nitrososphaeria; order Nitrososphaerales; family Nitrosopumilaceae; genus Nitrosopumilus. Next base: position 141,184 of record OZ253552.1, read on the forward strand.
AGCAGGGGGACTAGGCACAAGATTACTCCCATTGACAAAAAAAACACCCAAATCGATGTTGCTAGTGGGTAAAAAACCAATTTTAGAACACCTCATAGAATGGAATAAAAAAAACAGCATAAAATCAATTGTGTTATGCGTAAGCCACCTTAGAAAGACTATAGAGGATTACTTTGAGGGCGGGGAAAAATTCGGGGTCAGTATAGAATATGCTGTTTCAAATAAGACATTAGCCACTGCTGGTCAACTAAAAACAGCAGAAGAATTCATTGATGATACGTTTGTTTGCATGTATGGAGACTCTATATTTGACTTTAATCTTAGAGGTATGATAAAACAACACAAAGCCAAAAAGGCACTTGTTACTATGAGTCTAAACGAATATAGAACTAATTTAAAATACGGAGTAATTGACACTTCAAAAACAGGCAAAGTCCTAAGTTGGAATGAAAAACCAGAAGTAAAGGCAAATGTAAACATGGGTTGTTACATAATGGAACCAAAAGTGTTTAGTCTAATCCCAAAAAACAAACCTTATGAAATGGATAAGGTAATTAAAAAAGCCATGAGTAATAAAATGTGGATTAACAGTTTCATTACAAAGAAAGGATTTATCGATATTGGTAACAAAGAATCATACAAAAAAGCATGTCAGGAACACATCCAAAAATTAGCAAAGAGATCAACGAGATGACAATAAGAGAATTAAAAGAAGAAGACATTTGGAATGGGTTTCTAAAATCACTTGATTCGTTAAAACAGACAAGTACTATTAAAGAGTCCAAAGCAAAAAAGATTTTTGAAAAAATCAATGCAAATCCTGATCACATTATAGCTGTGGCAGAATTAGATGGAAAGATTGTAGGGTCTGCAACACTGCTCATAGAATCAAAGTTTATTCATGACGGGGGATTGGTAGGACACATTGAAGATGTGGTAGTCAATAAAGAGTGTCAAGGTCAACAAATAGGCAAGGAAATTATGATGTACCTTATCAAAGTTTCAAAAAAACGAGGTTGTTACAAGACAATTTTAGACTGCACAGATGATGTGAGACCGTTTTATATAAAATTGGGCTTTAAACAAGTAGCTAGTGAATTACGATTAGACAATTAGAAAAATTCTTTCTTTGGACGTCTCTTTTTTTCTTTTGTCAAATACGCACCTACTGCAATTACAGGAATAGATAGTACAGCAAACAGCAAGGGAGAGTATGTTACAACATTTGTAATATATACATCATCAATTTTATCAATTAAAGAATAAGATACAATCATACCTAACAGCATGATCACCCCTCCTATCACTATCAAGATGCCAATAGGTTTTGAACCATAACGTTTTGTCATGATAAAAGGAACAGCAGCTAGAATTCCAGCAGGGGCAACGCCAATAGAGATGAACTGAAATATTTTCGGATCGGCATCAAATATTATTGAAGATGCTATAGCATCTGGAACATTGGTCATGAAATTATAAATTGAAATCATCTCGCCGGCAAACATTGCAAATAATCCAACACTAGTCACTGCAAGCCACTTTTCTATTGCCATGATTCTAACAGATTTGAGTTGATAAATAAACTATTAGTCGCAGGTTTTCGTGATTTTCATTTATCAAAATTTGATATTTCGTGCCTAAAAAATACCAGATCATAATCTGCTGCCACAGGATTATCGACTTTGGCCATTGGCACTTTTTTGTCTGTTTTATCATTTTATCAATCTTTCAAATGAATATACATTTGAGACACCAAGTGCAGTGTTGTAAAGTGTTTACATTTCTCTTCAATTTTCATAGAATGTTTGAATAGTTTAAAATCTCTCTTAGGTATTCTCTTTATCTTGCATGTTGTTGTATGGGCAAAAGTAACATCAACCATTCAAGAATGGGCAATATGGATTTTTTAATTAAATTGGTATATTCTTCATTATTGATTTTATAATCTAAACTACGTTCTTACTAATTGTGAGAATTCATATTAAAATTACATTGTGTTAGGAAATCTTGAATTATACTCTTATTCCCGATATGTTAGTATGAGACCATGTATAATTTGGAACAGCAATAAAATATCCTGCCATCTCTACAGTTTCCATCATTACACACAGCTTTAACTTTACTCAACTAACCCTAAAAAGATAACAATTGATAATAAAATAATTAGTTTCATCAGCTAGAATATCTCTCAAATAATTCAATACCATATTCTCATGTTCTTCCATACTCAAGGCAGAACCACCAAGATAAAATGTGAATATAATACTAGTAACGAACACCTTCTTTACAGGATCTGATCTTGCACCATATACGTACTTTGTCTGTCTGCCCCATTGTATTTGATAACAATATCAGTAAAAGTACCACCACGTGTTACCTTGGCTTTTTCTTTCTATGTATACATAAATGATGTTGGTTTATCATTCATCATTACTTTTACTTTATAAAAATTAAGATCAAAATATACATCATTTATGATCTCCTCAGATATAACAGTCCTTTGGAATGTATGAAAACTTTATTTGTCCTTGTCCCTCTTTTCCACTCACCCACTGTCTTTAGGTTGTACAATGTCAACTCATTTCAAATAGTATTAGGTGCAACATATGATGAAAGGCATTTTCTATAATCAATGAGGGGGTGGGGACCGGCTGCTGCTCTTTGAGTGCTTGTGCCACTCACTTGAGAAGGTATTGAAATTCTATCATCAAGATTGCCTTTACCTACAAGATCGGCTTTAGTAAATGTAGTGTTCCGGTGGGAAATACCACTTGTATGGAAAACACTGGTTGTCAAAGATGGACATTTTGATTATATCCACAAAGTTCTCCTTCAAATTTGCCATCACCAACTAGGCCCAAACTCAAAGAGCTTGGATAGTCTTCACACTGTTGTTGTTGCGTACTATCTGTTTGATTTGTTTTAGATGTGGTTGTTTGAATCATACCTTTTGTATTCTCTAATATCCCGAATCATCTAATGGGTCATTAACAATATCTTTTGTGTTGTTTGTAGGTGAAACTTTGATAATTTGAACTAGGGTGTAACATCTATCAGCTAGTTTATCTGAATGTGCTTTCACTCAAACAAGCTGGTTTTCCAGATGGTGACTGCATTAATATCTTATTTATGGTACATTGAATTTCATCAATTGGAACTCTCATTATACATCTGAGGTTTCTTTATGAGACATGAAAACATGTCTGTGTTGCTATTGTCGATTCATATTATCAACAAATATTACAAAATGATCAGTTTAGGATGTGTTAAAAATAAAATTCTCATCATCATGGAAAATAAATTAAATTGTTTTTTGCAGTTTTTCTTCACGTTTTAATTTGTAAGCAGTTAGTCCTACAAACCCAAAAATAATTCCCAATCCGGCATAAGCTAAAACTTGACTATATTCGATAAGGACAGCAGACACACCAGTTCCAACAACACTTGGAAGTAAAGACAAAGCATAGAGCCACCAACCACAACAACCTAAAGGTATCAAAGAAAAGAATGAAAAAAATGATGTAGCAGTAGTACTTGCAGTACTTGCTCCAAATGCTTTTTTCTTTACTAAAAGCTTGCATCCTAACAGTTTACTTTTTTCAGAAAAAAATACCTGCAATCCAATTCCAATTCCCATCCCAATAATTACAATAGAATTTAATTGAAATGCAGCACTAATTGCAGATAGAGGTTCTAATGCAGGAGTTGTAATTACAACTATTAAAAGATAAACAACTAGAGTTATGACTCCTGCAAGAAAGGATTTTAAAATTGGCTGCTTCATCAAAGAACACCATACACTAGGGTTTGAGGATGAAATGCAACCCACTCAAACCAGAATCCGGGTTCAATTGGCATTCGTTGTAACTGTTCTCCTATATATTTACCAGAGATTGATAATCCGTCATAATTCCATTCAGAATTAGTTTGAGAATCAAGAATTTTTCCATTCTCATAAACAAAATCTAAAACATTATCATCATCAACTATTCTTACAAAAGCACGAGAATTTTCAGAGAATAATGAGATTAACATCAAAGGAGTCTCACCAATAGAATCATTGATTATCACATTTGATTCAATGTCATTTTGTTTGTAAGCTTTGTAGAGATTGTCTTGACTAAATCCAATAATTATTTCTTTAGGGAGTAATCTATCATCGCTATACTCTACAGGAAACATTATTCCCGGCTCTGTGTAATAATCTCCATACGGATCCGTTGCATAAGATCTAATGTACCCTGTATCAGTAGTTAGAACTTTGGTTTCAGGATAAAGTTTTTTCCAGTCACCCCAAGTTATTACATCAAATGGAATTAAATTTAATTCATATCCAGTTAGTTTGCCTTTAACTGCTGTTCCAAGGGCTTGACTCCAATAGGATTCAGTATACCTATCATACATTAGCAGATTACTGTTGTACAATTTTCCAGACGTACCAAACTCTACTATTTGACCATCAATGATTCGCTCAAAGACTTGATTGGTATAACAAAGCGGACAATATGTGACAGATACAGGAATACCTCCAACTGTATCATTAACAATCTCATGCCATACTAAAATGAAGATAGGATACGCCTTGACTTCACCATTAATTTCCAAACCAATCACAGTATCATCATCAGAGATAAAACTAGAATCCTGAATTTTGGCAAATTTAGGATTATCAATGGATGGAATGCCATCTTTGGGTGGCCCTCCGTCTCTTATTTTATCAAGTGGAATACTATGTTTGATACCATCAGTTTCCATAATGATCAACTCAAAAGATGACACATCTGATGATAAAACTGGCTCTGGTTTAGAAAATTCATAGTCATTTAAGAAAGATATACTCAACACTACAATTACAATACAGCCAATTATTGCAATAAACTTTAGATACAATTTTAAATAATTTTAGTTTATGAATTATTAAAAAATTACTCTAATTTTGTTTTGATCTAGATAAACACTTTTAATGATTTTTAAAGTTTTTCAATCATGAGTACAGATTCCAAACATCAAGGAGAGTGCACTACACGATATTACACATTGGGGGATTAGAGCATCAATTGGAGTTATATTCATAGTACACAGTTTAAAAAAATTTGATCCTGCCTGGCAAGAATGGTTGATTAGTATTGGAATTCCTCCAGAAATGCAGCTGCCAATTGCATTAGCAGAATTCATTGGGGGCATCATGTTAGTTGTAGGCGTACTAACTAGAGTCACAGGAACAGTATTTGCAGTAATTTTACTTGGTGCAATATTTCACATCAGATGGGAGAAAGGATTTTTTGTTTCTCAAGGAGGATGGGAGTGGGATCTAGTAATGTTGGCAGCAGTACTTGTAATTATTGTAACAGGTCCAGGAAGAGTATCAATCTCACACATGATAAAAAGAATTCCTAGATTTTTACAGTGATTATTTTATTTTTTTATTTAATTCTGTAATGAATTGTTTTATTTTTGGTTTTGGAACAACTGCACCACATGCTTTATCATGTCCACCACCAGAACCTCCAAGACTAGTTGCTAAGAGATTAACAATTTTACCCAAGTGAACAGTGCAGTTCTTTGAACCTCTAACTGAAACTGCATAAATTCCATGGTCTACACGTTCTTTGTATGCAACACCAACATCTTTTCCAGATAATCCCATGACAAAATTAACTGCACCACTAGCACCAGCATCTAAAATTTCCATGTATCCGAGATTTTTCATTGTTTTCATTCCTTTCTTTACTTTGGCAATCATTTGAGAGAGTTTTTCTACTTGAATTTGGGCAAATTCAAAAGCATTTGGTATATCATGTGGGAATTTAGATTCTGCTAATTCTTCAACTAGGTACTGTAAATAATCAGGTTCTTTTTGGCGTCCAACTATATTGTATGTCATTACAGTTGCACTAATCAAAGCAAACTGTCTGTCATAGATTTGAAGTAGTTTAGAACCAATTGGTCTATCTTCCATATAATCAGTAATAGCAGCACATGTTGCAACAAATGAAGCATGATCATTTAATTTAGATTTGTATGCATTGTAAACTTGGACAGTGGTACATTCGTTAATATCGTGAATAACTTTGACTTTGATTTTTTCCAAAGATTTTACAACACTGGGATCTATATCATGATGATCAATGTAAGTGACAGAGACCTTATTTTTTCTTAATTTCTTTAAAATGTCAATAAATTCATCTTGTGTTTTTTTACTCAAGCCCAAATCACAAATGAATAATGATTTTAATTTTTCATCCAAGACAACTTGGTTTAATGCATCCATTTGACCGGGATAATCAACTAGTATTGCATCCCCACCAAAGGCTTGACGGATAAGAGCAGCAGAACTAATGCCATCACAGTCTTCTTTATGAGAAATGCAGATAGTTTTGATACGTTTTGATGTTGTTGTTTTTTTAGCTGTTGTTGTTTTTTTAGCTGTCGTTGTTTTTTTAGTTACTTTTTTAGCTGGTGTTTTTTTAGTTACTTTTTTAGCTGGTGTTGTTTTTTTAGTTACTTTTTTAGCTGGTGTTTTTTTAGTTTTAGAGGAGGAGACCAATATAGATTCAAAAATCACAAACCCTCATTTAAATGAAGAATGTAAAATTAAGATTTTCTAAAAGGTTTTTTGATATTTGGGTTTACCAATGAGCTTGAATCAAGATAGACATCATATAGTGACAATCCATCCATTTGAGTTTGGTTATCTATTGCTTGAATTTTTGCAAGTTCTTCAGAGGATGCATACAGTACCAAGTCATCTAATTTTTTCAAATCTTCTCGTTCTTTAGGAGACAATAATTTTTGACTCAAAATTCTCATTTATCACCAAAAGTTGCCATATTAGACTAATTACTAAACTTCATAGACATGATTTTGGAGAAAATATAATAAAAGATTTTTTGATAGGCTCAATATGGAGACGAAGAATATTGGTCTACGCGGAATTGAAGTTGCAGATACTAAAATTTCAAACATAGATGGGGGGAAGGGCAAGCTCATTTATCGTGGGTTTGACATATTTGATCTTACAAAAAATTCAACATTTGAAGAGACAGCATATCTGTTACTGTATGATAATTTACCAAATAAACAACAGTTAGATGAATTCAATACAAAACTCATTGATGCGAGATTCATCCCTAAACAAATGCAGAAAAACATGGCAAACTGGAGAAAAGATGCAGACCCCATGGATATGCTTCAGGCTTTTGTATCTGCATTGGCAGGGTATTATGATGAAGAATTTTCCAGTAAAGAAGCAAGTTATGACAAAGCAATAAACCTCATTGCAAAAGTTCCCACAATTGTTGCTAGTTGGCAAAGAATTAGAAACGGATTGGAGATTGTGAATCCTGATTCATCACTAAGTCATGCTGCAAATTTTCTATACATGATGTCAGGAGAAAAACCAGACCCAGAAGTGGAAAGAATCTTCGATGTATGTTTAATTCTTCATGCAGATCATACATTTAACGCCTCAACATTTACAGCAAGACAAGTAGCATCAACTAGAGCACACATGTATTCAGCATCAAGTGCTGCAATAGGTGCGCTTAGCGGAGAACTACATGGAGGAGCAAATACCGAAGTCATGAAAATGCTGTTAGATATTGGTAGTATAGAAAAAACAGAAGAATGGATAAAAACAGCAATGAGCAAGGGTGAAAAAATTATGGGAATGGGCACATGCAGTGTACAAGACATATGATCCTAGGGCACAAGTACTAAAAGAACTATCAAGAAAACTTGCTGAGAAAACTAGAGAACCATGGTTTGATATAACAGAAAAAGTTGAAACTGTAACCATTTCAGAAATAAAATTGCAAAAAAATAAAGAAATTTATCCAAATGTAGATTTGTACAGCGCATCACTGTATTACATGTTAAAAATTCCATTAGATCTTAATACACCAATCTTTGCAATTGCACGAGTTGTCGGATGGGCAGCTCATATTATTGAGGAAAAATTTGCAGAAGCTGCACCAAAACCGGCATTATACAGACCTAAAGCAGTTTACGTTGGAAAGTATTGTGGACCAGAAGGCTGTGAATACAAAACACTTGATTTGAGAAAATAATTTAATTTCTTGTATTTAGCCAATCTTTAGCTTTAGAGTTTACATCATGTTTGTATAACACTTCAAAAACCATATCGTAAAACGTTATACCTTTTTTGTGAGCTTGATCATCAAGCCACCTGATTCCGTCTGCTAATTCTGGGTCATATTCTGAGAATTCGACTAGTTCATCTACCATTTTGAGAAGAAAGCGTGAGATTCAAGCATACGTACACCTTTTAATCTTTGATCATAAATGAAGAATTCAAAATATATTAACAAAAGACCACTTTTTGATTGACAATTAAACGAGACTTGGGCATGATGGTTTACAAAACCTAGTTTGATACGTATGCCGTCTTGACCAAAGATATCATGAGATGTTTTCCGTGTAGCATATCTTTTGTTATACTCCTTGCATCATATACAGTATTTTTAAAAAACAACATTGACAGGGTTTTATAATACAGTTAAACTTTGGCAGAAACTGTTTTACAGTTTTGTCAAGTCAAGATACAAATTATGATTTTAATATTTTGATTAAAAGACTAAACTCTAATTCCTAAAATGCCACCATCATCTGTGGCATCAGTTAGAGTTCTTATGACATATTTCTGTAAATCAAAATCTTCATCAAGATCATCACCATCTATGAAAATTTTACTTTTGTTTCCTGCACTTTTGCTGATTTTGTATCTTTTTTCTGCTAGTTCAAGGTCAAGTGTAAATGTAGATTCTTTTAATTTTGGATCAGTTAGTACATCTTTTGGTTCTCCGCCTAAACAAAAATGAATTATGTTAATCAGGGTGGTGCTCTTTCCAAGACCACCATTTCTAGAATATTTTTGTGATGCTTTTTTAATTCTCTCTGTCAAAACTACATTGAAGCTTGATGAAACTCAATTTTTTAATTTTGTGTGATCTGAATCAATTGAATGAATCATGTTTTTGTTTTCCTGATTATTCCTTTATCATAATCAATCAGACCTAGCATAAACAAAAAATCTAGTCCCAGTGTAAATCTTTCAAAGAAAATAACTTTGGATTTAATTTTAGAATCAGTCCATAACATTGTAATAGTTTGTGTGTTATCTATTTGTTTTAACAGTACTACGCCAACATTAAGCATAGAGTTTGATAATTTAATATGCTTGCTTAGGTAAAATCATTTTTCAAAGACCTCAGTGTTCAAATAAATATACTAGTACAGACAATCCAGCTCTTGATTTTTCAGGTTCATTTGAATGTAATGATGCAAAATCCAAATGGAATATTTGAGACCTATCTTTTCTCTATCCTAGATTACAGAATAGTCATGCATAACTTACGTTAAGATAGATTGAAAAAAATTCGAACTAGTTTACGCTTACAGTTATTTCGAGTGGTGGTGACAGAGCCGTTGGGTTTTCAATAGATTCCCATACAAATGCAGTTGCTGTATAAGTTCCTGCATCAGTTGGAATCCATGAAACTGCTGGGCTAAGTGATTGACCTGGTTCTAGTTCACCTAGAATCCATGCCAAAGACACTGTGACGCCGTTACTATCTTGAACCTGTATCAAATATGCAAATAGCTGCTGTTTGTCCTGACCATTTATCAAGTCAGCACTGATTTGTACCTGTTGGTCAATGGAGACAGTATCTATACTGCCGCCAAATGAATCAACTGTTCTCAAGTTAGAGACCTGGTGCTCTTTCAAGAGGTGGTACAATAGTGCCAATTAGTGTAGTGGCAGTAACATCAAGCTCATCTGCTGTTGAGTACGGATCTGGTAGTGTATGATCCTCATATTCTGCAGTGACTGTGTCACCTTCTGAGACTCTGAGTCTGTGACCAGATGATTCGTCAGTAACTGTGAAATGTACAGTACCTTCGTAAATTCCGGTTGCCTCATTAGTCTCAGTTACAGTAAGGTCAATACCTCCGCCGTCTGAGTCAGACCACACATCAACATCAAAGTTGTCGACTGCTTCTGGATCTATATTCAGATCTGAATCAATTATTCTTACAATGCCTTGTCCGCTTGCTGGATAGCTTGCCTCTAACCACTGGATCTCACCTACATTCCATCTAATCAATGATGAACCGACTACAGTTTCATCCTCTGAGAATTCAAAGGAGACAGATAGTCCGTCATCTTCATCAGATTGTAGGAATCCATTAGTTGGGCCAGAGCCAGAATCTGAGGTTCTTGGGTTAGGATCGTCTGTTCCATCACCATCAGCATCGTGTAAAAATCCGGTAAGTATAACCTCACCAGTAAAGATGCCTGTGTCTGTACCAGTTTCGACAAGCTTGTATTCGTCGATATCAAATCTCTAGTAGCGACCTTTATTGGGTCATCATTAGAGTTTCCGATCTCGTCGACTAGGTCGCTGTCAAAGTTGTGATCTGGTGCGACAATGGTAATGTAGACTTTATCAGTCCAAGAATAGACCTTTTGATCAAGTGACACAGTTGCTCCAAAGTTGGAAGTGAATATTGTCAAGTTGACATCTTCATCTTCATCTCCTACATAATCAGATCCGGATGGACCCCAGTCAGTATACTCTAAGACAATTTCTTCACCTCTTTCGAGGAGATCATTATCTAATGCTTCAGGGATTTCAACAACAAGCTGGAATATACCAGTGCTGTCTCCTGTCTCTCTGAAGTTGAGTGGTCTTGGGTCAAAAGATGCTTGTTCGCCGTCTGCATCACCCATGGTGACAGTAGCAGCGTCAGAATCCCATTCGATCAAGTCCAAGTCATATGTCTCAGCCTGGTCATTGTCCAAATCCAAGTCTGGCTCAATGAGGGTTAAGATCATATCAGATCCAATAATGTATACGGATTTGTCAGATTGCAATACACCGTTTCTAAGATCAAATGTAGCTGAATCAGTTACAGTGTTGATATCACCAGATGCATCTGCCGGATCAGTGTATTCTACTTGGAGAATATCTCCTTGTAGGATACAATAATTTTCTCCGGAAGGTGTTACGGCGTCAAATCTGTTAAGCTCAGCAACATTTGAAGTACCATCAGTTGCCGTAAATACTGTTGTATCTGGGCATAAATTACTTGATGGACCGTCGGTATATCTTACAATTGTCAGCTTCAAATATTCCTGCACTTGGTGAGATTTCAGATATTGGTCCAAATGATCTAACTGTTGTTGGTGGTGTTGAATTATCTGCTAGATTACTTGTACGATCATCACCAACATCAATGAGACCAGACTCTATACTAGGACCACCTGCATAACCCAATACGACTGAGTTAGAACCTCTGAGAACAGAGATCTTGACTGGGCCGACTGGGTCAAAGTCGCCTATAGCAGCACCGTTTGCATTGATTACATCTTCACCTGATCCAGAAATATCAAAGTCTGGATCATTAACTCTAACGTGTATTGATAGATCACCTGCGTTCAAGTATTCGCCATCATTCAAATTATCTCCGACAATGCCGGATTGATGAATTGGGAATAGTGAACGTTCAATTGTTCTATCTGTTGGAGTAGATGAATTACCTGGACCTCCAAAGTCAGCGGTTACACCAAATGGAACAGGATAACTGTTCTGTCAAGACTGACAGAACCAGTGTTTGCGCTAACGCCTGCACTGTCTCCTACTTCATTGATTTCACCACTAGCGTCTCTAAAGTCAAAGTAATTGATTTCAATATCAAGACCTGTTGCAGTTTCAGCTGTAACTTCACCATCTCTACACCATTGTGCTGGAATTTGGAAGCTACCAGTGAATCGACCAGAATCCTTTGTGGTTTCAGCCAGAGTAAATCCGGTATCACCAAGACCTGCGTCAACACCATTATTCAGTCTACATTCAGTTTCAGGATAACATTGTTTTCAGTCCAATTTGATCATCAAATGTGACCTCTAATAGTCTACCAAGTTGATCACCATTACTTAATGCAATGGAGGTGCCGCCATTTGTAACATTTGCGCTACCAACAACGTCACGGTTTTGATCACCTGGAATTGTGACTACTGTATAGATATCTGTCAAATCAGAGTCTACATTAAGATCCAAATCATCAACTGTAATTATTACAGTATCAGCATTCTTGTATGTGTCGCTATCAAATGATGCTACACCAGCGTGGCTTGGAGCTTCCTCCTGATCAGAAATTTGTGTTGAAACGCCATCTTCACCTAAATCAAGATAAGTGACTCTAATAGAGTCCTCATCTGTCAAATCTTCAATTACGACAAAGGTTGGATCATCTGCAATTGTTGAAAGACCTAGGTATGTGTCGAGGTCGTTGATGTTTAGCTGATTATCATGGTGTATTCCAAGGTACCAGCAAAGGTACTTGTATTGTCACCTGTTTCTTCAGCTTCAATTCTGATGATTTGGTTTGCGATTCTTTCACCGCCTACTCGACCATCATTTTCAAATCCGAATGAGAAGAAGTCTGCAACTATTGGGTATCTATCGTCTCGGACTATATCTATCTCTTCGAATTGGAATAACAATCCAATTTGTCGATCAGCTGGATTTGGAATATCAAACAGTACGTTACTGACAGTACCATTAATTGAGACATAGCCCTGTGCATCACCATCATCGACGAGCTTTATTCCACGAACACCATCATTGAATCCTTGTAAACCCGATGAATCGGGAATGCCGAAAATGCTATCAGTTGAATTTAACAAATAGATATTTACAGTACCTGCCTCGGAACTTAAACTTCTGATATCATAATTAAACAGATTGAAACCAGTAAGGCTGGATTTCTGTTGTCATTAATGGTACCTTGAAGATCTTCTAGTGTTTGGTTCAAATCAATAGCAATACCACTGATTTGTGTAGTTGTACCGCTAGAAACGCCAAAGCCCTGGATTATAGCTCTTTCACTGAAAAGCTCAACTTTTGAAGCATCTCCTCTCCTCTCAGTATGAACTGTGTTGCCGGCGAGTAATTCTAACACAGGCGTAATATCACCTACATTATCATTAGCCAGAATATTATCAACAACAACCGTAGCTGTAGCATTTAACAATCGATCATCATCAACACCACTACCCAAAGTAAATGGGTTTCCTGTTTGGAAGGTAGGAATTAGTGATACGTCTGGATTAAACAAGTCCAAGTCTTCATCTGCTCTGCTGTTGTTGTTGGCATCACCATCAATGATAACTATAGGAATCTCTTCACCAGAGTTCCATACATCATCGGTTGGTTGAATGTCAATTGTTGCAGAGCTAAATCCGGCTTGGATTGTATGACCATCTTCATTGTATGTTAAGGTAGCAGAGGTATTCCTTGCTGCATCGTTTGTAATCTTTAACACTGATACATCTGATTCATCATATGTACCAAATATACCGGTCTTTGGACCTTGCTCAGTTATAGTTACAGGTACAGAACCTGCTGTTAATACCTCAGTTATGGCAACACCAGCAGAGTCCGTAATACTACCTGGTAAAACTGGTACAAAGAATCGTGCTGCATTATTATTCTCCATTGGCATGATTGCTGAATCGTCATTATCCTGAAGTGTAAGAACATTTGCGCCTACATTTTGAGCATTGACATCAATTAGCAAATCACAATTGGTTTCACATGATAGAGCACGTGAGACATCACGAAGGTTAATCGGATGACCTACATGCTCTCCATTCTCATCAAATACTTGATAATGTGGACCACGAGTTGTTGTGTCTTCCACATTTGTACCAATGTCCAAGAATCTTCATCAGTTGGATCAATGTTTAGCCACAAGTCAGTGATTGTTACATGTACTTGAGCATTTAGTGGATACGTTGCTCTATCTAACTCAACGCTTGCAAATGATTCAGTAGTATCAAAGGTAAGTGATGTTGATTGAAGACCACTACCTGGGTTGTACTCAATGTTAACATTGCCACCGACTGATAGATTGTAGAGTTGGATGAAAGGCCAAAAGTTTGGATTGATTCCAATTTGTCCTGCTTCAGTTGCTGATGGGAATGAATTGATATCCTTTTCTTCACGAAGAACATTTTGGATATCATCGGTTCCAATAGTTATAGTATCACAGTCAATAGTGATTTTGCCATCACTATCAAATCCAATAGCTGCATTTGCACCACCTGTTGTTGGTATTGCAATGCCTACGGTTTCTGTTACAGTAACTATAGAAGGAGCAGTACCAAGATCGGTGGTCTCTGCATCACAAAATGTACCAAAGTCTAAGCCAGATCCTGCAACAGTTGTTGTTGAATCTGCCAATATGGCATGAGTTCTGTCTGCAAAGTATCCATACCAGTTACCATCTACGGCTTGAACCATTCTAAGCTCATTACCATTTATTGTAACTGTTGGCTCACCTTTTGATTCGTTTGTATCATTGATATCAGAATTGATTACAATTACCTCAATTACTTGAGGACCTGACATGTAGTCATTAAACTGTGAGTTTTCTGCGGAGACAAATAGGTTAGCATTAGCTGCATGTGCTTCTGGCACCATTCCTGGTGCTGCAAAAGTCATACCGCCTGCTAACATAATTGTCATTAGTGTAAGACTAGTTATTTTCGTCCTATTTCGTTATTCATGTTAATGACATTTTTCACTGAGATTGCTATTTAAGCCTAGTGGACTAATCATCCACAATAGTGTCATTTTTATAATTATTTTAACAGATTTGAAAATTTAATATAATTATTCTATAAATTATTCATAAAAATCATACTCTACATCACAAAAACCGATCTAATGATTGGATTTTTCAAATTTTGTCTATCATTTATGAAATTTTTAGAGTGTGATTTGTGCCTTCTACCAAGCAGAACTTGGATAATTGTAGATACACATCATTAGTTTTTTGCAAATATGACAGAAAAAATGGATTAGACAAATTTTACCATCAGAGATGTTACGTTTGTCTTCCCAGTATTTGAGACCCTCAAAGTTTACTGTTATTCTCATTGCTTTAGAATTATTTCAAAAATTAGTTGAATCCATGTCTTGTCAAATAATCTAAAACTATTTTTTGTGCAAGTTCTACCGACTCCATCTCAGAGTTTGATCAAAGATTTACAAAAATAAAATAAAATAAAATCAAATTACTCAACAACACAGCATTCTTTTTATAATTCTGAGGTTTCTACTTTTGTTAGCTGTGTGAGGAAAGAAAAAAGGAAACCAAACAACATAAAAAAATGAATCATACTCCAAAACCTAGTGCGTTACTCTGCTTGCTGCTTTTTGCAGTATAGTAAAATGTGAATACTATTCAGATTAATCTCCGATACAACTTTTGTTGTTGATTCTAGCTATTCAACAAACGATTCATATCTTTTTGATTCATGTTGTCTAAGGTAATGTGATGTGTGGTAAATGTATGATTTAACTTGGGGTGTGAAAACAATGGAACATGTATCTTCTGCAACGGGAAAAGTTGTCTCTGATCATGTACGTATATTTTCCACTCATGTGCATCTAAACGTAATTCGGATTGATCATTTGTTAATTCTGATCTACAAATGGGTAAAATTTTGATGGTCTATGTAACCATAGTATAAAAATTTCTTAAATTAAAAAATAGAATGACATGATTAATTATTTGAGATGCATTCTAGTTTGGATAATGACCCACCAGCAGATAAATCAGGGATAAATTAAAGGCAAGAATAAGTGGATCATCCTCATTCAAAACACAAGTTTACCATATCAAAGTTCCATTATAATCAGGTTAACATTGATATTTTTTATCCAGACACATGAATCCATATCAATAGTATGGGTCGTCCCATTATCATATACTTTCCAAGATGAAAAAGCATTTGGTTTTAACCCTGTTGTACAAACGTAGTTGATTGTAAGAAGATCATCTGATTGACGATACAAATATGCTGGAATGACTAATCATTGCAATTAATAAAATTAAAACGATGATTGTTATTGAAATTATAATTTTTTATTCGTCATTTTAGTTGATTTTTAATTTATTAAAATATATAAAAAAATAGGAAAATTCCTCAATTAAAGACAGCGGTTATACCCATTTGAGATGGTTCTGTTAGGTTGGCAAGACCCAAAGCATGAAAACACGATCTTTTAAAGATTGAAAAATGTCATGGGTTTTTCTGTATCGTAATAATATCCATATTTCATGTCTCAAAACCTATTATAGTCCCCCCCCCTACAACCCAACAGAATCTCAAAAAGCCCCAACAATTAACATGAAAAAATTTTGTTCTACGCCCCGATAACTGACAGAACCCAAGAAGGATTAGATTTATTTACCATGTATCAGGTATGGATCAATTATGGCAAGTATAGACAAAGCAGCTATAGTATTTCTCAATTGCAATCGCACTAGTAGGTGCGGGTATTGCAATGGCAGGAATTGCTGCAGACAATGCTCCATCAAATATAAGCTCCAACTGGTTCAACAGATATTGTAAAACCAGAATCAAACGAAACACAGTTTGGTGCAGATATTGCTGATAAAGTAAAATCTGGAGATGATATGATGGATAAAGAAGCTACAGAACTAAAAGAACTAGCAATGGATAAACCAATGGAACTAGATGATAATCCAGAATCCAATGTCTCTGATACTCCTAAAGAAAACATGGCAGTAGATGAACAAGCAAAAGAATCAACAACACACACAGTTGATATCCCAGCAGGAACTTCAGTTCCAGGATGTGAAGAAGATGATTCATGCTTCTTACCAGAAGAGATTACAATCAACGCTGGAGATACAGTAGACTGGATAAATGAAGACACCGCAGCACACACCAGTAACCGGCGGTAGTCTAGCTGATGGCCCATCAGGTGTATTTGATAGCAGTCTAGTTTTGGCAGGTGCATCTTTTGAATTCACCTTGATGACGCAGGCAGTTATGATTACTTTTGCCTAGTTCATCCTTGGATGGAAGGCAATGTTTTAGTAAACTAGCTAAAATTTTTCCTTTTTTCTTATTTTATTTGATTTTTCTTATGATTCTATTATACGCTACACCAAATCTATGAGTTTCATCTCTAGCATACTGTAATATTTTCAAAGATGATTTGTATTTTGGAATAATAACTGGATTACTTTTTTTAGGTAGATAGACTTGTTCGTTTTCTTTTGCCAAAGAGATACATGGTAAATTCAAACCAAGAGATTCTAAAGATTTCATTGCAGAACCGAGTTGACCTTTACCACATCAATTAAAATTAAATCTGGGAGTTTAGAATTTTCTTCCAATAATTTATAGTACCGCCTCTTGACAATCTCGCCAATCATAGCAAAATCATCTTGCCCAGATATTGTTTTTATTTTAAATTTTCGATATCCAGATTTGTTTGGAATGCCACCAACAAATCTAGACATGGAACCGACGGCAAAATCTTTACCATGATTAGAAATATCAAAGCATTCAATGACATTTGGAATAGCAGGTAAATTTAGAATTTCTTTTAATTCAACTAGCCCCGGATCACCGCCTTTTGAATGAATCAATTTAATATTTTTCAAAATTAGATTAATAATGTCTTTTTTCTTACCTTTTCTAGGAGATAAAATTTGAACATTAAAGCCAGATTGTTCAGAAAGTAAAGATTCTAGTAATTTTGATTTTCAGGCAACTCACTGACTAGAACAAATTTGGGACTTTGTGTGTAGAGTAATACTGGTACAAAAAATTTGAAAAAGAGTTATCCCCAACTAGATCAAAAAAGAACTTGTCACTATCTCTAATCACGCCATTTATCATTCTAAAACTCATCACATAGCAGATTGTTCTTGAATACATATACCAAAATATTCTTCATCAGAATTTTCCACATATTCCATTTTTTGTCTAGTTTGAAGACTTTGAAGTCGAATCAAAGTATCACGAATATCCTTTTGCACGCTCAAATTGCTGTAACTTTGGCAGCTTGGCGCATCTCTTCATCTAATTTTTTATGAAAATTTTACTCTGATCTTTTCCTTTAAGAACATCTTGTAATGCTGCAACATGTTTAACATATCTTTCTTGAGCGTCTTTGAATTCACATGGACCTTCACAGTTTCCTAAATGATATTCTAGACAGACTTTGTTGGGAAGAGTTTTACAAATTCTAATTTGAAATGTTTTTCTTAATGCACCAATTGTAAGTAATTTAGAACTACCCTTAGTGAAAGGTCCAAAGGTTTTTCCCTTACCCAAAAACTTTCCATCACGAGTTCGTCTTGAAACTAGTAGTCTGGGAAATTTTTCATCAGATATTCTAAGATATGTGTATCTTTGTTGATCTTTTAATTCAATGTTAAATCGAGGTCGGTATTTTTTGATCATGTTGGACTCTAAAAGAAATGCTTCACTTTCATTATCAGTTAAAATGAATTCAATCTCTGAAATATTTTCTACAAGTTTTTGTGTTTTATAATTTTGGTTCTTGTTAAAATATGTTCTAACCCTATTTTTTAAATTTTTTGCTTTGCCAATATAGATAATTACACCAGCAGAATCTTTCATTAAATAAATTCCAGGATCAGTAGGAACAATAATTTTAGAGATATTAAAAGTCATTTCTTTAATAATTTCTTTAAATATTTTCCAGTATAACTTTTAGGAGATTTTGCAATATCTGTTGGAGTGCCAACTGCTACGACTTTTCCCCCTTCATCCCCACCTTCAGGTCCAAGATCAATTAACCAATCAGAATTTTTGATAACATCCAAGTTATGTTCAATTACGACTATGGTATTTCCCAAATTCACTAGACGATTTAGAACATCTAATAATTTTTGAACATCTGCAAAATGCAAACCCGTAGTTGGTTCATCTAATATGTATAATGTTTTTCCAGTACCTCTCTTTGATAATTCAGATGCAAGTTTTACACGTTGAGCTTCACCACCAGAAAGTGTGGTAGATGATTGTCCAAGTTTGATATAACCCAGCCCAACATCATATACGGTTTGTAATTTACGCTTGATTGCAGGAATATTTTCAAAGAAATTTAATGCCTCATATACAGT
Source organism: Candidatus Nitrosopumilus sp. (assembly GCA_965262685.1). Classification (GTDB taxonomy): domain Archaea; phylum Thermoproteota; class Nitrososphaeria; order Nitrososphaerales; family Nitrosopumilaceae; genus Nitrosopumilus. The sequence continues at coordinate 160,189 of OZ253552.1, forward strand.
CATATCTAAAATATCTGAAATATTTTTTCTTTTATACAATACAGACAATGTTTCAGTGTTGTATCTTTTTCCTTTACATTCATCACATTTTACATACACATCAGAGAGGAACTGCATCTCAATTTTCTTTACACCATCTCCATCACATGCAAAACATCTACCAACAGCTACATTAAATGAAAATTGACCAGGTGTGTACCCACGCTCTTTTGATAATGCAGTATTTGAATAAAGTTCACGAATAGGAGTAAATGCACCGATGTAAGTTGCAGGATTTGAACGAGGAGTTCTACCAATAGGGGATTGGTCTATGGCAATTACTTTGTCAATATTTTCTAAACCAGTAATATTTTTGTGCATACCTGGGCGCACATTGGATTTGTAAAAGTGGCTTTCTAATGATTTTAACAATATATCATTAATCAATGTAGATTTGCCAGACCCAGAAACACCAGTAACAGAGACAAAAAGACCCAGAGGAATTTCAACATCAATGTCTTTGAGATTATTTTCAGCAGCTTGTGTTATCATTAAAGAACCATAATGATTGCGAATTTTATCATTTAGATTGATCAGTGAACTATTTTTTAAATATTTGCCAGTCACAGACTTTGTGTCTTTAAGAATTTGATTTAGTGTTCCTTCAAAAACCACATTGCCTCCATGTATACCAGCTCCGGGACCTAAATCTATTATCCAATCTGAATTTCGTATAATTTCTTCGTCATGCTCTACAACAATGACTGTATTTCCCAAATTTCGTAGCTTGTTGAGTGTTTTAATAAGACGTGCATTATCTCTTTGATGTAATCCGATTGTAGGTTCATCAAGAACATACAAAACACCAGTCAAATTAGAACCAATTTGTGTTGCCAGTCGAATTCTTTGAGATTCACCACCAGATAGTGTGGAGCTGAGTCGATTCAGTGTAAGATAGTTTAATCCGACATTCATTAAAAATTCAAGACGTTCTTTAATTTCTTTTAAAATATCTCGTGCAATGTACTGTTCATTCTTAGTTAATTTTAGTGAAGAGAAAAAATCATAACAGTGATCAATGGACATATCACATACATCCATTATTCCCTTTTCGTTAATTTTAACTGCAAGAGATTCAGGTTTTAGTTTTTTACCATTACATGTATTACAAGGAGTGTTCCTCATGAATTGTTTTAGCCAGTCTTTTTTTGATTCTGAATCAGTTTCCATAAATGTACGCTGTAAATTAACCAAAACTCCTTCAAACGTATTAGTAGATTTCCAAGAGGAATCTCCAGATTTTGAGCGATATGTAAAATCAATTAGTGCATCTGTTCCATGTAAAATTATTTCTAGATGTTTTGGTTTAATTTTATCAAAAGGAGTCATCAGGTCAAAACCGAATTTTTTCCCAACAGTTCTTAATGCTTGACGTCTGAATCCAGAAAATCTACCACTCCAAGGAACAATTGCACCATCAAGAATCGATTTTGTTTTATCTGGGACAACTAAATCAGCATCAAACTCCATTTTTACGCCTAGTCCGTTGCAGGTTTTGCACATTCCAAAGGGGGAATTAAATGAAAAAGAGCGAGGTTCTAAATCACCAACAGTCAATCCACAGTAAGGACAAGCATTATTCTGTGAAAAGATTTTTTCAGATTTCTCAGATGCGATCATTACATCTCCTTTAGATGCATTGATTGCAGTTTGGATGGCCTCAAAGAGTCGAGATCTCTCAGATTTGTTAGCTGTAATTCTATCAACTACAATCTCAATATTGTGCCATTTTTGCCTATCAAGTGGAGGAATTTCATTTTCATCTAAACTCAAAACATCTCCATTTAGGCGTATTCTAGAGTAACCATCCTTTTTGATTTGTTCAAATAATTTTTCATATGTACCCTTTTTTCTTTGAACCATTGGAGCTAAAATTAAAATTTTCTTTGCTGAAAAATCTTTGAGTACTGAATCACATATTCGTTCAATAGACTGTGTTGAGACTTTACGACCACAGTTTGTACAATAAGGAATTCCAATTCTTGCAAACAATAACCGCATGTAATCATAAATTTCCGTGGTGGTTCCAACTGTAGAGCGTGGATTTTTGCTAGTAGTTTTTTGTTGTATTGAAATGGCAGGAGATAGACCCTCAATGGAATCAACATCAGGTTTATCCATCATCTCTAAAAATTGACGAGCGTATGATGAAAGAGACTCAACATAGCGTCTCTGACCCTCAGCATAAATAGTATCAAAAGCTAATGTGGATTTTCCAGAACCAGACAGACCACTAATTACAACTAGTTTATTTTTTGGAATATCAATATCCAGATTCCTTAGATTGTGATGTCGTGCTCCACGAATTTTTAATTTATTTTCGGTCATTTTTAAATTTAATTTCCTTTTTTATTCTTTCTATTTTATCTCTACATTCAATTGCATGTTCAAAATCTAATTCTATAGAATATTTTGTCATCTGTGCATCCAAATCTATTATTTCCGTAGTAAGATCATGTGTAGATTTTAGTTTAGAATCATCCAAAGCAACTGTTTGTTCTGGAACAGATTTGATGATTGTTTTAGGTGTAATGTTGTGAATTTTATTGTATTGTATCTGTTTTTTTCTACGACGTCGGGTTTCATTGATAGTATTTTTCATTGATTGTGTGGTGTTATCAGCATACATTATGACTGTACCATTCACATTTCGAGCAGCACGACCACAGGTTTGAATTAAGCTAGTAAAATTTCTCAAAAATCCTTCCTTATCAGCATCCAAAATTGCAACTAGAGACACTTCAGGAATATCAAGTCCCTCCCTCAAAAGATTAATTCCAACAAGGACATCAAATTCACCTAAACGTAATTGTCTTATAATCTCAGTTCTTTGCAATCCTTCTATTTCTGAATGCATATACCTCACTCGAACTTGTTTTTTAGAGAGATATTCGGCCAAATCTTCAGCCATTTGTTTAGTCAAAGTTGTGACTAGAACACGCTCAGAGTTGTCTGATCTTTTCTTTATTTCTGTAATTAAATCATCCATTTGGTGTTTTGTTGGTCTCACCTCAATTTGAGGATCTAGTAAACCAGTAGGCCTAACAAGTTGTTCAGTAATATGAGAAGAGATTTTTTTCTCATACTCTGAAGGAGTAGCTGAAACAAAGATGGTATTTTTGAGGTATTTCTCAAATTCTTCAAATTTTAATGGACGATTATCAAATGCACTTGGTAATCGAAATCCATATGTAATTAATTCATTTTTTCTAGAATGGTCACCTTTGTACATTCCATGAAGTTGTGGTAATGTCACATGAGATTCGTCAATCACCAAAAGATAGTCATCGCCGAAAAAATCCATTAAACAAAATGCTTTTTCCCCAGCTTTTCGTCCATCAAAGTGTCTTGAATAATTTTCAATTCCAGAACAATATCCCAATTCCTCAATCATCTCTAAATCATAGTTTGTTCTCATCTCAAGTCTTTGTTTTTCTAATTCATTTAATTCAGGCAATCTTTTTTTTAATTCTACTTTAATTGATTTAACAGCTTTTTTATGAACATCTTTTGCAATAAGATAGTGTTTTGCAGGATAAATTTTCATTTGAGACACTTTGTTTTTTTCTTTCAATGACACATGATCTGAGATAGTAATTTTTTCTATTTGATCACCAAACATGGAAATTTTAACTAAATCTTCAGAATATGCAGGAATAACACTAATAGTATCACCCAATACTTTAAAATTCCCTGGTGCTGGTTCAATATCATTTCTTTGGTATCGTGCATCTACAAATTTTCTAATAAAATTATCTCTTTTGATTTCATCACCAACATTAACAGTGATTGTAAAGTCTTCCCAATCTTTAGGGTTTCCCAAAGAGTAGATACAAGATACGGTAGATACAATAATTGTAGGTTCTCCTGAAAGCAACATTGCAGTTGCTTCTAATCTCATCTTTTCAATTTTTTCGTTGATTTGTGTCTCTTTTTCAATATAAAGATCTTTTTGTGGAAGATAGCTTTCTGGTTGATAGTAATCATAGTATGATACAAAATATCCTACATTATTTTTTGGAAAGAATTGTTTTAATTCAGAGTACAGTTGTGCTGCAAGTGTTTTGTTATGTGAGATTACCAAGGTATTTTTTTTGGTTCTTGCAATGACATTTGCCACAGAAAATGTCTTGCCACTTCCAGTTACACCAATCAGAGTTTGAACAGATCCTTTTTGTACACCCTCAACTAAGGAATCTATAGCTTGGGGTTGATCCCCTGTAGGTTTATAATCAGATGCTAATTCAAATTGAGAAATTTGTTCCAATATACATAATCTTGAAAAACTGAACTTATAGCTAACGCTTTTCAAATAAGAACATATAGTCAACAAAGTATCAAATTTGGGAGGTTTGCATAATTTTAAAACTAAATTTTGAAGAATGGGTTGTGAATAAAGAATAACAAAAAAAGGACTCAAAGACCCAACAATATAGAGTGATGATAAAATTAACACTCAAAATAAATAATTTATTGAAAAAACTCAAAAACAAAATCTAAAGATAAACCCGTATAGAACAATAACACAACTAAACTTGTAAATCACCATACCGGCTCATCTATCATCTTTAAACCAGTTTCAGTTACATCAAAACCCATTATTTTCAGAGTTTTAAGAGCAGTTGGAGAATTTTTCATGAAAATTTTTTCTGCTAAATTTAATCTTTTATCAGGTCTCATGTGCTGACCAATTTTGTATTTTCCATAAAGTGTTTGTGGAGTAACTTTAATCACATTTACAGCATCTAAAACTTGCATTTGGGGTTGAATCGGATCATATTGTCCCTCAGGTTGATATTTTTCCATCAATCCATTTAGTGCAAGTGTTTTTTCTTCTCTATCAGATACAAACAAGGCAATTCCTTTGATCACTACACTGATGTATAGTGTATCAGCTAGAGATGCATTGTGTGGGTCTTCAAAATAAGAGGGTAAAAATTCAAGTTCTCTGTCTGCTTCAAATCCAACTTTGCTATCTCTAGAGATATTATTTAATTTCTCACCTTTGATGTGAGAATGCATGTAAATAACATCATTAAGAAATACAAAATTCATTGGAATTATTTGAGGAAAGCCATTCTCATCAATGGTGGATATGCGCCCAACATGTTCGTCATTCAAAAATTCTTTAATTTTTGCATGTGATTTAATCTGTAGGACTCTTGTTAACTGCATCAAAGTAGTATAGTAAAATAAGATTATAAATCTAGAGTAGTAGTAATAGTATGAAATCTCTAAAATAGAAGGAAAATAAAAATAATCATGGATGATCCATATCTTAACGAATTAAGAGATAATTTTGAAAAATATTCAAATCGATTAAAAAAATTAAAAATGAAATTATTAAAGGCAAATTCTCCTGAAATTCAAGCAAAAATCATCAAAGAGATAGATTCAATTGCAAACAAAATGGAGGATAATCAAAGACGATCAGTGAGGGTAACAAAATCAAGGATTAAGGAAATAAAATCAAAGAGGTAAAACGGTTATTTCTACTCATTTATCTTTATCATTGTTTTTGTTTCTAAATTCTACACTTTAATTTAGTATATTTAATTTTGAACTATGTGCTGTGTTTTCCAAATATGATTGAATCCAACTAATTTATCACTAATATTAGATCAGAATATTTCTCATAAAACACAATTAGAAAAAATACAATAAATCATAAAGTTGGGATTCATGTTTTGATGCTAGATAAACAGCTATGAAATGAATCATGACAAGAAGAAACACTCTATGAATCATTTTATGAAAACTCTAGAATACTTATGAACTACTACATGATACACCATAGACCAAAGGTAAAATCACATCTAAAAGGTAAAACATGAATCCATGAATTGAAAATAAACGTTTGAGGATACAAAAAAGGATTGCGATACAATAGAGAGTTTTGGATGAATGATTGATTCAATCAAAGAATGTTAACAGTTTTCAAAGTCGGGAAACAGTAAAAACAGTCAAACACATCATGACAAAAGTAAATAGCGACTAGCTACAGTCTGAATCTAGGGTTATGTATTGTACTATAGCCCCTGTGAACTCGCTTTGGGTTGGAAGCAGATCAATTGAAACCTGGAGATATGCTGTATTTTCTGTAGTAGGTGCTAGCCTGAACAGATCAAGAAGTGAAGGGGTTGTGCCAGGAACAAAACTACCTAAAATACCGACAAATGGAGTCTTGGCTGTGGGTGGAAAGGCTAGAGGGCCTGAATATGGCAGACCCGAGGTTATACCAAAGTGAGTTGTACGAGGTTCCATCACAGAGTTATCACCAACACATTCATCGGTACCTCCTGGTACTGGAGCACACCAATAATCGGCTCCAATACTTATCGTGTTAATGAAATTGCCAGAGTTTTGTATTACAATGGTGCCATCCACAGATTCAGCATCTACTCTCAAATTACCAAAGTCAAGGGACATATCAGTTACTGTATTCCCACATACAGGGGATTCGGGTATGATGTTAAATGTGATAATACCCATATCCGAATGTCTGATTGGGGTAACATCAGCAGCTGTATGGATAGATGCTCGGAATGATACAGGAGGTGTAGGACCTGAGAACTGTGGATTATCAAAATTAAATGTAAAGTGAGTTTTATTATACACTACTGTATGTACACCAGTTTGAAAGTCTTCTAATTGAAATGGAGTTCCATCAGCTAGATTTGTGGTATCATCAGGATTTCTCTCCTCGTATGGACCAGCAGGATCAAGTATAAATTGAATCACATCTGTATTATCTGTATTTATCGTTCTGACTAGGAAATCTGTCATGGGTTGTACTAGTGATGCAAACTCTAGAGAACCAACACCATTCGCATCTAGGGTGATATCCAATACAGCATCATTGAATGTAATTGTGGGTAGTGGATCTTGGTCTATATCCAAAACTAATTTTAATTTAGGGTCTTCTATACGGACAATTTCGATACCGTCAGCACCATTAGCTGCAACTAGTGCGTATGTGGTACCAGCAATTTCTACAGTGGTGATACCATTAGCTCCTGCAAGTGTTGTGCTATCAGATATTGAAAATGAAGGAGTTGGGTTTGCTGGATCTGTTATGTTGATAATTTGTACACCTCTATCGATACTAGCTGTAACTAGTGCGTATGTAAAATTATCAATTGTAACAATGGTGATTGCATTAGCTCCATCAAGTGTGTCAAAGCCATCATTCCCATCAGTTACTGAAGATACAACAATTGGGGTTGCAGGGGTTGTCATGTTGATGATTTGTACACCGTCATCTGAATTAGCTGTAACTAGTGCGTATGTATCAGAGTCAATAGTGACAGTGGCAATATTGCGAGCTCCACCAAGTGTATCAAAGCCACCAGTACCGTCAGTTATTGCAGCTACAGGAGATGGGGATCCAGGGGTTGTTATATCGACAATTTGGACACCACCTACATTTGCATTTCCACTAGCTGCAATTAGGGCGTATGTGGAACCATCGATTACGACAGTGGTAATATTGCGAGGGTTGTCAAGTGCAGTATACGTATTACCAGATATTATTGCCGTATTCGCGCGGGTCGTAGGATCTGATATATCATAAATTCGTACAGCTCTATCGCTAAAGCCTGAAGTTAGGGCGTATGTGGAACCGCCAATAGTAACAGCAGTAATATCACGAGTTCCAACAAGTGCACCAAAAGAATTTGTGTCAATTGGGGCTGCCGGATCTGATATATTGATAACTTGGACACCGTTATCTCGGATAGATGCAACTAGGGCGTATGTCATACCACCAATTTCTACAGTGACGATGCTACGAGCTCCATCAAGTTCATCAAATGTACCGCCAGAACCATCAGTGTCACCATCAGATATTGAAGATACAACCGTTGGGGCTGCAGGGTCTGTTATATCAATAATTTGTACACCGTCACCTGCAGCTGCAGCAGATGCAACTAGGGCGTATGTGACTGAGCCAATTTTAACAGTGGTAACATCAATAGGTCCATCAAGTGTATCAAATGTAATAGTATCATCAGGTATTGATAATACAGCAGCTGGGGCTGTAGGGGTCGATATATTGATAATGTGGACACCGTCATCTACGATAGATGTAATTATGGCGTATGGTATACTATCAATTTCAACAGTAGTGATGCCACTAGCTCCATCAAGTATACTAAATTCATCAGTATTAGTTACTATAGATGCAGCAGTTGGGGCTGCAGGATCTGATAGATTGATAATTTGTACACCGTCATCTATGGTAGATGCAACTAGGGCGTATGTAACACCACCAATTTGGACGGTGGCAATCTCATTAGCTCCATCAAGTTCATTAAATGTACTACCATCAGTTATTGAAGATACAGCAGTTGGGTTTGCAGGGTTTGATATATTGATAATTTGTACACCATCAGATATGTCAGTTGTAACTATTGCATATGTGATTGCACCAACAGTGTGAGTAATAATGTCACGAGGTCCATCAAGTGTGAAACCAGTATCATCATTAGATATTGAAGATGTGGCCATTGGGTATGCAGGGTTTGATATATTGATAATTTGGATACCGTCACCACTGTTATCTGCAACTAGGGCATATGTAGAATCACCAATTTCTACAATGGTTACGCCATTAGGGCGAGTAAGTTGATCAAAGCCCTTTCCAACACCATTAGCAATATCAGTAAGAGTATCAGGTTCTATTGAAGATACAGGATATGGGTCTGCAGGGTTTGATATATTGATAATTTGTACACCAGCACTAGAACGGTAAGCACCCACAGAAGTAGCTACGGCGTATGTAGAACCATTAATTTCAGTAATGGCGATGTCATAAACTCCATCAAGTTTATCAAAGCCACTAGGATTATAAGATACTGAAGATGTAGCAATTGGCATTGCAGGATTTGTTATATCAATAATTTGGATACCACTAGCGATTAGTTGGAATCCAGGACGAGCAACCCTAGGCTCGACAGTTCCAACTAGGGCGTATGTGGATGAATTAATTTCAACAGTGGTGATAACACGAGCTCCATCAAGTCTATCAAATGTATCACCGTTATCATCGATATCACCCTCAGATATTGAAGATACAACAGTTGGGGTTGCAGGGATTGTCATATTGATAATTTGTACACCACCATCATCACGAGATGCAACTAGGGCGTATGTGCGTGAGTCAATTTCAACAGTGGTTACACCAATAGGTGCATTTAGTGTACTAAAAGTACCAACACCCCCCTCATCTTGACTTACTGAAGATACAGGAGTTACACTAATGTTTAGAGCAAAAGCATTCTCTACCCCTCCTCCACTAAGGGAGACAAGCAGAATCGAAGATACAGCAATTATTACCATCAAATATGTACTAGTCAATCAATAATTAGAAATTATAATGCTATATAAATTTTAAAAATGTTGTTTTCTAAAAAATATCAAAGATTATCCACCTGTCGATCAGAATAGATAAGATAATCAGTCAGAATGTGTGTCGTTTAGAGGCTACATAATGGAAAATACAAGCATGAACAGATGCATGTGATCCGTGTTACAGATGATGAATGTTCCACTGTTTTCACACCTAAAATCAAAGCACATATTATCATAACATCAACACATCATCTGTTAGTCCTTATAGTCTAAATCAAAAAAACTACAAATCATTTCTCAAATGGCTGGAATCTGCAACAAAAGTTATCTTGAATATTAATCTGAACCGTATTATACATTTTACCATACTGCAAAAAGCAGCAAACAGACTAGTAGTGGTAAATTTATTACACATTATAACAAACAATCCATCAAAGTGATGAAACACCAAAGAGACATTGTTGTGTGTCCCAAAATTATTTCATCTTTTACGCTGTATGATATTCTTCTCTTGTCTGTTTATTGATAACTGTACATTCTTTTTTTTGATATCTTTCTTACAAATGTTTTAGCTGGTGTTTTAGATTGTCTCAGTCGAGGGATACATGCAACTTGTGTGTGTGTAACTATCCAATCAATTAACTTTAATGCTTTTGAATCATTTTGTTTTCTTTGAATCTCAAGTAGAATAGTTCTAGCTTGAATTTATCGCAGTGATGTATCTAGTCAAGATGTGTTTTATTCCCATCATTTACCATCCTTTTCAAATTTGGATGCACCATCTCTTGGGTATTTAGATTTGTTTGTATAACTGAAATTTGTGATCAGTGATATGATGCAACTACCATTTTTGCAATCACTTCTCTTAGTACAATAATATATTTTGTAGTGTATCATCAAACATCTCAATGTATAATGAATTGCAATGTGTCATCTAATAACAAACATGAGTCTAGTAGCTGCGTATAATCTGTATACTACATAAAATTGGAATATACACTCTTGCTCGTATTAACCCATACGTTCTTGTTTTTTTTTAGTTGAGCTGCTGCCAATCCCTATTCCTCATCTACATTGTGTTGTAAGGTAATGATATCATCCACATCAATTATCTTCTCAAGAAACACAGCACAGAATGGTAAAGTGATCCGGAATTGGAAAACAAAGTTTGAGATGATAAAAAAAATCAACTAGGGTTTAACCTGAAAACTAAAAAGCAGAAATGAAACAAACCATTATTCCATGAGATGAGACCTACTCAAAAATAATCAATACAGTAAGGTCAAAGAGACTGAAAAAGGGTATTTTATTTCTTTAACTGCTGCAACAGTGGAACGACTCTAGTAACAGCAACAAGGTCAAAGAAGCTGAAAAAGGGTATTTTATTTCTTTAACTGCTGCAACAGTGGAACGACTCTATAGTAACAGCAACAAGGTCAAAGAAGCTGAAAAGGGTATTTTATCCAAGTGCACTAGTAAAGGTATGTAGCAGAGTCAATGGTCCCCCCCCCCCTATAGACAAATCTATGCAGATACAAGTGGCTGAAAGATATATTCTAATTTTACAATCATCTAATCTAGTTTCTCAGAGCCATCTGTGTAAAATCAAAGTCATTCTGAAAATAGCCGAAACACAATATCACATATGCTCACAGTAAATAGCGACTATGGGTCGTCGCAACTAAAAGTTACCCATATTTCCTGTTTTATAGCCCCTGTGAACCTGTTTGGTGAATCATCAGTATCTGGAATCAGTTCAGTATGGACTTGGAGATATGTCGTAAATGATTGAGCTGCTTGTACAGTGAACAGATCAACAGGTGGAGGGGTATTGCCAATAATAAAATCTGTAAATTCAAGCTTGTCTGCATATCCTCCTGTGGCTAAACCATAGTGAGTTCTACTAGGTAACATATGATTGTTATCAACAGTACATGTACTATCTGATGCATCACACCAAAAATCGGCTGCAAGATCTACGTGATTAGGCATATTGCCAGTGTTATCTATTACAAAGGATTGCTCAGGAGAATCAATATCTAGTATCAAAGGACCAAATTCAATGTCAATAGTACTATCATCTAAACTAGCCTCACAAAGTTCAGGGGCACCGATGATATTAAATTGAATATTAGCTAGGTCTGTAGCTAATGCTGGGAGAGTATTAGCATCTGATTGTATATTTGCTTGAAATGATACATTTGAGGTACTACCTGAAAAAGTTACGTCATTGAAATCAAATGTAAAGTGAGTTTTATTATACACTACTGTATGTGCGTCAGTTTGAAAGCCGGGTATTTGAAATTCGTTCATATCAGCTACGCCTGCTGTATTTGGATTTCTGGCATTATGTGGCCCAGCAGGATCAAGTATAAATTGAATCACGTTACTACCTAAATTTTCCGTGGTAACTATTGTACCATCTACTAGATCTGAAAATTCTATAGAACCTACACCATCAGCGTCCAAGGTGACATCCAATGTAGCATCGTTAAATGTGATTGTTGGTGTAAGTGTATCATCGAAACCGGCGATGCTAAATGTGATATCAGCTCGATCATTAACTACTATTGGGAGGGCATCAGCAGCTGAATGTAGACTTGCTTGAAAACGTATAGTTGGTACATCACCTGTAAAAGTTGGGTCATCTAAATTAAATGTAAAGTGAGTTTTATTATACACTACAGTATGTGCGCCAGTTTGAAAGCCTGGTATTTGAAATGCGCGTTCATCAGCTACACCTGAGTTATCTGGATTTCTGAAACTGTATATCCCAGTAGGATCAAGTGTAAATTGAATCACGTTAGTACCTCTATTTTCCGTGGTAACTATTGTACCATCTACTAGATCTGAAAATTCTATAGAACCTACACCATCAGCATCCAAGGTGATAGGCACAGTAGCATCATTAAATGTGATTGCTGGTATCTGTGCACCTATGATGTTAAATGTGATATCAGCTATATCACTAGCTTCTACTGGGAGAACATCAGCAGCTGAATGTAGACTTGCTTGAAAACGTATAGATGGTGTTTCACCTGAAAAAGTTGGATCATCTAAATTAAATGTAAAGTGAGTTTTATTATACACTACTGTATGTGTATCAGTTTCAAAGTCTCGTATTTGAAATGGTAGTCCATGAGCTACACCTAAGTTATTTGGATTTACGCCACTATATGGCCCAACAGGATTAAGTATAAATTGAATCACGTTAGTACCTCTATTTTCCGTGGTAACTGTTGTACCATCTACTAGATCTGAAAATTCTATAGAACCTACACCATCAACATCCAAGGTGACATCCAATCTAACATCGTTAAATGTGATTATTGGTGTAGCTTCGACAACAGTAGTTGCTTTTAGCTCTTGTGCAAAGACCATTCCACCCCCAAGAGAGGCAAGAAGAATTGAAGATACAGCAATTATTGTCATCAAATTAGTGCTAGTCAACTGATAAATTAAAAAATTAGTGATATATAAATTTGATTTATTGGCAATTTTACAGGTATTAATTGGATTTATTGCCCATTGTGTGCGGTATTAAGGTTAATACCAATTATGGGAGTATAAACCAGGTAATGCCTCTCAGCAGATTAGTTGGTAATTGTAACTATCAATTGGTACCAGTGGTCGTATAGTTATCAGGGTTTAATATCAAACCCAATCATTGATGCTTAGAAGGAGGAGGAGATGATGATGATCTTACTGTGAAAAGATCAAAGATATTGACAAGTTTTGTGCCAGATGGTATAATGCTGATAACAAGAAAACACAGTCTTTTGATGAATTCACAAAAGAGCTCAAAGTAAAAGAATCTTGATTGACATTTAGAATGTTTCAAGAAAGATAAAATTTCTCAAGCAATACAAAAATCTTGAATTCTCAAATTCAAAAAAAGTAAACCATTCAATACAAAAACTGGAACTAAAAATACTGCACGCCGTGTAAAATACAAGCAGGACAAAAGAGAGTTTGTGTTTACACACGACATTGAAAAAAAAATATAAAATAATCTACTACAATGCCAACTAATGATAACACACTTTAATTTCTCAAGATATTACCACAAGTGAATAGATTAACAAAGACATAATTATTCCACAAAAACAATTTTTTTCTGGACTACCTTCTGGCTTTAACCAATTTTATTTTTAGTACAAGCTAGAAATCAACAAAAGGAATACAAGTTTGATCCTTCAAGGATGAAGATATGATGATGCAATTCATGCAGCAAACCACTGCAAACAACTCACATACAAAAAAACTAACAAAAAGATATCTTCTTTGTACTGATTCATACAAAAAATATCTAACTAGTGTTATCGTACTCTGGAACAATCACGTTTAGTGTCATCGTACTAACCATTCTAGCAAGTTTTCAAATTGTCGCAATCACTTTTTTAAATTCAGCTTGGTTCTCAGTTTGAATTTCTGCAATTACATCATATGTCCCAAAAGTAAGATATGTGTTTTTGATATTTTGCATTTGCTTTAATTCATCTACAATGTATTCTTTTGCTCCCAAGTCTGAATTTAACCCCCTCAACTGCTGCAACAGTGGAACGACTCCAGAGTAGTAGCAGTAGCAAGGTCAAAGAAGCTGAAAAGGGTATTTTATTCCCACTCCCAACTGCTGCAAGTGGGAAACCAACTCCAGAGTAACAGCAGCAAGGTCAAAGAATCTGAAAAGGGTATTTGATCCAAGCGCACAGTAAAAGCATGTCGCAGAGTCAATGGTCCCACTACCTATAGGCAAATCTATGCAGATACAAGTGGCTGGAAAATACATTATAATTTTGCAATCATGTTAATCTAGTTTCTTACTGGCATCTATGTAAAATTCAAGTTAATTTAAAAGGAGATGAGCGTATTGTGACATACACGCACGTGTGTGCACAGAATGATACTAGCTGGTATCGCAATCAGACTCTATGACTATCTCTTGTGATACACTCCCTGTGAACCTGTTTTGTTCAAGTTCAGGAATAGGACGCAGTGCAACTTCAACTTGGAGATATGCCGTACCTGTACTATTTTTACTTGGTATTAGGCTGAACAGATCGTGGGTCATGAATGGAAATGCAGGACTTCCACGAATAGCGTTTCCATCAGCATCTGTATCGTATTCAAAAACCGTAAATGGTGTCTTGTTAACATATGGTTGATCAGCAGTCATTCTAAAAACAATCAAAACACAATATCACATATGTACACAGTAAATAGCAACTATTAGCTGCATCCATAAGTTATTAATATTTCCTGTGTTACATCCCCTGTGAACCTGTTCATTGATCCATTCTCCGAATTTGGAATCAGTTCAATATTGACTTGGAGATATGCCGTACCTGATGTACTATGTGGTAGAGTGAACAGAGTCTGTTCAGGAATACTGGGGGTGGTGGAATCACTAAATCCAAAACCTGTAAATGGAGTCTTGGCTGCATATAGCGGAACTTCGCCTGGAAATGGCGGAACATCGCCTACAAAGCGAGTTCTGCTAGGTACCATCACATTATCACCTGAAGTGGCACTATAATCACATCCAACAACTGTTGCATCACACCAAAAGTCGGCTCCAATGTTTACATCATTATTCATAGTGCCAGTGTTTTTTATTTCAATTGTGGCATCACTAGATTCAGCACCTACTCTTAAACTACCAAAGTCAAGGCTAACAGCACCTACTTTAGCCTCACAAAGTTGAGGGACACTGGTGATGATATTAAATGCAATACTAGCTTTATCTTCATGTATTGCTGGAAGAGTATCAGCATCTAATTGTATATTTGCTTGCAAAATCACATTTGGTGTAGTACCTGTAAAAGTTGGGTCATTGAAATTAAATGTAAAGTGAGTTTTATTATACACTACTGTATGTGCGCCAGTTTGAAAGCTTGGTATTTGAAATGGCATTTCATCAACTACGCCTGCTGCATTTGGATTTCTGGGACGAAGTTCCGGATCATCAGGATCAAGTATAAATTGAATCACGTTACTACTACCTAAATTTTCTGTGCTAACTATTGTACCATCTACTAGTGATGCAAAAGCTACAGAACCCACACCTTCACTATCCAAGGCGATATCCACCGTAGCATCATTAAATGTGATTGTTGGTAGATCAGGTTGTGAGATAGTAGCAGTTCCCGTTATATGTGCTGATTCCCTGATTGGTGGTTCACCATACCCAAATAGAAGCACAACATTTGCTAGTACAGAAGAATATGTAACTATAACAGCGGTGCCAAGAGTATTGGTAAAAAATGAAGTATGTCCCTCAGGGTCAATCTGCACAACTCTACCAGTATTTAAAGTAAAATCAGTTGAAAACTGATCTAAATAATTTCCATCGACATCAAATACCTGTACTCTACGATTATGAGAATCAACGACAAAGAGACCAGTGCGTTCACGAGTTACGCTAGTAGGGAAATCAAATTGACCATTAGCATCGCCAGAACCCCCAAATGAAAATAAATGGTTTCCGTCTAAATCAAATACCACTATTTTGTCGGATATTTCATCTGTGACATAGACTCTATCAGAGGTTACCTCGA
This sequence comes from Candidatus Nitrosopumilus sp., assembly GCA_965262685.1. Classification (GTDB taxonomy): domain Archaea; phylum Thermoproteota; class Nitrososphaeria; order Nitrososphaerales; family Nitrosopumilaceae; genus Nitrosopumilus. The sequence goes on from OZ253552.1 coordinate 176,136, forward strand.
TTCCCCTAGGCTGGCGAAACTCACCGCTATTATTGCCAGGACCATCAAAATCAGATGAACCAAACTGTCTAACATAGTTGCCATCTAAATCAAATACTTGTATTCTGTCATAACCAGTATCCACAACAAAGATATTTTCATCGTTTACTGCAATACCACGAGGTGTGTCAAATTCACCATTATCCTTACTACCATCAAGATCAACAGAACCAAACTGACTTACATAGTTGCCATCTGAATCAAATATTTGTACTCTGTTATTACCAGTGTCTGTAACAAAAATATTTTCAGTGTTTACTGCAATACCGTAGGGTGCATCCAACTCACCATCATCATTATTATCACCGTCAGTATTAAGATCAACATCACCAAAGGTTAGTACCCGTTGCAGTAGCCCATCTAATATCACCACACTATTACCATCAGAATTGACAACAATATGATTGGTACCAGAGGTTGCTATGTCTGTTGGGATATCAAAACCAACAGCACCCCCAAGAAAATCTGCTGCAAAAACGGGTTGTATACCAATTACAACTGCCAGAATAAAAAATAATGATAATAAAATCGCACTAATCATAAAATTTGAAAGAATTTTGAAGTTTTAAAGGTTTTGTTGTAGGTTCTGTCGGGTTATAATCAGCTAGATATGGGTTATGACTAATAATCAGCAGTTGAAATGTTGATTTTATTCTAATGATTTTTTAATTAAAAGATGTGTATTTTTCAAGTTTCTAACAGTATTTTCTGTATATTCTGGACTATGCCTAGGTCTTGCAGTATTGGGTCTTTTTAGAAAACAAGTATTTCCAAAAAATGATGATATTTCGGGGGTACTCAATCTATCAGAAAGAAGTTTTTGAAATTCTTCCGAATTTGATTCTATTTCAGTTGATAAATAATTTTCGTTAAATTCCGTTCTGTAAAGTTATATGGATATAGGCACAAAATACAGATCTTGTTCTGATTCAAAAAAATCCATGCACGTCAAAATAAAAAAAAGAGGAAGAATTGGGTTTAAATGAACAAACCACCACAGAGAAGGCTCAAATGCTGCAAACAGCATTCATGATGATTATTGGAACTATTGTTGTTATAATTCCAATGTATAGAAGACGACCCTTTTTTGCCATTACAAGATCTTTGTCTTTAGAACCAATTACATGATTATTCTGCCCAACACGTCTAGTAATATTGGAACAAGATACCATGCCTTGCTAGGTCCTCGTTAGAGGGGAGACTCGTCATCATCATCACCCGTGTGCTCTGATTGTCTTTTGGTTATGGTCATAAGGGATCAAAAATCTTGAATTAGTAATTTAACTTGGACACAAATTTCAATAATCTAGTTTCTCAAATCCATCTGTGTAAAATCAAAGTGTTCTAAAAACAACCAAAACACAACCACTTGCACACACAGTAAATAGCAACTATGGGCTGCTGCAACTATAAACGAACCATATTTCCTGTGTTAGATCCCCTGTGAACCTACTTATTGATCCATCCGATTCTGGAATCAGTTCAATATTGATTTGAAGATATGCTGTATTTTCGTCATTAATTGCCAAAGGGGAGGAAAACAAAGGGAGATCCAAGTTATCAGTAGGACGTGCTAGAGGTGAAGTGTCATAATCAAAATCTGTAAATGCAGTCTTGGTTGCATATGCCACATTTGGGTTTTCAGAAAAGTGAGTTCTGCTAGGGATCATCACAAGTCTATTCAAAGTATCAGGGTCAGTGGCCTCATTAATACATCCATCACCTGCTTCAGGACACCAAGGATCGCCTCCAATATCCACATTAATAGGCACAGTACCAGTGTTTTCTATTACAACGGTGCCATCAGTGGATTCCGCATTTAGTTCCAGCGTACCAAATGAAAAGTCAGTTGCACCTCGATTGCCCTCACAAATCATAGGGGCACCGGTGATGACAAATGCAATATCAGCTTGATCTTCATGTATTGCTGGAAGAGTATCAGCATCTGATTGTATGTTTGCTTGCAAAATCACATTTGGTGTAGTGCCTGAGAAAGTTGGATCATCGAAATTAAATGTAAAGTGTGTTTTGTTATACACTACTGTATGTACGCCAGTTTGAAAGCTTGGTATTTGAAATGGAGTTCCATCAACTACGCCTGCTGCATTTGGATTTCTGGGACTAAGTGTCACATTATCAGGATCAAGTATAAATTGAATCACGTTACTACCTTGATCATCTATGGTGACTGTAGAACTTATTAGGTCTGAAAGTCTTACAGAACCTTCACCATCATTATTCAAGGTGACAGTCAATGAACCATCACCAAATGTGATCGTTGGTAGATTATCTTGTTGGATTGTAGCATCTGCTTCTATATGGTCTGAACTTTGTGCAAAGACCATCTCTGCGCCTCCAAGAGAGGCAAGAAGAATTGAAGATACTGCAATTATTGTCATCAAACTAGTGCTAGTCAACTGATATATTAAAAAATTATTGATATATAAATTTAATTTACTGACAATTTTGCAGGCATTAATTGGATTTATTGCCCATTGTGTGTAATATTGTGATTAGTGCCAATTCTTGGAGTATAAACCAGGTAATGCATCTCAACAGATGTGGGTAATTGTAACTATTAATGGCACCAAAGTTGTAGTAGGTTATCATAGTTCAACACCTAAACCATCATGATGCTAGTAGGAGATGATTTTACTGTGAAAAGATCAGAGATATTGGCGAGTTTTATGCACAGATAATGATGATGGTAAAAAACCCAGTCTTTTGACGAATTTACAAAAGAGCTCAAAGTAAAAGAATCTTGATTGACATTTAAAATATTTCAAAAAAGACAAAATTTCTCAAACAATACAAAAATCTTGATTAACCTCAAATTCAAAAAAAGTAAACCATTCAATACAAAAACTGAAACTAAATACTGTACACCTTGTAAAATAAAAGTAGGATGAAAGAGAGTTTGTGTTTGCATACGACATTGAAAAAAAATACAAAATAACCTACTACAATCTCAACTAATGACAACACACTTTAATTTCTCAGAGTATCACCACACACTAGATAACAAAGATATGATTATTCCACAAAAACAATTTTTTTTTCTTTTTGATTGTATTGTACTCAAACCAATTTTATTTAACACAAGCTAGAAATCGAATCAGTAATAATTCAAGTTGATACTTCAAGGATGAAATACATGATGTGATTCATGCAACAAACCACTGCAAACAATTCACACACAAAAAAACTGACAAAAAGATATATTCTTTTTTGTACTGATTCATACAAAAAATATCTAACTGGTATTATCATACTCTGGAATAATCACATTTAGAGTCATCGTACTAACCACTCTAGCAAGTTTTCGAATTGTCGCAATCACTTTTTCAAATTCAACTTGGTTCTCAGTTTGAATTTCTGCAATTACATCATATGCTCCAAAAGTAAGATATGCATTTTTGATATTTTGCATTTGTTTTAATTCATCTACAATGTATTCTTCTGCTCCCAAGTCTGAATTTAATAAAATGAATCCTTTGTGCATTAGTATCTTGATATAACTATAAAGTTCTGCTCTTTAAGTTTTACAGTAATTACCATCTACTACGTCCGCCGTATCTATTTCCACTATTGCCATCGCCTCTACCTCCCTGTCTTTTTTGTCCCCCTCCGCCTCTATCATCTCTAGGGTTTTTACCTCTATTTGATCCTCCTCCTCCTCCATATCCTCCAGAACGCCCACCGCCTCTAGAATAACTAGATCTTGACTGGCCTCCATATCTTCTTGATGGGGATTGTCTTTTTAGCGGGTCTGGTATGGAAATTTGAATTCCCATCTCTTTATTCAAATCGGTAATTGGAACTTTGATTTGACGTTTAACTAGATTCCAATCTCCTACTGATGAATATGAGACAAATGTTATTGCCCTGCCCTTTGCACCAGCTCTTGCAGTTCTTCCAATTCTGTGAAAGTATGCCAACTCTTGATTTGGTACATCATAGTTTATTACCAACTCTACTCTTGGAACATCAATTCCTCTTGAAGCTACATCTGTTGCAACAAGAATGTCTGCTTTACCACTTCTAAATTTACCCATGGATTGTTCTCGTCTATGCTGGGACATGTCGCCTTCGATGGCCACTGCATTATATTTTTCTTGATGGAGGAATTTTGCAACATCGCGGGTTCTGTATTTTGTTGAACAAAACACAATGATTTGTCCCCGAACTGGCTTTATAAAGTCAATTAGATACTTGGATTTGTCTCTGTCTTTAATTACTAGATATGATTGGTCTATTCCTTCTCCACTAAGATCATCTGCATCTAGTAAGAATTGTTTTGGATTATTCAAATAATCTTCAGAGAGTCTTAAAATTTCAGTTGGCATTGTTGCTGAGAATAATGACATCACTCTATCTTCTGGAGCTAAATCTAAAATAAATTGAATGTCATCTACAAATCCCATATCTAACATTGTATCTGCTTCATCAAGAACAATATGAGAGATATCTCTGAGTTCGATTGAACCTCTTTTGAGATGATCAATTAATCTTCCGGGGGTGGCAACAACAATTTCAACACCCCTGTGCAATGTGTCTAGTTGAATTCCCATTCCTTGACCCCCATAAACTGTGGCAATACGGATTCCCGTATGTTTTCCAAATTTTTTGATCTCCTCACTAATCTGCATGGCAAGTTCTCTTGTTGGTGCCATGATCAATCCTTGAATTCCTTGTTTTGGTTTAATGTCATTTAACATTGATAATGCAAATGCTGCTGTTTTCCCAGAACCTGTATGTGCCTGTCCTACCACATCTCTTCCTGAAAGTAATACAGGAATCACTGCTTCTTGAATTGGAAATGCTTCCTCAAAACCATGATCTTTAATTCCGTGTAGTACGTTGTCGCTTAATCCTAAATCTTGAAATTTTGTCATTTTTTTTTACTCTTTGGCAATGACGAAAAAGCTCATTGCCTGCTCGTCATTATTCTAATCATTAATTTAGATTGTACCTAATAAACGCTTGTTATTTTTTATGCATCTAGTTGAGCATCAATAATTTTCTTGAAACTATCAAATGGTTGAGCACCTTTTAATTCGACATATCCTATTTGATCATTTCCTATAAAGAATCCAGGGGTTCCTGAAACACCATATTTTTGTCCATCATTTAGATCTTTTTGGATTTCTGTGACGTGTTTTTGATCAGTTATACATGAATCAAATGTCTCTTGATCTAATTGCATGCCTGCGGCATATTTACTAAACACAGATAACGCATTAACAGTTTCTAGTTTGTTCCATTCACTTTGTTTTTCAAATAGTATGTCATGCATTTCTCTAAATTTATTTTGGTCATTTGCGCATTCAGCAGCAATTGATGCTGGTAATGCATTTGGATGTATGCTTTGAATTGGAAAGTCTCTGAAAACTAATTTCACTTTACCTGACTCTATGTATTCTTCAATTATTAGTGGTAATGTTTGAACATGGAATCTTGCACAAAATGGACATTGAAAATCTGAAAATTCTACTATGGTAATTGGTGCATCTGAATTACCTATTATTGGATCATCATCTATTGAAATTTTTACAGGTTCTGTGGGTTGTGTTGTAGGCAGTTTATCTTGTAATAATCGTAGTTCTAGTTTTGCTATTGCTTCATCAAGATCTTTTGCTGAAACCTGTTGTTCTGAATTCAAATTTGTTGCATGTGATCCGGCAAAAAATGCTGCAACTCCAACTAGTACTATTACTCCGATTATCAAACCTGTGAATGTGGATTTTTTAACAGAAATTTTTTCACCCTTGTTTTGATTTATTTTTGATTCATCTGAACTCATTTTCATTTATTCAAAATTTGACATACTTATTTGTATTGGCAATTCGGATAAATGGTGTATGTATGATTATTTAGGGAATTTAGAAGAGAGAGGAGCCAATGACGGGATCTGAACCCATGACCTATTGATTACAAATCAATTGCTCTACCAGGCTGAGCTACATTGGCACGAAGTAAAATGGAATTTTTGACGGTTTAAAGTGTTGCCTGTGGTCAATTTAAAAATAATTTATTCCAAAATCCTTGAAAACACAGTCAGTTTATAATATTCCCCATTTTTATACATGATATGAGGTACATCGAACCTACTAGAGTCAAGGTTTTGATGATGATGTTTTTTGTTACAGGTGTGATTGGTATAGTTGTTGGATTGTCTCCTATTCCACCACCTTCAATGATTGTAATGATAACATTCATGGGAGTGATTAATGTCGGATTAGGCGCATTTTTTACATTTTTGTTTCTAACACAGATTAAAAGCGATCCTGATAAAAGAAAAAAGAAAAAAAATACGAGAAAAAATAACTAGTTTGATGCCGAAATATTTTAAAATTATTTCCAAAATCCAGATTCAATTAAAGTATAAATAATAACTTTCTATCATGAATTTAGAAATGTTAGACCTTGTCGCAAAAAATTTGTTTCTCACAAAAGGTAAGGGAGTTCACGAAGACCGATTAACTAGTTTTGAGTATGCACTTAGGGATGCTGGAATTGCAGGAACTAATCTTGTTTTAATTTCAAGCATCTTTCCTCCTAACGCAAAATTAATTTCCAGAAAAGAAGGCCTAAAAAAAATTTCCCCGGGACAAATTCTATTTACCATATATTCTAAAAATCAAACAAATGAGCCTTATCGTGTGTGTTCTGCATCTGTAGGATTGGCACAACCAAAAGATAAATCTCGATACGGCTATCTTTCAGAATACGAATCTTTTGGACAAAACGAATCCCAAGCAGGTGATTATGCAGAAGATATTGCCGCTCAAATGCTTGCATCTTCTTTAGGAATTCCTTTTGATGCTGATAAGGCATGGAATGAAAAGAGACAGCAATGGTCAATCTCTGGCGAAATTTATAAAACTCACAATATCACTCAAACAACCAAAGGTGACAAAGAGGGAAAATGGACAACTGTTTTTGCAGCCGCTGTTCTTTTGCTATGATTATTTTTTATATCCCTTGAGATAAAACACAGCAGCAGCTATTGCAACTATTGTAATTATAATAACAACTGCAACTGATTCATCAAATACTATACTTGTAGTTTGAATATCTTTTTTACCTAAGGAAAATTTTAAATCATTATCATCAAGAAAACTCTTTTCTCCAAAAATATATTTTCCTTGAATTAATTCTCCTTGCTGAGGATCAAAAATCCATCCATTTTTTGTAATGTCTGTTGGGATTTTTTCATTATCTATTATTTGTGTGGGGATTATCTCTCCGTTTACATTTGAAACACTAGTGTATTCAGGCGATAATACCACTACTTGAATGATTGAATTTAATGGATAAAATCCTGAATCAAAGTACCCTGATCTCTTTATATTTTCAACTTTGAGAAATTCTAAAGGATTAACTGTTGTAATCCCTGATGCGGTGTTTGGATAATTTACAGATAGTTTCAACTGTAAAAGGGATTTTGTATCTGTTGGGATGATAGAAAACGTCATTTTTGCATTTTCTTCAGATGATATCTTTTTTGCAATATCATAAAACCCACCATTTTCTCTAATTGTTTTTGAAATTAAAATTGATGATATCTTTTCATACATTGAATATGTATCCTCTAGGGGTAATGTGTATACAGCAGAGATTATACCTCTTCCAAAAATTGTATCTGTTGTGTTTAATGCTTTATTTGATTCATCAACTGTGTGTATGAAAACTGAATGGAATTTTGCATCTGTATCCAATGCTTTATTGATCTCATCAATGTATAATTTAGAAATATTTTTTGTATCGTTTTGAATTTGTAAAACACCTTTACTTTCTGGATTTTTTACCACATTAATCATTATACAGGATTCATTTACAACTCCGAGAACACACTGATCTTGGTTTGTAAAAATTACTGCTCTAACACGTTTATCCTCTCTAATTTTCTGTTCTAATTCTGGTGGAATTTTGATCTCTTGTATGCTCGTACTTTGCAAAGTGATAGAAGCTGTGACATTTTGTGATAAACTTTTATCGATAATAATTTGTGCAGTTTCTTGAAATGTTGAAAGACCAATTTCTTGTGAATATGCATAATTTGTAGAAATCACACTCACAAGGATTATTGTCAGATAGACTACTAGTGACCTCTTTTGCATAATGTATCTTTTTGGGGGAAATTATTAAATTTACTCCTAAGAGATCTATTCTTTGATTGGATGGTTTTATTTCATTTTTTAACTAAATTAGATTATCTAGTAACTAATATCAAGATAATGATGTATCTAGATAATGGTCATGCTTTCATTTTTAGTTGATCTATTTTTACATCCTGTGATTCAATTAATTGCAGTTTTGAGTGCTTTTGGCATCGGAACATTTCAAGGGATAATTCTTGGTAGATCCATTCTTGTAAGGTTTCCACGATTGCAAAATCATGTAAAAACAGTATCAGTTACCTTGTTTGTCCTCTTTTTGATAAATGCGATATTAAGCGTTCCACGTTTTGCATCCCCTGAGAAAATAAGCATATCTAATTTATCTGCAAATAGTTCAGGCGAACTTTTTTCTTCGCTTTTTTTGATATTTGGGATTAATACAGGATTTTTGACAGTGATGGCCATCTCTGTTACTGTAATGAGTTTTGTCATTTTGAAATTCATAAATCTTGATGGAAAGACCAAAGGATTTGTCTTCTTTTTTAGTGCCTTGATACTAATACTGACTGCTGTGAGCAGGTTTACTCAATACACGCCTGATCCTTTTGAAGTGTTGTTGTATTTTCTTTATCAGTTGGGAATCACCATTGGAATCTTGATGGGTTCCATTAGGAAGATCAAGCCCAAGAAATTAGACTCGGAGTAATTTTAAACATTTAAATCAGTTTATTCTTTAGTTAAAATTGACATCGAATTCAAACCGTTCGGGGAACAAGCCGGCAGTCCATGCGTTGGATTGTCGGCCCCATTATTCTAAAATCTAGTTCAGCGATGAGAGTGTCTTTACTTGCTCATTGATATAATCAAATCCTTCTTGCCAGAATTTTGAACTTGTAATATCAAACCCATGTTCTAAAAGTAGTTTTTCTGGATTTTTAGAACCTCCAGCTGCGAGAATACTCATGTATGCTGGAACAAAGTTTTTTCCTTCTTTTTTGTATCTTTGGAATAATGACAATGCTAACAAATTACCAAATGAGTATGCATAACAATAAAACGGCGTATGATAAAAATGAGGAATACAGCTCCATTCTATTGCAAAATCATCTGACAAACTAACTGAATTTCCAAATTGTACTTTGAGGTTTTGCAAGTATGTTTTTGATATTTCATCTATTGTAGTCCCATCGCCTATTTGCTTGTGTGCAACTACCTCAAAGATTGTAAAAAATGATTGTCTTAGAATTGTTGCATATAGATCATCTATTTTCTCTGATAACATTGACTTTTTTTCATCATCAGAAATTTTCTCTGATATATTGTCATATAGTAACAATTCTGAAAAAGTTGATGCCGTCTCTGCTAAAGGTAATGGTGCATCTTGAACCAGAATTGATCTGTTTTGTGCTGCTTGACTATGAACTGCATGGCCTAACTCGTGAGCTAGGGTAAATACATCCCTTGATTTCCCAGTAAAATTCACTAATACATACGGAGTAATTTTTGGAGCAAGTGTGCTGCAAAATGCACCATCTCGTTTTCCATGTCTGATACCTGAATCAATGTGATTCTCATCAAATACTTTTCTGGCATATCCTTCTAGTGTGGGGCTAAATTTCCCAAGGGATTCAAAAACTAATTTCACTGATTTATCATACGAGTAACTTTTTTCTTTAATGTTGGATGTTGCAGGTGCATACAAATCATACCTACGTAATTTTTTCATTTTCAACATTTTTGCTTTTTGAACAAAGAATTTTTGAAATACTGGGGCATTTTTTTTACAAACTGCTAGCAGAGAATCGGTGGTTTTATCATCGATATTGTTTCCAATATTTCTCACAGAGATTGGAGATGTATAGCCTCTGATTTCAATACCCTCATCTCTCCAGTTGAGAACAATGTTTTGGTACATTTCTCCAATCACTCCCTTACTTTCAGAATATTTTGAGAGAATTGTTTTGTATGCAGTCTCACGAATTTCTGGATCTGTACTTCTGATGTGGTTTGTGAGTTCTTCTCGTGTCATTATTATGGATTTGTTTCCAATCTTCATCTTGTATTCAAAAGAGTTGGTTATTTTGTCATACAGCTTTACAAGTGCAGATATTCCAGTTACATCTAGTGTATTTATGATCTTCTCTTCAGGTTCACTTAGTGCATACTTTGCAAATAATCTTTTATGTGACAAATATTCTGTAATCTCTCCTGCATTCTCCATAAGCCTTTTTGCATTTTTTTCATCAACTTTTATTTTCCACCATAAATCAAAAAATAAAACTTTGTTTGAAATCTCAGAACCCAATTTTGATATTTTTGTCATTAGCGATGTTGCTTCATCAGACTGTGTATCTGCAGAATATGCAAGTGATGCAAAACCTCCAATTCTACTCATTTTTTCAGAAATTTCTTCAACTTTATGAACAATGCCCATAAATTGTTTAGATGACATATTTGGATCTAGTTTTGACTTTATTTTTTCAAATTTTATTGCCTGTCTTTCTAATTCTTTAATCTGTATTTGAAATGCTGGACTTTTTGGATTCTTTACTAGTTCGCTTAGATCCCATTTACTTGACTGATATGATGACATCAAAGTTTGCTGCTTTGCAACTATTAAAAAATCAATGGCGACTATAGGAATTTTATGCAATTTCAGAGATTTGTTCTAAAAAAGATAGTTTTGTAAAAAAAATCCCTTTTTGGTTCTTTTTTGACCCTCAAATCACATATTTTTAGGCTCAATATCTCATCAAAAAACCATCAAATAAATCGGTTCATATAGGAAATAAACAACACAATATTGATATTCCCCTTGGTCTTAGAAATTATTAATACAGATTCGGCATGTGGTCGTTGTGGCAAAAATTCAATGTTAACTGACAATGTCACTGGAGAGCGTTTTTGTGGAAAATGTGGTTATGTGATTACAGAGACATTACAGGACTCTGGACCTGAATGGAGATCATTTTCAAAAGAAGGTGGTGCAGACCCAACTAGAACAGGAGCTCCTACATCATTGGCAATGCATGACAGGGGACTTGCAACAATCATTAGTCCTATAAACAAAGATTCTTCAGGTAAACCTCTCACTTCTACAATGAAGAGTACAATTGAGCGATTAAGAACGTGGGATAGTAGAAGCAAGGTCAATGCATCATCTGATAAGAATCTCAGACAAGCATTAAGTGAACTATCTACATTAAAAGACAAACTTTCGTTATCTGATGCAGTTATTGAAAAGGCATCATACATTTACAGAAAAGCACTGGAGAAAGGCCTGGTAAAGGGTCGCTCAATCTCTGCCTTGATTGCAGCATCTCTTTATGCTGCATGTAGAGACACTGAAACACCTCGGACTCTAAAAGATGTTTCAGATGCAGGCAACATCAAGAAAAAAGATATTTCGAGGTGTTATAGAATTTTACATCAAGAACTAGAACTAAAAATGCCCGTAGTTGATCCCGTCCAATGTGTTGCAAGAATTGCAAGCTCCATTGGAATTACAGAAAAGACTAAACGATATGCAGTCAAAGTGCTCAAAGATGCACAAGCACACGAAGAATCTGCCGGAAAAGATCCCATGGGGTTGGCTGCTGCTGCGTTATATCTGGCTTGTGTTAAAAATGGTGAGGATAAAACCCAACGAGATATTGCAGAAGCTGCCAATGTTACAGAAGTGACAATTAGAAATAGATACAAAGGATTAAGGTTAGACCAAAATATGGATATAGGAGAAAAATAAAGAGATGACTCAGACCAAACCTATTGTTGCAATTGTAAATGTTGTAGCTTCTGCAACCATCGAGCAAAAATTAGACCTTGTAGATATCACTAAAAAATTCCCTGCAGTTGAATATCACCCAGAACAGTTCCCAGGTGCAGTTTTCAGACTAAAAAATCCAAAGACTGCAACTCTGCTTTTTGGTTCAGGCAAGATGGTGTGCACTGGCGCAAAATCTCAGGAATTGGCAGAAACTGCTGTATTTGAAGTGGTGAAAATCTTACGAAAAGGCAAGATCAAAATTAAAAACGAACCCATAGTTTCAATACAGAATATTGTATCCTCGATTAATCTTGGAGGCAAAGTAAACTTGGAGCAAGCAGCAAGGACCCTTCCTAGAAGTATGTATGAGCCTGAACAGTTCCCAGGGTTGATTCACAGGATGCTTGATCCAAAAACAGTAATACTAATTTTTGCATCCGGCAAATTGGTGTGCGTTGGAGCAAAACTCGAAAAAGACGTTCATCGTTCTGTAAACCAGATTCATGCTTTACTTGAAGAGAAAGAATTGATGGTTTATGATTAAATATATGATTTAGACTTTATTTTCTGTTATCTAAAATTGTTCTTAGAATAAAGTCTTTTTTCTCTTGGAATAGTTCTCCAATCATACAAATCCATACAATGATTGTCACAACCATAAAACACCTATCTTAACTGTGATCCATGTTGTTTTAATCTTTAGACTAGTAACTGTTAGAATTTTTGCCATAAACCCACAAAATTACAAACGAAATATTTTTGCTAAATTCAAAAAAAAGATCACCATTTATTTCATAGAATTCATATACTCAATATCCAAACCAAGAGCTAGAAAATGAGCAAGAACTTTTGGCACGATATAGAATCAGGCAACGATGTTCCAGAAATAATTAATGTGATTGTAGAGATTCCCAAAGGTTCGATGAACAAATACGAATATGACAAAAAACACAACATGATGAAACTAGACAGAGTGTTATTTTCACCGTTTCACTATCCGGGAGACTATGGATTAATTCCACAAACGTTATCTGATGACGGAGATCCTCTTGACGCGTTAGTTTTAGTTACAAACCCCACATATCCTGGAATTCTAATTGAGGCAAGACCAATAGGATTGCTACAAATGAAAGATGATGGAAAGCTAGATGATAAGATTATTTGTGTTGCAACAAACGACCCAAGATACTTGCACACTACAGATATTACAGATATTGAAGACCATTACCGTTCAGAAATAGCACACTTTTTCCAAGTTTACAAAGACTTGGAAGGAAAAAAGGTGGAGATCATAGGATGGAAATCCTCCAAGGATGCCAAAATTGTAATCATAGAGTCAATAAAAAGATACAAGAATACTCTGAAAAAATATTAACATCTAAAAGAACATGACACTTACTCAAGAGATAATAGATAGATTCTCAAAATACAAAAATTACAAGTGTAAAAAAAGCACAAAATGTGAGTTTTCTTTAAATTAAAAAAAAGCCAACTCAGATATTGCAAAATATCCAAACTCCTTTGAGATACTGAGAGTTTTATTTGAAAGGTTGAGAATTTGTACAATTATCTCTTTAGTGTTTGCTCAATGAACTGTATTTCCGTAATAGAACCACCACCCCTAACAGACATGTGATCTTTGATAAAATATTCTTATTTTTTTGGGCAAATTTGTCAAGACTAGTGTTATAACTTGATTAAAATGGGTAAAGATTACACAAAAATCATGAAAGCTAGGTTTAATGGAAAATGCGTAGAATGTGGCGACATGATTAAAACAGGCAAAGAGATACTAAAAAACTCTAAAGATCAGTGGGTTCACAAAGCGTGTTGTGATCTCGAAGACGAGTTACCATAAAAAGTATAAATCAGTAACAAGTTTTTTAAAGGACTTTGTAAAACTGTGATGGTATGAGTACAAAAACAGATCTTGTGTTAATGGTCTCAGTTATGACAGTCTTTGGCATCATGATGATTCCAGGAGATGTTTCTGCTCAATCAAATCAAATCACAATCACTCCAATTAACGAGGAGATCAGTTTAGAAAAAACTGTAACTACAATGAGTGTTCCACAACACAATACACTACCTTGGGGAGCAGTAAAGGGTACAGCAGATGATGTTGCCGAAAGATATCCCGTAATAATTCAGTTTTACAAGGGAGAAGACGCTGTACATGTTGCACAAGTTGATGTGAAAGGAGATGGCTCTTACGAGTACAAGTTCAGAGTCAGAAATCTAGATTTGAATGGTGAGTTTGTAAATCTCTTTGAAGGGGAATACACTGTGAAAATCTACAAGGTAATTCCAAATATTGATAGTTTAGTATAATCTTCAAATATCAATCATAATTTATTTTAATAATAATTTTTTAGGCTATTGACAAATGTGATATTAATATTGGGATATTCAGCATACAATTAGCCTCTGATCTTTATGGAGTATTATCTATCTATTTTGATATTTTTTACAATTTTTCAAAAAGATTTCATACCGTTGTAGATTCAGCTGTTTTACACTTTTTAAGGATTTTTACAGCTAGGCTTAAACCTAATCTGTATATTGGATTCTTCTTCAGTTAGTATTTAATGATGTATGCCTTTAGTGTATAGCATAATGGACTCTGTTGATGTTATAGATGAGGTCAACGCCCTACTAAAACTGAGGGTTGGTGATTCGTATAGACTTGAGCATATCAAACAAGCTTATATCCAAAATAAAAGCATCTGGGTTACTGATGAAAATTATCTAAAACGAATGAGGGAGAAATATCTAGTCAAACATACACCTGATGTGTCTGGAGATATTGTTTTTGAAAACGAACCTAAAGATAAAGAGATCATTCATTGTTGGAAATGTGGTAAGAAAGGTCCGATGGGTGCTAATTTTTGTATGGTTTGTGGCACTTCGATATTTGAGGTTGATGCAACTCCACAAAGGATACCTAAATTGAAATCTATTGGCTCGAGGAGATCAATTCCTTTAAAAATCCCTATTCTTATTGGCATTCCAATTCTAATTTTGATAATTCTCGGAGCTGGATACACTATGGGATATTTTGATAATTTTTTGAACAGTTCATCTAGGGTTGTTACAACTCCCACAGATGTGATAATTGATGATGGTACATCTGTCGACTCTAACTCAGCGTGTGGACCGGGAACTGTATATGATTCAGAGTCAAATTCGTGTATGCTTGGCACCACCTCAAAAACAGACAGTTCAGCAGACTCTAACTCAGCGTGTGGACCGGGAACTGTATATGATTCAGAGTCAAATTCGTGTATTTTAGATAGTAGATAAAACAAGTGGGATAACTGTGTTTGTAAGATACATCAACGTCCTAAAATCCTCCAATATGTCACAATCGACTCAGACACGCCAGTCCAAGTGGTTCTCATAATTCCTGTGTATCAGACTAGTAGTTCTTTTAGACCCGCAGAGCCATACCCAAAATATTTCTACAACAAATTGTGTTTTATCTCTTTTGGAGATTTTTTGAGGGATTTGATTTGGGATTCTTTTTGTATGAGATGCAACATACACTACGAGGTCTGAGATAATCTCTTAGGTATCAGCATTATAATCCTGTCTGTATACGTTGATACAATTTCTTTTATGAAACCATCATCATAAGAAGATCAAAGTATGGTCTAGTGTACCAATGAATTTGGTGGTATTATCAACATTTGCAAAATTGTACAGAATTGAAATTGGCAATCCTGTTTTCTCTACTATACCATAACTGTGTCTAAAATCTTTTTGAATCTCTCATTGCTACGACATTACATTTTTGCAGTAATTAATGTCAAATCAATTGAAATCTTTACAGGCTAATCTTTCCTTTTTGTGTGCAGATTTGATTAGTTTGAATGGAATTTTGTCCCAAATAACTCTCGTTGCAACTAGAATATCATAAACTTCTTCAAAGCCAGATGTTATAATTTTGGGGTCTATGTGGAAGTATTGTAAAGTCAAGATCTTCAGAAAACCTCCACGTGCCAGGAAAGAATATTTTTCTTATCGATGTGCCTCCCTTGAATATCATCATAGAATCTCTAATTTTTGAATCCTTGTGATAAATTCCATACAGTAACCATTCTAATGCATAATCCTTCTCAGACACTCCTGCAGGTTTTGCTTGTTGTTTTGCAAATTCATGTTATCTGTTAGCAGGTAAGAATTTCAAATCACCTATGTTGTAGATTTTGCCTCAAGGATTGCACTCATGGATGTATTTACAAACAACTTCCACTTTGAATTAGATTTTTTATTTCTTGTAGAATAAGGGTTTAGCAAAGAATATCCCGAACCAACTAAATCGTGCATTTGATGATGTAAAGAAGAAGGCACTTCAATCTCAAGTACGTCAATTAAATATCCTAATCTTTTGATCACTGTACTGTTTTGTATTTTTCTTGAATAGTCAATAATTTTTTCAAAGGATATGTCATCTTTTGCATTCCACAAGCATTTTGCAACCTCCTCGATTCCACCACAATACTCTGGATGATCCAATCCATCTACTATTGTTTTGTTCTTGTCTGAAATTATGATTTTTTTGTTTCCAATAAAATGATTTCTTGTACCAAAGAATTTTGTTTTGTTTATTGTGACAAATCTATAGTTTACACCATGTACATTAGTGTTTAAGATTCTAGAAGTGGTTGCAACAAATATCGTAAATGGAGTTTGTTCTGTATAACCATAATGATTCAATGCAGTCCAGTATGCAATGTAATACGGTTTATTTGCTGTGAGGTTAGATGCTATGACAAATTCGTGTTCTGTGTATTCGGATTTTATTCCGGCACTTAATGGGGAGATAAGATACTTTCCTCTTGCTATCGGTATCAGCCATTTTTTCTTTGATAATCTCTCTACAATTTTTCTGGCGTTTTGATAAGATGTGTCTATGGCATTTGATACATCCTCGTATTCTATGATTGATTTACCATCCTTGGCAATCATGCTCAATAACTCTGCTTCTCTATTGGAGAGTCCCTTTCGTATATTTTCTGTATCTTTTGTGATATACATATGTCACAATCTATACAAAGAATATATCTAAAAACTTATGGTTATACAACTTTATTTCCTAATTCAGTTAAACGTGTATAGGTATGTCCAAAGTTATTCAAAAGTGAGGTATTTCCTGACTGCAAAAACTGTCAACACACTTTGATTGAATCATTATCCTAAACTCCTTATTGCGTTGTAGCAATTTTGTTGTATAAACAAACTTTCATTTTCAACTTGTTAATCATGTTTTATCGCTTGTGAGATGTTTACATGTTTGCCAAACATCTCCTCTTGAATGCAGAAAACAGCTTTGTAATCCATCTATCACCACAGATAACGCTATACTTCCATAACTATAATTGGAAATTTGAGCTAAAACTGCTTTTCGTCTTTGGTAACAATCAATATTTACTGATAATTCTTTCTTGTCTTAATTCTCGGAATTATTCCTTTATGATACAAATATGAGAAATTAGATTTGGCATCATTGTATCATCAGCTAAAATTTTAGTGACATTTCTGAATTGGTCTGATTGCTCAATTATAGTACAAAATATTTTGAATCATCTGATTTGTCATCTGTAATGATAACACCGTAAGATGTTTTGATTTCACATTTACAACCACATGAATCTTGAGGAAACTGTATTTTTTTTGTCATTTTTGTTTCTCCATCACTCTATCTGCAACCTTAACTCTGTGCTATCTATGCAATGACAATACCTCCTCCCAGTTTTGGATTTATCTTTATGTGTAACTTGTTTACTCTTTTCCAGAGGGTTCAATACGTTGGAACTTGTTTTCCCTTTAGGTGTGATTTTATCAAACCTTTGGTCTGTCTAAATGGGAGATGTGTATAGAGATGACAGCATCTAATGATTCCATGAATGATTCAAGATAGACAAATCCGTGTCCTTCCTTGCCACGATTCATCCCCTCTAGTTCCATGCCCCATAGGTTTAGGATAATTTCACACCCTTGGTGAAATGTTTCTATCCTACTTTGTCATACTGTTGGTAAAAGTCAAAATTATCATCACCGTAAACAAAGATGTGCTCAAATGGGTCGATACACAAATCAAGAAGAAAAAATTTACAAATAGGTCGGCATGGTTTTAAATGAGGTGTAAATTCTAAAAGAAGAATCCGAATTTTTTGTTATTCTTTTATTTCCATCAATAAACAGATGAATTACTCAAAAAAAAATTGAAATCTTGAATCTTTTTTGTTCAAACGGATCTTGTGTGAGACCATAAATGATCTGACTAGATTCAATTTATTGAAAGGATTTTCACTCATCAAATGAGCATATCAACGAATCACAAAATTCATGCTTATATGTCACTACAAAATCAATATAATTTATAAATTTTATATTAATGTGGTGACATACCATATCATGGTAAGTTTAGTGAAAAGGAAGGAGAAAGGACAAATTCGTTATTATCTAAAGTATTCCTCTAGGGAAAATCCTAAGCAAAAATATCTTGGTACCAAAATTCCTAAAAGTCTAGATCAAAAAATAACAAACTTTGAATTACAATGTTACCGAGAGGATAAAAAAGTTTCACTTCAAAAGATTTATGAAAATTATTCTAAACACACCAGAACAGCAGACAAGAAGATTGTAAAAAGTGAGAACCATGGCTTTAAAATAATTCATACTTATAGCACTCAAAAAATTGAAGGGAGTACCATGACGCTTGGTCAGACCCGCAAACTCTTAGAGACTGGTCTGTCTCCAAAAGATACTTTATTAGAAGACATTATAGAAGCTCAACAGCTTGCAGAATTGTTTGATAAAATGCTAGTATCAAACAAAAAAGACATCAATCAAAAACTCATTTTAAATTGGCATGATAAACTATTCCAAAAAACAGATACAGATAATGCAGGAAGTTTTAGAAAACAAGACGTACAGCCATATCTGGGAAAGACAGAGTATGTTTTATGGTATGATGTTGCAGATGAGATATCTAATTTGATAAAGTGGTACAACAAAGAAAAGAAGACAATGAATCCTGTTGAGTTATCTGCAAGATTTCATAATAGATTTGAATTAATTCATCCGTTTATTGATGGAAATGGAAGAATTGGAAGATTACTTTTGATCTTTATTCTAAACAAGAGTTCTTATCCAATGTTAAATATTGAACCAAAAGAAAAACAAACCTACATCAACAAAATGGAATCTGCATATCTCAAAAATGATGAGATGATATCTGTAAAATGGTTTATTTCAAAATATTTGAGGGATTATAAAAAATTTCTAAAATAAGGCTCCATAGAACCTGCAATAGGTGAAAGATTCATGTGTCCAATATGTCAAAAATCTAAAATCAGGGAAACATTATGAGCCAAATTTTTAATTACACAGTACTGGTTGAAAAAGAAGACGAGGGAGGCTATTCTGGCCAGTGCCTTGAGATGCCCAGTGCAATTTCGCAAGGAGAGACAATGGATGAATTGAAACAAAACATGCAAGAAGCAATTGAGCTTGTATTGCAGGACAATTTGGAAAAAATGGAAATCAACATGACCATAGATGAATTCAAAGAGAGGATAAAAGAAAAAATAACAATAAAAGTTTCAGTGTAATTGCCAATCTAAAAAATCATAATTAGAAAGTAATTTTTAAAATTTTAACAAAAAAAGGATTTGTCATCAGACATCAAAAAGGTTCTCACATTATTTTGGGTCATCCTGATGGAAGAAGGGTAACAATAGTTAGAAAAAATCCAATCAAAGTCGGCACATTAAAATCAATTTTAAAGCAAGCTGAAATTACTCAGAAGGATTTTGAATATTATTTAAAAAGAGTCCTGTAATGTTTTTCCTTTATTTCCATTAACTGTATCAACTACCTTACCTGCACTAGCTGGATGTGTATTTAGCTGTTCTAATATTCTTTGATCAGCCTGATTTTGTATCTCTGGTTGCAGATTCTCATAATATTCTACATTCTGTCTTTGAATGTTCAGATATTCATTCTGGTTCTCAGGAGATTCCAATATCTGATGACCACGACTAACATCACCCATGTTATCTAGGGAACCATCAAAGTTTGTCACTTGAGTGGCATTTAGAATTTTCTCAGGAATTGTACAAATGTCAGTGGTATATCATTTGAGCCTCTAACAAATCTGGGTAATAATTTAGTTAATGATTTCCAATAAATGGAAACTCTGTTTGAATCCAACAATACCTTAATTGACTTTATGTGGTTTAGAAGAGTTTGAGCATCGAGTTGTAATTTACCACACTCTTTTTTTATCTTCTTTGATGTATGTTGTTATAATGTCTGTAGTAAGATCAGGATTCTTTTGCCAGTTTTACAAAGCACTTTGCAAGTGTTTCTCTCTGGTTGTCAACTGGTATCTCACCCAGACTTTCTTGGTAAATCTAATTTAGAATTAATTTTAGAAATGAGTGTAACTGATTCTTGTATCTTTGTTGTCTCCGAATCTTTTATTGAATCCAAGAATAGTTGATATGGGTTATTTTTTGTGTTAATCTTTTCTACTGTTATTTCCACATCTATAGTAAAGGAGACCACAAATAAGCAGTTATAGGTGGTGGTGGTGGACCGGATGGGATTTGAACCCACGACCTTTGCGGGAAACTAATTTCCTTACGCAGTGTGAGTGCGTCATCCAAACCAAACTAGACGACCGGTCCAACTAAACTACTCAAAGGGAGTTTTTTTGTCTTTGCCATACAATATATCACAATTACCAACATCTTTTTTTACCATGTTTCAAAGTAATTTTTGTGTCTTTACAAGAATTTGATGCTTTAATTGACAAGATGAAGTTAGCATTTGAATATGCAGATAACCTAGGACAGTATGTAGAGGCTGCCAAAGTTTTGTTTCAAATCAATGAAGAACTACCAAAAGATCTCCAGATAGCGTTTGAAGACCTAGATAGACCCGAAGATGCCAAATTATTTGTAAAACAACACAATACAGAGTTAAAATCTGCAATAGTAAATTACAGGCAAAGATTGATGATCTCTTGATTCTATTTTTTGACGCCTAGATTTCTGTTCTTTAGTCTCAAGTATGGATTTCTGCATTTTCTACATCGTGTAGCTGCAATGTCGTTTCTGGCCCCACATTTGAAACAAATTTTCATTACAAGACGTGCTTGTTGTGCAATTCGTTTCTTTTCTGGGTCTGTGATAGGCATTACTCTTCTCCTTTGTCTATCTCTCTTTTATTCTAATCGGATCTTTCCTGCTAGTAGTACAGGTACCTCTGCGGGTCTTTTTGCCACTGGGATGTTTGCCTTGTTAAACATTGATATTTTGGATTCAGCAGAACCGTAATTTCCCATGACTATAGCTCCTGCATGACCCATCCTCTTTTCTTTGGGGGCTGCTCGTCCTGCAATGTATGCAACTGTTGGTTTCTCAAATCCGCAATCAATTATTCTTTGGGCTAAAATCTCCTCAGAGTCTCCTCCAATTTCTCCTACCACCACTAGACCTTCAATGTCTGGGATGTCTTTAACCATTTCAAATGCGTCAATGAGTCTTGTACCATTAATTGGATCCCCCCCAACTCCAATTGTAATTGACTGACCAAATCCCGCATTGGTTAGAGCATCAGAGATTTCATAGAGCAGAGTTCCGCTTTTGGATAGTACAGCAATATTTCCTGCCTTAAATGGCATTGCAGGCATTATTCCTATCTTGATTAATTCTGGAATCATTATTCCCGGAGTGTTTGGTCCAATTATTATTGCCCCTTTCTTCTCTGCTAAATCTAGCACCTCCATGGTATCCCTGATTGGAACATGCTCTGGAATAGCTACAAGTAGTTTGATTCCTGCTTCTAGTGCTTCCTTGGCTGCTGATAAAAAGAATTTTGCAGGTACAAAAACAATTGAAATTTTTGCACCAGTAGCATTTACTGCTTCTTGCATTGTATTGTATATTGGAATCTTTTCTTCAAATTGCTGGCCCCCCTTGCCGGGAGTAACCCCTGCTACAATGTTGGTTCCATATGATATCATCTGTTTTGCATGCAACGAGCCGTATGCTCCAGTAATTCCTTGAACAATGACTCCCTTGTTTTCATAATCTGATTCTTGTGGTTTACCCTTTAGCAATCCAAAGATGTCTGTCATTTCTTTACTCCCATTACGGCTGCATTGATTGCCTCCTCGACTGAATCAAATATGTTGGTTCTAGAGCCTTGAAGCATCTCTTTTGCTTTCTCTGATTCTGTGCCACGTAGTCTTGAAAATACCGGCAAGTCAATTAGGTTATTCTCATATGCTCTAAGAAATGCTTCTGCAACCACTGTTGTCTTTACAATTCCTCCGTAAAGATTTACAAGGATTCCTTTGACTCTTGGCAATTTACTAATCAGTGTAAGTGCCTCATAAACTGACTCTGTTGTTGCACCTCCTCCGACATCAAGAAAGCATGCTGGTTTTCCACCATTGTCTGCCAACATATCTAGTGTCGACATTACTAGTCCTGCACCATTACCTACAACTGCAATATCCCCTTCAAGCTCGACTAGGGAGAATCCACTCTTCTCTGCTTGTTCTTCGATAGCTGTCTTTTCTTGATATTTTTGTAATTCTTCATGTCTGAAATTGCTGTTATCATCTGTGACAAACTTTCCATCAAGGGCAATGATTGAATTATCCTGCATGATTGCCAACGGATTTATCTCTACTAGTTCTGCTTCCTTTTCAATTGTTAATTTTGATAATTTTTTCAAAGTATCTACAAATTGTTTTGCCGTCTCCCCCTCCAACCCAATCTCTTTTGCAACCTCGACTGCCAACGCATCTGAAACATCTCCTAGTCCGATCTCTTTGATCACTTGATTCTTGACTGATTCTATTTCCACACCTCCCTCAGATGAGGCGATAATGGTGTAACACCTCTTTGAACGGTTTAAAAATATTGAAAGGTATAGTTCTTTTTTAATGTCTGCCATTTTTTCAAGTAGGATTGCCCTTGCCTTTTCACCTTTGATTATCAAATCCATGACTTGTGGATATTTTAGCTCAAGCTCGTCATCATTTTGGCATTTTTGAATGCCTCCTGCTTTTCCTCTGCCTCCTACTGGTACCTGAATTTTGATTACAAATGGATATCCTAGCTGCTTTGCATGTTTGCGAGCTTGATCTATGTTAGTAGATGATATACTATCAAGAAGGTTAATCCCATACTCTCTGAATAATTCCTTTGCCTGAAATTCTAGTAACTGCATGCAAGATCATGAAAATTACGGTCTTTATTAATTATGATACTATTTTAACTGCTCGTCGAGAAAATCAATCATCTCTAAAAATCGATCTCTGCTTTTTCGTAATAGTTCTTGGGGGTATTCCTCAATGGTAAATACAAATTGTTGATTAAAGCTTGGAACCAAGATTCCTCCTGATGTTACCATCTGTTCAATCACATATCCTTTGACAAGTGTACATACGATCTCCTCATATGATTCATCTTCTTCATCTAGGGTTTGTCTGTACAGAACAATGGGTCTGTCTGTTTTTGCGACAATATCAGAGCCCTTTTTTAGCAGGTTTGATAAATGCTGAATTTGCCATGCATCAAGACTAATCTGTTTTACCATGATACCAATACATGATTTTTCTATTTAACATTAATAAAACAACGCATCTTCACAATATGTCGTGTATACAGTCACTTTGTGAATAAGTCAAAATTGTTGTGGGCTCTGATATACGCCAATTATACTTTTTCCATCTTGGTTTTCAATAATTTTGGAAATTCTACCTGCAGATAAAGATAGGATTGAAGCATGATGGATTGACAAGATTGCATCCTGTAGTGTTTGTTCATCTTCAATCATCCTGATGTGTAATCCAATTTCTTTTGCTTTACTAGCAGAGATATGACGCTCATGAGACTTTGTGTTGTCATGACTTGCAATAGTTGACATGATTTTATCAAGTATTGGGATTGGATCAGATTCATTTTTGAGCATGCCATCTTTCAACCATTCTCTAGTTATTCCTTCAGACCATTTTACAGCATTTTGACATTCTCCAATGAATGTTGGAGTGTATTTGGAAATTATAGAATACATAAGGATGCGGCAGCCTTGTCTTGTTTCACATCCTCTTGTGCTTTTTTAAATTCAGATAAAACACCTTGAGCAGATACACCTCGATACTGTGGATCTATAGGACCTAAACTGGATTGCTTGCCCATCAAGATTTCTTTTGATGAACACGCTATCATAGTACCACCAGACATGGCAATTTGAGGAACAATTACACGTATATCAATTCCAAAAATTTGTCTCAAATAATGTACGATAGACTCAGTTGCTCCAACTTCGCCACCAGGAGTATGTAAAATAAGATCAAGACCTTTTGTTTTATCTAATCCGTGAATACAACTCATAAATGCATTAATGTCATTATCGTCAATTCCAAAAGAAACACTTGGATTATTACCATTTAACCATCCAGAATAATACGAAATGGTATTTCTTTTAGTTAAATTACTCAGTTCTTTCAGGTATTTTTTTCTAAAGAAATCAAACCCATTTTCGTAGTTATTTAATTGGGTTCGTATTTCATCTAACGAAGGCATGGATTATCAAGAATCAATATTTGTATTATTCTGATATGTCACATCCAAAGGCTGTTTATCAAGATATTTAGTTTTAGGCGTTACCATATCTTTAGATTTAGTTATTTTGATTCCTAAAAGTTCAAAGGTTTCTCTAATTTCTTCATCACTCATCATACTTGTTCACCATTTTGATTTGATATATAATTCATAGTAATATTAGAATGATAAAGTAATTAAGATTTTTAAATCAGATCTTAACATTTGAAAGCAATCGATCAGAATTAGTCATAAATATCTGGATTATCCTCAAATACCTAAACTTTTTGTGGCTCCATCAATCTTCTGTCAGGCATTGCATTATCTGTATATTATCCTGAAATTAACTCATTCCATAATTGGGTTAAAGTCACGATACGTTTGGAATAGAGGAAAAACCATCTAGTTGAGACATGGGTATAAAGTAAAATTCTCACTAGCATCAAAGTTAATGACAAAGTCCTCTTCATTCAATGAGATAATCTCTTCCTCTATATCAAAATCATATTTTGAGTCTTTTTCTAGTGATAAAACTATCTTATCGAGACTGGTTTGATTAAACATTGAAACAAGGTAGATAACACAACAGAATCTGCATTATCTTTAAAGTCTATTCTACAGAAATTTTGATTTTTTGACCATCAATATCATCTTCTTTGTACTCTTTGCAGGATTCTACAAAATTAACCTGTTTTACTCTGACTAAAAATGCCAGCTCCTCAGCTTTTTTACTTATCATTTCAAGGGATTCTTTATCTAATTCTAGAATTGATGCGACATCTAAAACATCTGTAGGGTTGTATCCCCGCTCCTTTCGAAGTGTTTGAAGCCTTCTGGCAACATCTTTTACTAATCCCTTTGCCATCATCTCTTTATTTCTAGATGTTGAAATAATCACAGTGTGACAATCTCTTTTTGCAACAGTAAAATTCTCACTAGCATCAAAGTTGATGACAAAATCCTCTTCATTCAATGAGATAATCTCCCCGTCTATATCAAAATCATATTTTGAGTCTTTTTCTAGTGATGAAACTATTTCATCGGGACTGGTTTGATTAAACATAGAAACAAGCTTTCCCATGTGCTGTTTTGCCTTTGGTCCTATCTGCTTTCTCTCCAACTCTACTAACGCAGTTACTGGTAATCCTAGCTGTTTTAATTCTAAAACTTGTTCTAGTCCTGACTCTTTTTCTGTTTCAGTAATTGTAAATTTCTCAACATTTAGCTGAGATCTAAGTAATTCAGATAGTGATTCGAGTTTGATTTTTTGACCTTTCTTGACACAAATTAATGCCTCATTTAATGGCCATCGCCTCTTCAACTTTCCCCTCATTCTTGCAGCAGATGAGACTGATATGACATCGTTCATAATATCAAATGATTCCTCTATTTTTTCATTAACTAGATCTTTTTGGTATGCAGGCCACTCTTCAAGTAGGATGCTTTGCTTTTCTGGAAATACTGATTGGTAAAGATACTCACTTGTAAACGGACAAAGTGGGTGAATCAAAATATCTAAAATTTTCAAAACGTGGCTTAGAACTGCATATATTGCCAGTCGCCTATCTTTTTTTTCTTCTTCTTCATCCCATAACTCTGCTCTTGTAATTTGGATGTAAACTTGGCTGAGGTTGCTGATTATAAAATCATCTATTGCCTTTGCACCTTCATGGAATTTACATGACTCGTTTTTCTCAGTCAGAATCTGAATTAGTTTTTGGAGTTTAGATAACAACCAGATATCTGGTGATGTAAGCAGATCGTTTTGCTTTGCCCATTTTATTGTGTTTGATTTGCCAAAATTGTCATATTTGCTGTTTTGTTGAAAATACAAATGGAGATTAAACAGTGTGTTAACTATTTGGTATGGTCTTGACATTAATTCTTTAGTGCTGAAACTTAATGGTTCAATTGGGCTTGCTTTCCACATAAAGTATAATCTGATCAAGTCTGCAGGATATTTCTGAAGTAACTCTTTGCCATCTAGAACATTGCCTTTACTTTTACTCATCTTTCCCCCTTTCTCATCTAAGACATGTCCTTGAAACAAAAATGCTTTGTATGGAGGAGTTGCAGCGTTGTTTAAAATCACATTCTCAATTAGTAGTGTGTATGCCCAACCTCTAGTTTGGTCAATGCCTTCTGTGAAGAATGGTGCAGGAATCTCATTTGTGTACTCCTCATCAGTCAATGATGCGTATGGTGCAGAGCCACTGTTATGCCATGTATCTAAAACATACTCTTCCCTTTTTGTGTTAACACTACCACACTTTTTACACTTTATTGTAATGTTGTCAATCCAGGGTCTATGTAGTTCAAAGTTAGGACCATCTGGTAATTTATCTGCAGAATCAACGATATCTTTTCTTGTAAAGAACCAATTTTTTTTGCCACAGTCATTACAATCCCAAACCGGTAGGGGGCAGCCCCAAATCCTTTCTCTAGAGATACACCACGGGTGTCGCTCCTTGATGATTCCAAGAAATCTGTTTTTTGGCTGCTCAAAAAAGTACTCTACACTCTCTGCTGCATCAATTGCCTTGTTATCCAACCTGTCTAATTTGTAAAACCACCCTCTTCTTGCAAGCCAAATAACTGGATGACCTGACCTCCAACATAGTGGGTATTTGTGTTTGATTTTGCCAATTTTTACTAGGGCGTTGCACTCTTTTAGATCCTCAACTATTTGCATGTCTGCATCTCTGACAAACATTCCTTGGTATTTCCCTGCAGTTTCTGTGAATTTTGCCTCATCATTTATGGGACTAAAAATTTTGACTTTGCGCTTATTTGCAATCTTGATATCTTCCTCACCATTTGCAGGTGACAGATGTACTAGACCGCTTCCTGTGCTGGCATCTACAAACTCTTCAGATACTGCTATATGGTAATTATCTAGTTTTGAGATCTCTTTTAATTCTGGAATTAAATCTAATAATGGATGAATGTATCTCTTTCCTTCAAACTCTGCACCTTTGAGTGTTTTCTGGATGGTGTACTCTTTAATTTTTACATCTGCTATGAATTCTTCGAGTCTTGTTTTTCCGACAACCCAAGTCTCATCTTCCACTTTGATGTATACATAATCTTCCTTTGGTTGCAATCCTACCATTGCATCAGTGACAAGTGTAAATGGCATTGTTGTCCATACTATTAGAAATGCATCCTCATCGGCAAGCTTGACTTTGTAGTATAGTGATGGGTCTTTGACCTCTGCATACCCTTGATTAACCTCTGCATGGCTAAGGGATGTCTGACAACTTGGACAGTATGCAATTACAGTAAAGTCTTCTTCTAAAATTTGATTCTCATATGCTTTTTTGAGAACTTGCCATTCCCTTTCAATAAACTCATCTCTAAAAGTCCAGTATGCTTTTTCATGATTAAATGACATTCCAAGCAGTTGGTCTACATCGATCCAAGTTTTGTTAAATTTCTTTACAACTTTTTTACATTCAGAAACAATTTTTTCAACTCCGAATTCTTTGATAGCCTCGCTTTTTCCACCTGTGACCCCGAGTTCTTTTTCAGCTTGTAATTCCACTGGAAGTCCTTGTGTGTCCCATCCTCCATTAAACTCGATTTTCTTCCCTTGTAGTGTGTTGAATCTGTACCATAAATCTTTGATTACTCTACCTCTGAGGTGTCCTGCATGTGGAATTCCATTCATTGTAGGCGGTCCCTCAACAAATCTGATTTTTTCAGGTCTATCTGATGCAAAAATCTGCTTTTCCAAGTCGATTGATTTGATGTATTCTCTCACTTGAGCCTCTATTGCTTTGGCATCAAATTTTGCAGCAAGTTCCATCTCAATTATGGTGTGTCTGTGGCATTATAAAGCTAAATTGATTCATTATAACTGATTATCTCAAGGATGGGGACTAGATACTTGTTGGTAATCTCCTGATCTAGTTCTGATAAAACGATTGATTTGTCGTGGAAATTATCTCTAGTTGAAACTGTTTAGAAACAAAAGAGGAGATAAACAACAATGTCGATAGTTTGGATGATTGACAGATTTTATCCAAAAAAAAATAATAGTTTTATCGGTATAGATACATGTTGTTTAGCTGTTGAAATTATGATTTGAGATGGCAAACTTTGTTTTAAAATAATGTCTGGATAGGTATCTACCAATGATGTCAACTGATCAGTGTTAGGATGAATTTTATTTTTTGTTGTTTTGTGGCAAGTGTTATGGATACCCTACTTTGTCTTTTGCAAGCTGGAAATTACAATATGTGGTTTGTTGTTATAGCATCCAAGTAAGTGACAGTCTATTCAAGTGGGGATAAAAAATTTGGTTTGAGTGTTTCTGAGGGTATGATTGTTTTTCATTCTGATATAAAATATGGGGAGGATTAAGAGGGTACAGCGGGTTGCTGCATTTGGGCCATACACTGATGTATAATTACCAACACCACACTGGGAAAAAAATAATTCTTTGACCTTGGAAATTCAACTAGTAACATTTGCTCAAAAAGATCTCTCTTGTCTTTGGGTCTGCATCACCTTATCTTCTGTGACAATCCAATCCATCAAGATGTCGTGATCTGATTTTGGAATTTTTTTAATGATCTGTTTTTCCAATGTAAGAGAGATGGTTATGGTTTTATTTTCTGCTAAAAATTTGTCATAAAATCCATAACCATAACCTAATCGAACTCCGCTGGGATCTATTCCTACTGTTGGCACTAGTATGACCTCTAGATTGTTATCTACTAGACAGCCCTCTTTTGGCTCCATGATGTCAAAATTTCCATGCTCTAGGCTTGAAAAATCGATAATTTTTCTAAATTCCATTGTATCTCCAGTTACTTTTGGAAGAAAAACCTCTTTTCCTTGGCTGAGTAATTCCTGAATTATATCATGAGTAAAGATTTCGCTTCCTATTGGATAATACATTCCAATTTTCTGGGCGTTTTTAAAGGCATAAATTTTCTTTAACTTTTTCTGAATATTTGCACTGGCAATTTTTAACAAATCAAAAGATGTATTGTCTCTTGTCTCTAAAAGACGTTCTCGT
Organism: Candidatus Nitrosopumilus sp.; assembly: GCA_965262685.1. Classification (GTDB taxonomy): domain Archaea; phylum Thermoproteota; class Nitrososphaeria; order Nitrososphaerales; family Nitrosopumilaceae; genus Nitrosopumilus. Next base: position 205,722 of record OZ253552.1, read on the forward strand.
AATGATTCCTTTTCCAAGTTTCTATCCAATTTGACTGCTCAATGATGCGGCTGTGATTGTGTTTTTTAATAGCATTGCAACTGTCATGGGTCCGACCCCTCCAGGAACAGGTGTTGCAAATGATGCTTTTTGAATTATATCCTCATAGTTTGAATCTCCTACTAGTTTGTCTCCAAATCTTGAGATTGCAACATCAATTATTATTGCTCCATCTTTGATCATCTCTGATGTTAATGCAAACTTGTTTCTGTCTCCTACTGCTGTAATGATAATATCTGCTGCTTGACACAACTGTGTTAAATTCCTAGTTTTAGAGTGACATGTCAACACTGTGGCATTTTTTTCTAATAATAAATGATAAAGTGGCTTTCCCACTAGATTGCTTCGATTAATTAAAACGACATTTTTCCCCTCTAGTTCTATTTTATGATAGTCAAACATCTCCATTATCCCCAATGGTGTACACGCAACTAATGCTGCCTTTCCCATGGAAAGCAAACCTGCATTGTGTGGGGTCAAGCCGTCTACATCCTTTAATGGCGAAATTCTCGAGGTTGTTGCAAATTCATCGAGTTGTTCTGGCAGTGGAAGTTGAACTAAAATGCCGTGAATTAACTTGTCTGCATTTAATTCGTCAATGATTTTAGTCAATTCTGATTGGGTTATCTTTGCATCAAGTTTATGATCCTTTGTGAGAATTCCTACCTCTTCACATGCCTTGTGCTTGTTTTTTACATATGTAGTAGAAGCAGGATTCTCCCCAATCAAGACTGTGGCCAAACAAGGGGTAATGCCTTGATTTTTCAACTCTAGTGTTGCCCTTTTGACTCTATCTTTAACTGTCTGGGCGACAAGTGTGCCATCAATTTTAATCCCTGTCATGAAATATTTTTTGTTTTGTAGATATTTAATCCTTGAAATTACGAGGTGAATATTAGAAAAGAAAATAAATGGCTTATTTCCTAGTTATATCATGTTTGTAATGATCGCAGATATCCAACTCAAAGAGGGAACAGAAAATGATTTCAAAAATTGGTTTATTGAATCAAACAAAGTGCTATGTAATTGTCCAGGATTTATCTCTAGAAAACTCTTAAAATCATCTGATGGTACAAGCTATCGAATTCTCGTTGAGCATCAAAGCAAAGAGACTTTTATCAAGATGCACCAGAGTCCTGAGCATGAAAAAGTTCATCCTACAGGATATTCTTTTATGAGTGCAGATCCTCAGAGAAAAACATACACAGTAGATGCTGAATAAAATTGAAACTAGAGTACAACTTGGATACATATCTAGAAAAAATAAAAAACAACAACACCTACTTTCACACTTTTATCAATAAGAATAGTTTAGCAGCAGGCATCCTAGTTCTAAAACCGGGCAATGAAGATACTCAAACACCCCATGACAGTGATGAGGTATACTATGTCATTTCCGGGGATGGTTTTTTAAAAATCAAAGACAAAGATTACAAAATAACTAAAGATAAATTATTTTTTGTTGCAAAAGATGTTAAACACTATTTCTATGGTAATACACAAGAACTCAAAGTTTTATATTTTTTTGGCGGTTCTGATTCTTAATTTATTATTATTGTTCTTCTACCTGAAACTTTGATTCGCTTTCTGGCAAATAGATTTACTGCTTTAGGATAGATGTTGTGCTCCTCTTTTAGAATTCTTTTTGATAGTGACTCTTTAGTATCGCCTTCATTAATTCTAACTGTTGCTTGAATGATTACAGGACCTGTATCCATCCCTGCATCTACAAAATGTACTGTACATCCTGATACTTTGGCGCCATACTCTAATGCTTGTTTTTGAGAATTTAATCCTGGAAATGCCGGAAGCAAAGATGGATGGATGTTGATCATTTTGTTTTTGTATTTTTTTATAAATTCTGGACTGATTATTCTCATAAATCCTGCAAGGCATACAAGTCCATTTTTTGGTGTAACTCCATGTTTTGTTAGGATGGATATCACTTTTTTATCGTACTCTGCCCTAGTTCCTTTGAATCCCTTACTTTCTACGATCTCTATTTTGACTCCTAATTTTTCTGCAATTCTAAGACCTTTGGCATCAGGTTTGTTAGAAATTACTATTGCAGGGTTTATTGGGATCTTTTCTTGCTTTATTGCTTTTATGATATACTCCATGTTACTTCCACGACCCGAGATTAGTATTCCTAGATTTAGCAACTAGTTAACAATGAATCAAACCTGCAATTTATATCAAATCTACCTGTTTCATCTGTATTGCTTTGTAAAGTCAGGATGACAAAAAATGGAATCCTGTATGAGGTTGATGATAAACGAGTTTGCTTGGATCCAAAAAATGGCGATATAAATGGAATAAACTTTGTATCTCATGCACACTCTGATCACCTTCCTTCAAAAAATGGGGGGGTTATTCTATCCTCAATTGAGACTAGTGAGATAGCTAACCTTCGAGGATTTAAGATGAAAAATCATGTTGAATCCCTTGATAATTTCTCCTTGATTGATAGTGGGCACATCTTGGGTTCAAAGGGATTGCTATTTGATGATGTTTTCTATACTGGTGATCTCTGCACTAGAGATCGTGGATTTCTCAAAGGTGCCAAAATTCCTAAATGTAAAACATTGATCACTGAATGTACATTTGGTCTGCCCGAGTTTGTTTTCCCCAAACTTGAAGATACATTAAAACAAGTCAATGAATTGATTTCTGAACTTTATGGACGAGGTGTCCCTGTAATTTTGATGGGATATCAACTAGGCAAAGCTCAAAGTATCACCCAATTTTTTGGTCATTGGGGTCCTTTGTACCTTCATGATTCTGTAAAGGAGATGAATGCTTTACATCAAAAGTTTGGTGTATCCCTCAATGATGGAATGGGACATACAGAGGCTGAAAAAATGGGGTTACTTGAAAAAAAACCATGGATTATGGTTGCCCCAATGCTACCGAGCAAAAATAAATTTGTTCAAGATATGAAATCAAAATACGGCGCAGTGACAATTGGGTTTAGTGGATGGGCGCAATCAACAAAGTATTCTTTTGGACGTAGAACTGATTATTCAATTCCCATAAGTGATCACTGTGATTACAACGAGTTAATTGATATGGTTGTACAGTCTAAAGCCGAACGTGTATACACGATACATGGATTTGTAGATGAGTTTGCCGATGATTTACGTAAAAGGGGAATTAATGCACATCCCTTAGAAAATTCTCCAGATGGCTTTACTTGGTAAACTTTATGCACTCACAATTGCTTGCTAGACATGTTTCAGAATTTCTAATATGATCATGTGAGAAATGCTTGCATTTTTCATTCTTGCAAATTCTTCGAAGTGATTCTCGTTGTACTACTAATTGAGCAATCTCGTTTGCTTTGTCTTTGCTGTATCCTTTTTTGTCAATATAAAAGTGAACCACTCTGTTGTATAGTATATCTGGGTTGAATTGTTTTTCTAGCAATACTGTCTCTTCCTGTTACCTCTCCTAAAACTTGATCCATTATGGCAATCACATTTGCAAGAAACATCATTACAAAATCCTTTAGTGTCTTCTATCACACACTAGTTGTGTAATTATAATATTTGAAGGACTCTACTTTTTGTATAATCATCTGTTTAATTAAAAGCCAAAAATCTAACGTTTTTTAGCTTGTTTTTAACCATATTATTTTAAAATGACACCTATATCCATCAAATTTGTGTGGGTGGCATTTGTAATGATATTTCCCTTTTGTTTTTGAAAGAATCTTCCTGAATCATTATTTTTGAGAAACTCTTTCATAACATCCAAATCTATCTTTAGGTTTTCTGTGATTGCTCCGGCAAAAACTGAATTACCATCTATTCCATCTGTTCCAGCAGACGAAATGACCATTTTTTTCAATTTTTGTGTATTTTTTAATAATCTCAAGACCAATTCCTGATTTCTTCCTCCCATGCCTTTTCCCAAAACTTTGACTGTGGTTTCCCCCCCAAAAATAATACATGTTTTTTCATTCTCTGAAATTTTTTCAAGAATCTTTGTCACTGCCTCTTTAATGTCTCCAAAAAGATGCATTGTGCCTATATCATACCCCATTTTTTCTGCTTTTATTTTCATCGCATTCAGACAATCATCATTATTTGCAATCACAAAATTTTTGATTTTAGCTTTTTTTGGTATTATCTCCATTTCATTTATTCTGCTTTCTAAAAGTTGCAAAACTTCATTGGGCATCTTCCATCTTATTTTATACTTGTCAATAATTTCTAATGCATCTGCATATGTTGTATTATCTATGTGTGTAGTACCTGATGCTATAGATGAAAGATCATCTCCTTGTACATCAGACATTATCAGCCCCACTCCTTGAGATTTCATATTATCTACAAGCTTGCCTCCTTTGATTTTAGATAGATGTTTTCTAATGCAATTGAACTCTTGTATGGTTGCTCCTGATTTTAACAGTGTGTCAGTAACATGTATCTTATCCTCCAAAGTTATATCATCAGGTAATGCTAACAGTGATGAACCTCCTCCGGAAACTAGAAAAATTATCAACTCATCACTGCGTTTATTTTGAACAAATTTCATGACCTCCTTTGCTGCCTTGACACTTGTTTGGTCTGGTTTTGGATGTCTTGAATTGAAAATTTGAAATTTTTTACTTTTGATTACTGATTTTGAGCCTTTGGGAATTACAATGATTCCGTTTTTTATTTGGATGACTGCATTTAATGCTCTAGTCATAGTGTCCCCTGCCTTGCCAAAAGCAACAGAGTAGATGTTTGAATATTTCTCCAAGTTAAATGATTCACCGTTGATTTTAATTTCATTAGGGGTGACAAATTTTGGAATTATATTTTCTGGATTTGCTGCTTGTAATCCTGCCTCTAAAATTTCCAAACAGTCTTTTCGTTTCTTTGTAGTTGCCAAGCCCTCAAAATTTTGGATTATCATGTGTTACTTGATAATACAAGATATAATAATAATACAAGTGAAATAGGTTTTATCAGGTTGTTGAGGGATAAATCAAACTGAATTCCCTGTAAAGTGAGGATTGGTCTTATCACACTAAATGGTGGTGAGGCCATTATGAAACATATTTCTCATTTCTTTTTCTCTCGTATTTTTAATCGTACTCTGGATTTTCTTTTGTATAGCCATATTTTGGCAAGATCAAGGATGCGATCTCATAATTGACTTGATCGCCCTATTATTTTCTGGCTGGGGTTTGTTGTATCTATTTAACTTGGTTTTTTAAGATCAACTATCATTAACATGCCTTATTTTTGCCATTTATGGAACAAATTTGGTTTTTAGGCTAAAAAAAATTATTAATATATATATTAAAGTTAATATTGATTTTAATTTGTGAAAGTTCATTTTAAAAACAGACAGTGTTTTTCGATAATCCTAGTATTCATGTTGTCTTTTGGTTTGATCGATGTTTATGCCCAAACTAGCCATACAGAAGCAGATGTAACTATCTCACAACCTAATCTGCCAACAGTTACATTCAGTAATATGACAGTGAATGTCATGCTTGATGATTCAGGGATTGGATATTTTGAGTTAGCATTACTGAGAGATGGTGCAGTAATTTTAGAAAATCTAGGTAGCAATGTGGTTGAATTTCAACTTGATCCTGATGGCCCATATGCAGCAAATAATGCAGTATCAGGGGTGTATAGTAATAGTCCATTTACACTGCAAAACTTTGAAACAGCCAACCTCACAGTACAATTCAATGGAACCCATTTTAGAATTAATCACAGTGACAACACTTTCGCAGGTACAACACCGTATGTAACATTTGAGGCAAGTATACATCCAGCTACAGGTAACGACCCAGCTATACACGAAGATCTAGGTGGACTTATGTTTAACATCTCAGTTGAACCGATTTGTCAATATACAGTAAATCCACGCGATGCTACATTTGGTACTGTAAATGTAGGTAATACATCTGATGATACCGCCATCAGCGTAATAAACACTGGAAATATGCCAATCAATGTAGATATCGGAGGTGACTATTGGTGTGATGATGCAAATGGTGTATGCACAATTGATAATAGTATAATGTTACCTGAGAGAACACACTATAGTTCAGTTGAAAATACAGCATATTCTGCAAAGACAGCGTTTGCAAATTTTGGCCATGCTATTATTGGAGGAGTTCTAACTCGTGGATCTATCGCGACTCTACCTCTAGTTGATCTGTCCCCTTTGCCTTTGGTAGCTAATGGAGCAATTCCTGTATATTTCCAGGTTCAAGTTGACCCGATTCCAGTGTCTAATAGTGCTGCAAGCACGTTTGGAGGAGAAGTAGTACAACGGATAACCCTAAGGGCTGGATGTAGCTAGTTCCCATTAACTATTTAGATTATCCTAAAATCCTTTAATACAATAGTTGATGCCAGATACCAGTCAAAATAGTTCTGTCGTATCTAATTCTAGTTCTTTTAAATCTCCCTTTGAGCCATGCAAATAATATCTATACAACAAATCTTGTATTATTGCAATTTTTTGGAGGTTTTTTGAAGGGTTTGATTTGGAATTCTTTTTGTAAGGAATGCAACATTTCATTATACGATATTCTAGATAATCTCTTATGCATCAGATATCAGTCCTGTCTGCATATGCTAATACCGTTTCTTTATGAAACCATCATAAGAAGATCTAAAGTATTTTCTAGCGTGCCAATGAATTTGGTCTAGTATCAACATTTGCAAAACTCGTAGAATTGAAATTGGCAATCCTAATGTCTCTACTTACCATATACTTGCACCTAAAATCTTCTTGAATTTACCATTCCTACGAAATTATTTTTTTGCAGTAATTGATGACTGTTAATTGAAATCTTTACAGGTTTATCTTTTCCTGTTTGTGTGCAGATTTGATTATTTTGGATAGAATTTTTTCCACATACATTTCTGTTGCATTCCTAAAATCGTAGATTTTGGGTCGTATTGTTTGGTATGTCTGCCCACCATCTACAACTAATAGTCAACACAAAAAATATTTCGTTGATTGTGGTTCTATTATCGTTTCTTGGTCATACCAGTTTTGACTGGTTTAGTAGATGGGGTACAATGGCATTCCATGATCATTTAAAATTTCTTGATAAATCATGAAAAACACGTCTGTGTTATTATTATTATTATTGGATACATATTATCAACAAATATTACAAAATAATCGGTTTAGGATGAGTTGATGGTGTATTGGAGGATTTTATAGTCTGTAACAAATTGAACAAAAATAAAAAAATTATCAATAAGAGTCATGATTTAATTTAAAGTGAATGACTATGGTGGGATTGGGGAAATTTGAATTCCCGACCTCTGCGTCCCAAACGCAGAATCATACCAAGCTAGACCACAATCCCAACAAATCCAAGAAATTGCCCAATTTAAGCCTCACAAGTAATGATTTTAAAGACAAGACTGTAATTTAGATCGTGCAAGTAGAGCAATACATCAAAGCAGGTAAAATCGCAGCAGAGGTAAGGGAGAGGGCCAGAACAAAGGATTGGATAGGCAAAACAGTCTTTGATATTTGTGAAAAGATAGAAGGGGAGATTATAGAACGGGGAGCAAAGTGCGCATTTCCAGTCAATGCCAGCATCAATGAAATTGCAGCCCACTATACAGCAGAACCAAATGATCCAATCACAATCAAAGATACAGATCTGGTAAAGATTGATCTTGGTGTACAAATTGATGGGTACATTGCAGATACAGCAGTCACTGTTTGTTATGATGCTCAATTTGACGGATTAGTTAAAGCCGCAGAAGAGGCTCTAGGAAATGCAATGTCCATGACAAAGGCAGGTGTCAAAGCAAGCGACATTGGAAGAACAATTGAGAGAACTGTTAAAAAGTTGGGATTCAAACCAATTGCAAATCTTAGCGGTCATTCATTGGATCAATATACAATTCATGCGGGAAGATCAATTCCAAACATTTGGTCAGTTGGGGGATTTTCACTCTCTGATAATACAGCTTATGCATGCGAGCCGTTTGTAACTACAGAGCAGGGAGGGGGGTTTGTCAGAAATGGAAACATAAAAAATATCTTTGCAATAAACTCACGAAAGAAGACAAAAAACGAAGAGGCAGACAAGCTACTTGATTTCATATGGGATAACTACAACATGCTGCCATTTGCATTACGATGGATTACAAAAGAATGGGAAGAAAACAAAGCAAGAGAGTTGCTAAATTTTTTGGTAAAGAAAAAAATTGTTCAAGCATATCCTGTACTGATAGAGGTTAACGAGCAGAGAGTTGCACAGGCAGAACACACATTCATTCCAAATGAGAATGGAGTCATTGTAACAACTAGAGCAGAGTAAAAACTAGAGCAAACTATGACATGACCTAGATACAGCAAAGATGTTTAAAGATAAAAAGAGAACAATATAGGATTTATCAGTTCTGCAATGTACGATAGTAACTTGGGAATTATCACTCTAGGGTTTGACCAAATATTTTCTCAATTCTAGTTTGGCCGTTACACAAATTACATTTTGAGGGTTTGGAGAATAAAATGTCCCCATCGAGGAATTTTCTTTTCCTCAAAGTTCCACATTCGGTACATTGCTCTATAGTGTATTCTAGAGTGATTTTCTTCTTTGAGAATATCATTGTAAGACTCCAGAGGTATTGCCAACCCCGATAACTACTATTGATTCTCCAGGTGCAGAGTTCTCATGGATCATTTCATTGATTTGTGATCTGATATCCTCTGCAGTATCAGCAATGTCTTTAGTCATTAGCGTTATTGCTTCTTTGACAGACTGTTTTACAACAATGGAAAATATTGGAATGTTCCTAGCAGTTGCAATTGCTTCAATTTGAAATCGTTCAGTGCCAATCCCTCCAATAGCTGCGCCAAAACCCTGAGCTATTGATGCAGAGTCCTCGCCTTCCATCTTTAGTGCAGCATCAACCATTATTATCACATCAATTTTATTCTCAGAGATAATTTTTTCCAGTCCCTCAGCGGGTCTTCCCACAGTTGAGTCAGGACCTTTAGCTTTTAAAAGATACAGTATTCGGTCTTCAAAATCAATTTTTGCAAGACAAGTTTGAAAAGCAACTGTCTCTTTTTCATAGTTTAGCATCATTTTCCCAATAACCATAGGACCAATCCCGTCACCTACAGGCTGACCAGATTTAAATGCAGGGATTGCCTCTCGCATTGCTTCTGCTTGCTCCATTACAAAGGGAAGGATCATCTGTAATGGTAAAATTAAAGGATAATTATTTTGTTTTTTAGCAGTCAAGAACATGTGATTTACTATCTTGTAAATCATTTGTAAAGACGATGCAATTTCAAGCAGAGTCTGAACTTTGGATAATTCAATATCAGTCATTTCAGGGGAGAGTGATTTGACATGCTTGCGCGTATAGTCTTCTCTTGACCTTACAGTGCGGTGGACTTTGTCGACAATTCCATTGGGATCCATATCTACAGGCATTATCGTAAAATAGTCTAAAAACTTGTCAATTTTTTTCATAGGAACATTTTTTGTCTTTAGAGTATTTTGGATACATTTGATCAACTCAGTTTTAGATTCGTCTCTAAAACTTTGTAATTTTTTAAGCCCTTTTTTGATTTCTCGAGAAGTTACAAATAGCTGAATTTGCTGTCCATAAAATACAAAAAGAATTATCGGAAGAATCCAGATTAACATCATCAGAGGGTTTGAGTCATCACTCATCGAAAACAGCTGATCAAGATCAATATTTGTGAAATTCACTAAAATCACAATCAGTTATAACCACATTAAAGCATTCGTTCCAATTCCTAAAGACTAAAATCAGACGAGAGAGTGTTTTGGAGATCAAACAGGTGTTGTTGTATATGGAGTGACAAGTGGTATCACACTAGATTCCAAGCAGTTGTCTGTTAAAATAAAAAAAGAAAGAAAAGGGTTTACTGTCCCTTGTCCATGTGTTGACCAGTCATCATCGTCATCATTTGATCCATCATTTGATTCAACATCATTTCAAGCATGGACTTTCCATCCATCATCATCTGATCATCGATCATGCCCATCTCATCCATCGTATTCATGTTTGACATTAGCATTTCCATGTTTGACATCATTATGTTCATGTTTATACTTGATATCAACATGTTTTTCATTACTGGATCAATTTCTGGGTCATACATTAGTTCACTGCAGAGTCTATCCCCACACACCATAGTGTTTGAACCGTATGCTTTTGGAGATTGTGTACCATCACTTCCCTTTGCTTTTAGTGCTTCAGCATCACCTACTAGTGCAGGTGAGAGAGCAAATACAAGCAATGGTAGTAATGCCATCACAAAAAATTGTTTTTTCATTAAAATGATTTTGATCGGATTTAGTAATTAACTTTTGGGGAAATTCAAGGTAAAACTATATTAAATCAGGCAAAAAAGACGCAAAAAACATTAAAACTCAAATCATCATTACCTTAAATTTGATAGCACCAAGATTCATGAAAAGTTAAATTGAGATGGCAAAATAATGCAGATAAAGTTTTTTTTAATTTGGCAATTTTCAAAAAATCTGCAACTTTAAGAAGAACATCTAAAGTACACTCACCCTCGCAACAATCTAAAATCAACGATCACAAACATTTTTCAGTCCTCACTACAAATCCAAGGTATAATGAGATTTGTTGTTGCATGAAATTTGAGTGTGTATTTTTATTGGAATTATTTTATTTTTATAACAGATGATTCATCATGATTTCATTTATCTAAAATGACATATTTTTGATCAGAATATTTTGGAATACCAAGCGTATTCATTATGTATCTCAGTGAACATATTAAGATGTATGAAAAATGGTATTGTAGATTATTGAATGTTCTAAATTAATGGTTAGTGCTTTAAATTTTTTCAACAATAGTAATTGCACAAGCAACAACAATATCTATAAAATTAAAATCGAGGTGTTTTATAAATAATATATTAAAAAGAATCAATCATCCTACCCGCCACCAACCCACTCTCCCAAGCAATGTAATTTCATCAATTGATTTGTTATTTGAGATATCAATCATCATATCTAAAACAACTGTTACAGATAGATGTATGTGAGAAATGCAACTAGATGTGTAGTAAACAAATTTGTGGAATTAAAGTTTAGGGCATATCAAAAAATACAACACAAAAAATCTATACTGCAAATTGATCAATGAAATGAATGGAAACCATAACGTGACAAAACCACACATGTCAATATTTTAATTATAGTGTAGATGCAAAAAAGTCAAGCATGCCGCAAACAAAACCTATCGTAAGTATAGAAAACGTCGTAGCATCAGCAGATGTAATGCAAAAGATTGATTTAGATGAGATCACCAAAACATTTCCAGATGTTGAATACCATCCGGATCAATTCCCAGGACTGGTTTTCAGACTAAAGACCCCAAAAACAGCAACCTTGATTTTTACTTCAGGCAAGATGGTGTGTACAGGCTCAAAATCAGAAGCGATGGCCAGAAAAGCAGTAAAAACAGTAGTACAGAATCTTCGAAAGGGTAAAATCAAGATCAAAAAAGACGCGGTGGTGACAATACAGAACATTGTCGCATCCATTAACTTGGGTGGAAAAATTCACCTAGAACAAGCTGCAAGAACATTGTCTCGAAGCATGTATGAGCCTGAACAATTCCCAGGACTGATTCATAGGATGGTAGACCCAAAAACAGTGATTCTATTGTTCTCATCAGGAAAACTAGTCTGCACCGGAGCTAAACATGAAGAAGATGTGTATCGTTCTGTGAATAATCTGCACTCACTGTTAGAAGAAAAGGAATTGATGATTTACAATTAACACAAATCAAAAATACATTTTCATTAATAATTATAATCAAAGAAAAAAAATGATAAGATCATTTTATCGGACTACCCAAAGGTACATCTTCTAGAACTGTCAGCCAAAACGGTCTATCATCAACATCTGCTGCTAGCAGCATTGCATTTGATTCGACACCAGCCATTCTTTTAGGTTCAAGATTTGCAATAACAATCACGGTCCTACCCACAATATCCTCAGGTTTATAGTATTGTGCACCGCCAATTATCACATCGCGTTGATCATCATTGCCCAAATCAATTCTACCTTTAATGATTCGAGACTTTCCCTCAATGGGTTCAGTTTTGATAATTTTTGCAACTCTAATGTCTAGCTTTGCAAAATCATCATAAGAGACAACAGGCATGCTTGAACCTAGTTCTCCTAGTTAAAATTAATTTCGGATGTCATTGTAATTCTTTTTTATTGATTCCACTAGTCTCAATCTCATACCTTAGGGCTGCTGGGAGTTCCACATACTTTTTGTTGACTAGAATAATAATTTGATCTTCTGGAACGTTGACTTTTTTTAACAGTCTTCCTCGCTGATGGGCATATGCATTTTTCCAAAAACCTGCACCATCAAAGGTTTCAATTTTTGGCATGTATTTTGTAGGTTTCATTTTCTTATATTTTAATGACTGTGACGGAAGAATGGCAAACGCCATTGGAACTGGAGTTAATGTTCCGGATTTTAGGCATGTTACCCATCACAGTCGTTTTCAGATACATAGGAATCTAATATATTTAATGCGGAGCAAACAATACAACACATGGCTACAATTCAAGTCAAGATAGAGATCATTGCATCAATGGATAAAGTATGGGGTGTGATTTCAGATATAGATAATGAGCCAAAGTTTTGGAAGGGAACAAAGGAGATCAAAAACATATCAAAGGAAGGAAACACAATCCACAGGCAAATCACGATTGCATTTAGAGATCAAAAATGTTTACAAAAAGTTATGATATACCCCAAAGAAAGAATTGTAGCCAAATTCACCAAAGGTATCATCGAGGGTGAAAAGATAGTGTCCCTTACAGCTAAAAATGAAAAAACAATACTTGTAACATGCTGGGACATCAAACTGACAGGAATTATGGGAGTGTTTACAATGATGATTATAAAACACATCAAGGAAGGAACCAAGCAGGCCATGCAAAGCATCAAAGAAGAGATCGAGGGATAGTAGTAGACTTGGATGTTTTCAACTATACATTAACTATAATTTTAATCGGGGTTTGTGGAGCTTGGGTATTTCTGCTCAGATCTATGATTAATTCTTTTAGATTGGCACCGTATCTTGACAGATTTGAGGATACTGTAAAAACAAACCAAAAAGTTTCGATAATTTTGCCAGCTAGAAATGAAGAAGAGTTCATTGGGAAATGTTTGGACTCGCTAGTCAAACAAGACTATGAAAATTATGAAATTATAGTAATTGATGACTCTTCAGAAGATTCTACATGGAAGATAATTTCAGAGTATGCAGAAAAGTATCCCAGTGTAGTCCCAGTTTCTGCAAGACCAAAACCAGACAGATGGATGGGAAAAAATTGGGCATGCATGGAGGGATACAACAAAGCTACTGGAGAATTACTATTATTTACAGATGCAGATACAACACATGCTAAAAATGTCATAACATTGGCAGTATCACATATGAATTCACTTAATCTAGATGCATTATCTGCAATACCGAAAATGCGTACATTTGATTTTTGGACAAGCATTACACTCCCAATGATTTCGACATTTTTGCACACTAGATTCTCGGCATTAAATGTGAATAATCCAAACAAAAAGACAGGGTACTTTTTTGGGAGTTTTTTCATTTTGAAAAAAACTACATACGAAGAGGTAGGGATGCACAAAGGAGTAAAAAATGAGATCATCGAAGATGGAGCACTAGGAAAGAAGGTAAAGGATGCAGGATACAAAATGAGAATGGTACGTGCAGAGCACCTAATAGAGGCCGTATGGGCAAGAGACAAAAGCACGTTGTGGAATGCCCTAAAGAGGCTGATGATACCACTATACCTGCACAGTGAAAAGACAGCCATAGGGGTATTTTTTGCAATAGTATTTTTGTTGTTTGCCCCATTTCTAATATTTGCAATCTCTGCATCATTGCCTACAGAGACTGTATCTGCAAGAATACTTTGTATCGTATCAGCAGTTGCCTCAAGTCTAATCTACGTGGGTGCAGTAATCGAGGTGAGAGTTGGGTTAAAGTTGGGCTTACAATATGCGTTATTTGCACCAGTAGGAGGGCTTGTGGTGGTTTTGGGGTTTTTAAGCGGGTTGTTGCAGGCTAGAAGAACTTTGTCGGTAACATGGAGAGGGAGAAGCTACTCTATGAAGGATCACACTCAGAGTTCAATTGGGATATAGTAAGCCTTTTAGATAGAAAAAAAGAATAAAAAATCTCGTGGACAGATCAGGAGTGTTTGTAGGAGGGACCATAGGAGCTGTTGGGGCATTTATCATTTTATCAATATTATTTATTGCAACACCCGAACTAGAGATCAAAGAGACCATTGTTGATGAGATACCGATATCAAAATCAAAGAGTTTATCATTAATTGAAATTTTTCAAAAGGCAGAGCCAGGAGTGGTCAGAGTAAATGTACAGAGAATACAAACTGAGGAAACAAACAGAGGAGGGGTAGGATCAGGATTTGTTTTTGACAAGAAAGGTCACATCATTACAAATGCACACGTTATAAAAGATGCAACCAAAGTAATTGTCACATTTTTAGACGGTAGATCATACAATGCAGACATTATTGGAACCGATGAATATACAGATATTGCAATAATCAGAGTTAATGCAGATTTAGCTCTTTTACATCCATTATCAATAGGCGACTCTTCGAATCTCAAAGTTGGGGAACAGATAGCAGCTATTGGAAATCCATTTGGACTTTCAGGATCCATGACATCAGGAATTATTAGTCAGTTAGGAAGACTGATTCCATCAGAATCAAACTATCAGATTCCAGATGTGATTCAGACAGATGCGGCAATCAATCCAGGCAATTCAGGAGGACCATTGCTTAATATGCGTGGAGAGATAGTTGGGATTAACACAGCAATACAATCAGGAACAGGAGAGTTTACAGGGGTTGGATTTTCAATTCCATCACAGACAATTGTTAAAATTGTTCCAACATTGATTAAAAATGGAGAGTACAAACATCCATGGATTGGAATTGCAGGCAGAGACATTGATCCTGACCTAGCAAAGATATTAAATCTAACAGACGCAGTAGGGTTTTTCGTGATTACAGTAGTTGAAGACAGTCCAGCATTTAATGCAGGATTAGTTGGTTCAGATGGTACTATCATGGTTGATGGAGTAAACTATCCGATTGGAGGAGACATTATTTTAGCAGTCGACGATGTAGAAGTTAGAAAGATTGATGATATTCTCATTCATCTACAAAGAGCAAAATCTGTAGGAGATGAAATGATTTTAAAAGTACAAAGGGATGGCAGGACTACAGATATTGCAATCATACTAGAAGAGAGACCAAGTGAAAATTGATTCGGTACAAGCATAAATACTTCTTTACAAGAAACCTTTCTGTTGAACAATCTTGTCTTTGACTCTGAGAGTTTAAACAATATTTTAGAGGGTAAGCCAGTCTCTCCTCAAGAGGTAACTAAAATTTATGAAAATGCAGTAAAAAATCCAAATGATTTATTCAAAGTTTCACAGAATTTGAGGACAAAATTTAAAAAAGAATCTGTGACATTTTCCAAAAAAGCATTTTTCAACATTGTTAATCTTTGTAAAGACACATGCTCTTATTGCACGTACAAATCTGAACCATCAGAAGCAAAACTTTCTCTGATGTCAAAGCAACAAATATTAGAATTATTAAAACTGGCAAAAAAGTACAGATGTGTTGAAGCTCTTTTTGTCACAGGTGAGAGACCAGAACAGAGATATCAAGAAGCTAAAGACTGGTTAAAAGAAAATGGATTCAAAACAACAGCAGAATATTTAATCCATTCCTCAGAACTTGCTTTAGAGATGGGGTTGTTCCCACATACAAATGCAGGAAACCTAGATTATCAAGAAATGAAAGAGTTGAGGAAAACAAATGTGTCAATGGGGGTAATGTTAGAGAATGTCAGTGAGAGACTAGTCAAAAAAGGAATGCCGCATCATTTAGCAGCAAGCAAAATACCAAAAACAAGATTGGCAGTTTTGGAAAATTCTGGGAGGCTAGGCATTCCAATGACCACAGGTATTCTCGTAGGCATTGGAGAGACTATTGAGGAGATAATTGATTCATTGTTTGCAATAAAACAACTAAACTACAAACATGGAAATATTCAAGAAGTGATTTTGCAAAACTTTCAACCAAAACCAGACACGGCAATGAGGAAAAAACCATCTGCTGATGAAAAATATTTCAAACTAGTTGTCGCACTATCAAGAATAATCATGCCAGAAATGAACATACAGATTCCACCAAACTTGTCTCCAAAATCATATCAAAGTTTCTTATCTATTGGAATAAATGACTGGGGAGGAATATCTCCGCTAACTCCAGATTTTGTGAATCCAGAATTTTCTTGGCCGGAAATTGACAATGTAGATGAAAATTCAAAGAAAGCAGGCTTTGATTTAAAATGTAGATTCCCAATATACCCAGAATATTTTTCTTTTATTAGCAAAGAGTTAAGAGAGAAGATGGCAGTAATTGAAGATGAGGAAGGATTCGTAAAAGAGGAATATTGGAGATGATAACCAACATAGAATCACTTTTTGGAAATGCAGATCCCATAGTTGTCAAAATACTAAACAATGCACTCTCTGAAAAAGAGATATCTGCAAAAGAGGGATTGGTACTATTAAATGCTAAAAACATGGACTTTCATCTAGTAGGTCTAGTTGCAGACGAATTAAGGAGGAGAAGGGTTGGAGATACTGTATCATATGTGGTGAATAGAAACATCAATTTTACAAATGTCTGCATTAAACAGTGCGGATTTTGTGCATTTAGTAGGGATTTTAGAGAAGAAGAAGGATATCTGCTTCCAAACAAAGAGATTGTACGTAGGGCAAAAGAAGCATATCAGTTAGGAGCAACAGAAGTATGCATTCAAGCAGGACTCCCACCAAACATGGAGGGGGGTTTGTATGAAAGCATTTGCAAAGATATCAAAAAAGAGATTCCAGATATACACATTCATGGATTTTCTCCTGAAGAGATTCTGTACGGAGCAATGTGTTCAAATGTGTCAATTGAAGAATTTTTGAGGAGAATGAAAGATGCAGGAGTTGATACACTTCCCGGAACATCTGCTGAAATTTTAGACCAAGAATTAAGGGACAAGATATCGCCAGGCAGAATCAGTGTAAAGGACTGGGAGACAGTGATTAAAAGCGCACACAAAATGGGAATCAACACAACCTCAACTATGATGTTTGGGCATATAGAAACATTAGAGGACAGAGTAAAACATATTGTAAAGTTGAGAGATATTCAAAAAGAGACAGGAGGATTTACAGAATTTGTTCCATTAAACTTTATTCATACAGAAGCGCCAATGTACAAACACAAGTTGCATAAAGGCATAAAACAAGGAGGCAATGGAAATGATGTTCTGCTTACTCATGCAGTCTCAAGAATAATGCTGAATAATTCAATTGACAATATCCAAATGTCATGGGTAAAAGAAGGACAAAGAATGTCACAGTTGCTTTTAATGTGGGGTGCAAACGATTTTGGAGGAACTCTAATCAACGAGAGCATTTCAACATCAGCAGGCTCAGAACACGGTCAGTTGTTAAAACCAAAAGAGATCAGACAAATGATAAAAGAGATCAATAGAGTACCTGCCGAAAGAAACACACATTATAAAATTCTAAAAAGATTTGATGATAGTGACAAGACAGAAGATAAGCTAGATAATGTTACAGACACACAATTTGGATCATATATGGAATTGATTAAAATAAATAAATTCAATTACAAAAATCATCCTAGGAAACAATAATTTGTCAGCCTTTGAAAAGGTATTAAGTCATTCAAAAAAGATAGGAATTGATGAATGTGATATCATCAAAGTCAGAAAAAAGATCACAACTATAAGAATCACAGATTCAGAAATTGCAGAAATTAAGCAAAACTTTAATGAGAATTTTGGAATTAGGTTAATTCATAATAAAAAAATTATATCAGTTGAGACAACCAATGAAGCAAAGATAAAAGATGCAATAGAGAAAACATTCAACAACTCATCAAAACTCAAATCAAGGGAATTTTGGGCAGGGCTGCCATACAAAGTTGAACATCGTATATTGAGTGGAACATTTGATGAAAAACTAGAAAAGATTTCAGTCTCTAAATGTATGGATATCGCTGAAGATATGATTAATTCAGCAAGTATTGATAAAATAAATACGATTACAGGATCGCTCAACATTGTATCTGAAAATTTTGAGTTGATAAACTCAAACGGATTGGACTTTGCTGAAAAGGCAACATACATCTCGGGGATTATCAATGCAGAATCAGAGTACGGTGAAATGCCAGTTTCAGGCATAGGGCATGCTAGTGGGAGGACATTATCAAATTTTTCCTCAAAACAGATAGGAGATGATGCCAAGACAATGTGTATAGAGTCAATAAATCCACAAAGAATTGATTCAGGTACATATTCTATAATTTTTGAACCCTATTCGGCAGGAGAATTATTAGCATTTGTAGTAGCAGCCAATTTTAATTTTAAAACATTTTCAGAAAAGAAGAGTTGTTTTTCAAAAGATTTTGAAGAAAAGATAGCAGTTGAAGAATTTAGTTTGATTGATGATCCACACATTCCAGAAGGGGTAGGTACAAAGTCAGTAGATGATGAAGGAGTAAAAACAACAAAAAGAAATTTGATAGAGAAAGGTATTTTTAAAAATACTTTTTCAAATCTTTTTGATAGTTACAAAGAAAAAGCTCAATCTACAGGTAATGCATCACGGCCAGATTCTCCAATGGGTCGAAGTTCAGAGCCCATTCCAATATCGGCCCCTCATAATCTTACAGTAAGCCCAGGAGAATATTCTCAAGAAGAGATGATCAAAGAAACCAAACAAGGAATACTAGTAGGAAGACTGTGGTATACATATGCTGTAAATCCAATCAGAGGAGATTTTTCATGTACTGCTAGAAGTGGGATCAGAATTATTAAAAATGGGAAAATAGTAGGTCCGGGAAGATCAGTGAGAATAATTCATAATCTGCCAACAATGATGAAAAATATCTCAGCAGTTGGAAACAATCAAAGAAATGTCATCCAATGGGCATCACTTCCATCTATCACCCCATCATTAAAAGCTGAAAATATTTCAGTCAATGCCATTTAATCTTAAATTTAGGCACAAATCACTTGAAAAAAGTAATTATCAGATAAGCCACATATCCTAATGCCAAACAAATTCCCGTGATCCTGCCAATCATTCCAGTCCTTAAAGCAACAAGTAATGAGATGCTAAAGAGTATCATAATTGCATAATCGATATAAACATCAGATCCTGTCATCACACCGCCGAGGGCTGCACCAACTCCCATTATCATTAAAACATTATAGATATTGCTTCCAATGATATTTCCAATGCCAATATCAGTGTGACCTCTCCGGATTGCAATTATAGAAGTTATTAATTCAGGAAGTGAAGTTCCAATTGCAATCACAGTCAGTCCAATTATCTTTTCAGATAATCCAAATTCTTTTGCTAAAATCACAGCATTGTCAACTGTTAATATTGCACCAACATACAAAACAACTATACCAATTCCAATCAGTCCTGCAGATTTTAAATAGATATTGTTTGTGCTTTTTTTAATCTCTTCTTTATTTTCTGCCCTTTGTTTGATTGCATCTTTGTATGTGTAATAACCAAAAATACCCAAACCAACAAGCAACAAGATTCCATCATATTCAGAGAGTTGACCATCAATGGATAGTAGAATCAACAAAAAAGAGACACCCAACATAATTGGAATTTCTTTTCGCAATGTAGATTTGCTCACTGTCAGAGGAACAAGTATTGCAGCAATACCAATTACCATGCCAACATTTGCGATGTTGCTTCCGATAACATTTCCAAGAATAATCGCACTGTGTTCTCCAGCAGCTCTAACACTTGCTGCAAGCTCAGGAGTTGAAGTACCATATGCAACAATGGTCATTCCAATCACAAGATTACTAATGCGAAATTTTTTTGCAATTGCAACACTACCATCTACTAGCCAGTGACCGCCAAAGCACAACAGAGTCAAGCCAGCTATAGTCAGTATCGTATTAATTGTGATATCCACAAATAGATTTTGGCAGATGGTCGTTTAAATCAGACGATATTCTATAATTTCGTAATCAGATGATTCAAACTAATCTCTAAGAAGAGAATTTAGTCACGATCTGGTGTAAAAAAAATCATCCAAGTTGATCAATAAAGCTCAAATTAAAGACTAATAAGGTAATGTACCGTACAATACGGTATGATTAGACCAAGACTAACATACGTGCCAATAGAAGTGGCAGATCAATTCAAGGACTTTATCATATATAGAGATGAGCAGGTTCTAGATGCAGTAAAGGCACGAACACGCGATTATAGCACATTGTCTTTGTTGAAATTGCTATACCAGCTAAGAGGAAATCCCATGACATTCTCTAATTTGTATTCAAAATCAAAGATACGAATGAAAAGATCATTTCTGAATTATTTGCACCTATGTGTAGATTATGAGTTCATCAGTAAAGAAGCAGTTGGGGCAAATGTGATCTACACAATCACAGACAAAGGACGGATCATGTTGAATCTCTTTATGCAAAAGAACAATTACGTGTCCTAATCCCTCATTTTTTTTTATTTATTTTCACAATCAAACATTAACAAAAGTAATTAGTCAGAACAAATCGACTCAAAGCTGTGCAAAAAGAATTTCCAGAAGCCGAAGTTTTTGAAATTAAGAAAGTTGTGTTGCGGAATCCGATAATTTTCGCAGGATTTGTTGGCGCAGGCCTAGTAGGTCCAGTTGCAATTAACCACATCATCACAGAGCTAAGCATGGAGGAGATAGCAGTGATGAGATCAAAATATTTGCCACCATCAACAGTATTCATGAGAGGTAGATTGCGCCATCCATTCCGATTTTATGCAAACAAAGAAGGGACAGTTTGTGCAATAATTTGTGAGATAACACTAAAGATGGAGGGGTTGTACGCATTGGTATCATCGATTCTAGATTGGGCAGGAGAGAAAGGATCTAAAGAAATTGTGATTTTGGACGGAGTGGCAAGCACAGAACATGACAATAAAGCATACTGTGCAGCAGAAGAGGATCTGATAAGAACAATGGCAGACAAAGACATCAGCATGATTCCTCAAGGATTCATCACAGGAATTCCAGGCGGCATACTAAACGAGTGTCTAGTAAGGGAGATTCAGGGGCTGACTCTATTAGCAAAAGCAAACAAAGAAGCGCCAGACTCTGCAGCTGCTGCAACATTGATTGAAGCATTGAATAGATTTTACGATATGAAGATAGACACATCAGATCTTCAAAAGGAAAAAGACCGAATTCGTTCAGAATTCAGTGAATTGTCTCAAAAATATGCAGAGCACCGAGAAGAGATATCTGGCATGTACATGTGATCGAGACACCAAGCAAATTCTTTTATTCAAAGCAAAAGTGCAACAGACTGTGGCTTTAACCTACAAGAAAGCAGGAGTGGATATCTCTAAAATTAAACAAAGTCAAAAGGCCATTGGTAAATTAATTTCATCCACTCACAAGCTACAAAAAAAGGCAAAAATTACACACGGGTTTGGCCATTATGCAGGAATTGTAGAGATTCCAGGCAAAAAACTGTTGGCCACACATACCGATGGTGTCGGAACCAAAGTTGTAATTGCAAACATGATGAAAAAGTACAATACAATTGGAATCGATTGTATTGCGATGAATGTCAATGATATAATATGTATAGGTGCTACACCGATTTCGTTTGTAGATTATATTGCAGCAAACAAAAATGACGTATCAATATTTAAAAAAATTGTAGAGGGACTAGTGGTAGGTGCAAAAAAATCTGCATTGCCAATTGTTGGAGGAGAGACGGCAATAATGCCAGATGTGATTGAGGGGAGAGATGGATTTGCATTTGATTTAGCAGGAATGGTAGTAGGACTGCTAGATAAAGAAGAGATGGTTTTAGGAAATAAGATCAAAACAGGAGATACGATTATTGGTGCAAGCAGTTCAGGTATTCATTCAAACGGGTACTCACTTGCAAGAAAAGCACTATTCTCAAAATATTCTATCAAAGACAGAATCAAAGGAGTAGGAGTGATAGGGGATGCATTGTTAAAACCAACTGAAATATACACAAACCCAGTTCTTGAGATTAATCGAAAATGCAAGGTTGGAGGATTTGCACATATAACTGGAGGTGCATTTACAAAACTATTACGTCTTAAAAACACAGGTTATCAGATAGACTCACTACCGAAAATCCCACCAATTATGGAGCTAGTAAAAGAGCAAGGAGTGAGATCAGAGGAGATGTACAAGACATTTAACATGGGAGTGGGATTCTGCGTGATTGCATCAAAAGATCAGGCAGAAATGATAAAATCAATATTCAAAAAGCATAAAATTCAGAGTCAAGAGATAGGACAAATCATTTCCAAAAAAGGAGTTTTTGTAAATTCAATAAAAATAGCTTGAGTGAGAACTAGAAAATAATTTTCAAAACAACATCATCTTATATGACAGATTTCTCAGCATTTATCAGGAGAAGATGGCAGAAGCACAATTCATTGAAACAATTATTGGTGTAGGGATTCTTTTATTTGCAGCTAAATTGATGGCAGAGCTTTTCCTTAGATTGAAACTTCCAATTGTCTTAGGAGAGCTGTTGGCAGGAATGATTGTAGGTCCATTTGCGCTAGGAGCGTTCTTTGTAGTAGATGGGAGGCAATTACTTCACATCAATGATGAAATCAAGATACTTGGAGAGATGGGAGCAATTGTAATTTTATTCATGGCAGGATTAGAGATGACACCAAAAGAGTTCCTAAAGGGAGGGAAAGCGTCATTTACAGTAGGTACACTAGGTGTTGTGATTCCATTCTTTGCAGGTCTTGCCGTTTTCCAGTTGTTTGGATTTGATGCATTGCAATCAATGTTGATTGCAACTGCGCTTACGGCAACAAGTATTGCAATCTCAATTCAGGTGCTAAGTGAGTTTGGCAAGATAAAGACACCAGAAGCTAGACTCATCATTGGTGCAGCAGTCGTAGATGACATTTTAGCAATTGCTGTGTTATCGGTGGTATCATCAATTGCAGGATCAGATGGAGGAGTTGAGAATATCGACATTACAGAAGTTACAATTACAATTTTACAAGTGTTGGGGTTCTTTGCAATAATGTTAATTGTAGCAGTAGTTATAATTCCAAAAATAATCACACCAAGATTATGGAAGGCAAAAGGCAGCGTAGAGGGGATTGCAACTGCATCGTTTTTTGGAGCAGCGGCACTTGCAGGTTCCATAGGACTATCCCCCATTGTGGGAGCATTTGCAGTGGGAATGGCATTATCAACTACCAAAGTATTTGAAAAAATAGAAAACTATATTGGAAAGATTGGTTTGATTTTTGCACCATTGTTTTTTTCAATTATTGGAGCACAAGTAGACCTAAGGGCAGTCAACGCAGAGATTTTAATGTTAAGTGGCGTGGTAATTGTGATTGCAATTGTAACAAAGTTGTTTGGATGTGGACTACCTGCAATGCTATTTTTGAAAAACAAACAACAAGGGTTGAGAGTGGGAATTGGAATGATTTCAAGAGGAGAGGTTGGATTAATTGTTGCAGGAGTTGGAGTAACTGCAGGAATTCTCACATCTGAGGTATATTCTACAATAGTGATTATGGTTGCAGTAACAACTATCATAACTCCAATATGGCTAAAATTGGAATATAAAAAAGAACAGAAAAAAGAGGGTATCGCTTAAAAGACACAAAAAAAGCTGGAATTTGTTAATAAATTAGTGGATACAAAGTTCTTGCATTGTAATGAACCACTAAAACAAGAACAAAGATTGCTTTGATTTTTAAAAAATGGAATTGAAATTAAACAAGTTGGTGAAAAAATACTGTAAAAACAACATGTGCAATCAGTCAAAAGAAAAACTCTGATGATAAGTGGTAGGCATCCCAAATTATTTAACGAATTTATGTCTTGAATAATGTGAATATTCATGAACAAGTTTGACCCTGTTTTATCTAGAGCATGTGGTGAGATTACTCAAAATCTCCTAACAATTCAAGAGCCTAGTAAAAAACAGGTAAAAGAGGAGATCATAAAAATTTGTGCAAAATATGCACTAGAGAGAATTCCCAAAAATTATGAGATACTATCAATGGTAAAAGAGTCAGATTTTGACAAATTAAAAAGAGTACTAATGAGAAAGCCTGCAAAAACAGCATCAGGGGTATCAGTAATTGCATTAATGCCCAAACCATATGCATGTCCACATGGAAGATGCACATATTGTCCAGGAGGAATTGAATTTAATTCCCCTAATAGTTACACAGGAAAGGAACCATCATCACTTAATGCAATAGAGAATGAATTTGATCCTAAATTACAAATTATTTCAAAAATTGAAAAACTAGTTGCATTTGGACATGATCCATCAAAAATGGAAGTTGTGATTGTTGGGGGGACATTTCTATTTATGCCAAAAGACTATCAACAAAATTTTATAAAATCATGTTATGATGCATTAAATGGAACAGATTCAAAGAATTTAGAAGAGGCAAAAACAAACAACGAGCATGCAGCTATAAGGAACGTTGGATTTACAATTGAAACAAAGCCAGATTACTGCAAAAAAGAACATGTTAATTTGATGTTAAATTATGGAATTACAAGAGTTGAGATCGGAGTTCAATCATTGCAAGAACACGTTTACAAGATAATCAATAGAGGTCACAACTATAATGATGTGGTAGAATCATTTCAAATTTCAAAAGATGCAGGATACAAGCTAGTAGCACACATGATGCCAGGATTACCAACAATGAAACCAGAGCAAGACATTGCAGATTTTAAAAAATTGTTTTCAGAACCACAACTGCGTCCAGACATGTTAAAGATTTATCCATCACTAGTAATTGAGAACACACCACTGTATGAGCAATACATGCAAGGAGAGTACACACCATACTCAGATGAGGAGATGATCAGAGTATTAACAGAGGCAAAAAAAAGTGTTCCAAAATGGGTCAGGATTATGAGAGTTCAAAGAGAGATTACACCCGGAGAGATAGTTGCAGGGCCAAAATCAGGAAATTTGAGACAGATAGTACATCAAAATCTAGCCAAACAAGGATTTCATTGTAAATGTATCAGGTGTAGAGAAGCGGGACTAACAGATAAGATATCAGATGGTAAGGAGGTGAAATTAAAGAGAATCAACTATGATTCCTCTGGAGGAAAAGAAGTCTTTCTATCCTATGAGGATAGCAATGAATCCATCTATGGATTTTTGAGATTAAGAAGACCAAGTGTGGATGCACACAGAGATGAAATTAGTCAAGAAGACACGTGTATAGTGAGGGAAATTCATGTGTATGGAAGGTCGTTGGGTTTAGGAGAAAAAGAGGCAGGTGAGATCCAGCATACAGGGTTGGGTAAAAAGTTGATGAGTGAGGCTGAAAAAATATCAAAAGAAGAGTTTGATGCAAAGAAACTTTTAGTAATTAGTGCAGTAGGTACAAGAGAGTATTATCAGAAATTAGGGTATTTGTTATATGGGCCATACATGTCAAAGTCATTAAACTAGTGAAGAGAATGGCAGAGCAAAAGATTATTGGAAAAGGAACTTGGATAGATAAATTAGCATCAGAGTTACTTGAACGTGAAAAACAACTAGGAAGAAATACAGAGTTGCTCAGAGTTGAGAGTGGTTTGGGAGCATCAGGAATACCACATATTGGAAGTTTAGGGGATGCAGTTAGAGCATACGGAGTAAAACTTGCATTAGAGAATTTAGGATACAAATCAAAACTAATTGCATATTCAGATGATCTAGATGGGTTGAGGAAAATTCCAGAAGGAATGCAAGAGTTTGGTTTAGAAGAGCATATTGCAAAACCAGTGTCATTGATTCCAGACCCATATGGGTGTCATGATTCGTATGGAATGCATATGAGCAGCATCCTACTAGAAGGATTAGAAAGAGTTGGAATAAAATACGAGTTTAGAAGAGCAGTAGATACCTACAAACAAGGACTGTTAAAAGATCAAATTCATACAATTTTGCAAAACAGTGCAAAGATAGGAGATAAAATCTCAAAACTTGTTGGACAAGAAAAATACCAAAAGAGTTTACCATATTTTCCAGTTTGTGCAAATTGTAATCGTCTCTATACAGCAAAGGCAACAGAATACATCGCAGATGAAAAGAAAGTAAAATATGCTTGCCATGATACAGAGATAGGCTCAAAAACACTCAAAGGGTGTAGTCATGTCGGGGAGGCAGACATTACAAAAGATTTGGGCAAACTAGCTTGGAAAGTAGAGTTTGCAGCAAGATGGGCAGCATTTGACATCAGATTTGAAGCATATGGCAAAGACATCATGGATTCAGTCAAAGTAAATGATTGGGTGGCAGACGAAATTTTAGGGTTTTCCCATCCACACCATGTAAAGTATGAGATGTTTTTAGACAGAAGAGGAAAAAAGATCTCAAAGTCATCAGGAAATGTAATCACGGTACAAAAATGGCTAGAGTTTGGCACTCCAAAATCAATTCTGTTGTTACTATACAAAAGGATTACAGGTGCAAGAGAACTAGGATTTGAGGATATACCATCATTGATGAATCAATACAATGAACTAGAAGACATATACTTTGGACGAATCAAAATAGACAACCAAGCAAAATTGACAAAATCAAAAGGATTGTATGAGTACATAAATCTGCTAGACCCTCCAAAACAATCAAGTACACATGTAAACTATAAACTACTAATCGAGCTGACAAAAGTATTCAAAGAAAATCGAACTCAAAGAGTAATGAAAAAATTATTAGACTATGGAGCAATCAAAAATCCAGAACCAGAAATAGAGAAACTCATAGAACTTGCAGGAAACTATTCAGATAAATTTGACTGGGAAGAAAAGGTAATAATAGATTTAGATAAAGCTGCAAAGGATGCGCTAAAATTACTTGTAGATGCACTAAAAGGAGAAGAAGAACCTGAAGACATTCAAAATACAATATATCAAATTGCAAAATCAATGGATGTGCAGCCAAAAGAATTTTTTAAGATATTATACCAAATTATCCTTGGAACCTCAAAAGGGCCAAAAATAGGACCGTTTATCTCAGATATAGGTAGGAGGAGAGTGGCAAAGACACTCTCAGAGTACGTTTAGTATGGTTCATGGAGAACACAACAGATCAAAGAATAGTGGGGGATTTGCATTAATTATCCTCGGCGCATTACTGTTGTTTCTTGCTCCAAACATCTACCAAGACATGCGTGAATTAGGCACAGCATCACTGTTTATAGGGGTAATTGTAGGTAGTCTGGGATTTTATCTTAAATTTTTTAGATGGCGAGTGAGACAAACATAAGAAAGGTTCATCTTTTGGAAAGAGACAGAGACTGACATGGGATTTTTCGGTAAAAAGAAAGTAAAAGATAAAGTATCAGAGAAAAAGGGGGAGGAATCAACAACAACAACTCTGAAAACACAACTAGAGTTAGAGATAGAGAAAATTCAAAAAGAGACAACAGAAAAACAGACAGAACTAGGGGAGATCAATCAAAGAATTGCAACAGTGAAAGGAGAATATGATACAACTGTAGGCAATCTAATGCTAGTAAAAAAAGAATACAATCAAAAAAAGATGGAACTTGATATAATTCAACGTCAATATAGAGAAACCAAAGAAAGGAGTAAAAAAGATGAACCAATCAAAGATTCAAAGTCAGTAAAAGAGTTTACCAAAACTGAGGGAGATCATTTAAGAATAAAAGAAGAGTTGGATGGGTTTACAAAAAGTCACAATAAAATTAAAGAACAGATAGAACTAGAACAGACAGCATTACGCAACATCAAAAAACAACAAGTTGAAGTTGAAAAAGAATTAGATGAGGCAAATTCCAGACTATACAATGCCAAAGAAGAGTTGGAGAAAAAAGATACATTTGAAGATACCAGTATCCTAACACCATCAGAGAAACAATTCATAGGGATAGAGGAGGGAACAAATCAAAAGAGCTCAGCAGGAATTATTGAAGCTGCAAGTGCAGTAGTAGGATCACTAAAATCAAAACTCAATGCAACACAAAAACAGTTGGATATAATTCAAACGTCCTTGGAAAAAGAAAGAGAAGAGCATAAAAAAACCAGAAAAGAGTTGGAGAATCTAAAACAATCAGGAATAAGTTAATGGATTTGTTGGTGTGTAGTATTTGACAACAGATGAAAAATTAGAAAATTATATCAAATTTGAATCTGATTTATTGGTGAATTCATTTCAACCCTCCAATAGGTCATAATTGATACCAGATACAAAAATCCAAATGGTTCTTGTAATTTCTTTGTATCTGATTGTAGTTCTTTGAAACTTTCTTTGAGATATATCCAGAATCGCTCTACAACAAATCTTGTTTATTGTGATCCTTTGGAGATTATTTTTTTTTGATATTATACATTTGGAATTTTTTTGTAGAAAATGCAACATTTCATTCCATGAGATTTGAGATAATCTCTCATACATCAGATATCATGCCCTTGTCTGCATTCTAATACAGTTTCTTTTATGAAACCATCATCATCAACCATTTTATAAAATCCATATCATGATATCAATCCATGTTCCACCAAATGCCTATAATCAGTTTTACAATCTTTGCATCTCAATTTTTCTCTTAAAATAATATGCAATTTTTTGGAATCACATGATGAATTGTGGTTTTCTTTTGGAATTATTACTTGCAGAGAAATTCCAAGATAGTAATTAATTTGTTGTAAATTATTTTTGATAACTATTAGATTGATTGTTTTTCTCAATAATTATGTGAAATGAGTTGCGTGGGGGTAAGGTTTACAATTACCATAAACTATTTAGAAAATTACACAATGCCAACCAAGTTGGCTAATTCCTTCCTACAAGATGCTCCAAGCTTTTCTGCTGCTTGCTCAGGAGAGATATCGTTTAAGAAAATTCCATATCCACGTTCTAAACCAGACCAAGGTTTTGTGATAGGATAAACTTCGATATGCCAATGGATTTGTCTGCTGTTTTTCTTTTCTGGAGAAAGATGAAAAACTAAATTGTATGAGACATTTTTAACAGTTTTTGACAAACCACCAAGAGTAGATCTTAAAATTAATGACAGATCATTGATCTCTTTTTGAGTAATTTTTGAGAAACTAGTTGTGTGTTTTTTTGGAGATATCCAAAATTCATAAGGATATGACGGAGACCAAGGACAAAATGCGATAAATCCTTCAGTTTTAAGAATCTGTCTGGGACCGCTAATTTCTTCATTTATAGTCTGGCACATGGGGCAGACACCCTTTTCATTTAAAATTTTGTGAGAGGCTTCAGCTTCTGTCTCAATCACAGGTGGTATAGTTGAGAAAGTTAAAAGGTTAAGGTGGGGGTGTGGATTTGTATTGCCTGCCAAATCTCCATGATCGCCATAAATTGAAACATAAGTCACACCCTTTTGAGTGTAAAGCCATCGTAATCTGTCTTGAACTACTACTAGAACATTTGACCATTGTTCAGTATCTATAGTGGCAAATGTGTCTTTTTCGTTTGGGGATGCAACAACAATGTAGTGGTAACCATATGCAGGTTCACTGTAGAAAGGTTTGTCACTGTAAGAATTTTCAGTTTCAATAGAAACAATGGGATTTTTACTTTCAAAAACACGAATTACCCAATTTTTAACATAGTCATCATCATTATCTTGAAGACGTTGTAACATTCCATCTTTTGCAACAAGGGATAAAACAGAGGGGTTTGTCATGGATTCATTGCCATGTGCAAACGGGAATTTTTTAGGATCAATGATTTTGTCATCTTTTTTTGCGACAATCATAAAACGCTCAGAAACATAATCTTTGCGCATATCACCCATAATATTTAATGGAAATAAAATGTCTGTTAAAACGTTTACTAAGATCCATTCAAATCAATTTAAAAATAATTTTTGAGCTAAATTTTCACAAAATCTAGTTTTGATCAAAAAAAATACAACAAAATAATCAGTAAAAAGAGTCACAGGCAAGCATTTTTTGATCGCAGATTTTGTTGCAAGATTTAAAACAGAGCATCAGATTTGAACAGACAGAGGATATTTTGGATAATTCTGATATTCACATGATCTATGTTCTTTTAGACGGAGTGGGAGATCTTCCACATCCAGATTTAGAAGGTAAAACACCATTAGAGGCTGCCATCACCCCCACACTAGACAAAATTGCCAGCAATGGTGTAATTGGCCAAGTCATATCAGTTGGAAAAGGAATTGCCCCCGAATCAGATATTGCAGTTTTCAATATGCTCGGATACAGATTCAACCATGCAGATTATGCAGGCCGTGGAGTAATTGAAGCAATAGGAATTGGAATTGATTTTAAAGATGGAGACCTAGCTCTTAGAGGAAATTATTCTACACTAAATGATGATGGGGTAATCATCGATAGAAGAGCAGGAAGGCACATTAAAAAAGAGGATGCCGATGCAGTTGCAAGAGAGATTGAAGAGCAGATTAAACTATCATCTCCAGATATTACAGTGGTCGTATCCCCTACAATAGGACACAGGGTAACAGTAAGAATTAGAAAGAAATCCCAGAAACTATCCTCCAAGATTACAAATACGGATCCAGCTTATAGCAATATTGGAGGCATGGGAGTTGCAAAGGCAGTGGGGGATTTTCTCAAAATTGAAAAATGTCTGCCATTAGAGGATACACAGGACTCAAAATTTACTGCAAACTTGGTAAATGAATTCTCAGAAAAATCGATTCAAATAATGAAGAATAGTCAAATCAATAAAAAAAGACATGATGAGAATAAAAAACAGCTCAGTTGTATCCTACTAAGAGATGCAGGAAACAAGTATCCAGCAGTCATGCCAATTAATGAAAAATATGCAATGAATTTTTCATGTATAGTTGATATGCCAGTAGAGCTTGGCATTTCCAAAGTTCTCAAAATGAAAGCATTTGAAGCTGGGGGATTAACAGACTATGAAGAAAAGGCAAAAGTAGCTGCAAAAGCAATGGAAACTCAAAATTCAATTTATGTGCATCTAAAGGGACCAGACGAGTTTGGACATGACGGGGATGCCATCGGTAAGATGAAAAACATTGAAGAGATTGATCAAAGGTTCTTCAAAACACTTGTTGATAATATTGATACAAGCAAAGTTGCAATTGTGATTTCAGCAGATCATTCAACTCCATGTATCCACAAAGGTCACAGCGATGATCCTGTACCGGTTCTAGTTTCTGGAGATTTTATCAAAAATGATGGCACAACTAGAATGACTGAAGAGCAGTCAAGAAAAGGTAGCATAGGGCTACTCCAAGGAGCAGAGGTTGTTTCAAAAGCTTTTGAATTGATCAAATCTCAAATCTAGATAGTTTGCTTACTTGTCGCATCTCTGTTGCTTTTTTCCTAATTCTCTCAACATCAATAGAGTAATACATCGAGGGGGAAGCACCCAGTTTTTCCAAAGCTCTTTTCAACATACCAATTCCTATACTCTCTTCATTTTCTTGCTCATGAGCAAATGCAACTGCAACCAAAATGATACCTTGCACGAGTTCTTTTTCTCGTCCATAACACTGATTCCAAACTCCTTCAAATGCTTCGTGACATTCCCAAAATCTCTCGTTGTTAAAATAAAATATTCCATCCTCTACGCCTTTTGTTTTATCAAGATGTTCTTCAACAACATGCCTTATGTTATCAATCTGACCAATAGGGGACAGTCTCTCTACAAGCGGTTCTAAATCTATCTCTTGGGCCGCTACATCAAACTCGATGAATTTGCTGGCAACTCTAGCTAATCTGACTGAGACGTTCATATCAGATACAAGACTCCGAGCATGATGTGCTAGTTCCCTACAATTCTTGGGCAAATATTTTTCATTTTTAAAATGTAGTAAATAACGTTCCATGACATGGTTCAGATGGAATTTCTTAAATTTCTTCTGCAATTTCAATCAAGATTTATATGAAATATGCAGAGATTTTCGATACATGTCCATAATTGAGACAGTTACAGATGTTAATAATGACTTTTTGTCCAGAAGAGAACTTGTCTGTAACTTTGCAGGTCTAGGAGGCAAACTCCAAAGTCTTCAAGCAGTGGATATGATTACAAAAGAGTTCAGACTAGATGGCAAAGTGGTGATCCCAATGAGGTTAAAAACACAGGTTGGTAAATCTCTGATAACAGGAACATTCTATGTTTATGATGATGAAACATTGGCAAAAAAACACATCAACCCGACAATATTTGCAAGACTAGAGAGGATCAAAGTAAAAATTGCAGAAGCTGAAAAAGCAAAAGCAGAAGAGGTAGCAGCTGAGGCAAAAGCAAAAACAGAAGAGGTAGCAGCAGCAGCATCTGAGGAAAAAGCAAAAACTGAAGAGGTGCCAGCAGAGGCAAAAACTGAAGAGGTACAAGATAAGGCAAAAGATGTACCAGACAAGAAAGAGGAGAAATCTAAATAATGCCCGTAGAGCAAAAAGGCAAGAAAGGTTCCAGTCCAAATATTGCATCTTACTACAAAATTGAAGGCGATAAAACATCAAGAACAAAAAAAGTTTGTTCCAGATGCGGTAAAGGAACTTTTATGGCTCAGCATAAAGACAGAAACACCTGTGGCAAGTGTGGTTTGACAGAATTTAAGCAATAAAAAAAATCATTTAAAATTTATCATGTGTGATATGGTTCAATTTTCAATAAAGTCTTTTTTTATAAATTTTAGAACTTTTCTCTTCTAACAGTTCTAGTTTTGAAATAAATGCAGGATCTAATTTAATTTTGGAGAGTGATTCTGCGGATATCTTTACCGTATTAGAATCCAAAGAAATGTTTGTCTTTGGATGATTTTTCTCAACCCAGAATTTCATCACCTTGTCTTCAAGCTTAAAATCACGAAATCCAGCAGGAAACTTTTTTGTAATATGATTTAACAGTGTACGGTCTTTGAATACAACACGGGGTTCAAACAACCTAGTTTCATCACTGTAAACATTTTCAAACAAATTTCCAGAAATCTCATCAGACAATAATTCCATTTTTGAGATTTTTCTCATTAAATCCAAGAAATGCAAAAACTCGTGTGCCAAGATAGCATGAATGGTACCTTTAAGGCCATAAGCAATCAAAGGTGCAGAAATCTGAATGACGACCTGAAATTTTTCTTCAAACACCACTGGGATTGTCCTTGCAAACAAGATTCCAAACCCATAAGAGTTAGGATCAGTAGATGAAATAACCAAGGAAGGCTCGACGTATGCTATAGGGAACCTAATGCCAGAGGCTCTCTCAATTCGGTTAATCCCAGCAATGGCAATGGGGAATCGACTCACAGTCAAATCAAACACATCATCAGAGATTATTCCTTTAGAACGGGCATCTTTGAAACGTATTAGAGGATCCAACAATACCTCTCGACAATTATGAATGTAAAAAGGTTGATTAGATCAAGAACGCGGTTTGCCGGCTTTCTTTTTTTTGCGTGTATTTGCTCTTTGATCAGCATGTCTTTGGTGTTTATTTTTCTTTCTCACTGGCATAACAGATCAAGGTATTTAGCGCTAGTTAATGGTTATCATTAGCATTAAAATGATAAAAAATGCAGGCTATTAACTTGATCAAGGTTTTGTTAACTTGGAGATTTTAAAACATATTATTCTGTGTGTAATTGCTCATCTACACATAAAGAAAATACAGAAATTACTCTTGCAGTAGAAATGAGAATCATTACAGATAGCTCGGTAAACTGACAGATATCATCATCCAAATTTTATTCAAGAAAATTCATATTTTCAGGTATCAGAGATTACTGGGTATCTCAATATCCAGAAAATCAAATTCTTGACACACACATGAAATATCAAGAATCTGTGAGATTCCCGGAGTAACCCTATCGCCTGCAACAAACCGCTTAATTGGTAATCCTCCCTCAGCCTTGATGGTAAGAGTAAACATGTCCTCTGAAACATTTTCAAACTTTACATCAAAGATTTTCTTCTCAGAGCGTTTTCCAGATTTATCATAAACCATCACAGGATTGTATAACAGATCGTTTAATTTTTTTAATTTTTTAGAGTCAATCAAGGATTGAGCAGATATTTTTATGCAAATAACAGAGTTGAATTTCAAAGGCTTTTTTGGAGACTCGTAAACGAATTTTAAATTAGTAATTTTAACTGAATTAATAGTTACATCATCATCATCTAGCAGTTTTACATTTCTTTTAAGCGGGTTTTGAATTTTGACAAAAAATGGGCGTCCAGATCCCAAAACTAAACTAGATTCATCCTCACCCCCAATCCATGTAAATTTTGCAGTAGTTCCTCCAAGTTTTTCAAAGATTAGTTTAGATATTATACCTTCAATGCTGTCAAATTCTACAATACCGTGAAAATCACAAACTCTACATCCTTTGCCAGAACAGTTACCACAAAATTTTTGCTTTTGCAGTATCCCTCTCTCAAACTTTGTATATCTTCCAAAAAGAGTGACAGACTTGGAACGCAGCTCACATGACCAGTCTTTCAGGTTTACTGTAAAAATAATTTCAGGATCTAGTTGACAGACTATTTTTTTGGTTTGTTTAGAGTATAATCTTCCCAACTCTTTGGTAATGTCAGTCTTTATGCTATCAACTCCTTTTAGTTTGAATTGTGATCTAATTAGATCATCTCTATCAACAATGGAGGGCTTTATCACAGCACCAACACCGAATGTTTTAAAAGAATAATTTGCAGAAGAATCAATCATCAGTTTTAAGAGATGGTTCAGATTATCAAAGAGGTTTTTGCAGATATAACATTTTTTTACAGAGTTGCAGTTTAGTTTTTTCCCAAGGAGTTTGTTTGATGAGAGATGTAACTGTTTTGAAAATAGTCTGCCTAAGCAATGATCACATAGATCGTATTTTTCAATAATTTTGTTTGCAATGGGGATGATTTGCTGATAATTGGAGGAGAACATTTTGTTTTAAAATTAGGCTACTACTATCCCAGTCCCATTTTTCTAAGAGTCCCTTGCATTTGACGACCTTTAGAGGCCTTCATCACATTCTTTGAACTATTATAATTTTTGAGCAGTTCTTTGACGTCCCCTTCAGGCCAACCAGAACCACGAGCAATCCTTTTGACTCTGGGAGAATTTATCAAGCTAGGATCATCTTTTTCGTCTTTGGTCATGCTTTGGATAATGTATCTCCATTTTGAAACTTTGCCTTCCATCTGACCCACTTGATCACCTTTGACCATTCCAGACAAACCAGGCATGCTATCAAGAAGTCCTTGCAGAGAACCAACTTTGGTTACCTCTTCGAGTTGATAAAAGAAATCATCCATGTTCATTTTTCCGCTAGAGATTCTTTTCATCCGAACATCATCGCCTTCATTTTCCAATCGTTTAGCTAAATCCAACACAGCTTGGATATCCCCCATACCAAGCAAACGTCCAACAAATCTTGTCGGAGAGAATTTTTCTAAATCATCAATTCTCTCGCCTGTTCCAATATACATTATTTGTGCGCCAGTAGCTGCTGATGCTGCAAGTGCCCCACCACCTTTTGCAGAACTATCCAGTTTGGTAACTACCACACCTCCCACAGGGATTGTTTTATGAAACGCTTGAGCTTGATTGAAACATTGCTGACCAATGGTACCATCAATTACTAGCAATGCCAAATCAGGATCTGCCACTTTGTCAATTCGTTGCATCTCCTCAAGTAGGTCTTGCTCTTCTTTGTGACGACCAGCAGTATCAATTAGAATAACATCTATGGGTTGTCCTGCAAAATGTTTTAGACCATTTTTTACAATATCTGGAGAATCCTTGTTATTTTCCTCACCGTATACTGTGACATTGGATTTTTCACACATTGTTTTTAGTTGAACTAGTGCTCCAGGTCTGTAGGTATCAGCACCTACAACTCCAACTTTGTATCCTTGATGAGTTAGAAATTTAGCCAGTTTTGATGTAATGGTAGTTTTACCACTACCTTGAATTCCAAGCAGGATAACTTTATTTTGTTTTCCAGATTTAAAATCAAATTCAGATTCATTTCCAAGTAATTTTGAGAGTTCATCGTATAGAATTTTTACAATGTGATCCTTTCTAGACAGCCCGGGAGGAGGAGTCTCTTTTGTGGCGCGCTCTTTTAGACGTTCTGTAATTTCAAGGACAAGACGCACATTCACATCAGAGAGCAGTAATGCCCTCTGAACATCCTGAGACAATTCTTTTATCAATTCCTCATCTATGCTAGAGGATTTTACAATTTTTTTGATTGCATCCCCAAGATTCTTTTTAAGACCATCAAGCATTGAAATTCAACCCCGCATCCACTATTTCAAACCTTCCACGATAGCCATCCCACTTTTTTTCAAATTGATTAATTTTAATTGGATTGGCAAAGAGAGGGCAATTAATAACAAATGTCTCAGCCTCACCTCCTTCAAAATTTAGATTGAATCCAAACTTTGTCGATAATTTCTCTAGTGAGAGAATGTCTGGTTTTGAGACAACTCTTCCTAGCCAAAAATCATCTAGTCCATCTGATGAAACAGCAGTCATAATAAAATCAAAGTTTGAATCAATTAATTTGTTCATGTAAAGTTGTGGGTCAACATCCCATAGGGGTGCCACAACGATCAAATTTAATTTTGAGCAAATATTTTCAAATTTGTCTTTTTGAAATTTGCTTTTTATCCCACCGTGAACCAATCCTTCTATTTGGAATTGATCCTTTGCATCTTGGAGTAAATTTTCAATAAGAGACAACTCATGATTGGTTTGATCAGAGTTTGAAGTGACAGTCAACTGAGGAATACCCATCGATTCAGATTGGAGTTTGGTCCATTGCATATTTGGATGGTGTAACAAGTGGCTTTCATCAGATTTGGTAAAGACACTCAAGAGACATTTCACTTTGTGTCCCTGTTTTTGAACAGCATAAATTGCATATGTACTGTCTTTTCCTCCTGAAAAAAGAGAAGCTAATTTCATAATCTAAAAAATATTCAATACAATAAATTTTTTAAGTTTATTGGAAAAAGAGGAGATAGGATGCTTCAATACTCATAATCGTCATCATATAATCAGACGGCTTTTCCGATAATCATCAGCATCCACATTTAGCTTTTTATGCGCATTATTTTAGTTCTATCCATTACAACCCAATATTCGACATTCTGACCATTTTCTAGTTTACCTTTGACTTCATCATCTATCAAAGAGATGTCAATAGTTTCAAAGGATTCAGAATCCATGACCTGAATTATCTCACCATTAACTGAGATGATTTGACCAACTTTTTTGTTAATCATTGGGATGTGAATCTGCATACTGACAGGACCTACATGAGGTCTTTTCTGGCCATCAAAGATACCTTCACCAACAATTCTTGCTTTTGCTGCACCATGTTTGCCGGGTTTTGATGTATCATATTCTACAATTCTGCATGGTTCCCCACTAGGTTGATCTGAATGAGGAAGTAAGATGTATGAGCCAATTTTCAAAGAGCCAAGATCAGAGGGTTTACTCATGAAAAACAGTTTTTGATCGAATATTTAACTTTTCTACTTTAGATTATCAAGAATAGATAGACTCATCAAATTAGTCATTGTCATTCCTTTTCGATTAATATCACGCCGAGTTTGATCACAGTATTTCTTTACACTTTGATGACTCTTTTCGCTTGCAACTTCAATTACTACGATATTTTCAGAATAAGGAAACGTGAATTTTGAGGTGTTTAAACAGTATGTGTCCACATTTCCTAGTCCTGCGATCTCAATTTTGAGCCTTTTTAGTAAAATGTTTGCAATTTCTTGCAAGTCATCGCCATCATCACTATACTCCAAATAATAGACGGATACAAAATTTGTATCCCCTTGAACTTGTCTTTGAAAGAGATCATCTTTAATGTTAAAGACAAAAGATGTTTTCTCTTGGTTGTGAATAGACAGATCTTTTGCGATTTGTTGACTGTCTTTGAATTTGGCTAAAAGGTAATGGTTGGTAGAATCAGAAAAATAAGGTTTACTTTCATTTGAGAATGTTCCTGTAACAAAAAATAGGCTTTTAATATTTTTTGAATTAATCCAAGCCTCCTTTAATTCAACAGATTTGTGATCGTGTAAGTATGGTGCACATACATATCCCGAATAGGACAAGGTTTGTTTGGACAAAGATAAATTAAAAATATTTTAAGACTATTTATGCCTATAGTGCCACAGCGATCAGTATAGATAGTTCATCTACGATAGTTTTTTAATAGCAAGTACCCTCGTTTTTTTGTCCCGTGGTAGCTCAGCCTGGTAGAGCTCCTGGCTGTAGTTGTTGGCTTTAGATGGCTAAACTAAGAACAGCCCATCAGGCATACAGAAACCGGGTTGTCGGTGGTTCAATTCCGCCCCGCGGGACTTTTGGTTAGATTAAAACTCTAAACTACATTACTTTGTATGAAAAATAATAGATTAGTTACAAAAGATCCAATCACATTAAAAATTATAAAATATTTTATTGATTTACCAAAAGGGGATAACATCATCAATGTTAATGGATTGATGAAACCTAGAATCAATTATGCAGAAATTATTATTATTATTGTAAAGTTGACCCGATAATTTCTTTTAAATTAAATTTAAATAACCATATAAAAATAATTAGTAATCAAGGTTGAAAAAACAAAGTATTAAAGAAGCATTTGGATTTAAAAAACCTAAAGAGCCACGATATGTATTTTCAAAAAAAACACAAAGAATAATTCTAAAGATTCAAAATTACAGATGTGGTATTTTCGGTTGTAAATTTAGAAATTCAAAATTATTAGAGTTTGATCATATAAGGAGAAGATCCGACAACACTATTGAGAATTGTCAAGCATTATGTCCTACTCATCACAGGTTAAAGACAAAGCGAGATGCATTAAAGGCTAGAATTTCAAAGACAGAACAAAAAAAGACAGAACAAAAAAAGAAAAACAAAGATTGGTTTTCATTGTGATACTAAAAATGCACAATTAGTCCTAAAACCAATTATTTTGTGAATGTTTGTTGATAATATGGATCCAACAATAACAACACAAATATGTTTTTCATGATTTATCAAGAAATCTCAGATGCACCATGGAACACAAGGGTATCGCATCTACTAAAACTAAAATACCAAGAAGCAATGATATAACCATAATCAACAAAATATTGCTTGTGTTGACTACTAGTTGCAGGTGAGAGGTATCTCAAACAAATACGGCTCAAAATCTACTGCACATCTACGATTCCAGAAATTGTAACAGAGATATATTTAAAAAAAAATCCATCCAAATTAATCAAATCTGCACACAAACAAAGAAAGATTAACCTGCAAAAAATTTTAATTATTCATTATGATGATGTATACAAAAGAAATTATCTTAGATATTATGTGGTCTAGTCCCCTCGAGAACTACCACTTGGTTACAAAGACTTTATGAATAGAATAGGAGGAATTAACCATTGGTAAAATGGACACCATCTGAAAAGATCAGAATAGTCATAGAATCCTTGATTACAAATATTATAATTGTAATCAACAAGTCACCAGGTAAAGCAAATGAGATTAATTCAGTGATAGATAATCCATCTATTGAAATAGAAGTGGCTTGTATAGAAATTTGTAACATGGATCCAAACAAACCGATTGTTCTTAAAGGCAAACATGCAAGAGAGTTTGAAAAATACCAAAAAAGAAAAGATACACCAGAAGAGATTGCATTTGCCAAAAGAGCAGAAAAAATTTATCTGAAACATTCTGGACCAGAACAAAAAAATACAAAGTAATAATTACCTCCAAATTTTTATAATTTCATGTCTCACTCTTTAGCTAAATTTTTAATTGATTATGATGTAATCATGTTCTAAAAATTAAAATCTAGTCATAAACCCTGTCTTGATTGTACAGATAAAAGAGGTAATGATTCCCATGATTTACAAAATTTTATCGACAAGAGAAATACAGAACACCGATAAGAGGATTCAGACAAAATACGGTCTAGGAATTTTCATTGTTTTGACATTGATGAATAAAACTAGATGGATCCGTGGTTTTTTGATGGAATGAATTTGAGAAATTGATTAAAGATGAGAAATAGTTATGCCCATATCTCAAATATCTTACAATCAGAAATGAGTGTTCTAAGGCAATTCCCGCAAGACTCACAAGTCTACAGAATCAAGAAATTATCAATTTGTCAAATCATACTTAAGTTTATAATAGATTAATTTTTCAGATTATCCAATGAAGAGTTCTGCAAAAATAGTACTATCAATTATTGTAATCATAGCAGCAGGCATTGCAGTTGGTTCTATTTTAAGCCCAGATACACAGATGGAAAAAACAGACAATGCACTTCCAAAAATAGTAAATGTGGGGGCATTACTACCAGCTACTGGAGATTTATCTAATCATGGACAAGATAGCATCTTGGCAGTGCAATTGGCGCTAGTTGACTTTAACAAACATCTTGATTCTATGGATGCACAATGGAATATGGATTTAATAGTTGAGGATACACAAACAGACCCAATAGTTGCACTTGAAAAAATCCAGTCCCTAAATTCTAAAGGAATTAAACTAATTTTAGGCACTCAAACAAGTGCAGAACTAAAGAGCATAAAGTCTTATGCTGATTCTAACAACATGTTGCTAATCAGTCCTAGTTCCACATCTCCAAAGCTTGCAATTGAGGATAATATTTTCAGATTAATCCCAGATGATACAACACAGGGTAAAATTTTATCTGAACTATTCCTATACGATAACGTCAAAGTAATCATTCCGATATATCGAGGTGATGTTTGGGGTGATGGTCTATACCAGTCTACAAGGGACTCTTTTGAACTTTCTGAGGGTGTTATGGATGAGGGCATTCGTTATTCCCCAGAGATCACCGTATTTTCTTCAGAAGCTAATCTATTATCAAAGACACTAACCAATTACTTGGATATGGGTTATTCTAATGAAGAGATTGCAATTTTGGTGATTGGTTTTTCCGAAGTTACTCACTTGTTTAATTTTGTTTCATCTTATGATGAACTACACAATGTAAAGTGGTATGGCGCAGACGGCTCTTCAAATGACGATACTCTAGCCCAAGATCCCATCGCTTCTAAATTTGCAACAGATGTAGGCTTTGTCACGACACAGTTTTCAGCCTCAACTAATTCAAAGTTTGAGCATGTTAGAGATCACATTCATGAAAAGATTGGTTCTGCCCCTAATGCATATGCATACTCTGCATATGACAGTTTGTGGTTGATAGGTCTAAGCATTATACAGACCCAGTCAGTTGATGCAAATATCATCGGAGATGTCCTTCCTAGTGTAGCAACACAGTACGAGGGTGCAATAGGCAAGATTGATTTTAACAAGTATGGTGATTTAGCCTTGTCTGATTATGACTTGTGGACCATTAATAATGACGAGTGGTTATTGTACGGTCATTATTTTGTAGCAGATAATTCCTTCGAGTTTTATGATACTTCATGATAGATATACACCAAATTTCCTCTCAATCCAATCTACTACTAGATAGTTTTGCCACACATGACGATTTTATTCATCAAGTTTGTTGGTTAGTATGATTTGCCTCAAGCTATCTGATATTGATAAAAATTTTGATGGAAACCACGCAGTAAACAATGTGTCTTTTGATATCAAACCACACACTGTCAATTTGTTAATTGGAGCAAATGGTTCAGGCAAAACAACGCTAATTAATTGTATTTCAGGATTTTTTCAATCATACAACGGACATTGTTTTTTTAATGATCAAGACATAACACATAACAAACCAGAGCAGAATTTCAAGGAAAGCATCATCAGAACTTTTCAGACCCCCAAACTCTTTGAGAGTTTATCAGTTATTGAAAATCTTCTAGTGACACGCTCAAATGCAGGTGAAGTGTTTCAATGGTGCTTGTTTTACAGCAAATGGAAAAACACAGAGTCTGTTGCCAAAGAAAAGGCATTATCAATTTTAGAATCACTAAACATGTTGCATCTAAAAGATAATTTAGCATACAACCTAAGCGGAGGGCAGATCAAATTATTAGAACTTGCAAAAATTTTAATGTTAAATCCAAAACTAGTCTTACTTGATGAGCCAATTGCAGGGATTCATCCAGACCTAGCAAACAAGATATTTGAAAAGATTGTAGAGATTGCAAAGACACAAGGTACCACATTTCTGATTGTAGAGCATAAGCTTGATATTGCATTAAAGTATGCCAACTATTGTTTTGTGTTAAGTGAAGGAAGATTAATTGCCCAAGATTTTCCAGACAAAATATTGCAAAACAGCAAAGTTATAGAATCATACCTAAAACAATAAACATGTCATCTCTTATTTCCATAAGATCTTTGTGTAGTGGATACGGAAAACATCAGATTCTATATGATGTGGATTTTGATACAACAAACAATATCACTGCGATAATTGGCTCAAATGGATCAGGCAAAAGTACAATGCTAAAGTCAATCTGTGGTCTGTGTGATGTTTATCAAGGGAATATTACATTCAATGGAAAAGAAGACATTCTAAAACTGTCTACACATAAAATAATGAAGATGGGAATATCATACATGTTTCAGACAAATAACGTATTCTCTGAGCTAAGCATAAAAGAGAATTTATCCATTGCTAGCATG
The DNA here is from genome assembly GCA_965262685.1 of Candidatus Nitrosopumilus sp. Classification (GTDB taxonomy): domain Archaea; phylum Thermoproteota; class Nitrososphaeria; order Nitrososphaerales; family Nitrosopumilaceae; genus Nitrosopumilus. The sequence goes on from OZ253552.1 coordinate 248,595, forward strand.
CCAGACAAGCCAGACTGGGATTATCTGTTTGACTTTTTTCCAACACTCAAAGACAGATTGTCCCACAAGGCAAAAACTCTCAGCGGTGGTCAGAGACAATTTTTGGCAATGGCAATGAGCATATCAAAAAACCCTCAAATCATGCTACTTGATGAGCCGACTGCAAATTTATCACCTCAAGCATCAAAATTTGTTTTAGAAAAGATTACGCAGATACAAAAAAGACTCAACAACTGCATCATCATAGTAGAGCAAAACGTAAAAAGTGTTCTAAAGATTTCCCACAGGTGCTGTCTTTTTGCAAACGGTAAAAAGATCTTTGATGGTCTACCACAAGATCTGCTAGATGATCCTAATTTTAATGACAAGTTTTTGGGAGTATCAAAATGATAATCATAGTTGATGCGATAATCTATTCTAGTATTTTGACAGTGCTGTGTATTGGATTGACACTAACTTACAAGATTACAAAGGTTCCAAACTTTGCACATACAACATTTGCTATACTTGGGATGTACATGACATTGATTACAACCAAAGTCTTTGGCATGAATCCATACTTTGCAATTCCTTTGGCGTTTTTGGTCTCAGGATTGACTGGACTATTTTTGTATTATGGGATACTTCGCATACTACAAAAGAAGAATGCTTCGTTTCTGCCTTTGATTGTGGCAACGTTATCTTTTGACATCTTTATGATAGGAATACTAAACATACTTGCAGACTATCTCTCAAACACATTCCAGATTACCTCACGTGACTTTACATTGAGAAGTTTTGATATTATACTGTTTGGTGTTCCAATGATTCTAGTTGTATCTTTAGTGGTATTGTCATCTCTTGTGTTTGGATTGTATCTTTTGCTTTATCGTACAAATTTTGGCATATCTATGAGGGCATCTATTGAAGATACCAAATTGGCCCAAGTGTACAGAATCAACACCAACAAAATTTTTTGCATCTCGTGGTTTCTCAGTGGAGGGCTAGGAGGAATAGCGGGGGTGTTACTGTCTTTGTGGTTTCAAGGCGATCCTAGTCTTTCGGCAATATTGCTTCCAAGCGTGTTTGCAGGAAGTATTGTCGGGGGATTTAGCTCAATTTGGGGAAGTATCCTAGGAGGAATAATCATTGGGTTCAGCGAGATTCTAGGCACTGATTTCTTGGCATCATATTTAGGATACTGGATAGTACCATATCGTCCGATAATTCCATTTTTGTTCATTATTGGGACATTGATCTTGTTTCCAAAAGGATTAGCTGAGATATTTGGAAAGATCAGGAGGTCACGATAATGCTTGGCTCTGAGTTAATTTTTCTAAGTGACTTGATTGCAATATTTTCAATCTATCTGATAATTAATCTCAGCTTAAACTTGGAGTTTGGATTTGCAGGAATACCCAATTTCGGCAAAGTGCTAACTGTTGGTGGTGGTGCATTTGTTATGGGAATTGTACCAATTCATTTGTACCGACTAATTTTGGGAATTGAGGCTGATCCAATACATGATAATATCAATGTAATATCTCAAATCAATTCTCACATAATGACAAACCCTGAGATATTGTTTTTGGTGTTTGGTCTGACGGTGGTTATAGCTATAGTTGTAGGTGCAATTCTGGGATTTTTCTCATCATATCCGGCAATAAGACTTCGTGGGGACTATCTAGCAATTGTACTTTTGGCTTTTGGTGAGATTATCAGGATTGTAGGAATTAACCAAGAAGAGATAGTGGGGGGGACACTAGGGGTGTCTGTTCCAAACTTGTTGGCATTTGTTCCAAATGAGTTTAGATTTTTGGCATTTAGTTTAATGTTGCTTGGATTTGCAGGAGTTGTGTATCTTCTCGTATCAAGATTAACTGGTTCTCCTGTAGGGAGGCTATTAAGAGCAATGCGAGATGATGAGGTTGCAATAAGAACTCTGGGTAGAGATACAACTAGAATCAAGATAAAGACTTTGATGATTGCTGGAATGATTGGAGCAATTGGAGGACTACTTTATGCATCCTATGTTGAAAGTGTTGTGGCATTTGGGTACAACAGACTAAATTGGACATTTTTGCCCTTTGTTATGATTCTAGTTGGGGGGCTTGCAAATAACAAGGGCGTTTTAGTTGGCACTCTAATTTTTGTAGTGATTAGGAAACTGGTAATATTTTATAATGACCTGTTGGATGGCATATTTCCATTTAATATAATTTGGCTTGACTATCTGTTACTTGGAGGAATAATGATTATTATTTTGCTGTTTAGACCAAAAGGGATAATTCCTGAAAAACCCAGCACGTATTAAAAGATACAGTGTTTTTGTAAAAATTTTGTTTGTAATAAGACAAGAATGAAAACCATTAATCTGATCCTAGAGTTAGTTTTGTATTAATTTTCTCAAAAAATGAGTTGGTGCAGTATAAAATTTATAACACTGGAGAAAAACATTGTGGTTTATTTTTCATATGCAAAAGTATTTTTTGTTTGTAGGAATTGTAGATGTGTGCCAAGTTTTAAGATTTTGATAAATAATTTGTAGTAAAGGTTGTTAGAAAATTTCCAAGTGCTAAATTAGTATTTTGTGTGAGGTTTTTAAAAAACAATCTCACTGAAAGAAGATATCTAGAAAGAGGGATGTGTGGGGGGGGAGAAAATAGTTTGAACAATTTATGATACGGATAAATATAAAATATTGTGAAATGTCTGTAAGACTGAAAATAAAAAGATGTTTGTGTTGTAATATCGTATAAAGAGATCATAAAAAAAAGAGTCAAGGCAGTTACAAACGTTATTGAAAACTAGATGAAGATATTTTTAGAAAAGATATAATTTGGATTAATGTGTTTTATAGATTATTAAACAAGTCGAGGGATTAAATTTTGTCAGCAGTTTACCATGAGTTTTGAACAATGATTTTAAAAATAAGAAAAAGATAGACTGGTTTAAGAAAACAAAATGAAATCTTAAATTAAAAATTTGTTGTCTATGCTGATTTTTTGACTTGTTGTGCTGCTGGGCCTTTTTGACCTTCGCCTACTACAAACTCGACTTTATCGCCTTCGTTGATGAAACCTTCAACATCTGATTTGTGAACAAACAGATCTTCTCCACCTTCTCTTTCGATAAAACCAAAGCCTTTGGTTCGGTTAAACCATTTTACTGTGCCTTGTTCTGACATTACTTTAATCCAAAGTATTCACTATATTAACTAAAGCATCAGAGCCAGATAGAGTCAAGGGTAAAAACTAAAAGTCTTTTGGAATGTGGTTTTGTGCCTTGAGCCATTCAACTTGGGGAAGTGTGAATCTCCAAACAATATCCCCACGCTCTTGTTCTTTGAAATCCCAAGGTGCAATAATTACAATATCATTATCTCTAATCCAAACTCTTCGCTTTAATTTACCCCTAATTCTTCCACGACGAGTGAGATTATCATCGCATTTTATCATTACATTTTCCCCTCCAAGCATTTTTAAAACTCGCCCAAAAAGCTCTCCTTCTTCAGGCAATCGGATCTCTTTTAATGCACTTTCATTTTTTACTTGGCGCTTACCCATATCACGCATTCTTATTATGAGCATATAACTTGTAGGGTTATTTTGAGAGGGAAGAAGAAGAGGCTAGATTGAATCAAGCACAAGAGATTTTTATCAAGTAAGATGTAAAAAGATATGGAGTTTAGATGTATAGATGAATGCTCTCAGTGTTGTATAGAAAGAGAGTATTACCCAAGTAAAAAATTTGGCAAGATTGGAGTGTTAATTCTTCCAGAGGAAAAAGAGAGGATTGAAAAACTTGCGCTTGAAAATAAACTAAAGATCAACATTTTACCAAGAATAGGAGTTTCTGAGAATGCAAATGTACCACCTACAAAAATTTTAGCTTATCAATTAATGGGCATAGAAGAAAATGGGAATACCTGCCCATTTCTAGATGTACACAGTGAAAAGAGATCACCACATGGTGGTCTTTTATGTAAAATATACAATCAAAGACCACTTGCATGTACGGCATACCCTCTGATAGAAATAGAGCCAGTTACACTTGATCAAAAATGTAAATTTTGTAAAGAACATGGGAGTGCAGATTCTAATCTAAATTTTGAAGCTGAGGCACTTTTAAAAATTAAAAACAGAATGATTCCAGATGAAAAAATGGTTTGGAGATACGCAACAAATGTAGGAGAAGCCACAGATCAAAAAATATTAGAATCAGGATGGATACTAGAAGACTAGCAATAGTTACTGTAAATTTAGCTAAATTCAAAAAGATGTTTTGTTAGATATTTTTCTAATTTTTTATTTAACACAATTATATAATTGAGACATGGTATACTATATCTCATTTTTAATCAATTTCTCAAATTCATTCTATCAAAATTACATTGGTGGTTTTGCAATTATTATAGATGATTCAGAGCGATTAATTTTAAAAAAATAGAGTAAGAATTACTCAATTTCTAATTCTTCTGCAATGTTTTCCCTAGGGGTTTATCACAGCACGTCCAATGATTTTACGAGCTTTGAGATCTTTAAGAGCAGTGTTTGCCTCATCCAAAGTATATCTTTTTGAGATTACAGGATTAATTGTGCCCTTTCGTGCAAGGTCAAGAAGTTCTATCATATCACTATAGTTTCCAGTATATGCCCCTTGAATGGTAATTGATTTTAAAGGAATTGTAACAAGGGATAGCTCAATAGAGCCTCCAAATAAACCAACAAGAACCAAATTACCACGCTTTCTAAGAATTGCAAAATCTAATTTTACAGTTGGAGGAGCATTTACAAAATCTACAACGCTATCTGCGCCCTTTTCATTACAAATGGACATTATTTTTTGGGCTGTTTGAGGATCTTTAGAGTTTACAGTGTAATCAGCACCCATAGATTTGGCTGTACTTAATTTTTCATCATCTAAATCTACACAAATAATTTTTGCACTAGTCACGGCTTTTGCAATTTGTACCCCCATCAATCCCAAACCTCCAGCTCCTACAATCACAATAAATTCTGGAGAGTTTTGATTTGATTTTTTAATTGCAGTGTATGCAGTAAGGCCAGAACAGGCAAGAGATGTAGCAGCATCTGGATTAACACCATCAAGTTTTGCCAAATATTTTGAATTTGGTATTAAAACATAGTCGGAATACCCACCATCCTGAAAAACACCCATAGATTTTGGAGTATCACATAAATTTTCATCCCCCACTTTACAGGCAGGACACCCCCCACAGCCAATCCACGGAAAGACTAAAACTTGGTCTCCCTTTGAAACTCCAGAAACATCATCACCATCTCCAATATCATCTACAGTTCCTACGATTTCATGACCAGGAGTCACAGGATATTTCACTCCCCTATCAGTGACTTTCATAAATTGCCCATCGCCTAAATCATACCCGCCTTCCCACAAGTGCAAATCACTATGACAGACACCAACAGAATTTACTTTGACTAGAACTTGATCACCTTGAGGTTTTGGGGTTGCACACTCAGAGACTGCAAGAGGTTCATTCGGACCTAAAATTCTAGCTGATTTCATAGTTTGGATTTTCTGCACTAACAATATAAGAGTTGACTGGATGTGAGAAAAAAATAGAGCCATTAGATATTATTGAATAGACAAAGAGTAATCATGTGAGCCAACCACAAACTCCCAATAGCATTTCTCAGGAACCAGTAAATATCCTATTTAGTCCATCGTCAGTTATTAAAAAAGATGTTTGGGAAATTGATTTAATTAAAATTTTGGATTTACTAGTAAAAATTCTTGAAAAAACAGGCAAGAAAGATCTCAAAGTAGCAGGAATGGCTGCATTATCATCATCATTAATTTATAGAATGAAAGTAGAAAGTATCTTTGCATTACAAAAAGCAGCAATGGAGAAAAAACCAATGTATCAAAGAACAGATGTCGACATTGAACTAATAGATATCCCATATAGGCACGAATCCACATATCCAGTTTCATTAGATGACTTGTTAGGATTATTACAAAACCTCATTGGAACAATTGCAAACCCACAATCAAGACGAAATAAATCATTAGAGATAGACCCAATTGCACCTCCAGATTTCCAAGAATTTTTTATTTCACTTGAAAGTATCATAGGAAAATATGAAGACCTCATTATAAAAAAGATTAGTGCAGCAGGATTTGGATTATTACAAGACGTTATTGCAGACCTTGATCAAGTCGATTCCATCAGATGTTTCTTTGCAGCATTATTCTTGGCAAGAGATCAAAAAGTAGATCTTCAACAAGCAGAGGATGATATAAAAATTATAATCGTTAATGACGAGTTGACAAACTAATCATAGGTGTAATAAAGATGGTAAAAATTGATAACACAAATGAGGCAACAGCAAGAATAGAGGCAGCACTATACTCTGCAGGAAGACCGCTTAAAGTTGAAGATCTCATACGAGCATCAGGCACAGAATCTAGGACAAAAACAGTAGAACTACTCAACCACATAATAAAAAAGACAAAATCTTCATTTAAAGCACTAGAAATAGTAATTCTCCCAGACGGATCCTATGTGATGCAACTAAAACCAGAGTATAGCTCTACTGTCAAAAGATATGCATCAAAACCAGTTCTGCCAAAGGCAACACTGAAAACATTATCCTACCTTGCATATATGCAACCAATATCATCAAAACAACTAGTTGAGACAAGAGGTTCTGGAGTATATGCACATCTCAAGGAACTGCGACAATTAGATTACATTAGTCATCAAAATGTTGGACGAGTGAAAATTTTCACAACAACTGAAAAATTCCAAAAATACTTTGGAATACAAGGAGATGTCGAGGATCTAAAACAAAGACTATTCTCCACAGTGAGAAAAACTGCAAACAAACAAACAGTTCCAACATCATCACCACCTGTTGCATCAAAAGCAAGCTGAATAATTTTGACTTACGGCTAATTTTTTGCGTTTTGTATAAATTAGAGTGATTCAGAGAAGATTTGTGAGAAAATCCGTAGAGAATTTGGCAACTAGTAAAATTACTGGTGGAAGAAGAGTGCCACTTAGAATTAGAAGAAAGTACGAAACTGATAGATATCCAAATGAGCCAATCAATGGAGCGCAAGTTACAGTAACTAGAAGAGTTCGAGGTAATAATCAAAAAACAGCTTTGAAATCAATTGACTTTGTCAATCTAGCAACAGGAGAGGCCAAAGTAAAAAAATCTAAAATTATCAAAGTATTAGAAAATGCTACAAACAATGATTACAAAAGACGTGGCATCATCACAAAGGGCGCAATTCTTGAAACAGCAGAAGGAAAGTGTAGAGTTGTTTCAAAACCAGGACAAAACGGAATCGTCAACGCAGTTTTACTAAAGGAATAAAATGAAAGATTACGAGCATGTCGTAATCTGGTTGGATTATTTCAACAAGAATTTAAAAAAATCCAAAGGCAGAAGAATGGGATTGGAAAAATGTGTTTTTGATCCTTCATTAAAAGAGTTGACAGATGCAGTAAAAGCAGGAGGATTTGAAATTACAGAATCAGACGATACTGTAAGATTTCCTAAAAGACCATTTGTAAGGTCTGGATACGTCATTGTACCAAAAGAATCCTCAAAGACAAAAATTCTTTACAAGATTTCAGAAAAACTAGTGGCAAAAAGATCAAAGCAATCAAAATAAAACGAATTCTAGCTCTTGCTAAAGTAAAGTTGACAGAAGTCTATGAAAACAATGCAGTGTTAGTATTTCTAATTGCAGGAGGTAGGCGAAATAATGCACCTAGCCGGTAGTGGCAGGGTAATCATTCAACTATCAACAGAATTAGTTGAAGGACAGATACTCTGTGACAAAACGGGAACTAGAGTTGCAAAAGTAAACGAACTGATAGGTCCAACAGATAGACCATTTGCATCAGCAACGCCATTAACAAATAATATAAAAAAATACATCGGCAAACAAGTTTACACCACTAACGAATCACCTGCAATTAAACCAAAAAAATTTAGGAGAAAAAAATAATGAACATACTAGAAAAACAAAACTGTCCTGAATGCAAATCTACACTAGTAGATGACATGCAGAACGGTGAAATAATCTGTTCTGGTTGCGGCGTAGTAGTCGATGATCAGATTGCAGATTTTGGTCCAGAAACAATAAGCTCAAACTTTGAAGACAAGATGAAGTTAGCAAGAGCAACAGGGCAAACAACCTATTCCCAACACGATCTGGGAATAACTACTGAGATTTCAATCAGTGCAAAAGACTATAGTGGAAAAACAATCAACCATGATGTTGCAAATCAAATGCACAATCTCAGAAAGTGGCAACAAAGAGTACGGGTTTCCTCACCAAAAGAGAGAAGATTAGCAAATGTTTTAGCAAAAATGGGCGAAACATGTGATGGTCTAAATCTCTCAAGAAACGTTTTGGAGACTGCATCTATGATATACCGAAACTTGGATGAACATATAGAAGTGAAGGGAAAATCAGTAGTAAGCATTACAGCTGCTACAATCTATATGGCATGCAAACAGTGTGAGGTAGTAAGATCATTAGAAGAGATTTGCCGAGGAATTTGTCAAGCAAAAGATGTTAAATCAAAAACAAAACTTGCAGCTAGATACTATAGAACGATGGTAATGGAAATGGGGCAATTACACGCCCCTGTTGTAACCATGGACAAACACATCTCAAAGATAGCAAACATGACACAGACTGAGGTAAGAGTTGAAAGACTAGCCTTGGAAATTGCAGAAAAAACCAAAGACAGCAGCATTGCTGATGGAAAGGCACCTAACGGAATAGCTGCGGCATATCTGTATGTAGCATCGGTTCTACTTGGTCAAAACGTCCTACAAAGAGACGTTTCAAGTGTTGCCGGAGTTACCGAAGTCACTATCAGAAATAGATGTAAAGAGATACTAACATGCTACAAACTCAAAATTACTTTGAGACCATCTCTGGCCAACTAATTATACACACCCATTTTTCTTTTTTTTATTCTATCATATCATTACGATTAGGATCAGCTAAATTTCGTCGGTATTATATATAGAATCAAAACAGATTTGGTATGGCTGTACTAGAAATCAAAGATTTGCATGTCACCAGAGAAGGCAAAGAGATTCTAAAGGGGGTCAACCTAAAGACAGGTCCCGGAGAGGTGCATGCCATTATGGGTCCAAATGGCTCAGGAAAAAGTACACTAGCTTACACATTACTTGCACATCCAAAGTATGAGGTCACCAAAGGAGATATCTTGTTAGATGGGGTGAGCATTTTAGATTTATCAGCAGATCAAAGAGCAAAGAAAGGGTTATTCCTAGGATTCCAATATCCAACTGAAGTTTCAGGAGTGGGATTTTCTCACTTTTTAAGAACTGCATATAATGCCCTAAGCAAAGCTATGGAGGGGGACAATAGAGAGGTGTTCATTACAGTAAGAGAATTTCAAAAATATCTTAAAGAGAATCTAGAAAAAGTTGGATTAAGAGAAGAGTTTCTTTCAAGATATTTGAATGAAGGTTTCTCAGGGGGCGAGAAGAAACGTGCCGAAGTATTACAAATGGCAGTTTTAAAACCAAAAATTTCGATTCTGGATGAACCAGATTCAGGATTGGACATTGATGCAGTTCAATCAGTAGCACAGGCAATTAGCAAAGTTGCAGATAAAGATGCAACAATTATCATAATCACTCACTATGCAAGAATTTTAAAATTCTTAGACAAATTGGACTTTGTTCATGTCTTTGCTAGAGGTCAAGTGTTAAAGACTGGGGATGCGACACTTGCAGACAAACTTGAAGCAGAAGGTTATGAGTGGGTTTTGGAACAATCTGCGTAATTAGTTTAATCAGAGAATATTTTAAAAAATTATTGATTTGTATCCTCAAATAAGGTTCTCTGTTTGTTATTATTAGATTCTACATCTGGGAACTGTCAAAAATCCGCCAATCCATTTCTTTTCAGTACTTGAATCAGATATGATTCGTTGATTGTCTGTGCACTGTTCTCAACTGTTTAGTATTGTTATATTTAACTTCTAAAAGAAATTGATTGATTTTATCATGTTTGTTATTTTTTTTATAGTGTGAGATATGATGAAGGATATCAATTAATTCTTTAGTGTTTTTTGGTTCATCAATTTTGTGTTCATCAGGTCCAATTACTCTAATATCTCCAGGTATCTTTATGATAAATTTTTTGTTCCATTCTTCTTCTAACGTTACCATACTTTAAGCCAATTTTTTTGCATCATCGTATGGTACCTTGGATTCTTTGTATATCCAACGCCACATAATATAGAATCTAGTCAAAAAAGACATTTCAATTAATGAATCATCACGTATTATTATTTTTTAATTGTATAATCTGTAGCAATTTTTCTTGCATCATTTAATAGTTTCAATACTGATATTTGATTATCTGTATCATCAATGATTTTTTTATATTTTCCAAAGACTTCTATTGCAGATCCAATTGTTGCTATGAAAAAATCAGAGCCTGAAATCCCTTGATTCCAAAGTTGTTCCAGCTTTGCATTAATATAGGAATTCAATTCTTTTTTCACGTCTCGATAAAAACCATACTGGATTTTTTTGGGATTTTCTTGCAGTCATGTATGTGATGAGTATAACGATGCTGTTTCTGCCTTTGAAGCTAAAGGCATAACTTGCAGAACGCTTATTTATTTTTTCAAACAGAGATGTAATTAAGCTAACTCCAGAGAGCAATTATCAGGATGCGTAAAGAATTAAACTAGTATAGAAAATAAGCCAAGCATCAGAGCAGACCACCAAATATCCATCAGCAATTGAAATGTATTTTCAAATATACTTGGCAAAATAACATCTTTATCATGTTACAAAGTTGTTGTCATCTGACATTGTTAACTATTTGATTATAACAAGATATTTGGTTACAAGCAAACACGAATTTCTTATTAACTAATTTCATACTTCCAACATTTGTTGGGGATATCCCAGTGGAGCATGCATGACATTTTATATTGCCACTAGAGAAATCCTGTGATTGGCCATATTTTTTAACAGATTATCCAAATCTGCAATATGAACTGCTTTGATTTCTTTATTTTTAGTGGACATCAAAATAGAGTTTTGTGTTTTTGATATAAATAACTTGTTGGTGTTACTGGCTGTACCTAGAAATCATGATACCTTTGTAGATTGTGACCATAAGAGAATCCAATTAGTATTAGGATGTATACACTCTACGAATTTATCAAAACATGTGAGATGCAAGTCAATGATGCAGGCTAAAACCCTACGAAAAATAGAACAAAAAACGGTTCTATTTTATTTGGTCCATTCCAGAAGGTTATCCAAATCTTCTTTTTTGGTCACATGATCTTTACTTACCCATTCAACATAACCCCTAGGCTCAATCATATATGACAAAGGACTATCTTCAGAATCCCATATATCCGAGATATCTTGTTTTTTAGATTTTTCCATATTTTACATGTGGGTATCTTTGTTAAATCTGTTGTTAAAGGAGATTCTGTTGGGTTAGCGAGACCCGAGCCCACAATTCATTAATCCATATGAGATTGCATTTCATGTCCATGTCCCCATAACCTGACAGAACCCTAAAATCATCCAATAACTATATGTGAAATAGAAAGAAGGAAATCAGACAGCATAAAAATAGATCACGCTCCAAAACCCGCAGTGCATTACCACCACCACCCTCTTCAAAACAAATTCAAAACAAACAGATTATGGATAAATCAAGTAAGAGTTTGGTCTTTCAATTTTGGCAGATGCAATGCAATTGTGTTCCATTGTGTATCTGACATTTCTTGATAAATCATGAAAAACATGTCTATGTTGTTATTGCCGGCTGTACCTAGAAATCATGATGCCTTTGTAGATTGTAACCGTAAGAGAATCTAATTAGTATTAGGATGTATTACACTCCACGAATTTATCAAAACATGTGAGATGCAAGTCAAATGATGCAGGATAAAACCCTACAAAAAATAGAACAAAAACGGTTCTATTTTATTTGGTCCATTCCAGAAGGTTATCCAAATCTTCTACTTTGGTCACATGATCTTTACTTACCCATTCAACGTAACCCCTAGGCTCAATCATATATGACAAAGGACTATCTTCACAATCCCATATCCTCAAGACGTCGGGTTTTTTAGATTTTTCCATATTTAACATAGGAGTATCTTTGTTAAATCTGTTATTATAGGTCAAGTGTTTCTTTGTAAAGATGAATCAGAATATTTTTGTGATAAATGTGGTTATAAAGCAAACAATAAAGAAGAACTTGAAACAGATAATGAACCACATATTGAGATTCCTCCAAGTAGCGATGAGTATCACCAAATGAACAAACAAAAAATACTGATCACTAGTGTTTAAATTATTATAGCAGTATCTGTGATGACTTTGATAATTCCTACAGAATCACATATTTACATCCAATTAGTATTAGGATGTATACACTCCACGAATTTATCAAAACATGTGAGATGCAAGTCAATGATGCAGGATAAAACCCTACTAAAAATAGAACAAAAACAGTCCTATTTTATTTGGTCCATTCCAGAATGTTATCAAAATCTTCTACTTTGGTCACATGATCTTTACTTACCCATGCAACTGAACCCCTAGGCTCAATCATATATGACAAAGGACTAGCTACAAAGCCCCATTTCTTCAAGAGGTCTTCTTTTTCAGATTTTTCCATATTTAACATAGGAGTATCTTTGTTAAATCTGTTGTTATAGGAGCAAAATACCGCCCAATATGATAGATGCCAGATAATACCACTTGTATTTGGCACGTATAGAATGGTTACTAGTCAGTTGTGGAAGTATTAGAGATCCGCCTATCACAAATAATCCAATTTCAACATGTTTTGTAAATATGTCCAAGTCTGGAGGATCATTCCAAAAAACAATATATCTTAGAAAAAGCAAAATAGAGGGTAATAACAACAGTGCAATTGCACCAATTTGCATGGGTGCAATAGATGCAGATTGAGGTTTAAAGGAATATTTTATTTCAAAATCATCCTCAATATCTACGGGTATGCGCAACAAGTCCGAATCAAACGTCTTGAATTTTTCTACATGATCAGGCAGAGTTTGAGAATATGCCATTTTATTATTTTTAATAGATCCGTACATGGTACTATCAAAGTCAAACTCATCTGGAGTAAACAGAGCGTAATAAAGTGAATGTGATTGTTTTTTTATTTTCATTTGTAGCATTGGTTCTAATTTGTCTGGGTGATGTGGAGAATAGTTTAATGTGATAATACGGATCTCATCTTTTAACATTGATCTATTTTTTGGAATTTTAATCCATATGACATGTAGTTTATTTGAAGTTATATTCATGTAAATATCTTCTATCATTTTCTTACGTTCGCCTGATTCATGGGTTGAGGAATATTGTAGTATCTGCAGAATATCATTTGTAGTCATTACTGGTAAAACAGATCCATCACTATCATGTACAACTAAATTCGGTAAAAATTCATCCTGCATAATTATGATATTTGTAAGATCGTCTATTTTTGATTTAATAGTATATTCATTTTTTATACTTTGTTGTTTTTTCTGATCATGTGATATGAATAGTCTTTGTCTTATAATTTCCATCATAAGGGGAAGTGCTTCATTCATTTCAATTTTTTAGATGTTTGATGTTTTATTTGTTTCAGTTGAGAAAAATAGAGTTTTACTGAAATATGATTTCACGGCGTGTTTTAATCAAAATCTGGATGACTATGTCACAAAAATCGGCGAAAACAGCCTTGATTTTCATGTAGAGGGTAGTGTTTGGCAGAAAGTCAAAAAGACATCAGAACAACACACTCATTCTTTCATTGGAATCTAGAGTTTCCAGATATTTCTATGGCGTATGCTCATCTCTTAACTATGCTCAAAAATTATCTCAACTAAATTTAACAATAAACCACCAATTTTTTTATATTTTTTAATTATGTGGTTATGTATCATGGTTAAAAACACCAAAAAAGAAATGACCATACAGTATGAATGCGATTTAACAAAGACTACTACCAGTAGTAGTATCAGCAGCAGATTCAAAAAGAATCAGACCAGAAGCATCATAAAAAGAATCAGACCAGAAGCATCATAAAAAAAATCAATTAAACCATCACACCAAAAAATCTAGTTTTTATTTAAATAGGGTTTTAAAATTGAAAAGGTATGTCAGAAGATAACCAACACTACTTTAATTTCTCATTTTTCAAAGTTGATCCTAAATGGAGATGGATGGCAGATTTGGCAAAAGAAGAGTCTGCAAAAGAAGTTGAAAATGTAATAAATAATTCAGGGATAATGTTTAGATCATATTCAAATTTAGGATTAAGAGATGATACTGACTTTATGTTTTGGTTTGCAGCAAAAACAGTTGAAGAAATTCAGATAGTCATTGAAAAAATCTACAAAACAGTATTTGGGAAATATATCATCCCATCAAGAACATACCTGTCATGTACACGGCCATCCTTATACGTAGAAAAACAAAAAGAGGATGGATTCCTTACAGGAACCAACCCAAAAAAACATGTCATAGTATACCCATTTACAAAAACTAGAGAATGGTACCTACTACCAAAAGAGAAACGTCAAGAAATAATGGATGAACATATCCTAGTCAGTAAAAAATACCCACAAATAATACTAAACACAACATACTCTTTTGGAATACATGATGAGGATTTCATGTTGGCATTTGAAGTGGATAATATTAGAGATTTTCAAGATCTCATCATGGATTTAAGAGAGACTAAAGTATCAACATATGTCAAAAATGATATTCCAATGATCGTTTGCATCAAAAAAGATATTGTACCGTTAATATCGAGTTTAGGATAGATGAAAGATGATGAATTACAATAAACTAGGAAAGACAGACATCAAAGTATCCGAGTTAGGATTTGGTGCATGGTCAATTGCATTGGATTGGTGGGGGAAAAAGATTGAAGAAGATGAAGCAAAGAGAATGCTCAAAAAAGCATATGATTTAGGAATTAACTTTTTTGAAACAGGCGACATGTACGGAAAAGGAAAAAGTGAAAAACTAATTGGCCAAGTCTTTAAAGATATGAGAGATGAAGTTGTAATATCTACAAAGTATGGTTATGATTTTTCAAAAGTCGAGCAGATTGGCCATACTGAACTCCCACAAAAATTTGATGAAACATTTACACGAAAAGCACTAAAAGCAAGCTTGGAGAGATTACAAACAGACCATTTAGACATGTATGGATTGCATAATCCAAAACTACAACACATACGAGATGATTCAATTTTTAATCTCTTGGATAATTTTGTTGCAGATGAATCCATCAAAACATATCAAGTTGCTTTAGGTCCAGCAATAGGATGGACCAAAGAAGGGATTGAGGCAATGGATAGACCAAAACTTGGTGCAGTTCAAACAGTTTACAATATTCTAGAACAAACACCAGGAAATGAATTGATGGAGAAAGCAGCTAAAAAAGATGTAGGAATACTAGTCAGAGTTCCAGAGGCTTCAGGAATATTAACAGGTAAAGTGAATGCAAAAACCAAGATTGATGAAAAAGATCACAGATCAGTTAGAAAGGGGGAATGGATCAAAGCATCATTAGAAAAAGTCGAATACCTCAAACCAATAGCACAAAGAAATGGATTGACAATTACTGAACTATCCATGAAATTCATCACCTCAAAGAAAGGATTTGCATCAGTATTCCCCACAGTGATAAGTGAAGAAGAGATTGTAAATTATGTAGAAATGCTAAATGGTCAATACATTTCAGCATCAGATATCAAAGAGATAGAAGAGTTGTACAACACTTGGCCGTCTTATGAATTAAAAGCAACAACACCTCAAGCTAATTGATTTGTAAATGAGTGCTCCAATTGATTCAGAAAAAACTATAGAAATTATTGAAAAAATGAAACTTGCCAAAATTGGCAAATACAAAAAATGGAAAGTAATGATTAAAAAAATCAAAAATGACCAAATGTTGAATCCCGAAGAATTGGCATATTACTCAAATTTAACGAGAATCTACAAAAACTCAAAGGTTACATCTAGAAGTAAGGTATACCACACCAAACTATCAGAACTAGATGAAAAACCACCATGCAAAAATTGTGAGGATGACTCTACATACTATTGCAATATGAACGATCAATACTTTTGTACAATACACATTGTAGGGCACGATAAAAATGAGATTTAATGCGTGGGAACTGTATCTTTTAAACTAAATGAATTTTCTACAAAATATTCAACACGCGTCTTTTTAAATTCACGAGAGCTGAAAAGAATATCGTATTCATCTACATTAATTTGAGCTTGAATTGTTTTTGCCACTTTGTGTGCTTCATCATGAGTTTTACAATGAATCATAGAAAATACATTGTAAGGCCAATCAGCGTATGTAGGTCTCTCATAACAATGACTGACTTGTGGGAATGAACCTAGTGTTTCTCCAACTTTGCTAATTCTATCCTCAGGAACTTTCCACACTATCATGCCATTTGCAGTGAATCCCACCTGTCGGTGTCTTAAAATGGCTGCAAATCTTCGCATAACACCAATATCTTCATAGTGTTTCATTTTTTCAAACAATTCATTTTCAGTCATTCCAAGGTTTTGTGCTGCAAGAACAAAAGGCTCATCAATGATATCCATATTTTTTTGTAATTCACGTACAAAGTCTTTATCATCGTTAGTTGGAATAAATTCGATATTTTTGATCTCTTTTTTTATCTCACTTGGCGCAACATCATGCTTTTTGTCATCTATCAAATCAAGCTTTACACCAATTTTGAATAATTGTAATGTTGGAAGCATTCTAACTTTTTTAATTCCTTTGAGAACATTGAATTTTTCTAGTTCAGCTTTTAAATCAGCACCGGGAGGAACAGCCAAAGTAAACCAAAGATTGAATTGGTGGTCTCGCTCATAGTTATGACTCACACCTGGGTGACCATTGATTTGGCCTGCTACATAATCTAATTTATCAGATTCAATCTCCATTGCAACTAGAGAACTAGTGTATCCTAATTTTCTTGTATCAAAGATTGCACTTAGTTGTCTTAGTACACCCATCTCTTTTAATTGATTTAGGCGTGATTTAATATCCTCAGGGGTAGTATCAAATTTTTTGGCAATTGCATCAAAAGGCCTAGTTACAAGAGGAAAAGTCCATTGAATCTCATTTAAGAGTTCTTTATCAAATTCGTCCATAGAGGTCAATAAATCAATAATTTGGTCATTCAATTAAAAATGTAGCTTGCATTACGCTCTAAATTTTAATACATAAATAGAAATCAAAATCCATTTGATCGATGATAGTTGATCTTGATATTCAAAATAAAAATATAGTCATCATAGGAGGAGGAAATGAGGCACAGAAAAGAATCAACACATTACTAAAGCAAGAGTGTACCATTATAGTTATCACAGATACGATAAATCCACAAATTAGAAAACTACAAAAATCAAAAAAAATCAAAATAATAAAACAGCTAGTTGTAGATACTAAATTTATTTCAAAATTAAAGCCAGATTTAATCATAACCACAACAAACAACAAAAAAATGAATCAAAAAATTATCAATGCTGCAAAAAAGAAAAAGATTATCGTGTATAGTTCAGATAATCCAGAAGATAGTGATTTCTCAAATCCTGCAATAATTGATTTTGAAAATATGATACAAGTTGCAATTTTTACTGGTGGAAAAAGTCCTGCAATGTCTAAAAAAATTAAAGACAAATTAGAAAAAATACTCGGAAAAATAATTACAAAAGAGGATATTGCCCAAATCAAAATTCAAAAAATGGCTAGAAAACTAGCTAAAGAATTAATCCCAACTCAACAACAACGAAAAAACTACCTTTGTACTATTATGAAAGATAAGAATATTGATCAGTTAATAAAAGACGGTCAGTTAAAAAAAGCTGAAAAGCGAGCTATCACAATATTGAGGGATTGGAAATGAGTCAAAATATCATCAATGCACGTGTAACCTTTCGTAACTCTCCAATTCACATTCTTGAACAATTTACAATAAAAGATATGAATGAGGCGTATGAACAATTCAAAAATCATTCCGGATTAGACGAATGTGTAATTATTCAGACATGTAACAGAATTGAATTATTTGGGAAATCTAAAATGTACAATTTAGAGCGAATCAAAAAAAGTTGGGCTTTAATTACAGGTTTGGAAGAAGAGACATTTAACGAGAACATGGAATTTGCTAAAAACAATGAAGCATTGTACCATTTATTGAAATTAACATCGGGGCTAGATTCCATGGTGATAGGTGAGGAACAAATTCTAGGACAGATAAAAAAGTCTATCACAGCAGCTAGACAAGTAAAAGCATCAGGTCAACATCTTAACACACTGTTTGATAAAGCTATTCGGATTGGAACTAAAATCAGAAATTCAAGTGGAATAGGAGCTGGTGGTATCTCAGTGGGCTCTATGGCAGTAAAGATTGCAGAAGAAAACATTGACGAATTAAAAACAAAAAAGGTATTACTAATTGGAACAGGCGAGGTCTCAACACTTGTTGCAAAGTCATTACAAAGAAGGGGATACACATTTGATGTGACAAGTAGGACAATCAAAAGATCTGAATCATTTTGTGAGACAATGGGAGGAACCCCAATTAAATTTGAGACAGTTCTTTCTGGGTTTGATAATTATGATGTAATTTTTGTAGCAACAACTGCCCCCTACTTTCTTGTCACAAATGAAAGAATAGCAGATGCTATGAAAAACAAAAACAAAGGAATGTTGATTTTGGATTTATCAAACCCTAGAACAGTTGATGAAAAAGTTGCAATGATTGGGGGTATAAAACTCATGAATTTAGATCAAATCGCAGAGATGGTTGAAAAGAACATGAATGCTAGATTAAACAAGGTAAAAACAGTTGAAAATATAATTAACAAGCAAGTATCTGTATTAGAAGCCACAATGAAAAGATTAGATGCAGAACCACTAGTAACAGATATTTTCAAAAACATTGAAAATCTTAGAGAAAAGGAATTACAAAAAGCACTACAAATGCTCGATGAGAAAGATGAGAAAAAGATCAAAATTATTGAAGAATTAACCAAAGCAGTTGTTGAGATTATTGCATCAACTCCAATGAATAATATCAGAAAAGCATCAGAACAAGGTAATTCAGACGTTATAGAATTAGCAGGCAAGCTATTTGACTATAAAAAACAAAATCCAGCAGTAGACTAGGATTATATTTTACCTAAAGAGAATTTTATTGTGTCATTTCCAACTAGGCGTCTACGTCGATTAAGAACCTCTAGTAGTATGAGGGACCTAGTTGCACAAACAACTCTATCCCCAAAAGATTTCATTTGTCCTGTATTTGTTCAAGAAGATCTAAAAGAAAGGGTCAAAGTGAAATCAATGTCAGGAATTGAAAGGATACCACTAAGTGACCTCAATGATGAAGTTGCATCAATAATAGATTTAGGAATTCCTGCGATCATGTTATTTGGGATTCCAGCTCAAAAAGATAAAGCAGGAAGTTCGGCTTTTGATAGTAACGGAATTGTTCAAAAAGCAATTTCTCAAATCAAGATAAAATTTGGAGACAAAATAGTAATCATGGCAGATGTTTGTTTATGTCAATTTACATCTACAGGTCATTGTGGTATTGTTCATGAGGATAAAATAGATAACGATGTCAGTTTGAAGACCCTTGCAAAAATTGCAATCAGTCAAGCAAAAGCAGGAGTAGATACTGTTTCACCATCTGCGATGATGGATGGTCAAGTTGCAACAATACGAAAAGCATTAGATGATCAAGGATTTACAAATGTATCAATAATGTCACATTCAGCAAAACATCGTTCAAACTTTTACTCACCATTTAGAGATGCAGCAGAGTGTGCTCCAAAGTTTGGAGATAGAAAAACATACCAAGTTCCATACACAAATGCAAGAGAAGCAATGCTAGAAATAGAAACAGACATCCAAGAGGGTGTAGATATTGTAATGATAAAGCCTGCATTGGCATATTTAGATTTAATTTCAGAAACTAGAAGAAAGTATAACGTTCCAGTTTCAGCGTATAGTGTATCTGGAGAATACGCATTGGTAAAAGCTGCATCCCAATTAGGATATGTAAATGAAAAAGACATCACACTAGAAATTTTATACTCGATTAAAAGAGCAGGAGCTGATATGATAGTGACATATTTTGCAAAATCAGCTTCAAGATTTCTTCAAGAATCATGAGAAACGACGAACGTTATGAGATTCAAAGGGCATTTGATTTATTGCCACACGTAGTTGGTGCAAGTTGGACTGCAGTTTGGTTTAGAATGAAGGGAATTAAAAAACCAACTAGAGAAGAATTTAGAAAAAAAACTATAGAGTATCTACAGCTAGTAGAGCCTGTTTTTGAATCATATCAAAAAAACCAAGAATTCGCAGAGATTAACAAGTATATTGAATTTAGAAAAAAGGAGGAATACGCCAAGATAAGAACAGGTGAGAATAAAGAGATTGAGATACGTTATGAGAGATATGTGGATTACGGCTAGAGTCCTAGTTCTTTGTGTAGTTCCTTTAAGAATTCTTTTAGCACCCTAGTCCTTTTTTTTGCCTCAATTTTTGCAGATTTTGTATTCATCAAAGACTCTAATTTTAACAACTTTGCAAAAAAGTGATCTACAGTCCAAGTTTTATCATCAGGAGTTCTAGATTTACAGAAAGGATCATCAATATTATAAAATGGTCGTCGAAGCAAACCACCTGTAGCAAAAACTCTTGCAATTCCTATAGCACCTAAAGCATCTAGTCTATCAGCATCTTGAAGAATTTTACCTTCAAGGGTTTCAGGGATTTTGTTTTGTGAAAAACTATGATCACGTATTGCATCTGAAATGATTATAATCTCTTTTTGAGAAAAATCATATTTTTTTAGTATCTGTCTTGATTTTTTTGCACTATCTATTGAAGATATTCTGGAACGCTTTTCAAATTTTGGATAACAAACAATATCATGTAGTAGTACAGCACAAAGGACTAATTTTTTATTTGCTTTTTCTTCTTTGCATAATTTTTGTGCATTTTTGTATACCCTCATAACATGATCAAAATCATGTGCTGAATCAGAACCCATCATTGCTTTAATTTCATTTTTAATGGAATCAAGAACTTTCATTTAAAATCTCCATATTTTTGGTTTGACAAATTTAATTTTTCTTTTAGTAATTAAAAGCGTCCAATTAATAGATGCAAAAAGGACAATCAACCCAATACCTGCTCCATCAATTAATAAAATTCCAATTAATCTATCCTCAAATATTTCTAAGAAAGGAGTTAGAACTGCATTTCCAAAATGAATCATGATAATATATGAAATGGTTCTACCAAACCAAAATCCAACATAAATTCCCATACTGTTTACACGCATCAGACCATAAGCGATAAACAACATGTTACTTGGAAGTGGTGTAGCACCAAACAAAAAAGATGTAATTACATAACCATACTTTTTGTTATTTAGATAGTTTCCAATTACATCCAAATTAGATTTTTGTTCGTCTGCAACAAATCTTCTAAAAACTACACTAATCCGTTTAAGTGCAAATCTACCAAGGGTAGCACCAGTAGCTCCTACCATAGCGAGAACAATAATATTCAATGTTGGATCAAGAAGATAAAATGATGTTAGGATAATCCAGCTTGGTGGCATTAAGATTGGAGATGCATTTACGCCAATTAGTACGAGAAATATTCCAAAATATGAAAATTCTCCAAAAATTTCAAAAATATCCAAGATCGTTCAAAAAATATAGCATTTTTTTTATTTCTAAACCCTTGGATTCAAATTTAGTCATAAGAAAATTCTATTATGGACTAAAAAATTATAATAATTGCATGTTTTTTGAAACAATGATCAGGTATTGTAAGAAATTGGATCAATGATGCAATATCTTTATATGCAATTTGTGTGTTATACTTGTATGTCAGAGATGATTTGGAAGTGTTTTAGATGCAATCTCTCGTTTAAGAATGATCAACTAGCAGAAATACACAAGGAAATTTCAACACATTCAGTTACCAAAGTAAAGACAATTGTTGCATAACTACAAAATGTATCAATTTTAGTTAAAATTTAGTGCAGAGGGTGGGATTCGAACCCACGAACTCCTAAAAGAAGGGATTTCCTATTTTGAGGATCTTGAGTCCCTCTCGGTTGACCGGGCTTCGATACCTCTGCAATGAGATTAAGTAATGACTGATATTTCTCGATTACTATTTGAATAAATTGAAAATTTGATCTATAATATGGCTAATTTTTTTAACAAAGCTTATAATCATGCTCTATAGAATAAAAAACAATGTCAGAAAATATGCCAATTTCAGATGCAAAGAAAATGCGAAGTGGCGTTAATGTTAACGCAGAAGTGCTAAGCAAAGGCGAATCAAGAACTGTGAATCTTAAATCTGGAGGAACAGTAGATGTCTGTGATGCAATAATAGCTAACGGAGATAAATCTGAAGAAAACCAAATGAAACTCACATTATGGGGTGACGACATCAAAGAAGTAAATGTCGGAAATACAGTTGTCATTACAAATGGATATACCAATGAGTTCAAAGGTGAAGTGTCATTAACCAAAGGCAAATTTGGTAAGATGGATGTTAATCCTCAATAGATAGACACATTACAAAATTAATTTTATTTTATATGCATCTAGTTGTAACTATGTTGGTTGGGATGGTGGATTTATAAAATTAGATTTTGAGATTAACGTCTAGATTTCTTTTTTGGTAAAGTTTTCTTTGTGGATCGTTTTTTAGTTACAGTTTTCTTTGTAGATTTCTTTTTTGGTAAAGTTTTCTTTGTGGATCTCTTTTTAGTTACAGTTTTCTTTGTGGATCTCTTTTTAGTTACAGTCTTTCTCTTTGCTGGTCGTCTTTTTTTAGATGCAGCTTTCTTTGCTGGTCGTCTCTTTTTAGTTGCAGTCTTTCTCTTTGCTGGTCGTCTCTTTTTAGTTGCAGCTTTCTTTGCTGGTCGTCTCTTTTTAGTTGCAGTCTTTCTCTTTGCTGGTCGTCTTTTTTTAGATGCAGTCTTTTTCTTTGCAGATAGTTCTTTTAATTTTAAATATGCATTATCTAATGATTTTTGAACAGATGCTTCTGCCTTGACCTGTCTTTCTAAATCTTTGACAAACTTTTGTGCTGCATTGTGACTTGCAACCTTTGTTTCACGCAAAGAAGGTTTTGATTTAGTTTGTTTTTGAATTTTTGAGAGAATTTTTGATTGAGCATCAGAGAAATTTGCAACATCATTACTAATCTTTTTACTAGTTTTTTGTCTATTTTTTATTTCCTCAACTAATTCATTTTTGTGATCATTTAGTAAGCGCAATCTAGATTCGGCATTTTCCTTTTCAATTGGATTTTCAGCAAATTCAATTTCTTGTTTTATTTGTTCTATTGTCTCTTTTTCTTTACCAAGTCTATCCTCGGCTATTGCTATTAATCTCCCAATACTTTGCAATTGAGAGTTTTTTCTAAGAAGAAGAGTTGAAACATCAGATGACTCTTCTCGCTCATATTCAATTTTTTTATCAATGGATTGTAAACCTGAAAAAGAACGTTTTTCTACAGAACTAAATTCTTTAGCCTTTTCTTCAGCTATTTTACGAAGTTTAGTTGCTTTTTGTTTCTTTTCTCGTAATTGAATTATTAGTTTTTCTAGTGATACCAATAATTAAATCAAGACAAAAGAGTCGGTTAAGTGGTGCATATAACCATCATTTGACTTTGATGTAAAGAAAATTGACTTGGTTTGATCGCCAAAATCAGTTTTTTAAAAAATATTAGTAGAGAGATTTTATCAACATCATGGAATTTCATCCAAAAGATCTGCCAATAGCAAAAACATATCATCCAAAAGATGAAAAAGAAGCAACAATTGTAGTTGAGGATATAGTAAATTTAGGATTTAAAGGAAAAAAGCAAGGCTACAAGGTCTTGATGCCAAAAGAATCAAAAATTGCAAAAAGAATCGGATATACCATTACTACTGGAATAACTACAGGATTGAGACAAAAAAAAGAAGACAGAGATATCAAATATTGGACATACCACCACGATGATGAACATTTTGCATTAGTTTTGATACACAGCGATGTTTTGACAGAGTTAGGTTTTTGATTTATCAAAAAGTTTGTAGAGTTTAGTTCTCTTTGCCATAACTCCAGCCAACATAATTCCAATAACAGTACCACCAATGACATCCATAGGGTAATGTTCTAAAACATAAAGTCTGCTCAATGAAATCAAAGCAGGATACAAAAACATCAGATAAGCACCATGGGGGAATCTCCCAGATAAAGCATATCCTAAAATAATTGCAAATATCATAGACCGTGCTGCATGTCCTGAAGGGTATGAGGCATCATATCCACCCTCACAAAACAAAGCAAAGGTATCTTTGCTTATAGATACAGGAAATGAAGTTGATTCATATTCAAAATCAGGTCTATCACGGTCAATACCACATTTAACATAACCAGTAAGCAATGTAGAAATTACAATCAAAATCATCAAAGTAATCCCAACCCTTCTAGTTTTTGGAATTATCAAAATTAAAATTGCAAAACCCAACATCCAGCGAGCATCACCACTTTCAGTAATGTATTGCATTATCAGGTCTAGTGAAGAATTTCCAACATTTTCAGAAAAAAACAAAATTATGCTTTGATCAAAATCGTTTGTAGCTCCAGAATATACGATTGCAGTGATAATTAGAAATGAGATTGTAAGAAAAACGAATGAACGTGAACGAATATCAAAAATCCAACTTTGCAATTAATAAAACCTCAAAGATGGGTCTTTTAATTTTTGTTAATAGACAAATTTTCAAATCAAACCTTTAGAAACAAAATAAAGAAAATAGTTCTGATCGACTCAAAGAATTTAACCAAGAGAATAATAGACAAACTGTGAAGATGCTCACACTAGATGATTTTGACCTAAAAGGTAAGACCGTTTTTTTGAGAGTGGATATGAACTGTCCAATAGATCCCAAAACTTTGGAAATTTCAGGAACAAAGAGAATTGAGGAGATAATTGAAACCCTAGATTCATTAAAAGAAGCCAAAGTGGTTATTGGTTCACACCAAGGTAGGGTTGGAAATAATGAATATACCGGAATGGAAAAACATGCCAAAGTTCTTGAAAAGCTAACCAGCAGAAAAATAAAATACGTGGAAGATACTATTGGAGAATCTGCACAAAGCGCGATCAAAAATTTAAAAGACGGGGAAATTTTACTATTAGATAATCTACGATTGTGCGCTGAAGAAAATTATGAGTTTATTCCTGAAAATGCAGCTAAAACAATAATGGTTTCTCGTTTATCAAAATTATTTGATCTATGTGTGTTAGATTCATTTCCGAGTGCGCATAGATCACATCCATCAATTGTAGGATTTCCATATGTGTTACCTGCATGTGCAGGACGAATTGTAGAAAGAGAGATCAAAAACCTAGATGAGATAATGACAGTTGCCAAAGCACCTCATGTGATTGTTTTAGGGGGCTCTAAAATTCCAGACAGACTAGAGGCAATAAAATTACTAATTCAGAATGGTCGTGCAGACCACGTGTTACTAACAGGACTGATTGGCAATGTGTTCATGCGAGCGCAAGCTAGAATCAAATCACCATTAGGAATAAAAAGAGAAGACGAGGTTGTTGCAAAAGCTCACGCATTAATAGGAGAATATCCAGACATATTTGCAACTCCAGTAGATATTGCAATTGACAAAGATGGGCAAAGAGTAGAGATGGATGTAAGAGAGATTAGCAAGGGGGATAAAATATTGGATTTAGGTCCAAAGACTGTGGGGTATTATTCAAAATTAATTGCAGGTGCAGGAACTGTCTTTATTAGTGGACCTGCAGGATTTTTTGAAAAAGAAAACTTTGGTTATGGAACAAAAGCATTACTTGATTCAGTTGCAAACTCGATGGCAACAACTATTGTAAGTGGAGGACATCTTACCTCTGCACTAAAACAACAAGGACTAGCAGATAAAATCAATCATATCAGTACAGCAGGTGGCGCACTAGTACTATACCTTACAGGAGAAAAGTTACCAATGATTAAAGCACTAGAAGATGCTGCAATAAAATATAAATCTAAATAGCAGATTTGCAAGAAGGGTTTGGACATTGTCTTTCTTCAGATAACCCAAGAAAGATGTCGTGATCACAGGCATTACAGTGGAATTTCTCAATGAGATCAAATAACTTTAGATATATGGTAGTAAAGTTCTGAGCAATGTTTCGCACAAGACCAGAATCACAAATATCAGTAAAAAATGGTTCAGTGTCATCAATTATCCAAGAAGGATCTAAATCACCATTGGATTTTATTATTTCAAAAACATCATCATTTGTAAATTTAGTATCAACATCATTGAATTTATCAAAGATTACCTTTCTAATTTGAAGTGCAATTGGGACTGTAGGGGTAAAATCACTCATCATCATTAGTACAGATTTTCTGCCTCTTTTTTTAATTTATCCACATTTTGAGAATCATCAAGATTATCTCCAATGTAGGTATAAAGAGCAGATTTGAGTACTTTGAGAGATAGTAATGCACACTTTATTCGAACAGCTTGAAGATGTTCAAGACCTAATTCACTCAAGATATCGTTTTTTTCAATTGCTCTGACTTGATCAAGACTCTTCCCCTTTGTAATTTCAGTCAGTACAGAAGAGCATGCCATGCAAATTGCACATCCTTTTCCATGAAATTTAATATCAGTAACTTTGTCGTTATCAATTTTCATATCAATGTCAATGCTATCACCACACAAAGGATTAGAGTCATGAAAAGTTACATCATGATCTTCAATTTCGCCATAGTTTAAGGGATTTCTTGAATAATCAACGATCATTTCATGATAAATGTCTGCATTGCCACTCATAGTTTAAACACCTTTGCCACAATGTTTAATGAATTTACCAGAATATCAATGTCGTGTTTAGTATTGTAAATATAAAAACTTACTCTAGATGTTGCAGCAACATTTAGTCTTTCCATCAATACTTGAGCACAGTGATGGCCTGAGCGAACTGCAATGCCCTCCCCATCAATAATTTGTGCAACATCATGAGGATGAACGTCTGAAAAATTAAATGATATTACACCACCGCGTTTTGAGATATCTTTTGTACCATAAATGAGCAATCCTTTAACGTTACCGAGTTTTTCGATAGCATACTTTGTTAGTTCAATTTCATGTTCACGTATATTGTCCATTCCTATTTTAGTAAGGTAATCAATTGCAGCTCCAAACCCAACAACATCGGCAATATTTGGAGTGCCAGCTTCAAATTTGTAAGGCAAGTCATTCCAGGTTGTCTCATATTTATGAACTTCTCTAATCATATCACCACCACCATGAAATGGAACCATTGTCTCTAGAACCGATTTTCTAGCCCACAAGACACCAATTCCTGTAGGTCCCAACATCTTGTGAGCAGAGAATGCAAAAAAATCACAGCCCAACTTTTCAATATCAACTTTCATGTGTGGGACAGCTTGTGCACCATCAATCAAAGTGTGGACACCTGCTGCTTTGCACTTTTTGATAATCTCCTCAGCATTAGTAATGGTTCCAAGAACATTAGAGACTAAACTAAAAGTTACAAGTTTGACCCTGCCAGTTGCAAGATATTTATCAAGATCATCTAAAATTAATTCTCCATCATCGTTAATTCCAATATACTCTAATTTTGCATGTTTTTCTGTAGTGAGAAGTTGCCATGGTACAATGTTACTGTGATGTTCATATTCAGTAGTAACAATAATGTCACCCTCACCTATATGAGGTCTACCCCAAGAATAAGCAACTAGGTTAATTGCCTCTGTGGTTCCTCGAAGAAAAATAATTTCTTGGCGATTTTTTACGTTAATAAAATTAGCAATTTTATCCCGAGCATCCTCATAAGCTTTAGTAGATTCTTCAGCTAGTGCATAAACTGCTCTGTGGATATTTGCATTGTAATTTTGATAATAATTACTAATTGCATCAATAACTTGGTTTGGTTTTTGTGTTGTAGATGCATTATCAAGGTAAACAAGTGGTTTGTTGTCTCTAACAACCCTTTTTAATATTGGAAAATCATTTCTCAAATTTTCAAATGATATTTCGGTGCTTTGCATATATTAAATCTCCACGTAAATTTCATTAGCATCTATTTTAACATTATACACTTTGAGAGGTGTTTCAGCAGGAAGATTTTGTGGTTTACCATCAATTAAATTAAAAACAGAGAGATGTAATGGACATCTAACACCTTCTTCACTTAGAAAACCAGTTGAAAGATCAGCATTAGCATGAGTACAAATTAGATCAGTTGCATGAATTTTCCCCTTGATATTTGCAATAAGTAATTTTTTATCTTCATGTATGAAACCAAAAAGTTGTGATTCTTTTACCTGCTCCACATTACAAGCTTTAACCCATTGAGGCAAAATATCACCGATACTTGTAGTGTTGTTCAATTTCAGAGTCTTCGTTATAACGAGTCTCTTCAATTTCAACAAATTTGGCCAATTCTTTATCTGTGTTAATTGTTAGTTCTTTATTTTCCCATTTTGATTCAATAAGATATGCAATCCATGCTCTAACTTGGAATGACATTTTTCTAGATAGTGGTTCTAAAAATCCCTCAACTATAGTTCGCTCAGCTTCTTGTTGTGTAAGACATCTAGTTTTAAGATAAAAGATTTGTTCCTCATCAATTTGTGCAACAGATGCAGAGTGAGTTGCCTTTACATCATTAGTGAAAATTTCCAATCCAGGAATTGCATCAGATACAGCACCTGCATCTAAAAGAATAGAGCGACCAGACAAAAACGAGGTTGATTTTGCAGCGTTTTCTTTAATTCTAATCATTCCTTTGAAAAGAGATTTTGATTTGTTTCTTAGAATTGATTTTTCAACTACTCTTGCATCAGTAGATGGGCTTTCATGATTTACGTTTGTTTGAATATCAAAAGATTGTTCATTATTTCCAAAAATTACTTCAGAGTCATTAGAAGATGCACCAACACCATTAAGAAAATATTCAATCTTGTATCTAGATAACATGGAGCCAAACAATCCAGAATACCAATTTACTTTAGAGTCACGTGCCAAATCAGTTCTTCTTGTTGTAAATGTTACAGCGTGTTGATCCATCATTTGTAGTGTGGTGATATCAAGTTGTGCGTTTGCTGCAATATTTGTATTTAGTAATTCAAGATATGCTTGCTGTGCTTGAGTTTTTGGAGAATAAAGTTCCTGAACAATTGCAGCCTTGCTGCTCTCATCGGCAAATATAATATTTCTAGAAATTATAGAATGATCATCATCAGAGAGACATGTCAAAAAATAAACAGGTTTTTCTAATATCAAATTACGTGGAATGTGAATAAATATTCCAGAATTAAATGCAGCATTGTTTAGTGCAGTAAATTTATCATCTTGAGATTTAGAAGCCTCTAGTGCTTTTTTTACTAGTTTAGGATTATTTTTGATTGCATCAGATATTGAGGAGATTATTAGACCTTTAGCTTTTAAATCATCAGAGACATTTATCTTGTAAATATTAGTACCAATTTGAATGATACATGTTTCATTTTCTAGCTCACCTAGCCTTTTTTCAAGAAAACTAGGAATGGTTCTAGTTGTAGATGTAGAGAGGGATACCTTGTCTAAATCTAACTTTTTTGCATCAGTGTACTTGTTGTAAAGGGGAGAAATTTCTATTGGTAAATCATCGTAGATAGTTAGTGAATTTTTTCTATAATCTTTTAGCCAATCAGGTTCACCTCTAGATGAAGATAGCTCATCGATGTGAGTATCATTTAGTTTTGAAAGAATTGCCTGAGACATGATTTATCAAAAATGGATTTTGGAGAGTTTATCCGACAGAGTCATCCATCTCTAGTTTAATGAGTCTGTTTAATTCAACAGCATACTCCATTGGTAACTCTTTAGTAAATGGCTCCATAAAACCATTAACAATTAAAGACAATGCATCTTCTTCATTAAACCCTCTACTCATAAGATAGAATATTTGTTCATCACCAATTTTTCCAACAGTTGCTTCGTGAGTGATCGTTGCATCTTCTTGATTGATTTCCATGTATGGATAAGTATCAGTTTTAGATGTATCATCTAGTAGTAGTGCATCACACCTTACAGTAGATTTTACACCAGTTGCACCTTTTGCAACATGTAACATTCCTCGATAGGTGGAGCGTCCATCTAGTCTACTAACAGACTTTGATGTGACTTTGGATGTTGTATTTGGTGCAAGATGAACCATTTTGGCACCTGTATCTTGATGTTGTCCCTTGCCAGCAAAAGCAATAGATAGTGTTTCACCATATGCTCGCTCACCCATAAGATAGACCCCAGGATACTTCATTGTTATTTTACTGCCAATGTTTCCATCAATCCATTCTACTGTTGCACCTTCATGTGCATAAGCACGTTTTGTTACAAGATTGTAAACATCTGCACTCCAATTTTGAATTGTGGTGTATCGTAATTTTGCATCTTTGAGTGCAACTAGTTCTACAACTGCAGAGTGTAATGATTCTGAAGAATAAACAGGAGCAGTACATCCTTCGATATAGTGTACTTCTGCGCCTTCATCTACAATGATTAGTGTTCTTTCAAATTGACCAATGTTTTCTGCGTTAATTCTAAAGTATGCTTGTAGAGGCATATCAATATGGACACCTGGTGGGACATAGATAAAAGAGCCACCACTCCAAACTGCACTGTTTAGTGCTGCAAATTTGTTATCCTCTGGAGGAATAATTTTGCCAAAGTACTTTTTGAATAGTTCTGGATGCTCATGTAAAGCCGCATCAGTATCTAAAAAGAGAACACCTTGTTTTGCTAAATCTTCTCTTAAACTGTGATATACAACCTCAGATTCGTATTGTGCACCTACACCGGCTAGGAATTTCTTTTCAGCTTCTGGAATTCCAAGTTTGTCAAATGTTTTTTTGACGTTATCTGGTACATCATCCCAATTTTTTTCTACTTTTTCAGATGCTTTTGCATAATAGTAAATATTTTGGAAATCAATAGTTGAAAGGTCTCCGCCCCATGTTGGCATTGGTTTTTGCATAAAAATTTCAAAAGATCGCAATCTGAAATCAAGCATCCATTGTGGTTCATTCTTCATTTTACTAATACTAATTACAGTCTCCTTTGAGAGACCCTTCTTGCTGAGGTGGACGTATAATTCTGTAGAATCTTTAAAGTCATATTTTGAATAATCCATGTCTAGATTTTCAGCAGTCATATCAAACATAACCCCGTTATATTATAAATACATGGTGAAAAATAGGCAAAGCTAAATAGCTTTAGCTAAATTCGAGATTAAACGGCCAAAATATTTTTCATTGCATCAAAAGCGCCAGATACAGTGTGTACTTTGGCAACTGTATTTTCAACTTTGAATTTTTTTAGCTCATCAGAAGTAAAAGAGCCAATAGATACTATAGATAATTTTGCTAAATTACAAAGTAGGGTATCAGATGTATAGTCTTTGGACATTATCTCAAAGAATCCCCTAACTGAAGATGCACTAGTAAATACGATACCATCAATTTTATTCTGAGAAAACAACTCGCGGAATCCATTCCATTGAGTAGTGTCTCTAAATGCACATACATCATACAGATGAATCTCCAAGACATCAATTCCAATTTTGTTTAATAGTTCTTTTAGAAATGGTGTAGATGCACCACTGCGAGGAATGATCACTTTTTTGCCAACTGCACAAATTTTTGTAAATTCTTCTCCTATTCCTACTGAAGAAAAAGTTGTTGGTTGGTGGTTCACTTTGATTCCTTCAGATTCAAGTGCAACTGTTGTTTTAGGTCCAACTGACATTACTATTGTATTTGCAACAGCTAGTTGTAATTGTTCTAATTTTCCAACATTTTTTGCAGTATCAAATAATAATTTTACAGCTTTGGAACTCATAAAAACAGAATAATCAGGATTATACTGTATAATAGATTTTAAAAATTCATCAACAATTTTTTCACCCTTACTTACAAGTTCAATGGTAGGTAATGGGATTGGGATTGCGTGTTGTTGTTTGGCAAGAGAGATGAATTCAGCAGCATCGTCTTTTGAGCGAGTAATGGCAATAGTTTTTCCATCAAGTGTTATCATTATTATTTCCACCCAATAGTTTCTGATAATGATACGACGTTACCAATAATGATGTTTACTGGAGGAGTGATTTTGTTTTCTTTAACTTTTTTTGCAATGTTTGTGAGTGTTCCTTTGATCATTTTCTGTTGAGGTGTGGTTCCATTTTGAATTACAGCTACTGGTGTCTTTTTTTCTAGCCCTCCAGCAACAAGTTGTTTACAAATTATATCAATTCTTGAGAGTCCCATCATGATTACAATTGTGTCAACAGATTTTGCAAGATTTTTCCATTTAACTATTTCTTTTTTCTTTTCTGGATCTTCATGACCTGTAACAAAAACCACAGATGAGGCATACCTCCTATGAGTTAGGGGGATACCGGCGTATGTTGCTGAACCAATTCCAGAAGTAATGCCGGGAACAATTTCATATTTTATTTTGTTCTCTTTGAGAAATTCTGCCTCTTCTCCACCACGTCCAAAAATTATTGGATCACCTCCCTTTAGTCTAACCACACTTTTTTTAGATTTTGCATATTTTACCATCAAATCATTGGTGGTATTTTGATGAGTTGTATCATCACCTACTGCACGACCAACATAGAGTTTTTCAGCAGATTTTGGAATCATTGAAATAATTTTTTTGCTAACCAGTCTATCATACAATACAACATCTGCTTTTTCAAGTAATTCAACTGCACGTAATGTGATTAATTTACCATCTCCAGGGCCTGCACCAACAAGATACACTTTTCCAGTCATGAATTATTCCACTCTTTTACTTTTTCTCTCCAATTTAATGCAAGATCATTTACTCCTTTCATGGATAGTTCTTCTCCAACAACTTTGCCTAAAAATTTAGGGTTTTCTTTTTTGCCAGTTTTCTTTACATGAATAGCTTTTTTTCCATCAACAGAAAATGCAGAAACAGCCAAGGTCATCTCTGAACCATTTGATTTTGCATATGCACCTAATGGAAATCTACATCCAGAGTCAACATAATCTGAAAGAGATCGTTCAGCCTCAATTTCAAAGCGTGAGTTAACATCTTCAATTTTTTTGAGCATTGAGATTGTTTGAGAATCATTAATTCTTGCAACTATTGCAATTGCACCCTGTCCAGGTGACGGAGAAAAATCATCAATGGATAGTATAGTAGATTTGATATCCACCACACCTAATCGAGATATTCCAGCTTGTGCAAGAACTATAGCATCATAATTTTCCCCAGATACTTTTTTAATTCTAGTCTCGATGTTCCCACGAATTGGTTTTACAATCACATCATCTCTAATTCTTGAAACTTGAACTGCACGTCTTAATGAACTAGTTCCAATGACTGAGCCTTTCGGGATATTATACAATGATGAACCATCAGCAGAAATGAATACATCATTTACCATTTCACGTTTTGGAATAGATGCCAATACCAAACTTTCTTCTAATTCTGATGGAACATCCTTTAAACTGTGTACTGCAAAATCAACCTCTTTGAGAGCAACAGCTTTGTCAATCTCTTTTTCAAAAATACCTCTCTGATCTATTGTAAATAACGGTCTTGTATCAGTGTCACCTTTTGTAGTAATTGGTTTAATGTTATAATCACACTCTGGATTTACTTTTTTTAATTCAGAGATTACCCAGTTAGTTTGTGCAAGAGATAGATTGCTCCCCCTAGCTCCAACTGTGTAATTTTTTGTCAATTTTTCACCGATTTTAATGCAGTATGATACGCATCAAGGGTTTTATTCAAATCAGTTTCAGTGTGAGCATCAGAGAGAAAAACCACCTCAAATTGAGATGGAGCAATAAATATGCCTTGTTTTAACAAACTTTGAAACAGTTTTTGGAATTTCTTGGCATTTGCATTCTTTGATGTTTGATAGTTTACGACAGGCTTGTTTGTGAAGAAGATTTGGAACATTGAAGCTGTAAAATTGATTTGGTGAGGTATGTTCATATCAGTTGCCACATCACTCAAGGCAGTAGAAAAGAGTGAATTGAATCGCTCAAGTTTAGAATACAATTTATGTTTAATTTTGTTAATTGTTTTAATTGAGGTAATTGCAGCACTAACAGAGATAGGATTGCCTGCAAATGTACTTGCTTGGTAAACTTTGCCACCGGGGGATAGTAAATCCATAATTTCTTTTCTTCCACCAACTGCAGATATTACAAACCCGTTGCTCAGAGCTTTGGCCATAGTTGTAAGATCAGGTTTTATTCCAAAATGTTCCTGAGCCCCACCGGGTGCAACTCTAAAACCAGTTACAACTTCATCAAAAATTAATGGAATGTCATTTTCTCTAGTAATTTTTCGTAAATCAGACAAAAAATTATTTTCAGGTAAGATCAAACCCATGTTGGCTAAAATTGGCTCTACAATAACTCCTGCAATATCTTTATTTTTCTGTATTGTTTTTTGTAAATCCTCAATATTGTTATATTCTACAACCAATGTATTTTTTGAAACCTCATCTAATGTACCATCAGAGACAGATATGCCATTATGAGCAGAACCAGAACCAGCTTTTACTAAAACAGAATCATGTGCACCGTGATAACACCCTTCAAATTTTATAATTTTCTTCTTTTTTGTAAATCCTCGTACCAATCTTATTGCAGTCATTGTAGCTTCACCACCTGTATTCATTAGTCTAACTTTGTCTATGGCAGGGAAATTACTAGTGATTAATTTTGAGAGTTTGATTTCAGATGCAGTGGGAGTACAGTATAAAGTTCCTTTAGAGAGTTGATTTGTTACAGATTTGATAATTTCTTTTCTTCCATGACCTAAGAGTAATGCCCCATAACCATTGCAATAGTCAATGTATCTATTATTATCAACATCCCAAATGTATGCACCATTTGCTTTTTTTGTAAAAAATGGATAAGGCTCAAAATACCTAACAGGGCTATTAACACCAGAAGGAATTACTTTTTTTGCAATATTGAACAATTTCTTGGATTCGGACACTAAACAAAGGATATTTTAGGTCATTATTATTCGTAATTTTTGGCTCTTTGTGCTTGGAACTTCTTTCTAAATATTAAAGCCACAATACAGGTTCCAACAAATGGCGCACTCAAATATAGCCAAAGATTCTCAAAAATACCAGAAAGTAGTGCGGGTGCTAAAGCTCGAGCAGGATTCATCGAAGCCCCAGAGATAAAGGCTAAAAATAAAATATCCAAGCCCACTATACCCCCAATTGCGACACCGCTGAATCCTCGCAAACCTTTGGTATACACAACATAGAAAATTACACCCATCAACATTGCAGAAGCTAAAACTTCAACTGGAAAAATTACAAATATTGGAAAATCATAGTTTGGCGTACTAGCTCCAAGATTTGCTTCTTTTCCAATAAAAATTAAAACAAAAAGAGAACCTAGGATTGCGCCAATTATTTCTGCTGTAAAATAGTATACAATTTGAATCTTTGAGATATGTCCTGTAATGTAGTATCCTATAGTTACTGCAGGATTAAAATGAGCCAATGATACTTTTTCAAAAGAATAAACACCAATTAGTAATGCAATAAAGGGAGCCAAAGCAATAAAAGAAATCCCTAAATGTCCATCAGCATCATAAACAATAGAACCTGTTGCAAAAACTACTAGAATAAAAGTTCCCACTAGTTCCACAATAAAAATCTGTAAGTTCGAATAAATCATTAAATTATTCCTCAAGAGATTTAATGAGATTCAAAACTTTGGATTTAATTTTATTACAAATTATTCTTAGTGTACTAATGATTTTCTCTTTAGGATTAGTGGTATTCCAATCAAGTAGTACATCTTTTACAAACAAGAAAAAGCATAATTTTTTATCCATACATCCCAAGTTAGTTGTTGTAAAAGAATTTTCAATCATAAAATTAGATGATACTTTTGGTTTTTGACTAGTATCAATTATGATTTCTTTGATTACATAAAGTATAATGAGGTATAGTTGTTGCATTAAAGGGACAACAACACTTGAAACATTGAATTGTTTTAGGATAAATTTTCTGAAAAAAGATTCAGTCATAGAACTCTTTCTAGCATCTTTTACGCACACAAATAGAATGTTTTTAGGCATATCTTCATTATCACATAAATATTAGTTTATATAAATTTGAATTGATATGAATGGTGCCAGTCTTTTAAAATGCATTTGTGATCAAACACGTTTTGAGATATTAGAGATTTTACAGAAAAACAAAGAGTTGTGTGTAAATGACTTTGTTAAAAAATTAAAAAAAGATCAACCGCTAGTTTCTCACCATTTAAAGACATTGAAAAGATGTGGAATTGTAAAATCTAGAAACGAGGGTAAAAAGGTAATGTATGCAATATCAAACAATCAGTTATCAGAATTAATATCAAATATAACAAAAACTAGTAAGAAAATGCCGGTTCTATGTTTAGATAACAAGTGCTGTTAGAATTTTTCAGTCCTCACTACACCGACATCACAGACGTAAAGAACAATGGCAAAATTTGCAAACATGGTTCTTGAAATTTCTTCTACTATATCTTGTAGTTTTTCTTCGCGCATTATCACCTCTACTTTGACATTTTTTTCATTTTTAAATCCTTGACCACGAATACCACGTGCACCATTCCCATCCACTTCATAGGTTGTATAGCCAGTTATCTCATGTTTGTTTAAAATTTCAACAATATTTTTTTGGGCAAGAATTTCACAGGTAATGGTTAGTAGTTTTACGTTGTAGAGTTTCATGTCCAATCCTTTGGAATGTAATTGAATAAGTCTATCGATCCCGAGCCATTATGTAAAATTGTAGAGATGGCAAACATGATTGGAAGCAGAACCATGATATTGTATGGAAATGTGATACCCAAAGCAGATGTAATGTAAAGACTAGGTTTTGCTTGAGGAATTGCATGACGTAAAACGGCGGGTGCTGCAATAAATGAGGCACTAGCTAACAATAAACCAAACATTACAGTACCACCTAGACTCAACCCCAAGGCAGTTGCAACTAGTACTCCAACTATTCCATTAAAAGTGGGCATAATTACAGCAAATGCAGTAAGAAAAAATCCAACCTTTTTGATATCATCTAACCTTTGACCGGCAATAATTCCCATCTCAATCATGAAAATTACGATTGCACCTGTAAACATTTCATCAAAGACTATTTTGATTGAAGAAAATCCTTCTTCTCCTATAATATATCCAATAACAATACTGCCCAAAAGAATTACAATTGCTTTGCCAGTTATTGATTCATGTAAAACTTGGGAAAGTTTTGTTTTCGTTTCCTCAAGACCCATATCAATTTCAGAAGTGTCATCTTTGATGAAAGACTTTTTTTTCTGGCGAATTTGTTTTGAGACTGCCATGTTTGTCAAAAATATTGCCATAATGAAAGCTACTGGTTCTAAAACGGCTAAAACTGCTGCAAGATATCCTTCAGATGTTACACCTTGATTCTTTAAAAAAGATAATCCAACTGAGAATGTGACTGCTCCTACTGCACCATACGTTGAGGCTAATGCATATGAATCGAAAATATTGAATTTCCCAAGCCTTCTTAAAATTTGATAGTGATTTAATGTGAATAGTAACGACAACCCAATTGCTACTAACATTGGAATCAGCATATTTTCAAATCCAGTATTTCTCATCTCTATTCCACCATGAAGACCGATTGCTGCAAGGAGGTATATGGGTAGAAATTCTGAAACTGCTTCAGGAATTTTCAAGTCAGATTTTATTCTAGCAGCAATAATTCCAAACAAAAAAAACAGAACTATCGGAGTAAGTAGATTAGATTGTATTAGTTGTAATATGTCCATTTGGTTATCTCAAAAAAAAATTGCTGAAATAAAAACCAAGGTATTATTGGTTCTGTGATATAGTGACCCAAGCACGAAATACAGATCCTGTTCTGATTCAAAAAAATCTCTGCACATAAAAATAAAAAAAGAGAGAATTGGGGTTTAAATGAACAACCACCACATAGACCCAAATGCTGCAAACAGCATTCATGATGATTATTGAAATTATTGTTATTGTGATTCCAGATAGTCTCTTTTTTGCCATTACAGGATTTTGTCTTTTAGAGCCAAGTGTATGATTATTCCACCCAATTCATCCAGCAATATTGGAACAAGATACCATGCTTTGTTTGGTCTTTTATCCTTAGAAAGAAGACTCGTGATCATCATTATCATCATCCATTTTATGTGATAGCTGTACATGGGATATGATTCTAGATGATGTGATTCTAGATGATACCATTACAGAACAATTGTAAAATTTCATTTAAAATGGTTTAATGGATCTCAAGAATGGAATACTTGGTTAATTAAATCCAAATCAACAACATGTAACTTGTCTACTCGACAGAGTTACTATCATCATCATCTGTATCAGACCAAGCATCATCATAGATGTAGATATTTAACATCTTTTCAAGTGCGAGAATCTCTTCTAGTTCCATCTTTTCAAGTAGGGATTTATCTAGATGTTTAGGTACCGTTTCAGGCAAGTCATGTGAGAATGAATCTTCTGGTACTGACTGGAGAGTTTTACTATCAAATACAGAGGTTGCACGCTCTCGTTCTTGTTGTATCATACTATCAAACTCTGAATGTAGTCGAGTCATTACTTTGGTAGAGCCATCATCAGATATGATCATATCAGGTAGTGTTTGTTGAATCCAAGTGCCATAGCTGTTTTGTGTCCATTGGTAACCGTCTTGGTCAGTCCATGTATTGTGTCGTCTGTCATCTTGGGTTAGGATAATGTGGTTACCTTTGTCTTGGTTTGTCTTTTTGATAAATATGGATGCAGTCTCTGCAGGAAGTAGTGATTCTCCTACAAACTCTACACCCTCGTTGATGTATGTAGTTGTGGTTCTTCTCTTTGTATCAACTGCAGATATTGCTAGTACATCATCGTATAATGGGGCATCAACTGCAAAGTTAATGTCAATATCATAGCAACGCAGTTCAGTATCAGAGGTGTTACAGAGAGATGGTGTGATACTAGCAGTTGTAGAGTCTGGATTCACTAGCGGTTCTGTTTGTTCGTGTACAATATCAACAATGTCATAGTCATTTGGACTATTGTAGTTGCGCTCTAGCTGTATAATGATGTCAGTTTCTGCATCAGATATTGCACCAATCTCTGGTAATCCTAGTGAGAGCTGGACATATTTTAATCCATCAAATGCAAAGACTCTCATCTGGACATGATTTGTCTCGCCAATGATTGTTGTGGTTTTAACAAATTCTGTGTGCCAGTTGTCTGTGATATCAAGTGTGTGACCATTAAAGGTGAATCCATTTGTTACAAATTGATCAGAGGATACCTCCCATGACTTGCCAAAGGTTGGTTTCTTTTGCCAGTCTGAACTGCTACTGTCTGATGATGGTGGTGATGATGTTGATGTTGATGTTGATGTTGATGTTGATGTTGATGGTTGAGATGAAGGTTCAGTTGCACCTGCAATTGCACCTCCAATTGAACCTACAGCTCCAAATGAACCACCAGTAACTCCAGATGGAGATCCCTCTATACGAATAATTTGGATGCCGTCATCATTAGTAGCTGCAACTAGGGCGTATGTAGATGCACCAATTACAACAGTGGTGATACCATTAGCTCCATCAAGTGTGTCAAATGCACTACCAGAACCATCATTAGCACCATCAATTATTGAGGATACAACTGTTGGGGATGCAGGAGTTGATATATTAATAATTTGGATGCCGTCATCAGCACCAGCAGCAACTAGGGCGTATGTAGCAGAACCAACTGTAACAGTGGTAATGCGAGAAGCTCCAGCAAGTGTATCAAATCCACCAACACCATCAGTTACAGAAGCTACAAAAGTTGGGGATGCAGGGTTTGTTATATTGATAATTTGGATGCCGTCATCATCTAAAGATGCAACTAGAGCGTACATGACAGAGTTAATTTCGACAGTGGCGATATTAAAAGCTCCAGCAAGTGTATTAAATCCACCAACACCATCAGTTATTGAAGCTACAAAAGTTGGGGCTGTAGGAGTGGATATATCGATAATTTGGATGCCATTACTGTTAACAGCAGTAACTAGGGCATAGGTGGATCCACTAACTTCGATAGTGGCGATATCAGAAGCTCCATCAAGTGTATTAAAGACACTACCAGCAACAATATCACTAAGAGATATTGAAGATGCAACAGTTGGGGTTGTAGGAGTTGATATATTGATAATTTGGATGCCGTCATCTACTAAAGATGCAACTAGGGCGTATTGAGTTGTACCGATGGTAACAGTGGTAA
Organism: Candidatus Nitrosopumilus sp.; assembly: GCA_965262685.1. GTDB lineage: Archaea > Thermoproteota > Nitrososphaeria > Nitrososphaerales > Nitrosopumilaceae > Nitrosopumilus. The sequence continues at coordinate 289,121 of OZ253552.1, forward strand.
TACCACGAGGTCCAGCAAGTTCATTAAATCCACCAACGCCATCAGATACTGAAGATGCAACACGTGGGGTTGCAGGAGTGGATATATCAATAATTTGGACGCCGTTATCCAAGTTACCTGTAACTAGAGCGTATGTAGATCCACCAATTACGATAGTGGTGATGTCACGAGCTCCACCAAGTTCATTAAAGTTATCACCCTCACCATCACCCTCACCATCAGTTGCTGAAGATACAAAAGTTGGATCTGTAGGGTCTGATATATCGATAATTTGGACACTGTTATCTCCATTAGATACAACTAGGGCGTAGGTGGATCCATCAATTACAACGGTGGTGACATCAGTAGGTGCATCAAGTTGATTAAATCCATCAACATCATCAATTATTGAAGATACATCTAGAGTATTTGCAGGGGTTGCTGCATCTATTAGTGTTCGTGGTGCAGGTGATGGTGCAGGTGGTGCTGGTGCTGCTGGTTGAGATTCTGCTATACGGATAATTTGGATGCCGTCATCTGAGTAAGATGCAACTAGGGCGTAAATGGATGAACCAATTTGTACAGTGGTGATACCACTAGCTCCATCAAGTTCATCAAAGGTACTACCAGTACTATCAGCACCACCATCAGTTATTGAAGATGCAACAGTGGGGGTTCCAGGAGTTGTTATATCAATAATTTGGATGCCGTCATCAGATAAAGATGCAACTAGGGCGTAGGTTGATGAACCAACTTGTACAGTGGTAATACTACGAGGTCCATCAAGTTCATTAAATCCACCAACACCATCAGTTATTGAAGATGTAACTGTTGGGGTTGCAGGGGTTGTTATATCGATAATTTGGATGCCGCTATCTATTTCAGATGCAACTAGGGCGTAGGTGGATCCACTAATTGCAACAGCAGTAATATCAAAAGCTCCACCAAGGGTATTAAAACCACCAACGCCATCAGTTAATGAAGATACAGCAGTTGGATTTGCAGGATTTGATATATCAATAATTTGGATGCCGCTATCAAGGACAGATGCAACTAGGGCGTAGGTGGATGTACCAATTTGGATGGTGGTAATGTTTCTAGCTTCTGCAAGCTCATCAAAACCATCAACGCCACCAGTTACTGAAGATACAGCAGTTGGGGTTGAAGGAGTTGTTATATCAATAATTTGAACACCATCATCACTACTAGCTGTAACTAGAGCGTAGGTGGATGTACCAATTTGTACAGTGGTGATGCCAGAAGCTTGATAAAGTTCATAAAAAATATTACCATTAGCATCAGTTTCACCATCAGTTACTGAAGATACAGCAGTTGGGGTTGCAGGAGTGGATATATCAATAATTTGAACACCATCATCTGAGTAAGATGCAACTAGGGCGTAGGTGGATCCACTAATTACAGCAGTTGTGATACCACGCGGTCCAAAAAGTTCATCAAAATTACCAACACCATCAGTTACTGAAGATACAGTAGTTGGGGATGAAGGATCTGATATATCAATAATTTGAACACTGTTATCTAGGCTAGATGCAACTAGGGCGTATGGAGTTGAGCTGACGGTAACAGTGGTGATATCAGTTGCTCCATCAAGTTCATCAAATCCACCAACTCCATCAGTTACAGAAGATACAGATAAGGGATTTACCGGTGTTGCTACTGGGTCTGATTCTGGTGTTGGTTCTGGTTCAGGTTCTGGTTCAGGTTCTGGTTCTGGTTCTGGTAATTCAAATTGATTGTCTGCTATACTAATAATTTGGATGCCGTTATCTGCATTAGATGCAACTAGGGCGTAAATAGATGAACCAATTTGGATGGTGGTGATGTCAGATGCTCCATCAAGTTCATCAAAGCCATCAACCTCATCAGTTATTGAGGATGCAGCAGTTGGGGATGAAGGATCTGTTATATTGATAATTTGGACACCGTCATCTCTAATAGATGTAACTAGCGCATATGTGGATGTGCCAATTTTAACGGTGGTGATGCCAAATGCTGCATCAAGTGTATCAAAGGCACTACCATTAGTATCAGTAGCATCAGTTATTGAAGTTACAGAAGTTGGGGATGAAGGATCTGTTATATCAATAATTTGGACACCGTCATCGTTAATAGTTGCAACTAGGGCGTATGTAGCAGAGCCAATTTCGACGGTGGTGATGCCAATTGCTCCATCAAGTTCATCAAAGGTACCACCATCAGTTATTGAAGATACAGCAATAGGGGCTGCAGGAGTGGATATATCAATAATTTGGACACCGTCATCAAAATTAGATGCAACTAGGGCGTATGTAGCAGAGCCAATTTTGACGGTGGTGATGCTAGATGCTCCAAGAAGTTCATTAAAGGTACCAGAACCACCATCACTACCACCATCAGATATTGAAGATACATGAATTGGGTTGGAAGGATTTGATATATTGATAATTTGGACACCGTTATCTGAATCAGATGCAACTAGAGCATATGTAGCAGCGCCAATTTCGACGATGGTGATGCTACGAGCTCCGTCAAGTTCATCAAAGGTACTACCATCAGTTATTGAAGTTACAGGCCTTGGGTTGGAAGGATCTGATATGTTGATAATTTGGACACCGTCATCGTCAATAGCTGCAACTAGGGCGTATGTATCAGAGCCAATTTTGACGGTGGTGATATCAAATGCTTGACTAAGTTCAGGATAGATACTATTATCAGTTATTGAAGATGCACTAGTAGGATTTGCAGGATCTGTTATATTGATAATTTGAACACCGTTATCAGTTTGAGATGCAACTAGAGCGTATATAGTTGAGCCAATTTCGACGGTGGTGATGCCACGAGCTCCTTCGAGTTCATTAAAGTTAGCACCATCAGCTAGTGAAGATACAGCTCTAGGACTTTCAGGTGTTGCAGGTTCACATAAAGTTGGTAGTTGGTCTGCAGAAAGTTTAGGATTTTGACTAGTATTTACAGTAATACTCAAGTTGAGTGTATCACCTGATGAAAAGCTACTTGTTCCGGGATCACCAATGATGATAGCTATTGGTACATTTGTATCAGTTATACCAGATGGTGCTGTAGTGATGTAGATTTTTCCATCGCAATCAAGAGATACTTTTGGATCATTTGATCCTCCAGTAAATGTTAGACTAGCTATGGTAATACCAGTATCAGCTCTAGCAGTTCCAGCAAAAATTTCATTTAAAGATACAGCAGTACCAAAAGTATTACCGAACTGTATATGAGCTAGAGACACACCACTACCATCTATTTGAGTAGCAGTTATGACGGGTTGTGAGGGAGTTTGTGCAAAGACAGAGTCTGAAAGAATGGATGGAGATAATGCAATTATTGCCAAAAGAAATACGACAGTTAGTAATACCCTATTCACGATTTTTATAAAAATAACTAATATTAAAACTTTAGATATTGAGGGCTATTTCTACTAACCTGAAATTAGTTCATCCCGCAATTAGGTTAAAATCACGATGGTTTGAATAGGTAAAACCATCAAGTCAGTTACAGCACTAAATTTTGCTGTAACTGTTTCTGATTTAAAAAGTGGTAATTATCATGTTGCTGGTTTTTTACACAAACTGGATCAATATTTTCTATAGAGAGGGTTTTCCTACCATACAACATAGTATATTGAGTAGTAGAACTATTTGAGCCAAAACACAACAAAAGAGTATAGTTACCATGATTTTTACAACAAGACATGAAATTTCACAAGTATTGTTCCTCATAATTTTCAGATCTTGAGAGGATCATCATTCTTGTTATTCTGATCTACTAAGAGTCATAAATCAAAGTATATCTATAGAAATTATGAGTATTCAAATCATATGATATTAAATATACTTTAATAATTGTACTTGTGTAGATTATGAAGAACTCTAAATATTCTAATCTATAACATTTTCTTTCCACACAAAATTCAGAACGGTTTCAGATGAAGGTTTATCCGAAGAAATTTTCTCTTGAAATTCTTTTAAATCCTTTTCACAGGTTTCTAAAAATTTGGGATTGTATTTAGATAATCTTTTTTTAGTATACTCTGAAACGTTTACTAGTTCTCTAATTTTTTCTTTATCCAATTCTGGATGATTAAATTCTATACGATCTTTTTCAATAACGTTTATCAAAAATTGCAAGCCAGATATAATTTCTGCATCAATATAATTTGAATGTAAAACTAATGTTTGTCCAAGTAATTTTGAAGCATAATCCATAGATTTGATATGATATTCACAGGCTTTGATTTCTTTATTTTTATTATAATATTCATCAAGTGTTGACTGTACTTTAGTAATGTGCAAAAATAAACAAACAAATTTACTATCTATTTGAAATAAAGCTGTATTTTGCATTTTTTCATTTATTCTATTTTCTTTTTCATGAAAATACGTGACAATTACAATAGTCATGAATAGCCCTATTACTATCTGAATTAATATGATTAGCCAATCCACAAGTTTACCTGATCCATCAAAAAATTCTCCGAAAAGAGATAGAAACAAAAAAATATCCAAAATTCCAACAAAAATTAAAATTAATTTTCTAAACAAGTTTTATTCTTCACAATTTGATACCAAATCATTCTTGGGGTCTAGAGGGTAACATCGATCAGGGTTTGCACCACCATCTATCACATCAGAACCAGTTCCAGAATAAATCACATCAGTTCCAGATTGACCTTTCAAAATATCATCTCCAGAGTTTCCTTTGATTGTATCATTACCACCATCACCAGATATTACATCATCTCCAGAACCGCCAAAGATACAGTCGTTTCCATGACCTCCAGAAATAATATCATTGCCAGATAATCCAAAGATCAAATCATCCCCATCAGTGCCTAAAAGAATATCATCACCTTCAGTTCCTTTTATGAGGTTGTAATCATAATGATAATTTCCACATGTATTTACAGTGACTGTTTGAGGTGCAGTAGAACTAAGTCCAGTATAGTCAAATGCGATCCAAATAAGATTTGTGGTACCAAGTCGGAACATCTCTGGAGCATTATTAATAATTATTTTAATTCCACTAGCATCTGTGGCATTTGCATTTCCATAAGATACACTAGTTAGAAAATCATCGGCTTCAACTACTATTGATTCAGGAGCAGTGATTACAGGTAAAATTTGATCCCTAGATGGAGGTCTTGTTTCTTTAGGAATAACAGAATAAGATTTTGTGGGTTGTTCAAAAAACTTTGTTTCAAATAATTGTATTGTGTGTGTTGGGGAATCTATAACTAGTAGTTCACCGTTGATTCCAATTGCCAGATCAGTGATATGTTTAAAAGAATTAGGATATGGACCGTTTTGAGTGGCCTGAGAGATTCTCAACCCAGAGTCTTGAGATAGATATAGTATTCTGCCAGTGTTAGAATTTACAACAAACATGTTACCTAAAGGGTCTATAGCTATAGCTTCAGGAGCAAATACATAACTTGGAAAATAAAATGGGAATGATTGTATCAACTCACCTTGGGCAGTAAATTTTTCAATTTTACCATTTCCTTTATCAGTGATGTAAATATTTCCATCTTTATCAGCATCAATTCCAACAAGATTCAAAAATTGACCTTCACCTAAACCACTTGAACCAAAAGAGGAGACAAATTGACCTTCAGTTGAAAATATTTGAACTCTTTGATTTCCAGTATCTGTAACATACAATAATCCATTGCTTAGAGTTATTCCATTAGGATAAAAGAATTGACCTTCACCGGTTCCTTTCTTTCCCCATGCTGTGATGAACTCACCATCTAAGGAGAACTTTTGAACACGATTCAAATCACGGTCTACTACAAAAATAAAATCAGTGCCCACTGCAATACCAGTAGGGTTGTAAAAAGATCCCAAGTCTTTTCCACTGTTACCCCAATGAGTTAGATACTCACCACTACTTGAAAACTTTTGAATACGTTTGTTACCAAAATCACTAACATAGATATTACCATCTTCACCTACTGCAACAAATTGAGGATGTGCAAATTTACTAGGGTCTGTAGAGCCATGTTTACCCCATTTGTATACTAGATCATAATTTTCAATTCCAAAAGATGTTTGAGCAAAAGAGATGCTGACTAGTAACAGCGTAAAAATACTCAAAGTTGCAAGGATTAGTTTCAACAATTAATCATAACAAAATTAGAGAAATATAACCAGAGTTAACTAATATTGCAATTTTTGTCAATTTTATCTCAAAATGGCTTGTTTACCTCACGTGTAAACACATAGCTTGCAAGGGCTACCATAACTAACACAAATGCTACTAAAACGCCTAAACTCAAAAATATTGGAATATCCCCCTCTGAGACACCAGTCATTAATTCTCGAACTAGCAGTACGGTGTAGGTGACTGGATTTAGTTTTGTAATGGCTGCAAGCCAATCAGGTAACAGTTCTAATGGAAATAACGCAGGACTGAGCATGAATAACGGCATTCCAAGGAAATTAATCAACCCCCAAAAGGTCTCTTGAGACTTTGCAGTGGCTGCAATCATTACAGAGATTCCAGAGAATCCTAAAGAAAACAAGATGACTATGACCATAATTGGTGCAATCATGATAGGATTAGGGAAATTGACCCCAATAGCTAAAGCAATGCCTAAAATCAAGCTTGCCTGCAATGCAGCAATTAAAGAGATTGCAGACATTTTTCCTAGTGCAATTGCAGAACGAGATATTGGAGAGGCCAAAGCTTTGTTCATAAAACCATATCTACGATCCCACAAAGTGTTGACACCACCAAAGACGCTAGTAAAGATAGCAGTAAGAATAATGACGCCAGGTGCCATAAATTCAATGTATTCACCTTCAAACCCAACTGACTCAATTAGCGGCTGTGTTCCAGAAAAAGTATTTCCAATTACTATAATCCAAATTGCCGGTTGAATTAATCTAATTAAAACTCCACTACGAGATTTTTGATATCTTTTTAATTCCCTCCAAAAAATTGTGTATGTATCATAAAGTATAGCATTCATGCACGTAACCTCTTGATCTTTGCATGTTCACGTTTTCGATTAAAACCAGAATTGTCATCTTTAATTTCGTGTCCGGTATATGAAATAAAGACATCATCAAGCGTAGGTTGAGTTAGAGATATTGATTTAATTTTGATGCCAAGTGTTGATGAAATTTGAAAGATTTTTGGAATTATTTCAGTACCATTTGATGCAAAAAGAGTAAGGTTTGAGTTATCCTCATTAATTTTCTTTACAAACTCAATTTTACCAATCTCAGATACAAAAGAGTTATAATTTTTGTCTTTATCAATTCCTAATGAGATTACTTCATTGCCCATCGCGTTTTTCAAATTTTTAGGAGAATCAATTATCTTAATTTTTCCACCATCAATTATCCCAACTCTATCACAGAGTTGATCAGCTTCTTCCATATAGTGAGTTGATACAAAGATGGTCATATCAAATTCCGTGTGAATTTTCTTGATATATTCCCAGATTTTTCGACGAGTTTGAATATCTAATCCGACTGTGGGTTCATCAAGAAACAATACTTTGGGTCTATGCAGTAGTCCTCCTGCAATGTCCAATCTTTTGCGCATACCACCAGAGTAAGTGACAACAGCTTGATCTTGCTTTTCAACAAGTTCGATTAGTTTTAAAACAGTATCAATTCTGGTGTTGATCTCATTTTTTGGAATGTGGTTTAGTTTTGCTTGTAACAGAAGATTTTCTCTTCCTGTAAGATACTCATCGACAGTTGATTCTTGTTGAACATAGCCAATATTTTCTCTAACCTGTTTTGGATTGGTAGTTACATCAAATCCAGAAATCAAAGCTTTACCAGAAGTGGGCTTTAGCAAAGTGGTAAGTATCATCATAGTAGTGCTTTTACCTGCACCGTTAGGTCCTAGAAATCCAAAAATCTCACCTTTTTTGACTGTAAAGGAGATATTATTTACAGCAATAACATCACCAAATGATTTTGTGAGTGATTTTGTTTCTATATAATACATACATAGATCGCAGTTCTCAATTATAAATTGCTAATTATTGACTAGTCAAGACTCTCAAAAAAAATTTAAAGAGCAAATAATGAAATGGGTTATGAAAGGATTATGTCAAAAATGTCACTCATCAAATGTTGATGTTGCGATTCAAGAGGGAGTTACTGTATGTGTGGTCTGTTCTAAAAAAGCAGGCTAATCAAAAATACTAGTTTGGAAAAAGAGAGATGAGGTATTAAAAGAGATTATTCAAGATTTTTGAACTCTTTTTTGGTCATTCTTAAAATGACTTTTTCACCTACTCCCCAAATTTCAGATTTGGATAGAATTTTAGATTTCATTAAACCATTACTGACCTCGATTGACTCTAGTTGATTTGTTTCTAAATTTTTATGTAATCGCTTTACTTTGCCAATTTTGTGTCTGTCAATATCAGTAACTGGAATTCCAGTTCTTACAGGAGGTCTGCTAAGAAGTAGTGTTCTCTCAGAAAACTTTTCAATGTAATCCTTTGATAGAAAGTAGTCTCTACGAAATCCTTGGTGAATTGTTACACCGTTGACAGCAAGCGTATCTTGGTTGATATGGATATGTTTTACTTTGCCATACTCGATTCCTTCTCTATCAATGACCTTTTTTCCAGTAAATGTATCAGCAGTTGCTAGATTTACAGGCATTCCTTCTAGTTTTATGGACATGTTGTATGATCAACAGGTTTGTTTATCACACCGAATATCAGAAATTTCTATCAATGAGGTTAAATTACTTGACAAAAAGTAATCACACATGGAGATAACAGAAGGGTTGTTCAGGCCAGTCCTAGTTACGAGGGGAAGGAAGACTGGAAAAGAGCATTCAGTGATGCTTAGGGCAGTGAATTATGATGGAAGGATCTATTTCTCAAGACATCTGCCAGATGGGGACTGGTTCAAAAATGCTGTGGTTAATCCAGATGTAAAAATCAAATATAACAACAAAGTATTTGCCGGAAAAGCTCAGTTGATCCAAGACAAAGAACTCGGTGAAAAAATTTCTGCATTAAAATATCCAGGTGAAGAGAGAGCCAAAGAGAAAAGAGTTACAATAGCAGTGACTTTGGATTAATTAGTTGCGAGGTTTTTTAAAAAAAATTTGTACACAGTCATCAAGATCAATGTGGTTAACTAGTAGTAGTAGTGGGGAGGTATGCTCAGGTGTGATAGTAGTTAATTCCTCAAATGGGTTTAGCATTGGCAACTTTCAAAGAGAATGCTAATTGTGGTTATACAGAAATTAAAGAATTTCATGGCTAATTAGCAAGTGTGATAACCAAAAGACTCTCAACATACTAAAATCCCCCATTACATCACATTGACGCTAGATACAAAAGTCCATAGTTCTCACAATTTCCTTCGTATCTGATTGTAGTTTTTCTAAACCCGCATTTGAGCCATGCAAAGAGAGTTTCTCTCTACAACAAATCTTGTCTTATTGTAACTGTTTTAGAGATTTTTTGAGATGATACATTTGGGATTATTCTTGTTGGGAATGCAACAGTTCATTCTGTGAGATTTGAGATAATCTCTTAGGTATCAGCATTATGCCCTGTCTACATACGCTGATACAATTTTTTTTATGAAACCGGAGTAAAGTTTGAATTTCACTAAATCTTATCTACAGTAATCACTAAATATGAGTTTAGAAGAAAAAGAATATCTGAAAGTGATGAAAAAATGAATTCAAAAATAGTTATTCCAGTTCTAATCGTTATTTCGGTAATAATTACAGCAGTAATAGTATCATCTTTAGAGTTTAATGCACAATCACAAATTACTCAAAATAAAATTATTACTGATGATAAAGCAGATTCAGAATTTTTTGATGGAACCAACAATATTAAGAAAATATCATCACAAAAAGAACTAGTAGAGATTCTAAAAGCATCATCATTACTTGGAGAGAATTTCTATGGATACAGAAATTCTAATTTCGATAGTAGAGGGGTAACTAATGAAGTAAGGGGTACGATCACGTTGGATTCTCAACCAACCAATGAGGTATGGAACTCTGGTGAAGCGATGGTAACTACTTTGACAAAATCACAATCAGGAGGAGGATCCGAATATTCAACAACAAATATCCAAGTACAAAATGTAGATGAACCAGACTATCTCAAAAATGATTCAAAGTATGTGTACATTGTATCACAGAATACACTTTCAATTATTGATGCATATCCTGCTGAATCTGCAAAATTAATTCTCAAAGTTGCATTAGATATAGAATCACAGCACATTGAGAACATGTTCTTAAATGATGACAGACTAGTAATCTTTTACAACGGACATAGTGATGATGAAATTATTCCACAGTATGACTTTGTTCCAAGAAGATCACATGATTCAGTTACACATGCATTAATTTTAGATGTATCAAACAAAGAACACCCTACAATACTCAAAGATTATTCCATTGACGGTCATTTCAGAGATGCACGAATGATTGGAGATTATGCATACTTTGTAACAAATACTAGTGTAGATTATCAGTATCCAAGACTGCCAATAGTAAGGGATGGTTCTGTTAAAATAATAACACCAGATGTATTTTACTTTGATAATGTAGAGGAATTTTCAAGCTTTAACACATTAACTGCAATTGACATTTTTGGGGATAAAATAAACTCAGAATCATTTCTAATGGGGCATTCTGGAACATTTTATGTATCAGAAAATAACTTTTACTTGACATACCAACAAAGTATACCATTTGGGTTTTATGAAAAAACATCAAAGGATAGATTCTTTGGAGTTATAGTACCATTATTGCCAAATAACATTCAAGAAGAGATTGAATTAATTCAAAAAGATTCTTTGATTAATTCTACAATACAATGGATAAAAATCTCAGAATTGATGCAAGAATTTTACAACCAAATGGATAAAAATGATAAAGACAAATTATTTGAAAAAATTAGAGATGCACTAAACAAGTACGATGCTAAAATCCAAAAAATGTTAAAGAAAACAATAATTCATAAAATTTCAATTGACGAGGATAAAATCAATTATGTTGCCAAAGGTTCTGTACCAGGCAGATTACTAAATCAGTTCTCCATGGATGAAAGCGATGACAGATTCAGAGTTGCGACAACTACAGAACACTATATTGAGCATCAAGGAATAGTTCGTGCAAATGCAGTTTACGTTTTAGATAAAGAACTAAAAATTGTGGGTGGATTAGATGAAATTGCTATAAATGAGAGTATCTTCTCAGCACGATTCATCGAAGATAGGTTATACTTGGTAACATTTGAACAGATCGACCCCTTTTTTGTTATTGATTTATCCTCAGATACCCCAAAAATTTTAGGAGAGTTGAAGATTCCAGGATTTTCAAACTATTTGCATCCATACGATAAAGAACACATTATAGGATTTGGTAGAGATACAAAAGAGACAGGTGGGGGCAGAGTTCAACAGTTGGGAATTAAAATTGCATTATTTAATGTAGTAGATGTGAATAATCCAAAAGTTGCAGATGAGGTCATAATTGGGGATGGTTCAACTCGTTCAGCAGCATTACACGATCACAAAGCATTCTTTTTTGATAAAAAAAGTGGAATATTATCAATTCCTATTAGCGGAGATGTTAAAAATCTAGACGAAATTTCAAGTGACAAAAGGTTTGTGTCAGATTACAATCGTTGGAGTGGATTTTACGTATTTGATTTGAATAGTTTAGATGGATTTAATCTCAAAGGGACAGTGTTACATTTGGCTGAAGATTCTAGACATTATGGAATTAATAATCCAAGAACCTTCTTCATTGACGAGGTCTTGTATACTGCTTCAAAAGAATATTTACAAATGAGTCTCTTGGATAGTTTGGAGGGAATCAACTCTATAAAAATTAAAAACAGTGGAAAAATTATCAATTACATAGAGTAAGATGTAATTAGCAAAGTTATACCAAATGAATAATAGTTGAAACACCACGTCTATCAAATTCGACATCATCTTTAATTTCACTCAATGTCACAGTGAATGAAATTACATCACGGGGTTTAGCATTTTCTGCGTGCAATTTTAAATTGAGATCAAGCATTTCAAATTCTTGCGTAGGTAAATTTTCTTCATCGAAATATGCATTACATGTAGATTCTATTCTAAATCGATCATCTTTAAAATGAAATCCAAGTTTAATTTTTCTTCCTTCTCTTCCCACACCCTTTACATTGACATCAATTATTCCGGGACTCGTTTGAGTGTAGCTAGATTTGTGATTAACAAAAACTCCAATTTCAAGAGGTTTTCCTGCAGTGGCTTCGGCCATTTTTTGAATTCCGTCATTCATAACAACATCAACTGCCTTGATTGATTGCGCAACTTTTGCTATCCAATCATTGGTTCTAGTAATGGTAGCACAGATGCCTGCACGTCTTTTGTTATCTTCATCTTTAGGTAATTTGTAATAATCAACCCATGCCTCATAATCATGAGAGATATCCTCGATAAAATCAATGCAAGTTCGCTTATAATCATCTACATTGGCTGTTCTAAGTGAAGCATCATCAGTTCTCATTCCATCATAATCCATGGGCATTGCCATATTCTAAGCTAGAATCAGTTCTAAAAAAACTAATCTTGATAGAAATTAATGGTTATAATAGGAATTTTCTATGCAATAGACATGATATTTTCAAAAATAGTAGAAGATTTACAGGCTCAATTAAAAAAAGATCTAGCACAGATCAGATTTCTTTTAAATAAAAATCCAGCACTGGCATACACCAGAATTGTAGAAATTGGAAAAGAGGTTGGAAAAAGACACAATGTCAAATTAATCGTAAATTTTCCAAAACAAGGTAGAATTGATGAGTTTGAAATGTATGGTAAAAGAGACCTGAGTATAATTGTAGATTATGAGAAGAAGAGATTTCCAATAGATAGGGAGATCATTAAACAAAAAGCAATTGAGATCTTGGGGAATGTTAAAACAGAAGATGCATACATGTATGAAAATAAAGAAGGGGTAAGAGTGTTCACAGAGAATTGGAAGATAGACATACTGCCCCATTCAATACATGTTTGGACTTTATTTGATGAGAAAGTTACGACATTTTGCAATTGGTTAATGGAGAATGCTTATGAGATCAAAAAGAAAGCATAATTTTCTAAATTAAATATTCTCAAGCTTTTCAACTAATTTTTGTGCTTCTGTGTTTTTTGGTTCAAGTTTAACTATATATTTACAGCAGGCAAGTGCTTGATCTTTTTGTTCCAATGCTAGATGTACATTGGTTTTCAGAGTCAAAGTCTCAATGTCTTCACTATCTAGCTTGAATGCTTTTTCAAAATAGGGTAATGCCCTTTGTGGATCATCTACAATAAAAAATGCACTACCCATGATAAACATAAAATCATGATCATCAGAGTATTGAGGCTCTAAATTTTTACCAAACGCAATAGCTTCATTATACTCACCATTTCTAAGTAGTTTTTTGATATGTCGTTTAGGATGTTTGAAGAGACCTGCCATTTCTTGATCAATTATTGGTTAATTTACAATAATTTGAATGTAGGATATTAGAGGATTTTTGAGCAAATATAGATTAGTAAATATGCCTAACTAGAGTTTAGATTTTCAGAAAGTTTAAGATATAGTTATTATTCCTTTTTCGATTAAGAATTGAATTGCGCTAATAAATTCAGTATCTGAAGAATCCCCATCTACCCAGAATCCAACTGTAGTTTTAATCCAAGATGGGATTTCATTTGTACTAGCAAGACCCTGTGTTGTTTTAGGGATTTCCATTATTCCTTTTTCGATTAAGAATTGAATCGCGTTGACAAATTCAGTATCTGAAGAATCCCCATCTACCCAGAATCCTGATGAAGTTTGAATCCAAGAAGGAATCCCCTCCTGAACAAGAAGTGCACCATCATGACTAGGTATTGGTACAGGCGGTACTACAGTGGGTGGTACTACAGTGGGTGGTACTACAGTGGGTGGTACTACAGTAGGCAGTCTCTGAACAGAAGGTGCACCATCATAATCATATATTGGAACTTCAACTTCTAAATAATCAGATCTAGTACTAGGTACAATTCCTATAGGAGCTGAACCATAAATCCATATCACATATTTTGCTGTACCAGGATCTTCCTTAATTCTAAAATCAAGTATAGCTTGTCCAAATGGAGAATAGAGAAAGTCTCTACCTTCTTCCTGAGCAACGGATCTTGATGGAATCAAGTCATCATCTACAACAAGAAGATCATATTGAACCTCATCTAAAAATTCAGTATCGTCATATTTATCGATAAATTTTATCAACCATTGTGCATCACAACCTTGAACCAAATCTTCAGGTCCATAGAAAAGATGGATTTGGTAATCAAAGTTTTTTGTGGGTTTTTTTATAGCAACTGATTTTTCAAAATCAACTTCACAGTCTGGTTTTGCTGGATCAACTATAGTTGATACTAATCCTGCAAAGGGGGATTCTTGAATATTTTCTTTATAGTCTAATAATGTAAATTCGTATCCTATTGGAGCTTTTCCTTCTGTAACATGAATGTATGTTTTAGCTTTGACTGGAAATGGGAAATCATCTACAACCCAAATCTTGCTATCAATACCGCCGGTTTTCCATCCTATTTGAACAGTGTCCCAAGAGCCATATGGAGTAACTACTGTTTCAATTGCCTGTGGAACTACTTGTTCACCTCCAATGTTTCCAATCTTTCCCCAAGATATATCAGTGAATTTTTTTGGTCCTTTTCCACCAGAATCATCATTCGAAGTTGCAAATGCAGATAACCAAACTATCGAAGATTTGAAAGCTCCACGATAAGATCCCAGTTCTTCACTACCGCCTGTTGTTTCTGGTGCAACTTTTCCAAGCTCCAACTCACCAACAACTCTTTTACGTCCATCATATACAACAACTTCAGCCAACCATTTAGTTTCACTTTTAACTTGTTTATCACCCTTAATCCAGATATCCATTTCAAATATTCTACACTCTTTGTAATCTACATGACACATTGAATAAGAAAAGAAATCCCCTTGTTTGAGACCTTCACCAGCATACCAAGTACCTGCTTTATCAACACCACCAGATTGGAATTGTGCAAAAGCAGATGTGCCATATAAGGATCCAAAAAGTAATGCAGTGATGACTGGAATTAATAGTAGTGATGTTTTCAAATCTGAAAAAAATTGTCAAAACACATAGTTAAACGTTTTTCAAATTTGTAAAAAATGGGAAAGTTAGGCAGTAAAATCTCATTCAAATAAGCAAATATAGAGGAAAATGTACAGAAATTCCAGAAATGTGTGAATGTTCCAAAGTCCATTTGTTTGAAGTGGAGTTCAAATTAGATGGAATGGCCGTAGTTCCTACTCACAAGAATTGCGGATTTGCCCTAGATGAAAAACAAGCCGACAAGTTCCAAAAAGAATTGGTAAAATCATGGGGCTTTGAAGACGAAGACGATTAATAAAAAAATTAGGGTTGGAAAGGTAATCCAATCAATAATCTTTAGTTGCTGCTTTACAAACGTCGGTATTACATTTGCAATCAGAACTGCATATACAATGACCTTGCATTGCACAGTCACATGAGTAATCTGGATCGCCGCTGTCAGCTTCGCATCCACATGCTTGATCTACCATGATAAGTCAATGATTTTACTCATTTTAAAAGGTTAGTACATACAGATAGAACGTTACACGCTTGAGAGGATGCCAAGGATTTCATTACAAGATTTCTGTACAAGTGTAGATTGTGTTTGAAGGAGATTAGAGTCGGCCTCAACATCAAAGGCAACCTTTAGAATATGAGAGAGATCCTGCTCATGAGGTAAAATATCCTTAATTTTTATGAAATTTTCAGCATTTAGATATCCCAAATAAAAGTAACAATCTGAAAACATTGCATTTTTTGTAAAAAAATCATATTTTTGTTGAATAATTTGAGAATAGTTATTATTTTTTTTGATTAAATCTGAAAAACCTATAGTTGATTTTATCATTCGTTCAAGTAGTACAGGTGTAGCACGTTCAATTCCAACTGTTTGGGTTACAATGGAGATGTGTTTGTTAATTGGACTTTTCTTTAATTTACGTAATGAATCAAGCATGTGAGAAGGACTGATACGTAAATGGTTAATTGATGAGATGGATTTTGCTAAATAGTAGGTGGCACATTTTTGCCAACAAGAGGCAAACACATCAAAAGTTTGAATAGATTCGATAGCTTTTTGAGAACAAAATTGTGATTCAATCAAAGAGTTTTTTGCAAAATCAGAAAACAACAAAATATTTTTTTCTTTAATCCGGGATAGCATCATTCGTAAATCCCAAGACTCATCTTGAAGAATTTCTAATTGGTGGTACTGTAAAAGTTTTTCAGAACTAGTTTCAGACAAGGAAGCATGGTGGATGATTACAAAATTTCCATCATAATGGATAATTTTTTCAGATTCTGATTTTCCATCAAAAACAAATATGTTATAATCACATGAATCATAAGACGAATCAGAAATTCTACAGCCACCTAGTCCGATTGGAAGATCAGATGATATGTTCTCCTCAATGAATTTTTTCATATCCATATGATGTATTAATTATGATTTTTCTATAAAGGAATTAATTCATAAAATTTTACAAATTCATGCAAAGTCAAAACATTTCCTTTAAATTGAGATCTGATTTGCTTTCTATCAAGCTCCTATAGTGTAGTCCGGTTAAGCATTTTGGCTTCTCAAGCCAAAGACTCGGGTTCAAATCCCGATGGGAGCATACAAGAATTTTAACTGATCAGGCAAAGCCCACAGTAAAAATTTATTCTAAAATTGGAAAGAGGGTACAAACAATGCATCACTAGTCGACTCTACGAGGTATCATACACCAAGAGAATAAGATAGGCACATGGGCATAAAATGAGATTTTGGCATAATGGTATAGAGCAAAATAATACTTTATCAATTATGCATCAGCATACATTGAGACTTCCCAAGCTGTAGGAGTTTGTGCAAATGCAGTATATTCTTTGTATTTTAATTCAGAATACTGTTCAAGAAAGTTTTTTGTAAAAACACTTTCTAAAAATTTAGAATCACTAGTCAAAGAATCAAGTGCACCCTTTAATGATATAGGCAAGGCACCAATGTTGTATTCTCTCTTCTTTTCTGGAGAAAGCTTGTATACATTTTCTTCAATAGGATCACCGGGATCAGTTTTATTTTTTATTCCATCCAATCCCGCTAACAGTAATCCTGCCTCTAAAAGGTAAATGTTTGCAGTTGGATCAGGCACACGGTACTCTATTCTTTTACTTTTTTCTTGATTTCTATTATACATTGGAACTCTTATGGCAGTAGAACGATTAGCTAATCCCCAACAAACATTGACAGGTGCTTCAAATCCAGGAACAAGACGTTTGTAAGAATTTGTTGTAGGATTTGAAATTGCACATAGTGCTGCAGCATGATTTAGAATTCCTCCAACATAGTATCGTCCTGTTTGACTCATCTGTGCTAAATCATCATCTTTATCATACATTACATTTCTATTTTCATTCCATAAACTTTGATGAGTATGCATAGCAGATGCATTATCACCAAAAATTGGTTTTGGCATAAATGTTGCAACTTTATTGTTTCTTTTTGCTTTAACTTTTACTAAATTTTTTACAGCAATGACATTATCTGCCATTGAAATCATCTCATCATAAACTAAATTGATTTCACATTGACCAGAAGTTGCAACTTCATGATGTTCTGCTTCAATTTTTATTTTAAAATATTTATACAAATCATCACACACGTCTTTTCGAAATCCAGCAAGTGTGTCTTTAGGTTGTGATGGGTAATACCCTTCTTTGAAAGCAATTGCAGTACTTACATTTCCTTTAGCCCAAGGAGATTCTTTGGATTCAATAGAATAGCCAGACCCACCTCCAGAATGAGTTGCAGCATAAGGTGAAGGATAAACACTGATAGCATCAAAGACGAAAAATTCTATTTCAGGCCCCCAATTAGTGTGAGTCAGACCAAAATCAGAGAGTTTTTCTGAAGCTTTATGGGCAATTCCACGAGAGTCTCGATTGTATCTAGACCCCGCGTTTGTACTCCCATCATAAAGATCACAGAATATTCTCGCATTTCTTCTAGTGCTAGGATCACGTTCAGTGCCAGGATCATATTCTTGTGGAAGAATTCTATAGGATGAAGGATCAGGCAATAAAATCATATCAGAGTTATTTACAGATTTGAATCCAACTATAGAGCTAGCATCTAATTTTTCAAGACCGTTTACAAAACTGTTTTTGTCAATTGCATAACTTGGCATTCCAACACTGTGAAGTTCGCCAAAAATATCTACAAACCAAAAATCTATGAATGATATATTTTGATCTTGGATATCTTGTAGTACTTGGTCTGTATTCAATTTAGTCAATTTGATAATTTTTATAAATTATTTTACAAAGGTTATCTTGTAAGATAGAATTGTCAAGTTTGTCATGTTAATTCCTAGTCACAAAAAATTCCAATTAAACAAAGATTTGTTATAAAATAATCACATAAAAAATAATTTGTGATAAATATTACAAGGGTTGATTCAAATCCATAAAGGCTGAATCAATCATTAACAGAGTTAAAGGCGGTAATTATCACATTAAATTTTTGAACAGAGACTAGTATTTTAGAATAATTTTTTGCAACCACTGATTTTGCCAATCTAGTTTTGATTGATTTTTCCATCATTTCTTTGAATCATACCACAGGTATTACATCACTTAAAAAATATGCCTAGTTTGCCAAAACCCAGTTTTTAGTCTTTTAAACAAAATTCCAAAAACAACTGGCATTCCACTGTTAATACAACTATCTCACTAGTGCAAAATCAGACAAACTAGGATAACCCAAGAAAAGGATTTGGCAGAAACTCAAAATAACTAAAATACCAAGAATTCTTTGATGACTATCACAGTATGATAAATGGCCAACCAAACGATAAAAATACAGAAATTGTAATTATCATGGAATTACCATTAAAGTTAAGACATGAGAAGATATTCAAGCGTGTTTTGTAAGGAGATTTTGCCATTCAAAAGAGCCAAACATGGAACTAAACCCACTGATGGAAACATTTGATTTCAAAATTGTTTCTTTAAATAACAAAATTTCCACTTAAAATTATTGGGACTCAGAGAGATTGAATTAAAAGAGGAATACCGTTCAGATAGAGATGACATTGTAGCAGAATTTTTTCTGCCTTGTCTGAGTAACTGCATCGAGTATAACAGATGTGTGGATTTTTTGTCAATTCAAACACTATCGACGTTTTCAATAGCATTTGATAACTTTACATCAGGAAAAGCAAAACTAAGAATAGTTACAGGACACAGATTTAGAACAGCAGATCTCAATTTATTTACAAAGCTCTTCTCTGAGAAATTTACAAAGTCATTTAAAGGAAAACTAATCAAAGACGCTAAAATTCAAAAACTTCAAGATATTGTAAATAAGGGACAGGTGGAATTAAAAATTGCAATTCCAAATTCAGAGAGAATTACAGACACGTTTTCAGAAAGAATCGGAATTTTCAGAGATGCAGAAGATCAAATGGTTGCATTTACAGGAACATCTAAAGAATCATTTTCAGCCCAAACAAGAGACTTTGAATCTGTGGATATCTTTACATCATGGAATGACAAATCTAGAGTTGAAAGAAAAGTAAAAGATTTTGAGGATTTGTGGGAGAATAAAACAAAACATATCGAAGTTTATGATTTCATGTATGCAGAAGAAAATAATCTTTTAAAGTATTCATCAGAATGGATTATGAAAGATTAAAAGACTCATCAAATCTATATTTATTTTCATAAAAATTCATTTTGTTGATTTTATAGTAAATCACTTCTCCGCGACGCTCTATAACTGCAATAATGGGTTCTTTGCCCATTTGAGTAATCTCTGCAATCTTTTTTTGTAAATTTCCTATTTTTTCTTGCTGGCCTTCATTTAGACCAAAGACTAGAAACTTTGCACCTTTTTCACCAAAATTCCCTAAATCATAAACTCTAAAATCAGAACCAAATCCAAATCCATCTTTTACAACATATCCTTTAGTTCGTAGATCACGATAAATCAAAAACTTTGTAAGAATTTCAGAATCAGTCTTTTGGCAAATCTCCATAAAAGTATCAAAATCAATTCGTCTTTTATTTTTATTTAGAACTAGTCTTTTTGTATACAACAAAAAAAGAGTTTCAAATGATTTGAGAAATAACTTTTCTTTCTCAATCTCTCCAAACCCCTTTAAATCTAATTCATGAATCATGGATTTATCAGAAATACATGTTTGATCAGATATTAAATCTCCATTAACAAACTGAGTCTCATCCATTATAATGTAAAAATCAGAGGATTTCCATATAAGCATTAGAGAATACAGATAACATTTCTGGCTAACCGTTAAAATATGGGCATCTTGGCTTGATGGTATCATGCATGGTGCTAATTACCGAGATGGAAAAGGACAAGTCTTTACAAGAAAAGAGTACATCAAGGGTAAACCACAAATTAAAATTGCAAAATTTCAAGGCGGTAAAAGAGGTGTCTATCAGTATTGTGTTCAATTATTACTAAACGAAAAGATTCAGCTCAGACATATGGCTATCGAGTCTACAAGATTGGCAGCAAACAAAACACTAGAAAAAACTACAGGAGAATTGGGATATTATTCAAGATTAAGAATTTATCCACACAATCTACTAAGAGAGAACAAACAGATTGCAACTGCTGGTGCAGATAGAGTTTCAGAAGGAATGAGAAGATCATGGGGAAAAGCAGTAAGTTTAGGTGCCAGAGTAAAACAAGGACAATGCATTATGGAATTATATGTAAATGGAGATGCTCACTTGAGTGCTGCAAAAAAAGCACTTCATGGATCATGTGTAAAGTTACCAGGAACACCACGGATCAAGGTGATTGAATGGAATAAATCATCACCATAATTTATCTAGATCAGGTTTCTTATTTTTAACAAATTTTAAAAATTCCTCAAATTCTTGTTTGGTCGGTTCTCTATTTAGAATCCTCTTGGATTGATAATAAAACGTGTTATAGACTCGTCCCACAACAATGCCCAATGCAAAAGATTTTGAATTATCAACATCTGAGAGCATCTGAATTAGTTGTTTAATTTCATCTTTATTAGATATTGAATCTTGAATTTTTTCTTCAATTTTCTTGAAAAGTCTTTCATCCATGATAATATCTTAATTCAAATAGTTAAAAACAGTTTAATATCCAAATTCAACCTTTAGGGTTGTTGCAGTTATAGTACAGTCTGGTTAGTACTCGTGCTTGCCAAGTACGTGACCCGGGTTCAAATCCCGGTAACTGCACCACTTGTCAATTCTTTGGAATCAAAGCATCTTGAATTATCTCAAGGGCATGTTCAGCCTTTTCTGGACGTGGCAGCTGAATCATAAACACGTTATTTTTTCCATAATTTGATTTTGGTGAAGAAATAGCAAGCATGGATGTTTTTGCCAAGGTTTCAAAAAATGCAAGACTAATTTTTGCATTGACTAGGAATTTTTCTACAATATTATATTTTGAAAAAGTTAGTTTTATTTCAACAAAAACATTACCCAACCCATCTTGTAAGATATTCAGATCAGTGTCAATTGACAAAGATTCTCCAGATACTTTTGATAGCATATTATCATATTTTTTTTCATCAAGCTCAATACAAGGAATACTGGTTCCATCAGAATCAAAAATAGTTATTCCAGAATACACTTGATCTAGAAATTTTTTTAGTTCATCAGACATCATCGTTCTCTTTTAGAATAGGAATTATTTTATCTCCTGCTTTTACCAAAAATGGAGAAATAAATGCAGTAATAATTGAGATAATACCAACTAGCGGGAACAAGAATGCACTAACTGCGCCTATATCCACACCAACTTTGACAATAACAATTGAAAATTCACCTCTAGGAGCTGCTAGAGTAAACGCAGTGCGAAGAGCTTTGCCACGTTTCTGTCTAAAAATTAGATTGCCCAACATGTTACCTCCAAATTTCATTCCGGTTGCAACAGCAATCAAAGCAATTGCTACAAAAATATAATCTTCAAGCTGAGAAACATCCATCAAAGCTCCAACAGAAATAAAAAAGATAGCTACAAACATATCTTTGATTGGACTAGAAAGTAATTTTGCAACTTCGGCAGATTTTGATTCTGCAACCAAGACTCCTGCCAAAAATGCACCAATTGCTACAGACAGCCCCACAAGATTTGCAAATAAAGCATACCCAAAACATACACCAAGAACACTCAAAAGTAAAATTTCACGATGTTCTGCTGCTGCAACTCTATCAATAAGAGGTGGAATCACACGAGTTCCAATAGTAAATGTGCCTACAATTAAACCGGCTGCAACCAATATGACTACAAAAATAGCTTCTATAGATACAGTTCCAACTAAAGCAACAGACTGTAAGGAAGAAATTAAAATGACTGCTATTACATCCTCTACAATTAAAATACCAAGAATCATAATTGATGATTCTTTTTTGATCTTTCCCATCTCTTCTAATAATTTTACAATAATTGCAGTACTAGACACAGACAATGCTGCTGCGATAAATAATGCATCCATAAATTGTAATCCAAGTGCAGTGGCAGTGTAAAACAGCACACCTAATGTTGAGAATAATCCAATGGTTCCAACACCGATAGCAACTCTACCAATACTTTTGATTTTTGCATATGGAAATTCTATACCAATTACAAAAAGAAGTAAAATGACACCAATTTCAGCAAAAAGATTCAAAGCAGAAATATCAGATAAAATTCCAACGCCTTCTAAAACATTAGTTGGCGGCACAACTGCTGGTAAGACCCAAGCCCAAAGCGGGGAGAGGGGACCAATTAACATTCCTGCAAAAAGATAGCCAATGATTAATGGCTGTTTAATTTTAAAAAAGGCAAGAGTGACTACAGCACCAATTATCATAATAAATGCTAAATCAGTAACAAAGCTTGTGTGAGGTAGTTCAGGAGTTATCTGTTCAATTAAACTTGTAACGGTGCTATTAAGAGAATTTTGAATTCCACTTGAATCTAGTTGAAGTGGGATAATGTTGTTCATGTTATCAGTTGACAAATTTGTTTAAAAATGATTGCCAATTGTGTGATCAATAACATCACAAAAACAGTAGCCCCACACGCAATTTTAAGAATTTTTAACCTCTTTATGCCCAGTCCTCATAATTGATATGCAGAATGATGATTAGGTCTTGCTGAAGAGATGAAGAGACATGACCTGGGGTATCTGACTGCATAATTGGTTATTTTATAATCACCTCGCTATTAATAGTACCGTACTATACCGTACTGTATGATACAATGCGAATATTGTCCAAAAGGGTTTGTTGAAACAGCAAATGGGTTGGCTGAAAAGACATTTCATGAGTTACTTCATGAACCAGAAGTCGTAAACAAATAACTCTTTGTATTTTTTATTTTACACCCAACTTTTTTATCTACAAATTTTAAATGATTGTGTATGGCTACCAAAACTCTAAAGAAAAAAAGTGCTAGCAAGCCAAAAAAAGCAGCAGCACCTAGTCCAGCAATATTATTAAAAAAGGTAGCGTCAGTTTCAGATTCAAACAAAGCATTACAAAAAGAGATCAAAATTATGTCAAAAATCTTTGGCGAAAATCAAAAAGTACTAGTGTCCATGAAAGGAATGATTGATGCATTAACCTCCACATTAGAACACATTGAGAAACAATCAAAACAGATCAACATCATAGAAGATGATACTCAAAAATTATACGCAGGATTAAACCAAGTCAGATCACAGTCTAATTTGGTCAATAAAATTAATGATCAGACATCTAAATTAGAAAAAGAGATCAATAGAATTTCAGAATTACAAAAAGCATCAAAATCACAGGAATTGGCAAAGCACGTTGAGGACAGTATGAATTCAATTAAAAATAATTCCCAAATGATTATCAAGATTGCTCAAAGAATAGACGAGGTCAGAGATGACTTGAAAAAAGTATCTGGAAAGACAGATTCATTTATAGATATTGGTTCTCAAATGGATAATCTAAAAAATACGATTAATGAAATTTCAGAAAAAACAGCAGCAAAAATAGATTCAAGTTCTCAAATCATTCAAAGTCTTAAACAAGAATTTGGGAGGATTACTGAGAGTGTCTCATCGACTTCAAGTCTTAGTACAGAGTTGGATGCTATCAAAATTGCAATTGATGCAATTTCATCAAAAGCATCAAAAATTGATTCGTTGGGAGGGGTAATAGAGGGTCTCAAAGAACAGTTTGACACCATATCATCAAAAGCAAATTCAGTGGATAATTTGAGCCTAGAATCCATCAGGGATCTTGGAGGTAAGATAGACAAGATTGAGACAGAGATTGGAGCACTAACACAAAAAGCAGATTCTACAGCATTTGTGGGGGAGGGATTAAAATCAGTTCAGGGAGAATTTTCTGATTTTAAACAAAATGTCTTTGATAAAACAAACAGCATTGAACAAAAAATATCTACAGTCTCAGAGACTCTAAAAAGACAAGATGAATCTACAATAGAATTTCATAAAAAATCTGAAAAACTCTTTGATGAACTGCAATCAGTAAAGCAAGTTACAAGCAAAGCATCTAGTGATTCATCCAAAGAGATCATGGCATTGCTAAAGCTTTCAGAGTACCAGTCAAAGATTAGAATGAATTCTGAATCAAAGTACGGTGTAGTAAAAGACATTGAAAAGATGGCAGCACAAACAGCAGATATTGTAAACCTCTTTGATAGTATTTCAATAGAATCAGAAGAAAAAATTCCGTTGCCTCACGAAGTTAGACAGTGGGCAATAAGCAAAATATTAGATTGTGCAGATAAATGGGAAGTGCGGTTTAGTGATGTTTATTCAATTTTAACAAATGCCATTGGCAGAGACATGTTAAAAGAAGCAATCAGAATACAGCAAGTAAGAGACATTTATGGAATTAGAGCAGTAGATGAGATTAGAAAAGATCTAAACATCAATTGATTGCGCTTTATCTGTTTTAATTAGTTGTTCTTTCTTTCTCTTTAATACAGCAAAGATTCCAATAATAGCTCCAATCCAAATTGCACTTAGCATCATATTTGCAGGACTGAGATACATGTAGGGGGTCGCATCCATGATGTTGACTCGTAATTTCAATGATCTGTCGTTGAGATCTGACATTCCAGTAGAGTATGCAGCGTTATTCTTTGAAATAGATGACATTTCATCAAGATCCAAAAGCATTGTTTCTATATTATTTTGAATTCTAACAAAGTTTGTAGATTCTGTTCCAAATATCCAGACAGGATTTTTTGAAATAATTTCACCATCAGAATCTAGTGTCTCAGGCAAACTAGTCATCACTTTATACAAATCCCCTTGAATTGCCACTAGATGGTTACGAATGGTTTGAGGATCTGATGAGGATACAATCCCATCAAGATTTCCTCGGATTCGGTCTAGTGGGTAGATATCAGAGTTGTAACCAGAGATTGCCATATACCCTCCAAAAATAATGATTCCAATTATTCCAATCATGGAAAGTTTGTAAACAGTGTTTGCCATTTTTTCCTTCTTAGTCATTAGTCGATTATCGCTTGATTTATTTCTTTTAAATCTAGTATGAGACAGACTCAGGTATGCTATGAAAAAAAATCCAATGGTTTGTAAAGCAATGATCGGTATAAACACAGGATTATTTGAAAAGATTGCAATAAAGACACCCATGATTCCATAAACTCCAAAAAATATCTCTAAAAGAGTAGTTTGAGTAAATGGCAAATTATACGCCTTGTTTCTCCAGTCATCTTGTTTTGTTATAATTCCATATTTTGGAGTTCTATGAAATTCATTTTTCTTACCAAATACAGCATCAAATACTGCTACAGTGTTATTAACAGACATGCCAGCATTATAAACAAGTAATGCAGGAAGTAATTTTGCTTTGGATTTCCAAGATTTTTTATACATTCCCTGAATTATAACAACATATGCACCAGGTCCCATTGCAAAATAAGTTGCAATGGTTAATGCAGGTAAAACACTTACAACATAGAGATTCATTTGAGCTGTTAATAGTACAGGTAATGCCAAAAATTGTATCAGCACCAAAGGATAAACTATGTGTCTAGTGAGTTGGATGAATGCCTGAATTTTAGTTTCAATTGCAACATGACGCTTTAGTGCAACATCAGAGAGTAGTTTTATTGCACACTGGATTGATCCTTTAGCCCAACGAAATTGTTGTCTTTTAGCTCCATTCATTTGTACAGGCAATTCAGCATCAACTACAATATCAGGTAAGAACAAACATTTCCAACCTTTCATTTGTGCCCTATAGCTTAGATCAAGATCCTCAACTAGTGTTGCAGTATGCCAGCCTCCTGCATCCTCAATACATTCACGTTTCCAGATTCCGGCAGTTCCATTGAAATTCATGAAAAGATGAGAATTGCTTTTTGCTTTTTGTTCTATAAGAAAATGAAAATCAATACTGAGTGCTTGAACTTGAGTTATTGTAGAATAGTTTTCATTGAGATGACCCCATCTGCATTGAACTAGACCTATGTTTGATTCTGCAAAATGAGGTATAGCTCGTTTAAGAAACCATGTAGGAGGAATAAAATCAGCATCAAAGATTGCAACTAAATCAGTGGTGGTTGTTTTCATAGCATGTTTTAGTGCACCTGCTTTGTATCCTGCTCTGGTTCCACGGCGTATATGTTTAATTTGAAATCCCTGCTTTTTGTAGTTATTTACTAGTTCCTCAAGTAGTTCAACTGTATCATCATCAGAGTCATCACAGACCATTATTTTCATCTGCTCTTTTGGATAATCCATATGACAGACTGCATCAACTAGCCGTTTTGCCACATACTTTTCATTGTAAATTGGTAATTGAATAGTAACAGTTGCAGTCCCCCAATCGGTGGTGGGGTATGGTTCTTTTCTAGTTCTTGAAAGTAATGCAAGATAGTAGAAATTAACTGTATAAGCTGTGATTATTACGGCAGATAAAATAAACAGATCAAAGACAAAAGAGGTAAAAGGGTTGATTGCCATATTCCCTAAACTCACAGAATTACCAATCGATATTTAAAGGTCAAGAAAATAAAATTATTTTTGTTCATAAATCTTGATAGCTTGTGGAGGGCAGACACCTTCGCATGCAAGGCAAAAGATACAATCAGGTTCTTTGGACATTAGTGGCTTTTTGCCAGAACCGGGATTTCCAGGTGTGTCAAACCATTCATAAACGTCAACAGGACAGGCCTCTAGACATCCACCATCGGCAATACAAATATCATAATCCACTGAAACAAATTCTCCCCAAACTCCCATGATTCCATTACTGATACCTTTTCTTCCCCAAGTTTTGATTGTATGTTCGGGGGCATCATACGATGTAGATTGTTTCATTTTTGATTTGTAATCAACATCAATTGGACCGGGTTTTGCACCATCTGGAATTTCAAGTGATTCTTCACCATCATCATCTATTTCCTCATCTTGTGCTTCGATTGGTTTTGGTTTTGCACCAAGAACAATTTTTGCTAAAGGTGTTAGTTCTTCTAATTTTTGGATGGCGGCAACTTCGGAAATCTTTTCAGTTTTGACAAAATACGAGATCATTTTGTCAGCTAAAATAGTATTTCGTAAGATTGTGTCAATGACGAGTTTAGCAAAATGGTCGGCTTTTTTTCTATAATCTTTAACCCAGTTAGGATCACCGAATTTTTCAATTGGGAAGATTTGATAGATGATATCTACAACTTCGCCTGTGACAACTTCGACAGTAACTGACAAGTCAACTTCGCGGTATCCTTTAGCATCTGGGTCATCCATGTTTTGTTCTTTCCAGCGATATGTAGCATAGATTCTATCTGCATACATGTCCATTTCAAATGCTTTTTTGAGACCATCATGGACTGATTTTAGTTCGGATGGTTCTTCAAGTTTGATGGGTAATCTGTAAAGTCCAAGTTTGAATCCGTGTAATGGGTAAACTCCTCGTTTAGCA
This sequence comes from Candidatus Nitrosopumilus sp., assembly GCA_965262685.1. Classification (GTDB taxonomy): domain Archaea; phylum Thermoproteota; class Nitrososphaeria; order Nitrososphaerales; family Nitrosopumilaceae; genus Nitrosopumilus. The sequence continues at coordinate 317,199 of OZ253552.1, forward strand.
GTAGGGGCCTCCATTGACCATACTCGATCTTTTAAAAGTAAAGACATCTGTGTTTTGTAACTTGATTTTCTTTAAAAAGGTTATCAGTCATCATCAGGACATGTAAGTTCCCTTAGTTTGGTGTATTTTTTCTCCATTGCTTGAGCATAAACTAGTACTTTGGATAAAACATAGGAATTCTTTGGAAAATACCAACGAATTGGAACCCAATGGCCAATTCCATCCATATCGTGGATCATGCCTTTATCAGATTTGACACCTATTTTTTCATCAATAGATGTCTCTTTAATTTCAAGACCACGTTTAGTTTTGTCCTCCATTACAATATCAGACTCGGCATCTTTGATAAAATAAAAGGTGCCTTTCTCAAGTATTGGAAGGTCTAAAAGCAATTTATTTTTCCACAGGGCTGCCTATCATGTTTCCCCATTCAGTCCAAGAACCATCATAGTTTCTGACATGTGGATAACCAAGTAGGTATTTTAATACAAACCAACTGTGTGAAGAACGTTCTCCAATTCTACAATAACAAATTACATCCTTGTCAGGAGTTACGCCTTTTGGTTCATAGTTTTGTTTTAATTCTTCAACTGCTTTGAATGTCCCATCAGCATCATTGACTGCTGTTGCCCATGGAATGTTATTTGCATCAGGAATATGACCTCCTCTTTGTGCATGTTCCATTGGGTATTCAGGAGGTGCAGTGATCTGACCAGTGAATTCAGCAGGAGATCTTACATCAACTAGTACTGTATCCTCTTTTACCAAGGATCTACTTACATCAAAGAGATATGCACGTAATCCTTCATCTGGAGGTTGTGCAACATAAGTTGTAGAAGACATTTGAGGTTCATCAGTAGTGTAATCTTTATTTTCTAATTCCCACTTTTTTCTTCCACCATTCATAATCTTTAGATTTTCATGACCGTAAATTTTAAAGACCCAGAAAGCAAATGCTGCAAACCAATTGTTAAAGTCACCATAAAGAATAACCTCAGTATCTGCGGTGATTCCATTTTTGGCCATTAAAGCTTCAAATTCTTTTTTGCTAATGATATCTCTTGTAATAGGATCATTGATGTCTCGTTTCCACCAGATCAAGCTAGAACCACTGATATGACCTTTCTGATATCCATTTACAGGATCATAGTCTACCTCAACTAGTTTTCTCTTCTCATTGGGAGGATTTTGTGATACCCACTCTGTATCTACTAAAACTTCAGGGTGTGCGTAACTCATGATTTTTATGGATTTGTTTTCATACTTAATTGTTTTTATAAAAACGGGAAAAATATCATTTGACAGTGTTTTTTCAATTTTTTATTAAACAAAACAATGGAATTCACGCCTAAATTATTTTTAATTCAGTTTTTACATTCACTCAGAATCTGGAGGTTTTATACAGTAATCAACCTGTAATTCTCTAAAATTTCAACCAAGTATCCAGTCTAATTGATGTGTAACTTGTTTATTTAATTTCTAAATGGTGCAATATATCAGAATTTTTGTTTTAGGTGTGATTTTATCAAATCTTTTCTCTAAATGGGAGATGACTTGATGTGATTGAATTTGTGTTATTTATTAAATGAATATAGTGAAAACGGCACCTTGAATATCATTTTTAAGTAAATAGACTAGAGGATAACTAGAGGCTTGAAATTACAAAAAGTTGCAGTGATTAGCAAGGTAGGTTCCAAAGATTCAGAGCAAGCTGCAAAAGAGGTTGCAAAAAAGCTATTAGCAAAAAAATCTACAGTATTTACAATATCTCCAATTAAAGTCAAGGGGGCAAGACAGATGGATGCATTGGAGGATTTGAAAAAAGAGAGACTAGATTTAGTAGTCACCCTAGGTGGAGATGGAACTACACTTCGTGTGTTTAGAAATTTGGAAAATGAGACACCGATTCTTACTATCAATGTGGGAGGGAATAGAGGCATCTTGTCTGAGATAACAATTGACGAGATTGATGGGGCAATTGATCAAATTTTAAAGGACAATTTCTTTTTAGATAAAAGAACCAGAGTTGTTGCATCTTGCGGGGGAAGGGAATTTCCACCTGCCTTAAATGAGATTTACATCACTAGAACAAACTTGACTAAAACTGCAGAGATTAAGATCAAGTTTCAAGATGATATAGTCAAGCAAAAAATGGATGGTGTAATCATTGCTACTCCAAGTGGTTCTACTGGTCATTCATTTTCATTAGGAGGTCCTATTTTACATGAAAGTTTAGATGTCTTAATTATTACGCCTGTTGCACCAGTGTATAGATTACCATCATTGATTGTTCCAGATGAAAAAATTGAAATTGTATGTTCTCATGATTGTAGCATTGCCATGGATGCACAAGTTGTCAAAACTATAGGGTATGAAGAGTCGATCACCATCAGAAAACACAAAAAACATGCAGTCTTTCTAAGACTAAAGAAACGAGGACTAAGACAGATGAGTAAGCTTGGATTTTAAAATTTTAGATGCAAGTGCATTTTATGCAGGAGTTCCATTTAGGTCACCTGAGGACTGTTACACAACATCGTTAGTTTATGATGAAATAAGACACATAAAGAAAAACCACGATGCGTTGGGAATTCTATTAGAGACTAACAGGCTAAAAATCAGAGAGCCAGATTCTGAATCTACAAAGGCTGCAATCAAGGCATCAAAAGATACAGGGGATTTTCCTCAATTATCAAGGCAGGACATTTCAATTATTGCATTGTGTATAGAGATGAAAGGTCAGATAATCAGTGATGATTTTGCAATTTTAAATGTAGGTAAGAATTTAGGTCTCAAAGTCTTGCCCATCATGACAAAGGGGATTAAGGATGTCGGAAGGTGGATTCATTACTGTCCAGGATGTAAAACTAATTTTACAACAGGAAAGGAATGTCCAATGTGTGCTACACCATTGAAAAGAAAATTGCTAAAAGCAAAGTCACTCTAAATTGGGTATGATACATCAGAATATATTGCAAATTAACTTTAAGGTATGATTTGTTAAATCAAGAGTCGTCGTGTAAGGTCTTTTGATTGGATGTTTTAAGAAATTTGCTTCTAGTGTCCAAGGTTTTTTTGATTTTTTTTGCACGAGCTGCACCAAAGCCCTCGACTTTTGCTAGTTCAGCAGCAGTTGCACTAAAAACTTTCAGAGGAGTTCCAAATTTTGTCAGCATTCTAACTGCAAATTTTTCCCCGACTCCGGGCAGACTGGATAAAACTGAGAGTTGTTGTTTTTGCAGATCAGATGATTTTTTGATCTTTTTTAGGTACGGTCCCTTTGGAGTATCAGTTCGCAAACACATAGAAACTAGCAGTTTTGCAGTGTGTGCCGCACTTGGAGTAGGAATTACAGGAATTTTAAAATCCAAAACAACAGTTGTGAGTGCGCCATAAAATACCAATGGGTTTTCAGTGATCTCTTGGATTTCATCAACGTTTCCTTCTAGGAGAATTATTGGATGCTCAAAATGCTCCTTGAGTCTGGTACACTGATCAAATAGTCTTCCATCAAAGATAGAAGCTAAAAGATCACGAATGCTTTTTCTTTCAACAATAGTTTCTGGCGCTACAATATAATCTCCGATTGGGAGGGTTTTCATTTCAATGTTTAACCCAATGGATTTTAACAGATTAGGGATTCCACTTTTTCGCTCTCTCTCATCTACTATAATTCTGAGATTTGCTAGATTCATAACAGCACTAGAAAAGAATTGTTAATATCTTTAACTTCTTATCCTAAAATCCTCCAATACGTCACAACTGACATCAAATACCAATATTGACAAAAAAATTGGTGTTAGGACGTCGTGTTAATTATGAAATGTTGGGAATTAATGTATCAACAGTGTAGTATCTATTATTGGATTGAAAAATACTCTAAAATAACAAATGACTATCTAAATGGTATAGTTCCAAATTTATCAGAAAAATGGTGTACAGATAAGATATACATGAAAAATGGAAGAAAATAAAAATTATACTATTCTATGATGGATCATGAAACCAGATTTATGATAGCCAAACTGGTAGCAGACACAAAATACACAAAAGATGTAAAATCCATGTTTGTAGAAGCAATGGTGATCGCAAGCAAAATTCCTAGAACGCTCATTTCTGATGGTGCTCCTAATTTTCCGGGTGCATGGAAATTTGAATGCAGAGCCAAAAATTATCTTCAAAAAAACAGAACATATCAGGCATATTCACCTAAAGGATGATATTAACAATAATTGTATGAAGCGATTAAATGATACTATCAGAGATCGTAAAGTATCATTATGGGAATCAAAAAAATGAATAGTTCTCTATTTGATGGATTTCAGACCTTTACAACTTTTCAAAGAAACATGGTTCTTTGGGCGGAAAGACTCTAGCAGAAATGGCGGGTATAATTGTAGATGGTAAGAATAAATGGAAAACAATCATTCAAAATGCTAGTTTGAATCAAATTAAAAGATAAGTGGTTACATGATCGTGAAAGGATTTTTTCCGCTAATTTTTATATTTTAGTGGACTGTAACCATCAATTATAGATAGTTATTACTTGAGACTTGGGCATAATGATTTACAAAAATAAAATCAAATTACTTGACAACACAGCATTGGAGGTTTAATTTTGATTGTATGTGGTTCCAAGGTGTGAATATTGGAATTTCATTTGTAGTGTTGTTTGATCCATCAGGATTGAATGTGCACAAGTATGGGTTTTGATATGATTAAATTTGTGTTATTTATCAAATAACAGTGAAAACTATACCTCAAAATCTTGTATGAAATCAGACTAGTAAAAAAAATTATTTTCTAGGATTCTCTTCTACGGGAGGAGGGGAATTTGGTGGAGGAGCACCTGCAGAGGCACCTTTCATTTGTTCAGTGATTTTTTCTTCTTGTTCTTTAAGAGATTCTTTAAGGCGTGTTTCTTGTTTTTCAAGAACAGTTGCACGAGTTTTAGTAAGTTCAACCCTCTCTTCGAGTTCATCAATTAATTCTTGTTTCTTTGATTTAATTAAGACGGTTCCAGCTTGTTTAAAAACTGCATCACCATCAGCAACTTTACGTAATTCTTCAAGGGCTTTACCTGTCTCTGCATTTTCGATTTCAAGATGTTGTTTTTGAGTCATTACTGATTGTAAATTCTGTTGAGATTGTTGTAATTTCATTATCTGTTCTTGAAGCCATGGTGGCATTTGTCCTGCTGACATTATTTACCAAAAAACTTGTTTCATTATATCTTTATTGTGTACTGCTTTTATATTGGTAAAAATTCTAGTCAGAGAACCAGATTTTTTGAAATGGTCAATTTTAGGCATGAAAAATTAGGTTCTATAAACATCTCAAGACCTGAATTATGAATTTGGTTTAAAATTGCGTCTAGAATTATCACATATTGTATATTTTACCTAGACTTGAGTTTTGAATAAAATTTAGATCACATGAATTTAACGATTAAAACTCTATGTTACATATTCTTAACAATATCAAATTCATATTTTGCCATTTGCAACTTTGCAAAATATTTTTTAGATATTTAAAAATCAAACTGTATTTCAAAAATACCCAACATAACACCAGCTCTTGACACACAGCAGAAAGAAAATTTTCATCTATCTCTAAATAATGCAAGACCCTAAATTAGTTAAATCAGTCCCCTCCTCCACCTTACACACAAAGTAAACAAATGTACCAGTTGGTCAATAGGACCATAGCACAGGTTTAATCAATTTCAGGATAGATTTTGTTTCTTTATATATTTTAAACCAGTTCTTGACTGATAACCGCATTGAGGGCACCAGATGCCTTTTGATTTATTATAACGATAATCACACTTTGTACAATAGTTATGAATGGTGTAATCTACAAACATGTAAAGTCTGACAATAAAGACTATTTATGAATTTAAAAACACATCAAATGTGGTTCTGTCGGGTTGTGTGATATGGATTTTATTACGAATTTCGGTTCTGTTGCATTAATGATATCAAGCAAAAATTTTATTCTTGTTGCATATCAAGAGATGGTGTGTTATGTTGGTTCTGTGTAATCCGCAGGAGCCAGACATGGCTTGGAATGGGGGCATGAAATATGAATCTTCTTCAAATTAGATTTTCTTGAATCTGATAAATCAGATTTGACAATACATCATAAATTGTTCCATCTTAACTCTACTAATGGATTTTGGTGATCTTGGAATAATTTACCAAAATATAACATAACAATAAACTAAAAAGAAAAATTATTTGATCAGACGTGTAATGCGTTCAAAGTTATCCATAGCATAAGGTTTTTTTTGAATATATTTTTGAATAGAATTTTCATCAATATGGGTGTGATATTCTAATGCTTCTGATGCTTGTTTTTCTACATTAAAAGCACGCCTTAATCCCTTTAATTTTGTCTCACTATAATCAGAATTTGTTAGATCAGAAAATTTTATAACATTATCTTTAGTGTCCTTGAAAATAACTTTTAATCCAATCGCATCATTTTTGTAGTAACCATAGTCTTTTCTATTAAATAATCTGAATGGAGGAACATAATGAATATTTTTTCGTTTTGCTTCTAATCTGTTTTGTTCAATTTTATTTTTAATTTTCTCGATTACTTCAGGAGGTTTGTTTTCACGTTTATGGTTAGTTCCATAACTATCAAAACCACTAGCAAAAGTCAATATGTCTTTTGCAGGAGAAATGTCGGTAGTTGATTGGGCTTTTGGTAGTGGAACATTGAATGCATGCATATATGTTTCAATTTTAAATTCTTTTTTTATAACAGTGGATAGTTTTCTCATTTCGCCTATAAGCAAATAAGAATCCATAGGATATTTTCCATTAAAGTCAATGGTAAATAAATTAATTCCATTCTCAAAATAAAACTGATTGATCTCTCTCAAATCTTTTGTTGCTACCATAGGAACATGTCCCATTATAGTTTGTTTTTTCTTATAAGAATTAAGAAATTCAAAGAATTTTTTTAAAAACTTGAGATAATCTGTACCAGACAAATTAGGAATCATAGGAGGAATAATAATTTGACTTGCAGGATGCGTTACAATATTACAAAGATATTCAATTTCAGCATCAGTTGGAAGGGTATTTGGTTTTTCTAATTTTCTATCTTTATTTTCATATGTGAAAAATAAAAAATTTAATTCATCTTTGATTTTTGGTAATGTAAAGATATAACGTAATTTCTTTCCCCATTCATTTAACTTATCTACATCATTATCAATGTCGTCGATTTTTTGTTTTGTGAATTCATGATAGATTTCATTCATACCTCTTAATGGGTTATTTTGAATTAATCTAGATTCAGATGTTGTATCTTGTTTTAAGTGAAATGCTCGGATTGGGGTTTGTACAGTTGTAGAATGAGTATGAAGAGACAATTTTCTCATTAGTGAAAAAGACTCATCTTCAGATTCAACCTTGACATTGATGCCAGTCATACGCTATCTTTTTAAGATTATAGTTATTACCTTTTAGGTAGAGGAGAATCAAATTTGAGAAAATATTATGAAATAGATGATGAATTTCCAGATGAGGAAAAATATCTGTATTTGCTATTATATGCTCCGGGATACACAAAAAAAATCAATGAGCCAATACGTGGAAACACATGGTTGCAAAAAATAATGCACACAATAACCAAATCAATTCCAAATGTAAATTATGAATATGATGAATATGATTTTGGAGTATTTAGCCCATCGTTAGAAACAATACAGATCCAAAATCATACTTCAGGATTCATAGATCAATCTTTCAGAGACAAGCCACTCCGATTATCATCAAAAGGCATGCAAATTACAAAACAAATATGGAAGGAAACAGAAGAAGAAGAAAAACAATTAATTTCAGAAATAAAAAATTTTTTTAACGAAATGAGCTATTGGGAATTGATTGCGTATTCATATTCAACTTATCCTGAAACAACATTACAGTCTAAAATAAAACCAGAATTTACTAGAAATAGAATATTTGCCGCTGTGAATTTATTCAAAAGGCAAAAAATATCGTTAAAGAAGGGAGCATCAATTGCTGGAAAAACAATAGACGAATTTGAACAAATATTATTGAAAAAACAAATAAAACCATATGAGTTAAACAAAGAAAAATACAAAAAATCGATGGATCTAATTGAAAATATTACTTGATACAAGTTTCTTACGCCATTTAGAACAAATTGGTCAATTAGATCTAATTTCCAATTTCATAGAATCATCTAATTGGAAATTTATACTACCAGGCATTGTCTATAATGAATTAGATGCATTTAGAATTCCAAAAAAAGTAAAAAGATTGCTTAAAAATAACAAAATAGATATCATAACTTGTAGTGACTTGGAGTTTAAAATAATTAAAGCCAGATTATTAGGATTGGATGATGGTGAATTAGATGCAATTTGTATAATTGATAGATGCAAAGATAGAACATTTAAGAATTATTTATTTTTAACAGATGATATTTCTGCACAACACAAAGCAGGAAAATTAGGGATTAATTCACTAGATGTATTGATGTTTTTGTTATTCTCAAATCAAAAAGGATTTGTTTCAAAGGAGTTAATTAGTAACGCAATGGTGACATTAGAAAAAGAAGGATATTTCATAGATTTTGAAGTTAAAAAAGTCTATAGAAATCAGTTAGTATAAAGTGCCTAGTAGAAAAAAATCGTCACTTCAAAAATATGATAACGAAGAGGTCTTGATGATTAATTTCTAATCGCGTAAATGAACAAAGTTACTTTAAAAACTATTACATGTTATCATCCTAGAAATAATAGCATCACACCTTCAAAACCCAATTCATGTTATTGTGGGAATGGGACAATTTCACAAAATTACAATTACAAAAAATTAAAACAACTTAATCTCATAAACATATATGCAAAAATAAATATCCTAGCATAAAGTAATACATACGTGTTTTTATAATCAGACAACATGGTTATTAAGAAATTAAATAAAATTTACAGTGAAATGAACCTCAAATGAGATCACCAAAGTCCAGATTTGTGAGAGAATTCTAGTTTTTTAATCCCAAGAAAGGATCTCTTTTTCTCATTAGATATTATCACATTTTACAGATTCAATTGAATCATAGCTAGCTTGAATTAGTCGGAGCGTAGAGTTTAGATTTGCTCGAAGATGAGTTAACTGTTCAGTTTCAACGGCGATGATAATTTTTTTATCAAAAGTTATCAGAGTTTTTACCGGATTTTCAGGATAAAACTCATTATCAATATTTACAGAATGATAAATTGCTTTTGACTTTTCTTTGGCATCAACTGTAATTTTTGCACTAAAGTTTAATGTCATATGCCGTACCAGCAACCTTGTAGCTGCATTTCTTACAAGACCAAATTCCTACTGCATCACGTCCAAATTTTTCAGAGCCACATTCAGGACAAATTCTTTTTTCTTTTAAAGTGAAATGAATTTTTGTATATTGTTTTCTAAGCTTGATTCCATAGCGAGCACCTAGTCCTTTGAGAGATTTTTTTGCTTTTGCCATTTTATTGACTGTCCTGTTGAACTTTTTTTAATTTTTCTCTTATTTTTGCGCCTATTCTAACAGATGTCTCTCCACATTGATTAATTTCCTCTTGTGTGAATCCATCACTGCCACCTTTTTGTAATGCACAAATATTTCCATCAGAATCACTAGTTATCGTGATACGAGCATCCATACTAGCCCATTCATCCCCATTTGGATCAACTACAATATGATTGCCAATCTTTCCCATAGTTACTGATACTGGGATTGTAGAGATTGGTAATACAGTCTCGCCTTCTGCAAGTGTTGGTTTTTCATCAACCCAGCTCCATTTTGGAGTTTTTGATGTAAGTAATGCAGCAGTGGCAGCATAAGAACATGCATCAAACAAATTACCATCATAGTCAACTACAACATTATCAGCAAATACACCAATTACAGATTTGTCCTTTTCTATAACTAGCTGAGAAACATCAATCATGTGGCTCTCCCTAATACCCCTATCAACAACTCTTGCCAATTCAATTACAGGAGGTTGTGGAGGACCAGTCTCAACAGTAGGATGTGATAGCGGTAAGAGTTCAGCAGTACATATGAGAAGACCCTTATCACCAGTATCTGGGAAAGGTCTGTCAGGTTGAATCTTTACTCCACAGATTACCTCAGTTTCACCAAGACGAACTCTTGCTGAACCGTTTGCTTTAGGAATCGCATTAGTCTCAATAACAATCTCACGTGATTCATCTAGTGCACGTCCGTCAACACGTTTTCCTTGTTCTAGCAATTCAAGGATTTGTGCTTTTTTTAACTCATCAATGACAGAGATAGAAGTCAATTTTAATCTCCACCTTCTCCTTTTCCAAAGTATTTGTCAGTGAGTGCTTTCTTTTGTAATTCATAAACGGCCTTACAACCCTGTACTCCGACATCAACACATTTCTTGTATTCCTCAGGAGTCAAAACTCCATCTAATTGTAATAGTGTAATTTTTTCAAGACCCGGCATGTAACCAATTGGCATATCTGCCTGACCTGCTTGGTCTTCTTCATTATTAACATCAAGAACAATAGTATCTGCAACTTTACCAGCAGCAATTGCTGCAACCATATCCCTCATTGGTATTCCAGCATCAGCTAGTGCAACAGATGCAGCAGTAAGTGCAGCACAACGAGTGCCACCATCTGCTTGTAACACTTCGATAAATACATCAACTGCAGTTCTTGGGAATTTTTCAAGCATCACAGCAGGTTCCAAGGCTTCTTTGATTACTTTGGAGATTTCAATCTCTCGTCTTGAAGGTGCAGGATTTTTTCTTTCAGTAACTGAGAATGGTTCCATATGATATCTAACGCGTAAAATTCCAGTATCAGTATTTGACATGTGTTTTGGATGCACATCTCTTGGACCAAAAACTCCAACGAGAATTTTGTTATCACCAAATTCAATGTAGGCAGAACCATCAGCATTTTTTAGTCCACCGGCTCTGATCATAATTCGTCGTGGTTGATCAATTTTACGACCATCACAACGAATACCATTCTCGTCCAATAGGACCATTGTTGCGTCTCGTCCGCCCATTATTTTTCATCATCCTTTATTTCTAACATTTCTTTCACTTGATCAGTCAAATTAGCAACGTGTGCTTTTTTATTAATCATTTCAATTGCTTTTTTAGCCTTTAATAATCCCTCGGGAGATTCACAAGAAACGACCACCCAGCCATTCTGACCAATAGTAATTGCAGCATTTGTAGCCATTTCTATCATTTGGATCATGCTGCCTCTCTTTCCAATTAGGCGTGGAACCTTGCTTGGGGAAATTTTCACTAGAACACCAGAGTCGATTTGGCCTAAATCTCTATCAGAGATGGTGATTAACGGATCACGAGTTCTATCAAAATTAGCTATTCTTGCTGCCACTAGATCGCCGGATTTTAGCTTTGATGCAAGTTCATCAGCGTGAGCAGAGAAATCACGTCCAAAAACATCTTGTGCAGGTAAGAATCCAACATAGCACGAGTTGATATCCAACTCCCAAGATAAAGAGGTATGAGAGATTACTTTGCCAATTACCAGATCATCAATTTTAGGGATATATTTTCCAGTTAACGGAATGACTCTAACAGAATCATCATAAATTTCAGAGATGCCTATGGCAGTAGAGATTATCTTATCATCTTGTAAAACAACATTTTGTTCAGGTCTAAACGGTCCTGTAGTTATAACGTCACCTGGAATAACGTATTTTCTCTTATTATCCATTATGGGATTACCTCAACTGAGGCAGACCCCTTAGTTATAGAACCTAGTCTGTCTATCACATTTGGTCTTGCTGCTGCGGGTATTTCAAGTATTGCTTTTAGCGAACCGTTGCTTTGCCATTGCTCAGAGTTTAAAGAACCCACAGACTTTAACACTGCATATGATTGCGATGCAAACTGTGCTGGAATTATAATTTCCAACTGTAGACTTTCTGTTTTTAGTGCAATTATAGAACGTAGTTTTTCAACAATATCTTTAACCTGCTCATCGACACTTTTTTGAGGATCAACGAAAACTCGTCCATCTTTCATAGCCTGCTCAATTCTTAGAGGAGGGTGAGGCAGATGGGATTTGGGATCCACGTAGGTTTTAGCAATATATGTGACAACCTGTTTTTTCTTCTCTTCTACCATTTTTCTTCTTTGATCAGTGGTGAGATTTAGATCACCTTTCTCAAGGATAAGCTGAGCAATTTCAGTTTGATCTTCAGTTTTGAATGCTTTGAGCAATTTCTCAGAAGACGGTCTGGTGCCCTTTCCAGAATCAGTGTAAATTTCATCAGATACCAATACTGCTGAAATATCTTTTTTTCTACCCAATTTGTAATCTAAGGCAGGATCGGGTTTTACCATAATCTCAAATTTTTCCCCCTCAAAAGAGTATTTTACTAATGTTACATCAACCACTTCAATAACAGTAATACAGATTTACTATTTATCTATACGCAAAACCAGCTAGATTTTTATGTGGATCTTGAAGATTTTCTTCAAGATTTGTCGTCCTTGGAGATAATTAATAAAGATAATCAAAAAATATCTGTAAAACTTAAAGGTATTCCATTACAGTATGCAAATGCGCTTAGACGTGTATGTCTTAATGGAGTTCCAGTTTTTGCAATAGATACAGTAGACATTATTGAAAATTCATCAGTACTACAAGATGAAGGCTTGGCACACAGATTAGGACTAGTCCCAATAACTACAGATTTGGCCAGATTCAACGAGCCATCAAAATGCGATTGTCAAAGTGAGACAGGATGCTCAAACTGTAAGGTAATGTTAGTTTTAGATTCAGGAGACTCTGATACTACAAGAACTATTCTCTCAAATGAGTTATCCTCAGAAGATGATTCGATTAAACCGACTTCGGATAAAATTCCAATTGTCCAGTTAGCACCGGGTCAAAGAATCAAAATAGAGTGCTATGCCAGATTAGGGCGTGGAACAAAGCACGCAAAATGGAATTCTGCAAATATTTCAACCCTTACAGATACAGATAAAGAAGATACCAAAGTTTTAACTGTTGAATCAACTGGAGCACTCGATCCAGAACAGATCATTATTTCAGGAGTAGACGAGGTTAGTAATAGAATCAGTCAATTTAAAGAGATGATTGATCAAGTTCAAACATAGACATTATATTTGGGTTTCAGACTGCATTATTCACATGACTAGTCAAGTCGTCATACGTATGGCAAGAGATCTAAAGAAAGCATCTACTAAAAATGATGCTCCAATTTGGGCCAAATTAGCAGAATATGCATTAAAACCATCTATTGCCAGAAGGGATCTAAATGTGAATAGAATCAATCAACTAACTAAAGAAAATGACATTGTGGTATTTCCAGGTAAAGTTTTAGGAACAGGTAAAATTTCTCATAAAATTACATTATTCTCTTTTTCAATCTCAAATTCTGCTGCAAGCAAAATTATTGAAAATGGCGGAAAACTAATCAATCATTTAGACTTGGTTGAAGAAAACCCAACTGGTAAAGGAGTAGTTCTACTTGGCTAATGGAAGAATTAACAAGCCTAGTGGAGTAACTAAACAAGTTACAGTTGTACTAACAGACAGACCAATTGTCGTAGATGCAACTGATCATATTGCTGGAAGACTAGCATCAAATGTTGCAAAATTACTAATGCAAGGAAACAGAGTATCAGTTGTGAATTGCGAAAAAATTATGATGAGTGGAAGCAGAAGTAACCAGATTAAAGAGTATAGAGAATTTTTAGAAATTAACAGTATCATCAACTATAAACATGGACCAGTCCATTACAGAAGACCAGACACATTAATGGCAAAAATGATTCGTCAAATGCTGCCATATGATAGAAAACCATCAGGTAAGACAGCACATCAAAGACTAAGAACATACATTGGCTCACCTAAAGAGATTAAATCAATTCAAAAAATTCAATTTGAAAAAGCAAAAATTAGAAAGGCTCCATCAAACTATACCGCATTAGGAGAATTGTGCAAAGTGATAGGGTGGACTAGATGACAACTCCAAAAATTGAAATTTATTTTGCAACAAGAAAAACAGCTAGTGCACATGTTTACATCACTAAAGGAAAAGGCAAAATCAGAATTAACAATGTTCCAGTAGAGATGATTCCACAAGAAACTGCTCGTGAAGTGATTCTAGCACCATTAGAAATTACAGGAGACTTGAGGGATAAAATTGATATTTCTGTAAGAGTGAGAGGTGGAGGATACATGGGTCAAGCAAGTGCAATAGCAACAGGAATTTCAAGAGCATTAACAGGATGGACAAAATCTAAAAAAGAGCCAAAAAATCACCCTTTCCCAAAATCAACTAGAGAAGACCTTAGAAAACGAATCACTGATTTTGATAAATATCTAGTCAGTGGCGATGCCAGAAGAAAAGAACCAAAAAAGTTTGGCGGACCTGGTGCAAGAAGAAGAAAGCAGAAATCGTACCGTTAGGCTGTGAAGGCTGTAATTCTTGCAGGAGGCAAAGGAACTAGAGGCAAACCATATACTGAATATTTTCCAAAAGCAATGACTCCAATTAATGGAAAGCCATTGATAGGTTATATTGTGAAATATCTAAAATCATTTAATTTTATTGATGAGATAATAATCATATCAGATTTTAATGGGTTGGGGGGACAAATCAAAAACTATTATGGAAATCAAAAAAATATTACATTCATCCAAGATTCACAAAGTGGAACTGGGGGAGATCTATTACACATTGCAAATAAGCTTAAAGACGAATCAGAGTTTGTATTATGGTTTGTAGATAATTTATGCGCAATAGATATTGGAGAGATGAGAAAGTTTTTCAAAGAAAAGAAAAGTTTGGCATGCATTGCAACTAGAACCAAAAGAAAAGAAGAGACAGGATTTGCAACAGTTAAAAACGGAATCATAAAAGAATTCAAAGAAAAACCAATAGTAAAATTACAGCTATCAGAATGTTTGGGAATATACATTCTAGGGAAAGATATTATCAAAAAGATAAAAACAAAGCAAAAACAAAAAGAAATTAATCTCTCATTTGATATTTTGCAAGATCTATCAAAGGAAGGAAAAATTAGTGCCTTTGATATTGGTGAGAAAGAATGGATAGATGCAGAATCTCCAATGACATTAGAGAGAAATGAGAAAACAGTAAAGAAGATTATAAAACAGATGGGACTTTAGAGTGTTTTTCAAACTCTGAAATTTTATCTTCGTGTTGGAATGTGAGTGCAATATCATCCAACCCTTCTAAAAGAATTTTTTTCTTGTATGAATCAATCTTGAAGGATATTTTGCTTGATGATGTTTTAATGGTTTGATTTTCTAAATCCACCTCAATAACATCAGTTTCTAATAACAATTTTTCCACAATTTTTTGCTCCAGCACAATTGGTAAAACTCCGTTTTTCAAACAATTACTAAAAAAGATATCTGCAAAGGAGGGGGCAATAATTACAGCAAACCCATAATCAAGTAATGCCCAAACAGCATGTTCACGACTAGAACCACAGCCAAAATTGTCTCCTGCCACAAGAATTTGGGAATTTTCATATTTTGGATTATTTAAGACAAAATCAGACTTTTTGTCTTTCTGCTTGTCATATCTCCAATTAAAAAATAGAAATTTTCCAAATCCAGATTTTTGAACCAGTTTTAAGAATTGTTTTGGAATAATTTGATCAGTATCCACATTTACTTTATCAAGAGGAGTGGCAATACTAGTTACTTTTTTAAAAGAATCCATCTTAATTCAAATCCATCTTCCTTACGTCTACAAAATGTCCATGGATTGCAGCAGCTGCTGCCATCACAGGACTAACCAAATGAGTTCTTCCTCCAGTACCTTGTCTGCCTTCAAAGTTTCTATTTGATGTACTTGCACATCTCTCTCCAGGGGATAAAATATCAGGATTCATTCCAAGGCACATACTACAACCAGATTCTCTCCATTCAAAATTTGCATTAATGAAAATTTTATCTAGTCCCATCTCTTCGGCTTGTTTTTTTACCATTTGAGAGCCGGGAACTACCATTGCTTGAATGTGTGGAGAAATTTTTTGTCCTTTGATTACTTTGGATGCTGCAATGAGATCTTCTAATCTAGCATTGGTACATGAACCAATAAAGACTCTATCTATTTTGATATCCTCAATTAGAGTTCCAGATTCTAGAGCCATATATTCAAGTGCTTTCTCAGCTCCCTTTTTTTGATTTGAATCACCATTAGAGAATTCATCAGGGGATGGGATGGAATCTGTAACATCACAGGTCATGCCAGGATTTGTTCCCCAACTTACTTGTGGAGCAATATTATCAATGTGTAAAGTAAATTCTTTCTCAAAGTTTGCATCACTGTCAGTTTTTAGATTCTCCTTCCAAGAATCAATTAATGACTCGTAATTTTTTGGGGTGTATTCTCTATCTCGTAAATAATCAAAGGTCTTCTCATCAGGAGCTATCAGACCTGCACGAGCTCCTGCCTCTATAGACATGTTACAAACAGTCATTCGCTGCTCCATAGAGAGGTCAGTGATGCCCTCACCACAATATTCAATTACAGTGCCATTTCCTCCATTTGTCCCAATATTTTTGATAATTGATAAAACAATATCTTTTGCAGTTACAGCATTAGGGTTTTTTCGCTTTCCTTCTACTTTGATTTGGAAAGGTTTTGGTTTCTCTAGCCACATAGTTTGAGATGCTAAAACATGCTCCACATCACTAGTTCCGATGCCTAAAGCTAGTGCTCCAAAAGCACCGTGAGTAGATGTGTGGCTGTCACCGCAAACAATAGTGGCACCAGGTAGAGTAATTCCTAGTTGAGGGCCAATTACATGAACAATTCCTTGATTGGGACTATTAACATCAAATAATTTTATTCCAAAATCTTTACAGTTTTTTTCAAGGGTTTTAATTTGAACCGACGAGGTTTGGTCTAAAATTGGAAGGGAGCGGTTTGTTGTTGGAACATTATGATCCATTGTAGCAATGGTAAGATCAGGTCGTCGGACTTTTCTGTTATTGATACGCAATCCTTCAAAAGCTTGTGGAGAGGTTACTTCATGAACCAAGTGTCTATCTATGTAGATTAATGTTGGATTGTTTTGTTTTTCAACAACAATGTGGGACTCCCAGATTTTCTCAAAAAGGGTTTTTCCCATTTTAATCCTGATCCGGTTTATATTTGAAGAGTCCACCTGCTGCAATTATTTTTCCAATAATTTCTGAAAAGGGTTTCATTTTGTATGTTTGATTTTTTGTAATATTTTTAATCTCATTTTTAGATACATTGATTTCTATTTCATCACTTTCTGAAATTCCATCATATGCATCCTGCTCTATTTGAACTGGTAACAAAAATGCCCCATCTACTGCATTTCGATAAAAAATTCTTGCAAAAGACAATGCAAGTACAGCCTTGATTCCAGAATGAGCCAAAGCAATTGGAGCGTGCTCACGTGAAGAACCACAACCAAAATTTTTGCCAGATAAAATAAAATCACCTTCTTTTACTTTGGAGTGAAAATCAGGATCCAATCCCTCCATTGCATGTGTTGCAAGTTCTGCATAATCATGTATTTTCAGATATGTGCCAGGAATGATGACATCAGTGTCAATATTATCTCTAGCATATTTGATGACGTTGCCTCTCATTACAAATCCCTCGGGTCTGTGATTTTCCCAGTTACAGCAGAAGCTGCTGCTACTAGGGGAGATGAAAGATATGTTTGAGACTCTACATGACCCATTCTACCAGGAAAGTTCCTATTTGTGGTACTAATACAAATTTCATCTTTTGCTAAAACTCCCATGTGTGCTCCACAACAAGCGCCACAAGTCGGCGGTCCAACTGTAACACCAGCATCTAGGAAAATTTTCAACAATCCATTCTCCATTGCTCGTCGATAAATTGAAATTGCTGCAGGTAAAATTTCTGTTCGAATCTTTACTTTTCTTCCTTTAAGGATTCTTGCTACTGCCTCCAAATCTTCGTATTTTGCTCCAGTACAAGAACCGATGTATGATTTATCTAATTCAACAGATGGGGATTCTCTTACAACACATGTGTTTTCAGGAGAGAATGGTTTTGCTACAATAGGTTCCATCTCAGAACTTTCATATTCAAAAATCTTAGAGTATGTAGCATCATCATCACCTTTTATCAAACTCATGTTAGTTGCGCCTCTTTGAGTAAGATAGTCAATTACTTTTTGGTCAGGTTCAACAATGCCATTTTTTGCACCAGCTTCTGTTGTCATGTTACATAAGGTAAGTCTACTCTCAACTGACATTTCATCAATACCACTGCCACCAAACTGCATTGTTTGATATGCAGCACCATCAGTTCCAATATCTCCAATAATTTTTAAAATCAAGTCTTTGGCCATCACATGTTCAGGTAATTTTCCATTTATCTTAAAGTAGTAAGTTTCAGGAACCTTGAACCAAATTTGTCCATAAAGTAAAACATATGCAATATCTGTATGTCCCAAACCGCAAGCAAATGCACCTAATGCGCCAGTTGTGTTGGTATGAGAATCTCCACCAACATAAACATCACCGGGCATCACCATTGCTTCTTCATGGGATATTGTATGGCAAATTCCATACTGACCCATCCCATACTTGAAATGTTTTTCAATTCCATAGTGTTTGGTAAAGTTTGATAATTTTACAATATTTTCAGCAGATATTTTTTCAGCCGATGGAACAAAGTGGTCTTCTGCCACCCAAACTTTACTTGAATCCCATAATTTATCTACTGAAATTCCTTGTTTCTTTAATTTGTCAAATACCTTAATGACTCCAGGTCCGGAGACATCATGCATCATGACCTTGTCTACTTTGGCAAAAACCACATCATCGGGGGCAACTGAAGATTTTCCTGCACCACGAGCAAGAATCTTTTCAACAATATTCATAATCAAAAAAGCTTTTTTCATAGATTAAAAGCTTTTCAGAATCCAATCTAAAACTAAATCTTTTTAATTTTCTAGTATCAAGACTATTTAACATAGAAATCAACCCTTAACTGGGCAATTTCTCAAAGAATCAGGAAAAGGGGCAAATGATTAAAAACTATTCTTTTTTTCACCTCTCTTTACACACAATCATTTTTGTAGACTGGAGATCTTTGGCAATTTTTGCATCAATATATCTAAATTTTATCTGTTTTTTTTTTTGCTTTATGGTAAATGTGATACAAATTTGAATTATTCACAACAATAAAAAAGAAAAGAGAGAATACCAAATTGTGCAATTAACAGTTTTTCCGCTTTTAGCAGAAAGAATGGATGGAAAATTTGATGTTTTTAAAACATTACTAAAAACACTAGAAAATAACAAAGAATGTTTGGAGCAAGGAGATGTTTTAGTAATTTCTACAAAATACATCTCAAACTCACAAGGAAGAATAGTAGATTTGCAGAAAATCATACCATCTAAAGAAGGAAAAAAATTATCAAAGCAATATCAATTAAAACCAGAAATGGCAGAAATAATAATCAGAGAATCAGATAAAAATTTTGGAGGTATTAATGGATTTGTAATTACATCGGCTGATAATATCATGGCACCAAATGCAGGAATCGATAAATCAAATGCAAAAAATGGTTTAGCTATACTATACCCAACAAACCCATATCTTACTGCAGAACAAATTCGTAGAAAAATTTTCTTAAAATTCTCCATTCATGTAGGAGTAATCCTTGTAGATAGTAGACTAATGCCGGCAAGAATTGGTACATCAGGTGTTGCAGTATCTTGTGCAGGAATAGAACCAGTCTTGGATATGAGAGCAAAAAAAGATCTAGATGGAAATCCATTAAAAGTTACATTTCAAGCAGTTGTAGATAATCTAGCTACAATTGCAAATCACAAAATGGGTGAAGGTGCAGAATCAAAACCATGTGCAATAATTAGAAATTCAGAGGCAATCCTCACAGATAGAAAGATAAATCCATCAGAGATGGCAATTTCACCAGATCAATGTGTTTACGTGCGAGGACTCTCTCCAAAAACCTAACTGAAATCGTGCTTTGTTTAAATAGAGCAATTTATTCAAACACATAATGGAGTATCTTACCACATATCCCAAAACAGTGTCATTCTTTGATGGAATAAAACACAAGATTAATGTTGATAATAAAGATGGCGTAGAACAACTCCACATTGTAGTTAAGAAAAGTTTTGAAGAATTGACAAAAATCTTTACAGCAGAAGGATTCACCAAAGTGAAACTTGAACACAAGCAACCACACCAAATTGGAAATGGTCTAAATTTAAAATTAAAAAAACCTTGGGAAATGCATGTTAGGATGGTTGATTTGAAAAAAGGACTGATTGGAATTCATGCAGAAGTAGAAGTTTCAAGAGATTATCTACAGCATTTGTCTTCTCAAAGAACATCAGTAGTTTATGAAGTAGAAGAAATTTTAAAAAAATATCAAGTAGATTACAATATTTGGCATGATAAAATTAAAAAAAATGTACATGCCATAGTAGATAATTACAAAGTGAAACTTGCAACACCAAGCATTCCAGTATTTGCATGGAAACCAATGTTATTTGTTATTGGTACCATAGTTTTGTTATACGGTTGGAAATACTTTAACACGATCTAACTGGTTAAATGCCTAGAGTTTCATCCTTTGTTAATTCTAAAAAGACCTTATCTCCAACTGAGAGACCCAGTTCTTTGTATTCATGCATTTCAAGTTTTAGTTGAGTGAGACCAGATTGCATTCCTGTTCCACCCATACCAGACATCATTTTGTTCAAGTCTTTCATCATGTCATTCATGTTTGAAAATCCCATCACCTTTGGAGAACCAAAAGCAGGGGGTTGGCTTTGAGTTCCTTCTTTTAGATCTTTTAGAGAAGATAATGAAACTACAACGTATGGTGCACTATCAGGTGCAGAATCGATGCTTTTCACTACAAATTCTTTCTTCATATAGGCGGTTGTATCTTATTCCATATAATTTTAATTAAAGCAAATATGTTACTAATAGGTAAAATTGAAGCTTTAATTACGATTTTTGTGATTTTAAATCATTGTCAGAGAATGTAAAAACGACATTACGGTACTATGGAATCTCCCCCTGGGAAATTGAGGTGTTATATGGATTTCTAAATTCGCATTTTACCATAATTCAAAATGAGATAGAAGCAGATGATGAAAATTTTGTAAGTTTCTTAGATATGGATATCCCACTTCAATTTAATGCAGAATTTTTCCAGTGGTTTGATTTCAAACGTTGGGAAAAAATCAAAGCAGTTTTCAAAGAAATGAAGAGAAGGAGAGGTAGCGGAAATGCTTTAAAAATTGTAATCAATTTTTCTGGAAATCCAAAAATTGTCTTTACCATAGACACAGAGGATAGACAATGGTTTGATAATGCATTAGAAAAAATTGATTTTGTTTTAGAATTATTACCATACCATTTAGATCCAAAAAAGATGCCATCAGATATTTCTAAAATCACATACAAATTTGATTCAGAATTAATCAGATGGCGTCTAGATACAGCTTTATCTGAAAATAAAAAATATACATTTAGAGGAGATTCATGGAGTGAGATTATTTAAGATCTTTTTGTAAAGGTTCTAACAATCCATGCAGTTCTTTGTACTTTGATTCCAAAAACTCTAAAGCATCAACAAGTTTTTTTGATTTTCCATATTTGAAACGAATTAATTCACGATGATGCCAATAAGTTTTATTCTCATCAACAGACAAGGTGGTAAAGTAATCTGGCCCTTTCAAATTATCAGGAAGCTTTACATCATGAGGAAACAACAACTCTGCAATAAACCACTCATCACCATCATGATAATCAGAGCCAGTTTCTATATCAAAAAATATGTGGAGCAGGTCTGACTGCATAAGACCATCATCGTTGATAGAGGGATGTTTAAGAGATGATTTTTGAAAATCTAGATTGATCAATTGGGGTTCAAAGAAACCCTTTATGATAGATTTTCTAAATATTTTATTTGCTTCATTAATATTCAAATGTAAAATAGTATTGTGTAAAACTTGCCTATAACTTGTTAGGTTTGATTCAAACGTAGATTCACCCTGAAAACCAAATTGAGGAGAAAAACAGGTGTAATGAGTTAACTATGAAGGTTTAGTATGAGATGCAATTCTCTTTTCACTTGGTTTGTGTTTTCCTGTTACGATATAGTTGATAGCATCACTCATGAATACAGCGTGATCTCCAATTCTTTCAAGATAACGCAAGAGCAATGCCTCAGCTAGAGCACATTTAGTATTATTAGATTTTATCAGTTGTGGTAATCGTTGTTTATAGATTCTATCTATGAATGCCTCATCTTCTTGTATTTTTACAGCTCTTCGAACATCTAGTTCTGCAAATGATAAAACAGCTTCTTTTATCATGTGTTTCACTTTTTTTGTAATTTCAATGAGAGGCTCATTAGTACATTCAGAGATATCTCCAAACAAATCCCTCACCTGAGTTATATCATATGCATATCTCCCAAATCTTGAAAATGCGTAAGATATCTCAGTCGAGGAACGAATCATTCTAAAATCATCTGCAACGGGTTGGTATTTTAATAGCATATCAAAAATCAAATCTTCAACTTCAAAATACTTGTTACGAATTGAATCAGATAGTTCGTAAACCTGTTCAGTAGTATTTTTTCCATCAAGATATGAATCAACAGCTAGTGAGACACACTCACTTGCCATATCTCCCATAGTAGACATTATTATAGATAATTTTTCAAGGGATGGATCAATTAGTCTAGCCATTATCCGAATTGTCCCTGAACATATTTTGCAGTCAATTCATTTTTTGGATCAGTGAATAGTTTCTTTGTTTCTCTAAACTCGATTAATTCTCCAAGATACATAAATCCAGTATAATCTGAAACTCTAACTGCTTGTTGCATGTTATGAGTTACTATTATTATGGTATAGTCTTTTTTTAGTTCTGTAATTGTTTCTTCAATTTTCTGCGTTGCAATTGGATCTAAGGCAGATGCTGGCTCATCCATCAGTAAAACCTCAGGCTGAATTGCCAATGCTCTAGCAATGCAAAGCCTTTGTTGTTGACCGCCAGATAATTCAATTGCAGATTTTTTCAAATCATTTTTTACCTCATCCCAAAGATATGCCATTTTGAGCGTATCTTCTACAATTTCATCTAAAATTCTTTTGTCTTTTACTCCATTTAGTTTAAGACCAGCAGTAACGTTATCATAAATAGACATTGTTGGAAACGGATTGGGTTTTTGAAAAACCATGCCAACTTTTCTTCTATGATAAATGGGGTCTATTGATTTATCATAAAGATTAATCTCATCAATCATCACTTTGCCTTCAACTTTGGCATTTTTTGTCATATCATGCATTCTGTTAAGACATCTAAGAAAAGTTGTCTTTCCACATCCAGATGGACCAATCAAAGCAGTGACAGATTTTTCTGGAAATTTCATTGTGACATTTTTCACACCCATCGTATCACCATAATGGACGGTGACATTTTCTGCAATCATTTTAAATTTTTTTGCTGCATGAGGTGTAGAGTCAGGGACTAGTGAATCAGTAGATTTGATAATTTTTTGTTGTTCAGGTGTACTCAATGTAGTCATTTCTTAGCAGTTACTCCCTGTTTAATTAATCTCCTTATCACTGTATTGCCATTTCCAAAATAGTATCGAATAGCTAAATTAATCCCGATGATGATAAATATCAAAACTAGTGCAGCTCCCCAGCCCTGCAACTGTGAACTCTCATAAGGTAACAAAGACAACCTCCAAATTCTCAGAGGTAATGCATCCATCGGAACATCTAGACCACTAAAGAATTGGCTACTTCCAAGAATAGTCATTATCAAAGGAGCAGTTTCGCCACCTATTCTTGAAACAGCAAGTAAAATTCCAGTAATCATGCCACCTTTTGCAGCAGAGAGTACAATTTTAAAAGTGATAACCCATTTTTTCAAACCCAAAGCAGTTCCTGCCTCACGATAAGTTACAGGAACCATTTTTAGAGATTCCTCAGTAGTTCTTGCAATAATTGGAAACATGATCAAAGCTAAGGCAAATGCACCTGCCCATACTGAAAAATGACCAAGAATTAGTACTATTACTAAAAATGCAAATATTCCAAGAACTATAGATGGGAATTCCATAAACACATCATTGAAAAATCTAACATTTCTTGCCAGCCTATTATCACCGTATTCAGAGAGGAATATCCCAGACATGACTCCAATGGGAACACCAATCAAGCTTGCAAGCCCAACTATTATCAGAGTACCCTGAATTGCAGGACCAATACCACCATCACCAGAACCAATTGAGCCAGGAGTTGCAGTTAAAAACTCATAACTTATTGCAGTGATGCCATTTTTGAAAACTTCGACAAGTATACTGCCAAGGGGGATGATTGCAATTATAACAAATGCAAATATTACGATGTGGACTAGTTTATCAACAAGCAACCTCTTCTTTACATTATTTTTAAACAAAGCCCGATACTCTTGCCTTTTTTCATGACTAGTGCTCAATTGTTAATTGCCCCCTCTTTTACTTTCATCATCCTAGTTACTAGTATATGAGCTACGACATTAATTACAATTGCAATAAGTAAAAGAACCAATGCAACTCCGATTAAAGCTGGAAGATGTAAAGACGCAGGAGACGCTTCAACAAATTCATTTGCAATAATACTAGACATTGTTTGACTTGGTTTGAAAAATGATGATGGAAATGCTGCAATACCAGTTGCATTACCAATTAACATTGTAACTGCCATTGTTTCACCAACAGCTCTACCAAGCCCTAGAATCGATGCTCCAATTAATCCAGTCTTAGAATATGGAAATACTGCAAGCTTGAACATCTCCCATTTTGTTGCACCCAACATGTATGCTGCCTCTCTTTGTTGTTGAGGAACTGCTTTCATTATTTCACGAGATACAGATGAAACTGTAGGGATTATCATAATGGCTAAAATCACACTTGCTGTAATGATGTCAAGACCAAACGGAGTTCCTGAAAATAAAAATATCGAATCTCCAAACAAATTATGCAAAGGTTTCTCCACCCAATCTTGAAAATAAAGTCTAAAAACTAAAAGACCCCAAAGACCATAAATTATACTTGGAACAGCAGCTAAAAGTTCAACTAAAAATCCTAAAGGACCGCCAATTTTTGCAGGAGCATCAGAGATGAACATTGCAATCCCAATGCTAAGAGGAACACCAATCACCATTGCTAAAGCAGCAGTAACAAGTGTGCCTGCAATGTAGGGTAATGCTCCAAATGATTCTCTTCCATCAACTGCATTCCAATCTGTACCAATGATAAACCCAAGACCCTCAGATTCCCAAATTGGGTAGGACTCTGAGATTAACTGAAAAACCATCAGGGCTATTACTACTAGAACAAATGATCCTGCAATCGTAGCAGCTAGCTTGAATATCTTATCAGAGATGATATTCTGTTTGCGGTGTTTACCAGTATTTTTCTCCACATGTTCCAACAAAAGTTGCATCTTATCTAAAAAAGGATCGTGAATTATGTAGAGTATGAGGTAGATTTAGATCTATATAGATCATGTTAAGAAGCAGTATATTAGGAAAAATTTAACAAAATCCAAGATGTCAGAGATAAAACAGAGTAGACGATTACAATTAACTGGAGGTTCTACATATACAGTATCTTTACCAAAAGCATGGATAGATGAA
This sequence comes from Candidatus Nitrosopumilus sp., assembly GCA_965262685.1. Taxonomy (GTDB): domain Archaea; phylum Thermoproteota; class Nitrososphaeria; order Nitrososphaerales; family Nitrosopumilaceae; genus Nitrosopumilus. Next base: position 342,957 of record OZ253552.1, read on the forward strand.
TTGGGATTAAAGAAAAATTCCAACGTCACATTACTAAAAAATCGTAACGGTTCAATCACATTATTTCAAGAAGAAGAAAACAAAAAGAATAATGCCACAGCAATTTTTGGAAAAAAAGATTCAAAAGAATCGATAAGAAGAAAGATTATTGCAATGTATCTTTCAGGATACAAAACTATTGAGATCAAAACAAACAGAATGGAAATTCCCAGTTCACATAAAAGTGCAATCAGGGATTTAGTAAGAAGCACACTCATGGGAACAGAGATTATTGAGTCAAGTTCAGAGAAAATAACATTGCAGGTCCTAACTCAACTTGCACAATTATCATTTAGTGTTGCATTAAAAAGAATGTACATGACTGCCAAAAATATGCATGAAGAGGCTATTGAGGCATTAAATGAAACAGATTCAGAACATGCAGAAGAAATAATCAAAATGGATGATGAGGTAGATAGATTTAGCTTATATCTACTAAGAAATCTAAATTTAGCATTAGAAAATGTTCAAGTTTTATTGGATTCTGGTCTTGAAAAACCCTCAGATTGCCTAGGGTATAGAACAGTGGTAAAATGTGTTGAAAGAATTGCAGATCATGCAGGACTTGTTGCAAAGAAGGTAAAATATTTGAAATCTCCAATAGAGAAAAAAATTCTAAAAGAGATAGAACAGATTAGTAGCGAATCTCTTGTTGTTTTTGAAAATTCAATTAATGCACTTTCTAAAAGAGATTATACAATGGCAGAAAGTGTTGCAACAAGTGTGAGCAAAGTAATAGAAAAGGAAAAAAAATTAATGAATTCACTCAAACCTCACGAGAATACAGCAGTAATAAAATTAATTTTAGAAGACATTAGACGAACAGCAGAATATTCAAGAGACATATCAGAGATTGTAATAGATGAAACAGTACAAAACGTCATTGAAGAATCTTAGGGGAAAAAATCTTTGAATAGGTTATCTGTGATATTTTTTAGTAAAGCCATAAAACAAGATGGCAGGTGCTGCCAAATACATTCCAAGATTCATTACTATTACACCAATACCATAGCCTAAAACCTCAGAGTCAGACTCGGCATACTCCATTATAGACAAAGATGATAGCAGGGGAGTAATTCCAATTTTTACCATTTCTTTGAATGCAGGATTTGTTCTTTCCATATCAGCAATGTGTGGAGAAAATGAATAATACAATTGATTGAATCCAGTCATAAAAGATGTGCCTGGTGCAGTATTCATTAGTTGATTATCTCGAATTTCTCTTAACAGTTGAACTTGTGGTGCCATCTCCGAACCATATGTTGCAGTTGCAATTAGACATCCACCACCATCTTTGGTCTCATCAATTGCCATCATTTCAGGTGGTGTATTCTCTTGTGGGGGGGCATTTTTATCCCAAAGAATTTCTCCATCGTATGTTATTTGTTGTAGTCCTTGCTGTCCAGATTTTGTTACTTTATCAGCTAGTGGAACATACAATAAACTTGATGAGTATTCTTGACCATCAGTAATCATCCAATTAATTAAATGGATTACAGCTTTTGCTTGTTCTTTGTTTTTGGTTACTGGTTTTAGATCATCGTATACTAGTAAATATGTGAAACTTGCAATAGGGTATGAATTAGAACCGGGTGCATTTACAAGTGATACACCTTCCCAACTGTCTTTAGCAGCAGGTAAACTATCAGCAACACCACTAGATGCAGCAGAGATACTATCCAGAGAAGGTTCAATAAATGCAGATTTTTCAGCATTTTGAATTGATGCAAAAGTCATCCCTGTTTGAAATGCATAAGCGAGTTCAACATATCCAATTGAATATTCTGTAGATTTTACAATTGTTGCAACACCTTCATTGCCTGCAGAAGCTAAACCTACAGGCCATGGAACAGATTTTCCTGTACCTATTAGTTCATCCCAAGTTGGGCTAACAACAGAGAGGTAATCTGTAAAGATGAAAGTGGTTCCAGAACCATCTGATCTGTGTACTACAACAATTTCTTTATCAGGTAGATTTAATCCAGGATTTGCAGCAGTTATTACAGGATTATTCCATTCTGTGATCTCTCCCAAAAAGATTCCTGTAACTGCATCAGCAGTTAACTTTAGTCCTTTGTTTGGAACTTCAGGTATGTTATATACAATCACTACACCCCCAATTGACTCTGGTATGTGTAATGTTCCAGAAGCTAATTCTCTCTCTTTTTCTCTCATAGGGACATCAGATGCTGCAAAATTTACAGTTTTTTCGATATGTTGTTTGATTCCACCACCACTTCCAATTGATTGATAATTGAGATTGATATTATCATAGGCATTATTGTATTCAACTCGCCACAAATCAATGAGAGGGAATGGAAATGTTGCACCAGCTCCTGTCAAAGTAAATTCTGCATTTGGATCAGGAATATCAGGAGTTGTTGCTGCATCTGCGTATAATGGAGTAATGATCGCTGTAAGTGCAGTCAATAAAATCAGTAATGATATTTTTGTATTCATTGATAAGTGATTGAAAAAATTCTATTTACAAATACTAGGCATAGATTATGGTAGTTCCATATACTATATAGAAAATTAGCTCTATACAAGATACATGGATAAAAAAAATAGCAAACTAGACTTTTAGAGAATCCAATATTTTTGAAATATCAGTATTAGAGTGACCATTTTTTGAAATATTTTGTTTAGCAGGAGGATTTTCCAAATAGTTTGGAATCTTGTCTTTTATTCTTTGAGTATATGGAGATATTAGAGCATTTTTATAAAAAATACCAATAGGTATTTTATTTCCCCATTCAAGAGATTTGATTAATGCTTGGGATAATTTCTCATTAACCTCAACTTCAGAATCATAATGAACCAGTGGTTCAAAACCATGCTCTTCTAGTTTGTAAATTCTAGAATGTCTTTTTTGAGCCTCATCAACTAAATCAGTACCTGCATACCAATCTCTAGTGTTTAGATCATTGTATGTTGGACATGGTTGTAACACATCAAGAAATGAAAGACCCTTGTGATTAACAGCCTGAACAATCAAATCTTTAAGATGTCTAACATCATAAGAATATCCACGAGCTACAAATGTGAAACCACTAGCAATTGCCAATCCAATTGGATTGACATTGGAATTAGTATTTGGAGATGGTAATGATTTTGTTTTTTCTCCCAATTTCAAAGTAGGAGATGCCTGTCCTTTTGTTAAACCATAAACTCCATTATCAAAAATAATATAAGTCATATCCACATTTCGTCTGCCTGCTGCAACAAAATGTCCGGCACCAATCCCTAAACCATCGCCATCTCCACCTACTGCAACAACAGTGAGTTGGGGATTTGCAATCTTGGCACCTTGTGCAAATGTCAAAACTCTGCCATGTAACGTGTGGACACCATATGTATTGATATAGTGAGAAGTTTTGCCAGAGCAACCGATTCCAGAAAACATTGCAGCTTTATCGCGTTCTATCCCCATCTCTGCCAATGCCATTTGGATTGCATTAACAATTCCAAAATCCCCACATCCAGGACACCAGTCATTGTGAACATCTGTTTTGTAATCAGCTAGTTTAAGCGCCATGCATTAAAACCTCCCGTTTGTTTGCTTTATTTTGAACAATTTTCTTAAGTGAATCATAAACTTCAGTGCTAGTCATAGCTCGTCCAGTGTATTTTAATATAAAGTAATCAATGTTGTGATTGGTGTTTTGTTTGAAAAGTTTTCCTAGTTGTCCTGAATGATTAGCTTCAATATCAATAATCGTCTTTACATCTTGTAGTAGGAAATTAACATAGTCACTTGGAAACGGATGTAATAATTTTAGTTGAACAAATCCTATTGAGATTCCTTCTTTTTTGAGCATCTCTAATGCATCAAGTATAGGACCCTTTGTAGATCCCCAAGAAATTATAGTGTGCTCTTTAACACCAAAAGATTTTACTTGTTGATCATCAGGAATCATTTTTAAAATTAAATCTAAACGAGACATTCTCTTATCCATCATTTTTACACGTAAAATTGAATCTTCTGTGATATGACCAGTCTCATCAGACTCATCGCCAGTATTCCAAAAAATTCCATTATCAATTCCCAATCGTGAGCGAGGTGATACACCATCATCTGTAAATTCAAATCGTCTATACCCATCATCTACTTTTTCCAAGAGTTTTCCCCTATTGATGGAAATTTTTTGAGGATCAAATCGTTTACATGTGATTACTGAACTTGCATGAAATTTATCCATAAGATGAATCAAAGGAACTTGGAAAATATCGGCATAGTTAAAGCAATTACCAGTATCATAGAAACTCTCTTCAATGTCACCTGATGCATAAACAATTTTTGGAAAATCACCATGTCCGGCATACACTGCAAAGAGTAAATCATCCTGTCCATGTCGTGTAGGAAGACCTGTGGATGGCCCACTTCGCTGATAGTTGGTAATTACAATTGGAACCTCATTTATTCCTGCCCAGCCCAACATTTCAGTCATCAATGCAAATCCAGGACCGGAGGTACATGTTGCTGAACGAGTTCCAGTTAATGCTCCACCAATAGCCATACCCATTGCACTAATTTCATCTTCTGTTTGAATCACAGCAGTAGAACCCGGTCTATCATCAATGATTTCTAAAATTTCATTTGATTCAAGAAAAACTGATTCATCAGATGCAGGAGTTATTGGATAGTAAGGTTGGAATCTACAACCAGATGCCATTTTCCCCAAAGCAGTTCCATGAAAACCTTGAACCAATATAGTTCCAGATTCTTTTTCAATTCCAGACAAAACATGATCAAAGTTTTCAAATTTTGCTGTTGCATAATTGTAAGAATAGTTTGCAGTTTGTTGATTTATTTTTGCAATCTCAGGTTTTTTTGAAAAGATATATCCAATAGTTTTTTGTAAGGAATCAGGAGGCATGTTAACCAACCCTAAAGACAGGGACACACCAATGACATTATACATTCTAATCAATCCCTTTAGACGAGGATTTTCAGTTTCTTCAGATAGAGTTTCAAGAATGGATTTAAAAGATATCGGAAAAAGTTTTACACCGTTATCTTTGGCAATTTCTAAAACACCTGCTACAGTAAAGGGTTTATTTTTTGATTCAAGTTCTTTGTGTAATCTTTCTTTAAATGGAGCATCAAGGGTGTGTACAGAATCTGTTTTAATTTCTTCTAAATCAGAATCATAGATTATTCCTCCATCAGATATTACTTCATCGTAATGACGAAATATTGTTTCAGCATCAAATGACGCCATAAGATTTACATCATTAATGTTGGAGTTAATTTTTTTATCAGCAACTCGAACTGTAAAATAACTATGCTCACCTTTGATGTTGGAATAAAATTCTCGTTTTCCAAATATTTGATATCCCATTTCGGCACATACTTTGGAGAAAATATTTGCAGCAGACTCTACGCCACTACCTTGTGGACCTCCAATTAACCAAGTAAAATCAAGGGAACTCATAACAAATTTCCTCTATTTTGAACTATAATGATATGTGTGGTCAATATGATCAACCTCCAGTTGCCGCATCAAACAATGCACATTCACATTTATCGCGTTCTCCACAATACGGACATACACAAACACATTTTTCAATCGAATTCCCACATTCTACACAAATGGCAAATTCTTCTTCAACTTCAGAAGACATAAAACAATTAGAAAGAAATCCTATAAATGGTTTGAGTCAAATATCAAGGCTAGTGAAAAAAAAAATCTTTCTTACAAGAACTTTGCATGATTTTGCGCTAAAAGAGTTGAGAAAAAAATACCAAATTGAAATTTATTCAGGGAAAATTCCCATTCCACAAACAAAATTGCGATCAAAGATTAAGGAGATAGATGGGCTAATCTGTTTTCCATATGATGAGATAAACGAAGAGCTCATGAACCAAGCTAAAAATCTCAAAGTCATTAGTACGTTTAGTGTAGGTTTTGATCATATAGATATTAAATGTGCGAAAAAAAAGAAAATCCGTGTTGGACACACACCAAAAGTTTTAACAGATGCAACAGCAGACATTGCATTTTCATTACTGCTAGACATTGCAAGAAGAACAACTCAAGGAGATAAAATTATCAGAGATGGAAAATGGAAAGAAATCCATGGTGCATTTGATTATCTCGGAGTAGACCTGCAAGGAAAAACAATAGGGATTTTAGGTTTAGGTAGAATCGGAAGTACACTAGCTAAAAGAGCAAAGGCATTTGATATGAATATAATTTACCATAACAGAAAACGAGTATCAAAATCTAAAGAAAAATCACTAGATGTAAAATATGTAACGTTTGAAAAACTTATCACTGAAAGTGATTTTCTTTCAATACATGTGCCACACACAAAAGAGACAGACAAATTATTTGACATGAAAATTTTTAAAAAAATGAAGAAAACATCATTTTTGATCAACACATCAAGAGGAAAAGTGGTAAATGAGAAAGATCTTGCCATTGCATTAAAGAAAAAAATCATCTCAGGCGCAGGTTTAGATGTATTTGATAAAGAGCCAATCAAAAAAAATCATCCGTTAGTAAAGTTATCAAATATTGTACTTGCCCCACACATTGGAAGTTCAACTAAAGAAACAAGAATGAAAATGGCAGAAATAACTGTAAAGAATTTAAACTTGGGAATTAATGGAAAAAAGCCAATTTATTCAGTAGGATACTGATTTTCACGCATGAGTTGGGATCTCATTAAATGTTCAGTTTTTATATCTAAATCTCAAGCTAAAATCAGATTGAAAAAATTCAAACATACAAACGAAGAATTAGAATTAGCTAAACTACAGTCTGAAAAAGAAAAGAAGGAAAAAGAGTCTAAAGAATAACATTTTTTCTCCTTGTCTTTTTCAGACAAGGTTTTTTTTTAAAATTCAATTTTAGAATTAAATTTTTGATTCAATTCTTCAAAGAGGTTTTTTCTTTGAATAACTAATTGTTTAGAATCATCATACATTTTTGTAAAAAATGCTGCAAGAACACGTTGGTTGTTTTCATCAAAGAATCTAATGCTAAAACTAATTTTATCAGGTTTTTCCTCTTGAACAAATTTAGCATATTTTATCAATTCTGAATTAATGTGCATGTGCGCAGGACCGTCATTATCACCAAGAGTAATCCATTTGTCTTTTTGTCTAATACTAAGAGAGTTACTTTTAATTTCACTTGTGGCACCATTATTTTTTATGATAAATAAAATATCATCAATTTTTATCAAATCAGATAATAATTTTAAAAGCATGATAATTATTCAAAACAGAGTTATTTCAATTTTTTGAACGATTCATCTCAATTTGAATAAAATCATCAACATCACCATGAACACAATCAGTTCCAACTGTTTTTACAGGAGAAAAGCCGATTTTTCCTTTATGCAATTTACCTTGATTTTGTAAAATACCTATTTTACCTGAAACAATTTGCTTGTGTTTATTACAGGTGACTCCTACCATATACTCATCATTTTCTGAAATAACAGACACAATAAATTCAGGGGGATTTACACACTGTTTTCCTTCTTCTGTTACTGAACATTTATCAGGCAACATGGTTTGATTTGGAATTTTATCAGATATTAATCTTGATTCTCACAGATTTAATTTATTATCAGCTAAATTATATTAAAATTGAAAGTTATTGGTACAAAATTTTGATGTTATAATTATCGGCGGAGGTATTTTAGGAACCACAATTTCATATTTTTTATCAGCACTTAATAAATCAAAAAAGATGGCAGTTATAGAGCAATCTCGTAATGTCGCTTTTCATACAAGTGGAAGGAACACTGGAAAAGTTCATGCCCCATATCTATACAATCCTGAAAAGAAAAAGTTGTTTGCAAAATCAGCTTTTCATGGTTATGAAATGTGGGAGATGTATGCAAAATTAAAAAAATTGCCATTTAAAAAAGATGGAGTTATTGAAGTTGCTTTAGATGAAAAAGGAATCAACGTTCTTGAAAAATATCTCAAATGGGGAAAACAAAATGGTTTGAAAGACATTGACCTTAAATTATTAAATAAAGAAGAATTAAAAAAAATTGAACCAGAAATAAAATGTGAATCAGCATTATGTGTTTACAAAGATGCATCTACAGATTATTCATTACTTACAAATTCAATAATGAATGACAGCAAAAATGGTGGTACAACATTTTTACTAAATTCTAGAGTTACAAAAATAAAAAAAGAGAAAGAAAGATGGGTGGTTACTCTAAATGATAAAAACGAAATTTATACAAAATTTTTAATCAATGCTGCAGGAGGAGAAGCAATAGATATAGCACATAGTGTTGGAGTGGCAAAAAAATTCACTGATGTGCATTTTAGGGGAGAGTATTGGAAAGTTCCAAATGAATACAACAATCTTACAAAATCAAGCGTATATTCAGTTCCAGAATTTCCTGAATACCCATTTTTAGATCCACATTGGATTTTAAGAGTAGATGGTAGCTGTGAGATTGGACCAAATGCTGTTCCAGTTTTTAGTCCATATGGATATGATGCAATAGAAAATCTCAAAAAGGTCATTCCAAAAATGCTAGAAATGTTAAGTTCAAGTGCAAGAAAAGCGATTTTTGATAAACAATTTCAAGAACTTGCAGTTAATGAAATACAGTCATCCATGTCAAAAACAGTAATGATAGATAGGGTAAAAAAATTCTTGCCAAAAATAGACTCGAATAAAATTACTGAGAAAGGAACAGCAGGAATAAGATCATCGATAATTAATGAGGATGGGAAATTTGTACCAGATGTAATATTAAAAGAAAACAAAATGTCATTTCATATTTTGAATTATAACTCACCAGGAGCAACTGGAGTATTACCATTTTCAGCATATATTGTAAACTATCTTAACAAAACAGGGTTGTTCATCAATGATAAAGAAGATGCAGAATGTGGACCTTGGAAGTTTACAGATATTATTGAAAAAATACAATAATTAAAATTTCTAAAAAACAGAATTATTTTATTTTATATCTAAGAATAGCCAAAACAGAATTATGTATATCTAATTTTTTAATAATAGTAGGAGAAACAGCAAATTCTATTATCGTAGAAGTATTTTTTGCAATTTCAAGCATTTTCATAATATTTTTGAATTGTGGATTTGTATGATAATTTGCAGACACAATTAATGTATCTACAGCCCCCATCTCCAACGCTTTGTAGATGACATTATTTCTTCTAGCTGTTAGACCATTTTTAAATAATTTTTCATATTTTTCAAGTAATTCTACTACATGTTTTCTTCGTTGTTGATACAAGTGACGAATAATTTTTTCATTAATTTCTTTAATCGGAGTTGAAAAAGACAAATTTTCTACAAATCTACATTTTTCCATTAATTTTGAATCAAGTTCATCAAAAAATTCTGTTTTTGCCGGACCTGTTCCACCCAGTAAAATTAATTCTGAATTTAAATCCATTAATCTTGTTTTATTTGCAACTTTCTTAAAGAAGACATGAATTTTTGTTTGCCGTGCTCGCAAGAATCGTCCTTGGCTTTGTCCACCTTTTTTATGTCTTCCCTGTAAATCAATTTTAAGTTTAGATTCTTGTAATATTTGACTGCCATGAAATTTTTGTATTCTTGCAGTTTTTTGATCAATGGTGACTAGTAAAATATCATAATTGGTTTTTAAAATATCATTGAATGGTTTAAGATATGGTTTTTTATTCAACATGTAGATATACGGAAGTTGTTTTGATGTTCCAATTTCTTTAATTATTATTTTTTTATTATTCATCCAGCCAAAAATACAAAGGGTTTTAGCAAATTTTCCAACAGATTTTGGATTTTTTTTAAGTTGAAGAATTCTTTTTTGGATTTGTGATTTAATTTTTTCAGCTGATTCATTTCGTTGATTTTCATTTAGTAAAGAAATGGTCTCATCGCCCTTACCATAAGGGTAGTAGACAGATACACATGGAAAGTTGACTTTTTTAATCTCATAAAGGAATTGATTAAGAGATATCCATTCAGATGAAGAGATTACAGAGGATTCCAAATTATTCACAAATTAGAATCTAAAGCATCTATATAAAATTCAGCACTAAAATCAAAAGTATCTACGAATAGAAGAAGAACTTTACTACTAGATAATGTACTAGTTAAACGCTAAAAATACATGCAAAATCTATTGGCATTAATTAGATGGATGATTTTGATAGTTGTGTATTCAGTAATCATGTAAACTAGGTGGGAGGGAGCTTGTTTGTTATCGAGACGACGAACATCACAACAAGTACAAGACATCAGATAAAAAAGATAATTAATGACAAATAAGAGAGATAATGAAGAAGAAATATGTCAAAATGTGAGGAATGCGATGCAGATATTTCCATACCAAGTGATGCACTTGAAGGAGAAATAGTAACATGTCCTGAATGTGGTGCAAGTTTTGAATTGGCTAAAGGTTCAAACGGCTTTGATCTAAAGCCAGCCCAAACGGTTGGCGAGGATTGGGGACAGTGAATCCTGACGTTACCATTCTTTACGATTCCATCCGTTGGGAAGAAAAAGCTCTACTAAAAGCAGGCGAAAAAAAGAATATCAACATTCAGATGGTAGATTGTAAAAAATTGGCAATAGATTTAGAAAAAAAACCAGAAGACTATGGTATAGTTATTCAAAGATGTGTAAGCTACTATAGAAATTTACACTCAACTGCAGCCCTTGAAGGGTTGGGTGTTAAAGTGATTAATTGTCTTAACACCGGAATATTTGCAGGAAACAAATTATTTACACACATGTTGCTAAAAAAATTCAAAGTTCCAACACCAGATGTAACTGTCGCCTTTTCAAAAGATGCAGCATTAGATGCATTAAATTCACAAGGATATCCAAAAATTATAAAACCAACAGTGGGTAGTTGGGGAAGACTAATTTCAAAACTAAATGATAGTGATGCAGCTGAGGGAATTATTGAAAGTAGAGAAAACATGTATCCAATTTATCAAATTCATTATTTAGAAGAATTTGTACAAAGACCTCCAAGAGACATCAGAGCAGTTATGGTCGGGGATAAAATAGTAGCAGCAATTTATAGAAACTCTAAACATTGGAAAACAAATATGGCACTAGGAGGAGTGGCAGAACCATGCAAGGTTACACAAGAAATGGAAGAGATGTGTATTAAAGCAAAACATTCAATTCAAGGAGATATTGTAGGTGTAGATTTGATGGAAAGCAATGAGAAAGGACTAGTTGTACATGAAGTAAACAATACAACAGAGTACAAAAACACAGTTAGAGTGTGTAAAGTTGATATTCCTTCCTTAATGCTAGATTATGCAATGAGGATAAAAAAGTAAGAATTGGATACTCATTTTACAGTGACACCAAGATTTGCCGTAAAGATGCTAGAGAAGGCACTTAGATTGTACACACCATCACTAAGTGAAAAACCAATGGCAGAATTTCTAGTTGACAAATGTGATGATTTAGGCTTTGAAGATATTCAAATTGATGAAGTTGGAAATGTAATAGCAAAGAAAGGTTCAGGTTCTCCAAGAATTATGCTATGCGGACACATGGATGTAGTTCCAGGCAAGGTCAAAGTTAGAAAAGAAGGAGATTCCCTTTATGGTAGAGGAGCATCAGATGCAAAAGCGCCATTAATGGCAATGCTATTTGCAGCAGCGTCAATTCAAAATAACAATGGAACAATAATTTTTGTTGGAGCAGTTGATGAAGAAGGAAATGCGGCTGGAATTAAAAATTTAGTGAAAAAAAAAATGGATATAGATTATGCAATTTTTGGTGAACCAAGTGGAATCAAACAAGTAACTATTGCATACAAAGGAAGATTAGCAATTAATCTAAAAATTAGTGTTGAAGATAGTTCTCATGCAAGTGCTCCGTGGTTATCAAAAAATGCAATTTTAGAATCAATGATTTTTGCAAGAGAACTCAAAGAAAAACTAGAGACAAATCAAGAAGGAAAAACAAAAGGAATGTTATTGACTGCAACCATGACTGAGGTGAGAGGAGGAACAAGTCACAATGTCACCCCAAAAGAATGTGAAACAACTTTTGATATCAGAATTCCTGTAGATATGAATTGTAAAACAATTGAGCAAAAAATTTCTACACTTGTTAAAGAAATTTCTCAAGAAAGAGAGGTAGAGGCATTTTATTCAATTCTTGATGAAACCGAACCCTTTGAGGCACCTCACGATTCAGCGTTAGTTAGGGCATTTACCCTCGGAGTCATGGAAACTGAGAATGTAAGACCAACCCTAATTAGAAAAACAGGCACAGGAGACATGAATGTGCTTGGAAATCAATGGAATATACCAGTGGTTACATACGGTCCAGGAGATCCTCACGAAGCTCATACTATTGATGAAAAAGTATCCATAGATGAATATCTCAGAGGGATAGAAATTCTCAAAAAGGTGTTACAGCATTTAAAAAGACTGTATGACAAAAATATTCAATAATGTTATGGTTTGTAGGTTTTGGTATTTCTGGATTCAAATCGATTCCAATTGAAGCATTAGATGTTATATCAAAAGCAGATGTTGTTTATTTAGAGCAATTTACCAGCCCCATAGGAGAATCAGATTTAACAAAAATTAAAAGAGCAACAAATGGAGAATTCAAACTTGCAAAAAGATGGCTAGTAGAAGATGGAAATGAAATTTTAAAAAATGCAAAAAAGAAAAAAGTGGTACTATTAGCGTATGGAGATCCTTACATTGCAACTACTCACATTGAGTTAAGAGTAAGAGCAATTGAAGATAAAATTAAAACTTTTTCCATTCATGCATCATCATCACTTACTTCAATGATAGGAGAGTGTGGTTTACACTTTTACAAAGTAGGAAGAATTGCAACAATAATGAGCGAGATAAAATCTTTAACAACTCCATATTACATAATATACAAAAATATCATTGAAGGGAATCATACTGTACTTCTCTTAGAATACGATCAAGACAGAAAATTTTTCTTAGATCCTAATGATGCATTAAATGGACTTTTAGAGACTGAAAAAGGTCAAGTAAGAAATCTCATTAGTTCATCAACATATGTAGTTGTTGCATCTAGGATAGGGTTTAAAGATCAAAATATTATCTCAGGTAAAATATCTAGTTTAAAAAAAATTGACTTTGGCAAGCCTCCACATACAGTAATCATTCCAGGCAAATTACACTTTACTGAATCAGATGCCTTGAAAATATTGAGTCAATGTATTGATGAGCCATTTGACAATACTGAAAAAACAAAAAAGATTTCCATCCAGATGATGGAAAAATATGTTCCCATGGTCAGAGAGGCACTAGAAGAAATAAATCCATTATACAAAGGTCAGAAAGAATTTCAAGGAATTTTAGAAAATGCAGAATTGTACATCAAAGATGCAGAAAAATTTCTTGAATCTGGCCAAGACGAAGTGGCAATTTTGAGTATAGGGTATGCCGATGGCCTCATTGATGCATTAAGATTGGCAAAAGGCCTTGATCCAAAGATGTAATTTTATCGATGAATTAAAGAGAGGGTCAAAAATAGAAAAAATGTTGAAACAAGATGAAAAAAATATGCTAGCTATCATGTATGCATGTCAAATTCAAGGAAAAGAAGCATTTGAGATACTCCAGAAAAAAACAATGTTTTCTGAGAGTGTGATTAATTCAAAGATTGATGAATTAATTAAAAATCAATTTGTTAATAAAGACAGAAATACCCTTACAGAGATTGGAAGAAGTTTATTATGTATAGTGTTAGCCGGAGGAGTTTTTGATATTATTCATCCCGGGCATATTCACACATTAAATGCCGCAAAAGAGTTAGGAGATGTGTTAGTTGTTGTAGTTGCAACAGATAACACAGCAATAAAAATGAAGAAAAAAAATCCACTTCACACACAAGAGCAAAGGCAAGAATTAGTCAATTCATTATCAATAGTAGATCTTTGTCTAATTGGACAAGAAGATAATATTTTCAAAACTGTAAATCATGTAAAACCACAAATTATCGCATTAGGTTATGATCAAATCCATCAAGAAAAATTCATTATCGAGGGCTGTAAAAAAATAAAACTTGATGCAAAAGTTGCAAGATTACAATCTCCAATTCCTGAAAGTTCTAGCTCCAAAATTCAAAAGGAATATGGAGAATCCATTCATGGGATTTAGGAATTTATTGGAATTTTAATTGAAACTTTGGAACCATCTTTTAGTTTTGCAGTTTTTCTCAGACAGGATTTTGAGATTAATTCAATAATAGAGTCATCATGATGTGTACGCTCTAAAATTATTAATTCACAGTTTGTAGAATTGTCAAGTTTGGCAGCAAAACATTTGACCCAACCAAAAGTTCTCTTTCCATCTGAAAAGCTCTTTATTTTGATACCATTCAAAGTTTCAAATTGTTGCATCGCTTCTTGATGAATTTTCTGATCCAATCTAACATTAAGAGTTCCAGGATATGGAATATATCCAATTTTAGTTTGAAATTGTTTTGTATACCCCTTTAATCCCATATAGTATGCACCCTCACCAAGTCCAGAAACCAACGTACCTTTTAGTTCAACATGAGAAGGTGAAGAATCAAGACTTTTTTGCAAGATGGAAGATAGTTTTACCATTTCAGTGTATCCTTTAGGAGTAATTTTAACTGAAATATTTCGTCCACTAATTATTCTTTTAATGAATTGGTTTTTATCTAATTCAAGAAGATGCTTTGATACGGCTTGTTGTGATTTTTTAATGCTCTTTCCTAATGAAGATGTAGTAACAGAGACATAGTTGTATTTTGCACCTTTAGAAAGTAGATATGAGAGAGTTAAGATATGTTGAATTTTTAATTCAGTCATATACTCTCTAAGATACACCTAAATCACTGAATGTTCGTAGTACTAGTCCATCAGAGTTTGATAGTTTTGCAACTCTATGTCCAATTACACATTCAACACCAGCATTTTTGGCTCCTTCTAAAAGTCTCTGAGTAATGATTCCATCCAATAGAAGATATTTGATTCCAGATTGCGAGGATAGTTTGCTGACAACTTCGCTAATTGGAACTTTGAAAACTTGGTTTTGATCACTGTCTAATGCAATTGCTTCAAGGGTTTCATTGAGATTTGGAAATATTTTGATTGCTATTTCTGCGACAGGTTTATCATCTTCACTTTTTAGTTCAGGTGCTGGTTTTCCATTTTTAATCTCATCAGCAACAGGTCGTAGAATCTCATCAATTCTTGTCGGAGTTAGTTCTTCAACTTCTACACCAGTGTCTGCTTGAAGTTCATAGTCCAAGGCAACAACAGATTTGAGTTCTTTGAGAATAAATCCTCCTGATCTATCACCATCAAGGAATGCAACAATAGTGTCTTTTTCATCACACAGTTCTTTAATGGATTCATCAATTTTTGCACCTTCAATTGCAAGTACGTTATCATATCCTGCTCTTAGAAGATTGATTACATCTGCTCTTCCTTCAACTAGAATCAGCCAAGTAGAATCAAAGGCGCCTGAACTGCATGTTAATTTTGATGGTCCATATGTTGATAATTTTCCAGTGTCACCTTGATGAACATCATTTAACATAGTTTCGCCTTCACTTACAGTTTTAGTTGCCCATTTTTGCTTGATCTCTTTTGCACGTTTTACAATATCATCTTTCTTTGCAGCTCGTACATCATCAATAGTTTCTAATCTAAATTTACAATCAAATGGTCCTACTTTATCGATACTCTCAATTCCAGCAGCAATTAATGCACAAGTATCAATGTCAGTACTCATTGGGATTAATGCATCACCTGTAGTAGTGTTAGAAGTAGACTTTGCATTGACTTCGATGCGACCTACTTTGGAAACACGCTGCAGTTCATTCAAATTCATCTCTGGGCCTAACAGTCCTTCTGTTTGGCCAAAGATGGCTCCGATTATATCTGCTCGTTCAACGAGTCCATCGACTTCATAGGAAAGTTTAACGTGATATTTGACAATTCCTGATTGAGGCATAAACTATTCATCTCCTTTATTATCATAATTTGGGTTTTTATCAGCGATATATAAGGTATTGCAAAAATGGTCTTAAAAATACAAGGTTTGTTAAGAAATCGTACACAGCATAGCTAGCAGATAACCTAAAAATGAAAAATAATGATTGTTTATTCTGTACTAAATGAGTGACCGCATGAACAGGATTTTGTAACATTTGGATTATTGATTTTAAATCCAGATCCCATTAGGCTTTCAATATAGTCTACATTTGCACCTTGTAGATGGTCAACGCTGTAGCTATCAACTAAAAGTTTGACACCATTTTCTTCCAAGACAATGTCGTCTTCTTCTGGTGTTTTTTCAAAACCCATTCCATAAGATAAACCAGAACAACCACCACCTTGGACATAAACTCTAAGGTATTCAGGGGATTCTGCTTCTTCTTTCATGAATTCATGAATTTTTTCAGCTGCTTTTGCGGTAACTGTGACCATTTTTTGTGTTTGCTCAGTTTCCATGATAAATCATAAAGGAGATTAAATTATAATAAGCTTTTCCCACCAGACACACTAGTATTAAGGAAATGTAGGAAGGGTATGACTAGGATTTTTAATGATTTGTGATGTGTCTGAATAGACACGTAAGTCATTATTCCAACAACTTTGCATTATTATCAATTACAGGTAATTTTCTAATATTTCTTGTGGAGATTTGTCTGATGCCATCTGCAAATTAGAATTGGGATCAATTGAGAGGAGAGAAAGAGGGGGGGATACATATTTAATAAATCCTCCAAAATCATCTCAGGATATGAAACATAAATCAGTGGAAATATCACTTTTAACAATAGTATTCTCAATGTTATTGATCTCAACTAGTACAGCAGATGCCGAATTAATTCCAGAATGGGTAAAAAAGACTGTATTGTGGTATGGTCAGGGACTCGTATCAGAATCAGAATTTATTAATTCTATCAAATTCTTAATTGATGAAAAAATTATTGTACTGTATAATGAAGAAGATAATACAGATATGGTAAAGGCAACAATAATTATTCCCAATGGTAATTTTGATGTTTCAAGTAAGGGATTTTATTTGCCATTAAATCTAGAAGCACAGACACATACAACAGTTACTTGGGTAAATGAAGACTCTGTTCCGCACAATATTCAAAGTCAAGACAAGTTTGGTAAAGTGAGTGATGTGTTTAACAGTCCACCACTAAACACAGGAGAGAGATTTGAATTTGCATTTGAAGAGAGTGGGGTATACAACTATTATTGTTCATTTCATCCATGGAGAGTTGGAATAGTTACAATAAAGTAAATGAAATTTTTAAATTAATAAAATAGTAAATTAGTAAAATAACTATTTTTTAGATTTGTTTACAAATGCTGTCATGCGTTCTTCTCTGTCAGGATGAGTAAAGCAGTTTCTCCAAGCAAGAAGTTCGATTGCAAGACCAGTATCAAGATCTGCATTTCTTCCCTTGTTGATTGCAACTTTGGACATTTGAACACCCATAGTAGAGTTTGCAGCTATTTGTTGAGCCATTTTCAAAGCTTCTTCTTGTAATGATGCAAGGGGAACTATGTGGTTTACAAGACCAATTGCTTTGGCTTCTTCTGCTTTGATCATTTTGCCTGTGTAAACAAGCTCTTTTGCCTTTGCTATTCCCACAATTCTCATTAGTCTTTGAGTACCACCCCAGCCTGGAGGGATGCCAATTGTTACTTCTGGTTGACCCAGTCTAGCAGTATCTGCTGCTATTCTAATATCACAAGACATTGCAAGTTCACAGCCTCCACCTAAAGCAAAACCATTAACTGCTGCAATTGTTGGCTGTCTAACCAATTCAACAGTTTCAGTAACAAGCTGACCTGTCTTTGCATATTCAACTGATTCATCAGCAGAGATTTTTGACATGTATTCAATGTCTGCACCAGCAGAAAATGCCTTTTCTCCCTCACCAGTTAAAATGATGACCTTGATGGATTCATTGTGGTTTAATTCGTTAAAAGTTTTGATCAACTCTTTTGCAACATCTGTGTTCATTGCATTAAGTTTGTCAGGTCTGTTAATTTTAACAATACAAATATTATCAGTTGTAGATGTGGTGACTAGTGACATTATAATTTCTCAAAAGATACGGAACTTAAATGTTCTCTATTTTCTAAGGATTTTACCCCACTGTGCTAATGCAGATGCAGCAGCAACCCATGTTCGAAGATCTTGATAAACTGGAACATTATGTTTTTCAATCAATTTTATCATTTTTTCAGTGTATGGACCTCCATTGCCACCAGCTAGAATGGGTTTCTTTTTTTTCTTTGAGAGATCAGATAGATGATCAACAATCGTTTCTGCAAGCGGATCATCTTGGAAGACAAACCAAGGCATGGCAATATCTACATTGTTTTCATCTAGGAATTGTTGGATAACGAATTGATAGTCATCAGCAGTTGCACCACCACCTACATCTGCAGGATTGCCGTTATGGATGGGAACAGTTGGTGGAAAATGATCCTTTATTTTTTTTGCAATTTTTGGGGTCAACTTTGCGATTGTAAGACCTAGTCTTTCTAATTGATCAATTCCTCCAATCATTGGGCCAGCACCGTTACTAGTCATGGCAACACGATTACCCTTTGCAGGGGGTTGCCATGCTAATGCCTTTAAAACTCCAACTAGTTCTTGATAACTATCAACTGAGATAACTCCTGCTTGTTTAAATGCACCCATAATCATTGCATTTGAACCTCCAAGTGAGCCTGTATGAGATGCAGCTTGTTTTGCACCTGCAGCAGTTCTACCACTCTTCCAAATAACAATAGGTTTCTTTTTTTCTTTCATTACACGTTTTGCAGTATTGATGAATTTTCTACCGTCACCGAATCCTTCAACATACAATCCAATTACTTTGGTTTGAGGATCGTTTGCAGCATACCAGATCATGTCTGCTTCATCAACATCAGAACGATTCCCAAAACTGATCATCTTTGATAATCCAAACTCATCAGCGCTTTCCAACATGCTAATTCCCATGGTTCCACTTTGTGAGAAAAATGCAACATTGCCCAATTTTGAACGCACCATTCTTTCTTGTCCTTGAAATGCACAATCAAGCCTATTTGCAGCATTAAACATTCCGATACAGTTAGGGCCAATAACACGAATTTTGTGTTTTAGGGATAGCTCTTTTACTTTAGCCTCCATATCTGCTCTATTGCCACCAAGCTCTTTTCCACCACCTGAAACGATTACAACATTATGGATTCCTTTCTTTGCACAAGTCTTCATAATTGGCTCACATAATGAAAGATCAATGCAGACAACTACCAGATCAACTTTTGCAGGTATTGCATCTAATGATGGATAACATTTGAGTCCAAGAATTGATTTTTGTTTAGGATTAATTGGGTATACCTTGCCTTTGTAATCTTGTTTTCCAAGTGCATCTAATACCGAATTGCCAATCTTGCCAGGGGTAGCAGATGCACCAACTAGTGCAACAGATTTTGGAGTAAAAAATGACTCCATTGAGGTAATGACAGGTTTAGCTTTTGAGATTGAATTCTTTGCTAATTGATTCTTTAGAATAATTTTTGCATCAACTACAAAGTGAGATTTTGGATAAACAACTACAGGATTAAAGTCAATACTGTTGATATAGTCTGCATTATCAACACCCAATTTTCCGATTTGGGTTAGCATCTTTGCCACCATGTTAAGATCAATTGGTTGACTACCTCTG
This sequence comes from Candidatus Nitrosopumilus sp., assembly GCA_965262685.1. Lineage (GTDB taxonomy): Archaea > Thermoproteota > Nitrososphaeria > Nitrososphaerales > Nitrosopumilaceae > Nitrosopumilus. The sequence goes on from OZ253552.1 coordinate 362,690, forward strand.
AAGCCTTTGAGAAGTTTGGAGCCTTTGAGTTCATTTATCATTGATTTTGCATCAGATGTGGTGATGGGTAACATTCTAAATGCAACATCCTTAAAGACCTCAGTCATTACGCCGCCTAATCCAGCCATGATCATTGGACCAAACTGGGGATCATTTTGAATGCCTACAATGAGTTCAACACCCTTGGGGACCATCTTTTCTAAGAGAATTCCTTTAACTTTGACACCCTTTTTTTTGGAAAGACGACCATACATGTCATTGAATGTCTTTTTTACATCATTGAGGTTATCAATTCCAACTTTGACGCCACCCACATCAGTCTTGTGTAAAATTTGTGGTGATACAACTTTCATAACAAGGGGAAATCCAATTTTCTTTGCTTGTTTTACTGCATCAGCAACAGAAGTAGCAAGTGCGTATGGTGGAACTTTGACTCCATAAGTTTTGAGAATAGATTTTGATGATTCCTCAGTGATGACTTTGTGATCTGTTTGGATAGTTTCTTCAAAAATTTTCTTAACAGATACCATTGTTCTATCGGTAAAATTAGAATTAACTATATTAATTTTCGCCAATTAGCAAAATTTCATGAATTTTTGATCGCAAAAAATTGAATAAATTGTGATATTTTATCAAGATTCAAAGTAGATTGTCCTTTAAATGACATACAACAGAATATAGAGTATGAGTGAGAAAAATACTAAAAAAGTTCAAAAAAGTTCAGATGCATCAAAACAATTAGGCGGTAGTCAAGAAGCACCACACATTAACAATCCAGCAATTACTAAATCAAAAGGACGCCCAAACTCTGCATCTAAAAAAGTTCAAAAAAGTCCAGATGCATCAAAACAATTAGGCGGTAGTCAAGAAGCACCACACATTAACAATCCAGCAATTACTAAATCAAAAGGACGCCCAAACTCTGCATCTAAAAAAGTTCAAAAAAGTCCAGATGCATCAAAACAATTAGGCGGTAGTCAAGAAGCACCACACATTAACAATCCAGCAATTACTAAATCAAAAGGACGCCCAAACTCTGCATCTAAGTAAGAATTTCAAATTCAAACTCGTCTTTTAATTTTTTCATAATGATTGAAATTTCATTTAACAAAAGTTTTTCATCCCTAGCTAATAGTTGATAGTGGGGAATAGTGTTTTTTGGGATTTCATTAATATCATTGCCAACCCAAAGTTCTGCTATATATTTTAGAGAATAATTATGATATTTTATTTTTTGAAAAACATCTTGAATTTGTTGTTGTGATTCATACCTCAAAAAACCAATCTTTCCAGAAAATATTAGTGCATCATATATATCATGATTTAAAAATCTATTTGTAAATATCAAAGTTGTACCTTCAATAGAAATAAAATCTATATTCCATGTCTTATTTCTGGCACCCAAAGATGGGACAGAACCTTTTAATTTACAAACTTTTATAATTTATGATCGTATCAATCCATTAACTAATCAAAGATTAAATGAAGATTTAAAATTGTTGTAAAAATTACTCATATTTGATTTTACAATTGAAATATTTTCAGTTATATCTGAGCGAATTTTTTGTGAATCGATGTATGGTATTTTTTCTAGTTGAGATTCAGTCTTGTCAAGCCACAAATTTACCATCGCCTCATTTACCTCTAAATGGAATTGCAAGCCAACTGCGCTCTTGTATTGAAATGCCTGATTAGGATAATGTTTAGATGAGACTAATCTAACAGAGTTTTCAGGCAAATCAAAGGTATCCCCATGCCAATGAAATACAGTAAATGGATTTTTGATGCCAGAAAAAAATGGAGATTTACTGCAAATTTTTAAATCATGATAAAACCCAATCTCCTTTTTTGGTCCACCATACACTTTAGCACCAAATGTTTTAGCAATCAATTGAGAACCCAAACAAATTCCAAGTACAGGAATATTTTGGTCCACAGAATTTTTGATCAGTTTTTGCTCAGCCTTTAGATATTCTAAATTATCATTTGCACTCTCAGGGGCACCTAAAATCACAATCAATGAAAAATGCTGTTCTGGAATTTTTTCATGTTTTGCATGTATTGATGTTATATGAAATCCATCATTTTCTAAAAGTTCACCTAGATATCCAGAACCTTCAATTCGGGTATTATGTACAAGTAGTACATCAGACATTTTTCTAAACATCTAGTCCTGTTACTACCCACTCGAGAGATCTGAGCACACCTTGATAGTATTTCATGGCATCCATTGATTCAGCTTTTACTAGTCTTTCTTCTATTGTTTTTCTATATTGAATAATTTCCAACTCTGTTTTCATACTGTTTATGCACCATTTGAGATAAAAAATGCTCTGTTTTAATATACTAAAATAAATTAGATATTGTATGCTAGTATCAGAGCAAGAAATTCTAGAGTTGAAGGATTTTATTTTTCAGTTAAACACCATAGAGAGTAGTGTGGTCATAGTTGAAGGCAAACGAGATTCTAATGCACTAAGAAAAATTGGCTATACAGGAAAAATTTTAGAATTTCATAGATTTACAGGTATGATTAATTTTACAGATTATGCCGCAAAATTTGAAAGACTAGTCATTCTTTTTGACATGGACAAAAAAGGTAAAATGCTAACTGGAAAAACTGTTGAATTATTGCAAAGAAGGACAAAAGTTGATCTTTCATTTAAAAGAAAATTACAGATAATTACAAGAGGAAAGATAACGTTTATCGAGCAACTAGCAAGTTATGAACCGTATCTACTACTACTAACCTAAATTATGGCCAAATACCTTTTTGGTTAAAAGCCTCTAAAACCCTTTGAACTGCCAAAACCATGGTTGCCTTTCTCATGTCAATTTTGTGCTTTTGGCTTAGTGTGTAAGCGTCTTTAAACCCCTTTGTGATATTCTTCTCCATCTTGTTTGCCACCTCATCAAAACTCCAGTAATACCCCATGTTGTTTTGTACCCATTCCAGATACGATATGCACACACCGCCAGAGTTTGCCAAGATATCAGGAATGACTAGAATATTCTTTTTGAAAATAATTGGATCAGCTTCTGGCAGTGTAGGACCATTTGCAGCTTCGGCAAGAATTTTACATTGAAGTTTATCTGCAATATTTGCATCAATCTGATTCTCTAGTGCAGCTGGAACTAGAATATCACATTTGGTAGTAAGTAGTTCTTCAGTTGAGATTTTTTTGCTTTGAGGAAATCCCACAACAGAGCCATTCTTTGCTTTGTGTTCTAGGATTGCACTGACTTTGGCACCTTGAGGGATTGAAACAGATCCTTTAGAATCACTAACACCAATTATTTTTGCACCCATCTTTTCAAGATACTCTCCTGCAAATGTTGATGCATTTCCAAATCCCTGTAATACAACTAGTGCTCCTTCCAAATTAATTTCCAATGTCTTTGCAGCCTCTCTAACAGTGTATGCTACACCTAGTCCAGTTGCAACATTTCTTGCAAGTGAGCCTCCCATAGAAATTGGTTTTCCAGTGATCACACCTGGAGAATACTTGTTACCGTTTAGTTTACTAAAGGTATCCATGATTTGAGTCATCTCTTTACCTGTAGTGTAAACATCAGGAGCTGGGATGTCTTTTTCAGGTCCAATGATTTCAGAAATTTTGTATGCAAATCCTCTTGTTAGTCTCTCTAATTCACCATCACTAATTTTTTCAGTTTTTGGATTAACATAGATTGCTCCTTTTCCACCACCAAGTGGAATATCAACTATTGCACATTTCCATGTCATCCATGAAGATAATGCCATTACTTCGCGTTCCATGTATTCGACTCCACCTTCAGGATTAAAGTAACGAATGCCACCTTTGTATGGACCTCTATCATTGTTGTGTTGACTACGAAAACCTGTAAAAATTCGAATTCTGCCATCATCCATTTTAACTGGGATTTTTACTCTCAAAACTTTATTTGGCATTGCCAAATATTCACGCAATTCTTTGTCTTTGATTCCTAGTATATCACATGCATCATTGACTTGTTTAGTTGCGTTTACAAAAGGATCGTTTTTGATCAAGATGAATTAAAAAACTTGCCATATTATATTAAGTTTAGTTCGAAATTTTAGATCGCAGATTCAGTTTACATGTAGACCTTGATATAATTCATCTTCCTATCTAATTTGTCAATTGCCTCAATTAGTGCATCGATATTAGTTTCAAGTAGGTGTGACAAGTAAAAAATTGCACCATACTTTACTCCAATTTTTGAGACCAAGTTATTTTTCTCTAAAACCTTCATATGATGCTGAACTGCTTTATAGTCAAGATCAAGTTCTTTTGCCAACTGGTGTGTATTGTATGGATGATCTAAGAGATGAATGATGATTCGTAGTCGGGTAAAACCACCTCTAGTACTAGTAAACAAGTAAAGCAAAAGTTTTCTAGTATGTTTGTCAGTCTTTGCCTGTTGTGGAATTTGCTTTGATCTAATGATCTCTTTAAATTCTAAGAGATGATTGGTCATATCTGCTGAATTAAATTTGTTAATTTAGCTTAAAACCCTATTTCCAGATCTTACCCATGTTCAGAAAAGACAACAATTACCCTTAAATTGACTCGGCATAAACTCGTGATGATATGATGGCATCACGCGGTTATGATATGACACCTACAATGTATTCACCAGATGGTAGAATATACCAAGTCGAATATGCCATTGAGACAGTAAAAAGAGGAACTTTGGCCATAGGGATCAAAAGCAAAAAAGGAGTAATTATAGCAGTTGAAGAGAAACCTCGAACACTACAAACTAAGGACATTACTCAAAAAATATTCCAAGTAGATCACCACATAGGAGTTGCAGCAGCAGGATACATTCCAGATGCACGTGTCCAAGTGGATGGTGCACGATTCTTCTCACAAGGAAATAAAATGACATATGACGAATCTGTTGAAGTTGCAACAGTTGCCAAACATTTAGCAGATCAAGCTCATCAATTTACACAGTATGGGGGAGTACGTCCAAACGGAGTTTCCATGATTATTGCAGGAATTGATCAAAAAGGAGAATCAATCTATGTTGCAGACCCTAGTGGCACATATATCCAATTTGCAGCAGTTGCAATTGGCGCAGATGCTGATAATGTAAATGAATTTTTAGAAAAACACTACACAGATGATTTGAGTTTAGAGGATGCAGCATCTTTAGCTATTGCAGCAATTAATTTAAAATCAGAATCAAAAGAGGAGATTAACAATATCAAAATGGCAAAAATTACAGCTAAAGATAAAATATTTGAAAAAGTTTCAGAGACAGATTTACAAAGTTATTCTAAAAATGCATCAAAGTTTACACCAGAATAAAATATATGATTTGAAACTTATTCAACCAAGTATACAGAGACGATACATATGGGCTTAGGAAGTTATTGGGGGGAAGTTATGCAGGTACTCTTGGAAATAATTCCAGTTTATGACAAGGTCAATTCCATTATTTCATTAGGAAAAGATAAGGAGCATCGTACTAGAGGAATTTCAAACAGAGTATTCCCAGGTGATAAAATTTTAGATGCAGGTTCTGGATTTGGAAACATGTCAAAGACTGCAATGAGATTAACTGATGGAAAAATATCAATCACACTTTATGATCCTTTAGTGCCAATGTTGAAAAATACTGGAACACTTTTTGAAGAACCACCAGATATGGCAAATGGTGTTTTTGAACACATTCCATTTAAAAATGAAGAATTTGATGCTGTGTTGTGCGGTTATTCCCTAAGGGATGCAATTAATTTGAGAATCGCAATCTCTGAAATTCACAGAGTCTTAAAAAAAGATGGGCGGTTTGTGATAGTGGATTTGGGAAAACCCGACGAGATGTTTTTCAGAGCTGGTGTTTCATTTTATCTTAGATGTATTCTACCAATTCTTGCATTTGCAGCTGGGGGAAGGTTGGGACTAAAATTTGGAACGTTATATGGAACCTACAAGAGATGGCCAAAAAATAAAAAACTTGAAGGTTTGATATTAGAGAAATTCTCAAGAATAGAATTTGAGAAAGATCTTATGGGTGGCGCAATAATGGTTGCAGCTTACAAATGAACAGAGTCCTTGTACTAGTCAACATTACTGGTTTAATTATTGGTATTTCGTATGGATTGCACGGTCCAATTCTACCAGTATTTGCAAAGAATGTTATCGGTGCAACATATTCTGAACTAGGATTAATTGGGTTGACAAATTTTATTCCTTACATGTTTATTCCACTTTTTGTTGGAATACTACTTGACAGAATTAATAATGGATATCTGCTTACAGTAGGAGTTGCAATAAATTCTGTATCAATTTATCTTTTATCAATTGCACAGTCAGTTCCAGAAATTATGGGATTTAGAATAATGACTGGTGTAGCACATGCATTTTTTTGGCCCCCATGTGAGGCAATTATTTCAAATGAGAGTTCGGAAAAAAATAGGGTGAGACATATCTCGTGGTTTGCAATGTTTTTTGTAATAGGATTTATGGTAGGGCCATTACTGGGTACCATACTACTAGAAGGCCTAGATGTAACATATAGAATTTTGTTCCAAATTGCAGCTTTTATTCTTGCAGCTACCATAGTTTCTGCACTATTAACATCTAGAAAAAGGGTAAAAAAATATCATGAACATTTTTCATTTTCATCAATTAAGGAGATGAAAAGATTTCCAGAGGTCATAATTTTATTGATTTTTTGCACATCTTCATTTGGAATAATACTGACAATTTATCCAGCATTTCTCAATGATAATGGAATGTCAGCTTCGGATATTTTGTTATTGTATTTTGTCTTTGGGGTATCAAGGGTTGTATCTCTTGCATTTGCAGGAAGATTTGCAAGAAGAACAAGTCAAACTTTGATTGCAGCAACTGCTGCAGTCTCAGTAGGGCTAGCAATTTCAGTAGTAGCTGATTCAATCATTACTTTTGGTATAGCACTAGTTTTAATGGGATTTGGATTTAGTGTATTTTTTCCACTAACTTTGGAGATAGTTTTGAGCAAAACTAGAAAGGCAATTTCAGGGAAAATTATTGGTGCATATGAGACAGTTTTTGGTATGGGTTGGGCACTAGGACCAACTATTGGAGGTCCAATCACACAATCATTTGGAGATGAAACACCATATGTGGTATTTTGTATAGTTGGGATAGGTGTAACACTATTTGCCATAAATGTCAGAAAGAGACTAGAGCCGCAAAGAATTCATGAGGAGAATTAGTTATTTGGGCATGAGTTTTGAACATTACGTTTAATTTCAATTTAAAAAGTATCAAAACATGCTTGAGAGCTCACTGAATATCGGTGGAAGCGAATGGTTGATAATAATTTTTGTCGCATTGATATTGATTTTAGGGACAGGTAAACTTCCGGGGGCTGCTAAAAAAATGGGAAAAGCAGTTAACGAGTATAACAAGGCTAAAAATGAAATTCAAGAGCAGGTAAAAGAAGCTACAGGTAGTGAAACTGTTAAAATTTCAGGGCCTGTTCAAACAGAGCGAGAAAAACTAGAAATGATTGCAAAAACAGCCGGAGTAGAAACTAAAGGAAAAACAGATGACCAACTAAGAGAAAACATTACATCAAAAATTGGTCAAAAAAGAATAGAGCCTGAAGAGAAGGATAACACCAAACCAGATTAAATAAAATAATGATATTGACTGCGATCAAAGTTATACAATAAAGCTTTATTTGATTAGATTACTCAAAGTGATTAGAGATTTGAGATTAAATCAAATAAAAAAAGGGGACAATATCAAAGTTTTATCAGAATTAGAAGATGAGATGGTAGATTTAACAATTACATCTCCTCCATATAGAAACGCCATTGATTATAATATGCATGCAAAACATGGAAATGATCCAAAGAAAAATTATCGAGGAAAGCTAAATCTAACAGTTGAGGAATATATCGAGGATATGGTCAAGGTTTTTTCAGAAGTTTACAGAGTAACAAAAAAAGGAGGATACTGTTGTATAGTGATAGGAAATGAGATTAACAAAGGGACTCTAGAACCATTGCCAGCTATGCTAACTACAGAGTTGGTAAGAGCAGGGTGGTACTTGCATGAAGAGATAGTATGGCACAAAGTTACCGGGGGAGCTAACAGAGCAGGAAGTTTTGTACAACATCCATACCCATCATATTTTAGAGCAAATATTATGCATGAAAAAATTCTTGTTTTAAGAAAAGGTGAGAATAAACTCCGAAGAATGAACTATGCTTTTAAAAATATGAATCCGGTTGTTTTCAAAGAAATCGCAAATTCTGTTTGGCATATTGCTCCTGTACCACCAGGATTTTTAGATCATCCTTGTCCATATCCAGAAGAGATTCCATATAGGCTTGCAAGTCTATACTCGTATGAGAATGATGTTATTTTAGATCCATTCAATGGAGCTGGTCAAAGTACAAAAATTGCAAAGTACCTAAAAAGAAAGTTTTTAGGAATAGATATTCAAAAAACATATGTAGATTATGCAAAAAAACGATTAAAAGAAAAACCACATCTAAGACATGAATCATTAATGTTACAATTAGATGAGGATAGTACTATACCAAATTGGGTAAAAAGTAGTACTTGGGAAAAGATGGAGAAAAAACTAAGGTAATTGCAAATATATGCAGAAAAACAAAAACATATCCCCAATTATAGTGCCACAAATTAAAGAGAGAGAAAAAAAGTTATAGAATTATCATATCCAAAGAGTTTTGATCAGGATTGGAAATTTATAAAAAAAGTAGAGAAAGATTTTTGAGGAAAATGATATCTATAAAAAAAATAGACCTTGAGAAAACATGAATACGAAAAATAGATGATATGTACAAGAAATATAGCAGTATTAATCAAAGGAGAAACAGAAAATAAAAATGCCATGAGAAATGGTTAGTATATTCAAAGAAAGTAGAATCAAGACCCCAAAATATCAAATGCATTTAGAAAAAATACCACCAGAAAATATCATAAAAGTCAAATAAATCTAAAAAATCAACATCAAACAATAAATCTACATCATTATAATTTGATTATACCAAATGAAATTCGCTTGTCCTAAATGTAAATCAAAAATAGAAATTCAAAAAACATTCAACAAAAAAATGCATGTTTCTTGTGAAAAGTGTGGTATTGAGGATCTATTAGAATTCTCAAAAAACAGTGATGAGGTATTCCTAGAATTTCTTTCAAGATTTGACAAGGGACTAATAACTAAAGGAGAACTAGCTAAAGGACTCAAAGATCAAGGAATTATCAGAAGTGAAGCTGAGATCAAAGAAATGATAGGGGAGAAGACACCTGATAAAATTACTAAAGAGATACTATTTTCAAAAAAAGATTACATTTCACAATATAAGGTTTTGAGTAATCCTGAGCCTAAAATGGGCTGCAAAGTCAAAGAGTTGGGATTAGATGAATCCATAACTGCACATCTCAAAGAATTAAAAATTGAGCAATTTTACAAATTTCAAGAAGAAGCAATTAAAGAAATTATATTGGGAGAAAATGTTGTAATTGAGGCACCAACTGCATCTGGAAAGACAGAAGCATTTTTGATTCCAGTGATTCAAAGAATAAAAAAAGATGCAAACAAGAGAGGCAATGTATTTGCAATTTTTGTTTACCCTACAAAAGCACTAGCACGTGATCAATATCCAAAAATTCAAAAATTTGCAGGAGAAATAAATGTCAAAGTCTTTGATGGAGACACAAAACTCTCAGAAAGAGATGAAATTATTTATAATCCACCTCAAATTCTAATTACTAATTTTGATATACTACATTATCATATGTGGCATAAAACAAAATTCTCAACATTACTATCATCAACTAGAATTCTGATAACAGATGAGGCCCATGTGTATTCAGGAATTTTTGGAACAAATGTACATTATATCACAAAAAGACTCAAGAGGATTTGTACTAACAAATTACAATTTGTAGCCGCATCAGCTACACTTGATGATGCAAAAGAATTTTGTCAAAAATTATTTGGTGAAAAGATGCAAAAAATTCAAGGTTCAGGTAAAAAAGGAGAGACAGACTTTGCAATGTTGTTTCCATCACTTCGAACACAGAGAGCATTGATGGTAGAGTTAACAAAGAAACTGACTCGGAAAAATCACAAGACAATGGTTTTTAATAATTCACATCTAAATTCAGAATTATTAGCAATACAGGCAAAAAAACACAAAGTCAACATCAAAGTTCACAGGGCAGGATTGATGGCAAATTATAGAATGTCAGTTGAAAAACAATTCAAAGATGGCACTTTACAGGCAATTTCATGCACACCTACCTTGGAATTAGGCATAGATGTAGGTAATGTCGATTGTGTGATATCATCTACAATTCCAGTGAATCGATTGATTCAAAGGATAGGAAGGGCAGCTAGGAAGGGTCAGAGGGGATATGCATTTTTAGCCTTGGGAAATGATCCGATATCACAGTATTATAAAAATCACCCAGAGGACTATTTTGAAGATATAGAAAAAACATACATTGATCCTAAAAATCCATTTGTAGAAGAATATCAAGTGTTGGCCATGGCTTGTGACAAACCAATATCAAAACACGAACTAAAAGAGCATCAAAAAATAATTCAACGTCACATTATCAATGGAAATCTAAAAGAATTCAATAATAGAATAATTCCAAATTTGAATAAAATAAAGTCCATGTTAAATGAGTACAGCATTAGAGGTATTGGAAGATCTGTGGATATTTTCTTGGATGGAAAAAAGGTAGGCGATAGAGTATTGCCAATTGCATTAGAAGAGTTGCATAAAGATGCAATCTATTTTTTAGCTGGAGTGCGTTACAAAGTAAAAGAGTTTAATTATCCAGATGAAAATCATGCAAAATTAGAAAGAATTCCAAGAGATTATCCATACTATACAAAGTCATTAACCGAGGAATGGCCAACTATTAAAACAGTTTACGAGAAAAGAATAGCAAATGGTGTAGAGGTTGCATTTTGTAAATTACACATTGAAAAAAAGGTGTACGGTTATGTAAACATTGAACTAGGTCAAGAGATTACCCAAGGAGAAAAAGTCAATCTAGACACTCCATTAGAGTATGATTTTATAACTAAAGGGATTGTATTTCATGCACCAAGACCTCTAAAGATAATTGCAGACTCTGAAGATAAAGAATACACAGAAGCAAGCGGATATCACGCAACAGAACACGTGGTTATTGAGGGAAGTAACATGATAACTGGGGGAGTATCCCAAGACTTGGGAGGCATTTCACTTGGCACATCAGGCTTGATATTCATTTACGATGGGGCAATAGGAGGGAGTGGTGCAAGCAAGGCTTTGTATGACAGATTTGAAAAAGCTCTTCGACGAAGTATGATTATCGTAGGAGAGTGTCCTTGCAAAAATGAGTCAGGATGTCCAAGATGTACATTCTCGTATAGATGTGGTAACAATAATGAATATCTGCATAAATATTCAGCACTAGAGATATTGGAGAGGATTAATTCAGGAGAGAAAACAGAGTTGATAGACCCTATTAAGGGAGACAAACCCCTAGTTTGATTATTAATCAAAATGGGATTAAATATAACAAGAATTTAGAATTAATATGGAAAAAGTTGCTCTTGTGACAGGTAGTTCATCAGGAATAGGATTAGAAACTGTACTGGCATTGGCAAGAGATGGGTATTACACATTTGCTAGTATGAGAAATCTTCAAAAAGCAAAAGAATTAGAGATTGCTGCAAAAAAAGAAGGACTGGTGATACAACTAGTTGAGTTGGATGTGGATAAAAAAGAGTCAGTTGTTTTGGCAATTAAAAAAATTATGGATGATACAGGAAGACTAGATGTACTAGTTAACAACGCAGGGTATGGACAGTTTGGATGTACCGAAGACCTAAGTGTAGATGATTTTAGAAAACAGTTTGAAACAAATTTTTTCAGCATTGTTGGAATTATACAGCAGGTTGCACCCATTATGCGAAAACAAGGTTCAGGGAATATTATCAATATTAGTTCAGTTGTAGGACGAATGGGGTTACCTGGTTCACCAGCTTATATTAGTTCAAAGTTTGCACTAGAAGGACTAGGGGAGTGTCTCAGATATGAACTAGGTCAATTTGGAATTAAAACTACAATGATTGAACCAGGAGTTATCAAAACCAACTTTTTTAATTCAATGAAAGTTCCAGAATCAAAGATAGACCCAAAATACAAGACATTGACTGATAATATTTTAGCAGGCCTAAAAATGATGGTAGAGATGGGAACTGCACCATCCCAAGTTGCAACGATGGTGATAAAGGCAATTCATGATGGTGGAGAGATGCTACCCCGATATGTAGTGGGTACTGATGCTGCCATGTTTATGGAGGCAAAAAAGATGAAAACAGACCTAGAATTTGAAAAATACATGAGTAAAGAGCTGTTTTCTAGCTGATTTTACTACTACGTTAAATTGATATACAGATAGAATAGAATTTTTATCATCAAAGTCGACAATCTTGAAATGATATGAAATGGAAAACACTACAACACAATGGAATCTTGTTTCCTCCTGCATATGAGGCACAGGGAATTAAGATAAAGATCAATGGAGATCAGGTAAATCTTGATTTATGCCAAGAGGAGATGGTGTATCAATGGGCTAAAAAGAAAGACACGCCATATGCACAAGACAAAGTGTTTCAGAAAAATTTTACAGCAGATTTTGCAAAAACCCTAGATTCAAAATTTAAAAAAATATCATATCAAGACATTGATTTTTCAAATGCTTACAAGATAGTAGACAAGGAAAAAGCTCGCAAAGAGATGATGAGTAAAGAGGATAAAAAGACACGTGCAATAGATAGAAAAAAGGTACGAGAGGAATTAAAAATAAAATATGGATTTGCTGTTATGGATGGCAAAAAAGTAGAAGTTGGAAACTATATGGCAGAACCCCCAGGTATATTCATTGGACGTGGAGAACATCCACTAAGAGGAAAATGGAAACCACCAATCACTGAAAAAGATGTTACACTAAACCTTGGAAAAGAAGCCAAGGTTCCTAAAGGCAAATGGGATAAAATAATTCAAGATAAAAACTCGATGTGGTTAGCTAGTTGGTTGGATTTTCTAACACAAAAAAGAAAATATGTTTGGCTTGCAGATACAGCAGGACTAAAACAAGATAGAGACAAGGAAAAATATGAAAAAGCAGTAAAACTTGCAAATGAAATTGATAAGATAAAAGATAGAATTGTCAAAGACATGAAAAATAAAGATCCGAGGATTAGTAGGATTTCCACTGCTTGTTATTTGATTTATAGAACTGCAATGAGGGTAGGAGATGAAAAAGATCCAGATGAGGCAGATACTGTAGGTGCTACAACTCTAAGAAAAGAACATATCAAGATTACTGCAAATTCCATAGAGTTTGATTTTCTAGGTAAGGACAGTGTAAGATGGCAGGAAACTGTGATTGCACAAGAGGGTCACGATAAACAGTTCCATGAGAATCTCAAAAAATTAGTAGAGAAGAAAAAACCAAAAGATGAGATTTTTGATGAGATTACATCAAGACATGTTAATGCGTATTATTCCAGTATAGTAAAAGACCTAACAGCCAAAGTATTCAGGACATATCTTGCAACAAATATCGTCAAAAATTATTTGATAAAACACGATGATCTGAAAAAAAATACTCCAGCAGAAAAGATATACCATGCAAAATTGGCAAATCTCGAAGCTGCCATGTTGTGTAATCACAAGAGAACCATTCCTAAAACGTTTGAACAGTCACTACAAAAGAAAAGGGATACTTTGAAAAAAGTTGAAAAAGAAAAAACTTGGAAGAAAACTCAAGAAACACTCAAAAAAACAAAAAATACCAAGCCTAAAACAGCTGCTCAAAAGAAAGGCAGACCTAAAAGAATTAGGACATTAAATGAACAAATCGAAAGGCAAAAATTAAGACATGAAGAAAGACTAGAGAGGTTAAAGTTACAAATTGATTTATCTGAAAAGACCAAAGATTACAACATTGGAACATCTTTGAGGAATTATATCGATCCTCGAGTGTTTAAATCTTGGACTGATGAGGTTGGTGCGGAATGGGAAAAGTTGTACACATCTGCATTACAAAAGAAATTCCTTTGGGTCAAAAATGAAAAGGGTCTTTGGAAGGATTTAAAACAAAATTAGAATCATTTAATTTCCCAAATTTTTGACGGTATACATGCCGGGGTAGCTCAGCCTGGTTAGAGTGCCAGTTAATTGGTAAACTCTAACGGTTCTCCAACTAAGGCAATACTCATAATCTGGAGGTCGCGAGTTCGAAACCCGCCCCCGGCACACACACATAATTAGTTAAAACCCATCTTGCCGTATACTTGGTGTGAGTCTAAAAACAGTCAGGAAAAAAGTGGAATCTGAAAGGATTAAGTCTGAATGGTTCTATCCATTATCAAAGGATATCGGCAGATAGAATTATTTTCTCTTTAAATAAGCTGCCATAATTTTTTTAGACATTTCATTTACATTCAAATCATTTTTTAGAGCTAGTTTGCGTAGTTTTCGTGCATTACTTTTGTTTAATTCTAGCAAAACTTTTTGCTGGAGTAACTCTGCCTTTGCTCTTTTGAGTAATTTAGGATGAGATGCTTTAGGACTTTTTGCCAAGTGGTACAAATATTTTTTACGTAGTTTTTGATCAAAAGAAAAGATCTTTTCTGCAATCTTTATTGCTTTTGGTATAGTAGGGATACATTGGTATAGTTTTGTAGCATCATCACGAGATAACTTTTTTGGAACATATTGTTTTAATTTATCAGGTACTGCTGCAAATCCAAGATATTTTTTGAGTGTTTGTGATGAGATTCCAAGGGATTTTGCAGCCTTGTTTTTTCCAATTGATTCAGACAAGAAAACACATGCTGCAGTCATGTCCTTTGTATCCATTTTATTGCGATGCAGGTTTTCAACTACAGATGCTGCCTTTGCATCATCTAAATCATACTTTGTGCCTTGAGTTAGTAGTAGTACAGGTATCTTTTTTGCCCCAAGTCTTTTGAGTGCTGCAAGTCTTCTCTGACCAGACATTAGCAAGTATACATTTTTTGATTCCTTTTGTACCATAGGTGGATTTTGCAGACCTTCATTTTTGATGGATCGTGCAAGTTCTGTAATTCCTTTACGGTCTAATTTTCTTGCCTGTGCGTCTTTCCAGACCTTGATCTGTTTCACTGGGATATCTCTAAGACGATAAGTTATTGGTGAGTTGTAACGTTTTGCCGTGATTGTTAAAGTGAATAATATGTTTTAAAAGATTATAGTGATTTAGAATTGACTAGTCATCAAAAAATTCTTCTTTAAACTTGGTTAATTTTTACCGATTTTGAAGTTTGTGAACCTCTAGAGGATGATTAGATTGTATGTACTAGGTAAATTGGAGAGATACGAAGAGGGTGTGTGGGGAGGAAGGATCGCATGCATCATTTCCGGGTGCAGTATAAAGAGGCTCTAAATTAGTACAATACAAGATTTTGCCTTTTTTCTATTAATTTAGAGAGGTTTTATCTAGAGTCAAATTCTAGGAAATATACACCTAAAAATAAGATAGGCACGATACTAGAATCTAAAATGGTCATATTTTTGAGAATAAACCCTCAGATTCTTTAGAGTCGGATAATTTTCTAACGCAGGATATGATTCTCCAAAGATTAAAAAAAAATGTTTTACAGATAAACAAATCATCGATTTAAAATGCAGATTGTGTTGAGGATTATATCTGTAATTTTGTTTGTAAGTGTCACAGATAATTGCCATCATTTGATTAGAATTGTATCATTTGGGTTTTAGTTGTTTTATCTAAAAAAACAAGACATCAAAGTTTGAATTGTTAGTTATCAAGATGATCAGAGAATGCAAAAAAAGACAGTGTTTTCTCCACAGGATTTGTTAATTTTATTATTATTAGAATAGTTTCATTAATCAATTTGTTAATTCTAATACACATTAAAAATGAGACTGGATTTACTTGTCAAATGAGGTTTAGCTAAAAAGCAAGCATGTACCTTTACACGATATTTGATTAGAGTTTTGAGTTTTGTAATATAACGTTGAGAAAAATTAGAGAGTAAGATACTATTTAGAAAAACTAGATTAGTGAGACATTTATCAATTACATTAAATTATGTTGTGAATGGTTTATTGAATTGTGAGAGATACTTGGCATATGTCTCCATCATCACATGAGCGTATCCATCAAATGATTTGATTGCAGAGATTCTCATCTTGGTGTATTGATCAATGAACTTTGTGTTTCTTTCTATATTTTCTAAATACATTTTTTTTATTGTTTGAGAATTTGATTTGATTTGATTGAGTATAGATTGGTCTATGTTTAGTTTGTCAAAAAATTCTTTTTCTGATATGTAACAAGTGCTAAAAAGATCATCAAGCATGTGTAGGTATGCAGCGTATAGATTTGAATAATTTTGAAATAGTGATGGAGTTTGGGATTCTAATTTTCTGATAATTTCAGAAGTGTCTTCTTTTAACACATCACATAAAGAAACTTTGTCCTCATCGTGTTTTTGAGAATCAGGTTTTACATCAATATCCATACTATAAGATAAAATTATAGGATTTAACTATATCCAATGATATCAAGTGGTTTGATTTAGTAAAATCTAAGAATAGTATTCCTTGAATCCTTTATCAGTTGGGTATAGTTCAGTTTTGGGGCCTAACATGCCTTGCTTGTGAACTATTTTGAGTAACTCATTTTTTTCCAAATCCTCCAAAATAGAATCAAGTTCTTCATTATCTAATCCAGTGTTTTTCTTGATACTTTCAAAAGAGTTTGAGCCCCTATGGAGTACGCCTAAAACAAGATCATTTTTTGATTGAGGTTTACTAGTTTCTACGGGTGGTGATGGTGATGATGGTGATGATGATGGTGATTTTTGTAAATATTCTTCAGAATGAGATTCAAACTGGTTTGGTTGTTGTTGTTGTTGTGGTGGGAAAAAGCTTTTTCCTATGCCTCGTTTTGCCAAAAGACGTGGAATTATTCTAGCTAGTGGGATTGCTAAGAAAATTAGTATGTATATCCAAGAAAAGTTAGGATCAGCCATAAATTTTGTGTACATATATGACATAAATTTGTTAAGAGTGGGTTGAGGAGAGACATTAGATTGATATAATAATAGAGAATTAAGACCGTAATCGTGTCAAAATATCAATCTCCCAAAGTTAACATGAATGGAGCTAAAATAGTCCTAGTTGCGATTGTTATTCTTATTATAATTGGTGTAGTAGCATCAGCTTCTGTAAAAATAGTAGATTCAGGTCACCGAGGGGTATTACTACACTGGGATGCAGTTGATCTTACAAATCCTCCACTAGATGAAGGGTTACATTTTGTAGTACCATTTCAAGATGATATAGTTATCATTGAAGTTCGTACACTAAAGTATGCAAGTGAAGCTAGAAGTGCATCAAAAGATTTGCAAACAGTGGAAACTACAGTTACAGTCAATTATCATCCAGAGAAAGAAGCAGTACATAGATTATACAAGAATTTGGGTTTAGACTATGAAAACAGAGTAATTCAACCTGCTATTGAAGAAACAGTAAAACAAGTAACTGCAAATTATAATGCAGAGGAGTTAATTACAAAAAGACCTCTAGTTAAAGCAGATATTGAAGCATCAATTAGAGAGAGACTAAATCAATTTGATGTAGTGACAGATGTTATTTCAATTACAGATTTTGAATTTTCTCCATTATTTGCACAAGCAATTGAATCCAAAGTCGAAGCAGAACAAAAAGCACTAAAAGCAGAAAATGACTTGAGAAGAATTGAAGTAGAAGCTAGGCAACACGAAGCACAAGCTATTGGTATTGCAAATGCAAACATTGCAGAAGCAAAAGGTGAGGCAGAAGCAATTGCCGTAATCAATGAGGCATTATCACAAAATCCAAACTATTTGGAATGGTTAAAGACACAAGCATGGGATGGTAAACTACCTCTAGTGGTAGGTGAAGGCGGCACTCCGTTTATCTCAATTCCAGTACAATAGAGTAATTTAAAAGATATCTAGTCTTCTTTGTTTTTTTGATGTTCTCTAATTGCATCATACATTGTAAGGAATTGTTCAGGTTCATTTTGTCTGTAATTTTTTTCAAGATTTTGAATTTCTTGATCTGAGATTTCCTCTCCCTTGTTTTCATAGTATTCTTTAATGATTTGTGAGGGAGTTTTTTTGATGTTATATTTTTCAAGTGAGCGGTTTACCGATATTTTACAATATATATCATAAATTAAAAATCGATAGGCAAGATAACTAAACAATCCAACAATGGCTACAATAAGGATGGGAATTATGATAATTGATACCATGTTTGATCATAGATATTTTGAGTATTTCATGTTTGTTCTTTTTGCATTAAAATTCATTTAGCATATAAACAGGTAAAAGAGTTTTATGTGAAAAAAAATCCCAAAAAATGATGGGTTTGTTCTCACGCAAAAAAGAGGTCATGGTAGGCAATGTATGCCCAAAATGTGATATGAGATTTGCAGATGCACAAAGAACATTACGTCATATGGAAAAAGCTCATCAATCTAATAAAAAGAAATTTGAATGCAACTCGTGTGGATAGGTCAGGTTCTGAACAAACAGAATTTTAGGCAAATGCTAAATATCCATAATACATTGCAATTTTAGAAATAGGGCTAAATATCTGATTTAGATTAACTGACCCTCTTGAAACGAGTTATTTTGAACTATTTTAAAAATTCAAGATAAACTCATAACATGTTGAGATAAGGAATCAAAAAAATTGAATTAATAATTTCTTTGATGGTAAAAATCAAGGTAATCTTAAATGTAGTATTTTCAAATTTTATGTAAATTGGGAGAATTTCAAGAGTTTGCAGAAGCACTATTTGGACAATTATCAGTTGAGATTGATGAAGAAAACGAGATTGCAGAATTGGCACACAGAGCCAAAGAAGATATTGCAAATAAGGTACAATTCAAAGAACTAGATGAAATTGCAAATGAGATACTGCCAGATTTTAAAAACAAAGTCAAAGAATTTCTTGGAATCAAAGTTCCAGATGAGATCGTATTAAAATTTCCAGAATTAGAAGAATTAAAAAAAATTAAAGGAAACAAGGTATTTGCAGATAAAGAATCCAAAGAATTTGTCACAGAACTATTTGGTGCAGTAGCAAAAGAAGATCTAAAAAAGATTGCAGGATTAATGCAGCAAGATACTGCAAAATATTTAGTATATTCCACATATGCAATACAGTACATCTCAAAAATTACAACAACATATGGAGATTATCTTGATTTAGAAATTTATTTAAACAAATTCATTTTATCAAGATATCCACAAATAATCTTACACAAACAGGGAGAACCATACGAGTCAAGATTTGAAAATGTCAATTCAGGGTATCGGGGGGCTGTAAAGATGACGGTTCTTGAAGAGTTGATTCATTCAGTACAAGAAAATCTTCAACAAGTCAACAAAATTGCAGCAATGGAGGTAAACAAAATTAATGAAGAATTGGCAAAAATTATCTTATCATTAGATGTCCAGACAGTTAACAAATTATCAGAATATTGTAAATTACAAACGGTCCCTGATGATTTCCCATTTGCAAAAAAAGCAAACTTGTTTTTCTTTTTAAATCCAGATCATTTTCTAATTGAACAGATTGGATCAGATGTAATGACGTATACACATGTAGAAATTGATCCAAAAATTGGAGAGTTAATTCCAGAGCTATTAGGAATTTACAAAAAATGGCTAGTTCCAATACAACAGCACCATGCTGCATTTACAGCAATGGAGGGAATGGCAGCATTTGCAATTGAAAATATTTTAAAAGATGACCAAGATTTCCAAAATTATCTTACAACGTTTATGGGGACTGATTTTTCATCATATCAGATTCGAAAGAGTATGGGCAAAGACTTTACAAGAATAGTATATGAAAAACTAGGCAAGAACACATTCAAAAAAATGATAAATGTGCCGCCAAATACTAGAGAACTCAAAGACCCTCAACTGTACCTTAAGAAACTGAGCTTGTGACAATTGGAAGAAAAATTTGATCCACTAGTTGCAGAGTGGCTTGCATTTGTGAATAACTCAAATTACAACTTGGTTGAAAAATCTCTAAAGTTTGCACAAATTTTAGAATATCCAGATCTTGATGTAGAAAACTATATTCAAAAAATTAACCACATTGGAAAATCTCTTAAAGAATCAATTAGTGATGTTAAAAATCCAACGTACCTAATCTCTATGTTAAATGAACATCTTTTTGAAAATTTAGGTTTTAGTGGTGATGATGATGATTACTATAATCCAAAAAATAACTTTCTAAATGAAGTGATAAATAAAAAAACTGGACTGCCCATAACTATCTCTATTCTCTATGTAGAAATTGCAAAGTTTGTTGGATTAGATTTAAGAATTGTCGGATTTCCCAGTCACATACTAGTCAAGTACAATGAAGAGATGATATTGGATCCATTTTATGATGGACGATTAGTAGGTGTGGATGATTTGCAAGATATTCTTGATGCCAACTATGGAGGCGAATTGGAATTCAAACCAGAATTTCTTGATGAAATAAAACCAGAGCAGATACTTGTAAGACTAGCACGAAATTTGAAAAACTCCTATGTACAATCATTTGTGTATGAAAAAGCATTACGATGTGTAGATATGGTGTTATCCATTGAACCAAAGTCCCCTGAGGATATTAGAGATAAGGGTATTTTAGAAGAAAGGTTGCAAAATTCAGAGATTGGTTTAAAATATTTGAATAAATATTTGGAAATTAATCCAAATGCAGAAGATGTGGATTTTATTTTAGAATTGATTAGAAGTATAAACACAAAAAATTAATCAATAATTGAATCTACATCAGATCCCTTTTTAATCATTGAAATTTCATGACGAGCAATTTTGTTTCTTAGTGCTTGTTTGAGAATATCAACTTCACTTCTGAGCAATGCAATTTCATCTTCAAGTTTTGCAACCCTCTCATAAATGGTTTCAGCTTCTGAACTCATAATTATCTATCAAGAAAAAATTAGCTTAAAAAGTTATCCAATTATGATTTTAGTCCTTAAAATGAATAAAAATGCTATAAAAAAGCAATAAAAGCTGATTATATCATAAATGATGAAATTCAATCAAAATCTACTCACTGCTGTGATATCAGCAATTGTGACTGACTGGGTGTAGAGGTATTGATGATTTTCAGATATGTGATTCTATCTGTGGTCTGTTAACTGATAATTTGATCAACTATTGTCAAGGGCAGTGATTGTTAAAATACAAAATATGGTGTGGACTGCATAATATGGATGATTATGTAAGATCTAGATTTGACACTCTAGATACAAAATTTGATTCCTTGATACTGAGATTCAAAGTATGCATATTATTATGAAAGATGCTATTTTACAAAGCGGTTCTAAATTAGATAGTTTGGAAAAAAAGGTGGATGTCTTAATTTCAAAACTGGACTAGATTCCCTCATTTAAAAAATCAGCTTGAATGATTAAATCGGGTGTGATGCTATCATTTGTAGACAAGTTACAGGATTACTTGACTCTGTTTGGTAAATTCATTGTGATTGTTGGTTCTGTGCATGGTGGCAGTATACCAATCTTAGTTGTCTGTTACCATTTGATTCAGAATTTACAACTTGATTTTACAGTTATTACTTTTAGAACAAACAATTTTTCCTCAGAGACTATATTTTTTATCCAAGCTAACAAACAAGTATATCATTTATCTGCTAAGATAGTTATACCAGAGTCAAACAAGCTGGTTTACCAGATGATGGTGATTTTAATAGTATTTTATCGTATAGTGTTGTACCATGTTTAATGGAACTATCACCATCTAGAATTGTTTTAATGATGAGAGTTTGTATCACCGACATAAACAGGCATAACAGTTCCGATAGATAGCATTGCAGTAATGCTAATACGGTTTTAGTATTAGATTTTTTAGTTTACTATTTTATTAAAATATTCATAGGTAAATGCTATGACATTTGTGTTTAATGCAAAAATTGGATATAGTCAACTATAAAATCAGATTGTGTGTTGTAGTATTTTTCTCCACTAGTTTATTATCATTTTACTGTTAGTGTATTATATCTAAATACACGATGTAACAAAATAATATGAAGTAAACATGTTATAATTAATTAAATCTGTATAATTTCGTAAAAAGTTACAGGTAAATCTTTTGATGGCAGGTTTAGTTTTTTAGATTATAATTCAAATTCCTGACGGCATTTCTCACATTTTGCTCTCTCTTCTCCAGGGGAGCCCAGAAGGAAGATTTTGCCAATTGTTTTACAAAGAGGGCACATTCCAGTGGTTGCATTTTTTGGACCAGCGCGAACAATTTTTTGTGATTTTCTTCGTCCCATAAAAAAACTTCCTGACTCGGACTATTAAGTTTTAATGGCGCGGGGAGGGGGATTTGAACCCCCGTGTCCTTGCGAACATAGGATTAGCAATCCTACGCCCTACCAGGCTAGGCGATCCCCGCATAATGAGGCATAGAAGTGTCTGTAAATAAATTCATTCGTTACCAAACTGGCTGTAATTATCTACAATTTCATCAATTGGGAGTCGTTTTCCACCTACAATTTTGAGATCAACTTGCACTTTTTTGTTAGTGATGGTAAGAATGTTGTAGGTGTTTTCAAAGAATCCACGAACTCTCTCAGATGTTGCAGTTCCAGCATTAACTACAGTGAGTGTTCCAAAATTCCATGCCCATGGCCTATGTTTGTGTCCACACAATACCACATCAACTTTAGAATCTAAAACAATTCGCAGTACATCACCGGCATCAACTACAGTGAGTTGATCAGAGCCAGTGTCAGGAATTGCAATCAAATGATGATGCATTGCAACTATCTTTACTTTGTCTTTATATTTTTTCATAGTTTTTTCTAACCATAAATTTTGTCTATATCCTACTTCACCTTCATTTCTATCAGGTCTTGCAGTTCCAACTGTAACTAAAACAACATCATCACTTAGTTCATTTACAGTTTCAAAAGGAAAGAATTTTTTGAATAAAAGATAACCAGTATTCCTATAATCATGATTTCCACTGATGGCAATAACTTTTTTTGTATTAAATTTTTTTAAAAGTGATTTGCATTTTTCGTATTCTTTTATCAATCCCTCATTTGTTAAATCACCAGTGATTATGATAACATCGGGGTTTATCTCATTTACTTCTTTGACCAAGATATCAAATTTTTCTTGTAAAAATTGAGAACCCACATGGAGATCAGAGATTTGTACAATCTGCATTTGAATATTATTTGTTAAATTAGGTATTAAATCTCTCTATAGAAAAAATATAGAAAATGTTTCAGAATACAAGGTTGATAACTATATACTCAAATTACGCATTATTACGGCTAGATTAAAGAATTAAAAAAGAGAGATTCAAATTACTTTTCTGCCAAATTATCCTTTAGAATACCACACACAGGTATACAAAATATACCAGATATGGTTTGTGCACTGTTTTGTAATTTATGGTAGATCATGTTAAAGGAGATTTTTTGTATATTTAGCATCTACAACGGTCTGCCCTCTTTTTGAGACTTGTAATTGTGTGCCATAAGGGTTAATTCTTTGGTACTATCAAATGGATTGATATTGTATTTTTGATAGCTTTTTTACTCATGATATAATGTCTATGCATTAATTCGATTTGAGAAGATTAGCGCAATATTAGTAAATGTTAAAACCATCTATTTCCTTAGGTGTTTATGGCAAAAAGTAATAGAACACCAAACGATCAACGTTCAGATGCACACAATAGAAATAGTCCTGAGCATAAAGCAGCAGCAGATAATCATAGTGTACAGAGGAACAATAATAGTTCAAAGTCTAGAAAATAACTAGTTACTTGAATATTGATATCATTTCTTAAAAAAACACAAGATATACCATTTTTAGTAAAGTTAGGATTAAATAATAAACACCTCAATGTCTTGCAGTTTTGAGTAAAAAAACAGCGATAATGAAAGGGGATGGTATAGGGCCAGAAGTAGTAGATTCAATGTTAAAAGTCCTAAAGGAATGTAACTTTCAGTCAGAGTTGATTCTTTGTGATGTGGGTTCAGAACAGTGGGAGAAAAATAACAAAAAAGATACATCATACATACCAGATGCAACTATGGAAATTTTAAAAGAGTCTGAGTGTTGTTTTAAGGGTCCAACTACGACGATTCCAGTTCCAGGTGCACCTAAAAGTGTCGCAGTTACACTAAGGCAAAAATTTGATCTTTATGCAAATATCAGACCAACTAAAACGTATGACAGGATAACCCCAAATAGAAAACTTGATTGTGTATGTTTTAGAGAAGCTACTGAAGGACTTTACACAGGTGTAGAGGTAAAAATTACAGATGATGCTGCAATAGCAATTCGAAAGATTACAAGACAAGGCAGTAGAAGACTAATTGATTCAGCAGTAGATTGGGCAAATAAATCAAAGATGAAAAAAATGGTTGCAATCACAAAAAGAAATATACTAAAACAGACTGATGGAATATTTTGGGATGAAGCACAAAAAGCAGTTAAAGGAACTGAAATAAAACTATCTGAAATTTACATAGACAACATGGCACAACAGATGGTAATTGCAACTGAGCAGTTTAATGGCTCGGTACTAGTTAGCACCAATTTATTTATGGATATTATTTCAGAGCTAGCATCAGCACTTGTAGGCTCTATCGGGTTGATCTATTCTGCTAATATTGGAGAGAATTATGCAATGTTTGAGGCAGCACATGGGAGTGCCCCACAATTTGCAGGACAAAACAAAGTAAATCCAACTGCAACTATCCTATCAGGGGCTTGGATGGCAGACTATCTAGGTGAAAAAGAGATAAGGGATGCAATCTTTGATGCAACTGACAAAGTAATCAATGAGGGTAAAACAGTAACATGGGATATTGGAGGCAATGCATCAACTACACAAATGACTGATGCAATTATCACATATGCAAAAGAGAATTTAAGAAAATAGTTTAGATGATTCTAGTTTCAACTAGGATCAACTCTTCAAAGAAGAGTCTCTTTTTTGCTATTATTCTAGTTTTCAAGCCTAGTTTTTGAGCATACTGGATTAATTTTTCATAATTTGACAGAGATGATGTAACAAAAATAAATTTTCCATGTTCATCCAGATTAACAATTACAGAATCAAAGATTTTTTTAGGAATTTCAAATCCTTCTTTACCACCATCTGTTGCAATATCTAAAATTTCATCAGTTGCAAGATAAGGTAGATTACATACAATAAGATCAAATTTAATTTTTATTGCATCTGAACCATTACAACAAATTAGATTTTCTGTTTTGAAAGTTTGGTTTTTTAATACATCGAAATTGATATCAGTTCCAACTACAAAGGAAAAATTTTCAGAGAGTAATTTTGTCAAATAACCAGACCCACTACCTACATCCAAAGCAAAATTTCCTTTTTCATTTTCAATGTTATCTACAATAAAAAAGGTATCCTCAGATGGAGGATACTGTGGGTTATTTTTCAAGGATTTTGTTTGCAAGATCAACTATCTCCTGTGCTGAAAGATCATCTACTCGTTTATCAATATCTGATTCTTTATCAAATTGTTTTAAAATATTTTTGATGGTTTTTCTCCTATATGAAAATATTTTATTGATTGTTTGAACAAGTTCTTTAGATAGATTATTTTTTTGGATTATTTTTAAAATTACAGAATCAATTTTTGGCGGTGGAGAAAAATTGTTCTTGCTCACTTTGGATAAAACAGTCATTTCAAATGCAGATGTGGCAATAATGCTTATTGCTTTTCTTTGTTTTGATGATGATGCCAGTAACTTTTCAGCAAATTCCTTTTGAAGCATTATTACCCCATGAGAAAAAGAAGTTTGTGCCAACCATTCAATTGCATCCTTACTCCTAGAATAAGGCAGATTAGAGACAAAAATACTGA
The DNA here is from genome assembly GCA_965262685.1 of Candidatus Nitrosopumilus sp. Lineage (GTDB taxonomy): Archaea > Thermoproteota > Nitrososphaeria > Nitrososphaerales > Nitrosopumilaceae > Nitrosopumilus. The sequence goes on from OZ253552.1 coordinate 388,720, forward strand.
AAACATCTTTTTTCTTCAAACCATCACCAGATTTTAAAATTAGGTTGTCTATTGAAGAAAATTTGGATTTTGCATTTTTAATTAGTTGCTCATCTAAATCAACTGATACTACCTTTGCAGCTTTTTGACATAAAAGGGGTGTCAAAATACCATGACCAGTTCCTATCTCAAAAACAATATCATTTTTAGTGATTTTAGCCTCTGAAACTATACATTTTGCTATAGAATTTGAGATTAGAAAGTGTTGTCCGAGTCGTTGTCGTCGTCTTTGTTTTATCATTTCTTTACAAAGAGATTCATTCTACTTTGGCCTGTGATTTCATCTATGATACGTTCTGAAATATGTTTAATTGGTTCTTTAAACCCTACACGATCTTGCAAGTCTTGATAGCTTTCAAATTCTTTCTTTTCTCTTTCCTCAAGCATTGATTTCATGTAGATTTTACCAATTCCTGGAATTAATTCCAAAGCGTGAATTCGAGGGGTTAGTGGTTGAGCTTTGTTTAGATATGTAACAAATTTTTGCTCATTGTCAGTTACAATGGTTTCAACTACCAAGTCTAATTCACTTTGAGCAGATGATGAAATTTTATCGTATTCCATCTTTCCTAGAACAGATAAAACTTTGGTTCGTCCATCTTTGCCGATATAGATTTTTTCACCAATTTCAAATGTAGCATTTGGAGCTCCCAGAATTTCTAATAGAGTTAGTCTGTCTTCTCCAATAGCTGTAATGATAATCCCATCTCTACCTCGCACAGTAGATGACTTGCCTCTAGAATCATAATCCAATACGTATGCATGTTCTTCATACTTTCTACTAGCTGCTGGGGGTTGTTCCCGATGCAAAATAGAATCCTCCTAAATTTACGAATGCTCCTTGATTATTTTGAGCATTTTTTCTAGGGTTTCAGCAAGAATTAATTTTTTCCATCCAAATGTAAAGGAACGTAATTCAGCCAAACTTGTAGGTCTAATGTTAACAATTTCGACAGCTTCATCTTCAGTTAATTCACATTCTTTAACGAGTTGCTTTTTCATATTTTTTGCATCTTTAGAATCAGTTGTTATAAATTTTGAAACATAATCATATGTCCAACGTTGAATTTGATCCATTTCTTCAACATCGACTTTGCCTAAAATTTCTTTAACTTCTGCAAGAGAGATGGCTTGTTTCTTTTTTATTTCTTCCATATTATACACCGAATGGTTTAATGTGATCTAGTCTAGTGATTAAGGTTTTCGATTTATTACCTAATTTTACATCTAGTGTGATGGCACGCCTACCAACATTTGTGATGACACCTACTTTACCATGGTAACGCCTGTGTGGGAGTCCTTTGTGCTGCCTAGGATCAATGATGACTAGTGCTTGTTGGCCTTTTTGGTATTCACGTAACAGAAATGAGACTCCTCTAGGGGCCTTTTTCTTCATTATAGATCTTGATTTATGCTTAAATCCATGTGAACGACCATGTGATTTCTTAGTTGCCATAAATGAGAAATCCTTGCAAGCCCTATTTTAAGACTTAGGAGAAAAAAGATATTCTGAATCAACTACTAGTGAGATCGGTTCTAAGCTGACCACATGCAGCAGAAATTTCGGTTCCTTTTTCAATTCTAATTGTACAATTTACCCCAGATTTGGATAAAATACGTTCAAAGATTGTTACACTTTTTTCTGATGGACGTCGAAAATCACCTGCAGTTGGATTAATTGGGATTAGATTCACATGTGAACCATTACCATGCAAAAGTCTAGCTAGTTGTGTTGCAATTTCAGGCGAATCATTAACTCCGGCCATTAGTGCATACTCAAATGTTACACGGCGTCCAGTTTTTTTAAAATAATTTCGCCCCATTTCAATTATCTCCTCTACTGAATTTGTACTAGCAGTAGGAACTAGCTTTTTTCTCAATTCATTATTTGGAGCATGAAGTGAGATTGCCAATCCAATTTGTAGATTTTCATCAGCCAGTCTTTTGATTCCTGATTTAATTCCAATCGTTGAAATTGTTATGTGTCTTTGACCTAGTCCAAATCCTCTATCATGAGTCAAAATTTTTACTGCCCTAATCATTTCATCATAGTTTGCCATCGGTTCTCCCATGCCCATAAAAACTAGATTTGTTACGTGTTCCCCTCTTTGTTGTAATATTTCTGCAAAGTGAATCACTTGAGATACAATGTGTTCGGCTTTTAGATTTGTTTCAAATCCCATCTGACCAGTTGCACAAAACACACATCCCATCGCACATCCAATTTGAGTAGAAACACAGATGGTAGAACGAGGATGGCCTCCAATCGTGGATGGATCATACTGCATCAGAACAGTTTCTACAGCTTTGTCATTATCAAGATTAAGCAGTATCTTTGTTGTGTCCCCATCATCACTTACTAGACGATGAGTTTCTTTTGCAGAACCAATTGTGTATCCTGCTTTAGTTAATTCTTCTCTTAACTTTTTTGGGAGTTGTGGTATGTCATCAAGGGTTTTAGGGAATTTGTAGTATAGTGGAAGTAAAATTTGATCTGCTCGATATCTGGGGTAACCCATGTCAATTACAATTTGTTCTATTTCCTCTGGAAGAAATCGATATAGATCTGGCATGATATCTACAAACCAACAACAATAGGATATTTTATAATTTTATAATAAAACTAGTGTGAAATAAAAAATAATAAAAAAAGGGGGAAAAGAGAGGTTTATTCTTCTGCTGGATCGAGATCATTAGATTCAATCTCTGCTGTGGCCTCTACCTTTGGTGTTTTTGATGTAGTTTTTACCTTTGGTGTTTTTGATGTAGTTTTTACCTCAGGTGTCTCTGTTGGAACCTCTACTGTAGTTTCTACCTCAGGGGTATCTACTGTAGTTTCTACCTCAGGGGTATCTACTGTAGTTTCTACCTCAGGGGTATCTACTGTAGTTTCTACCTCAGGGGTGGTCTCTACAGTATCCTCAACTGGAGTCTCTACCTCAGATTTTTTGGTTTTTTTGATAGTCTTTTTGGCTGCTGTTTTTTTGGTCTTTTTATCAGCATCTTCAAGATCAATTACACCTGCTTCACCTAGAGCAAAGATTACTTCCTCTTCAGGATGATGAGGACTATCCACCATTCTAGCAATTCGTTTCTTACCAGATTTCTTAAAGTAGATTCTGTAGGTACTTGTATGTGCAACTACATTTCCACCAATTGGACGTGTTGGATCTCCAAAGAAGACATCAGGTGATGCCATAACTTGATTGGTTGCAAGGGCAGCACAGTTGTATGTTTCTGCAATTCTAGACAACAAATGAACAAAGTGGTTTAGTTTTTGTTGTCTTACAGATAATGTTCCTCTTCCAAGATATTCAGCACGGAATAGACCGACTGCAGAATCTGCAACAATTAGTTTAACATTGTTTTCTTCAATTACAGGTCCTGATTCTTCTAAAATTAGGACTTGGTGTGCACTGTTGTATGCACGAGCTACAATAATACGGTCTAAAACTTTTTCAGGATCCATATCATGTGCTTGAGCAATTGATACAATTCTTTCAGGTCTGAAAGTATTTTCAGTATCAATATACAAGACAGAGCCATCAAGGCCACCTTCTTCTTTGCTTTTTTGAACCATCACTGACAGGGTGTGTGCAAATTGTGTTTTACCACAACCAAATTCACCATAGACTTCTGTTAGTGCTTGAGTCTCAACACCACCATCAAAGAGAGTGTCAAGACAGTTAGTGCCAGTTGTAATTTTACCAATACTTTGTCTGTATTTGTAAATCTCACTTGCACTTACAAAATCTTTAGCAATCAATCCGCCTTCAACTAGGTGTTGTCTAGCTTTATTGACGATTTTTTCAGCAGTGTCTTTTTCCATTCCGGTGATGTCTGCAATTTCAACAGGACCTCTAACTATGAGATCCATGACGTTGTGGACACCAGCATCGGATAATTTTCTTGTAGTTACAGGACCTACGCCCTCTAAACTATCTAGTCTTAAATCTTCAACCATACCGTATAGTACGGTACAAGTACTTTATAAGGTTATTGTTTGGAGAATTTCGTTTCATAATTCCAAATTTTAGACATAAATTAATCGTTATTTTGAATAATTTTGAGCATATCTAGGCACGTTTAAGTGAATTAAGAAACAAAGTTGTTTGAGGGGTTTTGTTAATTTATCGTGGCTTGGGACAAAATTTTATTCGTGTTAACTGTCGGGCTTTTTTTGGACTGTGGTGGTTGTTCATTTAAACTCCACCTCCCTCTTTTTTTATTTTGATGTATAGAGATATTTTGAATCAAAATAAATTCTGTATTTACGTCCTGCCCACAACAATCTTACAGAACAGTAAATCACATTTCATCTGTAGATTATTAGACAGAACCTGCAATCAAAAAGCTTAAACAATTATAAATCAAAAAAAACCCGACCAGATATGGCAAGCAATATTCAATTAGTCAAAGATGGCGGATTTGGGAAATACCAAAAAGGTGAAAACAAAATAGTAGATAATTATGCAAACGCAGATTTAGCAGTAAAAGCGATGTTAAAATTAGTTGAAAGAAAAGCCAATAGATGAGATATACAATTTCCTTTCTAATATTTTTAAAGAGTAATTGACATAAATCGTAAAGTTTGATACTCTAACTAATTCTAAGAAAATGACTCAAAATACTAACAGACAGTTCAAGAATTAAAAAAAATGCAAAAATCAGGAAATATATGCAAACAACAGACATTTGTTTATCTGTCTCGAGTACAAATTATATCGTGGTTTATCTAGTTACTAATCATATAATAAATTAATTACAAGAAAAATTATTCGATGTAGATAGAATCTGTTTGACTATTCTAGATCTATTTACACTAGGTCTAATTACTGTGGCAGAAATTATCTCAGATAATGGTTTTAGAGAATTGGTTTTTTAAAACGACTTTTCCAAATTATGCCTATAGATGTACATTTAAGATAAATCAAATAATTTTTAATTTTTAGTCTTTAAAATTTGTTAACAGTTAGTCCTAAAATCTAACATTTTGTAAATATTTGATGATGATGGGAAATCTAACAAAAACATGTTTTTCATGATTCATAAAGAAATATCAGATGTTCAATGAAATACAATTGAATCATATCTACCAAAACTGGAAGACTCAGAAATAATGATAGAATATAATCAACGGGATATTACTTGTGTTAACTACGAGTTGCAAGTGGACAAACATGCCAAACAAATACAACTCAAAATCTACTGCACATCTACGATTCTGAGAATTGTAACAGAGAGTTTCTAGGAAGGATTGTTAGATTTCAGATATTATAAAAACTGAACATAAATTTTCAATTGGAATAAGATTCACATTCCTATTATTAGACAGAGTCTGTTTAAGGATTCTCCCAACCTATTATCATTAGGTTACAAATCTTCTGCTTGTCAGGGTGAGACATGGAATTAGTGATATGTCAGATTTTTCCAAATACTCATTATGATCATAGAACTAAAACAAAAGATCGTAATGTACATTTATTATCAAAATCAAAGAGGCTCAAACCGTGATTAAGACTAAATCCATTTACAAGCCAGTAGAAGAAGAAGATGGACTTCGAGTTTTGATTACCAGATGGTATCCACGAGGCGTAAAGAGTGAAAAATATGATATTTGGGTACGAGAATTAGCTCCAAGTGCTAAACTGTTAAAAAAATATAAAAATTCTGAAATTGAGTGGTCTGATTTTTCAATATCTTTATTGTCAGAATTTCGAGGTAATGTGGATAGTATTGAAGCAATTCATACATTGCAAACTAGAGGTAATATGGAAAACATAACTTTACTTTGTCATGAAAAAGATGGTGAACCATGTCATAGACATATGGTTAAAAATTTGATTGATGAGCCAAGATTGTTGGAATCATAGTTTTTGCCTGAAAACACTAATAATCAAAAACTTGCTCTTACAAAGATTCATGTTTACCACGAGGAATGTTTGGTCATACCTTGATTCGTATTGGTGTAAATTATCTCAAACTTGATTTTATTCTACATCAGTCTGCTTAGCGCGTAACCATTCATAGACCCTAGGCATACTATCCACATCCTCACATTATGAAAGAATAATGCTATAAATTAAAAAATGTGTGAGCTCTACAAATTGTTCTATAATGATATATCCTAGTAGTTTGTCATAAAAAACATGTCTTTGGAATTAGTACCAGAATCTCAACTTCCTGAATGGAGTGTTGAGGATGAAGAACTCAAAAATGAATTTGAAGCACGTATGAACTCTGGCACATTGCATTTAGTGAGTGCCAAGAAACCAGACAATGTTTAAAACAAAATAAAATCATAACTAGAGAAGAATATCAATTTATTAATGATACTCTCTTTTTTATTATTATTCTGATAGTATACTTTTATTGAATTCACTTGATATTACTCAAGTACAAAAATTAAACAGATTATTTGGAATAAAGCATATGAACATTTTATTGATGATTTTAAAACGTGTGGTAAAAATCAGTAATACCATTTTTTATAATTAAAAAGTCCATCCATGAAAATTTCATATCGAGATTATGGAACTTGTTGGATTGTATATTCAATTACTCCTGTGTAATAATTTTTTACTTGCATTTTGAGCGAATGTAATCCGTTTGTTATTTCCTTTAACAGTAATTCTGCTACATATAGGCCTGATGTCTTTCCATGTAAAGCCATGTGAGGTCCAACGTAATGTGATGCAATTAGTATTAGTCAATTATTAAAGAATCTGCTTTCTTTATTCCTCTTACCACTTTTTTTCTATTTCTAAATTCACTATTAAAACGTCCTAGCTTGTTGTTGTTCATGTTGTCTTGCAAGTGAACATTACGTATGTAAAGTCCTATTTTCTCTTCTTGCAATCCAAAATTCTTTTCGATAGACTTCTGAATAACTATGCAGTCCATTTGTAATGATATCTTTAGGCTTTGTTGCTTCTTTTCCCATTCTAAACAAGGAACTAGCATCCTGTTACTTGCAGCAATACAAATTTGAAAAACAAATGTATTAAACTGCCTATGAAGGCAAAAAATATGAATAATGAACAATATGATAAATTATATGCAAGAAAATGTTCGTTACGATAGCGTGAGCAAGCAGTTCGCAGCAGTTCGCAGCAGTTCGCAGCAGTTCGCAGCAGTTCGCAGCAGTTCGCAGCAGTTCGCAGCAGTTCGCAGCAGTTCGCAGCAGTTCGCAGCAGTTCGCAGCAGTTCGCAGCAGTTCGCAGCAGTTCGCAGCAGTTCGCAGCAGTTCGCAGCAGTTCGCAGCAGTTCGCAGCAGTTCTTAGATAACATCAATAATCCCCTCCAAAACTCAATAATTCTGTTCTGGAGGTGTCTCTAATTGTCCTCCCAAGAGGTATTATTTGCGTCAATGGGAGCAAGTCTGGATACAAAGGAAGAGATGCCATTAGATGAAAAATGGCTTTGTTACAGCCTCAATCATAAAAATGCCTCAAAAGAGACTCCAATTATACTAATTAAAAGAGGCCCAAAAAATATTTCAGAGATAAAAAAACGTGTAAAGAATCTAGATTCATGTATCATATTTTTTGAAGAAAAAAATATTCTATTCTTAAAGTCAGCAGGTGAGAGCTACACTACAACTCTAGAAAATGATTCAGAATATCAACGTATAGCGTCGATTTTAAAATCAACAGATATCTCAAATGCACAGGACAGCATCGATTTAGATATCGCAATAAGTAAATCAATAGATAAAATTCCAAATGCGACAAGTGACTTTGTAAGCAAGGGATTATTCTCAACACATTATCTACGTAGTAGAATCTTTAATGATACACGACAAAATATTGATGAGAAATTAAATGATATAAAAGAAAAAATAGGAGATGTGAATGGATTATTAGAGTCACTTGGTTGGGATATTTCAAATTCAACTGGTTCTTACTATGATGGAATGGTATCAATTACCATCACTGATGCAGATGACTTTAGCATAAGAAAAAATGAGAGTGATGTTGCTCCAAGTTATACTGCTGTTGCAACTCTACGCAAATCCTTGTGGGCAATACTTACCAACGGTAGAAAATGGAGACTTTATTCTGCCAAAATTTCTGCATCAAGTACAAATTATTTTGAAATATTATTAGACCCAGAACAAGACAACATTACAAAATACCTCATTGTCTTGTTTGGTGCAGAATCATTTGAAGAAAAAGACGAAAAAAGAGACGTTGACATATTCTTTGATGAAAGCAAGAACCATTCCACTAAGTTAGAAGAAAGCATGTCAGAGAAAATTATGGAATCAGACGGACTGTTTTTAGATATTGTGAAGGGTGTGCTTGGACACGACATGAAAAAGATATTCAATTCTGAAGAATTGGAATTTGCAAAACAGACATCCTTGAAAATAATGTATCGCGTATGGTTCCTAGCATATGCCGAATCTAGAAATTTGCTTCCTACAAGGGATAAAAAATACAAGCCTGTATCGCTACAATCTATTCGAAGTCATCTTGATTCCTACGAGTCAAAGCCTGAAGGAGATGAATGTTGGAATGCACTTCTTGTACTGTTTAAAGGAATTAGAAATGGAAGTAGAGAACACAATCTTCCACAATATAATGGAGATTTGTTCAAAAGTGATCCTGGTATTGACAGCATATCAATTAAAAACAAGTTTATTGGAAAAGCACTTTACGGTCTGCTAGAGCAGGACGGAGATTCCATTGATTATGCAGATTTTAGTGTCCGTCACTTGGGGAACATATTTGAGACTCTAATGGAGTTTAGTCCACGCCAAACTAATCAAGATGTAATGCTACTTGAGGATTCAAAGGGTGTAAAAATAATTGAGACAAAAAAAGATGCAACATACTCTTACAAGAAAAATGATCTATACCTAGCATCAAAGGGAGGTATTGCATCACGAAAGACATCTGCCAGTTTTTACACTCCTGATGAGATTGTCAAATTTTTGGTAAATCAAGGACTGACTCGAATATTTGCAGAACGTGAAAAACTAGTTGGGGATGATGTAAAACGATACAGGAAAAGCAAGAACGATGAGGATTTGCAGACATGTATGAATCGTATACTTGACATACAGGTACTAGACCCATCCATGGGAAGTGGACACTTTCTCGTAGAGGCACTCAACAGCATTACATTGTGGGCTACAGACATTCTAAAACAGCACACAGATCATCCGTTGCTAGCTGAGATTGAATCAGATAGAGAGATAATACTAAAAGAACAAAAGAACAAAGGGATCACACTAGATGAGAATCTACTTACCCTAGATGTGTTATTAAAGCGCAAAATTATGAAGCGTTGCATCTTTGGAGTTGACCTGAATCCACTAGCAGTAGATCTGGCAAAACTGTCTTTATGGCTTGATTCTTTTGCAATTGGAGTTCCGTTGACGTATATGGATCACCATTTAAAGAATGGAGATTCCACAATCGGTTCATCCCTAGACGAACTTAAAGACAAGAAAAACGCCACATTAGATGACTGGTCTCCTAGTGCCGAATCAAATAAAATGATCTGTGATGTAATAACCAACTCTGACATTACAGTACAACAAGTTCACAAAAGTGAAGACATGCACGATAAACACATAAAATCACTAGCTCCAATAAAGCGAATCTTGGATGCATTAACTGCATCAAAGATAGATAAAACACTACTGCCAAAAAAAAGTAGGTTAGAGTTTGTTCATAGGTTTGGGGATTATTCCAAGAACAAAGATGAACCGTTTACAAATATACGCCACAGAGTAAATGAGCTAGCAAAACAGTATCATTTCTTTAATTGGGAAACTGAAATGATGGATGCCTTTACAGATTCAAGAAGAGGATTTGATCTTATTGTAGGCAATCCACCGTGGAACAAGATGAAGCCATATGATGATGAATTCTTTGCACATCATCATATTGGATTTAAATCACTTACACCAAAAACAGAAAAAAAGAAGATAATGGCTAAAATTCTCAAAGACACTCAAATCAAAAAAGCATATGAAGAGTACATTCAGCAATATCAAGACAAGAATAAAATCTATGGTACATATTCACTTCAGGGTTTAGGAGACAATGATTTATGGAAATTAATCTTGGAGAGAACATTAAACCTTGTAGCAAAGAATGGAATTATTTCCATGGTTATACCATCCCAACTACTTTCAATTCCAGGAACAAGATATTTACGCAGAGACATACTTGGAAAAAAGATCCTATCACTTTATGTATTTGAGAACAGAGAAAAGATATTTCCTATTGATTCTAGATATAGATTCGTATTACTGTGTGTACAAAACAATATTGGTCCTGATAAGTTTCCTGCTGGTTTTTACTTGCATCATTTAACAACATTAAATGATCAAACCAAAGAAAAAGAAAAATTTGGCACACTATCAAAGAGTAAAATTTTAGAATCACCCTCCGGCGAATGTATAATCCCTGAAGCCAGTGGCAAAGAACTTGAATTGTTTGAAAAAATCTCTCAAAATAATTCTTTTGAATCAGGCATAAGAGACGGTTGGAGTATGAACATGTCTAGTGGATTTCATAAAACAAATAATTCGGATCTCTTTCAAAAAGATAGGAAAGGATGGCCAATTTATGAAGGAAAACACATGCATCAATATAATCATAAATGGAGCAACCCTCAGTTTTCAGCAAATAGTAAGAATGGATTAGATAGAGAAAGCAGAAGAAGAGTTTTTGATGGTCGTCATGTGGATGTTCATAACTCTTTTAGATTGGTATTCCGAGACATTACAAGATCTACAGATACACGGACAACGATTAGTACTGTAATTCCTCCGCATACATTTCATAGTCAGTCTTTGAGATCATTGATTCTTTTACATAATGATCAAATTATTTTGAATAGAGATTATGATAAAAAAATTCTATATCTATGTGGCATATTAAACTCTATGACATTTGATTTTGTATCTAGAATGGTGATTCAAATAAATTTAGCTACCGTCATAAAATCACTGACAATACCAAATCCAGACCATGAAGATAGAATTGCAGAGTTGGCAGCAATGTTACTAGTTGGTACGCCAGAATTTGAAGGATTATCTGAATCAATAAGAATCAAAAATATTACACTTTCACCATCTCAAAGAATTGAAATTGCAGCAGAACTTGATGCATTAGTTGCATATTCATACAATTTGACTGTAGATGAATACAAAATTATAATTAATTCATTCAAACTTTTCAAAAAAAATCCTACACTATACAATCTAGAGGAGATAACATGGAACAATAAAAACCTCAAAGAATTCTACGGAGAGATGGCAGAACTTGCCTTGCAATACTTTGAGGAAATAACAGAGTGATAAAAAATGGTTGTTGAAAGAATCAAAAAAGATATCATAGAAAATACAGATGTCACAATGCAGAATATTCTCAACTCAGAGATTCCTCATGCAAAACAGTTGGATATCTCTACAGGATACTTTGATGTGAAAGGATATGGAATGATCAGAAAAACATTAGATACTGCAGCAAAAGATGAATCATTTTGCATGCGATTACTGCTAGGCAAAGAGGCTATACTATCACAGGAAGGTTCCTTTGAAAAGTATACAAAACAATACAATGAATCAATTGCAGAGAGATCAATAAAGGCCAGTCTTGATGATTCAGAACCCTCAGTAGAATCAAGGGATGATACAACAGGATTAATCAAGCTATTAGAGCAAGAAAACATCCATGTACGCCTAGGTGCAAGCAGATTCAATCATTCCAAATGCTATATTCTAGGGGATAATTCTGTATTTATCGGTTCTAGCAACCTTACAGCAGGCGGAATGACTGGAAATTATGAGTTAAACGCAGGGCTCTATCAGCCAGGAGTTACCAAACAGACAAGAACATGGTTTGAGCGAATGTGGGATAATACACATGACACAAAACGACAGTTAATCGATGTTCTAAAACAGTCAAAGTTTGGCGTACCGCCAATGCCGTACCAAATTTACATGAAGATACTTTTTGAACGATTCAGACCACTGCTTGAAAACGTTGATCACAATGCCAAAGAAAGTAAGATACTAACAAAATTCCAGCAGGATGCAGTACATGTAGGACAGTTTATTGTATCAGAGTATGGTGGAGTAATAATTGCCGATGCAACGGGACTTGGCAAGACCAACATGGGAATAGAATTGATACGACAAAAGGTACTCAAGGAAGGCAAACGTGTTTTGCTTATTGCACCATCCCAAGTGTTGCACAGTATGTGGAAGGAAAAACTAAAGGAGGTTGACATTAATGTACGAGAAACCCTCACAATGGAATCCCTTGGCAGAGATGCAATCATAGACACACTTGAAAAATACAAGAATATTGATCTGGTATTAATTGACGAGTCTCAGAACTTTCGCTCAAAGAATGCAAACAGAAGAAACAACCTGATGAAATTAATGAGTGTTGGCAAGAAGAAACAAGCTATACTACTTACTGCCACTCCAATTAACAACTCACTGATGGATTTGTACTATCAACTATCCATAATTACTGGAGGTAATGATTCTTATTTTTACAGAACAATTGGAATACAAGACCTATACAAACACATGAGAGATGCTGCAAACAAGGATCTCACAGCAGGACTAGAAAAGATACAACAATTACTTGATTTTGTGATGGTCAGACGTACAAGATCATACATCAAGGATACATACCCAAATGACAAGATAGGAGGCAAAGCAATAAAATTTCCAACTCACCAGTATGCCCCCATAAGGTATAGTCTAAGTAAACTGTTTGGAAATATCTTTCAAAAGGTACTAGATGATATCAGCAGGTTAACAATGGCACCATACGGATTGGGATGGTACAATAAAAGTATGACAGATGAGCAGAGAAACAAAGAACAGAGAGCAGCACATCTACAAATTACACTATTACTAAAGAGGTTTGAGAGTAGTGTAGAGGCAATAAGAATCAGTCTTGAGAATAAAATAAATCTGTACAAATATATCAAAAAAGTGTTAGATGAAGGAAAAATTCTGCGAGTAAGAGACTTTAACAAAATAATTAAAAAGTGGAACTCTGCTGAATCAGGCGAAGAGTCAGACACTGATGAGGATGAAACGATGAGATTCCTTCTCAAAGAGATCAAAGAAATCCCAAAAGAAGAGATTAGAAACTATGATGTCGAATCACTCAAAAAAGACATGCAAAAAGATTTAGAAATTTTAGAAAATCTGCTAGAGGAGATCAAAAAGATAACTGTAGATACAAAAATTGACAAGGTGATAGAGACTATCCTATTAGAACGTGTACTGGAAAATGAGAGTAAAAAAATTCTTATATTTACAGAGTATACTGCAACTGCAAGATACATCACAAAGAAACTTCAAGAAAAGTTCCCCAAAAATAGCATCGAATGCATTACGGGAAATACAAAGCAACCCACACGAATTAATTATATCAGGAGGTTTGCACCTAATGCAAATTTGTTAGAGGATGAAACATTAGATGTACGAGAGATAGACATACTAGTATCAACTGAGGTATTAGCAGAAGGACAGAATTTACAGGACTGCAACTATGTGATTAACTATGATTTGCCTTGGAATCCCATGAGAATCGTCCAAAGAACAGGTAGGGTTGACAGACTTACTAGCGCATATGATGTTATCCACACAAGGGCATGCTATCCAGACAAGGACTTGGATGATATCTTAAGACTGATGGGAAAACTCATAGACAAAATACACGTAGTTGATGAGGTAATTGGTGGAGACTCGGAGATACTTGGAGAGGCCCCAACCCCAAAACAGTTCAACGGTACCATTCAGAGAATCACTATACTTGCAGGTAAGGACGGTGCAGGTAGTATAATCAAAGAGATTGAACGTGAATCAGATGTAATGCCAGCGTTATCTCCAATTAACGAGCTTGGCAGATACGTCAATAAAAAAGGAATTGATTTTATGAAAGAGATTCCTATGGGTTGCCGTAGTGGCAAAAAAGGAGAAAGCCAAAAAGCAGTTTTAGCATATCTGCAAGAAAAACCAGAAAGAAGGGTACACTTGATACAGTATGATTTCAAAACAGAGAAAGCATCAGTATCTGATGATGATTCAAAAGCAATAAAGCTAATGTCCTGCAAGCATGATACACCAAAATATCTTCCGATGGATGGGGTAGACCATCATGAATCATTTACAATTTTGCTGAAAATAGATCAAAAATCACGAAAAGCAATAAAGACCGAAAATGATACAGTATCATTATACCTCAAAGATCTAAATAGTAAAAAACACCAAAAACATTACAAAAATGTTCAGGAAATAAACAAGATAGTAATGAATGCCATAATACAGGGCAAAATTATCAAAGATGATGGTAAAGAGATAATCCGCATCACAAAGTCAGAGTATATACAACACTGGGCAGAGAACTTGAACTCGTTGCTTTTAGAGTATGAAAGGAGTGAGGAGATAGAGAGTTTGATAACTGGAATCAAAAAGTTGAGTCAATACATAGGGATTAAAGAAAAGACAGAGCCCATCAAGATAAAAGAAGAAGAACAAAGAATGGAACCGGACTTGAAATTAGTTGGTGCCATGTTTATTACACCAGAAAAATTTGATGAATCTCTGGGCAAAAAAGGATTGGACAAATTCTAATTTTTTCCATCTAGAAACTTTTTCAATTTAGGTAGTGTCTCTTCTTGATAATGATTCAAGGTGATGTGACATTGTAAACATATCTCGATTGTCACCTCACCATCTAATTCTTTGACATGGTGTTCTGTAGTATTTGCCATCTCTCCACATACAAAACACACGTTAATCTTTTGTTTTCCCACTATATTCTCTCTCTTGCAGGATTCTTTTTATGTCCTCTTTTTTTAATCTAGCTTGTCTCTCAAAATAATCAGGTATGTTAATTGCTCTAAAATCGGTTGTTGTAATAATCAAAGTGACTATAGAAACTAGAAAGATTTTCTTAATCAACTAAAATCAGTATTTATGATTCAATTAAAAATCAACACAAAAAACAACTGATAATGCAAGAACCTGCTGTGAATTCTGTAAAGACAGATTCCAAGATTTATCATTTACACAAATAGTTTATAATATTATTTTTTTGATATTTTGGCATGATCAGGATCCAAATCTTCCCAAATAACATCATAACTCATCGCAGATAACAAATCAGCATGACATGAATTAGGAATATTCTCTGATGCCAACATATCACAAGCCTCTATAAATTTAGAAATTCCTTGAAGGCCATTATCTATGGCACTAATTTTCTTTTTTGAAATCAGGTATTCTCCAACTGTAACATAATCTTTAGGATAATCAGCAAGAAGAATCTTCAATGTCGCCGCCTCTGGAAGAGAATTTTCAAGAGCAACTTGCTTTATAGAAATCAAGTCTAGATTTTTTTTATCCAACTCTATTTTGGTATGGCTCTTTTCTTCAGTTATTTGAGCATCAATTTTTTTTAAATGCTCTAAAATGGGTTTGATTAAAACATCTTTTTGAAAAGTAAAAATCTTATCTTTAGAAATTGTTTCAATTTGTGAACAAGCTAATTCAGAATTTACTGCTACCAATAAATCAATATTTTTGTTGTTATCATCAAATAATACTTTGAGTTTAGCAGCCTTTCTCTCAAGATATTCTCTTGTCCAAAAGCCTACAATTTCAAAATACACTTTTCGTCCAAATCTCTCAAAAAGAAAATCTGGAATCATGGCTTTGCCATCTGCAATTAATGGGTCAGGCTCTCTGGAAATTTTCCAACCAAATTTGTCATTTTGATCAAAGTGTTGGTGAAATCTCTTTGCAAATGCAGCTTCTGTAGAACTGTCATAAACAGAATCATCATCATTTTGATATGGAGAATCTATTGTTGAGCGAAGAAATTCTTTGGTATTTTTATTTGATAATTCAAATGAATAAATTTTTTGTCCATCATCTGTTTTTTTCACTATGGAACCATTAATCTTCCAAGTTGGTGTACCTACAATTGATGGTAGTAATTTGGCCATTGATGTGCCATATCTATCAGTCATTTTGAATAGGCTGAGTGGTCCTTCTAGAATACATTTGATGGAATCTTCTTCCTTGTTAGTACCATTATCTTTTGCATAATATTCCAGATTATACATCAAGCCATATTTTTTGACATTCCGCAAAACCTGCTTCCAATACAATCCACCTTTTACATAAAATTCTAGTTTTGTACACTTGAAAAGAAGTGTTTGGAACAATGAAAGGTTGTACCACAAAATCAAATCTTTTGGATTGATAACATCAAATTGTGTTAGTACCAGATTCTCATCTTTATCACTCCACATTATGGTTTCAATGTCCTCTGATGAAATATGCATCTGATTTGCAACTTTTTGTATGATATCTTGCCTTTGAGAATCTGACAAAGCCCAACCTTGTTTTGATGATTCCTCAAATAATTTCTGTCTTATGAGTGTGGGAGTTGCATTAGAAGAAGATGTGTTTAATGGTCTAAAAATAGAACGTCGCTCTAGTAATGCAAAAAATCCACGTACTAGCTTGTAGTCATATTCTGATTCAAGTGCCATTGTCTTTTGGAGTAAATCTCCTTTAGATTGTCTATCTTTTTGCGTATTTGTAAAAAATACAACAAGTTTGTTTGCAAGCTCATAGTCAGTACCGTTATCAGAGTTAGTAGTACAAAACATGGGTGTTATATTCCCTCTACTAATATTAGTACGCAGTAATTCAGAAGAAAGCATAGAATCTCACTCCAATTATTTTTGTCATTATATCATACAAATATCATCATACTCCTAAGATGATGAGCCACCATTACTACTAGTCCCAGAATTTTTTCTCAGAGAGGTTATTCTTTTTGCACTGGTGTTTGTTTCTCGTGTGTGTTTTGATACCAGCTCAACTAGTCTGGCCTTTCTGCCATCTTTTTTTGGTCTTAAAATTCTACCTAATCTTTGTATTAACTCTCTTCCACTACCAGTTCCACTCATAATCACACCTAATTCTGCATCAGGAACATCTACTCCCTCATCTAACACTCGTGAAGTGACTACGGCATTATACCTGCCAGATTTGAATCCATCTAAAACATTTCGTCTTTCATCTTTTATTGTTTTATAGGTGATATATGGAATCAAAAATTTATTGGAAAGATGATAAACCATCTTGTTATTCTGGGTAAAAATTATTGTCTTTATATTCTTGTTTTGTTGTAATATTTTTTGCAATTCATCTATTTTTGATTGGCTGTTTAATGCAATCTCATTTGCTTTATTTCTTGCAAGCATTGCCTCTCGTGCAATCTTGTTTTTATTTGACATCATGATTAATCGTTTGAGATTATACATTGATGGAACTTTGAATCCTAATTTTTTGAGATTTGTTAGAAATTTTGTCTGATTGATTTCATATTCTTCTTGCTCTTTTAAAGTAAGATTAACTTGTATTCTGTCAATGGTGTACTCTGCTAGATGTTTTTGATTTGAGAGTTCTTGTGAACCAAGACGAAATACAACTCCTCCAGTAAGATGTGGGATTAACTCATGTAGCTCGTCTTCTCTTTCTATTGTTGCAGTCAAACCCAACCTGTATGGGGCAATAAATTGTTCTGCAATTAAGCGATATCCAGGAGCTGGAAGATGATGAACTTCATCAAAGATAATCAATTTGAATTGGTTTCCAATTGAGGATGCTCTAATATATGCAGAATCATATGTAGCTATGGTAATTGCTTGGATATTCTCTTCTCCACCACCCAATTTTCCAACAGAAATATTTTGAGGGTTTTGATTACTTGTAAGATATTTTGTTATGTTATTTTCCCATTGTTCCATCAAGTCAATTGTTGGAACTATCACCAACGTGGATGCATTTACTGTCTGAATTGCCTTGATTCCTATTGCTGTTTTTCCAGCACCAGTAGGTAGAATAACACACCCCCTCATAGATGATTTTTCCCAATTTTGTATGGCTTGTTGTTGGTAGTCACGTAATTCTAAATCTTTAATTTGAAATATGGGTGAGGGAATAAAGTTGGGTACGAAATCTACAAAATCTAAATCACTTTTTTCTAGATATTCAATAATTTCTTGATAATGAAGACCGTAAGACCTAAGCGATTTGGTTCTATCATCATATTTTGTATTTGGAATTCGAATTAGTTTGCTATTGTCAATGCGAATGGAACCTTTATCAAAGAATAGCTTTGGTTTTGATGCTGAATTAGATGACAAATCTATTTCTCTTTTTTATAAATGTCATTATAATCATTTGTTGATCATTAATTACATGACTAGTCAACAAAAAATAAGACTTGTAATAGATTATCAGTTGATGACTGACAAAACAATTTCATTTCTGTATTATTGATTATCTCACGACAGCAGCAGAAAAAAAGTAATCAAAAAGAGAAGATCCTGATAAAATCATTCTTTGGAGATTATTTTGATGACTGTTATATTGTTCTGATGTAATAAACACAGCAAAATGATTTAAAAAATCACTAAACAAGAAAACAGATTCAATAGATATCAATCCATCATACCATTCAAGAATACATGACTCGAAGGAAAAACACCGGTTCAAGTTGGGCATTAATCTTAAGAGTATACAAATGATTAACTTTAATATAAAATACCTCTGAACAAAAATACAATGTCTGAATTTTTACTTGATGAGAATGCATTAGGACTAGCTAGATTTTTGGAAAATCATGTGAAGTATAGAAAAGTAGGAGGTGACGGATGTCCAGCATTAAAGACAAAAGACCCAGAAATTGTAAAGTTTGCAAAGGAAAACAATCTCATCATTGTTACAAAAGACATCAAAATGGTTAATGCATGCAAGTTTGAAAACGTGAAATATGTGACTTTTGATGATGGAGATTTTGCCAAAAAAGTTATAGAATACTCAGAGTCTTAACTCTCGGTACACATTTGACAGATAAAATAATTTGATCTGTGTGTATGTCTCTCTCTATCCTCATCTTACAGATTCGATTTACAAAAATGATCACAAAATTATAAAACTAGAAAAATACTACTAACGTCTCTTTCTTCTTTGTCCTGGTTTGTTTTGACCAGGAAATCTACCTAAAACAAATCTCTTTTTGAAATTACCTTTATTTGCAACACTAGAACTGTCACCTACAATCTTCCTGCCCTCAACTTTGGGGGTTTGTCCTCGTACTTTGCCTGCTTTGGTAAGTGAACCGTGTGTTGCCATAATTTGAACAGAGAACTAGTGAATTTATGTATTTGGATGACTACCAATACTTTGCTTTAACAAGTTCAATGACTTTTTCATGCTCTTTGCTCTTTCTACGAGCATATTTCTCCATTGCCCCAAGGGGTACACCACCAAGAGTACGAGCTAATGCATTGAAAAAGTACCTTTGTGGACCTTTAGCGCCAGTCTTGGTCATGAATTTCTGAATACCGTATTTGAAATTGTGCTGCCATGTCTTGTAAAGAACTCCTAGTTGTGCAGGAGTCATTTCGTTTCCAATATGGAAGAAATCAGACTTTTCTAATAGTCCAATTGGAACAAAGGTCAAAGCAGTAGCTGTAAACATAGAATCAGGCTGTTCATGTTCTAATTCACTAAGTAATCTAATGGTATCCCATGAATCCTCAGGAGTTTCATCATTGTCAAGACCCATAATTAATGTAAATGCAGGAATCCAATAGTCCTGATTCAAAGTTTTGACACCTTCTTTGACTACCCAATGCCATTCAGATGGAACATATGGTGCAAGTTTTCTATCAGCATATTTACCAATTAATCGAAGACTTCCAGTCTCAAATCCAGCTTGGATGCCGATCATGTTATCAGGACCAGCTTTCATAATTTTAGATAGATTAGGAATTAGTTTCTCATCAGCTATTGCACCTGCTAGTGTACCGTGGGTTGGGTTTGTATGCTCAACACCAGTGGACATGATTGCAGTGAATAATTCCTCTAAAGCTTCTCTATTTGGCTCCATTCCCTTTGAAGTTCTAGGATCCATACCATAAACAAAAATATCATCACTGTGAATCCATGCAGATTTAGAACCACCCTTTTTTATGTTAATTTCAATCTCTCTTTTCACTTTTTCTGGTGGATAATACCTCAATGATCTTAGTGTGACATCACAAAATTTACATCCTCTACCACAACCACGCATCACTTCAACCATACCATGCATGCTCGGCTCTACAATGTCTGGAATTTCTTCCAACTCTGGTCTGTCCCAGAAATTCACAAATCTTCCATGAATTTTTTTGCCGTCTCTTTCAAATTCTTTAATGTTAACTTTAAAGTCACTTCTTTTTCTAAAGGGATCCATATTTTCAAAATCACCATTAATCAAATAATTAAAGAATCTACCAGCATGTCCATCAATTTCAGGTGCAATTCCACCTAGCTCTCCTTCTAAAATTGCATAAATTCCCAACTCTTCGATTTTTGCAGGATCATAGTTGTATTGCCATGTTCCAGAAGCGCCAGAAATTACTTTGGCTTTACTACCAGTTTTTGCTTTTGCAGCTTTGATTCTATAATGTAAATCTGCATTGTAAAATTCATCGTAAGAGGTTTGTTTTCGTCCATAAGTAAAAGTCATAGTGACAGGACCCATTCCAAGTGGATCCATTTCATAAGTTCCAATAACTTCAGTTTCAGGACCAATGAATTTTTCAATATGGTTTGGATGGGCAATTACTACGTCACTTCTGCTAAATCCATCTCGGAGTAAACCAGCTTCTAATTTTCTCAATCCATATGGAGCATATTTTGCCACACCGTCAATATCAGGGGACCAATTACAAATAAAATCAAATAATACTTTGGGGGTCACTTGATTTCCAAGAATTTTATACCAAAAACTGTTTTTGTCTCGATTAGGGTCTAATGCTGGGGCACATCCAAAAAATGTTGCAAGAGACAATCCCCTATAAGGAGACATCAAAGTTCTATCAGCTGTTAAAACTATTTTTGGTGTACCCATATCCTCACGAAAAGGATTTTATGATTTAGTTTAAACCTTGCTAGTCAAAATTAATAATTTTCTAAAATTCCAGCCTTATTTCTATGCAAATGACCAAATTCCTTGTTTGAAGATAAATGGTCTCCATCAAAGACAGTTCCATCTCTGCAAGCAAGATCTTCACCGATACAACAACTGCCACAAATCCCTACACCACACTTCATCATCCTCTCAAGGCTTGCCTGAACAAAGATATCTCTTAAATGAGCAGATTGTACGGTTTTATACATCATAATTTCAGGACCACAAACATACACAGCATCATAATTAGTTTGATTGACTAATTTTTCAACTAAATCAGTGACAAAGCCCTGCTCACCATAACTTCCATCATCAGTGGATACGACCACACGGTGTGGATTATTCACCAATAGATCATTTGCCAAATCTTCAAAAAATACCTCATCTTTTGATTTTGCACCCATTAGTACAGTTACATCATCTGTGGGTTTTACAAAAGTTAGTAATCTCATCATGGGAACAAGACCAGTTCCGCCTCCAACTAGCAATAGTTTCCCTTCTCTAATATCAAATGAATTTCCATATGGACCTCTAACTCCTATTTGTCCACCCACAGGAACATTAAACAGACCAGTAGATGAAGGCCCATGTTTTCTAACAGTGAATGCAGCTTTGCCAATTTCTTTTGAGATCATTACACTCATGGGCAATTCATTAACACCGGGTATCCACACCATTGCAAATTGACCGGGAAGAACATTAGACATTACATCATCAGAGAAAACCAAAGTTCTAACAGTAGGTGTTTCATTTATTACTTTTTCAATTCTAATAATTTTTGGATGGTTAAGATCTCTTTGCAATGCCCACCATCTCCTTTATTGTAGAATAACCCTTTCTTTCCATGTATTGTAAGATTCCTTTGTTAATCTCATCAAAAACACCGACCCAGTTATCACCTATTGCACTACCAAGTTGAACAGCAGATGCTCCTGCCAAGAAAAATTCCACTGCATCTTCCCATGTAGAGATACCACCACAACCAATGATTGGAATATCATATTGTGAAGAAATTTCATAAACACATCTTAATGCAATTGGTTTGATTGGAGTTCCAGATAATCCTCCAAATTTATTACTAAGGATGGGTCGCTGAATTTCAACATCAATTGCCATTGCACGAACTGTATTAATAGCAGTAATGGCATCAATTCCAGAATCTATTGCAGTACTAACTGTATTAAGATAATTGCTAGTCCCCAATCCAACTTTGGCAATTACAGGAACGTTTGTTGCATTTTTTACAGTAGATACAATTGCTTTAACCAATCCAGGATCATCTCCAACTTCCAAACCGACCTTGGCAACATGAGGACAAGACAAGTTTAATTCGTATGCTTTGACTTTGCAATTTTTAAATTGTTTTATCATGGTTTCAAAATCTTCAGGTACAGAACCTACCAAACTCACCACAATTGGAACTTTGCGATTTGATTCGATCATTTTAGCAAAATTTGCTGCACCTGGATTCGAGAGACCTACGGCATTTATCCAGCCACCGCCCTTTACACCAAAGATAGTTGGATTTGGATATCCCTCCCACGGTGTAGTACTAAGAGACTTTGTAACAACGGCACCAGCGCCTGATGCATAAAGTCGATTAAACACGTCTAGGGATATGCCTAAAATTCCAGATGCCAACATTACAGGCCTATCTAACTGAATTTGACCTATGGAAGTTGCAATACTAGGTGATTCCACTTTGATTAATTAACTTGGTTTCAAATATAACAGTTGATTCTAGGTTCTAGTACATTTTTTAAAGGTGATTTAGATTCATCTATTCATGTATTCTGTAGTTTTAACAGAGTTGGGGATATCAGTTTTCAACGATGGGGAGTTGGATAAAGCATTTTCCTTCTCAAATCCTGTAAAAGAATATCTAGCAGTAAAAAACAAAGAATCAAAACTAAATGAACTTGTAGATTATCTGGCATTAACTCAAAGAGGGTTTTCTGTCAGCGATGAGTCATTACTTGTAATTTTAAAAAAATATTCAATTGATTCTCACCTAATGGATGAATCTGAATTAGATAAAATTCAAATAAACAAACCACAAATCATTGTAGATTCAGGCTTTGCATCAAATTTACAAGATACACTTGGAAAATTAAGAGAGTTTGCCCTTGGATTATCATCTTCCAAAGTTACCACAGTTTCAGAAAGTCCAGATCTTCATATAATTCAGGCAATTAATTCATTAGATGAAATCGATAAAATTGCAAATGGGTTGAGTTCAAGACTACGAGAGTGGTATGGATTACATTTCCCAGAATTAGATAACATAATCGATAGTATTAACGGATATGCGCAAATAGTAATTGCCGGAAAACGAGAATCATTAACTAAACAGGTTTTTGAAGAGGCCGGTTTTCCAGAATCAAAAGTAGAGATGTTGTCATTAATTTCATCAAAAAGTAGGGGTGGAGATATTTCAGATATCAATTTAGCAATAGTGCAATCAATTGCAAAACAAGTTTTAGATTTTCATGAATTACGTAAAAAACTTGAAGAACATGTTGAAACAGAGATGCAAGAGATTGCACCAAACACCTCAGTAATACTGGGGACTGCAGTTGGTGCAAGAATATTAGGAAGAGCTGGAAGTCTTAAAAAAATGGCATCACTTCCTGCCAGTACAATACAAGTTTTAGGAGCTGAAAAAGCATTATTTAGATCATTGAAGACTGGTTCCCAACCACCAAAACATGGATTGTTGTTTCAACATGCAATGGTTCATGCAGCACCAAGATGGCAAAGGGGAAAGATTGCACGAGCAGTAGCTGCAAAAGCAGTGATTGCTGCAAGAGTTGATGTTTACGGCGAGGGATTAAACCAGACCTTACTTGAAAAATTAAACATTAGAGTTGATGAGATTGGCAAAAAATATGAAAATCCTACTGAAAAAGACCGAAGACCACAGCCATCATTTAGAAAGGATGGTGGTGATAGAAGGAGAGATGGTGGCGATAGAAGGAGAGATGGTGGCGATAGAAGGAGAGATGGTGGAGATAGAAGGAGAGATGGTGATAAACGAAGGGATGACGATAGACGCAGAGATGGTGGAGATAGAAGGAGAGATGGTGATAGACAAAGGGATGACGATAGACGCAGAGATGGTGGAGATAGAAGGAGAGATGGTGATAGACAAAGGGACGGTGGTGATAGAAGGAGAGAAGGCGATAGACAAAGGGACGGTGGTGATAGAAGGAGAGAAGGCGATAGACAAAGGGACGGTGGTGATAGAAGGAGAGAAGGCGATAGACAAAGGGACGGTGGTGATAGAAGGAGAGAAGGCGATAGACAAAGGGACGGTGGTGATAGAAGGAGAGAAGGCGATAGACAAAGGGACGGTGGTGATAGAAGGAGAGAAGGCGATAGACAAAGGGACGGTGGTGATAGACGAAGAGATGACGATAGACGCAGAGATGGTGGTGATAGACAAAGGGACGGTGGTGATAGACGAAGAGATGACGATAGACGCAGAGATGGTGGTGATAGACGAAGAGATGACGATAGACGCAGAGATGGTGGTGATAGACGAAAGAAAGATAGTAATTCAAATAAAAAGAGAAGTAAGTTTGGAAGAAGATAATCAATCATTTTTTTGGATCAAATCAGAAGGACAAGAAAAGCTAGCTACAGAAAATATGGTTCCTGGAAATCAGGTGTATAAAGAAAAATTAATCATTAAAAAAAGAGTCGAATACAGATTATGGGATCCATTTAGAAGTAAATTGGCAGCATCAATAATGAATGATCTTGATTATTTCCCTTTTGAAAATAAAAGTAAAATTTTGTATTTAGGAGCATCTACTGGAACCACAATTAGTCATATTTCAGATATTGTCGGTCCTAGTGGAATAATTTTTGGTGTAGAACATGCAAGTAGAGTAGTAAGAGATTTTTTAGATAGAGTCGTATTGTATAGAAAAAATATTATTCCAATTCTACAAGATGCAAAAAAACCAAAAGAATACTTTTCAATATTTGGTAAGGTGGATGTCGTGTATGTAGATATTGCACAGCCAGATCAAACACAAATTGCAATAGATAACTGCAAAACATATCTAAAAAAAGAAGGCTATTTCTTTCTAGTTATCAAAACTAGAAGTATAGATGTTACAAAAGCACCAAAAAGAATTATTGATGAAGAGATAGAGAAATTAAAACCAAGATTTAATATTTTACAGGTTATAGATCTGCACCCATATGACAAAGATCATGCAATGGTAATTGCAAAATTTAAAAATTAGTTACTCCCATTATTTTCTGAACAGGTTTCCAACTTTTACGCACAAATTTAGGCATTTCATGATTTTTTTTATAATATTTTTTAACAAATTTTACAGTTAGAGAATCAGAAGGATATCCACTACCTAAATTATGATCTTTTCTTAATTTCATAATTGCTCTATCTCTAGTGACTTTGGCAAGAATGGATGCTGCAGATACTATAACGAATCTACTATCTGCATGATGATATGATTTGATCTTGTGATTATCAGACAGTTTAGAAATTTCTCGTCCAAATCTAGTTGGATTAACATCGCATGAATCAACATATGAAATATCAGGATCTAATTTTGAAACAACTTTTGCCATGTATTTTGCCTCTAAACCATTTAGACAGTGTTTCCTTACACTAGCATCAATAAACCTAGGAGAGATTTTTGCAATATAGTAATCGTCTGCAATTTTAATAATTTTTTTGTATAAATATTCACGTGATTTAGGAGTGAGTTTTTTTGAATCTTTTACACCCAAAGCCTTTAATTTTTTTAGATTTTTTTTATCCAAGGATATTCCAGCTATTACTAATGGTCCCAACATAGGACCACGTCCAGCATCATCGATACCACAAATTTGCACAAATTTTGTCTTAAAAACACAAATATTAAACTAAGTTTACATTGCCAAAAAATACAAATTGCAAGTTTGTGAATATGATTTATCGTTTTAAGCATTTGAAGAAAGATTGTAAAGTCTATCTTTCATTGATCTCTAATCTGTAGTTGATTCTAGGCATAAATTTTCAGTTGATGTGATTTAGGCAGTATCATAATACCGATATTTCATTTTTGGTACAATTAGTGTTAAACCTTGTTTTTTCAAAAATAGTTTCTGATGAGATATTTTTTAAAATTCCATCGATATCTTTGATCTGTTCTTTGTAAAATTTATGCGTGCAAGAGAGAGAAAAATCACAAATAGTTGTATTGGACAACAAAATTGTATACAATGACTGATGAAATGGATTATACTACAGCACCTTGCAGATGGTCAAGTAAAGATAGTGACATCATCGCAGATTATATTGCATCCAAAAAACTTGGATTAAAAAATCTCTCCAATCTTAATGATAAGATAGAAGAGTGACCATACATCTTGATGAAAAATAAAGTATTCTCATAAATTTAGTATAAAATCTCCATTAGCTTTACAACGTCTTGTAAAATTATGTTGGGCGGATAGCTGAGCAAAAAGATCTAATAAAATTCTACATTGCATGTCATGTATTGAAGAAATAAACAAAAAAAACGGTATTTCCCTACGGATGGATGGTATATTATTTTTAGATTTAAAGATGACGCTATTGTTTTTGTAATGTTTTACAATGCTCCAGATGTAATGTCTAAATTATAATATTTCACTTGTATTTTGAACTAGTGCAACCCATTTGTTGCAACATAAAACCTTCAACTGAATTAAAATTGTTAAAGGTAAACCAACTGGTGCTAAAATTAGTATAGAAAATAAAATAACGATACCAATTTTTTAGATTCTGAAATTAATAATATAGATAATGTGTATAACATTTACCTCTGAACATTGATGTTGTGTTGGCTAAATTTGAATATATAATTTATTAGATATGAAAAACTTAAGGAGGAAAATAATTGAGGGTTTTATACATATAAAAAAATATGACAAATTTCTACATTAATGTAAATGATAGTTTGGAAAATAATTTAATTTTGAAATGACTGTATAAAATATGATATAAAATTATGCATTAACCACAAGTATTAAACCGTTATACGTTTAGAAAAATTGAAAACTAATTGGAATTTACAGATGAATCTTTTCAGGAAATAATTGAGGGAAATACAAGGCTTGTTGTTCCAAAAAAATCAATCACAGACAAAGTACCTCCAAAAAAACCAGCATTTTTCAATCCAAAAGCAAAACTAAATAGAGATTTATCAATAATTGCATACGCTGCATTTCTCAACAAATTTGATGGTCCGAAAATTTTCTTAGAAGGTCTTTCAGGCATGGGTGCTAGAGGATTACGAGTTGCAAATGAGTTAAAAATCGATAAAATTGTGATAAATGATCTAAATCCAACTGCTCTTAAAATGGCAGAATATTCTGCAAATCTAAATGAAATAAAAAATATTGAATTTTCAGAAAAAGAAGTATGTAAATTTTTTAGCAATTATTCAAAAAAAGGAGAACGAGGTTCAATTGTAGATATAGACCCATTTGGTTCTCCTGCTGCATTTTTTGACTGTGGAATTAGAGCAACAATGCATGGAGGCATACTATCAACTGCTGCTACAGATCTTCAGGTTCTAAATGGTCTCTTTCAGAGTGCCTGTAAGAGAAAGTATGGCGGAGTTCCAGTAAGAACAGAGTATGGAAATGAGATTGCAATTAGATTGATTCTAGGTTCGCTAAGAACAGTAGCTGCAAGACTAGGAGTAGAGGTCATTCCAATGTTTGTTGAAAGTGAAATGCACTACTATAGAACATACGTCAAAGTTAGAAACAGACCAGACCAAGAAGAAAATCTTGGATACATACTACATTGTAAAAGTTGCAGTCACAGAAAAATTACAATAGAGCAAGAACAAGAATGTGAATTATGTAAATCAAAAATAAGTATAGGTGGACCATTATGGATAGGGAAAATTTTTGATAAAGAGTTCATTCAAAATATGTTAGAAGAAAATTCTAAACTGGAAACAGACAAAGTATGTGAAAAAATACTTTGCAAATCTCTAAAAGAATCAGAGATGCCAGGAATGTATTTTACAATAGATGAAGTTGCATCTATAATGAAAGCATCACCACCAAAATTAGAAAAAGCAATTACAAGTTTACAAGAAAATGGTTTTTTAGCTAGTGTTACAGTATTCAACCCAACAGGTTTTAAAACTAATGCCAACATAAATGAAATAATAAAAATTTTTAAAACTATCCTATAAAACCTAAACAAACAAGGTATAATTCACTACTTTGCTTCCTACTTGCATCAGGTTTTGTAAGATTGATTCTTACAAATTTTTTCTTGATATAATCTCTAAATTCCATTGAAAATTCACCATCAAAAATTTTAAAGACAGCATTTCCTTTATGTGCTAAAACTTTATCTAGAATTTTTGAACAACTATAATTTAATGAAATTTGTTTAGCATGATCAACAGACCAGTTTCCACTTACTTGAGGAGAAAGATCACAAATTACAGCATGAACTTTACGCCCAAAATAAGACAAAACCTCATCAACTACATGTTCATCTTCAATATTTTCTCGAATAATATGGACATGGGGAATTTCTTCAACATAGTCCAAGTCAATACCCATCACTTTTCCTTGATTTCCAACTAACTTTATAGCCATTTGGGACCAACCACCTGGTGCACATCCAAGATCTAATACGTTAAAACCAGGACCTATGATTCGATATGATTTGTTTAGTTCTTGGAGTTTGAATGCAGCTCGACTTCTAAATCCTTGTTCATGAGCTAATCTACGATAGTAGTCTTTACGTGCATCTGCTAGTTTCATTTAGCCTTCACAGGTTTTTTCAATTCAGCAATTACCCAATCCTCAATGAATTGACAATTTATAGGACTAATCTCACCTTCAAGGGAACATTTCTGTTCCACAGGACAAACTAAACATGGTGCATGTTCAATTGATTGAGTACTGATTGGAGTTTTCTTTAAAATTAATTTGTATGTCCAACGATTATTTTCAAGTAGTTTTTCTCTAGTAAGTGTACCCATTCTTTCAAGTTTTAATGCTAAACGAGAACCAATTTGGTTTGTAAGTTTAAGTTTTTTCCACAATTCACCTTGAAACATTCCATCAGATTCTTTCTCAGCTAAAATATCACAAACTTTGTTTGTTAGTCTCTCCATGTCAACTTTTTCAATTTGAAAATTTTCAATTTCTTCATCAGATAGTTGTTCTTCTAGTTCTTCTTCAAGAGTTTTTTCTGCTTCTCTTTTTGCTTCTTCTAATTCTTTTTTAGTTAATTTTTTTACTTTTACGGGTTTTGGTTCTACTTTCTTTACTACTTTCTCTGCTACTTTCTTTGTTACTTTTTTCACTGCTTTCTTTGCAGGTTTTGCCTTGATCTTTTTTGTTGCTTTCTTTACAGGTTTTACATCATCTTTTTTTGCTGTTTTCTTTACAGGTTTTACATCATCTTTTTTTGCTGTTTTCTTTACAGGTTTTACATCATCTTTTTTTGCTGTTTTCTTTACAGGTTTTACATCATCTTTTTTTGCTGTTTTCTTTACAGGTTTTACATCAGTCTTTTTTGCTACGTTCTTTGTAGGTTTTACCTCAGTCTTTTTTGTTGTTTTCTTTGCAGGTTTTGTCTCTACTTTTTTTGTTGTTTTCTTTGTAGGTTTTACATCATCTTTTTTTGTTGTTTTCTTTGAAGATTTTGCATCAGTCTTTTTTACTGGGCTCTTTGCAGGTTTTGGATCAGCTGTTTTTGCTGCTTCTTCAATTAGAGTATCTTTTTTCTTTGTCATCAAATCACCTTACTTTTTAAATTTAATATCTTATCTATCAACAATATTTCATTCCTATTTAACAGTAAATACCTCTCGATCAACAATGCTCTTTAATTGTTTCGAGACCATTTTAGCGACTATATCATATGAACCAGAAATACCAATTACTTTAGAAAATCTATCTCCAATAGGAATAACATTACTTGCTGTTGTGAAGCATTGCTCAAAGTACACGCCTTGTGCTATTGGATCATCTTTCCCAGAAGAATATATTGTAATATACAAATCTCCACATTCAAAGGATGGATCATCAATTTTTACTTGAATGTCAACAGGTTCAGAAAGAGAATATTGCTCAAATAATCCTAAAATTTCAATTGAGGTAATAGAAGATCCATCTTTTTCAGAATCTGAAATTGATAACCCATTTGACTCTCTATTAGATGATTGAAGGATATCAGAGTATACGGCTGAACCAAAGATTATTGATAAAATTACAGGTAAAACAAATACAACTAAAACTTGCCTATTAACCATTTTGTTTTAAAAACCACAATTCCCTTATATCTATTTAGCAAAATTTCATAAATTGAGATCATTTTGACGAATGAGTTAAATCGTAGCCAACTAAATATCGCTAGATGCGACTTAGAAAATTCAGAGTTAGAGCATATCGTTGTATTCATGATTCTGGGGAAATTACAGTGGGAGATTTAGCAGCATTTGTTGGAAGAAATGAGAGTGGCAAAACTACCATACTTCAAGCACTAACTTTGCTAAATAGAGATGAACAAGTTTCAGATTTAGATCTTTGTGATGAAATGAATGACGAGTTAAAAGAGGAGATGATACTAGCAGAAGGAAATTTTGATCTGACTCAAAATGAGATCAGCATCATTAAAGAAAAATTTCCAGGATTACCAGAAATTAAAAAAATTAAATTATTTAAAACAAATCAAAATCCCAGAGTTCAATACGAGTTTGAAAATGTCAAACTTGGTGAACATGAAAACAAAGTACTTAATTCATGGGAAAATTTCTCAAGACAAATATTTGGATTTTTAGATACTATTCCAAATCATTTAAGAATACAAATAAATACAAAATTTTTTGAAGAAGACGTTCCAAAGGACCAAGAAACT
Organism: Candidatus Nitrosopumilus sp.; assembly: GCA_965262685.1. Classification (GTDB taxonomy): domain Archaea; phylum Thermoproteota; class Nitrososphaeria; order Nitrososphaerales; family Nitrosopumilaceae; genus Nitrosopumilus. The sequence goes on from OZ253552.1 coordinate 419,695, forward strand.
TTTGATAGTGCAATGGCAGAGTTTAGCAATCAATTTCATGTAATAGCAATACAAGAACCCAAAGTGATAGAAGAGTGGGGAAAAATCTACAAGAGTCCTGAAAACCAATTTTCAAATCTTCTAAGTGGTGAAAGTGAAAAAACAGCATTAGAAAATTTCATTGCATTAGAATTACATCCCAGATTCGTATATTTTTCAGATTATAAAAAAATTTATGGCAATATCAATCTCAATGAATATCTAAGAGAGGAGAGAGGAGAGCGTCCAGATTCAATTGAATTTGTTGAAGAGTTTGACAAGGCTGAAACAGTAAGAAATCTATTTTATTTAGCAGAATTAGACATAAAAGAATTAGATACAGTGAAAAAAAGTCCTTCTAAATGTATAAAGCTTCTAAATGCAGCAAGCAACATACTAACTAAAAAATTAAATCCAGCTTGGAAGGGGGATCCAATTCACGTTGACTTGAGATACAATCCAGGAAATATAATGAGTGTAGTAATTTCAGATGTACACAGAGATGGAACCGTTACAAACACAGGCTTGCTAAATAGAAGGGCAGAAGGTTTCAAATGGACATTTTCATTTATCGTAAACTTTGCAGCAGAAACACAGAGAGCAGAATTAAAAGAAGCAATATTACTTTTAGATGAACCTGCAAGAAATCTACACCCAACACAACAGATGGGAATTTCAGATTTATTGAAAAATTTGGCAGGATCAAACCAAGTATTGTATGCAACCCATTCCCCATTTATGATATTTGATTATACCCCAGGCAACTTACTTGTTGTAGAATTAGATAAAAGAAAACATCTCAGTAGAATCTTTTATGACTATTGGAATGCAGATGATAAAACATTAACACCAATATTGTATGGGCTTTGTAGAGGTCAAGTAGAATCAATCGTAGATAGAGAAATGGGCACAAACTCTAGACCAATCATCATAGTAGAGACAATCTCTGATGCCATGTATCTTAATGCATTTGATAAATTCTTACAAGATCCAAACATTTCAATGAACCCACTTAATGTAATTGCAGCATATAACAAAAATTCAGTTTTGCCTTTGGCAATTTTTTACAGAAACCATGGATATAGAACATTTGTTTTATTAGATAATTCTGAGGAATCAAAACAAATTTCAGCTCAACTAGTATCAAATGAATTTTCATCTATTCAAACCATATTCTTTGAACGAGAAGGAAAGAAACTAGAATCAATTGAAGATTACATATCTCTAGAAGATTATTTGTATCCAGTAAATCAAACTTATGAAATAAAATTAAGGGAAGAAGGTTTTTCAAACATTACACCCAAAGATGTAACAACAAAAGAAGGAAAAGGGATTTTAGAGAAACTACGAAAAATATGGCAAGAACACAACGATGATGATTGGGGAGAATTCAATAATGAAGACATGACTAGATACATTTGTGAGAAAATAACCCTTGAAGAGACAGATTTTCTATCAGACAAAACAAAAGATCAGTTCAGATCGTTATACAGACTAATTGCTGAACGAATCAGACAATATCAAAATGCAGTTACAAAATCAGATTTGGATAAATTTCAAAAGGTCAGAACTTGAGATTTAAGTAGTTTACTCATGATTTACACTAAATTAAAAAATAAGGGAAATATTTTAAGAGAGATATAGAGTTGAAATTATATGAATAAATCATCATCATCACCTATGAGAGGAATTTTCCTTCTAGTTGCAGTATTATTTTCAATTGCCTTGCTTTCATCAAATGTTTATGGTCAACAAGTATCAGTTTCAGGTACTGCACTAGAGGAGACAACGGTAGTAAAATTAACAAATGATTCAACAAAAGAAGTTAATACTTTGAAAATTTGGCTTGGAGCTGATTTTAATTTTCAATCATTTAAAACTGAAAATGGATGGGCAGGTGAGAAAAATGCTCAAGGAGTTATTGTTTTTACATCATCTGAATCAATAAAGCCAGGAGAGTCTGTAAAGTTTGGAATAAAAACTAACAAACCAAATCCAGGAATCAATTGGAAAGCACTTGACGATAAAAATGTAATAATTTCTAATGGACTATACATTGCAAAAGAGATACTACCACCACCATCACCACCACCAGTAGTAGTAGATGAAAAACCAGAGGTAGAGGAACCTCAAAACAGTATGACAGATAAATCAGTATTTAGGATAGTTCCAGAAAAACCAAATGTCGGTTCATCAATTAGGGTAACAGGAGATAATTTCGGAACACTACAAGAATTTACTTTTTACATTGATTCACAAAAAATAGGCACTTTTGAGACAGACAAAAACGGTCACTTTATGACTACAATGAAAATTCCAGATGAACAAACAGCAGATAGAGTAGATTTGAAAATCATAGCCGATGATGGAGAAGAGATTAAAAAAAGTATCAAAATAGGAGAAGTAGAAAGTAGGATAGCACCAGAGAAGGTACCATTAACGATCAATGGAATGTCAAATATAGTGTATAGAGGAGACCTTTTAGAGTTATCTGGAACTGGAGATCCAAATAGTGCAATAACTGCAGATATTACAATTCCAGATGGAGATATAATCAATACAAGAACTGCTGAAATAGATAGTAAAGGAAATTGGAAAGTAGCCGAATCAATACTAGTAGCACTAGATGCTCCATTTGGAAAGTATAGTGCAGTAATTTCTGATGGTAGAGAAAGTTTAGAAGTTCACTGGGAAGTTGAAACAAATAAAAAAATTATCATGTCTCCAATAACATTAAAATTTGAACAAGGAGAGACCATGAAATTTAATGGTACTGCAATACCAAACAAATCAATTGAATTCATATTAAATGATCCACTAGGAAATGAAATTGTATCAGACATAAAGGCAATTGATGATACTGGCAATGCAGAATTTGAGTTTCCAACAACTCGAAATACACTAGAAGGAACATACACATTGATTGCCATACAAGGAAAGGAGAAAGAATTTATTTATGCCGGTGTTGGACAATTACCAATAATTCCAGTTAATTTAAAATTTGACAAACCTCATTACAAGGGAGGAGATACAGCAGTAATCACTCTATTAGGGGAAGCATCAGAAATTATCAGTTTGTTAATTCTAGATCCTTCTGACAAACCAGTTGGTGAGTCAACATCAATAACATTACAAGCTAATGGACATAATACACATTCCATAGAATTAACAGGATTTGCATCAGGAATATACACTGTAATAGTTAGTAAAGGCAGTGCTCAAAGCGAAGAAGTTTTTACAGTAGGTCTAGGAACAGGTGCAAAAAATATTGAAATTGTTACAACAAAGACAAAATATTATCCAGGAGATCCGATATTAATTTTAGGTGAAACAGATGAAAATCCTAATGTTCTACTTACAATAACTATGACTGATCCTAATGGAAATGTGATCAAAACTAAAGAAACATTTTCAGATAAAAATGCAAAGGTTTCTGAGAGTTCATTTAGAATTCCATCAGAAGCAACTCCAGGATTATGGACAATTAATGCAAGAAGCGGAACAAACTTTCAGAATATAGAAATTGAAGTGTTGGGAACAATAGAAGATGGAATGATAATATCAGTAGAACATAATCCAAAATTGGATGGAGTTAACGACTTTGTTACTATTCATATTATAGGAGCATTGAATAAAGTTCAAGTTGAGATCATAGCAAAAGATGGTAAAGTCATAGGTAGTGTGGGAGGTGTATCATCAAAAGAAGGCATATTTGATCAGCCATGGAAGATTCCTAAAGATACAGAACCTGGAACATATACCATCAGAGTTGATTCACTTAATAGTACAGATACCACCTTTGATATTCCATGATATCAAACAATTTTATTTCAGCTAATTAGAGGAATAACAATGGATCTGAAAGATAAGATAGTAGATTACCCAAATTTTCCTAAAAAAGGGATCATATATAGGGATTTTAGCCCAATTTTAAAAGATCCTTCAGCATTATCATACATTACAGATGAATTTTCAAAATACTTTCATCCAAAAGACATAGATGTCTTTGTAGGTGTTGAATCAAGGGGGTTTATCCTAGCTTCAATTTTAGCCTCAAGATACAACAAAGGGATGATAATGATACGAAAGGCTGGAAAACTACCTGGAAAGACTACAAAATTAGCATATACCATTGAATATGGAAAAGATACCATAGAGATCCAAAATGATATTATCAAAAAAGGAGAAAAGATACTGATTTGTGATGACTTGCTTGCAACTGGAGGTACAGCAAAAGCATCTGCAAAACTAATTGAAAAGATTGGTGGAAAAATTGTAGGATTTGCATTTATCATTGAATTAGTTGATTTACACGGAATTAGAAAATTAGAGAAATACAAGTGTAAATCATTGGTAAAGTACTAATGGAAAAAAATGTTGAGATAGGGATTTTTGGCGGAACAGGGATTTATGATTCAGGCTTACTTGAAGATGCTCAAGAAATTGACATAGATACTCCTTATGGAAAACCTTCTGATACTGTTACCGTTGGAACTTTTAAAGGAAGAAAGATTGCATTTCTTCCTAGACACGGAAAAAAACATACTATACCACCACATAAAATTAATTTCAAAGCAAATATCTGGGCATTTAAAGAATTGGGAGTTACAAGAATCATTGCACCATCAGCAGTTGGAAGCCTAAAAGAAGAGTTAGAGCCAGGACACTTTGTATTACCAACACAGTTCATAGACTTTACAAAATCTCGTGATGGATCATTTTCAGAAAAAGGAAGAGTCATTCATATTTCAGTAGCTGATCCATTTTGTCCAGAATTACAATCATCAATTATCAAAGTAACTGAAAATCAAAATTTGAATATTCATAAAAATTGTACGTACGTGTGTATAGAAGGACCACGATTTTCAACCAAAGCTGAATCAAAATTTTATAGAAGTACAGGTGCAGACATTATTGGAATGACACTAGTCCCAGAATGCCAACTAGCAAGAGAGGCACAAATGTGTTATGCTTCAATTTCCACAGTCACAGATTATGATGTTTGGGCAGACAAACCAGTAACGGCTAAAGAAGTTATGGAGACACTTTCAAAAAATGTAGAAAAAACAAAAAAGATACTTGATGAATTAATAGATGAAATTCCTAAAACAAGGAATTGTTCTTGTGCAAAAGCATTAGAAGAAGCAGAATTCTAATCATCAACAAAGGACTCTTTTTTTAGTCCTTCTGGAAGAGTCAAATCACCTTGAAGTAAATTTCTCTGAAGCAAATCTATGACCTCATCAACATCATAACCTAAATTTGCCAATTCTTTTATAGTAATTTGAGAAAGTTTTGCTCCAATGTTTTGTCCACCTATCCTACCAAATGCTATAGCAGTAAAACGAAATTCATTCTCATCTATTGTAAAATTACCAGTAATCTTTGCAGCCATTTGGCTTCCATGAATATTATTAATGTGAACTTTTAATTCCATTTCATTAATTAAATTTCTACAGCTTTGTTAATGTTATCATCAATTAGAAAGCTCCAATGTCCCGCTACATTGTCTTCAACTTTGAAATCATTTACTTTTAGAGAGATTATTTGTTCATCTAAACATTCATGTTTTATTTCTTCATTTTCTTTTAATTTTACTAGTTTCCATTTGTATCGTCCTTGTTGTAATTTACATACAGTAACTCCCCATTTTGCATCAGAATCAATTTTTGGCATACCTACTAAATCAGCAATTTCTTCAATTCCAAGTTGTTTTTCTTCACAGAATTTTTTCTTACAAACTCCACATCTCCAAACATCAACAGAGCCAATAGTTCTTTGATCAATGTTTATGTTTATCACACCAAAGTACACTGGCTGATGCTTACAGTTTTCAGTATCAACACTCAATGTTGTTGACCAAGTTTTGGCATTATTTAGTTCTTGCATCATCGTAGGGTTTTTCCAAAATTGCTCCAATATTATCAACAATTTTGTTTCGTTTAAATTCAATATTTTTGCGCTCACACATCTTTCTGTACATATTTACTGCTGTGAATCTAGGATGCATCGCTTCAAACTCTGTATCGGTAATATCAATAAAGGCGCCAAGTGTCATTAGATCTTTTGATGTTTTTTTGGCTTTATTTATATCGAGTTTTAATTTTTGGGCAATCTTTTCAGGGGACATTTTCCCATAGCAAGTTACTAACAAAAAGACTTTGGCCTCGATAGAATCTAGATGGATTTCAGATATCAGATCTTGTTCAATTCCTAAATAAGACATCAATTTTAAACTAATTGTGGTAACATAAAATATGATCCATATAGCTATTTTTTGACTAGGATTTTTTTAGAAATCTTCAAAGAGAATCCCATGGCAATAAAATGGATTATTCCTCCCAGTATTACAGCATAAATCAAATTATCAAGTATTCCCCAAGCCAGAATAAATGCCACAACAGATGGAACAGTAATAATTACTGCAATGATCGTCCCCCTTAATGCAATTTCAGAGATTGAAAGTTTGGATGGTTTCTCATCAGACAATAAGAAAAATTTCAAAAATGGTAATAAAAACCAAAGATTGATCAGTGGTATGGTCCTAATGTTTGCTTTGTTTTTATCATTATTCTCAGGTTTGAGTTTTGTGTGTCATAACGTTGTCTTAGATTTTTACAATTCAATTACTCAGAGGTTTGATTCAGACTTTTTTTTTGTTAATTATTTTCTTGATTAAAATTGCAATTATAGCTACTACTCCAATACAAACTCCAAGTAACAGATGGATTGGTTCATAATTTGATTGAAAATCAGATGTAAAGAAAAGAGAGATTACGTTGATCATTATGGTTTGTTTTCATCAGTTGGGGGTTATGAGAGTTGTTAATATAGAATCATACAATGAAAAAATCTGTTCTCTGGTCTTGAGATATGAAATCTATCTAAAGTGACTAGCTGCATTCACTCTCTAAAATTATTTCCTGAGATGTTGGGCCTGCATATCTACTTTGGAAAGGTGTCGAGGTATTCAAAACCACCTCTACTTGAAAATATGTTGTAGCAACATTACCAGCAGTAATAGTAGTCAAGTCGTGAAGTTCAATGTTGGCAGTAGGGTTGTCAAGAGAATCTATTGTGTAAGGCTCAAATGGAGACATTTTATCATTATATAAAATATTGGCTCTAATATCATAGTGCGTTACATTGGGATCCATTATAGGATCTTGTGTATTATCAGGGGCAAACCAACTACTAGCACCGATTTTTATGGGATTATCTATATTGCCAAAGTTTTGTACAACTACTGTGCCGTCTCCGGTTCTTTGACTAGGAGTAAAAGAACCAAAGCTAAGATTTACAGCACCTATTGAAAACTCACAGATTGGAACGTCTTTGAAATCAAATGTTACGGCTGCCCCGTCTTCATGTGACTTTGTACCATCAGCATTATTTAGAATAGCTGCAAAAGATATGGGGCCACTTATTCCTCTAAAATCTACAGGATCAAGATCTACTCTTAGATGAGTGCCATTAAATATTCCCGTACCAGGAGAAGCTGATCCGTCACTGCTAGGTAGATCAAATACAGTATTAATTGGAGGATCAACGCTGAAATCAAGAAGGTACTCTACGGTATAGTCATCTGGCACGTCTTCAAAAAAGATGGCAGTGCCAGTAGCATTTAGTCCAGACAAATCATAAAATCCTGTACCAGTTGAATTAATACTAACATCAACTGTTACATCATTAAATGTAATAGTTGGCAAGGCATTTTGCAATATATTCAGAGTTGCTCGTATAGCATTAGGATCAACACAGATTCCATCAGCTACTGATAGGTCATCTGGACAGTTAATTTCAAAAATTTGAATTCTGTGATTTTTAGTATCGGCGACATAGAGACGATTAGCGTTTACATGTATGCCCTCTAGTTCATCAAACATACCATCATTGTTACCTGATACAATCCTGAAGGGATTGGCGGGAAATCCGGGTCTATCAAACATACGATTAATTCCAATGCTATCTACAAAGTTTCCATCCAAGTCAAAAATTTGAACTCTGTGATTAGTAGTATCTGCAACATAGATACGATTAGAGTTTACATATATGCCCTGAGGATGGGCAAACAGACCATCATCAAAACCTCTAGATCCAAACTTACCTACAAAGTCTCCATTCAAGTCAAAGATGTGGATTAGGTGGATTTCATAATCTGCGATAAAGATATGATTAGAGTTTACAGATATGCTACGAAGAGAGCCAGTAGGATGATTAGTATTAAATTTATCTACAAAGTTTCCACTCAAATCAAAAATTTGAACACTGCGAGTTACACCATCTGCAACAAAGATATGAGTAGCGTTTACAGTTACGTCCTGAGGACTACGAAACTGGCCATCACCAGTACCAGCTGATCCAAACTTGGCTGCAAAATTTCCATCCAAATCAAAAATTTGAATTCTCTCATTGTTAGTATCTGCAACAAAGATATGAGTAGAGTTTACAGATATGCCAAAAGGAGTGTCAAGCAGACCATCATTGCTGCCCTCTGTTCCAAATCCATCTACAAAGTCTCCATTCAAATCAAAAATTTGAACTCTGTGATTAGCAGTATCTGCAACATAGATACGATCAGGGCTTGTAAATACGTCACTAGGAAAACTAAACCCACTATTACTAGGTGTTCCAAAGCTATCTACAAAACCTCCATTCAAATCAAAAATTTGAACTCTGTTATTTCTAGTATCTGCAACAAATATACGATCAGAGTTTACAGATACCCCCTCTGGAGAAAGAAACTGACCATTACCACTACCCTGTGATCCAAACCCACGTACAAAGTTTCCATTCAAATCAAAAACTCGAATTCTCTGCCCTCCTGTATCTGCAACAAAGAGATTAGTAGAGGTTACATATATGCCACTAGGTGTGGTTAAAGAAAGATTTCCTCCACCAGCGAATGTTCCAAACTGGGATACAAAGTTTCCATTCAAATCAAAAATTTGGACTCTTTCATTAAAAGTATCTGCAACATAGATGCGATTAGAGGTTACAGCTATGCCCTCTGGAAAAATAAACTGACCACTATCACTACCCCGTGTTCCAAACCCATGTACAAAGTTTCCACTCAAATCAAAAACTTGAATTCTGTTATTTCCAGAATCTGTAATATAGATACGATTAGAGGTTACAGCTATGCCAACAGGGATATTAAACTGATTATTATTAATGCCTGTTGTTCCAAACTTGGCTACAAAGTTTCCACTCAAATCAAAAATTTGAACTCTATCATTTTCAGTATCTACAACATAGATGCGATTAGAGGTTACAGCTATGCCCTCTGGAGAATCAAACTGACCATTGCCACTACCTATTGATCCAAACTCATCTACAAAGTCTCCATCCAAATCAAAAATTTGAACTCTGCTATTGAAAGAATCTGCAACAAAGATATGAGTAGAGCTTACTGCTATTCCTTGTAGATTGTTAAACGTACCTGCATCTGACCCCCCCCCCCGATTTGATGGGAAAACTCGTAGGTCTGAGCATAAGCTGATCCCAAACCTATTGTAAATATCAGCGGTATAGCAACTAATGAGTAGACTAGTCTATCTAACATATCCCTTTATTTTGTTAATTGATATGTAATAAATTTATGTAATTGGCTATGTGGAGAACAATGCCTAAATGATGAAATTCGTGATCGTGAGAAGATCTTTAGGGATTTGGAGAAGAAAAGCAGATTCACCAACAATTGTAAAATCATGAGAGTTTGTATAATTTCACAAAGAGACACAAGCTTTGAAAGGTAGGCTGAGACCTCAACGATACAGTAGATGGTTTAAACAAGTGGAAAACTCGTTGAAAATGTCTCACTGAGCAAAAATTTGGAACAAAGTCAACTCTAAAAGATGTTATAGAATCCAAAACCCAAAGATACTTTATATTTGGAGAGTTATGATTTTTAGTGTTTGGCAAGCTATAAAGGAACATATGCAAATGATCAATCATTAAATTTTGTAATTCCAATAATTGTTATTATATTTCTAGGAATTATCTACATGATGACACAAAGAGCAGAGTCAGGCTATGTGAGTTTTATTTTGATCGGTGCAGCAGCACTTACAATGTTTTATTGGGTTAAAATTCTAAAAAAGATGGCAAAAGACCAAAAACCAACATACACACAATCAAGAGAGCAGGAAACAAAGAACTGGGTTTATGACCTAATCAAAGGAGAAAATGAATTTGTTTTTGTTGCAGAGGTTCCAGGTCCAGAAGATAAAATTGCAGTAAGGCTAGTAAATGGAATATTATACATTCGTGGTACGTCAGGATTTTCAAAAGAAGTTCCAATAGAGGGTGTTAATGAAATGCAAATATTTGATTTCAAGTATAGAAATGGCGTATTAACACTGAGAATAAAATAATTAAAGGCTTTTTGCCAATTCCAGTTTTTGTGGTAAATACTTGTCAGTAATATTAGTTAGACCATACTTGGAGAAAGCCTCCAACTCTGCCTTTCTTTTTAATCTTAAAAATACATCAAGTTCTTTCTTCCAAATTCCATCTTGATATCTAGGATCTTTTTTTAAATCATAACATCGCTTAATATCAGATTCAGTCATTGGAATTGTTGGCAACTTGTATTTTTCAATATCAGTAGCCCATACTCCAACCCACTTTGCATCTGGGACAGTTAGTTCTCTGAGATGAGCAGCATTTGCCGATCCAGATTTGATCACCATTGCAATGTGTTCTCCATATACATCCCCATCAGTTAAAACAATCACAGGTAATTTCATTTCCTCATGTAGTCTTTTTAACAAAGTTCGTGTTGAACGTGGAGCTTGTCCTCCAGTATTGATAATAATAGATTTGAATTTTTTATCAATCTGTTCCTCAACAAATCTAGTAAAGAGACCACCTTTTTCAATTGCAATGACAATTTCTGCACTAGTATCAACTAATTCAGCAGTAGTCAAGCTAGGACCAATAGAATATCCATCAGGGTGATTTGATAAATTCATAGTCTTTCCCTCATAACCGGGAATGGTATATTCAATATTCAAGTCTCCAAAAATGGAACTTCGTTCTTCAGGAAATATGTGAAAATCCTCTCTAGGTTTAGAAGTGACAGCCTCTAAATCTACAATAATATTATCAGATTCTGATTGGTCTTCAAATTCAATTGCAAAGGCTTGAGATGAATAATAAACATCTCGTAGTGTGGATGACTTTTTTTCATGTGTTAATCTGTTTGCAAAAAATGCCAACCACATCAATTGTGTAAAAGATCTTAGCTGTGCAGAGTTTCTTGAGCTTCTGACAGCAGCATTAGTACCAAGAATGTATTGTCGAAGTTTTTTATCATAAACAATGTTACTTACAGATCTGCTTGGAATGGAGAATTTTGGAAATTGTCCATTATCTAAATCATCATATATTTTTGCACCATGACTTTTAAGCATCTCAAGAATGTTCTTTTGTTTTATATCAGCTTTTTTGCTTCGCTCTTTAATTTTAGTTTGTTCTTTTTTAGTTGTTGCCAATTTCATTTTCCTCCTTTACTGATTCTTTAGATTCAACTGGTGTTGCATTATCTATTAAAATTTTCTGGTAATTAGGTTCTTTCTTTTTTCCAGCAAGTTCTGTGCAAAATTCTGCTATTAATGGGATATACTTTGCATAAAGATTTGCTCTCTTTTTTGCCATATCTGCCTGTCCTCGTTTGGACATGTATGCAGATAGCTTTCTTGACAAAAATTGTAGTCCCAGTCGTAGTTCTCGTTCAATTTCTGGTCTATCTGCAACATTTTCTTTTCCTGCAGTTTTGTATGGAATTCTAGTAGAGCAAATATGAGACACGATGATAAATGGCGGCTCCCCCTTTACTTTGTATCTTCCCCAATCAGTATCATTTACAACTTTGAGTACAACATCACTACCTTCATCATAAAGTAATGGAATTCTATTGGCATAACGATAAACGTGTGGCCCGCCAGATTTTATATCTCCACCATAGGCAATGCCCATCTCAATGATAAATGGAAATCCTGAATACGCTGATGCAGGACGCTGAACAACGGCAGTAAAATCAGGATTGAAGAATTTTTTAATTCCTTTCTCTAATGGGGTTTCTCCTAGTGGGGCCAAACAACTAGAATCAGGGGCCATAAAGTCCTCAAATTTTTGTAGTCCATCACTCAAATTGACCAACTCTTGGTTTGATAGAGTTCCCATTCTTTTTTCAGGCTTGAATCCTGCAAATTCTGCAAATTTTACAGCAGTGGTAGGTCCAATTCTTTGAAATCTTTTTGTAAGAAATGTTGTTAGTGGCTCTCCTTGTACAGTATTAGTTAGCTGTTTGTAGTATACACTTTCAGGATCCATATCTACGGACTTTGTTTGTGAATCACCAAAATCCCAATAGAATAATTTGTTATTTGGCATGTCAATATCTTCAATTTTAATTTTGATCAATTTTTCATAGTCCATTTTTAAAAATGACATTAAAGCTATTACTACTCTTACTTGCCGTGGAAGTGTCTTCCATTTTTTCTTTGCTTTATCCATGATTGCTGTAAAATTAGGATTTTTAGCTGACAACCCTAAATCTTTTCTAACTTTTTTAATCATTGCATCATCAATAGTAGGAATTTCAAATTGAGATTCTACAATCATTCTCCGGATTCTTTCTACATCAATTCCATGTGGATGTGGACGAATAATAGTTGGAGGTGGAGGAATATCTTTTACAAATCTAGCATGAACAAATTTTTGTTCTTTTGGATCATCAAAAGTTATTGAGGCATAAGGAGTGATCAAAGATGTCTCATAAACATAATCTCGAATTTTGTTTCCAGCTTTTGAGTAATCCCCTTCTAAACAAATACTGATACTGAGCCCCTTTCTTGCGACGTTTTTAGTTGTATGTTTTACAATTACAGGTTTATTTTTTTGAATATCAAGTAACAATTCAAATGTGTCTTGAGTAATTCCATCTATAGAACTCTTTACAATTACAGGTTTGTTGGTAGTAATTTGGCCATAAAGAATTGCCATAGTTGCCCCAAGCCCAAACATCCCTCTTGCTTGTTTGAGTCCAAATTTAGAACCATACAGTACAGTTCCAAAAGCTAGAGGAATGTGTTCTGCATCAATTCCAGGACCATTGTCCTTTACAGTCAATATGTATGGTTTAGGATCTGACTTTGCAGGATCAACTGCCTTTATGGTCAAATGAACATCTGGAAGAATTCCTTTTTGGTCACACGCATCTAATGCATTTTCAACAAATTCTCTTACTGCCGTATAAAGAGAACGGGTAGGATTACTAAATCCAGCTAAATCACGATTACTATAAAAAAATTCACTAGGAGAAATTTGGTTAAATTTTTCTTTAATAGAAGACATCTTGATCTTCCCATAATTTCATTTTATCTCGTTTTGCTGTTCTGTTGGCAGCTTCTAACTTTGTATAAACGGCACCATGCATGCTTCCACTTGAAATAGAAGAGATGGCATCAACTGCTAAACGTAATTTACTTGAATCGCCAATAATTGAAACAGTCTTTCCATAAACTGAGATATGAGTGCCACTAAGATTTTCCATGTTTCGTCTTGCTCTACCACCTTCTCCAATAATCCTCCCTTTTATCCTTTCAATATTGGCATTAGATTTTCCAGCAAATTCCCTCAGATCGATTACATGTAATGCATTTTCACCTTTTAGCAAAGTCATAGCATTTTCAGGAGAAAATCCCCTTCCAATTGCTGTAACAATCTCCATAGCTTTGAATGGTTGTATTTTATCAACATCCCCTAGTGTTCGAATAAAAACTTCGCCTGTCCCACCATCAATATCTAAAGAAACATGGCAATTTTTTTCAATTTCGGACTTTGTACATCCAGATTTGCCAATTAAAACTGCAACTCGATCATTTGGAATACGAATTAATTTCTCAAAGCTCATTTTATGATATCCTCAAATATTTTAACTGAATCTTCAACAGGAATCCCTCTTTTATTGAAGAATCTTAGGATGTTATTAATATCACGCTTGAGAAATTCTTGAGCATTTGGATGTCTAAGATCAACACCAGAACCTAGATCAAAGACAACTAAACCTTGCTCAGTTTTGAAAATATTATATTCAGAAAAATCACCATGAACCAGTTTTGCCTTTTTGTATAAATCATCTAAAATGGATATTGCCTGGAGATAGTCATTCTCATCAACTTCTGAGGTCAATAATGACTTTGCAGGAGCTCCATCTGTGCCAATAAATTCCATAGCAAGAACATTATTTGTAACATAGAGTGGTCTTGGAACTGGAATTCCAGCTTGGTAACATTGAGTTAGATTTCGATGTTCTTTCTTTGCCCATAGATAAACAAGATTTTTTGTGCCTTTTTTTAGGTGAGAGAATCTGGGGTCTCCAAGGATATATGCATCACGTTTTTTAAAATTTGCAGTGCTAACTAGATAAATTTTCAAAGCAACATTAATACCATTTTCATCAACACCCCAAAAAAGAACAGACTCTTTTCCTGCACTTACTGAACCATTAACATAAGCAATAACGTGATCAGTGATCATTTTGTAAAGAGTCATGACAGTTGGTTTGTCCAAAACTTCATTGACTACTTTGCCTTTTTTGAATCCGTCTTGCAGAGGTGATCGTCTTCGTTTTGAATTTAGTTTGTCATCTAATTTAGATTCCAATTTTTTGCTAATTATATCAGTCAACAAAAACAGATACTCCTACTAGATAAAATGGGTTACGCTTAAAATCTAAAAAAGTTTGTAAAATCAAAATCAAATCAGAGATTATATGTTAAATATAATTAAAAATGGAACATTAGAGATCATCTTTACAGCATTTTCAGAACCAATCCCCAATTTCAGAGATAGAGAGATGGTTTCTTTTCCAGCCATATTTATTATTGAGGAATTTTTTAATAATAGCTCTGCTTCATCTTGCTCAACAAATCGTTCACCATAATAATTTTTGTTGATATGTATGGTTAAATCATCTTGAATAATTTTTTTCCCCAACAACTCTGCATCACAAATGTTTAGCATTGACTGTTTTTGATAGTTGGAGGATCGTATCGAGAATTGCATCACGCATATTTACCTTTTAGAGTTGATTTTGCACCACAGGCTTCACAAATTAAAAATGGTATTCTATTTTCTTTTAAAATTTTTGTGTCTGGACTTTTACATGTTGGACACTCTAGATAGTCTTTGACATAAATTTGGAATAACCGCGTAAAATCATCAGGAGCACGTCTGCCAACAAACATTGCTTTATCCCCTAGTCGCTCTGCTGGAACTGCAAATTCTTTAGAAAGATACTGTAAAACTTTGTCTGGATCTCTGCGCAAAACCTTGGGAAATTCTGAAAAATTTCTTAAAAATGTTTTTTGGCCTTCCCACATTACATCCACAATAGGAAGTTCGAATCTAGTTTGGGATTCTTTGTTAGCGTCACCTAGCTTGTCCTGTATGCGTTTGAGAAGAATTTCATAATCTGATCTAGCCACTAAAAAATGGTGCATGAAAGACCCTATATTGGTTTTGAAAAAGAGAATCGTGTGGACCTTGTGTTAAGGCTATTCCATCTTTCCTATACGGAAGACGTTAGTACCACATGTTGGACATGTGCCTTTTACGGCAGGGCGTCCGTTCTTTAGTGTAGTTTCTTGGGGATCTTTGATGTCCCTTTTTGCTCTGCATTTTACGCAATATGCTTGAACCATTATGAAATTTATCAAACTTTGTGGTATTTAGGCAGAGGCTGTGAAAATTATTTCACTATAGACTAGATGTACGTAAATTTTTTGGGCATGAAAATATCTGGTTGATAAATATTTACAAAAAATTATAGCATTTTTTAAAAAAATATGTCTAGTATTATAAAAAATCATATTTTTTCTAATATTTATTGAAGAAATCAGAATTTTGTCAATTATTACCAATTATAAACCACCCATTACTAAAATTACAAAATGGCATCAAAAAAAGGAATAGCAGTAACTGCAATAATTTTGACGGCAATTACAGGTTTGAGTTTTTTGCTATGGATAGTTCCTCAAGATGTTAAAACAACTTTTGTCGTATCAGACTATGAAAATTATTTAGACGGTGTGAAAAATATCCACCAAGTTTTAGATGAATCAATTGAGATTGAGTATCAGAGTCTACAAATGGGTGAAATTTCCCCACAAGAGTATATTGCAGCGAGTCAGATCACATCAAACCAAGTAATCTCACAGATAGGGGAGTTTGTGACATCAAAACCATCAGAAGAATGGCAGAGCAGCTATATCAGTTACATGGATGCCTTGAGATCATTTAATTCATACATTACAGAGACTAGGGTTTTAGCTGATATGATTGAAAATGGAGATACAGCAGGTGATGATGAAAAAATGAATAAAACCATAGAAAGAATAAACATGTTAAAATCAGAATCTAGAGAATTTGCTAAAAATTCTGATCTGACCAGACCAGACAACTAGCCACAAAACCGAATTTTACTATTCATATTCGTTGGAAATCATTAAAAAGCAATTATGTAAAAGAGAATAGAGTGTCTCAAAGAACAGGTAAGGTTGAAAATGATGTTAATGCATCCACTGCTAACAAATTACTTGTAATTTGCGTTGACCGAGACAATGATGTTGGAGATAAGGCAGGAATAACTACCCCCGTTGTTGGTAGGGATGCATGTATTGAGGCAGCTCAAAGATTAGCTTTAGAAGATCCCGAAGATGCAGATTCAAATTCTATTTTTGCAGCAATTAAAACATATGAGGATTTAATCAGTAAAGGGTATCAAGTTGAAGTGGTGACAGTTGCAGGAGTCAAAGATAGAGGAGTACAAGCAGACGAAAAAATTTTAGTAGAAATAAAAAAGGTATTGGAAAAATTTTCTGCAAATGGTGCAGTCATTGTCTCTGATGGTGAAGATGATGAAAGTGTTATTCCGGTAATTCAAAATGTGCTTCCGGTTGTATCAGTACAACGTGTAGTAATGAAAGTTAGTAGGAGTGTAGAGTATTCGTATGCAGTTTTTGGAAAATATCTTAAAATGCTTGCATATGATTCAAAATATTCAAAATTCTTTTTAGGAGTTCCAGGGATTCTTTTGTTGATTGGAGGTGTGGCAACGGTATTTGGTTATACAGCAGAAATTTTTGCAGTGTTGGTAAGTATTTTAGGTGGCGCATTTTTAGTTAGAGCATTTGATATTGATAGAGCATGGTCGAGTTGGTCAAAACCGACTCCGATGGGTTTTGTCAGAATGTTTACAATGGTTGCAGGAGTTTTAATAATTCTTACATCAATACCGGCAGGAATTGATGCAGTGGATATAAAATTAGTTGAGGCAGATGCAGAATTTGTTTTGATAATTACTGACAAAGTAATTGTAGGACAATTTGTTTCTGGAGTATTACCAATTTTGTGGATTGGTCTAGGTTCTATATTTGCAGGAACACTACTAAGTAATTTGATTGGAGGTATACCAAGACAAATTAGCGATATTTTAAGAATAATTGTACTGATAGCTCTTTACCCAACGATATTGCAATTTACCAATATCATGATTTATGACGAGTCGTCGCTTACTTTGATTCCACCCATACTAGGGGGATTAGCAGCAACGTTGATCTCAGCCATGATTCTCGTTAAAAAATATAGAAAGTATAAAGATCAAGAGATGGTTTCAGACTAGAATTGTTTAAAACTAATCAATAAACTCAACTTTTGAAAAACACTGATATCTTCTATAAAGTATGAATTATCAAATGGTGGGTAGATATTAGTAAAATCAAAGATTTGGTTTTCCAGCTTTCAGGTCTCTATAAGATATATGGTAATAGACTGGAAAGTGAAATTAGAAATGGAGACATACCAAATCATGTTGCATTAATCTTAGATGGCAATAGACGATGGGCTAAAAGACATCTTTCAATGCCAAAACAAGGTCATTGGAAAGGAGCAGATTCTGTAGAGAATCTTCTTGATTGGTGTGAAGAATTTGATATCAAAATTATTACCTTGTATGCACTTTCTGTAGAGAATCTTAAAAGAGATGATGAGGAATTAGAGTATCTCTATGAACTAATTCGTATGAGATTGGAGAAATTATTAGGTGACCCAAGAATTCATAAAAATAGAATGAGGGTAAAAGGGATTGGGAGAATAGAACTTTTACCTGATTCAATTAAAGTGATTTTAAAACAGTTAGATGATGCTACAAAAAATTATGATAGTCATTTTCTAAATATTGCACTTGCATATGGGGGGCAAAACGAATTAGTAGATGCAGTAAAAAAAATTGCCAGTAAGATAAAAGATGGTTCTCTAAAGGTAGAGGATATTAATAAAAAAGAGATCGAATCAAATCTGTATACATCACATTTGCCACAATCATCTCCAGATATGATATTAAGAACATCCGGAGAGAAGAGATTGAGTGGATTTTTGATGTGGCAAAGTGTGTATAGTGAACTAGTCTTTATGGATATTTTTTGGCCCGAATTTAGAAAAATAGATTTAATGAGAGCAATTAGAACGTATCAAGAAAGGAAGAGAAGGTTAGGGAAATGATTGAAGAAACATCTGCAGGAATTGTACTATTTAGAAAAGAAAATTCAAAGAATTTATTTTTGCTGCTACATTATCCTTCAGGACATTGGGATTTTGTAAAGGGAAAGATGGAGAAAGGTGAATCATTCCACGATACTGTCACAAGGGAGACAAGAGAGGAGACTGGAATTACAGATATAAAATTTTTAGATAATTATGAAGAATGGATTAAATATGAATTTCAATATCAGGGTGAATTGGTTAAGAAAAAAGTAGTATTCTTTTTGGGGCAAACTAGTACTAGAGATGTAAAGATATCTCATGAACATCTAGATTATACTTGGATGGATTATGACAGTGCAATAAAAAAAACTACATTTGATAATGCAAAAACTGTCTTGAGAAAAGCTCAAGACTTACTTTCTAAAACTCTCTAGTTGTAATTCTTTTGCAATGTGTGATGGATTTTTAGAGTTTAAAATGGTTCTACCTACGATCAAATAATTAGTTCCAGATGAAATTACTTTATTTGCACTACCACCCTGAGTGCCAATACCAGGAGAGAAGATACTCAAATTTTTTCCTGCTTTTTTAGAACAGTATTTGATTATTTTTGGAAATGTAGCACCAACCACAATTCCATCAACTTTTGCATCTAGTGCCCAACTCAAAAATAATTGGTATAACTGCTGCTGTTTTGTTCCCATCTTAATTTTCATATCGTATGATAATTTAGCCTCAGGTGCACTCATGTGACATAGTGTGATAACACCTTTTCCATTTTTATGAGCAGATTTTACCAAGTTTTTCAAACTCTCAAGACCCATGATCGGATTTGCAATTAAAGCATCAAATCCTAAATCCCATAAATGGTTGGCAGTAACTCTATTTGTATTTCCAATATCATTGAGTTTGATATCAGCAATTGTTTGCAAGCCATAACTGTGTGCAGTTTTGTTAATTTTTTGAATTTCTTTACCACCTAATGGTAAAAGCAAATGAAAGTTTAGCTTGATTCCACACAGAAAAGGATGTAGTTGCTTTATGTTTTGGATTGTTTTTGATTCCAAGTTTTTAATAGATAAATCATCATAGTCATTGGCAAGAATAACTCTGCCGTTAGTTTTTGAAATCTGTGAGAGTCTAGTTTTGAAGGTGGTCATAATCTACTAGTGGATGGGTGTCTTTTAATTTTATTATTTTGATATAGGAATATCCGTGTTCAGAGGGATTTTCTACAAATGTAGGGATGGTGCCATTTACTGAAGAGAACTTTAAAAATGGCTTTTGTGGATCAGAGTCTAACACTACATGACAGAAATAAGACGTTCCTTCATCACTGAAATTCATAAAAACCCCAATTAGCCATTTATCATTATGAGGAAATAAGAATAACGGGAATGGAATTTCTTCTATTCCCCAAGTAAGTTTTGTCAGACTGGACATATCTTCTAATTGGATCGGTTGGTACCTATCCAAAGTCCCATTTCCAGGTTGTAGTGTTTTAGGCAGTGATTTTATTCTAACAATTGGAGAGTATAACTTGCTAGCATCAGAGGTAGTATCAACTATTTTAGATTCTTCCTTTCCACCTTTGAGCCCATAACAAAGATAGTGGCCGTTATTTTCTAAATGTGTATAGTATACAATGGGTTTTTCTTTTAAAACATCCATTTGTACAGATAAAATTTTCTTGCCATCATAATCATGTAAAAATGAAACACGTGGAGCACGCTCTAATGCACAAACGAGCCTAGTAAACTCCAAAGTGGAATGAACTTGGATGTAACGTGGTAATTTATCAGTAACTTGTATGTTGTCCACAGAGATTAGATGTTGGTTATCAAATTAAACTTATCCAAGACAAAGGAGCCTAGCTTCTTTTATCGATGATGTCATTAACATCTGGACCAGTTCCAATGAGGGTAACAGGCGTGTTTAATTCTTTTTCAATATTTGTGATGAACTCTTTTGCATCTACAGACAGATCATCGTAAGAGTTCTTGCCTGCACAATCAGTAAATAGTACATCTAGTTTTGTTATAGCGATTTGTGTTGCGCCATTAAGCATAACTGCACGCCTAGCTAAATTAAAATCAAAATCAGCAGATCTTCTTTGACGACCGGTAACTGTACCAAATTCAGACCAGCCTTTTTTTTCTGCATCATTAGTGGAGAGTTCGTTCTCAAGAGGTCCAGTTCCAACACGTGTGACGTATGATTTGAAAACAACTAACACTTGATCAACTTTGGTCGGTCCAATGCCAACATCAGCGCAAATTCCACATGCAGTAACGTCTTTTGAGGTTACAAATGGATATGTTCCATGCCATAAAGAAAGAAAGGTTCCTTGTGTGCCCTCTACTAGAACATTTTTGCCAGCATCAAGTGCAGTGTTTACCTCAAGAGGTACATCGGTAATTAGTGGAGATAATGAATCAAAATCTTTTGCTAGTTTTAAAACTCTCATAGCACGGTCTGCATTTGCAGGTCCTGTACCTGAACCAGTACTTCCAATCTTTTCTTTTAGATCTCCCTTGGAATCTCTACTCAGATGAGTCTCTTCAATGATTCCACAGTGTTTATCAATAAAAACACGACCAGTTACATCAAAATCTTGAATTTCTTTGTTGAGAACAGTGGGGTTGACAACAACGCCGGGCCCAATCATTACTTTGGCATTTTTATTTAAAAATCCACTTGGAAGCATTCTTACTTTGTACACTTTGCCGTTATCTCGAATTGTGTGACCAGCATTTGGACCTGCTCCTCCACGTACGATTATTTGTGGATTATCTTTGATTGCCAAATAAGAGATGATCTTACCTTTTCCTTCGTCTCCAAAAAATCCGCCGACAACTACAGTTGATGTCATGTTTTCAAGACTCTGTGTGGTTTATTTAAGCTAAGTATTTTACATGATTTTATATTCAGTGACAATTAATTTAGATTGATGGTAGGTGAAAACTTTGCAGGAAATATAATTATCAATTTAGCAAGTTTGCCAGATTTTCTAAGAAATCCAATTTTAAAAAAAAGAATGATAGAATACTTTTCACTATCTAAAGATGAGAGAATGGAGGTAATTAACAATGCATTGGAGGCCGGCCCCACAATTCCGTTTCCAAACTTTTCTAAACTTTTCAAAACATGGCTCAAAATTTTAACAACTTTGCCAGAAGAGCAAAGAGAGGGGTTGTTTGCAGCATATATTACAGAAATTGCACGATCACCACAAAAATTAATTGCTTTTAATGTCGATGGTATTTTAGAGATATTTTTGAGTCTGGAGCAAAATGAAAGGGAGATTCTTGCTAGTACCATTAAAAGAATAATCAATAATTTAGATGAGGGTTCAAAAAGAACAATGTTGATAGTGGTGCCAGAAAATGCTAAAAAGTATTTGAATTTTTAGAGGTTTGTAGTAGTAGGCTCATCAGGCTTTCTGTTGTCTTCATTGCTGTAATCAATTACCTCACCTTCTGGAGATAGTACGCCTACGAATATCTTTTCATGTTTTTTCAATAATTTTCTATGATCTAGCATTGACATGTCAAGTTTCATTTCATTCATGACCATAATTTGATACTCTTTCCACTCAGCCCAACACTTGTTACACGTGGGGTATTTTGCTGCAACTATACCTAGTTCTTCTTCATTTGGAATGGAATTCTTACATTTGGTACAGGTACGACTCATGAAAACTAGGAATAATCAACTCCTTTTATCTTTTTTTGAATGGAAATGATGTAAAAATTACTTGTTTGTTTGTGCGTAAATATATTTTTCATACCAAAAATGATTTCAGCGATGTACGATAGCAAAATTGATAATTGTATTACCAAGTACCTAAAAGGCTGGTGTCTTTTTTAAATTGTTTCATCATATTTGCATACTCTGGAGGATTATTCAATGTATGAATCAGCAGAAAGAGACTTTACAAAGAAACTTGCTTACTGGAGGAATACACCCATTAGTTTTGGGTGCGGTGAACAGATCACGAAATCAGATTAGATTTCTAGCAAAAACACTGCTTGCAC
The DNA here is from genome assembly GCA_965262685.1 of Candidatus Nitrosopumilus sp. Taxonomy (GTDB): domain Archaea; phylum Thermoproteota; class Nitrososphaeria; order Nitrososphaerales; family Nitrosopumilaceae; genus Nitrosopumilus. The sequence continues at coordinate 442,302 of OZ253552.1, forward strand.
AGCATATAGATGATCAAGATAAGATCAATTCCATAGTAAAGATGTTGGTAGAAGAAAGATTTTCACACGACTATCTAATCGGTAGAAAAGAAGCAAAACGGGATCTAAAATTAAATGTAATTGACGTATCAAATGAAACAATGGAAGATATCATGAGTTTGTATTATGAATATGACAAACTGTTACAGTTAGACATTCCATACAATTTCGAGACTGCGTTGGGGGATGAAAATGAATCTATAATTACACTACACAGATGTATTATAGAAAGCAAAAATTTGACCCATACATTTTCGACCAAGACCAAGGTCAACCGAATTGTACAGAATGTAGTTCAGACCGGCATTCCAACACCGCAATATCAATCCACCATTATAAAAGAAGAATGGATGCAAAATGATGAAGTATAGAATTAGTTATGAATGGATGTTTTATATAGAAACTCGGTGTAAATAGATCATGGTGTATAATGGTAATACAACTGCTTTAAAAAAATCTGATGACAGAATACTCGTGTATAAAGAGACATCGTCGGGTCTTACTTCACCTATGCAGCTTACAGACAAAACTAGTGCTATAAAGTCCATTCACGAATCAACTGATGCATCAAAAATTCCAAGAATTACATATCGATAACTTGTAATGAATTATGATACTAGTCAGTAACAAGTTTGAAAATACATGTCGAAATTATTTAGTGTGATTTCTAGATTAAAAATTAATCTGAATGTTGTTGGTCTGGTCCCCTCTAGAACTGTACCACTTGGTTACAAAGACTTTTTGAACAGAATAAGAAGAATTACACCATGGTAAAATGGACAGCATCTGAAAAGACCAGAATAGTCATAGAGTCACTGACTACAAATATCAGTTTAGCCGAGTTGTTCAGAAAGCACAATTTATCTCCAAATACGTTTCACACCTGGAAAGAGAAATTTACCAAAGCTGGAAAATCAGCAATGGAAGAAATTGATGAATTAAAAAATATTCAACATACAGAACAAGGAGAAGAGATTATCACAGATGATGGTGAAAAAACGGTCACAAATGAGGAACAGATCTTTAGGTGATTTTATGTCAATTATACCACATGAGATACCCAAATATCAATACAATGAAACAAGATTTTTTGAAAGGGAACATGGTATAGAATTTACAAAATTTGAACGTGAACAGATGAAAGAATTCGCAGATGCAAGAAGACAAGAGCGTGTTGAAATTTCAGGATATGTGGTATGGTGTAGGCATCCATATTTTATATTGATACCTACGACAACAACACCAAATGGAAGAATAATTTGCAAAGTTGAAAATGAATTAGATTATCCAGATATGAATCAGTATTCTACTGTTCGTGGAAAATGGCAACATGATATAATTAAAAATAAAGTTGTCAAAATATTACTAGTTACAGATGTTGCGAAAACAAAACCAGATATTGTAAAAATAAAACCAGATATTTCTACCAAAGATTTTGTAGGTATTTTATTTGAAAAATGGAGAAACATTAGAGATACAACAAAAGCAATGGTTGCACAAGAATTGATAAGTTCGCCAACTACAAATACTGAAAGAACCGGTGGATTTACTTTAACTCTTGCAAGTTATTCAAAATCACATGCATTATCCATGTTTCTAAAAGACTTGAATAGATTTATTCCAAAGGATTTTACAAAAAATAAATCTTTTTCATTTAAAATACCAGAAATGGGCATAACTGCAAATTTGCCAAAGTTTGGATGGGATAAGCATATTGCAGATGTAGAAAATATACCTAAAAATATTGATATAAAATTAGATAGAATACCAAAAAATATGGATGAATGCTCAATTACTTTATTACAAAAAACAATGGGACCATTAAATTTTGATGCACGTGGATTGATAAAATCAGATTATCCCATTATATTAGAAGAACACGTAGAAAGAACACGTGTATCTTATGATGTTGATCCAGAAATTTACAAGTTTATTCTAGCTACAAGAATATCATCACCTACAGTATCATTAGATGTTTTTAATGAAGGAATAGAAAAAAATCAGAAAGAACTAAGTAAAATTTCTAATACTTATGAAGCATTTTCACAAAGAATTGGAAATGAACAATTCCTAGATCTTGGACATAAAGGTAAGCCTCTATCTATCCATAATCTTGCATTATCCTTTGGACGCTCTAATTCACAGGACGTAATTTCCTCAGATAGTATTGAAAAAGCATCAAAAGTATATTTGAAAAACTTGGAAGATGTAATGGAAATTCAAGAAGTATGGGGATATGATCAGATTCCTGCAGGTGCAGTGATGTCATTAGATGAAAGACGAGTATGGGTATACCTGTTTGATAATTCAAATCAATCTGTAAATGATGTTTCAAATAATTTAGGGATATTCATCAAAGATGTAGAAAAAATCATTAGATCGCTATTAGCAAAATCCACAATAATTGAATCAGAATTTGGAAAATATTCATCCGTATCACAGTAGGTAATTGTATAATTACCAATTATTTCTAAAGAAAAAATTAAACATCATTATATGAAACAAGTCAGATTACCCACACAATTAAAAACAAAATTAAGAATGTGCCCAACAGGATGTACACAAAAACGAACAAAGAGTTATCGATTAGCTGAAAAGAAAACTTTTGATGGAAGAAAATGCACAAATTGTGGATTTTTAACAATACAAGGTAAATTCAAACCTACATTTAGAAAATTCACTAAACAAGATTGTTTTTAGTGATAATGTTAACAACTTGTCCTAAGACTAATTATTTTGTAAATATTGGATGGTTATATGATCAAACCATAGCAATAAAACCATGTTTTTCATGATTCATAAAGAAATCTCAAGGTAGCACAATTGCATCATATCTACCAAAACGAAGAGATCTAAAAATAATGATAGAATAATGATCAATGGAATATTATTTGTGTTAACTATAGTTGCAGTAAGTTAGACTAGTCAAACACTAGCGCCAGTGGCGTAAAATATAATCAGATGCTTCTTGTACATCAAATGGTTGACAAGTATTATTAATTCTAACATAGAATTTTTTATCATTTTTAATTGTGAGATAAACTGGTCTAGTGGAAGGAGTTATTGTTCCAAGGCATATTTCTTTGCCGTCTATTTGATGAAAACTCCAATCTAGGCATGAATTTGCATTTTTTCCAAGGTTTTTATTGATTAAATTGGTAATATGCTCTTGAAAATCACCTGAATTCTTTTTCTTAAAAGTTTGATAGTCTCTCTCCAACCCAAGAGGTACTCCATCATCATCAACACCGATCAAAATTTTCCCGCCACCATTGTTCATAAAACTTGCAAGTTCTTTCATTACAACTTCTTCTAGAATTGGATTTACTTGGTTTGTTTTGATATCCCAACGTAGTGTTTGTTTATACTCTACATTTTGATCCTCACCATGGAGTAATTCCTTAATGTCAAATGGTGTGTTACTAGTTTCTAGATAAACTAATTTTTCAAATTCTTCACGAATTGTTTTTTCTCTTTCTTTAATGAAACCATGAAAATCATCATTTATCAAACATTCAAAAGCACTAGGAGAAATCAAATGTGTTGAAAGGCGTTTTTGTAATTCAGTTTTATCAATGTCTTGTTCCTTCATTATTTCAGTAAGATATTCAGATGGATTTCTATTTGAAAAGAATTGATTTGTTTTATCAAAAATTAATGTTCTATTTAGAACTGAATCAATCTCATCACCTGCATTGAATTGTTTTTCTTTGGAGCGAGGGAAGATATGGTGATCTTCTAATTTATTAAATTGTGGTGATTCACCTTGATTAAAATCAAGTGCACCTTTCTTTGCCACTACACACAGGATTGCTTTGTAAAGTGCACTGTTACTTTTAGGAGTGTTGAAAGTGTATTTCTCTTCTACATCAAATGGATCAGTTGTATTTCCATCAAACCATTTTTTTAATATTTTAAAATCAAATTCTACTGTAGAATCACTGGAACCCGAATATCTATCACCTAAGATACTATTCCAATACCAAAATCTAATTTTGTTAATACAAGAAATTCTGTTTGGTTTATTTTTAATTTCCTTAAGTAATGAAGCAATTAGTGGAACCATTGTGGTGTAAGGAATAAAATCATAGTTTACCGCACCAAATCCTTCTACACCAGCTGAAGTAATTTTGGCAATAGCTTCCTCGACATAATCTGACATTTCTTTCCAATCTTTTAAAAAGACAACTGAATCAAATTTCCCAGAAACTTTGTACAGTTCATCAATGTTCAATATTGTTTTTCTTCTAAGAAAGCCTGATTTTGATAGTGCTAGAGCTTGAACAATGTATAAAGGAACTTTTTCATTTTTGAACTCATCAGACCATTTTCTTAGGTTTTCATGACTGTCTTTGATATCTTCCCATTGATTTCTCAGCACAATTTCATGAATGATAAATCTAGCATTGAGAAGATCAAATACTCCTAGAGGAGTTCCCTTACTATTGATTCTCTCAAATACAGTAGCCACATTATCCAAAATCAAGCTTTCAGGCAGTTTCACTATAGGAATTTCATATGAAGTCCAAACATTTCCAAAAATTTCCGAGAGTTTTTTATAATATTTTATAGCGTCTTCATCACTATGCCCTTCACTTGTTCTCAAATAATCACGAAAACCAAATAACCAATCAGTATAATTTTTATTTTGAAATAATGTTAGTGGAAAAATTTTCTTTTTGTATTGTATTTGAGTGTCATGTAGATTCTTTTTTTTAATTTTTCTAGAACTTTTTGAATCAATAATTTCTGATGAATCTCTGGAAGGATCTAGTAAAGCATTAATGTTTAAGAAAAACTCGTAAGGTTTTTCAGTATTTGGCAGATTTTCTTGAGGAGCTTTTACTGCATAATATATTGCAGTAATTCTCTGCTGACCATCTAAAATCAAATCAGGACTATCATTAACTTTTGGCCCTCCAACTATGGGAATTTTTCCTAACTTTTGTTTAGATGAAGGCCATGTAAGTAATGACCCAACATAATAACCTTGAAAAATAGATTCCCATAATTCTTCAATCTGTTTTTTATTCCATGTCCAATATCTTTGAAAATCTGGAACTGCACAACGACCTTTTTCTACATCTTGAAAAATGTCTTCCAAAGTTTTTTTATCAGGAGGTGGAATTTTTGTTGATTCGTATAACTTTTCAGATAATTCAACTAGATCTTCATATTTATTTTCTTCTTCTTTTATTTTCTTAAAGCTTGGTTCTTCTTGTACTAGAATTAACTCATTTAAAATTAAATTATAATCTTCATCAGATATTGTTTTTCCAGAATTTGCAGGACCCTGTGGAGTTCCACGCAAATACACACCTTTTATTCTTTCATTTTTCTTTTCAATGAATTTCAAAGAAGATGAAAGTTTGTTAACACTGGCATAACCTAGTTGAACTTCAATTAAATCAATTTCAGATACATAATTTTCACCTACATATGCTTCATCAGACCACCTGAATTTTGGAGGATGCCAGTCATTTTTTACCTCATAAATTGCATAAAAATGAAGAGTACCATTAACATAGAAGATAATTTTATCACCTTTTATGACATGCTTACCTTTACCTTCAGTTCTTACTGCCCAAACTTTATGTTTTTTGACTAAAGACCAAGACTCATACGTACATGGCCAAATCCAATTACTCAAGGTCATTTAATGTATGGAAGTCATACATAAAGTTGATCTTTATTCTTCAGCGTCAAATGATATGAAAAATGGTGAGAAAAATAATTAATGACTGTGAAAAAAGCAATCAAAATTTTGGATTTGTTAATTGAGCATCAAACTAATCGAGCAGAGGAATTTAGTCCTAAACACTTTGGAATTATGGTTTTGGCTGTATGAGAGATTAAGCATCAAATGGATTACCTTATTGGACTACAAGATCAAAGACGTTTCTTGATGAGAACAACGTTCATTGTAACAAAATACATGAACAAACAGAGTAAAAAGGTATCTGGATTCACACCAAATGTAGCAAATGCAATATAGAGCGTATCATGGAAATTACGAAATATCATTAAACTCATCAGCACTTGAATTTGTTAGTTTTCAGATTGAATTGTATTGAAGATAAAATGCCAAATTCAATGAAAACTAGGTATAATTTAACCAATTTAGGATTAAAGACCATATTCTTCTAAATGCCAATACAGCAAAAAAGAGAATAGTAATACGGGTCAATTTAATGAATATAAAACAATAATAATTATCAAAGAGACATATCTACATGAAGATAAAATGCCCAAAATGCAAAAAAGATGCAGAATTGGCAATGGACTACTCGGTTGTAAAATGTAGTTACTGTGATTTGGATATGAGTTATGGAGAATATGTAAAATTTGTGGCTCATAATGAGGCAACATATTCAGATATTTTAGGAGATTATGCAAGCAGTACAGAGGGTCAAACTGCGGGTTCTTTGGATGAATGGGATTAACAAAATAGTGTAATCAATCATCAGATTAAAATAATTAGTTAAAGATAATTCTATACATCATTGGAATTTTTATTAGAAAATATTCTCAACTTGGTGGGGTTTTTGGTAGGACTCGTCATAGGTATAATGTCATATATTGGATTTAGAAATACGGGTAGTCCAACACTATTTAGATTAACAATTGCATTTTTCTCAATCAGTCTAGGGTTTTTTGTCATTTGGACTGGATATACAATAGAAGATTTCGTAACAAAAACTGGGAATATTGAAAGATGGATTCAAACTTTGGGAATTGCAATTCAAACTGTAGGGTATTTCTTTATCGCATTTTCACATAGCATAAAATCATTTTTTCCAAAGTCTAGCTACTTTAGATCAGTTGGAATGATCCCACTATTCTTAGTTTCTTCTGTTCAGTTAGAGCATATTTTTCGATCAGTGTCATTTATCTTGTTAGCATATGGCGCAATTGAAACAACATTATCATACATTGAAAATAGGAACAGGGGAACAATCTCAGTTGCAGTAGGATTAGGACTTTTAGCATTAGGAGAATTTGTAGGATGGTACTCATTTGTATTCCCAGAATCAATTCTGTACTCTGCATCCATGATTATCAAAATCAGTGGATTAATAGCATTATTCATTCCAGTAAGCAAGATACCACTAACCAGAATAAAATTTGATGATGACTAAGTAATCATCTGTCAGGCTCAAAATTGCAAAAAACCGTGAATTTGTCAAATTCTTTTATCTTTTTGGTATACTGGAAAATATCAATGTGCTATCATAGAAATTAGGATGATCAACAACAGTACAAATGGCCGAATATAGAACACACATGAAAATTATTGGAGATATTCTAGCAACAACAAGAGATGATCTTCAAGATGAAGATGGAGCAACAGTCACTTATCTAATTAGAAAAGCCAACATTTCACATTCTAGAATTTCAACCATATTGAAAACCCTAGTATCACAAGGACTCTTAGAAAATGTCGGCACACAAGGTTCAAACAAATACAAAATCAGTGATCCAGGAAGAGAGTTTTTACAAGCATACTATACATTTACAGACTTTGCAGATAGTTTTGGATTAAGCATCTAATCTGTTGCTTTAGATTCTTCATCATCTTCTTCTAAATTATCATCAAAATCATCTTCAAAATCAGTATCTTCATAATCTGCAGAGGACATACCTTTCAAAAGAACATCTAAACTGTTAAAAACTTTTTCAAATGTAAATGATAATTAAAGAAAAAAAATCAAGATGATGTATGAAAGTGAGTTGTAACAAGCAAGGAATAGAGAAAGCTGCCCAAATAGTTAATCAGGGAGGAATCATAATTTTTCCAACAGATACCGTTTATGGGATTGGGTGCAATCCATATAACAGCAAAGCTGTAAAAAAAATCTATAAAATTAAATCAAGACAGACTACAAAGCCACTTCCAGTTTTAACATATTCAATAAAAACGGCTGAAAAAATAGTTGAATTTGATCAATTAACTAAAAAAATTGTTGAGAAATTTTGGCCTGGTCCTCTAACAGTAATCTTAAAAGTTACAGACAAGAAAATTGTAGAGTCATTAAATTTAGATGAGAAAATTGCCATTAGAGTTCCTGACCACAGGTGTACATTAGAATTATTAAAAAAGTGTGATTTTATTGTGGGAACTAGTGCAAATGTTTCTGGGGATTTACCATATACAAATCCAGATGAATGTTTGAAAAATTTGCACAGTTTTGATATCTTTGTAGATGGAGGAATAATTGCAAGTGAGAGGAGTGGAGAATCTACAATCATTGAGATAAAAGATGGAGAGGTCGTGGTTATCCGCCAAGGTTCTTTAACGAAAGATGAGATTTTACAATCATGAATCTAATAGTTACTTGCCCCAGGCACTTTGAGCCAGAAACAGAAGAGGAATTAATTGACATTTTAAAAGAGTATGGGGATCAAGATCTCAAAGTTACAATTACTAGTATGTCAGGAATTTTAACTGCTGAAACAAAACTTGATCCAATAGAGGTTGTAAGAAAAATTAAAGCGATGCTTCTTGATGAACCATGGAGTGTGAGATACTGTAAAAGAATCATCCCCATACAAAAGGTGACAGAGTCAAAAATTGAGGATATTGAGAGGTGTGTTACAGAACTATCTGATCAGATTTTGGATGAGGAGACATATAGAATATTAGTTGAAAAAAGAAATTCAGATTTGTCAAGTAAAGAAATTATCACAAAAATTGCAAAGAACATAAAAAATAAAGTTTCTCTTGAATTCCCAGACAAGGTTTTGTTAATTGAAATTTTAGGTAATAAAACAGGTATTTCTATTTTAAAAAAATCAGACATACTAAGTACTGAAAAAACTAAACGAAGTATATCAGAATAGTATAGCAGCTTTTTCTATTAAAATATCAGCTAGTGGATTTTTTGAAAACGCTGAATCAGTATGTTTTTTTGTTATTTTGAATTGTTTTTTTAGAAAAGATTCATTGTTTTTTGAAAACATTGGGATGGAGACATGCATTAATTTTATAGATAAAGCATCCAGAGTTTTTTTGTTCCCAATTGCAATAATAGTGAAATTGGCATTAGGTTTTATTCCAACATTTTTAATGGCACCAGAAATTTGTGTGGTTAGGGCAAAACGCATTAGGATATCTGTTTCAAGTTTATTTGAGAGTAAAATATTATTTTTTTCGGCTTTGATCGATAATGAAATAATTTTTTTTAAATGGTATTTATCTAAAATATAATTACTTGATACTGCTTGAATCAAAATTTTCGGAAATTTTTTTCTAAGGTCATCGAGGAATTTTACATCAAGGGATTTTTGACCTTTAATCTCAATAATCTGAATTGTTTTGTTGGAAAATTCAAAGCTAATCTTTTTTGATGAACCTCCATGAATGACAGGAATTATACTTACAAGATCACTATTTTTTATAATTGTAGATTTTCCATCCATTACAGAAGAATCAGCACCGTTAATTGCAATTAAAATATTTTCAGTATCAAGTTTAGGAGTATCTGCAGGTTTTAATTCGGGTAGCAGATTGATCAATTCTTGAATTGTTATGTTGGACTGATCAATATTCATTTGCTCTATTGGGAAGGATTTTTTTGCGCCACCCACAAATTTTACAGTGAACATATCTATCTAGTTTAAAATTAAGTGTTAATATTTAATTTATTGTTCAGTTTTTTCTTCAACTGTTTTAGATGGTTCATCGTTGGCAGTAGATTCTGGAACGGTCTTTGGAATATCAATTACAGTTTTAATTTCTTCTTCAGGTGTGGTATTATCATCTAGTTTTGTTTCAGGTGTGGTATTATCATCTAGTTTTGTTTCAGGTGTGTGGTCATCATCTAGTTTTGTTTCAGGTGTGTGGTCATCATCTAGTTTTGTTTCAGGTGTGGCGCCATCATCTAGTTTTGTTTCAGGTGACTTCTCATATTGCTGCTCAGATTTTGCTGCATCAATTCTAGCTTGTTTAATTTTTTCTTCACGAATCTCTTTCTTGATGAATTTTGTAATATATCCTGCAATTTCATTTTTTAGTCCTTTAGAGCGAATTATAGAAATTAGATCCAAGGCTTTTTTGTTATCGGCAAAATCTTCACCAAAATCTGATTTATGATCTTTAAGAACTACATCTGAAAGTCGCTTTATTCTATCCACTAAATGTAAAAATAAAGAGGGGTATTTTATACCTATAAAATGTCGATTTAACATATTTTGAAAGAAAAATAGTGGATTTTAAGAAAATGCCTGTCTTTTTGCAAAAATCAGCCAAGTTTTACAGAGGAGGAAGAAAGAAAGTAATTTAGAGAAAGTAAGAAAAAAAGTAATTTAGAGAAGATGAGAAAAAAAGTAATTTAGAGAAGATGAGAAAAAAAGTAATTTAGAGAAGATGAGAAAAAAAGTAATTTAGAGAAGATGAGAAAAAAAGTAATTTAGAGAAGATGAGAAAAAAAGTAATTTGCAGTAAGCTAGAAATTCAAAGTTTTAGGAGAGTTTTTGAGAGAGGAAGAAAATAAAGTTGATGTTTTTATATCATTAATTCAATGTGTATGTTATGGCACAACTAATTTGCACTCTTAAAGAATTTAATGATTATATCGGTCCAAGAATTAGAAATGATGTTGCAACGATCACAAAACAAAAAAAGAGTAAATCAAAATATATTTGTGAGAGTTGTAAAAATAAAGTTGATGAACTAGATGCAGCTCACAAGCATGGTCGCTCTAGAAAAGACATAATCAAGATTGTACTAGATGAGTGTGAAATAGAAGATAACAGATACATCATACATAATCTACAAAAGACCATAAAGGCAATCAAGGAACAGCATTTTCCAATAGAAGATAATTTTAGATTTCTTTGCAGACCATGTCATATACAATACGATTCCCAAGCAAAACAAACAGAGATTGACAACATGCAAAAAACAGAGCTGATCAATAATTACCATACACAGGATTACAACAATGAATATCAGAAAGAATTTGAACTGTTATTATCCCAAAATCTAAATCTTAGAGAATGTCTAAGAAAATTATTTTTGAGATTCCCAGATACAGTAATTTCAAGCACAGGATTAAGAAGAATTTATGGAAAACACTACCCTAATGCAACTAGGACACAAACTCAGAAAGTTACAAATTATTTGTGGGAACTGACAAACTATAAAAATTTCTTTGAATCTCCAAGTCGATCATTATATAAATTGGCAAAAAAGATCAATCGTGGTTAAATATATTCTCGTATGTTATAGGTGATTTTGGTTTACTAACATATGTTGTATGTGATGGAAAAGTACAATACCATTAATGTAACATATGACTCAGATCGATACTCTTAAAAGCATAAAACATGTAATGTTATTTAATGACAATCACATGGAGTTCTGAAATAGGATTTGGACCAAATGGAACATATGTTTTTCCGGATGATAATGGAGTGTATATAATTGCCCAAATTTCAAATGGAGTTCCAAATGTTCGATATGTAGGAAAAGGAAATATCCACGATAGAATGGAATCTCATACAAATTGGCAAAATGAGTCCAACGAATGTTTGGCGGACATAATGAAAGATCCAAATAATGTCAGAGTAAAGTCGACAATAATTTCAGATTCAGCAGAAATGGCAAATATAGAATATACATATTACAAATATTATTTGGAGAAAGGACATTCATTATGTAATAAGATTAAACCAATTGGTTCAGTGGTTATAGAACTACCAATACCATTTTAGAATGGTAAACCTTCTTTTTTATGACTATTTATCATGCCACATTCCGTATGATAATACCCCCCAACAATATGAAGTGAATTTTTCCATTTCCAAAATCCTTGTTTAGGATTTATCCTATCTCCACATTTTCTACATTTTATAAAATTTCTAACATACCATAGATGGATATTTTTTGAAATCAAGATCCTTATAAGTTCTCATACTACTATTTTGATCTTTTGATTGCATTTTTAATCGTGATTTTTTACTTGTTTTCACTTCAATTATTATCCCAGATTTGTCAAATAGTGTATTTACCTCTCAAACTCATGTGATGTCTAACATAGTTATGATAGGGTTGAGATCTATCAATTATTAGAGAGTTCCTTTTTTTGATTCCTCTAACAAATTTTTTCTCTGTCTCTAAATTTTATATTCAGCCAGAACAATAATCAGATGAAGTAGCACCTTACAAGTGTATATTATGAATATACAGAGTCTTGTCTTTTCTATCTACAGTTTAAAACTCTTTGCGATAAGCTTCTTAATAATTATGAAATTTATCGATGATAATAATTTAGGTTTAGTTTCAATAACTTCTTTTTCCAAGTTTAAATAATGAGTTTACATCTACACCTTTCTTTCTGGACAAAACTTCTTTAGTAATTCAAAACCTAGTTTAAAAATCCATTAAAGAAAACATATTCTAATTTCTCCACATGAATCAGACTCATACAGTTCTGTTTGTACCATCATGCATTATCTAATATTTTTTTATCTTATCTAATTTATGGTCCATTCTACGTTATAGTACATTCTACGTTATAGTACATTCTACGTTATAGTACATTCTACGTTATAGTACATTCTACTTATCATGTTTACCGCAAAATCAAGATTATCAATCAACAATTTGTTCTTCTCCAAGATGAAGATTCTTTTTATCTTCCATATGCCAGATGCTGTAATGCACGCTTGCCATGTCACGATAATATCTTCTACAAGTCCATGTATATGGCATCTGCAATATATTCTGTATTTTTGTAGATTATGTGCCATATCCTACGACATTATTTCCTGCAAATGAAACGCAAAGATTGAACCAGATAGTTATTTTATCATATTTAAACTGAATATCTCAGATGGAGATCCCTTTGAAGTGTATTAAAGTACTGGAGAACATATTTCTTATCTATCAGATTGGAGTTGACTTTACAATTTCTGGATCCAAGTATGTGTATTCCTCTCGGATCTATTTCTTCCCAGAGACTAAATTTCCAGAGATTCTATTAAAAATTATGTTTGATATTCTGATTATCTCTGTTAACAAAGCAAATCTTGTTAATTGAATTTGTTATTCTGAATATAATATAGTTTTTTGTCTTGGATAGTCTCTTTATATCAGTCTATGAGAGGATTCCAACCCCAAACTCTTGATTGCGGTGACCTTTTAGAAAATCAAGTGTCTTTTTTAAACTAGTTTGAAAAAGGGTAGAACTTTTATTAAAATCCACTTTAATTTGATCTCCGAAAGATCATATTTGTAATTCTGCTATGAAAACGACTGATTTCTGCCTGTGTCATATATCTGGTGATGCATGTATCAAAATCGCTATTTTTCAACGTGATACAGACTTGTTATATTAAACTAGATCAAGATATTTTGAGTGAAAACGCAAATCCGGCATTATAGTTTAATATAACCGTGTTCTAAAAATAACATTATGCAAATAACATATCGTGTAGAACATGATGAGAAAACAGACGGATTTATAGCATATTGTCCAGTAATGAAACCTGTCAGCATCTACGCAAAAACTAAAGAAGAAATTATACCAAAAATTAGAAATGCAATAGAATTGTATTTACAAAAACATCCTGAAAGAGAAATGCAAATCGAAACTATCGAAATGTGATAAACTATGAAAAGAAATGAGTATAGAGTTGATGTGTTACTAAGTGTTCTTACTCGCTTGGGATACAGTGTTTGGAAAGCCAAAAACAACATCTATCTTTTAACTCATACAGTATCTTCAAATGAAATTATTCTAGATACAGAGTATCTTGTTTTACCTGCTTCGATAATTGAAAGAAAAGTGGGGGATTTAGACATTAGTGAAATTTATTTTGATTCATTATTTGATGCTGAAATAATTTTAATGGCAAAATCACATACAAAATAGTTTTGTTTTGCAATCCTAATAAGGATTCAATTTTATTTTTGCCTAATTTTAAATCGATTCTATCTAGTTCAGAGAGAGTTTTTTTTAATGATCATGAATTTTTGCAAAGTTGCAATATATTTCGTAGATTTAATTTTTTTTATACAGTAGAATAACCCATCCCTTAAAAATAGTCAGTGATGCAGTGTATCATAATAATTTAGATCTAAAAAAATTATCTTTATAAAATGTAACATTGATTCATGCAATAAAGATACCAAGAAATTTACATGCATAAGATTGACATTGAAAAATGTTAAAGTCTTCTTGGACTTGTTGTAGTCGTTTTTAAGAAAGAATTTTTAATTTAATTTTCTAAACAGATATCATTATACTTTAATTCAACATCATCAAGCATTTCTCTTAACACTTGGGCAAATTCTTCATTTCCAGATATTTCACTAGATATTTCAAATGACACTCTTTTTGAATTATGGCCATCAGAAATCTCAATGTGCCAAATTGCTGCATCTGTTTCACCGGGGCGACCTATCCTGTCAGGCAATGCATTGAATTTTTTCAAATCCACTAGTTTGATCAAAGAATTCCATTCTTCAGAATACGATAGTTCATCAAAAAGTTGAGGACATTTAGATGAAATAGATATGTCTTCATAATGAAGGGTATCAGATGTTAAAGTCATATAATCCTCGCAGTCCATAATACATTCACCAGCCCACCAACCAGTATTGATAGTCTGTATACTCGTTGGTTTTGAGAGTTCTTCTTGTATTGTAGATTTGGTTGCTTCAAGATATTCTAAAATACCATTTCCAAGAGGTCCTGTTCCATCTATATCTGAACTAAATAATACTATACCAATTACAATACTTGATAAAAGTAAAATCATCAAGATCGTTTTTTTGTTAATTGTCATACATTGAAATTTAGTTTAAATTAAAAAAGATTTTACCAAGAATCAAAAGATATAGGCACATGTTTTGAAAAACACTGAATCAAATAATCCTCAAAATTTTTGCATTCAAATTGGATCCTTTGTTTAGTAATTCGTATTGTTGTTCTACATTTCAAATGATTTACCAGACCAATATTTTGAACAGTATATTAGCACAAACATCTACATTCCAAGAAATGAATTTGAATTCTTCTCCAACATAGATGCCATATCATCAAAAGATTTACCCAAAATTTTTGAAGCACAAAAAATTACACTGGGAATAAAGCTGATCTGTCCTGATTTCATTTCAAAACATCTAGAAAATCTCACAGGACCATCAGTTTCAACAAGAATTTGGGATTCATCAGTTTTTGACAATAAAGTTTGTTTATCATTTGCATAAATCATAACTGGTCCATATGACACAAAAAATCCCATATCCATAGCTTTTTGAAGTTGTTTTTTACTCCCATCAAACCAATGTAACAATGCATGTTTGGTACTGTAGGATGTCATGGTATCAAAAACATCATCAAGACTTTTTCTTGAATGAATTGACACAGGCTTGTTGAATTTCTCTGCATACGATAATAGTGATTCAAATACATGTTTTTGATTTTTTGAATCTATATCTTGATTAACATATGTTGGGTCTAATCCAATTTCTCCTATTCCAGTAATATTGTTGTGATTATCCTCAATTAGCTTGGAGATATTTTCAAGTTCTTGATTAGCACACTCAGGATGAATTCCAATGAAAGGTAAAACGAGACCACTTTTTTTAGCAAGTTCTAAAGTTTGTAGTGAATTGTCGTAATCCATCGATACACAACATGCCTTGATCTTTAGATATTCCATTTGTTTGAAAAGAAATTCCATATCAGAGGAATATTCTGGATCAGATAAATGAATGTGAGAATCAAAATACCAGGTCATTTCTTTATCAATTGTTGAAATAGTCTGTATAAATCGATACCTTGGTGATATTTTTTCACTCTTTGTCTTTTTTCGGAAAAAATTGAATCAAAATTCATGAAATCATCTGAATTGGGATTATCTGCAATGTACCGAATTCTAAAAAAGGCAGGTGCAGAGAGAGTTAGTGACGAGTCAGCAGACGAATTACGAAGGATAATCGAAGAGGTTGCAGACAGTATAGCTAAAAGTGCAGTCGATATGGCCTCTCATGCCAGCAGAAAGACTGTAAAAGGTGAAGATGTAAAGTTGGCTTCAAAACCATTTAGCAAATTTTGATTTATAGAGTTTGAAAATATTTTGAATATTGATTTGATATTCTGTAAGACAAAGAACACAAATCAGATAGGGGATACCGATGTCCAGAATTTGATATCTTTTATGACCAATACAGATTGCAACATCATGGCAGAATTGCAGATGTTAAAACATTTATAGTACTAAATGGTCAAATACAATTTGATGGAATTTGGGATGAAGACAAAACATATAGTTATTTTATTTCATCTCATGGTGACAAAAACCGAAATTGGTAATGGTGTAAGTATCTATGCTAACACTTGGAATCATGCACTTGACATATATGATAACAATTCAGGATTGACGAAATACATTAGGTATTTCTAATCCTTTCTTTTTTTATTTTGAATCTAAAGAAAATTTTATTATTTGTACTATTACCACTTCAAGGAATTTTATTATCATTTATAGCATATCAAATAATTATTATTCCAATAGGTGAGGGCAATCCTCATTTTCTTTATCAAATATGGTTTTTCTTTAATTTTATTCCAAATACTTTTGTTTCTTTTTTTTACATACCATTTTATTTTGAAAGAGATTGGCATCAGTATGATTGGTTTACAATTCCAACATTATCTATATTATCAAATTTGATATTTTGGCTCATAATTGCGTATGTGTTTCGTGATATAGGTTCTAAACTAAAACATATTTAACAAATTTTAAAAATCTATTATGATTCTTGAGATTAAAAATTATGGATTACATTTACTGTATAATTTAATATTTAAATTATCTCTCCATGAAGGTTGAAATCAATGAAAAGTGCCTAAGATGTACCAGTGTAGAAGATCCCAAAACTCAAAATGTCTTGTCAGAGTTATACCCATTGACTCAAATTTTTATATATTATTGATTAAATTGACAGTCATGAAAAAACAATTTGATAGACTTAACGAGCTTAAAGAATTGTTTAACATGGATGGATACATTTTCATACATTATCCTAAAAAATCCACAAAGAATAGATTTAAAATTCATTCCACCAAATGCAAGAATCTTAAAACACGATATGAAGGAATGTATGGAGTCTCAGATAAAAAACTAGGTGTAACTAATGGGCAAGAATATTTCTATTACGATTTCTTTGCTGAGGTAATGAAAGACCATCCAAAATCTTTACAATGTAAGATTTGTAATCCAAAATAAGCAAAGGATGAATTCACATTATGTGATTTTCTATGAACACGTTTTTGTATTATTGATTTTCAAGTATTACATGAACAATTTTGAAAATTCAGATCCATTTGACTACAACAAAATATTCCAGAAGATATTGAAACAATCTGTTAACAATAACTATGAAATTGCATCCGTAACGTTAATGCTGAAAAATATGGGCTATTCCAAAAAGAGAATCCAAAGCGAGATCAAGAAATACAAGAGATACAAGAAGAAAATGAATAAAACATTTGTCAAATAACACCTTGTGTCATTGCTTGATTGTATGCCTGTAATGGTGTCAGTTCTGGATGTTTGACTTTGTATTTTATACCACGATCTCTTTTCTTATCTTTGGCTCAAGTTCATTTTTTATCTGGTTCTCTTGGTCTAGCTCTTCTTGCGGTCTTGTAGACAGAGCTTCTAAAGTATACTTACGTATACCACGTATACTTACGTATACCACGTATACTTACGTATACCTAGATGAATTTATGCGTGAAGATCAATTAAATAAAGATCGTTTCTAGTTTTTCTATGTTATCTGAGATTACAAAATTTGTAATAAAAAATAGAGATATATTGACGTCAATTCTAAAGGATACAAAATTTCAAGATATTACACAGAAAGCCCGAGAGAATTGGATTTCTTATGTGCCAACAAAAAAGAAAAAAAATATTTTTGGTATTGACAGTAGTTTCAATACCAAAAAATATCAGGGTTTATGTTTATGGGCTACAGATGTGATTTCAATAAATATTAAAAATGAAATACGTGCACGTGAATTGTTAGGATAACATGTGTGTTTGATATTTAGATCTCTAAGATGTTACAGAACTTGTCAATCAAAAACTAATAGCGCATGTCATGCCCGTCTGAATCCTTGTAAAGTATGGCATCAGAACCAACATCAAAGATGAATTTCTTTTTGATTTTTGACTTTGCTGGTAATCTGCCAAATTCATCCTTGCCCATATCCAATAACATCTCTGCCGTACTCATTTGAGCTGTCAATTCACTAGTCTTTGATTATTGCACTTTGGATTCTAGTCTGTTTAGTTGTTTTTTGAGGTGATTAATCTCGGTGTTTTTTTCCTCCAGTTCTGCAATCTCAGTTCTCTGCTGATCATTTTCTAACTTTAGAGACTCTTCTTGGGATATGGTAAGAAAAGGAATTGCCTTTTGGTATTCTGGGAATCGCTCAAAGTCCTCTTCCTGATATCGTTCATAGTGTCTTTCCAGTCCGTTTGCATGACCCATCATATCCTCTTTGTCCAGATAGTTTACCTTGGCTCGTCTCATTGCAGTGTTAAAGAATTTCCTGAATCCGTGATTAATTGAAACTTCATATCTGTTATTCTTCATCTTTGTAACATCTCTCAAACCTATTTTTGATATTATCTTATACATTCTAGCTTTGACATTTACGGATTGCAATCTTCTGGGAAAAGTTAGTCTGGCAGATACTAACAATGGGTCATCAGGTTTTGGATAGTTGAGAAATCTCTTTTTCCATTCTTTTCTGTAGTTCCAGCATACGACATGCCTCTGGAGTGATAAATGTCCAGTACTGTTCAAGGTCTCCACGATATACACAGACTGCAGCTCCCTTGTAGGTCTCGGATTTATCTGTAAAAAATGTAATATCCTTCCAGCAAAAATAATCCCATGCTCCTACTCGGAATCCCCCAGAGGAGGCCATCAGGATAATTACTTTGTCTGTAACACTGGAGCATTGCTCTAACATATCTCGGATCTCCTCTTTGGTGTATGCCCTGTCTTGGCTTTGGGTCTTTCTTGGTAACATCTTATTGATTAATTTCATTGATATGTCAATCTCATTTGCAACAAGTAATGCCTTGATAGGCTTGATCTTGTTGAGTACGGTATTTGGGTTTATTTCTCCTTTCTCTTGTAATTCTTTGAGATGTTTTGCATAGGATTTGATAGCTGCCTTTGCCAGAGATATGTCTTTTTTTGCAAGATTGACAAAAGACTCTGTAACACCCTCAACATTATGTGATCTTGGTTTCTCACCCAAATATTTTATAAAAAATTCATCAGGTATTTTTTCTAAAAATTTACTCAAGTTAAGGAGATGGTTTATTTTTGTTCCAGAATTGTTTATGGAATCTACAAAGTTGGAATATGCTTTTCCTGTCATATCTTCTACTTCTATATCCATGTAGAAATTAGGATTATCTTCTACTATATTACTCACTAAAAGGTATCTAATCTAAAGAGTTTAATTGTTCATTTTGTATTTTTTAAAACGGTACTCTGGCAGAACGGTTATGCGTGAGCCTGCAAAGCTTATACAAGGGGGTTCGACTCCCTCGGGTACCTTACTCCACTATAACTTGTCCTTTCATCCAAGGATGAAGCGTACAAAAATAATCAAATGTTCCTACCTTATCAAAATCAACAACAAATGGTTCATTCGGATCTAAATATCCACTATCAAAAAGATCTGATGGTTCATCATAAAATCCTGATGTGACACTGTGAAATGCAGAGTCTTCATTAACCCAAGTAACTGCATTTCCAGAATCAACAACAATTACAGATGGAACATAACAAGTGTCACTCTTATCACATCCGGGCCGGGACGCTTTTGTAGGTACAATAACATCACCTTTAACAACAACTTTGATAGTTTCCTCAGTAGAAAAATTAGAGATAGCAAAACCAATCATTATAACTGCAATGACTGCAACAACTCCAATTATTATTACTCTTTGCAAACCATTTTCTTCTCAGAGTTATCGTATAATTACTGTGTGCATTTTTCAAATTATTCTAGTTACTAGAGATTTTTTTATAAATTACTCAGGAATTTAATACTACAATATCACAAAAATAGAATACCCAGATATTTGGGCAAATGCAGTCACACATCCATTCATAACAATTAATCTCAACAATTACCACACAAAATGTAGTCACAACAACAACAAAGAGTCCAAAAATTGGCTTTAATACGCCATACAAAAATATTTTTTTTTGTGGAGTAATGCTTAAGGGCAACATTACCATTATTAATACAAGGGTTATTTTCAGGCCTTAGACAGTAGAAAATAATCCTTTACGTTCGAAGTCAGCATTGTTTTCGACGTCATTCTGTCTAAGGTCATTAAACAAAATTAGTTAATTTGAATACCCCAATTTAACAAACAGAGTTATTATACAATTACCAAATTCTCTAAATATATGACATATTAGAAGAGCCAATTGTCTAAAAATGAAAACAATTTACTAGAATACATCCCAGGTTCTAACACATTACTGGTTCAAAAAAATTCCAGTCCACCTCTAGAAGGTTTTGCAGAAAATATTCAAGAAAGCATTCATGAATATGCACAAAATTCTAAAAATGAGGTAGAGAAAGGAAACAATTTTCTTCAATGGGTTTTAACAAGAGTTTTTGAGGCTACAGAAGATGATGCAGCAGATGCAATTGTTGATGGAGCCAATGATCTTGGGATTGATGCCTATCTTCCGGTGGATTTTTCAGAAAATACGATCAGGCTATTTCAGTCAAAATATGGAACATCACATTCCTTAGAAGCAATTGCAAAATTCAAGCAAGATGTAAAGAGATTACTTGGAAAAGATGCAATAAAAATGAGACCAGAACTCGCACAACTAGTAACAAAAATTAAAGAAAAAAATCTAAAGATAAAATGCTGTTACGTAACAGACCAGAATGTAGATGAAACTGATGAGCTAGTAGAAATCATAGACCAAAAAGTAATCATTCAAAAATTATGGGACAGGATAAAAAAACCAGCAGCAGGGAAAAAATCATCTATAAAATTAGAAAGAATGCTCAGACATGAAAATACAATTCTAGGAATTTTAAAATTACGAGAACTTACAGAATTTGTAAGCAAGAATAGAGATTATGTCTTTGAATCAAACATCAGACAATGGATGCAGTTTAAAACCACAGTAAACAAGGGATTAAGAGAAACATTACAAACCAACCCAAGTAAATTTTTCTTTTACAATAATGGAATTACTATTGTAGTTAGTGATTTTTCTGAATTGGGTGAAAATTTGATCGAATTACATGCACCTCAAATTGTTAATGGAGCACAAACATCAAACTCAATTTTAGATCATTCAAAGAGAACAAAAAATATGGATGGTTCCATGACAGTTACAATCATCAAAGCAGATGATGAACAAGAACAAAACAACATAACAAAATATAGAAATTCTCAAAACTCAGTTAGAGGAAAAGATCTAGTCTCGCTTATGGATTTTCACAAATCAGTAAAGTCTCAATTGAAAAATTGTGGTTATTTTTATGAAATTCAAGCAGGTTCTTTTGATACAAAAACTAAATCAAAACAAAGTGAATACGATGGCGATGTAATATACAACAACTACCTGCCAGATAATCACAAAAAAGTCATTGTTGCAAAAGACGCAATACAATCACTAGTTGCAGGAATTGAGCAGAGACCAACAGAAGCATACAGCTCTCCATCCCAATTTCTTCCAAGAGGAAGAAAGTATGATGACATATTTAATGACAATCTCAAAGATGATTATAGAATTTTGTTATACCCGTACCTTGTCAAAGAGTTTGCAAAAAAATCATTAAAATATGGAAAACAAGGAGGTCATAAAACAAAAAGATATGCAACCTTATTTTTTGTAGCAGTATATTTTAGAATACTTCACAAAAATATTCTAGAGTCAAAGGGGGATTTCAAAAATGATGTAAGAAAATTAGAGCCAATTTTTCGTAGTTTCAAACTTAATTCTAGAATATTAAAGATTGCAGATATCGTTGTAACAAAATTTCTTGAAGATACCGCAGTTGATGATGAAATTGAATTGGCAAATACCAAGCATAATTTTTTCTCACAGCACGTTTGGAATGATTCCATGCTTCGAGTAGTGGATAAAAAAATCAGGCAAGAAGAAGAAGAGATTTTAGCATTAAAAAAACTTGCAAGCAGTCTATTTTAATTTCAGGTAGTCCAACCAAGTAAAAATCTTGCAGGAGGTTTACATTGGCCAGACTACCTAAATTCAGTATAAACCAGTAATATTTAACATAATTTTTTCAAGTATATTTACTCCAGAATGTTTTTTATATCGAGTCAAAAGAGTGATATCACTTTGGGTAAGAAAGATAAATGTGTGATTTGTAGCGAGTTACTAGAATTACACTTTAAAGCAATGGAAGAATGGGGTATTGAAGGCACATTATGTGGCAAATGTTATTCAAAAAAGCTCAATGAGCACTATCCAGGAGAGCATGTTAGAGTAAACAAGCATTTGGACTAGTCTGGTTTTGATAATTTATTTGCATTAATACAATTCCAAACAAGGGGATCACTTTGTATGTCTTTTTCTTCTAAAAATTTGATATCAGTGATTATTTTTTTCTTTTTTAACAAAGTGACTTGAAAACTAGAAAACTTTTTGCAATCACACGTGTTGAATAAGCAAATATCACCGTCACCCTCATCATGGTCTTGAGCTTCATGAGTACAATCACACACTGCATCTTTCTTTACATCATCGAGGAATTTTTTTGTATATACCCCTAATCGTAGATATGCTTCTCCATCATGACCTTTCTTGAATCGTTGATAATTTTCAGATTTTGATAATTCCTTAAAGAATGCAAGATTCGTATCAGGTCTCTGTGAATCAGAACCGATGATTACCCAGTATTTGTCACCTAACTCTAAAAAACGGATTTTGATTGACGGATCAACCCAGGAATGGATTGTATCATGCCAAAGTGAGACTGCCTCTACTCTATCAGTGAATAATGGAACAACATTCATTCTTAGATCATAGTATCGATAAGCAACACCTACAAAGTCATCAAACCATGGAATGGGAGACATTGTATCAAAATCATGTTAGAGCATATTTATCTGATCTGAATCAGTAGTAATACCCTTATATCATAGTTTGAATCTTTGTTACATATGGCCTCGTACAGAACTAGTATGCAAATTGTTGCAGATTTACTTGTTGCTACTCAACAGTCAGGTCAAAACGGTATCAAAACAACATCTCTACTTACAAAAGCAAATCTATCACATTCAAGGTTATCAAAATTCTTGGGAAATTTAACAGGTGCAGGTTTGATAAACAAGATAGAATTTGATGGCAAGAATACTTTTGTAATAACTTCAAAAGGTAGACAGTACTTGGACTCTTATGTTAACTTTTCAAGTATTGCAGAATCATTTGGATTGGAACTTTAAAATCTATTTTCTAGATCTTCTTTTTGCATTAGCAGCCTGTCGTTCTTGTCTTTCTTTGTATGTGCTGTATGCAAAAATAATTATGATTCCTGCAATGGCAGCATAAAATAGTGGAATAATAGGAGGATCACGGATTTGTCCAGATGAGGGTTCAACAAAAGCTATTGGAATAGTTACAACCATAAAAATCAAAATTACGAGTAGGTATTTATCCATAAATCACCTGATTTACAAAACCATATATCTTTTTGATTCAAGCCATAAGTAACGAAATGGTAAAAATATTAGAAGTGATAGGGCTAGTTCTTGTTGCAATAATGACATTGGGTTTTGTGGGCGTATTTGTACCATATGGGATTAAAAGTGGACTATCTGAATTATTTTGGGGCTGTGCAGGAGCTGCACTAATGATTATCATATATCGAAAGATGGTAAATAAGAAAGCAAAAGTTTAGAATTTTCAGAAATTGTTATGGGTTGATCAATTGTTAATGAATCGACAGATCTATAAAGGTCAATTTCAGATAAATGTTGTAGAGTAATGACAGATCAAATAAAACAATGGTGGGAAGGTTTAGGAAAAGAACTAGAAACAGACATTGAAACCTTTGATGAGTCAGTTTGATAATTATCTAGATATTTTAAAAAATAAATAAAAAAAAGCCTTGAACGGGGTACGAACCCGCGACCTAACGCTTACGAGGCGTTCGCTCTACCAGGCTGAGCTACCAAGGCACGTTTGGATAAATCCATCAGAGTTAATAAAAAGCCTTTCCGAAGTGGACTAAATGAAAAAAACTGTTTCTGGGATTAGAGGAGTATTTGGCAAAGATCTCAACTTGAAGGATGTATTAGAATTTTGTAATAATTTTTCATCGTTGGTAAAATCAAAAAAATGTGTTATTGGAAAGGATACCAGACCAACAGGTCAGATGGTAAAAGATACGGCAAGTGCAGTGTTGCTAAAAAATGGAATTGATGTTTTTAATTTAGAAACAGTTCCAACGCCAGTAGTCTTTAGAGAAGCAAGAAAATATGGTGCAGGGTTGGTAATTTCTTCATCACACAATCCAATGGATTGGAATGGAATGAAATTCATCATTGAAGGACGAGGAATAAACGAAAGTGAACTTTTACAAATTATTGAACATCAAGAAATTTTAAAAAGTAGAGTTGGGATTCAAACAGATACAACAACGTCATACATTGAAGATGCAAAAAAAATTATAGGAAATCTAGAAAACAAACCAGATATTATAGTAGATATTGGTGGAGGTGCTGCCAAAGGCTTTGCTCCAGAACTATTAAGAGAGATTGGATGTAGTGTCAATGTAATTAATGAAGATATTTCCACGTCTTCAAGAGGACCTGATCCAACAACAGATAATTTATCAGAACTAGTTGCTGCAACCAATAAACATGACATTGGATTTGCATTTGATTTAGATGGTGATAGACTAGTTGTGGTAAAAGATGGAAAAAAACAGACACCTGATGTTACTTTAGGTTTAGGCGTTGCAAAATCATTAGAGTTAGGATATAGAAATTTTGTTCTAAGTATTGATACTAGTGTTTCAGTTGAAAAATTTATCAAAGAAAAAGGTGGAACTGTACAAAGATCCAAAGTGGGGGAGGCAAATGTGATAGATCTCATGTTAAAAAATAACGCACAAGCAGGAGGTGAGGGAAGTAGTGGAGGATTCATCTTGCCAGAATTTAATTATTGTAGAGAAGGAATTCTTTCAAGCAGTTTAATTGCATCCATGTTGGGTAGTTTAGAATTTAATGAAATTTTAAATTATATGAAAAGTTATGATCAAATTAGAGAAAAGACTGGAATTAATTCTGATTTTCATGATAAAGTAATTGATGAGATAAAATCTAAATTTTCTAAAGACTATTCTGAGACTAGTACACTAGATGGAATCAAAGGGGTTATTGATGAAGATAGTTGGGTGTTAATCAGAAAATCAAATACAGAAGATGTTATTAGGGTTTCAGCAGAATCAAATAATAAAGAAAAATGCAAAGAAATAGTCAAAGATGCAATAAAAATGGTAAATCAAAGTTATGAAAAAATTAGATGAAACAACAATAATTGAAATTTTTCAAAAGGGATTTGGTAAAAAGCAATTTACCTCAGAAGATGTAGAAATCATGAATTTGGGTAATAAAACCAAAATCATAGCAAAAACAGACACAATGGTAGAAAGTACTGATATTCCATCTAGGATGAAATTATCTGATGCTGCAAGAAAAAGCATAGTTGCATGTGTGAGTGATTTTGCATCTAAAGGTGTCAAACCAACACATGGCATGATTTCAGTTAATCTTCCAAAGACAATTTCTCACTCAAAGATAAATGAGATTGTTTTAGGATTTAAAAAAGCTTGTAAAGAATTTGATGTTTCTATTCTAGGAGGAGATACAAACGGAGGTAATGAAATTGTATTTAACGTATGTCTCTTTGGAGTTGGTGATAGAATAGTTACAAGAAAAGATTCAAAGAAAGGAGACTTGATATTTGTGACTGGTCCATTTGGGTATACCGCAGTTGGATTAAGTATTCTTCTTGGCAAAAAACAAGGAAAAGGGATTTTTGCAAAAAAAGCTGTTAATTCAGTCATTAAACCAAAACCCAGACTAAATTTTGGTATAAAAAATAAAAAATATTTTTCATCATCAATGGATTCTAGTGATGGGTTGTCTACTACATTAAATGAAATGGCAAAACAGAGTAAAAATAAATTTGTCATAACTAGGATTCCGGCTCTAAAAGATTTAGAAGAGTTTGTAAAATCTCATAAACTGGATTTAAATGATTTAGTGTTTAATGGTGGAGAAGAATATGAGTTTGTATTTACTGCATCTCCAAATCACAAAAAAATTATTATAAATAATGCAAAACTATTGAAAATTCCAATTATAGAGATTGGTTTTGTTACTTTGGGTAAGAAGAATGGGGTGTATATTAAAAATGACAATGGTGGGCTGGTTCATTTAAAAGATAAAGGTTGGAAACATTTTAAATAATTACTAGCCATAAAAAAAATTTCTTTCAATCTTGTTGACTAGACAGATTGGTTCAGCAGAGAATAGATAACATGTTCAGAAATGAAATTAAACTAGATATATCAAATGTTTAAAATCATCATCAAAAAGTTTAAAGAAATTGAAATTTTTAAAAAATGGTTCTTTACAAGTAAAAAATTTCTTACTGTACATGAGTGAACAACACTAAAAACAGTTAATGTATCTAAATAGGATTGCAGTTCCTCATGAAATTCAAACGTTATTAGAATAAAAAAGAGATCAACTGGCACTTGCAATAAAAAACAAAAAGCTTTTGATTCAAAAGGTCTCAAATGTAAAAAACAGATGGGACCAGATTTCAGACTTGTTAAAGCTACCTGAGGAGACTACAAAAAAAGAACTATAGATAATGAAGATGACAAAATCTGGAATAAGGTTTGAGCATGGTCAAATAATACTTGTATCGTTTCGCTTTACTGCATGTTAAAATCAAAATTACATCTAGTTGTAATTATTTCAAATCATCTCATAACAAGGCAAAAAATGGTATGTCATGATGTAATGATCAAAATAGATATGATGATTTTTGCAATCATGTATAGTTTGATCTCTCGACTAATCTGTGTGTGTATGTGACTATTCTGTTCTCAAAGCAGCTTGATGGTAAAACAAACAAAAAAACCATAATTCAAAATACCTCACTAAACAAGCTACATAATAACACCCAAAGATTACACAAAGCCAAAAAATCAATGTATTTTAAACCCTTTAAGGTCTGAGTAGACATTGTCAGAAGTTGAAACTATAGTCAAGCCGACCACAACAGAAGAAGCCAAACCAGTTGAGGAGACAAAACCAGCCGAAGACACTAAATCAGTAAAGATAACAGAACCCAAAGTAGAGACAAAATCTCAACCAGAGACTAAAAAAGAAGGTCCTGAAAAGTGGGGAATTGCCCATATTTACAGTAGTTACAATAATACAATTATTCACATGACAGACCTTACAGGTGCAGAAACAGTAGCAATTAGTTCTGGTGGAATTCATGTAAATGCAGATAGATACGAATCATCACCATTTGCTGCAATGAAAGCTGCAAATGCAGTTGTAGAGTCTGCAAGAAGCAAAGGATTTACAGGATTCCACATTAGAGTTCGCGCAGTAGGTGGAGTTGGTTCCAGAGTACCCGGTCCAGGTGCACAAGCTGCAATCAGGGCATTAGCAAGAGGCGGATTTAAAATTGGAAGAATTGATGATGTAACACCAATTCCTCATGACACCACCAGAAAAAAGGGTGGAAAAAGAGGAAGAAGAGTCTAGTTAGGAATTTTTACTGTAACATTACAACCTCTAGAAATAAAATAATCTCCGATAAATTTTGCAAATTTCTCGACTTGATCGTTTGCCGGATATTTCATGATCATATCAGAAAATTTTTCTTCTATTCCATTTTGTAAATTTGGTTTAAAAGATAATTTAAAAAATGTCCAACCAAATTTAGATGTAGGTTCACTTAGAATATATCCATTATAACCAGACACCAAACTTTCCATGTGGGACAATGCTTTTTTAATTGATAGTAAATCATCTGCATAATTTTTTGTTCCAATTTGTAAAACAATATTCATCTAATCACCTGCATCAAATGATTTATTACTAAATTTATCACTTAGAGATACAAATTTTCCATCTTGTTCAACATTAATTTTAGTTTCCATTCTAACATTCAATCCAACTGATCTAAATAATGCCAATAATTTTCCTCCATCAAGACTCTCATTAATCTCACCAGTTTTAATTAATTCAGATAATTTTTCTATAATCATTCTAGTCTCGTTTGGAAATTGTAATTCAGCATTTTCTAAAACTTCTAGTCCTCTGAATCCAAGTATTTTGATAAGAGAGTCGCGTGGATTTTCTAAAACAGTTTCTTTTGTTGGCTCTGCAGCAGCAGAGGAGGAGGAAATTTCTTGATTTGTAGAAATATTTTTCTGCATTTCAGCTAGTCTTTTTGCCTTTAATCTTTCTAGTTCAGAATCTTCTTTTTCTTCTTTGCTCAACCTTTTATCACACCAATAGGCACTAATTTTGCAACTTTTGTGGCAATTCCCAAATTATGAGATACGTTAACTACAGAATCAACATCTTTGTAAGCTTGGGGGGTTTCTTCCACAACCCCATCTCTGGTTAACGCTTTGATAAAGATGCCCTTTTCATTAAGGGATTTTTTTACACCCTCCTCAGTAAAGTTTCTTCTAGCCTTAGAACGAGACATGGTTCTACCTGCACCATGGGCAGTAGAGCCAAAACTCAGATCCATCGAGTTTGGCTGTCCAAGTAAAATCCAACTTGCAGTTCCCATCGAACCTGGAACTAGAACAGGTTGTCCCAAATCACGGTATTTTAGTGAAATTTCATCTCGATTTGCAGGAAATGCCCTAGTTGCACCTTTCCTATGTACAACCAAACTACGGTCTTTTCCATCAACTTTGTGTTTTTCTACTTTGGCAATATTATGAGCAACATCATAAACTAGCTTCATATCAAGATCAGATTCTGATTGATTAAATACACGTTGAAAAGAGCTTCTAGTCCAATGTGTTAGCATCTGTCTATTACTCCATGCAAAATTTAATGCTGAAAACATTGCTTTTCTATAAGACTCTCCCTCTTCAGAATTATTTGGAACACATGCAAGTTCCCTGTCAGGTAAATGGATATCATATTTTTCCATAGCTTGTTCAGATACTCTAAGATAATCACTACACACTTGATGGCCAAATCCTCTTGAACCACAATGAATCAAAACTGTAATTGTTCCTTTTTTAATTCCCATTCTGTTTGCTGCTTGCTCATCATGTATTTCTGAAACTTTTTGCACTTCGAGAAAATGATTTCCAGAACCTAAACTACCAAGTTGGGGTGCACCTCTTTTTCTTGCCTTTTCAGAAACTTTGTCAGGATCAGCATTTGGAATTTTGCCATTTTCTTCACAAACATCAGCGTCATCAGATGAACCATACCCATGATCAATTGCCCAGTCTACTCCCCTTACCAAAACTTCATCAAGTTCTGAGAGAGTAAGCTTTACTGCTCCTTTAGAACCAACACCAGAAGGGATTGAGCTAAAAAGATCAGTAACTAACTCTTTTAGTTTTGAGCGAACAGTATCTTCTGTTAAAGTTGAACAAAGTAGACGAACTCCACAGTTAATATCATAACCTACACCGCCGGGACTGATCATTCCTTCTTTTGCATCCATTGCAGCAACTCCACCAACTGGAAAACCATATCCCTCGTGTCCGTCAGGCAAAACAACACTATGCTTTACTATACCTGGAATAGATGCAACATTTCGTGCCTGCATTATTGTTCTATCAGTTAACATTTTTTGCATCAATGCTTCATCAGCATAAATTCTTACAGGAACCCTCATCCCAAGATTAGGATCAGCCTCAATTTGGTATTGATTTTCTCCAATTTTTTGTGGTGTATTTAACATGTATGGTAAAAATTCCCTCCAATCCAATTTAAACCATCAGAAGAAGATTTGTAAAAATAATTTAAAATAATCCAAAGTTATTTCAAAAAGTATGATAGAACAAGCAATAATCAAACAAAAAGCAGATCAGTTACTTGCAGAACTCCGAGCAAATCCAGATTGGGCAATTGATGAAAGAAATTTCAAACAAGGATATTTCAAAGCCTTAGAATGGGTTTTACAAGACACTACTGGAATCATAGAGAGATAGTTTATCAGATACAGATAATGAGCTAACTTATCTAGGATAAAACAATTAGAAATGTAATCATGGTAAGAGGAAAAATTTCTGAAAAAGAGAAAGAAAAGCAGAAAAAAGAACAAAAGTTAAGGGCATCAGTCTCTCGTGCAGCTAGAAGAAGTGGAAAACCTATCAAAAAAGAAGGCAAAGTCAATAAAGCAAAGGCAAAAACAAAAGAGACTAGATCATCAAAAAAGATTGCAACAATAAGGAAATCAAGAAATTAAGACGTACACACACATATCATGAATAGATTTATTTTCGATGTGTAATTACTAAAAATGTTGGCAATTTTACCTATCGACAATGGTCGTTATGGAACCAAAGAGATGATGGATATTTTTAGTGAACAAAAAAAGGTAGATTACCAATTAGAGATTGAAGGTGTAACTGCTATTTCTCAAAGCGAGATAGGAATAATTTCAAAAAGTATAGGTAAAGAAATTCACAGAGCAGCAATGTCAGGTAAGATCACTGTAAAAAGAATTAAACAGCTAGAGGCAAAAAGCGATCACGACACAGCAGCTCTTGTAGAATCATTGAGTGAAAAATGTTTTAAAAATGCAAGACCTTGGATACACTATGGCCTTACAAGTAATGATTTAGTTGATACTAGTAATTCGATGCAAATGCGTGATGCTTTGCAAATCATAGAACCCAAGGTTGCAAAAATGGCATCAATACTTGCAAAAAAAGCAGTGAAACATGGGAAGATTCCTGCAGTAGGAAGAACACACGGTCAACACGCAAGTATAATTTCATTTGGATTAAAATTTGCAAATTGGGCTGCAGAAATGGCAAAACATGTTCAAAGGATTGAGGAGATAAAGAAAAGAATTCTCATTTGTAAAACATTAGGCGTTGTTGGTACTGGTTCACTAATGGGTGCAAAATCACTCAAAGTTCAAGATAGAGCTGCAAAGAGATTAAAATTATTTCCAGCACAAGTTGCAACACAAATAGTTCCTAGAGAAAGATATGCAGAATATGTATTTGAGTTAGCATTAATT
Source organism: Candidatus Nitrosopumilus sp. (assembly GCA_965262685.1). Taxonomy (GTDB): domain Archaea; phylum Thermoproteota; class Nitrososphaeria; order Nitrososphaerales; family Nitrosopumilaceae; genus Nitrosopumilus. Next base: position 473,662 of record OZ253552.1, read on the forward strand.
GGAGCAACATTAGAAAAAATTGCAATAGAGATTAGAAATTTACAAAGAACAGAGATTGGTGAAGTTGCAGAACAATTCAAGAAAGGACAAATGGGAAGTAGTGCAGTTCCAGTTAAAAGAAATCCAATTAAAAGTGAGAGGGTATCATCATTATCAAAACTAGTACGTAGTCAAGTTGCAGTTGCATTTGAAAATATTCCTTTATGGCATGAGCGAGATCTTTCAAATTCAGCCAATGAAAGATTTGTAATTCCAACAGTTTCAATCCTAATTGATGAAATGCTTGAAACTATGACTAGAATTATTTCAAATTTGGTGGTAAATGAGAAAAAAATTGTAGATAATCTGTTTGTCACAAAGGGGCAAATTTTTGCAGAGTTTGTTTTAGAGGCACTGATCAAAAAAGGCATACCAAGATTTGTAGCGTACAAAGATGTGCAAAGAGTTGCATTTGAGGCTAATAACAAAGGAATGTCCTATATGGATGCAATCAAAAACGACAAAGCATTTACTTTGAAATTAACTGATAAAGAAATTGATTCTATATTTTTGCCAGAGAAACACCTTGGTGCATCATCTGCAATTATAAAAAATGTAGAGAGAACGGTTCAAAAAACAGTTGGTAAATTTATCTAGTTTTTAGCAAAGCCTTGTGAATTTTAGAACCATACTGTAGTGCTTTCTTTCGTTTTGTACAGGAGAGTTCTGGAACTTTGATTTGACTAGCTAGTTTTCGTATTATGTGTTTACGATACAAATCTTCAGAGTCATGAATCTTTTCAGATATAGGAACATTTTTTGCATATTCAATAAATTTTGGTGAGAGTAGTGGTTGGAGTATTTTGATGCCAAATTCAGAAGCAACTAAATTTACAGCTTTCATCATTTTTAGTTCATTATCTAATTTAGCAAGCATGACTTTGTTAATTTGAGATTCACCTCCAGAAAATGCTTCTCTATACGCATTGTAACCACAAAATAATTCATCAATCCCATTTGCAGTAATCACAGTATCAAGTCCCAAACTATTTGCTAGCTTGGAAACATAATAAAATGCAATACAATTTTCATTCCATGATAGATTTTCTGTCTTTATAGTTTGATTTATTTTTAAAGAAAGTGCAGGAAATGTCTCTGAGTCAATCTCTAGAATATGGTGTGGGTATTTCAGATGTTCATTAACTTTTTTTGCAAATAAAATATCATGTGATTGAGCAAATCCAATAGTTAGTAATGTGATATCATAATTTAGATCTGAGCAAATTTTTGAAATTAGTGTACTATCAACACCGCCAGAAAAAGCTATTCCAATTCTTTTACCCGGGACAGTCTCAAAGATAGAATTTTGAATATTTTCAAATAATTTTTTGCTAGTCTCATCCATTGCTCTATCTATATATCCTCCAAAAGGGTAATGAATCAATCTTTTAATTTGATGTTATCTCAAGATAGATATGCGATTATCACAAATCGATATTAAAGAACAGTTAAAGAATCTACCAGGCTGGAGCGTTGTAGATGAAAAACTTTGCAAAGAATTTCAATTTGAGAGTTTCAACCAAGCCTTTGGTTTTATGACAAGAGCAGCTATGGAAATTGAAAAGATGAATCATCATCCAGAGTGGTTTAACGTATATGATAAAATCACCATAAAGTTGACAACCCACGATGCAGGGGGTATCACAGAAAATGATGTTAATTTGGCTAAAATTCTAGATTCTTTGGTCTAGTAATCTAAATAAAGACAGCAATTAACATTACAGAATTTATATTATATCTAAAAGTCAGTTGACTTGACATGACGTCAAGTCCTACAATTTTAGATTCAGATTTCAGGTATATCGATAAGAAAGGAAACTTGCTTAAAACCAGAACTGAATTAACAATAGCACAAATGCTTACATTTCTTGAGCAAGAATACAAATACAATCACGAATTAACATTAAAAAATGGTGACAAAGTCTTAATTGATTTTAAAACAGAGAAAGGATTCATTGAAGTTATTGACACTGATGAGGATATAGAAAAATACAAGCAAATCAAAAAAGATTTTCCTCAAGACAAAGTGATGGCAATAGGACATGCAAAATATGTTGCACAGATTAAAGAATTACAGGACGTGGTATTTTATGATAAAACACCACAAACAGGTTCTATATTTTTAGAAGATGCATCATTCTCATTTGATTATGCACACATACTTCCACTAGTTGAAAAATGTTCCATATTACATGGACATACATCTTCAGTGATGGTAGAGTTGGTAGGACAAATGAAAGATAATCTTCTTTTAGATTTTGGAGAAGCAAAAAAAATTATCAAAAAAGTTGTAAATGTCTTTGATCATAAATTTTTCATTAATAGAAAATATCTAAAGAAAGAAGATGACACCCATTATCAAATTCAGTTTGAAGGACCTAAAGGAATGTTTGAATTACAAGTTCCAAAAAATACAACATATCTATTAGAAGGAGAAGCTACAGTAGAAAATCTTTCAAGTGAAATTATCAAACTATTAGCACCAGAAATGCCATCAAATGTTGAAGCAGTAGGAGTTTACATTTATGAAGGTTACAACAAAGGATCTCACATTATTTCAAATATTTCAAGATAGTTGAGAGATGGATCCTAAAATTTCAGAAAAAGCATGGAACCCAGAGTTAGAAAAAGAGATTCTAATACAGTGGGAAACAGAAAAAATTTATGATTTCACACCACAAGAAAATAACTTTACCATAGATACACCACCGCCATATCCATCAGGTAGACCATGGCACATCGGAGCTGCTGCACATTATTCACAAATTGACATGATTGCACGTACTGCAAGAATGGCTGGAAAAAATGTTTACTTTCCAATAGGCATTGACAGAAATGGACTCCCAGTAGAGCTGTACACTGAAAAAAAACACAAAATTAGAATGAAGGAGACAGATAGGGGTCAATTTCTAGATTTATGCAGAGAAACATTAGATGATTTAGAAGCAGAAATGATTCTCATAATGAAAAGTTTGGGTCTTAGTGGAGATTTTGCAAATTATTACCAAACAGATTCAGAAGAGTATAGGACACTTACGCAATCAACGTTTATTGATTTGTGGAAAAAAAAACAGATATACCTTGCAAATAGACCAAACAACTATGATTGGGTTTCAGGTACTACCATTGCAGATGCAGAAATAATTTATCAAGACCTAGCTACAAAACTAGTTTACATGAAATTTAAAATTAAAGATACAGATAAAGAAATAATCATTGCAAGTACAAGACCAGAATTACTCTGTGCGTGTAAAACCATTATTGTAAATCCTAAAGATGCAAGATACACACAATACATTGGAAAAAAAGTAATTGTTCCAATTACAAATGCAGAGGTGGAGTTAAAAACTCATCATTTAGCTCAACAAGAGTTTGGTTCAGGAGCTGTAATGATTTGTAGTTATGGTGATCAAAACGACGTAGCACTGTTTAGGGAATTGGAATTAAAAGAAGTCATAGCAATTGGATTAGATGGAAAAATGACCAAAGCTGCAGGTGACTATGCAGGATTAAAACCAAAACAAGCAAGAACACAAATCATAAAAGACTTGGAAACAAAAGGATTTTTAGAAAAAACAGAAGACATCATTCATAGAACACCAGTTTCAGAAAGAAGTAAAACTCCAATTGAGATCATACCAATGGAAGAATATTATCTAAAACAAAAAGATGCAGTTCCAAAAATCAAAAATTTAGGAGAAGAGATATCATTTCATCCAACAATGCATAAACAAATTCTGATGAATTGGCTTGAATCCATCAACATGGACTGGCCAATTTCAAGAAGAAGGTACTATGGGACTGAAATCCCAATTTGGTACTGCAAAAAATGCTCAGAGCCCCATGTTCCAGAACCTGGAAAATACTACAAACCATGGAATGAAAAATGCCCAATTACTAAATGTGTAAAATGTGATTCGACAGAATTTGTAGGTGAGGAGAGAACTTTTGATACATGGATGGATTCTAGCGTATCACCACTTTTCATTAGTAAATTTAACAGAGATGATGATTTTTTCAAAAAAGTATATCCTGCTTCAATCAGACCTCAAGCAAAAGATATTGTTAGAACATGGTTATACTATACACTTCTTAGATGTGAGCAGTTGACAGGAGAGAAACCATGGTCTGAAGCTTGGATTATGGGGTATGGTTTAGATGAAAAAGGAATGAAGATGAGTAAAAGCAAAGGTAACGCAATAGACCCTTTACCGCTAATTGAAAAATTTGGTGCAGACACTTTTAGATTTTGGAGTGCAAGTGAGGTTAATCATGGATATGATTTTAGATGTAATGAACAAAAAATTGAATCAACAAAAAAATTTCTCAGCAAGTTGTGGAATGTATCAAGATTCTTGTCAAGTTTTCCAGTAATAGATTCAGCTAAACTTTATCCATCAGATAAATGGATTTTATCAGAGCTTGACAAGCTAGTAAAAGAATGTAAAAGAGGATATGAAGAGTATAACTTTTTTATTCCTGCAATTGCAATTAGAGAATTTACATGGAACGTGTTTGCCGCTCACTATATTGAAATGGTCAAAGCAAGAGCCTATGGAATAAATTTCTCAGATGAACAAAGAGATGGTGCAATATTTACATTACACAAAACACTATCAACAATTTTAAAATTATTAGCTCCAATTACTCCATTCATTACAGAGTATCTTTGGAAAATTTTGTATTCAAATGATACCATTCATAAAGAAAAACAAGTAATTCCAGAAAACATTAAAGAACAAAGTAGCACCACAAAAGAGATTTCAGAGTTTAATTCAAAAGTTTGGAATGAAAAAAAATCTCAAAATCTATCATTAAAAGATTCTATTAAAATAGAAATTCCAGAATCATTAGAACCATTCAAAAATGATTTAAAATCCATGCATAACCTATTACCATAGATTAAACCAATGATTAATTTTTTGATGAATTTACTAGATTAATGAAATATTTGTGCAGTGATGTATCTGTAGTTAGTTCAGGATGAAATGCAACACCAATTACATTTCCTTTTTTGACAGCAATTATACGATCATTGAATTTTGATAAAATTTCTACATCAGAACCAACATCAGAGACAGATGGTGCTCTGATAAATATACCATTAAATTTTGGAATATTTATCGACTCTAAAGAGATGTTTGATTCAAATGATTCTTTTTGTCTTCCAAATGAATTTCTCTCCAATTTGATATCTAAAATATTCAATAGTAATTGATCAGTTTTACCAACAACTCGATCGCTTGCAGAACTTGAAAGCATTATCATTCCTGCACAAATTCCAAGAACAGGCATCCCACTTTGGATTTTATCTTTTAGTGTATCTAGAGAGCCATTTGCTAAAGATAATTTACCAATGGCGGTACTCTCACCACCTGGAATGATCAAACCATCTAATGAAGAAATTTCTTTAGGTGTTTTAACACCAATCACTTTACCATCAATTATACCTAATTCATTAATTGCTGCTTTGGCAGATAAAATATTTTCTTGTGTATCTCCTTGTATGGATAGTACACCAACTGTGAGACTCATGCTGTACCACCGCGATCTTGCATACGTAACTTTAGAGTATTGATATCCAACCCTATCATTGATTCTCGCTCATCGATCATTTCTTGAGCCTCTTTTACTTTATCAGGTTCATTCCAAAAGGTAGTAGCTAAAACAATTGCTTTGGCTCTTTGTTTAGCATCATTAGAATTAAAAATTCCAGAACCGACAAATATTCCATCACATCCAAGTGACATTAAATATGCAGCATCAGCAGGAGTTGCAATTCCGCCTGCTGCAAAATTTACAACAGGTAATCTTCCAAGCTTTGCAGTTTGTTTAACAATATCATAAGATACTTTGAATTTTCTTGCCACTCTAACTAAATCTTGATCATCTCCAGAATCATAAATTGATTTTATAGTTCTTAATTCATCATTTACTTTTTTGATATGTTTGATGGCTTCTGCAACATTTCCAGTTCCAGGCTCTCCTTTTGTTCTAATCATAGATGCACCCTCTTCAATTCTTCGCAAGGCTTCTGCCAAAGACCTTGCACCGTTAACAACAGGAGTTGTAAAATCCCATTTCCAAATATGATGAAATTCATCAGCAGGTGTTAAAACTTCGGATTCATCAATCATATCAACGTCAGTTTCTTGTAAAACTAGTGCCTCACTAACATGACCAATTCGACATTTAGCCATAACGGGAATTGTTACAGAGTCCATTATTTCTTTAATAATTTTAATACTTGCAGTTCGTGCAACACCTCCAGCTTTTCTAACTTCAGAAGGTAGTTTATCTAAAACCATAACAGAGACTGCACCTGACTCTTCGGCAATTTGAGCTTGCTCTACAGTGGTAACATCCATTACAACTCCATTTTTTAACATGTGTGCAAAGCCACGTTTAACAGTGGAGGAACCACGAAGAGTATCAATGGAATTTATTTTATCATAAACTATTCCTTTAGCATCAAGTCGTTGACCAAATAATGGGAGCACGCCTTGATTTTTCCTAAAGACTATTTGTATCTATTCACTAAATTCAGCAATGATCAAATCTAGCTCAGATTCAACCATGGTAATTATTGGTGGAATAAAATCAGCAGTTACATTTTGTTGAGGCCAATGAATCTGATTAACACGTCCATTAAGAGTGACTTTGACATTTGATTTTTGATATTCAGTTACATTATCCATTACTTGAAAAGACTCTGAAGGAATTGCAATAAAACCAGTCTCTTTAATCAATGCCTTAATTTTGTCAAGTTTTGCCTCATCTAATTTTGAGCGAACATCAGGTTTTAGATAGCCTTGATCAGTTATTGAATATTTTATATCGCCATTATTTTTAATGTAGAGGATTTCAGTTTTTTGGGCTCCAGTTCGTTCTGTGACGCCATATGAGATTTTTTTTAATTGGTGTTTGGTGTATTCGATTTCAATATTATCAGTATAATTTGCCGCAGATGTGGGAATTTCATTTTTTAGTAATAGTGGGGTGGAGAGCAAAATAGCTGCTATAACAGGAATAGATCCTAATATTAGATAAATGGGTTTGACCATGATTAATTAACAGTTATTGTTGATTATCGCAAATAAATCTTGGTTAAAAATAACTTAAAATTCAAGTCTATTTCATTCTTGTTTGTGGGGTCGTAGCCTAGCCTGGTAGGGCGACAGTGTCTACGAAAAAGATCACCGCTAAGGGCTCCAAAGGTTAACTAAGCTAAACTGACTCACGGATGATGTAAGTTTGGAGCTGTAGTGACCCGTAGGTCGCCGGTTCAATTCCGGTCGGCCCCACGTAAAAAAATTCTATTTATTTCTCAAAACATTAAGAGCTGATCCGGCTTTGAACCATTGAATTTGAGATTTATTGTAAGAGTGATTTAACAAAATTTCGTCTTTACCTCCATCAGCATGTGAGATGATACATGAGAGTTGTTTCTCTGGAGCAATTTGATTTAAATCAAGTAAACTAATTTTATCATCTTCAAGAATTTTTTCATAATCATCTGGATTACTAAATGTTAATGCTAGAATACCTTGTTTTTTTAGATTTGTTTCATGAATTCTAGCTAAACTTTTTGTAATCACTGCTGCACATCCCAAAAAGCGAGGAGTCATTGCTGCATGTTCTCTACTGCTTCCTTCACCATAATTGTTATCACCAATGATTACCCATCTCATTTTATTTTCTTTGTACTGTCTTGCAATTGTTGAGAAAGATTCTAAATTATTGTTTAAAACATTCTTGCCCTGACCCACCTTATCATTAAATGCGTTAACTGCACCTAAAAGCATGTTATCACTAAGATTATCCAAGTGACCACGTAAAGAAAGCCATGCTCCAGCAGGAGATATGTGATCAGTGGTGCATTTACCTTTAGCTTTGATCATAATTGGGATGTTTACAAAATCATCACCATCCCATTTTGAGAATGGTTCTAAACGTTCTAGTCTAGTACTGTTAGGATCAATTAAAACTAAAAGATCATCAGAATTTTTAGGTGGTGCAATAAAAATTCCCTCAGGTCTCATAAAACCTTCCGGAGGAACTTCTGGTGCAGGTTTGGGAGGTTGAAGCTTGAACTTTGTTCCATCAGATGCAATGAGATCATCTTTGAGAGGATTAAAAGAGAGTTTACCTCCCAATGCTAAAGCAATTATCATTTCAGGACTGCCAATAAAATTTAAGGTGGTTCTGCTTCCATCATTTCGTCCTGGGAAATTTCTGTTAAATGTTGTAACAATGGTATTTTGTTGATTCTTTTCTAGTTCAGGTCGATTCCATTGACCGATACAAGGACCACACGCATTTGCTAGAACTGTTGCACCAATATCTTTTAGAGAGTCCATTTGTCCATCTCTCTCTATAGTTCCACGAATTTGTTCTGACCCAGGAGTTACTAATAATGGAATTTTTGCTTTAATTCCTTTGGCCTTTGCTTGTTCAGCCAAGCTTGCTGCCCTTGACATGTCCTCATATGATGAATTCGTGCAGCTGCCAATTAATGCAACAGAGATAGGATCAGTGTAATCTTTGGTTTTTACATCATTAGCTAATTCTGTGATGGTTCTTGCTAAATCAGGAGTATGAGGACCAACAATGTGTGGTTCTAAAGTTGAAAGATTAATTTCAATTACTCTATCAAAGAATTTTTCGGGATTTGATTCAATCTCAACATCTGCAACAAGTGATTCTTTATTTTGATTTGCTAGTTTTGCAATATCATCTCGGTTTGTATATTTTAGAAAAGTTTCCATGCGTTTATCATATGGAAATACAGAACATGTTGCTCCGATTTCAGCTCCCATGTTAGTGATTGTAGCTTTGCCAGTACAACTAATAGATTTTGTTCCAGGTCCAAAATATTCAACAATTGCATTTGTTCCTCCAGAGACAGTTAATTCATCTGCAACTTTTAATATAATATCTTTAGGTGCAGTCCATCCGTTTAGCTCACCAGTTAATCTTACACCTATTTTTTTAGGATAAAGTAATTCCCAAGGTAAACCAGCCATCGTTTCAGCAGCATCTAGTCCACCAACACCAATAGCAATCATTCCAAGTCCACCAGCATTTGGAGTATGAGAATCAGTACCAATCATTAATCCACCTGGAAATGCATAATTTTCAAGAACCACTTGGTGAATAATTCCAGCACCAGGTTTCCAAAAACCACATCCATATTTTGCAGATGCAGATTGTAAAAATTTGAAAACTTCGCTATTTTCATCAAGAGAAACTTTCATGTCAATGTCACCTTGAACTTCTGCTCGAATTAGATGATCACAGTGTACAGTTGTTGGTAATGATGTTTGTTTTAATTCTGCCTGCATAAATTGGAGCATTACCATTTGGCCTGTTACATCTTGTAATGCAACTCTGTCTGGTTTTAGAAAAACATAATCTTTTCCACCAGTAAAAATGGTATTATCATCAATTTTATTGAGATGACCAGATAAAATTTTCTCGGTAAGTGTTAAAGGTCTTTTAACCACATTTCTATATTTTACGATATTTTCTTTTAATTTTAAATAAACATCAGAGACTAGTTGTGCAGTAGTGGTATCTGTTTCCATAATAACAATAAATTAATCCCGAATTTAATATTTACAATTGAAAAATTCAATTAATTGTTTTAATATGCCTGTAAATTCTCAACAATTATAAGCTAAAAGCAGCTTTTTAATACAGTGTTGAGAATTAGTAGCAAATTTTTTGATTTGAGGTGTAATTTTGGTCAATAAGGGATTTCCAAAATTTGGCATGTCACAGGCAGGTGCCTTTGTTGCAGCTCTTAAAAATTACAATTTACCAGACTTTATTCTAGTTTTAGTTGCAAAAGAATGCAAATCAGAACTTCTTGAAAGAGGAAGAATAGATGATAGGCTACAAAGCATGAATGATGGTGCTTTAGAATTATTGCATAGGGTTTTTGTTGAATGTCAAGAAGATGTTGCAGGAAAGTATGCACAATACAGATTCTATGCATATGTATCAAGCATGTATCACAAATGTGAAGTGATAGTTAATGATACCATTCCTGGTGCATCAGGTAAAAATCACAAAGTTCCTGTTGCAGTCAAAAACAATGGAATGTACATAGCAGTTGCATATAACAAAGCAACTGGAAATCCAGTCAATAAAAAAGAAACAAATAGGTTTTATGAACTAGTAGATGACATTAAAAAAGGTGACCATGGAACAATGTTAACTGATGGAATTTATGGTTCTTCAGTAAGTTTTAGAGGAGACGCACTTGTAGAACTTGAAACATTAAGTAAATCAAGAACTAATGATCCTGAAAACAAATTAGATTTTAAAACTGCAAATTTTGAAAATAATATTTACTCAGTTACTAAATGTTAATTGCAAAAATTTTATTACAAAGTAAATTGTGAAATATCCATTGTTAAAAACATAGGTTTGCCATCAGTTTTTTGAAAATCTTCTCCATATTGTTCAAATTCTAGCTGTTCAAAAAGATGTTTTGTCCATACATCGTGAACCACTTGAATGAATTTTTTATGTCCTTTGATCCTTAACATTTCATGGATTAGTTCATGGGATACGGTAGTACAATTTTTTTCTGCAAGAAATAAAGTGTCATTGGGTTCTTTGGGAGATTGCCAATGTATCATTCCAAAATTTTCAGCATGATATCCATCACAAGTACAATCAGTCCACCAAGGTTTGAAATGAGTCAGATAGAAATGGTAAATCTCTTTTCCTCTTTGTTGATGATCACGTACTAGTGTATGCGTGTCAAGGCGTTGAAGAATGCTTCTAGGTGTTGTGATCATTTCATCACATTTAATCTCAAAATCCTTTCCAAACTTTTCTTTTAGCCAGATTTGGAAAAATCTGCTCATTTTTTTGATATATTCAAATTCAAATTCTCGTTTATTACGATCTTCTTGGGATACTAGAAAAATAAAATGTAAAAGCATAATAAGAAAAAAGGGGGTTTTATGTTTGACCTTCAATACCCATTAGGGTTAGAGTTGAACGAATCTTTTCAATTTTTCTGATCTTCCAGGTAATTGTTTCTCTAAGTCTTTCAACAGTATCAGATTCGATCTTGGCCAAAATATCGTATGCGCCAAAAGTTCCATGAACTTCCTTAACACCTTCCAAGCCCTTTAGTTGCTGGATGATAGCTTCTTCAGAACCCAATTCACAGTTTATTAAAACATAAGCTGTTGCCATACAGAAATTAGATAAATCGACTATATCAATAAATCGATTATCACTAGTCGATTTATGTGGTTTTTAGCTAGATATGACAAGACAAAAATTGAAATTGCTATATCTTTCTCTCTCTCTTGATGGTTTACTGGAAAATTTGAGTAAAACAGAAAAAACGATAAACGTGACCCCGCCTAGTTGCAATCAATAATTGATGAGATTTATAGACAAATTTCCGTTTTGTTGATAATTTTAGTTGGGCTTTGTTACTAGGACATTATTGAGAACAGACATGGTAATGATGATTGAGAAACTAGAGAAGAGAAAAGAAAAGAATAAACCAAAAGATGATTCTCCACTATAATCGGATTTGCTGCTCAGAATCACCACACAGTAAAGACCACAGCTAGAAAGATGTTAACTAAACTCTTGATTATAACTTTAAGCTGTCGTTTATGTCTCTGTTTTTATAATTACTATTTTTTAATCTCTATCAAAATGTTTTGATCAACCCATTTTATGTTTTCCAAATCATCAAAGTTATCCTTTATGTTTTGCTTAAATGCTTTCAGAGACTCTTGGAATGATTTTTTGTCATACATGGCAAACGTGGAATAGTGGTTGCTTTCTGCCTGATATACCAATCTATCCAAGCTGGAGGTTCTCAGATATTTGAACATTCTAGTAGAGTGGACATTCATACCAGCATTGTGTATGTGTCGTTTCAACTCGTCTATCTCGTACAGACGGGTTTCAGTCTCTGCAAACAGCGGAAAGTGTTTACCCCAGATGCTCTCAGAGTTTTGACTTTTCAACCGCGTGTAAATGAACAAGTGTCCTTTAGAGTTGAGTGATCTTTGAGATTCGGATAGAAATTTTGGAACATCAAAATGATGTATTGCATTAAATGTTACAATGCAATCAATAGTGCCATCATCCAAAGGTAGACAACCGGCATATGCCTCCCTTGTGCAAAAGTTTGTTGTATTATTTCTTGTAAGATAGTGCTCCAATGATTTTAACATGTCTTTGTTGCAATCCATACAATGCATGTAACACCTATCTTTGAGATGTCTCAAAAATTCCATAGAGTATCGCCCATCGCCGCAGCCCACATCTGCCATGTTAATTTTAGAGCTGCAGTCTAGCTGGTTTTTGATATGCAAGACTGGTTCCATATCAAGTGTTCTCACGTCTCTATATTTTGTGGAAACATCTGAAAAGTGATTATACATGTCTTGTTTGTCAACTATGATTTTATTTTGTGTAAGTGTCAAGGCTAAACAGAACATCAAGCTCCTTATCACTGTTACAATCCAATCATTATTGCGATATTTACGCACAATTGCGACATTTACACGCAATTGTGACAGGCACACAACTGAGATTGCGACAGCTTTTGCCCTCTAAGCAATCAAAACACACCACTAGTCACGTTTCCTTTTGGGTCTTGTTGTTCTAATCAGATATCATTTACTCGAGATAAAAAAATTTACATCCAGAAAAAGACAGGACCATAATTTAGAATTGAGCATAATATGATAAAGAAACTAGATTACAAAGTAGAAAAGATTCAATGATGCTTTTGTGTATTGTAAAATTTTAAAAATTCAATTACGCGCAAGACTCAATTTAGTAACAAGTGATTCAATCACGATATAAAAAATTAAAATTTTACTAAAGAGATGTAGAGTGCTCGTGGGGATCTGAGTCTTTACAATCATGATCGAGTTTGCATGAATTATGTAAATTGCGATTGAATTCTATTCGCTCTGTTAACATTTGTAATAGTTTTGCGCCATCACGAAGATCTGGATTTAACTTTAGTGCCTTTTCAAGCCAAAAATATGCGTCTTTTGCTTTATCTTGAAGATAGAGTGCTTTGGATTTGTTATGCATTGTATCAGCAGATTTTGGGTTTATCTTTATTGATTTATCATAACAGTTTATGGCATCTTGATACTTGCCCAAATCTAAAAATACGTCACCTTTAGATGCAATTGCACGATCATCGTTTGGATTTATCTTTATTACTTTATCAAAGCATTCTATTACTTGAGATTCTTTGTAATTTCTTTGAAGCAAAAGTCCCTTGTTGTATAATGCATCTCTATGGGTAGGGTCTACTCGTATTGCCTCATCATAAGATTTTATTGCATCTTCGTATGCTTTAGTTTTTCTGGTAATATCAAAAGACTCTGCAAATATTACTCCTTTAGAAAAAAGTGCATCAGTGTAATTTGGATCTACCTCCAACACTTTCTCAAGGTTAGCTAATGCCTCTGTGCCTTTTCCTAATGTGTACAACAGATATGCTCGTTTGTAAAAGCCCCATGCAGTGTGTTTATCATATTCCAAATTCTCTAGTTTATCAAAACATGCCAATGCTTCTTTATTTCTTCCAAGTTCTCTTAGGGTTTCTGCTTTACATACATATGCCAAAGTAAAATCAGAGTCTTCTTTTATTGCAATATCATAATATTTGAGGGATTCTTCATTTTTTCCAAGTTTGTGTAATTCATGAGCTTTTTTGAGTGCAATATCTTGGCTTTGCATTATTAGATTTGAGCATAAATGTATAAAATATTTTCTAATGTGAAACTGTTTCACAATTCCAAATCTTAGGCATAAATTAATCGCTATTTTGAATAATTTTGGGCATATCTAGGCACGTTTAAGTGAATTAAGAAACAAAGTTTAATTTGATGGATCTAAACCTTGGAATTTTGTTTATAGTGGTTTAAAGACCATATTATAGAATCAATCTTTTGATTTGTTAGCTGAACAGATAAACAATGTCAAAAAATTATGTATCAGCATGATGTTAAATTCAAAGTATCTATTGACAAATATAACTTTCTTTGTTAGTATGATGTAATTTACAAAGTCTCATTGTAGAAATTGACACCAAGTGAGAACCAAATCACTTATAGTTTAAACAAAGTTTCCTGGACACCACAAATAGTGGAAACAAAAACATACTTTAGATTCTATAAAATTTATCTCAATATGGGGAATGTTTGATTCCCATAAGAATCAAAAGAACTTTTCAAAGAACCATCCAGATTAAAGGATTTTTCTATATCACCATTTAGATAATATTCAAATATTCTAACACCGTCTATATTCCATTCTTCAATAGGTTGTTGCTGTTCGGCTTCTGTGTAATTAACCCTAGGTTCAAAATGGTATTTTATTATTGTGTCTACAACATCCCAATACTCATAATTTGGGAAATTGTTGTTATAGTAATCACGATCAAAATAGTCATATTTTATATTTCCACTTTGATAATATTCATGTTTATTCTTTCCATTGTCATGGTATTCTTTGTATATTGTTCCGTCAGGATAGAGTTCGGTTAATAATAACCCATTAAGTCCGTATTCTTTGAGTGGATCTGCATTAAGGGGGTTTCTTATATCCCCATTTAGATAGTATTCAAATATTCTAACACCGTCTATATTCCATTCTTCAATAGGTTGTTGCTGTTCGGCTTTTGTGTAACTGTTATCAGGAACAAAGTGGTATTTTGGAACGGCACCTACAACATCCCAATACTCATAATTTGGTAAATCGTTGTTATATCGTTCACGATCAAAATAGTCATATTTTACATTCCCACTTTGATAATATTCATGTTTATTCTTTCCATTGTCATGGTATTCTTTGTATATTGTTCCGTCAGGATAAAACTCTGTTCTTATCAAACCATTATCACCATATTCTGGTGCAAATACTGTTGGCTCTTCCACAATTAATCCGTCAAGAAGATTTTGTTTTTCAACAAGTCTCTCTTCCAACCCTGTAATTTTAACACCCAAAGCATTTCGTTTTTCTGTTAATTCAATAATTCTTTGATCAATGTCATTTCGGGTATTTTCTTGCTTTTCAATATTGAGAATGATCTTTTCAATAATACCCTGTAATTTATCTACCCTGTCATCAACAGCGTATACAAAACCAGAGGCTGAACTTATAATAATAACAGACAGTAAAACTAAGATTGTTTTATTCAACAGATATCATTACAATTTTATGCTTAAAAGCGTTTTCTACTGATGTTTTATGTAATAATTTGGTCAAAAAAACTGTTAAATGAACACGGTTTAATTTCTTGCCATATCCTCATTCAAGTTATGTACAAAGTCATAAAATAACAACCCATAATACTCACTTTGGGAACGAGATCATTTTAATATTAGAGATATTGCTTTCTAGATATAATGTTTGAAATTATCAATGAACTAAAAAATTATGAATGGGTTTGTAAAAAAAGAGGTTCTCACGAACCTATGGAATCAGATGCAGAAGATTTTGTAAAAATAATTTAAAATAATCCAAAGTTATTTCAAAAAGTATGATAGAACAAGCAATAATCAAACAAAAAGCAGATCAGTTACTTGCAGAACTTCGAGCAAATCCAGATTGGGCAATTGATGAAAGAAATTTCAAACAAGGATATTTCAAAGCCTTAGAATGGGTTTTACAAAAGTGTTTCTAAAACAAAAATAAATGAAAAATGGTAAGAGACCTTTTCATGTCAATTTTATAAACTTCTTGATAAATAGTCTAAATAATATCTGAGAGAACTCTAGCTGTTAAGAGTTTACACAGAGAAGATTTTATGCTATATCCGACAAGTTGACAGAATCATAAAATTATTCAGTGTCATCAGGGTGCATCTGGTGCATCTGGTGCATCTGGTGCATCTGGTTCAACTTTTACAGCTGTTCCATCAGAACCAACAAAAACAAAGGATCCATCCATAGGAGTTTCAGGGCTAATAACAACATCATTCAAAGCATAAACTGATCCGCTAATTGCATTAATTGCCATAGCATTAACAAATCCACTAATCACATTATTACCCATGCTATGAATATGAAATGCAGTGCCATTAACTTGATTAAAAGAAGTATCTGTACCATTAGAAAGGGTATAAGCAGTAATTACACCTGATACAAAACTAAAAGATTTTAGAGTGCCACCAGTGATAGTTACATTACTACCAGGACCGTTACTATCAAGAGCATAGTCTCCCATTGTAATATTAGAATCTGTTATATCATATTTTTGGCCACCTACAGTTGCGGTAAAATTCATTGTTCCAGAATCTATCTTATCATCAGTAATGTGAAGATTGTAACCAATTCCACTTTCAACATCCCCATCAGCTATTGTTGGCTTTAGATTATCAACAAATCCTGTAAGGTCAAAACCACTAGTAGCTAAACGAATACTAGTGATATCAAGTGTGTCATTAATTGCAGTTATCTTAGTAGTGTTTGCAAGACTGTCTATACTTCCGTCATTAACTATTAATTGAAAATCAAAAATGTCTGTATTTTGTACTCCCTGAATTGTTACTTCAGGCATCGGTCTTTCATCGTGATTTCTAGTTATAATTGCAGTTCCAGTCACACTAGATGGTGATTCAATCAAAGTCCATTTGTAGAATACTTGTCGTCCTTCAGGATCATAAGAGTCTGTACCATCAAGCTTTAATGGTTCAGGAGCACCATCAACAAAATTATGATAAACTATTTGATCCGGACCCACTATAGCAAAGGGTCTAAGATTTGTTCCACTATCAATGTATGTGACAAAAAAAGTGTCCTCTAAATTATGAGTAGCAGTTTCGTTATCAATCTCCTTTTCTGCATCAATTGTTATTTTGTATTCTCCCAATACAGAATTATCAGGTACATAATATGTTGTTGCAAAATACCCGTTATTGCTAGTTATTTCATTAAACGAATGAATTACCATGTCATCAACGTCAAAAATTTTACCTGAAATACTAACATCAGATATTCTCCCATCTCTGAAACTATAATCATCATGTTTGTTGATTTTAGGATCAACAACATAACCACTTAGTCTAAATTCTTTTTTATATTCAATAGAGTGAGGTATTTGAATTAGAATTTTTAACACATCATCATTCTGATTTTGTGTACTTTGAGTTGTACCAGATTTTTCAGGATTTTTCAGTTTTTCTCTTAGTTGCTTGCCTGATGTTTGATTGCTTTGTGCATTAACTTGGTCTAACAATGCTTGAGTATGAGCATCTAATTGTGGTGAGTTATCATTGTTTATCAGATTTTGTTGGAATTCCAACAAGTCTTTTTCTAGTTTTTCTTTCTTCTCTCGAAGTTGTTTTTCTTTAAATGATTCTGTACTTACTTCTTTAGGCTCTGCATCTGATGATTGCTTTGTTTGTTCTGCAAGAAAGTCTCTACTGGCAGGTTTGTCAGGGCTTGACTGATTTGTCTTTTCAGCATTAAAGATCATTGTATTTTTTGAATCATTGAAAATAATTTTAGAAAGCAAAAGGTAATTGCCACTTTTTTTCTCCTTGGCAAAAATGAAATTTTTGTCAGCATCAATTATTAAAAACCCATATTCTTTGATTTTAATTTTAGGATCATTTAATATAATTTTTGAATCATTCCCATTATCTGAAATTGTGATATGACCGCTTTGCAGTGTATTACTATCAAATTTCAGATAAATTTCTGAATCAAAATTTTTCTTCAAGTTCTTGCCAGATATGGTAAAATCATCCAACTCAAAGCTAAAGACACTTTGTGGAATTAACAAAATAAGACCAAATGCCATGACTAGAAACAATTTCATAACACAAAAAGAATTTACGTTGAATTAATACATTATGGTTTTTTTAGAAATTACAGGTATTTGTGGATATTCTCATTTAAAATTGAGGCTAATATTTTTAATGTGAAAAAATTAACAACAGAGACTACCTAAATAAAATGTAGATATTAAAAATTTAAAAAAAAATGATTGGTGTTTAAAGATCATCTAAAACATTTTTTCAACAGTCTGAAAAGAAGACAAGACCATTTACAAATCATCAAAACTTGCTATGAATATCTCAAAACAAACTAACTTAACAAGCATTAGAAATTATATTAAATGATAAAAGTCAAATAAATTTTTGAGAATATCTACCCTTGATAATAAAAAAATTATTTATCCATCAAACAAAACCAGTTATTGTTAGTTTTGAGACATTTTTACAATCTTATCCCAGATAGGTTTTGGTACAGGCATTACAGACAACCTTGAAATTCGTACAAGTTCCCAATCCTTGAATTTTTCCTCTTTTTTCATTTCCCCAAGTGTCACAGGTCGCCTCAATGTTTCTTTGTATTTTACATCAACTACAATGAATCGTTTGACATCTTCTTTGGGGTTTGGGTATGGTTCTGAGATAACTTGCATTATTCCTACAGCTTGTCTTTGGTTACCAGTATGATAAAATAATGCAAGATCACCTGATTTCATTTCTCGCATATACTTTAATGCTAAATTATTGTGAACCCCATCCCATACAGTCATTTTTTCTTTTTTTAGTTGCTCAAAACTATACCCTCTAGGTCCAGTTGGTTCTTGTTTTGCTAACCAATAATTTACCATTTCATTTTTTGTATTATGATTGGTGTTTAATATTTTTTGGAAAAAGAGATAATAATGTTCCCCGGTTCTGACTCGCACAAACTCATTGGTCATAGCCATACGCCTCCTCGCGTTCTGAAACCGGGGTTGCCCACATGTAGCATGCCTGGGTGAATTAGAAATCACTGGTATCATTACGATCGACTCATCCTAATCCGTCTGCATGCTTGCTCTTGGGCATTAGTTATGAATTACTCTTACTAAAAACCATTGAGGGATTATTTTTCATAAAAACGCAGTTTTTTAAAATAAATTAATTTAAATTTTTCAAAATAGATTCAGATAGTGAGATCTCAAATCCCACTACGGGTATACGGATTTTATAATTTTCAACAATCTTTGAATCAATTTTTCCAATAATTCCAATCATGGTACCATTTAGAATAATTGATGCACAGTGACCATCTTCAAATATTGGATTGGTGGCAGTTTTTGTCTCTATGTCAATTCCAAACCCAATATTTAGTGCAGCTTGGATAACAGATTTTATTTCTGTAAAATGAGCATCTTTGTGTGCACTAATACCAGAAAAACTGATTTTTTCAGATATTGGATTTCCAGCACCAAAAACAGTTCCAGTTTCAAACATTTTTTGAGGATATGATTCATGGATATTTCTTGAGAGGTTTTCTAGTAATCCTGGAAGTATAGAATCACGTAAAATTGTATGTTCTTGACTTTTTGAATCAAGTACTGAGATACTTTTTGTTGAATCTCGATTAGTCATATCATAAAGTACTCGCTTACTAGTTAAACTAGAGTTCAAGGATTCAAGAAAACCCAGACCTATCATGGTTTGATCTAATAATTTTAGTTTTAATGAAACTGGGTTTGTCTCTCCAATGGTTTGAGAGGGAGATATCACGGGTTTGAGATTTTGAATCCCATATCCCAAAGCAACTTCTTCAACTAAATCCATGGGTCCAAAAATATCAAAGCGGTATGCAGGAATTATACAAATAATATTTGTTCCTTTAGATGATGCATCTAATCGAGATTTTTTCAAAGATGAAATGATTTTAGAGGTGGTTAGATTCAAACCCAACGTTTGATTAATCAGTAAAGAGGAAACAGTCATTTTTCGTGGCTCTAATTTTGGGGAAGAATTTTTTGCACCTGTAATTTTTACAGATTCCAAGGCAAATCCTGCACTTTGTAAAACAGTTGCTACAACTGCAAGCATATCCTCAGCATCTGCTTTATTTATGCCAGTTACCTCAACGAAGAGATTTTTTGTTCTAGTTGTAACAGTGGTGATTGCAGCATTAATTATGGGTGGAAAAGATACAGTGTCTTGATTTTCATCTAAAATTAGAGGAACTTTTGAAGATTGCCCAAGAAGAGAGCCATAATCTTTTCCCGTACTGGTGTTCCCAAGTATTTCTGAGATGGTTAATTCATTTTTAGAGTTTAATGGAATAAATTTATGATTTTTGTTAGTAGTTGTGTAAACTAGTGGAAATGAAATTTTATCTAAATCATGTATACCAATAGATGATTTTTTTCTTTTTCTTCCAATTCCAAAATGAAGATCCTCTTGCATGGTCATTAGTTGTTTAATTGTTTTATCATCAATTTTCCCATTCTTTGCAACAATTCCAGTTACAAATGGTCTAATCTGAGATACGGTAGGTTTGACAGATATCAAATATTTGTTTGATTTTTTTATAACAAGTTTTACCATACCAGTTTTAATTCCAAGCAATCCTTGCAATCCTAGTGCAATTCCAAAATCAGTTGAATAGTCAGGTCTATTTGGACTGTATTCTATCCTAACAAGATCCTTATCTTCAGACTCAATATCAAGTCCAAGAAAAGGCAAGGAATCAGAAATTTGTTTTTTTGATACTTTGCCAACTAATTTTTGTAGGCGAATATAAGATAATTCAATTACTGGCATTTGTAGCACTCCTTAACCAACCAAGATTGTTATTGTAAAATTCTCTTACATCATCTAGATCATACTTTAGCATTGCAATTCTTTCAATACCTCCTCCCCAAGCTAAAACAGGTTGAGTAATACCAAGGGGTTTAGTTACTTCGGGTCTAAAAATACCCATACCAAATAATTCAATCCATTTTCCTAATTTTTCGTTATAAACCATAGTTTGAAGAGAGGGTTCAGTGTATGGGAAAAATGTTGGCCAGAACTTTATTTTAGTAATTCCAATTCGTTTGTAAAACTCTCGTTGTATTCCCATTAGATTTCTCAAGGAAGCATCTCTCCCAACTACAACTCCTTCAATTTGATTAAATTCTACAAGATGTTTGTAGCTGACTTTTTCATTTCTAAATACACGACCTAAAGAGAAAATTCGTGCCTCATCGGGTTTTTGTTCTGCTAGATGTTTGATAGTTACACAAGTAGTATGTGTTCTAAGAACCATTTTTCTTGCCTCATTGATATCCCAGTGGTATCTCCAATTCTTTTTGTGAGATTCAGAAACTTTGCTAATTTGTGTTGGTGTTCCAATTTTTTTAGCATTTATTTTATCTAGATAAAATGTATCTTGTAATTCTCGTGCAGGATGATCTTGTGGAGTAAATAGAGCATCAAAATTCCAAAAACTTGATTGTGTCATCTGACCCAAGATTTCGGAAAAACCAAGTGTGACAAATATTTCACGAATTTCATCAATGGTATCTTTTAGAGGGTGTGTTCTTGCAACAAAAACTTTTGGAACTTTAGCTTCAACATCAATCTCACCAACAGAATCTGAAATTTTAATAGATTTTGCTGCATCAGATAAAGAAATTTCCCTTGTCTTAATAATATCTTCAATAATAAAATCAGGTCTTTTTAAAAGTCCAGCTAAATCATCATCGTTGAGTTTATCTCTAGATAATTTTTCAGTACCAACAAGTTTGAGAGTTTTTTCTCCTAAAATTTCTAAAGGAGG
Source organism: Candidatus Nitrosopumilus sp. (assembly GCA_965262685.1). GTDB lineage: Archaea > Thermoproteota > Nitrososphaeria > Nitrososphaerales > Nitrosopumilaceae > Nitrosopumilus. Next base: position 495,282 of record OZ253552.1, read on the forward strand.
ATTCTTGATAGAAATTTCATCAGATAAAGATTCCACCCAATTATTTTTTCTAGCTAGACCCATTGATGGTCCAAATACAAATCCCAACTCTTTTTGTAAATCAGATAATTTTCTTGGTCCATCTTTTAGTAAATTTAGTAGTCTCCTTTCAGGCAATCCTTTTTGAAATGATTCAATGCCATTTTTTCCCAAACTTATAACACTTGATTTTGATTCAGATACAATTGCCAGATCTTTTAGCTTTAACCATTCAATTCCTCGTCTAATTTGATCAGGTGAAAGTTGTGTAGATTTTTCTAGTGCTTTAGGAGATTGTTTTGGATTCTCTCGTAAAGCGCTGATAATTTTTTTTTCAATTTCATGAAAAACTTGCGACAATAGTAAAGAATCTGAAAAAGACTTTTTAAACCTTAACCTAAGTCAAGATAAATGTCAGCAGATGACTTTATCGTAACTCCTTGGCATGTTCAAGGCGATATTGACTATGATAAACTAACCAAACGATTTGGTACTGAAAAAATTTCATCGAAATTACTTGAGAGAATCAAAAAAATTACAGGCCAAGACCATTTTATGCTCAGGCGAGGCATCTTCTTCTCTCATAGAGATATGACTAGAATACTTGATGACTTTGAAAAAGGTGATAAATTCTTTCTATACACAGGAAGAGGTCCATCAAGTCATACACATATTGGACATTTGGTACCATGGATGTTTGCAAAATGGTTACAAGAAAAATTTGATGTTAATTTGTATTTTCAGCTTACAGATGATGAAAAATTTTATTCCAAATCCGATCTTACTTTGGAGGACACAGAAAAATTTGCATATGAGAATGCATTAGATTTTATCGCATTAGGTTTCAACCCAGAGAAAACAAAAATCATTATCAATACTAAAAATATTCAAACACTTTATCCAATTGCAGCCCAAGTTGCAAAAAAAATTAACTTTTCTAATACAAAAGCAACATTTGGTTTTACAAATGAAACAAACATTGGAATGATATTTTATACATCATTACAATCAGCTCCGTGCTTTATTGAAGATAAGCCAGTGTTAATTCCATTAGGAGTTGATCAAGATCCACATTTTAGATTAACAAGAGATATTGCGCAAAAAATTGGAAAACAAAAACCAGCTTTAATTCATAACATCATGATTCCTAGTTTAGAAGGACCCGGAGGAAAGATGTCAGCATCAGATGAAAGAGGTACAATATACACAACAGATTCTCCAGGTGTAGTAAAAAAGAAGATAAACAAGTATGCATTTTCAGGAGGGCAACAAGATGTTAAACAGCATAGAAAACTTGGGGGTAATCCAGATGTTGATGTATCATATCAGTACTTGAGAATATTTTTTGAACCAGATGATGATAAATTAAAAACAATTTATGAAAATTACAAGTCTGGAAAATTATTATCAGGAGAATTAAAAGCAATTTTGATTGAAAAAATTAATGCATTTCTTGCAGTTCATCAGCAAAACAGAGAAAAAGCTAAAAAACATATAAAACAATTTCTTTTTGAGAATAAATGAAAGTCAATATAGCTTGTGATGACAAATATGAGGCTCAAAAACTAGCTAGTCTTATTTTTATTAAAGAGGGCACAGAGACATTCATTACAGGAATTCTAAATGTAGTCAAAAATGAATTGGTAATTTCATTAAAAGATAAATCTGCTCATAGTATTTTACTCAAAGATGAGGAGAACGTCGAGTGCTTTGCAGATTTTATACAATCAGTTTTAGATAAAGAAGATACGTTGATTTCAGCTAAAATCCTCGAGCATGTTGTAGAAATGGTCAAAGAGTGATTATAGACCAAATACTGCATATGCAGTAACAATTCCAACAAGGACAATTAGAGAAATTCCTAATGCTTTGAAATCACCATTCATAAATAAATTCTAAAATAATTATAATTAAAGTGTTAATGAATTCTCAAAGATGATTCTGTGGGTTATCTAGGGAAATATTTGCTCTTTTTTGATTTTGGTCTTGAACTGTCTTCAGTTTGTTTCTGTATAGGTTCTTCTCTAATTTGATTACAATTTAAGCAAAATACCTTTAGTTCTGCTCTAGCAAGATCTGGCGCTGAAATATATTTTCCCCAAGATGCAGTATCACCTCCACGTCCAGAATTATCAGAAGTGACACTTTCAGATATTGGGCTTATTCCCAAAGCCCTTTGATCAGTAAAACCACAATTGGAACAAGTTTTTCCACCTAAAATCTCATATAATTTTTCTTTGATAGTTTCATAAAATTTGTCTGAACCATTAGAAAATAGACTCTCTTGTTTTCTTAAAAATTTGTCAGGTCGTGGTTTTCTAGATCTAGAGTGATCTCTACTAAATTCTGATCTAGAAGATGAACTTGGACCTCGGTCATCTCGTGAATATCGTGAACTTCTATCATCTCGTGAGTATCTTGAACCTCGGTCATCTCGTGAACTTCTATCGCGTTGAGAATCTTGTGGTTTGTTTTGTCTAAAACAATCACTACAATACACAGGTTTGTTGGTTCTTGGTACAAATGGAACTGTACACTCTGTACCGCAATCAGAACATGTCACAGTTGTAGATTCATCTCTACTGTTATCTCGTGGACCTCTATCATCTCTGGAGTATCGTGAACCTCTGTCATCTTGTGAGTATCGTGGACCTCTGTCATCTCTGGAGTATCTTGAACCTCTATCATCTCGGGAGTATCGTGAACCTCTGTCATCTCGTGAACCTCTATTGCTTCCGAAATCTTGTGGTTTGTTTTGTCTAAAACAATCACTACAATACACAGGTTTGTTGGTTCTTGGTACAAATGGAACTGTACACTCTGTACCGCAATCAGAACATGTTACAGTTGTAGATTCATCTCTACTGTTATCTCGTGGACCTCTATCATTTCCAGTGTTTCTAAAAGAACGGTATGGATTGTTTTCTCGTCTTGAACTTCTTCCATCTGTTTTTCCATCTGAATATTTTGACTTGTAGAGATCCATCTATAAGAATTAAAGATCAATTGGTTATAGATACTTTGAGCTAGAATTTATGCCTAGAATCAGAAAAACATCTAAACTAGTGATTTATCCATTTCAATTGACATTATTTCTTGTACTTTGAGGAAATAAAGTTTTGTCGAATATGGCATATCAACCAAGTTATTATCAACTACAATCATAAAATATCTTACAGCACGTTTTGAGATATCTAAATTAAATTTCATTGTAAGAATAGAATCTTGATGTACTTTGATTTTGTTCTGAAGCCATGGAGGAGCCATTTCAATAGTTTCTTTGATAATTTTATCATACCAATATGAAAGATTTTGAGGGTGTAATCCTTCTTTGAGATTTACTACATCAGTATCAATTTTTTTCATCATGTGATTGATGATTGCCATAAAGATCAGTCCAAGAATTTTGTTTTATTCCAATTACTCAAAGTTCGATAAGCTATTTGTCAATTGATAGCAAGTTTCCATCAATATCAATTTCAGAGTTTTTGATTCTAGTCGTAGAAATTCTTGTACCATCTTTAGCTAAAAACATTGGAACAGTGATGATTTTGACAGGTGGAAGACTCTTTTTTGCTCTTAATTCATTGAGTATGGTTCCTTGATTACTTGTTTCAGCACTTACAACTAGAGCTTTAACTTCTTTTTCAAGCACAGCAGGTCCAAAATCATTTTCCAATTTACTGATTTTATAAAAAGTATTAGAAAATTCTTTTGAAATAGCAGATGTTAAATTTTCAAAACGTTGATCATATTTGTTTGTAAGAATTTTACCTTTTTTTGCAGCAAATTCATCACTGGTAATCCCTATGATTACTTTATCAGCAATATCAAATGCATTGGATAGTAAATCAATGTGACCCCTATGAATAATATCAAAAGTCCCACCCATCGCCACAAGAGAGAATTCATGCATACACGTAGATAGAATTCTTTGAAAATAAATCTACCAGTTTTTTGTAGGTTTTATACAAAACTATTTAGAAATTTTGCCTTATTTTGATAGTTTTATGAATCCTTCTTTAATTAAAAATTCAATAGCATTAATGAATTCAGTGTCTGAAGAATCCCCATCTACCCAAAATCCTACAGTAGTCTTAATCCAAGATGGAATTTCACCATCTTGAGAAACTGAGTCTTGCTGGATTTCTGAAATTTTTATGAGTCCTTTTTTAATCAAAAATTCAATAGCATTAATGAATTCAGTGTCTGAAGAATCCCCATCTACCCAAAATCCTGAAGAAGTTTGAATCCATGATGGAATTTTGTCATCTTCAGAAACAGAACTAGTAGAAATTATTTTAAATGAAATAATTGCAATTGTTACTTTGGAATTCCCATATTGAGATTTTACTATAAATTTACCACCATCACTAAATTCCTTATCAAGTAATACTTTGTGTGAAAATGTACCATCGGCATTCACGGGAGTTTTTTGAGATACAATTAAACTATTGCCAGAACCAAAAATTGAAATTCGTAAATTTCTATCTTCATCATACTTGTTTACACTTCCAGAAAATACAACAGAGTCTCCTAGTGCATATGATGTATTATCAGTGATTATCTCTACAGCATAATTATTAGCGCTACTTTGTTCAGGTGGTCCACCATAACCTAAAACTGACTGTTGAGAAGAAAATATGATCACTAGAGAAACTATGGAAATAACGAAAATTTTGTGTGACATCATGATAAAATTAACAGTATTCTTTCTGCATTTAAATGGTGAGCAAATTTTGAATTAATGTAAAAAAGTCTATTTTACAACTATCAAAGTGTATGGACCTTGTTCTGCAAGTGGAACATTATTTCTATCCCAAACGAATGTTTCAATGAAAAATAATCCCGGGTGTTGGGGAATCCAATCAATAGTTTGAGTTTCTACTCCATTACCAATAAATCTGCCATCGAAATGTCCTATATACTCTACAGTTGGTGAATCATCACGATGATCGGGGGATTTTTTTATTTGCACATAGTATCTGTATGCAGTTTCAGAAGATTCAGAATCAGTTGACAGCTCTATTGATGTTTGACTTTTTATATAAAAAATAGACCCAGCAGCAAGTTCAGATAAGGTATTTCCATGAGAATCATTTACAGATACATTTGAAATTGTTACCTTTTTAGTTGGAATTTGAAATGCCGGAATTTTTACATCAACAAAGTCAGAATAAAAAACATTGGATTCGGCAAAAAGCCAAAACCCTACAGCTTGTGGATGAATTGCTTCATCAAACTCAAAATTAACTTTGGTGTTTAGATCAACATTACCTAATTCAATTGTAGCAACTTTTAGTATTCGTGGTGGTTCAAAGCTATCATAAAATGCCATGTATACATTAGTATCAGTGTTTGGAGCTCCTCCATTTTCTAAAACTCCTGAAAACTGCAAAGTTGTATCCAAAAATATGTTATCAGAATATACAAGAAATTCTTTTTGTTTTTCTACTGAAGAATCAAATCCTAAAAGAGAAACAGATGCTTCAGATATGTTGGGATTTGCAGTTGCTGAACGAATAGAGAATGGAGATTTTCCATTAGCGGCAATGACATCAAGAGTTGTGCTACCTAAAGTTACTTCTAAAGGAGCAAGTCCATATTGAGTAAAAAAGTTGGCCTTAATTTGCACATTCGTTACAGGAGTAAGGGAATTTTTATTTTCAACTAGTCCGACTATAACCGTATATCCTTCAGAATCCTTGTAAACATGAATATTTTCTTTATCAAGGTCTACAATTAGTGTGGGAGCATTATCAGTGGATTCTGCTGAAAAAGCCTGTGAAAATGGAACTAGTAATAATATCAAAAATGGGTACAGAATCGCCTTGATCATAATTTTCCTAGGATAATAGAGATTAATTTCAGGTAACATATCAAATAGTGAACAAAAAAGGTAACAACGTTAAACCTAGTTTATACTAAAACTAGAGAATAAAAAGAGATTAAAAATGGACGTAAATTTTATTTTCTCTTTGCGGTAATTGCCAACCAGTAAATTAAACCAGGAGCTAGACCAACAATGAGTGGAATCCATACAGGCCATCCATCAACTACACTTGTCATGAAATAAAATCAATACTTATCCTATTTAAATCCATCCTGAAGTCCGAATTTCAATGCTGATCGTTTAGGTTAAAGTGGACCGGACGGAATTCGAATCCGTGACCCCCCGCGTGCAAGGCGGGTATACTACCAGGCTATACTACCGGCCCACAAGAGGAGTAAATAACGTGTGGATTTTAATTGTTGTCTTCTTGGTTTTTGTCAAGTTATTGAGGTATTGCTTATATAAAAAAAATCTTATTTGCGTTAACTGTCGTATATTTTTTTTTTTTCAAGTCTCTAAGATATTGCAGATCCTCGACAGAACATAAAATCTGACTGAGATTCATTAATTGCAAATAGTGATTTGACAACAGATTAAGCGTAATGGCAGGATTGCTTAGTTGAAACCTAAGAGATGTAGTTTCAACTCTAATGTCTACAAATAGATTTCCTGTTGGATTTGATAATTCTCCATGTTAACACAGAAAGGTCTGTCTAGTTATTCAGATTTTATCAATTGTGTCTTTTTTGATTCATAGTCAGACTTTGATATAACCCCTAGGAGCATCAAGTTATGCCACTCTTTGATCTGTCTCATTTTTTCGTCTTCACTCATCTTTGATTTATACTTTAGATTATTTACATTATGTGCTATTTTTTCTCCTGCCTTTGAACTGGTATCTTTAATTTTTTCAGTAGGTATTTTCTCATTTGTCTTCTTGCCAATATTTCTAATGATTAAAACAATATTGATATATTGTCGTTTTATTTTTTTGCCAATGCTTTCTTGTGGAGAGTTTGCCTTTTTCCATTCCTTTTTTGATTTGTATCCAAATGTATCCAAATTGTACTGTACACTCCACTTGTACATAAGAAAGATTAAAAGTGAAACCCAAACTATCCACACCAAATCATGCACATAGCTAAAAAACAAGGACAGATCATATACAAAATCCTCAGAGTATGCATTATCAGATGACACGTCATTAAGAACATAGTCAATCATGATTAGAAAAATTGTACTAGGTTCTATAGCCATAATATCTTCAGAATCCATAACATCAGGTATTGTATAAAAAATAAAATTTGAAATTACAATACACCCATAAACAACAATTAGGATAATCCATTTTCTTGTTTTTTTGATTTTCTGTGTCCACAACAAAGCAAATATTGTACAAGAGAAGAGACATGCCCAAAATCTACTAACAGGAGTTGCTTCTTTTAATTTTGCAGAGTTATTCATCATGAGAACCTTCTTTGAAATTCTCTTTTGAGAAGCATTTCTTAAATGTATGGTGTAATCCTCAGGCAATACATCACCACATGTACAACAAGTCTTGTTCGAATTTGCAAGAATGGATAAAATAGTTAGACTTTGATGAATTCTAGATGATGTTTTAATTTCAGATGAAATGTAAATTTTGTTGCATTGCTGCAACACCGTTTCATGAAATGCGGTATCTCGTGTGGCTACAAGATAAAGAGTGAGAGAGTATGCTACTACCTAATCTGTATTTGCTAAATATTTATGCCGTTTTTTAACATCTCAACAAACAGACAACATCAACTAGAACTCATAAATGTGATAGCATTATTGCTATGTGTATAGGTTTGAAAAAATGTATTAATAAAAAAATATATTAATTCTTTGGTAACTGATAGTTTACTTTAATCCTTTTCTCAAAGTGTCATTTAATACCTTGGAAAAAGTGGTATGTTATTGAGAGGGTGAATGCGTTTTGTTTGTAATGACTTTATCTTTCTATCTAAATCATCATCGAACATACTGATACTCTCTTACTCATTAGAGTCATCATCATCTATCTCAGACCAAGTGTCATCATAAATGTAGATATTTAACATCTTTTCAAGTGCTAGAATCTCTTCGAGTTCCATCTTTTCAAGTAGACCTTCATCTAGATGCCTAGGTATAATTTCATGAAACTCGTATGAGAATGGTTCATCTGGTACTGACTGGAGGCTCTTGCTGTCAAATACTAGGATTGCTCGTTCTTGTTCTTGTTGTACCATACTATCAAACTCTGAATGGAGTCTAGTCATCACTTGAGTAGAGCCATCGTGTGATATGATCATATCAGGTAGTGTCTGCTGAATCCAGGTACCATAACTATTCTGCATCCATTGGTAACCGTCTTGGTCAGTCCACGTATCGTATCGTCTGTCATCTTGGGTTAGGATGATGTGGTTACCTTTGCCTTGGTTTGTCTTTTTGATAAAGATAGATGCAGTCTCTGCAGGAAGTAGTGATTCACCTAGAAACTCTACACCATCGTTGATGTGTGTAGTTGTGGTTCTTCTCTTTGTATCAATTGCAGATATTGCTATTACATCATGAGATAGTGGGGCATCGACTGCAAATTCAATGTCAATGGTATAACAAAATGGTTCAGTGTGTGAGGTATTACAAAGGGATGGTGTAATACTAGCAGTTGTGGAATCTGTGTTCACCAACGGTTCTTTTTGTTCGTGTTCAATTCCTACAATGTCATAGTCATTTGGATTATCATAATTGCGCTCTAGATGTACAATGATGTCTGCTTCTGCATCAGAGGTGGCACCAATTTCTGGTAGTCCCAAAGATAGCTGGACATACCTTAATCCATCAAATGCAAAGACTCTCATCGTTACATGGTTTATCTCGCCGATAATTGTTGAGGTTTTAACAAAGTCTGTGTGCCAGTTGTCTGTGATATCAAGTGAGTAACCATTAAAGCTGAATCCATTTTTAACGAGTTGGTCAGAGGATACCTCCCATGACTTGCCAAAGGTTGGTTTCTTTTTCCAGTCTGAACTGCTGCCACCTGATGATGTAGATCTTTGTTCTGATCCTGATCCTGATCCTGGTGAAGCATCTGCTATACGAATAATTTGGACACCAGCGCTACCTTGATTAGATGCAACTAGGGTGTATATTGATGAGTCAATTTGGACAGTTGTAAGGGCAATTGGTCCATCAAGTCTAGTAAAGGTAGTACCATCAGCATCAACAGTACCATTAGCTACTGAAGATACAGCAATTGGCATTATAGGATTTGATATATTGATAAATTGGACACCATCATCTATGTTACCTAAAACTATAGCGTATGTAGAATCACCAATAGTAATAGTGGTAACATCACTAGGTCCTTCAAGTATATCAAAGATGCCACCAGCATTATCCACACCATCATGAATTATTGAAGATGCATGAGTGGGGTTTGCAGGATCTGATATATTAATAATTTGGAGATGGTTACTTGGGCGAGATGCAACTAGAGCATATGTATCAGAGCCAATTTGGACGGTGGTAATATCATTAGCTTCAGAAAGATCACCAAAGCCATTACTATTACTACTCACTGAAGATACAGCAAGTGGGTCTGCTGGGTCTGTTATATCAATAATTTGTACACCGTTATCACTAAAAGCTCCAACTAGGGCGTATAGAGATGAGCCAATTCTGACGGTGGTAATACTAGTAGCTCCAAGAAGTTCATCAAAGGTGTTACTAGCACTATCAGTACCACCATCGACTATTGAAGTTACAGCAGTTGGGGCTGCAGGATTTGATATATCAATAATTTGGACACCATGATCTATGTTGGATGCAACTAGGGCGTATGTAGCAGAGCCAATTTTGACGGTAGTGATGGCATTAACTCCATTAAGTGTATCAAAGGTATTACCATCACGTATTGTAAATACAGGAATTGGATTTGCAGGATTTGATATATTAAGAATTTGGACAGCGTCATCAGTAGTAGCTGCAACTAGGACGTATGTATCAGAACCAATTTTGACAGTGTCAATACCAGTAGATCCATCAAGTCTAGCAGCACCACCAGAACTTGCTGTAGTTATTCCAGATGCAACAGTGGGGACTGCAGGATTTGTCATGTTAATAATTTGGATGCCACCTTGGTCATCTGCAAAAGCTGAAACTATGGCGTATGTGGATGTACCAATTTTGACGGTGGTGACGTCACCAGGTGTACCAAGTTCATTAAAGCCACCAGAACCATCAGTTAGTGCAGATACAGCTATAGGATTTATAGTAGGTTCTAGTTCGGGTTCTGGTTGATCTTCTGCTATACGAATGATTTGTACACCGTCATCGCCAGAAGCTGTAGCTAGGGCGTAAACAGATGTGCCAATTTGGACGGTGGTGATGCCATTAGCTCCATCAAGTTCACCAAATGCACTACCATCAGATATTGAGTATGCAACAGTTGGGGCTGCAGGGTTTGTTATATTAATAATTTGGATGCCGTCATCTAGAAAAGCTGTAACTAGGGCGTATGTAGATAAACCAATTGTAACAACAGCGATGTCAGTAGCTCCATCAAGTGTATCAAAGGTGTTACCATCAGATATTGAAGATACTGCAGTTGGGGTGGCAGGATCTGTTATATCAATAATTTGAATGCCGTTATCTCCATTAGATACAACTAGGGCGTATGTGAATGAATCAATTTGGACGGTGGTGATGCCATAAGCTCCACTGAGTTCATCAAATGTGTCACCATCAGTTATTGAAGATACAGCAGTTGGGGCTGCAGGGTCTGTTATATCAATAATTTGTACACCGCTATCAAATTGAGATGCAACTAGGGCGTAAACAGATGAACCAATTTGGACGGTGGTGATGTCAATTGCTCCTAAAAGTTCATCAAAGGTACCGGTACCACCATCGCTAGCACCATCAGTTATTGAAGATACAGCAGTTGGGGCTGCAGGGTCTGTTATATTAATAATTTGTACACCGTTATCATCAAAAGCTGCAACTAGGGCGTATATCGATGAGCCAATTTGGACGGTGGTGATATCATGAGCTCCATCAAGTGTATCAAATGTACTACCATCAGATATTGAAGATACAACAGTTGGGGCTGCAGGGTTTGATATGTTAATAATTTGGATACCGTCACTGGTTTGAGATGCAACTAGGGCGTATGTAGCAGAACCGATTTTGACGGTGGTTATGCCACGAGCTCCATCAAGTGTATCAAAGGTAGCACCATTAGTTATTGAGGATACAACAGTTGGGACTGCGGGATTTGTTATATCAATAATTTGGATGCCGTCATCAGCATTAGCTGTAACTAGGGCGTAAACAGATGCACCAATTTGGACAGTGGTGATGTCATCAGCTTCATCAAGTGTATCAAAGATACTACCAGTACCATCATCATCACCATCAGATACTGAAGATTCAGGTATAGGATTTTCAGGTGTTGCTATTGGTTCTGGTACTGGTTCTGGTACTGGTTGATTATCTGCTATACGAATAATTTGGGTACGAGCACCAGGATCAGATGCAATTACGGCGTATATGGATGAGCCAATTTGAACAGTGGTGATGCCACGAGGTCCGTCAAGTGACAATGCATCATCATCATCATCTAACAAAGAGACAAGTAGAGGATTTGCAGGGTCTGTTATGTTAATAATTTGGAGATTGTCAATAAAACCAGATGTAACTAGGGCGTATGCAGATGAATCAATTGTGATGGTGGTGATGTCATTAGCTTCATCAAATCTAAACATACTATTGTTATTATCACGATCACGATCAGATATTGAAGTTACAGCAAGAGGGTTTGTAGGATCTGTTATGTTAATAATTTGTATGCCATTGCCAGCTGCAACTAGTGCATATGTGGATGAACCAATTGTGATGGTGCTGATACCATCAGCATTCACAAGTTGATCAAAGGTACCACCAGCACCATCAGTACCACCATTAGTTATTGAAGATGCAACAGTGGGAGCTGCGGGATTTGTTATATTAATAATTTGGACGCCTTCATCTGTATCTCCACTAGCTGTAACTAGGGCGTATACATCAGAACCAATTGTAACGGTGGTGACATCTTCAGCTCCATCAAGTGTATCAAAGGGACTAGCATTACTAGTAGTAGCATCAATTACTGAAGATACAGCAGTTGGGACTGCGGGATTTGATATATCAATAATTTGAACGCCGTCACCTCTACCATCTGCAGCTAGGGCGTATGTAGCAGAACCAATTTTGACGGTGGTGACAGCAAAAGGTCTAGCAAGTGTATCAAAGGTACCACCACTGCCATCAGTAGTATTATCAGCTAGTGAAATTACAGCAGTTGGGTTTGCGGGGTTTGATATATCAATAATTTGGATACCATTAACATCATCTATAGATGCAACTAGGGCGTATGTAGATCTACCAATTGTGACAGTGGTGATAGATCTAGCTCCTTCAAGGGCATCAAAGGGACTACCATTACTAGTAGTAGCATCAGTTATTGAAGATACAGTAGTTGGAGTGGCAGGATTTGTTATATCAATAATTTGAACACCACTAATTACGCTAACGTCACCTCCAAAAGATGCAACTAGGGCGTAGGTGGATGAACCAATTTTAACGGTGGTGACAGCTTCAGCTGATTGAAATGATAAATCGGTATTAACAGCTATTGAAGATACAGGTATAGGATTTGCAGGTGATGCTGGTTCTGGTTCTGATATTGGTTGATCATCTGCTATACGAATAATTTGGACACCAGGCCTACCTTGATTAGATGTAACTAGGACGTATAACGATGTGTCAATTTGAACAGTGGTAAGGGCGATTGGTCCATCAAGTCTATTAAAGGTATTACCATTAGCATCAACATTACCCTGAGTTATTGAAGTTACAGCAGTTGGCATTGTAGGATCTGAGATGTTAATAATTTGTATACCTTCATCTTCGTTACCTGCAACTAGGGCGTATGGAGAACCATCAACGGTAACAGTGGTAATATCAGTAGGACGATCAAGTGTATCAAATGTACTACCATCAACTATTGAAGATGCAGGAGTTGGGTTTGCAGGATCTGTTATATCAATAATTTGGACATTGTCAGCCTCGCCGGCAGTAACTAGGGCGTATGTAGCAGCGCCAATTTTGATGGTGGTAATACTATCAGATTCAGAGAGATCACCAAAGCCATCACTATTACCATTCACTGAAGATACAGCAAGTGGGATGGCAGGATTTGTTATATCAATAATTTGAACACCTGCATCATCAAAAGCTGCAACTAGGGCGTATAGAGATGAACCAATTCTGACGGTGGTGATACTAGTAGCTCCAAGAAGTTCATCAAAGGTGTTACTAGCACTATCAGTACCACCATCGACTATTGAAGTTACAGCAGTTGGGGCTGCAGGGTCTGTTATATTAATAATTTGGACACCGCTATCGGCATTAGATGCAACTAGGGCGTATATCGATGGACCAATTTGTACAGTGGTGATACCAGCAGCTCCACGAAGTGTATCAAAGGTACTACCATCATTTATTGCAAATACACCAGTTGGGGTTGTAGGATCTGATATATTAATAATTTGGACACCGTGACTAAAAACAGATGCAACTAGGGCGTATGTATCAGAGCCAATTTTGATGGTGGTAATATTATTAGATCCATCAAGGAGACCAATACCACTATTTTCTACAGTTATTTCAGATGCAAGAATGGGGGCTGTAGGCCTTGTTATATCAATAATTTGGACACCGCCTGAGTTATCTTGTAAAGATGCAACTAGGGCATATGTCGATGAACCAATTTTGACAGTTGTGATACCACCAGGTGTACCAAGTGTGGTAAAGCCACCGACACCGTCAGTTACAAAAGATGCAACTAGAGGACTTTCAATGGATGCAGATCCCAAGTTTGGTGCTGGTTTTGGTGCTGGGTCTGAATCTGCTTGAGATGCTACACGGATAATTTGTACACCGTCATCGTCCCTAGATGTAACTAGTGCGTATATTTCTGTGCCAATTTGGATGGTTGTAACATCACGAGCACTATCTAGTGTATCAAAGGTATTACCATCACCATCAACACCACCATCAGCTATTGAAGATGCCACAGTTGGTCTTGCAGGATTTGTTATGTTAATAATTTGGACACCGTTATCAGCGGCAGATGCAACTAGAGCATATGTAGATGAACCAACTTTGATGGTTGTAATACTAGTAGCTTCATCAAGTTCACTAAAAATATTAGTACCATCACTGAGACCATCAAATACAGCAAATACAGGAGTTGGGGTGGCAGGATTTGTTATATCAATAATTTGGACAGCGTTATCTACATTAGCTGTAACTAGGGCGTATATGGACTGACCAATTGTAACAGTGGCAATATCAGTAGCTCCATCAAGTCTATCAAAGCCACCTGCACCATCAGTTATTGAAGCTGTAACAGTAGGGGTTGCAGGATTTGTTATATTGATAATTTGGACACCGTCATCAAGATTAGATGCAACTAGGGCGTATGTAGCTGAACCAATTTGGATAGTTGTAACACCACGAGCTCCATCAAGTTCATTAAATCCACCAACTCCATCAGTTACTGAAGATGTAGCAGTTGGATTTGTAGGGTCTGTTATATTGATAATTTGTACACCGTCATCATTATTAGATGCAACTAGAGCGTATGTAGCTGAACCAATTTTAACGGTGGTAACACTAGTAGCTCCATCAAGTTCATCAAATGTGCTAGGAACAGCAGTAGTAGAATCAATTATTGAAGATGCAACAGTTGGAGCTGCAGGGTTTGATATATTGATAATTTGGATGCCGTCATCAGGGCTAGATGTAGCTAGAGCGTATGTGCTTGAGTTAATTTCGACAGTTGCAACGTCAATAGATCTACTAAGTGTATCAAATGTATTGCCAGCACTATCAGTACCACCATCAGCTACAGAAGATATCGCAGTTGGTACTGCGGGATTTGATACATTGATAATTTGAACACCGCTATCGCCATTAGATGCAACTATAGCGTATATAGCTGAACCAATTTGGATGGTGCTGATACCAAAAGCTCCATTAAGTTCATCAAATCCACCAACTCCCTCAGTTACTGATGATACAGCCATAGGATTTGTAGGTGTTGCAGGTATTGGACAAAAAGCTGGTGTAGCAACCTTAGGGTTTTGACTAGTATTTACAGTAATCCTCAAGTTGAGTGTATCACCTGATGAAAAACTACTAGTACCGGGATTGTCAATGATGGCAACTATTGGGAAATGTGTATCAGTATAACCAGTTGCTTCTGTAGTGATGTATAGTTTTCCATCGCAATCAAGAAGTGCCATAAATGTTGGAGCAGACGGTGGTTGAGTAAATGTCACACTAGATATGGTAATGCCAGTATCTGCTCTAGCGGTTCCTTCAAAAATTTCATTCAAAGATATAGCAGAGCCAAAAACATTACCGAACTGTATATGAGCTCGAGATACATCACCTACTATTACATTATTAGTTATGGTGTACGGTGTTGTCTGTGCAAAGACAGAGTCTGAAAGAATGGATGGAGATAATGCAATTATTGCCAAAATGAATATGACAGATAACAATGGTACATTCATAATTTATCTGAAAAGGATTAGTATAAAAAGCTACAAATTAGGAATTTTCTTACATGAAGGAATAAATTAATTTAAAATTCTCCTATCTAGAACTTTGTTTTTTAATTCACTTAAACGTGCCTAAATATGCCCAAAATTATTCAAAATAGCATTAATTTATGCCTAAGATTTGGAATTGAGAAAAAGTTCTATCTAGTGATCGTTTTAGATGATTGTTATTTCATTTATGGGCATGTGCCCACAATCTCAATTAATATCTGTGCAGAACTCAAAGATTCCATGTTTTTTAGTAAAATTACAAGTCTCATCACATCAAATATTACAATATCCATATTAGATTCTGTAAAGTTATCAAAAGCTGGACCCATGTAATTAGCACGTTTTAGAGTCAAGACCAACATTATTACTTTGAATTTTCTAATAAATCTTGCAGGCTCTTAGTGTATGATAACATGAATGGCCAAGACCATTTAATACGGATTCAATTCTTGTAAAGCCCACACTGAAAATTTGGTATTCCAGTATGTTTGTGTATAGTTATTGTTCCATCCTTAAATGTACATCATATCAATAATTTTGGATATTTTCCCAAAGACAAGCCATAAGAAAACATTAGATGTGGATGATTACAAATGTATTATTAGTATGATCACAGTTACATCAGATATCATACTTTGACATAATGTGGTATAAAGAAAACTGCCATTTCCAAGTGATTAGATGAAAACAAATGAAATGTAATGATGTTGAGTTTGATTATTTGAAGACAATGTATGTTTAAGCATGAAACATTATCTCTTGCAAAATAAATCTGCCCAAAGCAGTTTGGCTCAAATTCATATTTTATCCCTCAATAACTTTACAAAACCTCATCTTAGCAAGGATTTTATTTGAAATTACGATTATTACAACATGGTACTTTTAGAGTCACAAATCAAACTAAAAACCGGAGATATTGCACCAAACTTTGAATTAATAGGAATTGATGATAAAATGCACTCATTAAATGATTATAATAATTACAAAGGGATTCTAGTAATTTTCATGTGTAATCATTGTCCATACGTTAAAGCTAAAGTGGATGCACTCAATGAGCTGTATCAAAAATGTGGTAAAGATATTGCAATAATTGGAATTAACAGTAATGATTCCACTGACTATCCAGAGGATAGTTTTGATGCTATGAAACAGACAGCAAAAGAGAAAGGATTTGAATTTGATTACCTAGTAGATAAAACACAAGAGATTGCAAAGAGATACGGTGCCATGTGTACTCCAGATCCCTTCTTGTTTAATGCAGAAAAAAAGTTAGTCTTTCATGGAAAAATTGACAATGCCATCAAACCAGATGATGAGGCAACTGAGAAAACAATGATCATCAACATGGAGAAATTAATAGCTGGAGAAAAAATTGAAAAAGATTTTGACCCCTCAATTGGGTGTTCAATCAAGTGGAAGGAAAATTAAACTTAAATGAGTCTAGCCTAGAGATTTGTTCGTGGGCTCGTAGCTCAGCTTGGCTGGAGCGTTCGACTGATAATCGAAAGGTCATGTGTTCGAATCACATCGGGCCCATCTACTAATCAGGTTCACATAATCCTTGAAAAATTCTATCCAATGTAAGATGTTTAAATATTAATCAAAAAAATTGGATATTAAATTAAAATCCAGCATTATCCAAAGAGGATTTCTTGTTCACACATGACTAACTCTATTACGAATTTCCTGCTGAAATAATTCATTGTCATGTTTTCTAAAAATATCCTCTTCTTCATCTTTAGATAAATTTGTGGCTAGATTAACAAATTTTTGAAAAAATATTTTGTGGTTCCTTTATAAAATCCAATAACATCAAAAAACATCTTCCAATAATCTATCATTTTTATGTCATCTTTAGGATTTTTTTTCTCTATTAAATTCCCTTTTTTTAACATACTCTAACCCAGTTATTACGATCATGAATAATTTGAGATTCATATTTAAAAATTTCTTCAAGGAAGATTCAAGTTAAAAACAATTTTTCTCTTATCATCAATGATTTTTAAAAAAGAATGATTGTGTTTTTATAAAAAAATTGTTCAATTAAACCACACATCTCAAACAAACAGTTACACCATATTTATGATGACCATCAACTATTGTAACATAACCAACATTTCTATAGCATTTGAAATTATTTTAAAACGAATAATATATTTGTCAATTTCTGACAAATCTTCATTTCTTAAATTAATCATAACTATTATTATTAAAATTACATCTAAAATCAAAGAACTTTTTTAAACATAAAAATTATCGATAAAATTCATTTGAAGAATATTCAAAAAGTTCTTCAAAATTAGACTCTTTTAGACCCAATTTCTTTTGCAAGTTCAAGATTTTTTTGGAATATAATTTCATTTGAAGAATATTCATATCTTCTTTAGCCTGATTGTATTTTTTCCAAGTTTTTGTTAACGTAGACCATGCACTTCCTACTATGTAATCTGTTTTTTCAACAGGGTTTTGTTGGAATTTGAACATGTTCTGTCTTACAAAATTAGTTTTTTAATTCAAAATCAAATAAAATCGGGAATTTAGTCAAAATGACTATTCTAATGAAGGAATTTTATCAGTTACAGTCATGAGTGTGATTCCTACCTGTTCTAAAGTATCAGACCTAGGAATATATCCATCTAAAAAACGAGTAACTAAATCCCTAGTAAAACCAATTCTTTTCATATGACCTAAAAGTTGTTCTTGGTTAAAATCAACATATTTTACTAAAATTCCTACATCGTAATAGTCTTTCCAGATTTTTGATAGTTTTCTTGCAGGATTATTTGTGCGTTTTAATTCTTCTATTCTAGATAATGCAGCCACCATTTTTACTGGTAAAAGTAATTCAGGATCAGGTACCTGAATAAAGGCATCTTTGCCAATAGGTTGTTCTTTTGAAAAAACAGACATCCATTTGTAATCAACAGTAACACCTAGATTATCAGAATCATCTCGTAATTTTTCTGGATAAAAAAGATCAAATACAATCTCATCAGATTTCTTTAAAGTAGTGATATCTTTTCCATAATGATATTTAGTTTGAAAAGAATCTTCATATTTTTTTTCTATGTTATTCTCCGAAAAATAGATATCAGTTATTTCTGCTCTTTGTACATCATCATCAGGAAGGACAATATCAATATCTCTAGAACCAAAACTTTTTTGATAATATGTCCAAACTGCCCATCCTCCAATTATTGTTGTCCATTCTCCATGATTCATTTTTTGCCATTTCGTTAAATTTTGGAGTTCTATTACACTCTGAGATGTTATTTCAGAACTATAATCATCAACGATCAAGGCCATAGCTGTTTAATTAATGGTTCTGCAGCATAAGCTTTGTCATCACAATAAAGATCAATTAATGTTCGTAGAGGAGTAGTGATCTTCATTCCATCTATTTCAATTATATTATCCTCTCTGTAAGGCTTGAATACGTATAGATTTACTCTAACACTACCCTCTGTTTTTGTTTCAGCCATTTCACTCCAATATTTTTCATCCACATAGACATGAATAGCAGGATCCCTTACATATTCAGTGTAACGCTCCAATGCAGTAGTTAGACAGAAAATTCCATTATTTTTTTTAAAAAACTCCAAAGCAGCATTTCTATCAGTACCCATATCACGAGTTATTTGCAAATTATTCATTTTTCTAAAATTACTATAAAATTTTACTAAACTAGGTGGAGATGATACACGATAAGTTAGTGTTCTGTGTAGTGTGTCTTTGGTTTTTTCAACCATTTGTAATTCTTCCAACCAATTTACAAAACCGCTTATACTCCCACCATGTCTAAATCCTAAATCTCTGGCCATCTGACGTTGTTTGAATTGCTTGTGTACAAGCATGTAATACATCAAAGGATACGCATATTGGGATTTGAAACTTGGCATGATATCATATATCTGTGATCGTATTTTATATCTTTGATCATATATTTCTGACCAGATGTGGTCAGATTTTCATGATCAAATAGGGATTTAGAGATCAATATGAACAAAGATGCAAGTTGTAATTCCTAGAATCGTAGATATGCAGTAGATTTTGAGCCTTTTGTCTGGGCATGTCACCACCCACCTGCAACCCATGTTAACACAAGCAGTATTTCGTTAATTATGGTTCTATCACTATCTTGTCTCTCCCAGTTTTGGCAAGTTTAGTAGATGTGGTGCAATTGTGTTTTCATTAATAATAATCATCTGATATTTCTTGATAAATCATGAAAAATATGTTTGTGTTGTTATAGTTAGATCCACGCATTATCAACAAATACTTGCAAAATAATTGGTTTTAGAAAGAAGAGATGATAGATTGGAATCACATTGGAACAACCCATTGTGTTATTTCAGATTTTGTGAGATAGTTTGGGACCATTGCAAAACTTCTTCAATTTTATCAGATGTCATATCAGAACGAATTTTAGTCTTTTTGGATAATTTTCCACATAGTGCTAATTTCATTTGTTTTCCAGATTTTTCCTTTATCTGATTTATAGAATCTGCAAAAAAGTTTAGACCTTGGTCAGTTTGAGAGAATACAACTATAACTAAAATGCCAGGTTTTTGTTTCCAGATTTTTCCTATTAATTTTTGAAAATCAAGATCAAACAATACATTGATTGCCGATGACATATCGCCCAAATCAGAAACCTTCCATCCATCAAAATGATATACAGCAGAAGCTGCTTCAGAATATAATTTGCTATGTGCATCAGAGCCCATTACAACTATGTTCTTTTTTGGGTCAGAGACGACCTGAATTTGGTTAAAAATTTGAAGAGATTTTGAGATGGTATTTACCAATAGATTTTGCTCAGAAGTTCCAATTTTTCCATCATCGTATAATTTTTTCACATGATCAATTGAGGGAAAAATTACTTCCAACACCAAACGATTTGCAGTCCCCCCAGAATGCAGACAGTTACGAATAAGAGAATATACTTGATCCTCCGTACCCTTGACCAAATATTCAAGATATTGTGTAGTCACTTTGAAATACTCATCAGGGAAATGAAATGATTCCTGTCCAGACTCCAAAAACCACAAGGTTAGATTTCCGATATTTTTTTCTCGAAGCAATCCTTCTGCTCCAAAAACCTTGAGATACTTTGACATTGTAATTCTGTTGATATTCAATTTTGCAGAAATCTCAACTCCAGACATACCAGAAACTGAATCATTCAAAATTAAGATTAGTTTTTCTCGTATCTCCTCAGTTGAGTAGCCTCTTCCCATAGTGTTTTTTAACTATACTATTCTATAAAGACTAATTTTTGTAATCTTGTAGCAAGGCATAATTTTAGAATAAAACGTTATATACTTGGTACTGTACAGTACGGTAAGGAAAAGTAAATTGCCAAAAGCCGGATTCAAATCAATCACTGTCTCAGAGACTGTTTATGATAAATTCCACGAAGTTTATCAAAAGAGTAAAGACGACCTAACAATGAAGGGGGTCAACAGTTTTGCAGGTTACATAACTTACATGTTAGAGGAGATGATGCAAAAGGACAAGACCTTTGCAAGATATGCTCCAAAGATTGAAAAAATTTCAGTTGATGATGACCGTGTTGTTCTTAAGGATAATATCAAAAACAGAATTGCAGAAGTTGCAATTCAAAAAGGAGAGTTGTTTTGTCAACTATGTGATGAGAAAGATTGTGTACATGTCGGGTTTGTATTCTCATTGCCAGATGTTTATGCAGTCCTAAATTCTAGAGGAATCAAAAATCCAAGATAAGTGGAGGAGGTGGGATTTGAACCCACGAACTCCTGAAAGACAGGATCACCCATTATTTGATCTTAAGTCCTGCATGTCCAAAAGCACAAGTGCTTACTTTGGCCAGGCTTGATTACTCCTCCAAAAAGATAAAAATTTGGGTGAGATTTAACAGTTTAGAGTGAATTTGTCTAGAATGAGTTATAAGGATTTTCTACAGGGTGAATTTGTGCTTCGGTAGCTCAGTCTGGTAGAGCGTTACATTGGTAATGTAAAGGTCACGGGTTCAGATCCCGTCCGAAGCTCCTAATAATTTTTAATCAATAATTCAAAGTGTCCAGTTCTCTTTTCAGAGTTGGAATTAATTGAGCGGTTTGCTTTGATTTTACTTACTTTCCAAGGTTTTGTTGAAAACATATCTGCAACTTGTTTAGAATTAGAGTTTGAGAGAAGAACCTTACATCCTTTGGAATGCAGATTCATACATAGTTCTGCTAGTCTGCCAAGATCATCAAAAGTGAAATCTTTGTTTGTATAACTAGTAAAATTAGCAGTGTCGCTAATTGGTTGATAGGGAGGATCAAAATATACAAGATCATCTTTTTTGGTATCTCTAAGAACTGCCTGAAAGTCACGACATTGGATATTGACTTTGCTTGATTGTAAGATATGACTTACTGAACGAAGGTTCTCCTCATTTACAATATTGGGGTTGGTATATTTTCCCAA
This sequence comes from Candidatus Nitrosopumilus sp., assembly GCA_965262685.1. GTDB lineage: Archaea > Thermoproteota > Nitrososphaeria > Nitrososphaerales > Nitrosopumilaceae > Nitrosopumilus. The sequence continues at coordinate 517,254 of OZ253552.1, forward strand.
AGGAACATTGAATTTTCCTTTACTATTAACTCGGTATAATCCGTTAAAGCATGTTCTATTCATAAAGAGTAATCTTGATGTCTTTTCAATTTGGCTTCTAGGGGCACTTTCTCTAATAGAGTAATAGTATGATTTGGAATCTTTTCGATAATTTTTTTCGTGGTTTTTTAGAGAGATGATCAAAGCTTCCACTCTATCTCGAATAGTAGTATAGGATAATACCAGATCAGAGTTAAGATCAGATATACTACATTTTTGTCTAGAACGCTCAGTCAACATATGGAAAAGTAATGCACCACCACCCAAGAAAGGCTCAAAATAAGTGCCAAAAGTTTCAGGCAAAGTTTCATGGAGTACTGGAATTAGTTGTCGTTTTCCACCAGCCCATTTTACAAACGGTTTTGGAGTTGCTAGAATTTGCTGACCATATTGCTGCTGCTTCACAGGTTATAATCACAAGATTACATATTGTCAAAATAGACAATAAAAGATCACAAGCTGTGTGGTATTTTTTAATCAAATTTTTGAAAAGCGCAGAGTCCCCCACAGATAAATTAACAAAAGGAAAAGGTTGGAGTGTTTAGTCCCACTTTGACCAAGCGGCCATCCATCTGTATGTCCAAGTGTTTAATTTACAACCTAATGCTGCAAATGTACATGCCAACACAGCACCTGCACCTGCACCGAGAGCAACTGGGCTGTTATAGAATTTGCCGACTTGCGGTTCGATTGGTGTCATGTAGGGTGGTAATGTTGGTCTTGGATATTTGAATGCCGTTTCTAGTGGGTCTGCTACTGTTATCAGGTTTACCATGTTGAATAATGGTAATGACATTCCTACCAGTACGCCGCCAAACAGTATCAAGGAGTGCTTGTTCTTTTTTGTTGCCCAGTAAACCAAGTCCAACAGCATTGCTGATGGTAACCAAACTGGAGTTACAATAAAGTCATATGGATATCCGAGTGCAAACCATGCACCTTTTGCTATCCATGTGTATACTGTCATAATCAGAGCGTAGTACGTCGCTGTGCCTGGAACGCCTGTAAATGTTAGGTAATATGTAGCACCTACAATAAGCATCAACGTTTGCGATATTGAAAATACCGTGTACGAAGTCCAAGCCCAGTCAGTGTAGAAGATATAGTCTCCTGCATTAATTGTTAACAATGTAGAGTTAACTGCAACTACTATTATGAACAAATAGTGTGTACATCGTCTTAACCAGACCATATCAAAGAGAAGAAACGGTCAGTATATAAAATTTTAGAGTGTGATGAAGATCGTCGTTCTTTAAAGGAAAATGAAAAAGAAGTGTGTATCTGAAGGGGTTTCTTAGTTACCAACGAATAGGGATATGAAGATTGTGCCTACTGCAACTGCGGCAATACTGCCTGCTACAATACCATTACTATTCTTGTTGGAACCTTCTTCCATGACTTTAACACAGAAGATGTAACCTATTGCCTCAATGATTGTCAATACGATGAATGCAAAGTGACCACTAGGTGTTGGATATGCCCATGGATAGTAAAAATATCCTGCTGCAGTTCCACCAAAAGTTGCCAACCATGCTGCCCAGAATGAAATAGTTATCATGCCAGTCATGTTTTCAACGCGTCTGCCAATCATTCGTTCTACATCAGCGCTTGATGAACCACCAGCGCCGCCAGAACCGAATCCTTTAGGAAGAGTCATTCTGGAATTATTCTAATTCAGATTCTTTTAAGTCTTTCTTAAGGCAAGAAATCTTCTATTATCATGAAATTAGTTCACCCCCCATAATTAGCCTAAATTCACGATACATTTGGAATAGAGGAAAAAACCATCTAGTCATGTATAAACTAGATTTGCTCAAGTATCATAGATATAATAAAGCAAAGGGGAATGGAGTAAAAAATGCAGATACAACGATCTATGAGGATATATGAGATGGTGGGGAGGGGTTGCAAAAAACGTACTTGATATCTGTTTATGAACAGATTCAATTCTGGGAAAATCATGCAGACAGGACCAAAAATAATCATCATCAAAGAGATAATGGTGTAATTGTGGAATATATCATCATTTAGAAAGTTCAGTTATGTGCAGTGTTTATTGAGACGATAATTGATACAGATAGAATCCATATACCTCTCACAATACACCAGATATGAGGAATGGGAGATTGGCAGTAGTAGTAGTAGTAGTTCGTTAGCATCAAAAGAATCTAACGGACTAAATGCCACAAAAATATGAGAAATAGGAGATTGGCAGTAGTAGAGCAGTAGCAGCTCAACTAAAGAAGAACAAGAATGTGATGGGTCAAATAAAGAGAAGAGTATGTATATCCAATTCCATGTGACACACAGACTAAGGCTAAACGAAGCAATTGCAAAACATGGCAGACTGCATCCTATTACTGATCACGGCTCTGTCATACAAACAAATCTGAATACAAGAGACGATACATCAGAATTTGAAAAGGAACTGGCAAATGGGATAAACCACATCACCTTGACCAAAGTGAATCATGTATACAAACTCAAGATAGAACTATTCCACTGTGAGATTCAAAAAAAGCAAAAATGGTTCAAAAGCATTCAAGTGTTATTATTGGTAACTATACAAACCACACATGTTTCCCTTGACTGGGACAATCAAAAAACACCATCTAAAGCATTTGTAAAAAGATGCCAAAAAAAAGAAAGTACCAGTATAATAAACAAAAGGAGAAAAATATCATGTAAGGTAAAAGACGAACTGGTTTTGGGATAACATAAAGCAGGAAAACTGGTACGATCTACGTTATTTTAAAAATAATAAAAAATAAAAAATGTGCTAATGCACTTTTTCTAAGGAATTGCTCTGCTGTACAATTTGCCTTCCAAGGCCATCTTGTACATCTCGGCAACGTATGGGTTTTCTCCAGGAGTTTCTGCACCAAGTTCTACGAGTCGAGCATATACTCTAACTACGTATGCAAGTGCACCCATGAAAGCCACTACGACTCCCATGTTAAACATCCAATGATTTGGAACTGCAAATATTTCCTCTACAAACCAGAAATGCCACATCTCATTGATACCAATTGTAAACATGGTTGCAAGGTAACCAAGAATGGTCATCTTCAATCCAGTGTTCATTGAATTATTTGGGCCTCTAAGAACTGGAATTTTTCTATCATAGATTGCTGCTGCTCCCCACCCAAGTGGTAATGTGATAAAGTGGGAGTATAGCCACCAGTGAGCTGGTGTAAAAGCACTATCTCTGATAGAGGTCTGATGCAAAGAACCATCAACGAAGTTGTCTACTTCGACTGATGCTGCAGTGGAACCCATAGCAATAACGATGAGCCAGACTTTTTTTAGTCTCTGGATCTCAACTTCTTTTGGGATTAATGCGGGCATCTGTGCCATACATACATCATGTGAATTATGAATATAAAGTAAGAGTTTGAAAAATCACATATTTTTTCCAATATATTCTAATTATTTAATAAATATATGTAAATATAACATAATTTCAGATTTAAATTATCAGAATTTAGTCTCTTTTTTATCAATTTCAATGTTATACATCAATGATTTACAATAGTGTGGTGTCGATCCTCGTTGTTAAGGTAAAACATATAACAACGTGTTTTGTTTTCTGAATTTAGGGATAACTATGGAAGAAAAAAGAATTTTAGTATTTGGACTAGCTGTAGTACTTGCACTAGGAACTCTAGGTTTCAACTGGGTTGAAACCATACTACCAACTGCAGATGCACACGGTGTTCAAGCACAACTCCAGAGTCGTTTCATCAGAATTGAAGATGAGACCTTCAACAGACAATCCCTACAAACTGGCGAAACCTTGACAGTTGAAGGAACTTTAGTCAGTTTAGTAGAAAGAGACCTAAGAGGATGGCTATCCATTTTCACAGAGTCAACCAACGCAGGTAATAGATGGGAGATGTTAGCAAGAGATCCACCAGGAAACGTCTTTGACATTTCAGGTAACTCAATCATCGATTACTCATTATCTGCCAAAGCACTTGAAGCAGGTGTATACCACGTACACACCCAACTCAACGTAGCACAAGTTGGTCCAGGACTCGGTCCAGGTCAAACAGTAATAGTTGAAGGAGATCCAATTATCAAACCAATTCCATATGTAAACATCGCATATCAATCAATTATTATCGGTGTAGGATATGTTATTACGTTTGCAACACGACCTTGGCAAGTAATCTAAACAACCCAACTTTTCCTTTTCATTTTATAGATATGGCTTACGATTAGCGTATATGCAAGTTTTATCTTCTATGAAATAATAATAATAATAAGAGATATGATTAATTTCAAGATAACAAAACTAGATATTTTCCAAAGTTATTTTTCTGGAGAAGTAGAGTTCAAGTCCAATAAATACAAAATGAATATTCAAAATCAACGAAGGGGCAAAGTTCTAAAATTGCCTTTTGAAATAAAGCCAAAGAGTGAAAAAATTGTTGTCAGAGTATCAGGGAAAAATAATTTGTTTATGGAGGACTATTTGCCATACAAAGGAGAATCAGAATGGTTGGAGATTGATTCAGATGAAATAACCTATTTTCTGGCAGATCATCAAGACCAGTGCGACACTATTGAAATTATATACGAGTAAGAGAGATCAGGGATACAGGATCACAATAGATAATTTTAAGAAAAATTACTTGGATAAATTATATTAAAACCTAAGTTGATTCAAAGATTCCATATTTTATCTCACAGATCACTAAAATCTGCCAGAACCGATCACATGATATTTGGACAAAACATAAAAACAGTCAAATCATCATATCTCACATAATGTTAAAAAAACTCCAAGCTACATTTTTTGGCCTATCACTTTTGGGTCTTGCATTAATCATTGCTGGCATGATTGTGAATACTGACCAGTTTTGGATAGTGGCAGATGTCATCGTAATTATCATCTTTGCAGGAAGTGCAGCTGTACATTATCAAAGTTTACGTAAATAGTAAATTCAGTGCATTTTTTTGTAGATTTTTATGCAAAGGTAAATGATCATTTGAATTGAGTAATTTTATATGCCATCTCTTCTTCTGGGGAAAACCTGTATATTTGTGAGAATAAATAACGGCAGGTGCAGTTAGCAAAGCTATCCAAGTATACCTTTCCTGTATCTGCAAGGATGACTGGTTTTAGTGATTATGGATTCTGATAGATTTGTGATCTCAGATAAAACATATAATAATAAAAATAGAATTGACTGCTTTCTTGATGTTTGCTTGTGCCTCTTCATGACACACTTGATTCAGATTCCATATTTTATCTCACAGATCATTAGAATTTACCAGAAATCAAGAGAAAAGACTTTAAGGAATCTGATCAAAGTCATCACGATGAAATATCCTGGAATGGGGGATCCATACAAAAGAAAAAAGACGATAAAATTTCTTCTGCTAAGTGCCATCATAGGAGGTGTCGCAGTATTACTTACTAGTTTGGTAGTAAACCCCATAATAGGTGAACAGCCACACAATGCTTGCATTAATGATATTGATACAAATTGGAATATATCATTTACATTTGAAATGATCAAGGATGGTCAAAGAGCCGAAGTTCAGCCAAATATTGGAATCACCGAAGGAGGATGTCAAAGAGCAATATACACACTTTCCAATGACGGCACAGTATATGCAGAATGGATAGAAAACCCCAATTTCGAGTTAGGACATTTCTTATACATTTCCAAGTTTGAGATTAGAGATATGGAAGAGTCAAAGACAAAAATTTATGTAAATGACGTACTATCAGAAAGCGGTCTGAAAACTCCATTACAAGACAAGTATCACTACAAGGGAGTATTTACTACAAAAGATTATGATTCATCCAAAGACAAAGACTTTTTGCCAGAACTAGAAAATTAACAGTAAAGACTCAAAGACAATATTTTCTTGAATAAAAAATGTCATAGTTTTCACAAAGATATATCAAAAATAATGAAAAGATGAAAGTCAGGTAATATTTTTTTACCAGTATTTACCGTTGTCTGGAATAAGACCGATGCCTTCTCTTTCAAAGTGTCTGTCTAATTCATCAACCCATCTCTCACGGTTGTCTTTGTAAGCCCAGCCGTGTACACGTAACCAAAATGAGATAACTCCAAGAAGGAATATCGTGAACATGATGGTTCCAAAGATGTAAATCATTACATCATAGAATAATGGGTCGTAGTTTGGTCCTAGTTGTCCTGTAATTGAAGACAGGATGCTTAGGAAAGTACCTACGATAGGAATCATAATAATTTAGCTCTATTTGTGCGATATATACATTTCTTTTATTATCAGAAAGGCCAAGATCGGTGTTTAGAAGGTTTGGTGGGAAGAAAAAGAACTGAATCTAGTTTACACTAGGGGAAAAATAATAAAATAAGAAAAATTGAAGTTTATCCTCTACCCATTGCTGCGTATTTACCAGATCGTCCTCTAATGAAGAAAGCTCCGGCAATGCCACCAAATACGGCACCTGCAATTATTGCTGCTCCAACAACACCATCTGCGCTAATATATGGAGTTCCTGAACCTGCAGCTGGATTAGCTTCTGCGGCTGCTACCCTTTTTGCTTGAATCGCAAGGGCTTCTTCTAAAGTGTATGATCCGGTTTGTCCTTCACTACCAACATTACCTAGGTATGTTGCAAATGCTATTGCACTTTCTGCATAGAGTCCGATAGTGAGTACAGCAATTAAGGATGCTGCCAATAGTATTTTTGTATTCATAGTTTACCTGATGTTTTTAGTGGATGAGACTTATTTAACTTTTATTCTAAAGACCAAATGTGGGTATAATCTATGAGATCAGTATAAGTAACGTTTAATTCTATTCGATAATGAGCCAAATCATGGGACGAATGCACACACACAGACATGGAAAATCACACTCTATTAGACCAGCTGTACTTCGTGCACCTTCTTGGATCACACAGAGTTCTGCAGAAATTGAAGAGTTAATAGTAAAATATTCTAAAGATGGTTTGACGCCTAGTCAAATTGGAGTAAAATTAAGAGATCAACATTCCATTCCCCTAGTCAAGTCAATAACCAAAAAAAGTATGGGTCAAATTCTAGAAGAGCATGATTTAAAGGCCGAAATGCCTGAAGATCTTGAAAATATTGTTAGAAAGGCAGTGGGCCTTCAGAAACACCTTAAAGAAAACAAGGGAGACAACAGAAACGTAAGATCTTTGGAATTAATTGAAGCCAAAGTTCACAGACTATCAGTCTACTACAAAAGAGTTGGAAGAATTTCCAAAACATGGAAGTATAAATCTGTGGTTGCCCAACTAGAGTAATGACAAAATCCCTTGATGAATCACTTTCATTTTTCAGAGATAAAATTCTAGATTGTATAAAATCAAAAAAATCAATTTCAGTTACAACCCACATTGACTGCGATGGATTAACATCTGGGAGTATTATCACCAAAGCCCTAATCAGAGCAGGTGCCAATTGTACAGTTAGGGCATCAAAAGAATTTAGCAAAAAAGTTCTAGAATCTTTCAAAACAGATTCTCGAGACTTTCATGTGATAACTGATCTGGGAGGAGGTTTTGCAAATGATTTAGATAAAACATTGGCAGACAATTGGATGGTTTTAGATCATCATCAGATTCCAGATGAAGAGATAGAGAATCAGAATGTCATAAATTCATGGAAATATGGAATTGATGGAGGAGTTGATATTTGTGCAGGAGGAATGGCCTATCTTGCATCAATAGCACTTGATGAAAGAAACTCAGATTTGTCTGCAATTGCAGTTGTCTCAGCATTGGGAGATAGACAAGATCAAGGAGAAAGAAAGTCATTTACTGGTAAAAATTTCGAGATTGCCAATACTGCCAAAGAGTTAGGTCTGCTAGATATGGATTTAGATTTATTGTTGGTGGGAAGAGAGACAAGACCACTTGTAGATGCTTTGGCATTTACATCACAACCATTTATTGAAGGATTAACCTGGAATGGAAACACGTGTCTTTCAGTACTAAATTCATCAGGAATTAATCTCAAAGAAGAGGGAAGATGGAGGGTACCTGCGGAGCTAAATGAGGATGAAAAAAGACAAGTTATTGAATCAATTACAAAATTTGCATCAGGACAAAACACTGCAGGGATAATGTCAGAGTTGATCGGATATACCTATACATTCCCAAGGGAAGACCGCAGAAGTTTCTTGAGAGATGGGCGAGAATTTTCAACTGTGTTAAACTCTTGTGGAAGAATTAATCGTTCCGGAGTTGGAATGGCAGTGTGTATGGGGGATAGAAACAAGATTCAAAGAGAAGCAGAGACCATTCTAACAGATTATAGAAAGATGATTCAAGAATATATGAATATTTTATCAAATCAAAGATGGAGAATTTCAGAAAGTAAAACATGTGTTATGGTAAATGGAGAAGACATAGTTCCAGAAACAATGACTGGTACAATTTCATCATTAATGGCAGGATCTCCAAAAAATTCAGGAAAAATTGTGATATTGAGAACCAAGGCAGAGGAGAACACTATAAAATTCTCATCAAGAAAATCCTTTGGATGTACATCTGAGATCAATCTTAGTGAAATTATGAGGACTGGTGCTGAGAAATTTGATGGTGTTGGAGGAGGTCACAATGCAGCAGCTGGAGCAAAAATAACTAAAGACAAATTAGATGAATTTCTCAACTATTTAGAAATAAATGTCGTTAACGTGTCAAGTACAGGTAATTCTCAATAACATATCAGAAGAAAAAGCCCAAACTGTAAAAAAAGCTTTGGAACCAGATAATGTGGATTTTCCAGAAGGACTAAGCTTACATATTGAAAATATGGGTGGCAGGCTAGTTTTTAATTTTAAAAGTAAAAAGAATATCAAACAGCTAACTAGTACAGTTGATGAAGTGATGGAACATATCCAAGTGGCATTAAAGGTGATAGAGTGATGCTGGACCCAAGACTGCTCAGAGAAAAGCCACAGATTATTCGAGATATGCTCAAATCAAGAGCCGTTGATTTTGATTTGGATAAATTGATCTACTCTGATCAGAGAAGACGTGAACTAATAATTAGTACAGATGAATTACGAGAAAAGAAAAACCAAGTGGCACTAAAAATTGCTCAAAAAAAGAAGGCAGGTGAGGATATAACAACAGTCCTATCTGGAATGAAGGATATTTTATCTCAACTAACAAAACTAGAATCAGAACAAGAAGAGATTGAAGATGCATACTCTAAATTAGCATATACCATCCCCAACCTAGTTGATAAATCAGTTCCTTTGGGAACAGATGGTAGTGCAAATAAAGAGATCAAAAGATGGGGAGAGATTCCAAAGTTTGATTTTAAAGTAAACGACCACATAGACATCTCAGAAAATTTAGATTTAGTGGACCTAGAAAGAGCAGCTAAAGTAGCAGGAGCTAGATTTTATTATTTGAAAAACGATCTTGTGAGATTGAACCAATCTTTAATTCACTACGGATTAAATTTTTTGGCAAAAAAAGGATATTTGCTTGTTCAGCCCCCATACATGATTAATCGTGAATCCATGGAAGGGGCCGTGATTGCAGATGATTTTGAAGAAGTCATTTACAAAATTGAAGACGAAGATCTATACATGATTGGAACATCAGAGCACGCCATGGCAGCAATGAGGGCAAAAGAAATCCTAGAGGGAGGAGACCTACCTTTAAGATATGCAGGAGTTAGCCCGTGCTTTAGAAAAGAAGCTGGAGCTCATGGAAGAGATCAGAAAGGGATTTTCAGAGTTCATCAGTTTGATAAAATTGAGCAATTTGTATTTTCAAGACCTGAAGAATCTTGGAAAGAACATGAAAAAATGTTAGCAGTTGCTGAAGAACTTTATCAAAACTTGGAAATTCCCCACAAAGTGATGCTACTATCATCTGGAGATATGGGAAAAGTTTCAGCAAAAACATACGATATTGAAGCTTGGATGGCAGGACAGAACGCATACAGAGAAATTGTTTCATGTTCAAATTGTTTAGATTATCAAGCAAGGCGGCTAAAAATTAGATTTAGAGATAAAACAAATGAAGACACACAGTACGTACACACTCTAAACAGTACTTTGATAGCTACTACGAGAGTTTTGGTATCAATTATGGAGAATTCTCAAACTAGTGATGGGCATATTAGAATTCCCAAGGTTTTACAGAGTTACATGGGAGGTCAGAAAGAGATCTAGTGACATACCCTTATATTTTGGATTTAAAGGTCGTCAATATTGGCACGTAGAAAAGGTCGAGTAAAGGACAAGTGGCGAGAAAAACGCTGGGTTACAGTATACGCACCAGACTCCTTTAACAATGTCCCAATTGGATATGTTCCAATTACCGATGACGAAAATGCAGCAGGCAGAGTAATAGAAGTTACATTATATGACATCCTAAAAGGAGATCCTGCACAGCATCAATACAAAATCTATTTCCAAATCAACAAAGTTGAAGGTGACAAGGCAACAACAATTTTCAAGAGGTATGAATATTCAAAAGAATTTTTGCGTAGTTTGGTAAGAAGGGGTTCATCAAAAATCAATTTTGTTATGGATATTAAAACAAAAGACGGATATATCTTTAGAATCAAATTACTTGCTCTAACACACAGACCACTAAACACATCAAGACAACATGCTCTTAGATTAATTGCCAAAGATGTAATCAACAAAACAATCCCAAGCATGACGATTGAACAATTTGTTCAGGCAACTTGCTATAGTAAAATCAATTCAGACATTATGGCAGCATTTAAGAAAGTGATCAGAGTAAGACATGTAGGTCTAGAGAAAGTCAAACTCGTTAGAACAGCAGACAAGGAAACAAAACTCTTAGAAGCATAATCACAATATTATTTTTTACAATCATGATACACAAGATTGAGGTTTCAATAGATGTAATTGTTCATGCAACAGAAGACATTATGAAAATTTTTCAGGCTTTTGAAGATATTTTTGACCTAAAAGAAGAAGATTTTAGCATTGAGGAGGTGGAAGGACATTACAAAAATCCAATAATCGTGTTAAAGGCAAATATTGTAAAAAAACAGGCTCAAAAGTTAATCAGTGATTTGTTAAGACTTTTACCAGCACAACAAGTTGATGAACTAATTGAACAAATTGAGGAGAGGACAGTCGATTCTAGGTTCCACCTAAGATTAGACAAGCAGAAACTAATCAAAGGGGATGTGATAGTTAGAGAAAAAGACACGATAAAATTAAAAATTCACTCACCAATTTATAACAAAAAAGATACGGTCAAAATATTCACAGAAATTTTTCAAATTCTCAACTAGGTTAAATAGGAATAAGAAAACTACACAATTTGGGAATGAGGAAACATTAGCCGCTCCAGTCTGAGCGAAAGCTTTGATGACGCCGCGACGAACCGACCCATTTTATTAATGAATGATTTTGTACCAAAGGTTTGTATCCATATCGTGGTATTATTTTAAATACGGACAGACAAACCTCAATATCGTGGCAGATTATGATGTTATAATTGCAGGGGGAGGTCTTGCCGGCACCATTACAGCACAAGCTATTTCTCATTATTCAAATCAAAATTTTAAAATCCTAATTATCGATAGAAATACAGAATTTCTACCAGGTAGGAAATCACTAGCAGGATGGGTATGTGGAGATGCGTGTTCTAAAGAGGCAGTGGATTTTATGACAGAGAGAATCAAAGTTAAATGGACCAGACCTGAAATTGAACATGATGTAAAAGGTGTGATGGCATTTTCACCTGACAAAGAAACTGCAATTCCATTTGACGGTGCAGGATTTATGTTAAATCGTCAAAAATTACCAGAAATTCAAAATGAGAGATGCAAGAAAATGGGCATCGAATACGAATATGAAATCAATCTTATGAATCTAATTTATCAAGGACAGCAAGTAATAGGAGTGCAAGGGATGGATAACAAAACAAAACAACCATTCAAAAAAACATCAAGAATTGTGATTGATGCAACCGGAGTTACATCAATGCTTAGAAATGGACTACAAAATTCTACCAAAGTTGAAAAAAGAATAGATAGAAGGGATTTGGAATCAACTGGAAGATACATTATGCATTTTGAAAAAGGACAAAATGATCTTGCAGAATTTGATCCAGATTATTGTATAATACATTTAGATCAAGATATTGCACCAGGTGGATATGGATGGGTGTTTCCAAAAGGAGATACCAAGGTAAACATAGGATTAGGAGTTGAAAAAACTTTTTTAGATAAAAGAAATCAAAGGTTGGGTAAAAAAGACAACGTTGAATCATTGATGAAAGAATATCTTCATAGAAACGTTGCAATCAAAAATGCAAAATTATCAGAAGAACCTCAAGACATCAATAATAATTCAGGCATATTCCAAGTTTCAGTTAGAAGACAAAATGATTGCATGGTATCAGGAGGATACATAATGGTAGGTGATTCTGCATGGATGCCAAAACCAATTGATGCTGGAGGTATAGGACCAGCTTTGATTGCAGGTGCAATTCTTGGAAACAATGTTGCACAAGCATTAGAGGCAAATGATGTTTCTGAAGCAAGTCTCTGGCAATACAATTTAGACTATATCAAAGAATATGGATACAAAACAGCAGGTCTTGAAATCTTTAGAAGGTTAATTCAACAAATGTCAAATGAACAAATTAGTTATGGAATGAAGCACTTTTTGGGAAATATGGATGTAGAATCAATTAGCAAAGGTGAGCATCCTGACTTTTCTGGATTAGGGAAGATTGGAATGATAATCAGAGGCGCCATGAATAAAACAGTCGCAGACGGACTTCGATATACGACTAGCGAAAACAAGTGGCTAGTTGAACATTACAATAATTATCCAAAAGATCCTTCAGGATTTGATAATTGGCACAAAGCATTACATCAAAGACTTGGCGAGGCATTTACCAAAATAGATGCATTTGATTCAAAGATCTAATGTTAAATATTGATTAAATTATTGGAAACATACTTTGGAAGAAACAAGATACCTTGATTGGAATAATTCAATCCAAATTCTAAACAAGGCATATGAGGCAGGTCTTTTTGTGCTTATAATAGGCCCGAAAGGAACTGGAAAAACATCTCTAGTGCGAGATTTTGCCAGAAATAAGGATGTGAATTTAGAATCCATTAACTTTAGTCTTAGAACTAGAGAGAGTCATTTAGTTGGCAGTAAAACACTAAGGGATGGAACAGTCAGTTTTGATGAAGGCTTGCTAATCAAATCAATGAAAAGTGGAGAATTGCTTTACTTGGATGAAATTAATTCAGCAGAAGCAGATGTTTTGCTAAGATTAGATGAGGCATTAGATGACAGACGTCAGATTGTATTAAAAGAATCAGCAGGTGAGGTTGTTAAAGCAAAAGAGAGTTGGTTTGTAGTTGCAACAATCAACCCACTATCACATAGCGGTACCAAAGAGTTGCCACCTCAACTACTAAGTAGATTTCCAGTGCGGATTAGATTAGAATACCCACCAGAGGATATAGAGTTGGAGATTGTAAAGAAATATGTCTCAGGAAATTATGAATCAGAAATAATTCAAGCAATCAAACTAGCAAACACATTAAGACAAGCTGCAGCAGTTGAAGAACTATTTTATTCTCCTAGCTTGAGGGAGACTATAGCTTTTGCTAAATTATTAGATAAAGGAATGTCACCAAAAAAGGTGGCTGGAATTGTTTTTGGAAATGTCTATACACAGTGGGGAGACATAGAGTACCAAAAAGTAAGCGACATCATAACATCAATGTTTGGAAACTAAATGCAAACAATTCAACTACAAAACGATTCTTTAGTTGAGATAGCAACATTTCTTGTTAGAAGATGGTCTGAAAAAGATATCATCACAGTCGATATTTCAGACAGATCAGAGACTAAGACACGTCTAAATGAAAATAAAGTAATCCTGACTCCATTAGAAAAACGCATTGGAGATGATTTCCAAAAATATCGTCAGTTTAGAACATCGCTTTGGTATGAAGGCATGAGAATAAAATACTGCAAAAAAATTCTCAGTAACGATCATGCGTTTGGATTTATTCTCAACGCAATGGAAACTCAAAGAATCGAGAGGTTGGGTAGGAGAATTTGGAGGGGAATGGATGAGGAGATTATTTTCAATTACACCTACATGCTTGTAGCAAGACCACAGTTGCATACAGTTTACGGAAAAGCAAGGATTGTGGAGGCATTTTATCAATATTTCATGTTTGGTGCACTAAAAGGTGAGATTCAGTCAAGTAACTTTGAAAAAATAAAAAAAGCATCAATATTTGCAAAAGCAATAGTAAATCAAGCAGTTGAGGAAAAACAAGATACAGACTGGGTTGAAAAAAACGTCGGTGAGATTGTAAAAATATTAGAGATAGATTCCCTCTTGACAATTCCAATATCTTTGCCATTTATGAAAGCAGGAATGGCATTATCAGAAGAAGAATTACTAAAAGTGTTAAAAGTAATTTCTAAAAATAAAGAAGGTGATTTAGGTACTGTTGATCCAACATCTGTAATTCGTGGCGATGATGTTTATGATGAATACAAGACACTACTAAATGAAAACAAAAAAACAGAAAACAAAGGATTAGCAAGAGAATTCATAGGAATACAAATCCCAGTAACAAGGAACATTGATGAAACAGTAATCTATGATATTGGTTTGATCAGTGGATTAAAAACAAAATTTAAAGAATGGAAAACAGGTTGGAAGGAACAACATCAAAGTTCAGGTGATGAATTCGATGAGGAAAGCTATATCGAAGGTCATGAACCATTTTTTACAGATATTAAAAAATCAATTAAAACAAAAATTGTAATTCTATTAGATCATTCTTCAAGTATTGCATCTGATGCTAATGAATACAAAAAAGCAACATTAGCGCTTTGTGAAGTGCTATCATTTCTTAAAGTAAAATTTGCAGTATACGCATTTAGTACAGAAAATAGATCAATGATTTGTTGGTCAATAAAACCAGAAAACGTAAAATGGAATAGCATAACTGCCAAAAGACTAGCACAAATTGTTGCTAATGGTTCAACTCCATTAGCTGAAGTCTATGATAAAATGTTTCCAATTTTACAATCAAAGAGACCAAATATTTTTCTAACATTGACTGATGGAGAACCATCAGATCCTCAGGCAGTCAGAAATATGACCAAGTCATTTAAGGGATTGGGAATTAGTATGATTGCATTAGGACTAGGCTCAAATACGTTCAGAGCTACTGCCATAGCTAATAATCTAAGACATTTGGGATATGAAAAGACTGTGGCAGTCAGTAGATTAAAGGAGATACCAAATAAGGTAATTGGCATTTTAGATGTGTGATTTAGGAATCAAACAGTTTCATTTCTATCAGATATTTTATAAGAGTAAAAAATTGACTACACATAGAGAAAAGCATGTCAGAAAACGATATTGATAAAGCATTATTAGAAAAATTTGAAACAGAGGTTTGGAGTAAGATTCCACATTTAAAAGAAGGAAAAATAGTCAATGCGACACCGCTGACTGATCTTACAGATGATTTCAAGCAATGTGCAAAAGATCTCTACAAGTTGGATATTTCAGATTTAGATTTAAAAATATATGGAAAATTCGATGCAGACCTAGTATCAGGTTCGATCAAGATCAGACCAGCAATCCATATTCTTCATGATGCAATCAAAACTGGAAAGCTCAAAAGCGATCAAACAATAATTGAGGCAACATCAGGAAATTTTGGAATAGCACTTGGACAAATGTCAAAGATAGGGTTGAGTGTTGTTTCGCTGGTTTCAAGAAAATTACAAGAGGGAGTATTTGAAGAATTAAGAAATGAAAATATTAGAATAATGGATCTGGACATGGATATTTGTCCTGCTCCAGGAATGAAAGATAGTGATGCTGATGCACTAACTGCAAAAGCAACTGCAGTGAATATTCGATCTCAGCTAGTAGAATTGGGTTTTGATCCTACAATTTATGATAAAACAATTTCTAAAGTTGAAACATTATTGGCAGCGCAAGACATAATCAATTTAGCAAAATTGCTTTCAAAAATTTATAATTGTTTTTGTCCAGAACAATACGATAATGCATTAAACATTGAAGCTCATAGGGAAATTACATCTGTAGAGATTGACCAACAATTACATGAAAATGATGACTCGTTGCAAGATTACAAACTAGTTTGTTCCTTTGGAACTGGTGGTACCTCTGGAGGATTAAATGATTACATGAATCAAAAATATGGGAAAAAGGCAATACACGTAGTGTTTCCAATTCCAGGTCAAGATGTTGCAGGAATTAGAACAAAAGCAAAAGCAGAGGGACTAAAGTTGTATAATCCAGATGCCTATGCCGCTGAGCATGAAGTAGATTTTGGGCAAGCAAAACATTTGCTTAAATTTTTTGTAGAAAAGGGTCACAATATTGGTGAGAGTACTGCACTTGCATTGTATGCCATCTTAGAAATGGTCAGTGATGGAGATAAGGGTAAATTTGTAGTAATAGTTGCCGATGGCATAGAAAAATATAGAAAAAACCTAAAAGCATTATCATCTAATAAGCGCATGCAAGTTTCTTTAGAGGAGGCAGCAGCTAGTGTTCAAGAATATGATAAAATAATTTGGGTCCATCCTCAATATACTCCAAAAGAGGAAGGGATTGAGATCATTGCTAGATCTTTAGGTGTAGATAAAGAAAAAATTTCCATACCAAAAGCTAGCACCGTCAATGAATTATTATCAACACGACAAATTCCTGAAGAGATGAGTAATAGCCTAAAAGGTACAAAGGGCAAGTCATTATTAATTTGCATGGCTGGAAACACATCTCTGATGACTGCCCAAGTACTAGCAAGTAAAGGCATAGTTACTGAAAGTTTGAATGGTGGCATAACAAATTTGCCTGAAGGGTTGGGTAAAAATCCAAGTGAATTTATCAAAGCAGCTGTAGAATAAATCTTGAAATGTCTTTCGATTTCTCAACCATTTGCTGATTTAGTTATTTCAGGAAAAAAGAATATAGAATTAAGAAGTTGGAATACAAATTATCGTGGAGAGTTTTTAGTTCATGCACCATCAAAGATAAGAATTGATGATTCAAAAAGATTAAAAATTAAAAAAAAATTTGTTACAGGTGCCATTATTGGAAAAGCCAAGATTTATGATGTAAAAAAATATAATTCAGCAAAAGAAATTAAGCTGGATCAAAAATTTCATTTTGCATCAAAAAAATTTCAAAACAAAACTTTTGGATTTTTACTAAAAAATGCAAAACCATTAAGAATTTCAGTTCCATGGAAAGGCCAACTAGGATTCTTTGATGTCAATATTCCAAAAACCAAAACCAATGAAATTATTGCAGATATCATTGATGAAGAATATCGTTACCAATGGATTGGACATCATTAGGAAATTTCAAAACTTGGAAAAAATTTGACTAGTATATATAAAGGGCATATATAAAGTCCCTCGATATGCCTCAAACAAAGCCTATTGTCAGTGTTGAAAATGTTGTTGCATCAGCATCAGTAGAACAAAAAATTGATCTAGTTGAAATTACTAAAAAATTTCCAGATACAGAATACCATCCAGAACAATTTCCAGGACTTGTCTTTAGGTTAACAAAACCAAAGACTGCAACGCTAATTTTTAGAACAGGTAAAATGGTATGTACAGGGGCCAAGTCCGAAGAGATGGCAATAAAGGCTGTCAACACAGTTGTTCAAAAATTAAGAACAGGCAAAGTCAAAATAAAAAATGATGCAGTGATCAAGGTTCAAAATATGGTAGCTTCAATTAATCTTGGTGGAAAAATCCACTTGGAAAAAGCTGCTCGAACTTTGGCTAGAAGCATGTATGAACCAGAACAATTTCCAGGACTTATTCATAGAATGGTTGATCCAAAAACTGTGATATTGTTGTTTGCATCAGGAAAGTTAGTATGTACTGGAGCAAAGAAGGAATCAGATGTTTATCGTTCTGTTCACAATTTACATGCATTATTAGAAGAAAAGAATCTAATGATTTATGATCAATGATTTGTTTGCATTAAAATTGACTAGAGATATTTTTGAGGAGCAAAAAATCAATTTAACTCCTCAAAGTGGATTTGATTTGGTAGGGATAGATTATTTTGCAGAGCCAGGGGATCAGTTGTATCTAGTAGAACATTTTGAAATGTATCAAGATGCCCTAAATGCAAAAAAAGATAGGAAAAATCAAAATGAGTATTTTGTATTATACAAAGGAACAGGGAACGAATTTTTCTGCAGATAAATTAACGAGTCTTGTTAAATTTGTCTCTTATCATTTAGTTAAGAATTTAAAAAATACTGTTAGGTAAACAGTTGATTTAAAGGAATGCCATAAAAGAACAAACCCATCTAAAGGCTTTGGCAAATCTAAAAACAGGTTTATTCGTAAAGGGAAGAAGAAAATATTATATTTTTTGATGAATCTAAATTTACATGCAGAAAAGTGATTTTAGGCGATCTGATCATTTATGGCATGATGATATTTCAGTAAATAGTCACAGATTGGGTAATTGCGCATAGAATTTGATTAATACTGAAATTATGAGGATTTGTAATGATAAAATCAATACAGCAAAAGGCAAAGCATGACATGTGAGAAATTGCATGAATATCTAAAACATTACTGCAAAATAGTATCTATACTTATCAGAGAGTGGATAATGCTGATTTCTCCAATCCAGATTCAACAACATACATTTTTGAAACACATCAGTGAAAAGTATATGCGATACTAGAAAATATCATCAGAGATTTATGATTACAATACTAGGTAAACAAACAAACAAACAAACAAACAAACAAACAAACAAAATAAATTCACAATTTATCCCAAGTACTAGATGAAATTAGTGTCTAGAAAAATTATGAGGAATAGATTTACACTAGAAGGAGATGGGGGTATGCTATACAACAAATGAAAATACATTGGATTTTGTTTCTTTACCATTATTTACTTTGATAGTATAGGTTCCAGATTGTTCCCAACCTGAACCTCCTGCAATAGATAATGTTGAAAAGCGCCCATCATTCTTTAAGGAGATTTCTTCAGTCCACACAAGTTCATTATTTTGATTTACTATTGAGAGGGTTACAGCTCCACTAGTATCAGATGTGCCACTAATTGAAATCAAATCCTTGTTGTTGTATGATTCCAAATCAGTTTGAATAGATAATGGACCCAGACCCGGGGCAATAGGGGAACCAGATCCAGAAGTGTCGTTAGCAAAACCACTAAAAGATATTGCTGCTGCAATTATAACTATCAATACCAATACACCAATACCAAATTTGACTTTTTTACTTTTTCGTTTTAAAAAAGATCTTCTTGACTTAGTTGAAAACGTTTGTGTTTGAATACTTTGTTGTGTACTAGGAATCACAATATCGGGAATCGTGGATTTCTCTTGATCAGAGATTTGAATAAATTCTGGTTTTTTACTCAGATGCTTTTCAGCCAACTTTTTAACATAATTTCTCTCATAGTTACTAAGTATTTCATTATGTTCACAAGCTCTACAAATTTGCTTTAGAATTCTATCATCTCCAAAATCCTTATCCAAGAGAGCCTTTGCATCATCCAACAGTGGATCTGTCATGTATATTTTCTTCCTAACTGATTATTTATGAATATATGTTAAAAAGCTATTGTGTACAAATTTTTCGTGCTTGGATTATGACTGTTCTAATGTAATCTTTTGCAGTAGAATCAGTGACGCCCATTTGCTTTGCTCTTTGATATAGATCATTTTCTTTAGGATTTATCAGGTAACATTTCAAGAGATAGTTAAGCCTATGAGATCTTTTTTCATCATTTTTCATAATTTTATTCTTCTTTGATACTAAAAAGGACAGAGGATTATGATATAACCAATCAAATTCCATAGTATCATAAAATTTGAATAAAAACATATGATCTTTTTTAAATAATACAAAAAAATGAATGCAAATGAAACGAATTGATGCAACTGTCCAAATAACCAAGATTGGCGCAGTAACTGAAGCAATAAATGATATTGTGGGAGGATTTACCGTTCTGGAAGGAAAAGGTAGAGGTTCAGGAGCTCGACAAGAGATTAGATCTGGCAGAGGAACCGGTACTGTAACTGCAGAATACAATGAAGTTGCTACGATTAGTACAATCGTAGATGACTCTAATGTTGAAAAGATTTCCACAGCAATTGCAGATGCAGCTTATACAGGAAAAGGCGGAGATGGAATTATCATTGTATCCAGCGTAGATAGCGTTCTAAATATCGCATCTAAAAAGAGTGGTTCTGAAGCCCTCTAATCATTTTCTTTTATCAAAGTTATAGGTGTACAAATTAATTAAAAATTAACTGCTGAGAGGGTGAGTATATCCCTCTCAGGGCGTTATCCCTTTAGGGGACATATTTTGAAGGGATGGTACAGTATTGCAATTTGAGTATAAAAGCATATGACTGCTGTTGTTGTTGTTGCAAATGAATCATGGCTGATCTCCAATACCCATTAATGTCAGTGTTGAACGAATTTTTGGGATTTTTCTAATCTCCCAAGTTATAGTCTCTCGTAATGCTTCAACTTGACTGGATTTGACTTTGGCCAAAATATCATATGCCCCAAAGGTACCATGTACTTCAACAACACCCTCGATGGATTTGAGTTCTGAGATAACTAATTCTTCAGAACCTAGCTCACAGTTTATGAGAACATAAGCTGTTGCCATTATGATCCGACTCCTATTTTCATGCTTAAAATACACTCTTGAAATATATAAGAATAGTCCAAACCGCTAAAAGTTCAATATAAAATTTCAGTATTATAAACAAATAAAGTAGATTTGAGCCAGCATGAGATACTAAGGCAGGACAGATGTATAACGCATAATCTTCTCTAGCTCCTCAATATTTCTAGAAAGAGTGATTTTAGAGCGAAGTTTTGAGCCTCCCTTGACTCCTTTGGTAAATCTCATGGCTTGGGACTTTATATTTGCAAATTTAATTTTATACTGACCTGAAAGATGCAAATAATCAAAAAAAGAATCCAACCGGTCTTTGAATGAATATTCCTTGTAAGAGTTGGTCTTTAAAAAATCATTAATTTGTTCAAAGATAAATGGATTTCCCATTGCACCTCTGCCAATCATAACATAATCACAATTAGTGTTATCAATCATATCTTTAGCATCTTGAGGAGTTGTAATATCACCATTTCCAACAATTGGAATACTAGAAATTTCTTTTAGTTCTTTAATCAAATCCCAATCAGCAGTTCCAGAATAGCCCTGACTCACAGTTCTTGGATGAAGAGTAATCATTTCAATTCCCTCATCTTCTGCAATTTCTGCAATTTCCCTAAAGAGAAATTTACTAGCATCAGTAACTCCTGAACGAATTTTTAATGTTACAGGTTTTTTTACGGCATTTACTAGAGTACTAAAAATCTGCTGAGTTAAATTAACTTCTTGCAGTAAAGCACCGCCTGCCATTTGTTGAGTAATGTGGGGTGCAGGACAGCCCATGTTGTAATCAATAATATCAAAATATGGCTCTACAATTTGTGCTGCCTTTTCTAATGCTAAAAGATCAGATCCAAACAACTGGATTGAAAGAGGGCGCTCTTCATCAGAATATTCAATAAACTCTTGAATGGTCTTCATTCTTTCTTTGAGTTGACTCTCTTTTGCAATAACACTATGAATGTTTATAAATTCTGTAACAACTAGTCCAGCACCCATTTTTTTGCATTGTAAACGAAGTGCTGGATCACTTACTCCTGCCATAGGTGCTAAAAACGCTCGACTGGAAAATTTTGGAAGCATGTTATAACTTTACAAACTCGATATATTTAGTATCTCAAAAATATTGACAGATACTCCTCTAGGAGTCAGGGCAGCCATCAAAATCACGGTCGCCGTCATAATCCTCAGGTTCAAGAGGACACAGATCCTCATCATTGATAATGTGATCTAAATCATCATCATGGACAAACCTTTGTTGTTCTGGAGCAGTGTCAGGACAGCCGTCATGGTCATTGTACTTGTTCCATGTTTCTGGATTATTTGGACAAGCATCAATTGTATCATAGTATCCATCAGCATCAGAGTCTGGTCTTACAGTGGCAGTTGATGGTGGTACTAGTGTGTCTGGGCAACCGTCCCAGTCTAGATATCCGTTAAAATTTTCTTGCTCGCTAAGACATGCGTCTTTTCTATCATCAATTCCATCACCGTCTGTATCAGCAAAGATAAATGATTGAGTGATAATGTCAATTGAGTCAGGGCAGCCATCCTCGTCTTGATAAAAGTTGTAGGTTTCAGGTTCTAGTAAACAAGCATCAGAAATATCTACAATTCCATCCATGTCTGAATCAAGTGTAAATACAATCTTATCAGGACAGCCGTCATCGTCTTGGAATCCATTAAATGTCTCAAGTTGGGCAGGGCATAAATCAACAGTATCATTTATTCCATCACCATCAGAGTCCATAGTTAGTCTATTATCAAAAATTAGATCAGGGCAGCCATCCTCGTCATTAAATTTGTTGTAGGTCTCTCTAGCAGCAGGACACTGGTCAACATTGTCAGTTATTCCATCAAAATCAGCATCATTAAATGAATCATAAGATATAGTGTCAGGACAGCCATCATCGTCTTGGAATTGATTATATCTTTCACGAAGTGTAGGACACACATCAAATTCGTCTGGGATTCCGTCATAATCAGAGTCAGGCAAAGCAGATTTTGAAAATCCTGTAACATCAGGACAGCCATCAGTATCTAGGAAATTATTATAATTTTCAGGCTCATCAATACACTGATCCCATCTATCATCAATGTTATCACCATCAACGTCAGGGAATATGTAAGAAGGGACTATAGAGTCAGAGGAATCAGGACAGCCATCACCATCTTTGAAAAAGTTATAAGTTTCAGCTTCTAGTGGACATGCATCAGAGGCATCGTTTATTCCATCCATATCAGAGTCAAGTGCAGCATCATTACTATCAGGACATCCATCAGAATCTAAAATACCATTATACGTTTCTGGCTGGTTTGCACAATGATCTAACTTGTCAATTATTCCATCACCGTCAGAATCAAATGTTGATTTGTTATCTGCAATAAAATCAGGACAACCATCCTCATCTTGATATTGATTAAAAGTTTCTTTGGAATGAGGACAGGTATCAAATTGATTTAAAATTCCATCACCATCAGAGTCACCTGTAACTGCAAACTCAATTTCATCAGGGCAGCCATCATCATCTTGGAATCTGTTAAAATTCTCACGTTCTAATGGACATACATCAACTGAATCAAGAATACTATCATAATCAGAATCAATTAGTGTATTAGAATCTGAACCAAAGGCATCAGGGCAGCCATCCCAATCTAGAAATCCATTGTAATTTTCTGGTTCATCAATACATTGGTCCCATCTATCATCAATGTTATCACCATCAACATCAGGGAATTGATATTGTGAGATTATCAAATCAGACGAGTCAGGACATCCATCATCATCTTGAAGTCTGTTGTAGGTTTCAGGTTCTAGAGGACAAGAATCAAAAGAGTCAGAAATTCCATCTTGATCAGAATCTGTCTGAGCTAGAGCGTCATCGGGACAACCATCTCCGTCATCAACTCCATTAAATATCTCTGGCTGGGTTTGGCATTTATCCAAAAAATCAGGATAGCCATCACCGTCAGAATCTATAATACCTTTAACACCATCAGGGGATAGATCAGGACATCCATCCTCATCTTGGAATCTGTTGTAAGTCTCCTTTACAGTAGGACAACCATCTAGGTGATCTTGTATTCCATCAGAATCAACATCATACCATGGAACAAAGTCTGCAGGACAGCCATCAATGTTATTACCATACTGTGGGTCATAGTCCTCTAGAAGGTGAGGGCAAAGATCAAGACTGTTTGGCACTCCATCACCATCTGTATCAATTTTATCATTAGCAGATACACTAGTTGGCATCATGCCAATAGTTGATACAAGTAAAAGCAAAAATCCTAAAATATACTGTTTTTTCATTATCTACCTGACAATCGTTATTATCAAGTATTTATTAAGTCTCACGTTAAATTGATTCTTTTAAAAATAGGAATTAAAGAGGACTAGGGATCATCGGGACAACCATCAAAATCACGGTCACCATCATAATCCTCAGGTTCAAGAGGACACAGATCGTCATTATTGATAATATTATCTAAATCATCATCATGGACAAACCTTTGTTGTTCTGGAGCAGTATCAGGGCAGCCGTCCCAGTCCAGATACTTGTTCCAAGTTTCTGAGCTTGTCGGACATGAATCAGTCACATCTGGGTATCCATCACCGTCAGAATCTGCATAGGTAGGAACAGTTGATTCAGCACCAGGTACGTCAGGACATCCATCAGTATCTAAGAAATCATTATAATTTTCTGCCTCATTAATACACTGATCCCATCTATCCTCAATGTTATCACCATCAGTGTCAGGGAATTGGTATTGTGAGGTTGGCTGATATAATAAATCAGGACAGCCGTCACTATCTTGGAATTTGTTATAAGTTTCAAGTTCTAGAGGACAAGCATCAAGAATATCTACAATGCCATCACCATCAGAGTCTAAATTAGATGAGATTTGGTCTGGGCAACCATCACTATCATCAATTCCATTAAATGTCTCTGCTCGTGTTGGACAGCTGTCAAAGAAATCATCATATCCATCACCGTCAGAATCTGCAGCAGATTTATTGTCTGATATGTAATCAGGGCAGCCGTCACTATCTTGGAATTTGTTGTAAATCTCTTTTATCTGAGGACACTGATCTAGATCATCGTATATTCCATCACCATCAGAGTCACCAAGGGTTTGATGAACAACACTGTCTGGACAACCATCATCATCTTGGAATTTGTTGTATCTTTCAGCTAGTGTAGGACAAGCGTCCAAATGATCTGCTAGTCCATCATAATCACTATCAAGTACATCTCCTGCAGATGTTCCCATAACATCAGGGCAGCCATCAGTATCTAGGAAACCATTATAATTTTCTGCCTCATTAATACATTGATCCCATCTATCCTCAATGTTATCACCATCAGTGTCAGGGAATTGGTATTGTGAGATTGGCTGATATGATGAGTCAGGACAGCCGTCATCATCTTGGAATCTGTTATAAGTTTCAAGTTCTAGAGGACAAGCATCAAGAGAGTCTATAATGCCATCACCATCAGAATCTAAATCAAATGGGTTTTGATCAGGACATCCATCTGTGTCTAAAATATTGTTATACGTTTCTGGCTGGTTTGGACAGTGATCTAAATTGTCAAATATTCCATCACCATCAGTATCATATGCAAAATTGTTATCTGCAACATAATCCGGACAGCCATCATCATCTTGGAATTTGTTGTAGGTTTCAGAACTAAATGGACAAGAGTCGTTTTTATCTAAAATATTATCACCATCAGCATCACCAGTAGTGGTAAGATGCAATACGTCTGGACATCCATCAGAGTCTTGGAATTTATTGTAATTTTCACGATCCATTGGACAGTCATCTATATCATCTGCAATGCCATCATAATCTGCATCTGGTACTTTTAAAGAAGTCACTCCGGGTACGTCAGGACATCCATCTGTATCTAAGAAATCATTATAATTTTCAGGCTCATTAATACACTGATCCCATCTATCCTCAATGTTATCACCATCAGTGTCAGGGAATTGGTATTGTGAGATTGACAGATATGATGAGTCAGGACAGCCATCATCATCTTGGAATTTGTTATAAGTTTCAAGTTCTAGAGGACAAGCATCAAGAGAATCAACAATTCCATCTTGATCAGAATCCTTATCAATCAAAGCATCATCAGGACAGCCATCATCATCAATTCCATCAAGTATCTCTGGCTGGGTTGGGCAATTATCCAAAAAATCAGGATAACCATCACCGTCAGAATCTATTATACCTGTAATACTATCAGGTAACAGATCAGGGCAACCATCACTATCTTGGAATCTGTTGTACGTCTCCTTTACAGTAGGACAGTCATCGAGATGATCTTGTATTCCGTCATAATCAGAATCATACCATGGAACAAAGTCTGCAGGACAGCCGTCAATGTTATTACCATACTGTGGATCATAGTCCTCTAGAAGGTGAGGACACTGATCCAAATTGTTTGGTACTCCGTCATTATCTGTATCAATCTCACTTGTAGCAAAAATACCAGTTGGCATCATACCAATAGTTGATACAAGTAAAAGCATAAAACCTAAAAGATAATGTTTTTGCATTCTTTGTCACTCCAATGGGTCAGGACAACCATCAGAATCTCGGTCACCGTCATAATCCTCAGGCTCTAATGGACATGTGTCATTTTCATTAATAATACCATCCAAATCAGCATCATGCTTGTATCGGGATTGTTCTGGTACTATATCAGGGCAGCCATCATGGTCATTGTATTTATTCCAAGTCTCTTTTTCGTTTGGACATGAATCAAATTCGTCATGTATTCCATCCTTGTCATTATCATATACAGTATTTCCAATTGGAATGGTATCAGGGCAGCCGTCATAATCTGCATATTTATTCCAAATTTCATCTTGTTCTGGACATACATCCATTACATCTGGGACTCCATCACCATCAGAATCAGGTTGAACATTATTAACATCAGGGCAGCCGTCATCGTCTTGATAACCATTATAGTTTTCAGTAACTAGCGGGCAATCATCATAAACATCATCAATTCCATCATTATCTGAATCTACAACAGAGGATTCTGCTATAGAGTCAGGACAGCCATCATCGTCTTGGAATTTATTCCAAGCCTCTTTAGCATTTGGACATTGATCAATTACATCTGGGATTCCATCTTCATCCCTATCATGCTTTGACATTTGATCATCAGGGCAGCCGTCTCTATCTAAAATACCATTATACGTTTCTGGCTGGTTTGCACAATTGTCATTGTAATCATTAATTCCATCACCATCAGTATCTGGGGTTTGCCTGTTATCACCTAAATAATCAGGACAGCCATCACTATCTTGGAATTTATTATAAGTTTCAGAGACTAGCGGACACAAGTCAAAATCATCATCTATTCCATCAAAGTCCGTATCAAATGTAGTAACAAAGTCAGGGTAATCAGGGCAGCCATCATCATCATCTATACCATTGTATCTTTCTCTGTCTAGAGGACATTGGTCCACAGAGTCTAGAATTCCATCAAAATCAGAATCTGGTTCAGATAAATCATCAGGACAACCATCATGGTCTTGATGACGATTCCATGTTTCCAAAGTTGAAGGACATGAATCTAGTGTATCACGAATTCCATCGCCATCACTATCCAATACCGAATCATCAGGACAACCATCATGGTCTTGATAACCATTTACAGTTTCAGGTTCTAGAGGACATTTATCATTTAAATCATAAATACCATCACTGTCAAAGTCCAATCCCGATAATCCATACACATCATCAGGGCAGCCGTCATCGTCTTGGATATTATTGTATGTCTCCCCAGCAAGTGGACAAGCATCCAAATAATCTAAAACCCCATCCAAGTCTCTGTCACCAGAATCAACATTGTCTGGACATCCGTCTCTATCAAACACGCTGTTGAAGGTTTCTGGTTGGTTTGGACACAAGTCTGAATAATCATTAATTCCATCGCCGTCAGTATCAGGAATTGCTTTGTTGGCACTTACAAAGTCTGGACAGCCGTCGTGGTCTTGGAATTTGTTGTACGTCTCTTTTACCTGAGGACATTGATCAATACTGTTAGGAATACCATCAAGGTCTGAATCAACATCATTAGAATAAGGAGGAATATCGGGGCAACCATCATCGTCTTGATAGCCGTTGTATCTCTCAGGATCTAGAGGACAAAAATCATCAGCGTCTATAATTCTATCACCATCTACATCATTTGATGTACCATCAAAGAGAGGAATCTTATCTGGGCAACCATCATAATCTGCAAAACGATTAAAAGTTTCAGGATGATCAGGACAAATATCAAACTGATCAGCTATTCCATCACCGTCTGCATCATCAAACGATGAGAAATCCAATGCAACATCAGGACAACCATCAGTGTCTCTATAACCATTGTACACTTCGGGTTCATTAATACACAAATCGATTTTATCTTGAATGCCATCATTATCAGTATCTACAAAATTTGAATCATTGATTGCATCAGGACAGCCATCATCATCTTGGAATTTGTTGTAAGTCTCTGCACTTAGAGGACACTCATCGATAAAATCTAAAACGCCATCTAAATCTCTATCACCAGAACCATAAGTGTCAGGACAGCCGTCTCTATCTAAAACACCGTTGAATGTTTCAGATTGGTTTGGACACAAGTCGACTATGTCAATAAATCCATCACCGTCAGAATCTGGTGCTCCCACACTAGATCCCTCTACTGGAAGTATGTCAGGGCAGCCATCATCATCTTGGAACTTGTTGTATTGTTCTTTCAAATTTGGGCATTGATCAATATGATCTTCAATCCCATCATAATCTTCATCATACCATGGAACAAAATTTGATGGGCAGCCATCAATTGTTCCTTCATAATCTTCTTGTAAATTAGGGCAAGCATCTAAAGAGTCTTCAACGCCATCATTATCCAAATCATCAACGGCAAAAACAGGGTTAATTGGCACACTAGTTAGTGTGGCTACAAGTAACAGTAGAAATGATAACGAATGTATTATTTTTTTCAATATCTAAAAATACGTTGAGGATCCAGTTATTAAACCTCACTCTAGAATAGACTGGAAATATCAATTGTTTAAGCAGAGTTTCCGTGTTGGGCAAAAAACCCGATCAATTTAAGTAAATGAGAAGAATATCCTAATCATGAGTTGTTCCGGAGAGACAGTAGAGGAAGAAGAAGAAGAGTTACTTCAGATCAAGCCTGCAATAGCTGCGCAATTAAAAAAAGCAAAATATGGAGTTGCAGACCACTCAACTGTAGGGCTCTGCCATTGGACGAAAAAATCATTCAAACATGAAGGAAATTGTTACAAACACAAATTTTACGGAATTTCCACCCATAGATGTATGGAGTTTTCTCCTGCCGGCATGTACTGTGAAAACAGATGTGTGTATTGTTGGAGGCCAATGGAATTTTATGATTCAGTGAAAATGAAACCTGAACAAGTTGCAGAACCTGAACAAATTTTAACAAAGCTGATGGCTGAAAGGAAGAAACTAATCAACGGATTTTATGGAGATTCAAGAAACGATAAACAAAGATTAGATGAATCATTACTACCTGCCCATTATGCAATTTCACTTTCTGGAGAACCTACAATGTACCCCAAGCTTCCAGAACTGATAAAATATCTAAAAACATTTGAGGCAACAAAATCAATTTTTCTTGTAACTAATGGACAAGAACCAGACATGATCCAAAGATTACAAGACGAGGATGCATTGCCAACACAGTTGTATCTATCAACAAATGCTGCAGACTCGGAATCATTTATGAGAATAAACAAACCAAGATATAACGATTCATGGGAGAGATGGAACAGAACACTTGGTATGCTAAAAGATTTGAAAACAAGAACTGTCTTGAGAATAACTTTGATTAGAAATTATAACGACCAGAAAGAATCAATTCCAGCATTTGCTCAAATGTTTAGAAAAGCAAGTCCTCATTTTATTGAAATCAAATCATACATGCACATTGGGCGCTCAACAAACAGATTAGAACACGACAACATGTTGGAGATGGAAGAAATAAAAAGTTTTAGTGAAGAGATTGCAAAACAAAGCAAAATTTTTTCAATAATGGATGAGAGTGTTATTTCAAGAATTTCAATACTGCAAAACAAAGAGAGATTTATTGATCGTTTTATTTCTGCTTGTGTAAATCCCGCTGCCACCATTTAGAAAATTTTTTTAATGCATTATACCTGTGAGAGAGTTTATTTTTATTATTAATTTGAGCAAACGTCTTTGTCGAATCATTTGGAATAAAAATAGGATCATACCCCCAACCTTTCCCTTTCTGAGTTTTGGATATTTGTCCGCTCAATTTTCCTTCAAATGACTGCAAGACTGTTTTGTCACAATAAGTGATAATTGAGACAAATTTTGCTTCTCTGTTATCTTCACTGTCACCTTTTTTTAGCAGATCAAGAATTCCTCTATTCCCAATTGTTCTAATAACATATGACGAGTATGGACCTGGAAATCCGCCAATCGAATCTATGAATAAACCATCATCTTCAACAATGATGGGTTTTTTAAATTTAGAAAATGCATCCCTTGCCTTGATCATTGCAATATCATTAAGAGAGTCTGATTGAATTTCTTCTAAATTAGATTTTAGAAATCCTAAATTAATTCCTAGGGAGTTGAGAATAATCTTTGCTTCTTGGTATTTGTGATTATTAGATGATACAAAAAATAGATCAAACGACTTGTGCATACCTTCCCCGACTCTCTATTTCTGAGACTAGTTTAGTTATTTTGGTACAGTAGGCATGGCCAACAATGGATTTGTATCCATTTAAGAAATTTTTCCATGAAGATAACATTATTTTTGCATGTGCGCTGTTTAGAATTTCTTTAATCAATCTCAAGTCAACTGCGTGATCTTCGGGCTTTGTTGAGATTTGAGACAGTCCAAAATCAATTACAAATACGGTATTTTGGAACCAAATAAAATTCGAAGTAGTTAGATCACCGTGCATTACTCCGTTTTTGTGTAAAGTGCCTACTAGTCTTCCAATATTCTCAGATAGTTTGATAATTTTTGATTCTGGCAAATCATGTACAGGTATACCAGGAATATTCTGCATGACTATCATGGTTTTGGCTAAATTCACAAAATAAACTAGTGGTGCAGGTATTCCAAATGACTTTACCAGAGAGAGCATCTGAGACTCTTTGATGGTTCTTTGTTTACGAATTTTTAAATCAAGTGAAGGGTTTCTATAAGTTTTAATTTTTCTAATTTTATATATTGCATTAGAGTTTTGCCATTTGGTTTGATAGAGATCTGCTTCGGCGCCTTTTTTGACTAATTTCATTAACATTATATCCACAGGAATTCAATAAAAATTGATCATGGAAAAGGGGGAAAAACGAATCAAGCAAGAAGACTGTAGTGAAGATAATCTAGGTGCAGGAATTCTAACATTAACAAACAAGAGATTAGCTTTTGATAAAACCAATGCAAGGATAATGGATTTCTCTAAACATTTTGGAGATACCGTCTTGGATGTTCCATTAGAGAAAGTAAGCAAAACATGGAAGGAGGGGTTGTTTATAAAAAAGGTATGTTTTACTGCGAAAATAGATGAGGGTAATGAGCAAACTTTCAAGTTTGGAGTTTTCAATACCAAGAGTTGGTTTAAAATTATTGTACAAACCATTGACCAAAGCAAAAGTCAGTAATCTACCACAACAGAATCTAGTCGCCAAGACTGGGTAACAAACGTATCTTTTAGTTCTACACCAGGTTTTGTTTGTGACTCTAGCATGCCAGTCCAACAAATTTGACTTCCACAATCTCCGGCATATCGTAGTGGGACAACAAAAAATTTGGAACCGTGTCTCTTACAAACATCCTTTAACATTTCAGATAGCCGCTGATTAGCTGCTACTCCTCCAACAACCATCAATTCTTTTTTACCGGTAAATGATAAAGCACGTTCTACTGCCTCACTGATCATGGCAAATGCAGTCTCCTGAAGTGAATAACAAGCATCTGTCTTGCTTTGTGCTGCAACAGACTTTGTTGCAGATAACAATCCAGAGAAAGAGACATCGTTGCCTTTTATAGAATATGGCAAGACCACATAGTTTGAGGATGTCGATGCAAGCTCTTCAATATTTTTTCCACATGGAGATGCAAATCCAATTGAGCGTCCAAATTGGTCTAGCAGTTGGCCTAAAGTGATATCTAGTGTTTCGCCAAATACTCTCCATTGTTTATCCAGAAACGCCAAGATCATGGTGTGACCTCCTGAAACTAAAAGCACCAGAGGATTCTTTGAGCCAGTTAGCAGTTTTCCCAACTCAATGTGTCCAATTGCATGATTTACTGGATATACTGGAATTTTGTAAAAAGATGCAAGGGATCTGGCAACTATGGCACCAACGCGTAAACATGGACCCAAACCAGGTCCTGCTGCATACGAGATGATATCTAGGTCT
Source organism: Candidatus Nitrosopumilus sp. (assembly GCA_965262685.1). Classification (GTDB taxonomy): domain Archaea; phylum Thermoproteota; class Nitrososphaeria; order Nitrososphaerales; family Nitrosopumilaceae; genus Nitrosopumilus. The sequence goes on from OZ253552.1 coordinate 549,493, forward strand.
TTGACTGTCACATTAGCTTCTTGAAGGCACTCAGAGAGAACCAAAGAACTGTTCTCAACATGATGGCGAGATGCCTCACGTGGATGAATTCCTTCTCCATCCTCAGGACGATAGATTCTGCGGATATCTGAAAGAATTTTTCCTTTCTTTTTGTGTTTTTCAATTATTGCACAAGAAAATGTGTGAGCAGTGCTTTCAATTCCCAATCCTAGCATATCAACCACGACTTGATGTAGAGACAACTTTGATTACATCACCATTTTTGAGTTTCTGATCTCCACTAATTCTTTGCTTTGTTTTACAATCTATTGCATGCAAAAACCCTTTTGCAATATCTGCATGAATTAGTTCTGCCAGATCTTTGGCAGTAGAATCCTGTGAAACCAGTTTTGTGTCAGGTAAGATAACGCCGTCTTTGCTAGTTAGTTTTGTCTCATCCTCTACAGGGTATACTACAATAAATTTTAATGAATCAAAGACGGCAGTGTTTAAAATTTTTTGAATACCAGTTGATTGAATCTTTGAGAAAACAGATCTCACCAGATCTAGTGCCTTTTGTTGTGGAGGCTGGATCTCCTTTCCATCAACAAGTGTGAATTCTGTATCACCGGGAAAATAATTTATGATTCCTGCCTTTGATGCCTTTCGCAAAAGCAACTCAGTTTCAGCACTGCATAAAATTGCACCTTCAGGAATTTTTTTAATTATATCAAGGTCTTTGCAGAGATCTGCTTTGTTTGCTGCAATAACCATAGGTTTTGTTTTTTTTCTGAGTTCTTTGACAAAAGTTTCAATGTCATCTTCTTCCCATTCCTTTGGGTTTTTAGTCATGAGGTCTAATTTTTGAAGAACCTGGTGTACTTGAAAATCTTTTATTCCCAACCCAGAAAATCTTTTTGCAATGCCATCAGTTAGTTTTGCTCGTTTTTGATCAATCTCTCGGGTAATCTTGTCCCATTCTCTTTTTAGAATATCTGCAAACCATTGATCAAATTCATCTTGCACAAAAGATACATCTTCTAATGGGTCATGTGTTCCAGCTAAAACAGGTTGTCCTTGGATATCTGTAGTTCCTGCAATATCAACAACATGGATTAAAACTTGGGCCTGTCGTGCATCATCAAGGAATTGATTTCCCAATCCTTTACCTTGATGTGCTCCAGGAACTAGTCCTGCAACATCAATGAGTTTTACAGGGATTAGACGAGTGCCGTTTACACATAATTCATTGTTGTGTTTGATCTTGAAATGTTTGCAGGCACAATCTGCTTTGAGATATGCTACTCCTACGTTGGGTTCAATTGTTGTAAAGGGAAAATTTCCTGATGCAACTGGTGTTTGTGTTGCTGCTGAGAAGAATGTGGATTTACCAACATTTGCTTTTCCAAGTAAGCCAATCTGCAATACCATCAAGAATCTAATTCTACTTATTAGTATTACAGAAATCGTTTAATCTAGTTGATCATGATTAGAATCATGGGTATAGTAATTACAGGCAATCCAGGAGTTGGAAAGCATACAATTTCACAGCAAATTGCACAAAAGATGAAATTATCAGTTTTGGATATCAACGAGGTTGCAAAAGATTCTGGACTGTTTGGGGAAGAAAATGGCAGCAGTACAAATGACATAGATGTTGTAAAACTTGGGGAGATAATGAGGCAGAAAATTTTGGGGAGTGATATAATCGTGGGACACTTGGCGCCATACGTTATAGATGAGAATCAAATAAAGATAGCAATAGTACTAAGAAGAAGCCCGTATGATTTGATTGCAGTGTATAAAGATAGAGGATATTCTGATAAAAAAATTCAAGACAATGCAGGCAGTGAAATTCTAGGTATCATTGCAAATGATGCAATAGCTAGATTTGGAGTAAAGACATTTCAGATTAATGTTAGTAGTAGAACAGTTGAGGAGACAGCAGAAAAAATAATTGATACAATCACAGGTAGGAGTGAGGGTGAGGATATAGATTGGCTTGATCTGGTGAGAAAAAATAACGATTTTGGAAAATTTTTTGCTGATTGATTAAATAACACCTTTGAATTTGTGTAATTACTTGTTTGAGATCTCAAAAACTGATTTAGCTGGAAGGATTGGTACACTATACACCAACCATGGAAAAATTGAGACACCAGCATATGTACCTGTAATTCATCCTGTCAAACAGACGATCGCATCTAAGAAAATTAAAGAGATAGGTTTTGATTTAGTAATTACTAATGCATACATTACAAAAAATAATTATGAGAGTCAGGCCATTGAAAAAGGAATTCACAAGATAATTGATTTTGATGGTGGAGTCATGACAGACTCTGGAGGATACCAAGTTCTAGAGTATGGAGACGTCGGGGTAACACCTTATGATATGGCTGACTTTGAAAAAAGGATTATGACAGACTTTGCCATTCCATTAGACAAGCCGACAGGGTATGGGATGCCAATAAAAAAAGCAGAAGAATATGTAAACCACACACTAAAAGTTTCAAAAGAGACCATAGATGGAAGGGCAGATAATGGTCAAATATGGATTGGACCAATTCAAGGCGGAGAACACTTTGATTTGGTTGGAAAATCTACAAAGAGTTTAGTGGATATGGGCTTTCAAATGCTTGCACTGGGAAGTCCAGTTGAATTTATGGAGTCATACGAGTATAAACTGTTAGCCCAGATGATAATTGCTGCAAAAAAACAGATGCCGCATTCAATTCCGCTACATCTTTTTGGTGCAGGACACCCTCTCACAATACCGTTTGCAGTAGCACTAGGTTGTGACACATTTGATTCTGCCTCATACATGCTATATGCAAAACAGCTAAGATACATTACAGATGATGGCACTAGGCATTTATCAGATATTTCGGTATTCCCGTGTAATTGTGAAATATGTTCAAAGTATACTCCTGATGAGTTTACTCAACTAGAAGCTACTGAAAAGATCAATCAGCTGGCAATTCACAACCTACATGCAATCAAGCTAGAAGTAGACAAAGTAAAACAAGCAATCCACGAGGGGAGGTTATGGGAGTATGTGATTAAAAAGGCAAGAGCTCATCCGAAATTATTTGAGATCATTGATGTAATGACTCAAAATCAAGAATTTCTCGCTCAGGGCACTCCAAAATTTAAGAAAAAAGCCATCTTTTTATTTGATAGAGAGGATCAATACAGACCAGAGGTTCAATCGTTTCATAGAATGGTTAGGAATTTCAAATCAAAGAAGAAGAAGATAATCATCATCGAAGAGACTGGTACAAAACCGGGATATCTTTCTTGGCAGTATGTAGGGTTGAAAAAGAAGATCAAAGATTTTGAATCATTCCAAGTCTGTCAATATAATCCATTGTTGGGATTAATACCAATTGAGATATCAGATATTTTTCCAGCAGCACATCATGAGACAGCTAGATTAAAGTTTGCGCCAAGTGAATCACCAGTATTTGAAAAAACATGGAATGATTTCTTTGCCAACAATAAATTTTTAGAGATACACTATGATGAAGAGGATGAATTTCTCAAACATTTTGTAAAGAGTTTACCAAAAGAGATCACAGAGATACCTTTGCATAATGAAAAATAAGAAAAAAGAATGTGCTAAAGATGCTGCTTATAGGGCTGCGTCTTCGGCCCAACCTTTGATGAAGATACCGTTTTTGTGAAGAGGTACTGGTTGTCCAGCTGTGTAATTCATTGGTCTCATCCAAAAGATTGATTTTGTTGGACACACACCTATGCATGCACCATCAGAAATACATCTTTCTGGGTAAAAGACAAATGCCTTACCTCTCTTCCAGCCTTCAACAGGTTTTACTCTAAGGACATCGGGACCAAGTGTTGTACAGATTTCTACACATAGTGCACATCCGATACATCTTTGTTCATCAATGTCTGGTAGTATTGCTATTGGCATTACAAAGTTAGATTGATTGCAGGCTATTTAAACCATGATTGAAATTCATAACCCTGTTATGAAAATGATCGAGCCAAAATACATGCGCAGAATCTAGATTTAAAAAAATTAAAAAACAAAAAGATAACGTGTTATGCACGTTTATTTTCTCATTGCGTCTATCTGACCAGATGTGACCCAGTCAAGTAGTTCCGCTGAAGAGGGATTGAGGTCTGCTTTCTGATTCATCAGATTGTTAACCCAAATCCAGTTTAATTGGTTAAGGAGTGGTTTGTTTGCCTCATCACCAGCACGTGTTTTAGTGACGACTGCTTGATCTTGCTGTCCTAACCATTCTTGGAAGCTTCTTCCCATGAGGATCGAATCTTAGCTTACGCTAATTAAAGCTTTTGTAGATGGTACAGTAGGCATGGTGATCGGGCAGCACTTGCGAAGGTTTTAACGTAGATAAAATGTGATTTTATTCTTGGATGTTAAAGTTTTAGGTGCCGCCAATGAAGTCGGCAGATCGGGCTTTTTGGTAAATTGCGATGGGACAAAATTATTACTGGATTATGGAGTAATGTTTGGAAGAAGAGGAACCCCTCCACAATATCCACTTCATGTAAAGCCAAAAGATTTGGATGCAATTATTATCACACATGCACATTTGGATCATTCAGGAAACGTTCCGTCCCTTTTTGTCAGCGGCAACAAAGAGGTTTATGCCACCCCTCCAACATTTGATCTCTCAAAGTTATTGATTAACGATATGTTAAAGATTGAAAAAAATGCTCATTCCTTTGATTTACCTGAAGTAAACAACATGATGAGAAATGCCAAAGAGATAGGTTTCAAACAAAAGATCACTAAAGGGAATGCAACTTTTGAATTAAGAGAGTCAGGTCATGTCATTGGCGGAAGCACAGTACTTGTAGAGTCAGATAAAAAACGTCTCTTCTACACAGGTGATGTCAAGACAAACGGCTCTAGAATGCTTCGTGAAATGGATTTGGATATAGGAGAGATTGATTTACTAATTACAGAAAGTACATATGCAAAAACAGAACAAAAACCAAGAAAAGAATCAGAGGGCGAATTAATAGAGTTTGCAAATGAAGTGATGGACAGAAAAGGAATATTATTTATTCCATCGTTTTCTGTTGAACGCTCTCAAGAAATTGCATGTGTTTTGAGGAGTTCAAATTTCAAACACAAAATCATAATGGATGGAATGGCACTAAAGGTTAATCAAATAATGTTCAAGCATCCAGAGTATCTAAGGGATCCTGATGTATTTGCGGATGCAATCAAAAGTGCAACTGCAATAACTGATCATGCTGAAAGAAAACGTGCCATGGGAGAGCCCTGTGTTGTGATCTCTCCAGCAGGTATGCTAGTGGGTGGTAATGCAGTGTACTATTTGCAAGAGTTGTCTTTTGATAGCAAAAACGGAATAGCTCTAGTCTCCTATCAGGGCGAAGGCACACCAGGGAAAAAATTACTAGATACAGGAACAGTTTCAACTAGAGGTAGAGATCTTGCTGTAAAAGCCCAAGTCAAACAATTTCAGTTTTCAGGACATGCAGACAGAAAAGAATTATTTGAGATGATTGGAAAGATCAAAGGAAATCCAAAAGTTTGTACTGTTCATGGGGATGCAGAATCATGCCAGATGTTTGCCAGAGAGATTCATGAAAAATTCGGTTTTGAGACATTCTCTCCTGCTGTAAATGATGAGATATCCATCTAAGATGCAAGATAACCATACCATAAATGTCGAAAATTCAATTAATAGCGGTCAAGTGTTCCTATGGAGAAAGAATAATGAAGACTGGTACGGGATAAACGGGCAGAATATTTTAAGAGTATCAGGGTCTGGAACCATCACTAAATCGTATCAAAATGTGAGAACTGATTTTTTTCGAAAAAGAGACGACATTGGAAAAATAATTAGAGCGATTTCACGAGATACAATTACCAGAAAAGCTGTGAAACAGTATTTGGGGTTGAGAATACTAGAGCAGGATCCATTCCAATGTTTGATTTCATTTATTGTATCATCTAATTCTAATATTCAAAAAATAAAAAATAGTCTAGAGAGGATATCAGAAAAGTTCGGCGACAAAGTTGAATTTGAAGGCAAAGAATTTTTTTTATTTCCCAAACCAGAAAGACTTGCAAAAGCATCAATGAGTCAAATAATGAGCTGTGGAGTAGGCTATCGTGCTAGATTCATCAAAGAAGCTGCAAACAAAACGGCATTAGGGAAAATAGACTGGGATTATTTGAAAAAATGTTCTTATCAAGAGGCCAAAGACGAGGTCTGTCTCATACCAGGAGTAGGAAACAAAGTTGCTGATTGTGTTTTGTTGTTTTCATTAGATAAATTGGAAGCTTTTCCATTAGACAGATGGATAATTGGAATATTAGAAAAATATTATCCAGACAAATTTCAAATCAAAGCCAAAAAAACCATAACAGAAAAACAGTACGGGATTCTTCATGAAAAAATCGTAGACTATTTTGGAGCATACGCAGGATATGCACAACAGTTTCTTTTTAAAATGGAAAGGGAGAAGTACAAAAAAAAGTGGCTCTAAACCCTTAAAATGGCAATTAATTTTCAAGTTTTTGGGCCTATGGCGCAGCATGGATAGCGTGTTGGACTTCTAATCCAAAAGTCAAGGGATCGAAGCCCTTTGGGCCCACTAGTTTTATTTGGAAATTTAAATCCAAATTAATAATATGTATTTTTAGACGTTTTAAAGATAATAATATTATTTTTTGGAAATTCTATATGCCAACCAAGCACCAACGATAACACCAGTAATAGCACTAGCAACACCAGTTTGGACATATTTGTTGGTAGCAAGATGTTTAAATAAATCAGGTACTGATTCGTGTGGATCATATTTATCATAATGTTCAGAACATTTGTTAGTGTTAGAATCACACACAGCATGATGGTGTCCATTACGAAAATGAATTTTGGTTATATCTTGACCTAAAGAAGGATTCCAAGAAGGATTGTTTTCATAATATTCTATTCCGGCCATATATCGTATTATGAGTTATGATATTTAAAATGGATCATAGTTGGTTCTGTTAACTTAACAAAACATTTCTTAAAATCCTATTAGTGTTAACTGTGAAGGGACGGATTCTATCATGTGTTTTTCAGATCTCAAAGATTACACAGAACCCGTCAAGAGTAATATCAAATAATTGTAATATGGAAGGGATTCAGAGAAATTCAAATAGATAAAATCCAATACAATTACTTTCAGAGTACAAGTCTAGAATATATGATGGTCAGATTACCCCTATGAACTACACAGGAAACTTGAAAGACATCATCAACCTCTTGCCCAGAACTTTGTTTAAACCAAGCAGTATGATTTGATCATTTTTGTGTAAACACATGCACTTGGGCAGATTTGACAAAATTATTATTATTCCAATCAGAGACAAGTTCTTGTGAAAGATTTAGAATTCAAACTAGATTCAGTAGATATTCACCCAGATTCTCAAATCAGAGGAACCATCCTAGTTTCATACCCCGGAAGATATGACGGAGTTGTGATTAATACAACAATTTTAGATTCAAATGAGCACATAATTTACAAATCATACAATAAAAGAGAAATATCGCAAAATGTTTCAAGATTGTTTATCAGCAAAGATGTGATGATGCCTGACCACAAAGCAGAGTTTACTGCAATAATTGGTTTTGAGCCAGAACAAGAACATGAAGTCAAGTTCAGAGTATCAATTATTGAACAACACAAAGAGATTGAGAGTCAAATAATTTTTGCAAAATATTCCAAGTAAAACACTCTTAGAAATACTAGACGCCTCTGCTTGACTGCACAGTTATTGTTCCCTGCATCCATGGGTGTGGTTGACAGTGATAAGGAACGTCTTGCGGTTCGGTAAATAGAAATTCATATGTTTCACCAGGTTTTAGCACTCCAAGAGAACCAAAGTCTCCACTGTAACTGTCAGTCTGTCTGTGATCAGGGGTTACAGTATGTGCAGTTTCGTCATTGTTTTTCCAGATTACTTTGTTGTTAGTGCCCAACTCTACTGTGGGTTTGTTTGGAACATAGTTCTCATTTCCCTCAATTACAGCTCCTGAAACAATATCAATGATAAAATCAGTGTCGGGATGCAAGATGTGGTCAGACACTGAGGGCTTTGCTAATGATTCAGGAAGATAAAACGATGTATAAAATATCACAGATACAGACATGCCAATAATTAATGCAATCACACCAATTCCATATGCATGGCTAGAGGTAGATACACTCATAATTTTTTCAATCGCTCAAGTTCTTATAAAGCTTCTTTAGAATTTTAAAAAATTATGGTTTTCTAATATCATCAGAACCAATATCCTGATTAATCTCAGAACCTACTGCTGTTCCTGCTCCCAAATCTGCCTGGGTCTTTGGTATTGAAATTTCAGATGTCAGTTCTTTTATTTCAGGTGTTGTGGTATCAGATTTTGTTTTCTCATCTGAAAGCTTACTTTGCTCTACAGGCACTTGAGGTTCTGCCAATTTTGGTTTCTCATCTACAACCAACGGGGCAGGAGGTGGAGCATTCTTTTGTTGACTCATCGCGTATCTGTACACATGGAAGAATGCAGCAAACACCAACAAGATAATTCCGATAAAGAACAATGAAACATTTTTCAATCCTATCAGTGCTGCATTGTATGCTGCAATGTTTAGGAATACTTGGAATGCCAAGAGTGCAACTAACAGCCAATTAATCCATTTTTCAGAGAGATTAATTGTTGCTACTTTTTGAGGACCATTACTTTTGGCAAGTTTTGACTTTCTTTCAGCTTCGTTTGCCAGTTTGATCATCATGTAGGTAAACCCGAATCCCAATGGGACCAACAGTATCATTGTCGAATAAAAGAAGATAGGATCAATTACCAGACGCTCTACTAGAGATAACTTTGTGTCAGGAGAAATGTAGAATCCCCAGTATGTTGTAACCATGATTTGTGCAAGGCTGGTAATACCAAATGCAGTAATGATCGGTCTGTCCCTCCAAGAGAATTTCTTGTATCTGTCTACAAATGGAATCAGCACAAACGATATTATAAACAGCAAAGGCCAAAGCAGCCCTGTTACAAATTTATCGTATTGCGTCCTCATGAATGCATAGATTCCGGTGAGGTACCATTCAGGAACCGTGACCCCAGGCGGCACAGTCGGTTCAAACTTGAATCCTAGATCAATTGGGAAGACTCCACCTGTGATCAATATAGCGCCACCGATGGCCATGACCATTGGTACATCAAATACTAGAAACCTTGGGAAATGTACTGCCATTAATCCAAGCATGACAATAGGCAACAGGAATACGTGCTGCGCATAGAATCTTAGCACAAAGTCGGAGAATCCACTACCTAACGCCGCATCACGAATTGTCGGGCCCACAATAGGAATGGATGTCGTCAATGATGCCGCAATGCTGATTGCAAGTTCTGCCCTTTCGCTGAATATCACATCGTATCCTGTAAATGCTTCTAGAACTGTAACTGTACCAAGTATGACACCTGTCATCCACAAAACTTCATTTCGAATTTTGTATCTTCCACTAAAGTATTGGTAATACATGTGAAGGACTGCAAGGAGTACCATTGCATTTGATCCGTGATAGTGAATGTTTCTTATGTGAAAGCCAAATGGGACATCATCATTGATAAACTGAACACTATCCCAAGCTCTATCCAATATGGGCTGATAGTAAAACATCAGCAAAGCTCCTGAGACCCCAAGAATTATGAACACGATAAATGTGAGCATCCCCAAAAACCCAAACGGACTCACAAATCTTGCAGGGAATGAAAATTTAATTGCAGTGAAGATTGTTCTATCTACGCCGTCCCAAAGCCAATAGAGGAATGCTACAACCCCAGTCTTTCTTTTAAGCGAAACGGCCATATCCAATTACTCCATTGTCATTTACGTTAAATTTTGGCGGCAAAACAAATAGAGATCCGTCGGAATCAATATCTAAAGTTAGTTGAGCCAATGTATTTGATGGTGCTGCCTGTACAGATGCAGGGCCTGCAAAAGCAGTTCCAGTAGTAGGATCATAGATGCTGCCATGACATGGACATTCACCCCTTTTTCTTCCATCTTCTGGAAAGTAGTTCCACAAACACCAGAGATGTAAACACACCATGCTGTATGCCCTAACAGCAGTTACATCTTTTTTGGTACCTCCAAGCTCCTCAGGAAGTCTAATGAACTGCCATTTACGGAAAGCTTCTGCATCAAGGGCTGCATCACCAGTTGAAGGATATGTAATAACTTCTGAATGATTAGTTGGAAAAGTGTTGATATTGGCCTGAGTGCCGTCAGGTAGAACCACTGGGACCCTTTCAAGGGAGGCCCTAGTAGGATTTGGCATGAAATTGCCAAACGGAACAAATGGGGCAAAAGCTAATCCCGTGCCTGCAGCACCGATCAATTTTAAAAAGTCCCTTCTAGATAATCCAGATTTTTTTGTCCCCAGTTCAGACATTCAGCTCACGTACTCGCCAAATTGCTTATAAATCTTCTTCAATTATTGTACTAGTAATTTCTGCGATCTCTCAAAGGTGCGATTTGCATCGATTGAAAAATTTTATTCAAAATGCCTCATTGAGTAAATTTAGAATAAAATTTGTGTTTTTGCGAACTTGGTTGGATAGAACCACACATAATGATGCTCAAAGGGATTATCGCCATCAAAAAAAACAAGTGCAGTAAATCAAATGATCTTGGGTTTTCATCATGGTTGGATCTGTACTTGGAATGTTTACAATCAAAGTAAAATGACTCAAATTCATCAGATATGCAGTATCAAAAGACTTGACATCTTGTAGTTACAAGTGAAATTCTAAGAGGATTTGTAACTAGTCTCACAATAACATAAATTTAAAATTTGTAAATTAATGGAATAATACAATTATTTTGTAAGGTTATGCGTCAACTAGTCTACCAATGAATGGATAGTTTTCTTTACTCATAAATTCAGCAATTGCCAATGCAAGTAATTCTTTGTGTTCTTTTCTAACCGATGTCCAACCTTTCTTTTGTTTTGTGAGAAGCTCAAATATTGCACGGGTATCTTTAACAGATATTTGTGATAGACCATTTGTTGGATCTGGTTTGATAGAACAGTATGTCAAACAAGAACCTAAAACTGGGGAAAGAATCCTAGTGTCTTGTCCCATATCACCCATACCAAATATTGTTGATGGCATGTCATCACATCTAACAGATTCAACTGCATGTAATATGTTGGAGATATCTTTTTTTGTTTTAGGTGTGAAAACTAGTTTTGCAATATCAGTATCTGTACTTGTTATTTTCTTGAAAATTTTAATTATTTTTTCAGCAGAAGGAGTACCATTAAAGTCATGATAAGAACAGATTACGCCGATTCCTTTTTTCTTGGCAGTATCAATAATTGCATTACGATCTGCTTGAGCAGTAGGCAATTCAATGTCAATAAATGCAGGTTTTGCTTTCATACTTTCAAATAACAGAGATAATCTTTTTTCTTCATTACCACTTGGGAAAAGTCCATGGTTTTCTTTATTTCTGTTAGTAACAATCAAAGGCAGACAAGAATCTATAATTATTTTTTTAATATTTTCTGGGGATGGATTTTTCAATGAATCTATTCGTAATTCAGCAATATCAGAACCAATACTTGATGCAATTTTTATTTTTGACATCAATCCCCGGACAGTTGGTGCCATAATAGTAGTACAAATCAAAGGTTGTTTTTTCATTAATTTGATAATTGTTTTTGAATTAGACTTTGGTTTCAATAGAGATAATGATTGTTTTTGAGTCATATTAATTATTTTCTTTTGATTTTTGATTGGTATTATCTAAATTATGATGAGGAATCATGCGAAAAGATGAGAAAAGAGACCAAAAAGGGATAAAGTCAAAATTTGAAGAATTAATTGATGGATTACTCTCAATAAACATAATTTTGGATAACTGCACCATACTACTACTACTGTTGTCCATCAACAATATTGATGAAAGTGGTTTGCCGATATATAAAAATTTGAGCGATAATGTATAAGCATTAAAAATTAAGATTCATAGAATTTTAATGCCCTTGTTTGGTTCTGTCGGGTTATTTAGAGCTAAAATATTACGCTATTCAAAATGTGGGATTTTTGATACCTCTGTTATGGTTATGTAAAGTTAGGGTTTGCTTTAAAACTGTAAATTATCGGTTGCTATGTTATTTAATTTCGGGTGCAAAATAGTGAACAAATCACCAAAATACACCAAAACCATACATTCCATCTTTGTTAAAATTATCAAAAATAGGTTCTATGCAGGAGTTTGCAGGATAGTTTATTTTTTTTAACATAATATGCAGGAAATATGAAGTTAATGATCCATTAGATCGCAGAAGTATGAAAAATAGATGCTAGTGCAAGAAAGAATCTTAGATTCGACAAACATAAAGCGACAAAAAGATAGCAAATACATTGTAAGTTATGGTGGAGGAGTTAATTCTACTGCATTAATTGTATTTTTGATCAAAAATAAATTCCCACTAGACTATGTAGTATTTTCTGATACGGGTGATGAAATGCCTGAAACTTATGAATATCTTGATATAATGCAAAAATATCTCAAAAGACGAGACATTCCATTTGAAATTGTAAAGAATCGAAAAAAAATATCATTATCCGATAAATGTTTGACTAGAAAAGTTATTCCATCTCAAGTCTGGAGATGGTGTACACGCGACTTCAAAGTATTACCCATTCATGCATTTTATCGAAAATTACAATCTCATGTGTATCAGTACATGGGAATTGATTATGGCGAGGTTCACAGAATGAAACCTGCCAAAGTGGATTATGTAACTAATCTCTATCCACTAATCGATTACAAAATCAATCGTGAAGAATGTGTCAATTTAATTAAAAAATCACGATTGCCAATCCCTGAAAAAAGTGGGTGTTACTTTTGTCCATATAACAACATGGCAAGGTGGGGGGAAATACATGAGAAACATCCAAAACTATTCAAATATTCGATGAAAATTGAAGAAGAAGGTAAACACTTTGCAACACAGAGACTTGCTCCAAAAGGATACACACTAAGGGAGATTGATAAAATGATGAAACAGAAAAAGAAACTACCTATGGTTAAAGTTGATAGTCCATGCGGTAGTGAATGTATGATTTAACTTATTTTTTAATTTCATTTATCAAATCAATTAATTTTTTTCTTATACAATATAACTCAGTCACCGTCTCAGATAATTTAATTATTTCTTCGGATATTTTTTTAATAGTTTTAGAAGATATTTGGGAGTTGTGATTTTTTTTAGACAGAACTCCTTTAAGTGCAGATTCACTGGCTTTTTTAATTTGTTGAATATTTTTATTCAATCTTACTGAAATTTTTTTATCATCCCCTTTTTGATATTTTTCAACAATGTGAATAATTTCTTGTGCATAAATACATTCACTTGAGATCCAACTCTGTAACGTTGTAAACTCCTTAACAATATTTTCAAACAAATATTCAGATACCTCATCATCTTTATCCTTACATTTTGTTATGATGTCATTACAACTAACTTGATCATTTTTTTCCATATAATTTTTCCTCTATGACATATAAAATATAATCATGAATTTTCTTTTTATGTTTCTTAGATTTTTTTTGCAAATCTGTAAATATTTGTAATGATAATGGAAGTATTATAATTTGAGAATTTTTTCTTAATGATTCCTCAACGATTTTTCGTGCTTCTGCCAAAGATATTTTTGGATTTTTTTTTAGCAAATGAATGAATTGACGAACTTCATGAGAACGAAGTCCATGAATTGCCTTAACTGCTTTTTCTTGAATTTTAACATCTAATCTTGTAATTTGGTATGCAGATTCCACGCCCAATTTATTTTTTTTAATAATTTTTTGTACTGTAGGCTCAAGTTCATTCAATTTGTTAAATTGTCTTAGTTGATATTCAGATATTTTAAAAAAGTCAGAGCATTTTTCTGCACCCCATTCAGACATCATAGTTTCTACAGCTTTTGATATTTCAAATAAACCTGAAGGTTTTTTCTTAGCTCCTTTTAAATTTGCCATTAAAACTGCAACTGCTTTTTCTACATTCAATCACTCAAACACCCCCCTTCCAGTTGCAATGTGTTGTTGAACCCATTTTTCTATAATTTCAACTAGAACAAACTCTTTTTCTACACCCATTTCTCCTGCTGATTTTTTAACTACCTCAGATGTTTTGTTTGGAATATAAATCACATATTTATCCGAAGCTTTTTTCTTTTTGGCCCTATCTTTTAATTTCGAGCTTGTTTCATTGGGAGGAGAATCTTTGACAGCTTCATAAAATTTACTTTTTTCTACTCTGTCTACAATTCTTGCAAGTTCACGTGCAATTTTTAATTGTTTAGTTTTATCTGTAAATTGTGTATATATTCTAAGAGCTTGTGATGCTGAAATTTTTTTCTCACTAACTAATTTTTTAATTTCGCTAGGGACTTTTTGATATCCAAGATATCGTCTGACTGTGGAGGTTGAAACTCCTAGGCTGTTTGATACCTCTTTAACTTTTTTTAATCTTTTGTATAAATAATCACATGCATCGGAAATATCATTCGGAGTCATTGAACGTCTATACATATTTTCACTGAGAGATAGAATTTTAGCTTGTTCTAATGTAGGTTTTTCTATTAGCAAACATTCAATTGGATCATAATTCACCATGTCACAAGCTTTGAATCTCCTTTGACCACTAATGATGAGGTGTTTTTTATTTTTCTCATCGTAGAAAACAACAATTGGAACCTGTAATCCATTGGCTTGGATATTTTTAGCTAATTCATCTATGCCTTCATAGATCTCGTGTTTTCTTACATTAGCTTCTTTCCATATATCTAATCGTTTAATCGAAACGTTCTTAATTATTCCATTTAGTCGTGAAGTTATACTTTATGACATATCTTAGGGTTTAAAAAGCTGTGGGTATCTATCAAAAATACAAAGTTTAAAAAATATGCTTTTCTATATACGTATATGGAGTTTTCAAAACTTTTTTCGTTTTCTCAATTTTCACCATCAGAAGAAATAAAAAAATCTCAAAATGACAGAATTGCCATGGAAATCGTAGAAAAACTATCTTCTCTCATTGAACAATTTGAAGATAATTATGAAGATGGAATTACAATAATTAACGAGTCTTTAACTAATCTTGCAAAAAAAGATCAAGAATTAACGTTAGCAATAATTGAGATTCTTAAAGAAAAATACAGTGACCTACACAAAGAATTTACATTTAAAATAAATCCTTAATTCATTCAGGTTTATTTTTCTTAAGTTTTTCTAATTCCTTATTAGCCTCTTTTGCATTCCTTAACATTTTATGAGTATATTTTTCCTTAGCTTGTTTTACCATTTCTGTACCAACAGTCATTTTTATTCCTGCAGAGTTTTGTAAAAATATAATTTTTCTTGAATTGATCAATATTACAAATAACGAACACCCCGTAATTATAATTATAATTGAATAAATCCACCCATCAAATTTATCTATTACAATGATACATATTGTAAATAATTGAAGAATTTGAATAATAAAAATAGAACATAATATTATATTAATATAATTTAAAAAATTTGATCTGTATTGATGTTTACCTCTAAATTGTACGGTTAAAAAAGAGGCAAATCCAAAGAACGCTAACGTGGTTGCGGATGCAATTAAAACATCTCCTTCACGCCATTCTTTTTCTTCTTTTTCACGCATAATTTTAAATAATTTATCCAGTTCAGATTTTTCATAATTTAGAATTTGATCTTTTTTATCTTCAATCTTTGATTCGTTGTTTATCGTTGTACTGTTTTCATCTAAACTAATATTTTCATATAAAAAAATAGATTCATTTTTTTCACTGAATCCTATGCCTACAAACATACTAAGAGATATTGATGTAATAAGGAGAGAGAGCCATAAGACATTCATATTTTTCTTAGTTTACTATACTTTAAGTAGATTTTCCACAATAAATTTTATCAGATCAATTCAATAATACATAGCAAAAATTGGTCTGGTCCCCTCTAGAACTGTACCACTTGGTTACAAATACTTTTTGAATAGAATGGGAGAAATTACACCATGGTAAAATGGACAGCATTTGAACTTCTTAAATGAGAATTCCACAACTGTCTTCATCTTTTCGGTGATGATTCTTTTTGGTCTGCCTGGTTTTCCCAGAATTGGAACTGTTCCTGACCTGCGATATTTGGAATACAGTTTTTGCACTCCTCTCATGATATCTTAATAGAATCAGCAATATCTGTATTTTTCATTCCATTTTCCTTTTGCTTTATTATCCATGATATTCTGAATGAATCTAGCTTTTACATGACTAGATGGTTTTTTCCTCTATTCCAAACGTATCTGGACTTTAGCCTAATTATGGGGTGAACTAATTTCAGGATAATAGAGTTGGATCTATCCTACCAATGTTTTTTAATGTAATTTAATCAAGTATATTATGCAGGACAAAAAAATTAGTCCTATGGCAGTAGGAATTAATGATAATTTTATGTTTCCAGAACAAATCAAAACTACTGTGGGAACTCTCAGACACCCTAAACAATGGCGTATTTTGGAATTATTAATTGCAAATAATGATAAACTATCTTACACTGAATTGAAATCGATTTTAGTTAACGATGGTGAAAGCAATGGTGATTTCAATTATCATCTAAATGAATTAGAAAAAAGTGGCTGGATTGACAATACATCTCAAATCAATGCAGATGTTGATGATAAATACAGTTCTCATTATCATATTACACAATTTGGATCTAAAATTTTGGATGGTATTATGAGTTCATTAGAACATAGTTCATATTCTCATCAATCTTAAAATGGTGATCCATTTGCATCTGCTGAAATTGATGGTGAAAGACTTGTTTGATTAGCAGGTTTAACAATCAAGAATTCTAATGTACAAGTTGTTACTGTAGATAATAATTTACAATGACTGTTCTAGATGTACCTCATGTTTCCAGATGGTCTACTAGTTGTACTTGATTTTCCACCATTACCTTTAGATTCAGTGGTAATATACCAAATAATACATTAAAAAATATTAAACCATTTTGGATCATTTCTACGTAAAAAATTATGTTTTGTCACTGTGTCCCAATACTTGGCACGTGTAATTATTTGATTAATGTTCTATGCACATCCTAACAGAACAAACAGACTCTCAATTATTTAGGAGGCTTTTGTTTGAGGATAAAAATAAAGATCACACCTACTGCAATTCCAATGATCACACCTACTACAATTCCAACACTAAACTGCAAGTCAGAGTCAGCAGCAATCTTTTCTGGAATTTCTGTTGTAGTTGAAACGTGTGGAATCTCAAGATCGGTCGGGTTTAGTTTGATCTCAGTATCTACAATCTCTGGAGAGTCCATCATCTGAGGGGAGATGTTTGTAAATTTAGCTGCTAGTGTAATGGGTTCAGTGGTAGAGGAACCGCCAAACAAAGTGGTGTGTGTCAGCAGTGTATAGGTACCTGTCTGATTGATTGGCACATAAAGAACAGTTGATGTGTCGTCTTTGTTTTTGACGGGGTAAAAACCTCCGCCCTGACTAAAAGCTGAATTACCTAGCCAATCAAGGGATGCCCATCCCAGAAAATGACCAAAGACTCCAGAGGGGACATTAGTCTGTATTATTTCTCCAGACGGATCCATTACAAACACCGATAGATTGGTGTTGTTGCTAATCCAGGAGAGTTCAACTGCAGCAGTGTTAACTGACTCATTTTGGATATCAAAATAGTACTGCCTCCAGTCGCCTGCCATATAGCGATTGGCCATATCAAAGGCGCCCTTGGTGTAGCCATTCCCATAAAGGACATCATTACTTTGTATTCCCTTTATCAAAATCGTCGAATCAACATCTGTCACAGGCTGCTTGATTGCAAAAGAGACAGGGGCATTTACTGTATGTTTCTCTCCTTCAAAACTCAAAAATCCTTGGTAAATTCCAGTTTGAAGACTCTCAGGAGTCACCAGTGTAACATCAACATGTGATGAGCTGTGTGGGGGGACAGAGACTGTTGCCTGCTCAGACCACAATAGTGGCCACCCCTGTTTTTGGTAATAACTTGCAGAGATGGTATAATCCATAGATGTCGAGTTTTGATTTGTGTTCCCAAACCAGTAAGAGAATCTAGTTGGAACCGGATAAACACCAACTAGCGGCACACCTTCAAACTTTTCATTGGGTTCAGAAACCCTCAGCTCCTGTACCGTCCCCCAAGAGCCTGCCCTGTTAACCATTGAGAGTTCATTGCTTGCAATTTTTGTGTCGTTATTATTATCAATCCAATCGTAAAGATATAGCGAGCTGATCTTTAGATCATCGGCATATACATCAGATGTACTATTCATAAAATCATCAAATTTGAAGTTAAGATTGAGAATCATCAATGATGACTCCTCAGGTATTGGATTATCATCTCCAAAGAATGATATCAGTCCTCCCGTCTGATTACCAATATCAGAGAGTCTTATGTAGTTGGGGATAAAAGCATCATCGTCATTAAGAATAGAGTCCTGCTGTCGTAGTATGGTAATTCCATCAGACTGGGTTTTAGATATCAATGAAAGAGTCTTGGGATTTACATCTACTGTAAGGGTGTCATTAGTAGGATTCTCAATGGTAAAAGTCGTTGTAGTCCTCTCTCCGGGAAGAAGGTGTCCTGCAAACCAGCTAGTCATTGAAAACTGGCGCGAGGGCAGCTCAAACTGCTCAAGACCAAATGAAGTGAAATTAACTTTTCTAATTGCCGGCTCTAGAATATTTTTGATATTCTTATACGAATCATCATTATACGCTATGAATACTCCATCCTTGCCATTCACATAGTTTAGTGCTGCCTGGACATTTACCAAACCTGATCCCTGAGTCAATGCATCATTGTGCAAGTCAGTTGCAGTGGACATGAGGATATTCTTGATTAGAAATGGATCATAATCCTTTGACTGCTTTTTTAGCTCTTCAATTAGTATTGCAGCGCTTCCAGAAACTAGAGGTGCTGCCATACTCGTACCGCCAAAGAGTGAGAAAGACTCCTCCTTTGAGTCCTTGGTGGCCTTGAGAACATTAGATGGCACAAAGGCATGTGCACCAATACTCATCACATCAGGCTTTGGATCCCCTATGGAACCAGGACCTCTACTTGAAAAGTCAACTATATGGTTATGGTGGGCAGTGGTGTTTCCAAACCTCGGCTGGTCTTTGAATGGTCCATACCCAACATAGACGTTATTTGTTGTGGCACCAACTGAGATTCCAAGTGGAGATGCATTTGGTAGCCCGATAGTCCCGTATCCATGTCCAGAGTTTCCTGCACTTGATACTATTGTAACACCAGCATAGTCATCATCCAAAGAACCAGGAGTTGTCAAAACGCTGAGAACTATTGAGAGAATATCCATACCAGGAGATGCCTTAAAGGTTGGAAAATCTGAGACACCCCAGCTGTTAGAGATAACATCAACCCTTGGCTTGCCTGAATATATCCAGTCATCCCCCTCACTGTTAAATCCTGCAGACCACAGCCAAGCAAATGCAACATCTCCAAACCACAACGCCTTGATTGGCACAATCTTAGCATCAGGGGCCACACCAGTTATGGAATACCTCTTTGTGTTGTTGTAGATATCATACGTTTCCTGACCGCGTGAGGTAATAGATGCAGCACTAGATGTGCCATGACCTGCAAAGTCAGTCATCAACCCAAAGAATTCTCCGTCTGGATCAAATGCCGGCAACAGTGTTCCATTTAATACATTGAGATACTCATCAGTGTTAGTCGAATTGTTTTTGATTGCACCATAAACATCTAAAACATTGGCCCCGACAGTTCCGGCACTATAATCATTTCGTCCATCGCCGTTTGAATCATAAACAAGAAACTCTTTTCCGCTTCCCAACACTATTGGTTTTTCATCTGTAAAATCAAAGTCATAGTCTGGCTCTTTTCCAGGTTCTAGATCAAATCTCGTATAGTCCTTCCATGATGTACTCAAATCAGGAATCACAGTATCATATACACCGGGGATAAAAGAGTCCACAACCAACACCGGCACTGCCTGTATCTGAGCAGCAGATCCTCCCAATCCACCTTGATATATCACCCCTAGATGATATACCCCACTCTTTGATTTTATGTAGTTTCTGTTATCATCACCTATCTTCATATCATTTACGAGGGTTCCGTTAAAGACTACAGAGGATCCCAGTTGGGGGAAGAAAGAGTTGTAAATTGGGATATCGCTTCCTTTGCCGTTTTGGGATACGTCAAGAAATACCCCATCACGCGAAACATACGCCGAAGAAGTCATTGGTGGCAAGATAGGTTTACTATAATTTCTAATAATCTCATTCTCATCTATATATGCAAAAAAGGTTGCATTAGTAAGTACAATTCCCTGTCCATCAGGATCTAACATGATCGGGTGGTTTGTTTTGTCCCGTGCAAGCGAGTGCTGTATGTCAGGGTTTGAGAAATCAACTCCAGTATCAACTATAGCAATGACTGTACCATCCCCTGAAGAGCCATACATAGTATTTGCAAAAGCAGAGCCGGTAATATTGCCGATTCTTGAGACATCCTCAACATCATCTGAATGAAAGTCCAGCTTGAAATCCTCAATGACGTTATACCCCTGTGCCACAAGACTAGATGCTGAGCCCTCAGTGAGAAGTGACACATGGAAGAATCCTGCATTAGCGTGGATTCCATAAATCTGTTCAGATCCTAGATGATTCTCACTACGTAGATTGTTGCCAAAAACCAGATATCGCTTGAGGTTGTTTTCTACAAAGAAATCAGTGTCAACCTCGATTATACCTGAACTAAAATCCAGCATTTGAGATATATCTTGACTTTGTAGACTGTTCTCTGAAACAAATGCGTTAGAGGTGGTAGTCATAGGCAGAACAAGCAAGATGAGAAAGAACATAGCCACTTTGGGCATCGACTTGTTTTCCATCCCTGCGTTATTATAATTATCTTCTTCTGGAGAGGATTGCAATTTGTAATGCGACAATCAACCCGATGGATGCAATAATTGGTAGTAGAAACGCGTTTAGTTGTGCAGAGGCCTCGCTAATAGACTTTGCAGAGAGAGCAAAGGTGCCGATATTCTCATCTATCTGACTGCTTGCATAATCAAGTGTAGTATCAAAACCCTCAATCTCAGTCTTTAGAATGTCTAGCTCATCAGAGGTGTTTTTTAGGACAGAGTTTAGCTTGATAATCTGTTCAGATATCCCACCCAGATCTTGGCTTAGGACAGTGGTGGCAGATGAACCGTGAGACGTGGTTCCCTGACTGAAAGCAACCACGTGAAATACATGTGTCCCCTTTTCTATTGGGGTGTAATCTACAAAATACAGACCTTGGTGTAATGTCTTAAATGAACTAGAGAGAGGAACTGAGATGCCAGAAGGTAGATGGACATGAGATGCATCAAGCAGTTTAGATGGTTCATTTCCAATGAGCAGACCATCACTTGTCGTCTGCACAAAGACCCTAAAGGACTGACCAAAAGCTGCAGTCTCTGGGGCAAAGACTAGTGTATTTACAAACCTCTCAACTGTTACATCAAGCAGCTCAGTTGTGGATGAGAATTTTACGTCAATCTTTTTAGAGATTCCATTATGCTCTGTGCGAATTATCTCAACTGTGTATGTCCCGTAAGGGAAATTAGTCGATGGTTCAGGCCAAGTCAACAGATCGTGGTTAAAGGAACCGTCAGATCCAGCAGTTATCTGATCAAATTTTGCAATGGACTCGTCGGGTGCAAAGAGTCGTATAATCAGATCCTCTTCAGGCATCCCTATACCATACACCTGGAGTGTATGCTCAGGGGAGTAGACCTTGCCGTTTGTGTGCAGTTCAAGATCTGCAGAGAAGGCATTTGGGGTATGTATAAGCAGAAAGACAGTTAGCAGGATAAAGGTAATCAGAAACTTCATTTTAATTAATTACAAGTTTTCTCCTAGATATTGTTTTTGGAATCGTGTATAACCTACATTAGGCAGATTCAAAAAAAGGAAATTTGAGCTAGTTTACGCTTATGTGATAGTGATGTGGTGATAGAGTCGTGGGGTTGTCAAGACCCATGTAATGCAGTTGCGGTGTAAATTCCTGCATTAGTTCAAATCCATAACTGATGGGCCAAACAATTGACCCACAATTGTGGTTCTATAATACATGCCAGAAAGACTGATAGTTGCCATCTGCCCTGTACCAATGCAGTGCTGCTACTCTATATCTCCTCTTTACACCACAGATAGATCTATGGTCGGATTTTTCAAATTTTATGTATCATTATGAAATTTTTACAGACTAGCTTTGTGCTATGAATTCTTTGCCAAGCAAACTTTTGTACAGCGATACTGCATCAGGCCCATCCTTTGATCCGACCACTACAGCAGATCCCTTTCTCATAAAGTTTACAGACAACTCATCAGTCCTCAACGACAATCCCAGACTGCCCAAATTCTCCACAACAAATCCCTTCTCCCTAGCAGTGACAGATACATTCTCCACATCAAGATCAAATATCTGGGTCGGGGTAATAGAGTATGTGCGCTTTCCTCTGTTTCTGCCGCAGAGCTCCTCAAGAAGGATATCCTCCTCTCGTACAACAGTTTCTAGCTTGCCGGTTCCACATACTGGACACTCTACGACCCGAGATGTTTTGGTGCTGGTAAAGTCAAGGTTTTGAAGATCAATGTGTAGAATCTTCTCAGAGAGGCTAGGTTTTTTTTCGGTAATGATTTTGACTGCTTCGGCTACCTCAATGCCGCCAACTATTGAGAGTATTGATGGGTGCACTCCCTCGATGCTACAAGTCGGCATCGCAGCCTCATCTAGATCAGGGAACATGCAAAAGTAACATGCACTTTGTTTTGGCAAAACTGTAAATGCCTGTCCCCAAACACCTACTGCTGCACCAGTTACAAACGGAATTCCAAGCTGGACACATGCTTGGTTTAACGCATATCTTGCATTGACACTGTCAAGTGCGTCAACTACAACATCGCAACCTTCAATGACCTCCAATGCAGTATATTCATTTACAGATACTGCGAGTGGCTCTATCTTGCAATCAGGATTAAGTTTGTGCAGCTTTTTTGCAGCTACCTCTACTTTGACTTGGCCTACGTCATCCTCATCAAACATCGTCTGTCTGTGCAGGTTTGATAGCTCTATGACATCCCTGTCAACGATACGTAGGGTACCTATACCCATTGCAGCAAGCCTAGAAGTTATAGGATTTCCAAGACCACCGGTTCCAACTACACACACCTTGGAATTCTTTAGTCTCATCTGTCCGTTATATCCAATCTCCTCAAGCATCACCTGTCTGGAGTACCTGTCAAGTTCCTTAGCAGAGAGATCTCCAGAGCCACCAGCTACTGCAGGAAGGATGTAAATCTCATCCCCATCCTTTAGGACAGTATCTATGCCTTCAGAGAACTTTGCATTCTTTCCGTTGATGTATACATTGATCAGTGAGCGGGGCGCTCCATCACTTTCTAGTACCCTTCTCTTAAAATCATCACCGAGAATTTCTGAGACCTTTGCAAATGCATCAGATATAGAACTGACAGCTGAAATTTTAATTTTTTTCTCTCCGCCGCCTTGATTAAGTACAGATGGAACGGTAAATATTATCTCTGCCATCAGTTTACAACCGCAGATACCTCATCAATGTCAGCCTTCATGACAGTTGGCTTTTGTAAAACTTGCATAATTGACTCTGTTGACTTTAGTCCGTTACCTGTAACATAACACACTACAGTATCACTTGCATCAATCTTTCCTTGTTCAACCATCTTTTGTAGAACCGATATCGAGACGCCGCCTGCTGGCTCTGTAAATATCCCCTCAGTCTGTGCAAGCAATAAAATTGCATCAAGAATTTCCTTGTCACTTGACTCTTCTGCAAATCCTCCATACTGTTGTAAACGCTTTAGAACATATCTACCATCTCCGGGATCACCGATGGCAAGACTTTTTGCAACAGTATCTGGGTTTTCAACTGGAACTACCTCAGTACTATTTTTCTTAAATGCCTCAACAATGGGTGCACATCCACGCGGTTGTGCTGCAATCATGCGCATTCCTGAAACATCACCAAGCAGTGAGACTGACTGCAGTTCCTCAAAGCCCTTGCATGTTGCGTTAAACATTGCGCCACTTCCCACAGGTATTATCACCTGATCAGGCACCTGCCAGCCAAGCTGCTCTGCGACCTCAAATGAGAAGGTCTTTGAGCCCTCCACATAGTGGGAGCGCATGTTGATATTTACTATGCCAATTCCCATGCTATCACCTAGCTGTGCAGCTATTCTGTTTGCATCATCGTATGTTCCATCAATTGCAACATAGTTTACACCATAAGATAGTGCTTGTGCAATCTTTGCCATCTCGATGTTACTTGGTGCAAACACATGACATGGTAATCCAGCTTTTGCTGCATGAGCAGCAGTAGCTGATGCCAAGTTTCCAGTAGATGCACATCCCACAGTAGACAGACCAAACTCCTTTGCTTTAGATACTGCAACTCCTGCAGGTCTGTCTTTGAATGAGAATGTCGGGTTTACGGAATCATTTTTGATGTAAAGGTTGCGCAGTCCCAGCTTTTTTCCAAGGTTCTCAGCCTTGATCAGAGGGGTCATACCTGCTCCAATGCTGACGATGTTAGATTTGTCCTCTATTGGTAATAGTTCAAAGTAGCGCCAATAGGTTTGCTCACGACCTGCAAAGGTATCTTTTGTGATTGTAGGAAAATTATATTTTACATCAAGGGGTCCAAAACACTCCTCACAGACATACTTGAAGGCAGTAACATACTCTTTTTTACATTCTCTGCACTGCAACAAAGTTCTAGCCAAGATCAGTATATCACAATGAAACATAGATAAAAAATCCTAATATCAAGTTAAGTAATACTTAATTTTAACGAGTAAAAAATATAATGAATAGACTTGTCACCTAGAAGAAGGCGGCTAAGAGGAATTAGAGAGGAGGTTACAATGGCTCTAAAATTCATTTTACACATAGAATGAATACCAAAAGATGAAAAAATGTTGTAAAATCATCCAAAAAATATCGCATTTTATGAGACTCGCTATATCTGTTTTAGCGTTTTCACGCAAGTCCTCATATATTTGGATTAAATGTCTGTTTCAGACAATGTTTGTTTCCCAAACCACAAAAACTGTTAATATTCTTTGATTGGATCAGTTCTAAATTTCCTATTGCGTTGCAATCATTTGCTGTATAACAAATTTTTATTTTCAACTTTTTAATCATGTTTTTCACTTGTGAGATCTCACATGTTTGCCAAACATCATCATCATCCTCTTGAATGCAGAAAATATACACTTGCAATCCATTTACCATCATAGCTTACGCTATACTTCCATCTATAGTTGGAAATTTGAGTTGGACTGATTTCCGTCTTGAGTAATAATCATATTTACTGATGAATTTTCTCTTGTCTTGATTCTAGGAATTATTTCTTTATTATACAAATATGAAAAACTGTCTTTGGTATCATCAGCTAAAGTTTTAGTTACATTTCCAAATTGTTTTGATTGTTAAGCTATAGATACAAAATGTTTTGAATCATGTGATTTATAATCTATGGTTACCTGTAATCTATTTTGATTTTGTATCTACTCTACACGAATCTTGAGGAAACCGCGTCTTTTTTGCAATTTTTGTCTCATCCAGTCACCTCTGTTTACAACCTTAACTCCAGAGCTATCTATTGCAATGACAATATTTTTTCCTAGTTTTGGATTCATCTTGACACGTAACTTGTCCACTCGTTTCCAGATTGCAGAATATGTTGGAGTTTTTGTTTTTCCTTTTAGATATGATTTTACCAAATCTGCTGTCTGTCTAAATGGAAGATGCATGTATAGATGACAGTATCCTAACGCTTCCATAAATGAGTCAGGATAGACAAATCGACGTCCTTCCTTACCATGATTCATATCCTCAAGTTCCATGCTCCATTTTTTTAGGGTCGCATGGGATAACATAATTTCTCCTTCTCTAACTAGTAATTTGTTAGATTTTTTTCGACTGCGTTTCATGAAATACGAAAAATCTTATTGAATTAATAATACAGTGATAAAATTAATTAGATCAGTTAGTCATGTCAGGAAACATAATATCTCATTTTACAGGAAAAATTTAGTTGGATTTCCCTTCATAACCCTTGAGAGATCCATTATGCGTAAGGTTTTTAGTTATTTCAAAAGTAGTGTTTCTGTGAACAACAAGATTATAATTCCAATTATCGCAGCAATAGCTATTGCAATAGCAGTCACTGTTGTAATAAACAATCAGACACCGACTATACCAGATGTTGCAGACAGTTTTGATAAGGGATTGAATGTGACTAATTCATCAAAAGTTCAAAAAAAGATAGATGATATCAAAAAGGCAGCACAAGAAAACGAGTATTCCCCTAAAGAGAGAAAATGGCTTGTGTCAGGGCCATTCCAAATTGATCGAGATGAGTATATTCTAGGGGAGAAGATCTTCTTGAGGGCAGGCCCACTTGGCTATGATGAAAAAGGTCAGGTCGTACTGCTCCGACCATCAAATGACACCCACTATTCAGTCTATTTTACCCTACCATTTGATGGGTCAGAGAGATCATCGTTTAATTATTACTTTGAGCCAAAACTTTCAAAGATTAACAAGTACTGTACAGTAGATGATTTCGTCGGGGACTGGAGGATGATATTTAGAGGTACAGACTATCCAAACTTGGAATTTAAAATAACAGATCAGATTATTCCAGGCGAGGAAGAAAGTTATCAGCCAAAATGTTGATTACGTTTCCATACTGTTATGGAAGCAGGTTTTCTCACCTAGATGGCATGCAGGTCCTGAGGGTTCAACAAGGTAAATGACTGCATCAGAATCACAATCAACTAAAATTTTTTTGATTTTTTGAACGTTGCCTGACTCTTCTCCTTTCATCCAAAGCTTGCCTCTAGAACGACTCCAAAACCAAGAGTTTCCAGTTTTTTGTGCAAGCTCCAAAGACTCCTTGTTGGCATAGGCCAAAGTCAATACATCTTTTGTGTTTATGTCTTGGACAACTACTGGTACAAGACCGCCGCCTTTCTCAAAGTCAATCTCCTTAATTGATCTCTCCATACCAAGTAAAAATAAAGATGTCCATTATAACCTTACATGGATTCCTTTGCTTTGCAGATATGATTTTACACCACTTATTCCGTGGGTCTCATAGTGGAATATTGAAGCTGCAAGGGCAGCATCCACATTTGATCTTTGGAAGAGGTCAACTATATCATCAGGTTTTCCACAACCCCCTGATGCAATGACAGGTATTGAGATAGAGTCTACAACTTTTTGTGTCAGCAAAATGTCATATCCGTCCTTGGTTCCGTCCCTATCAATGCTGGTAAGAAGAATCTCGCCTGCGCCTAACTTTTCAGCATTCTTGACCCATTCTATCACGTCGATTCCTGTTCCCTCCTTGCCACCATAAATAAAAACTTCAAACCAGAATTGCTTTTCATTTTCAGTAAAGATATTTTTTCCATCAAGGTTATCATAACTTCTTTTGGCATCAACTGCCACTACTACACATTGACGACCAAACAGCGCCATTAGTTCAGATATAATCTTGGGATTTTTTATTGCCCCAGTGTTAATTCCGACCTTATCAGCACCATTCAGTAAGATATCTCTTGCATCATCTAATGACCCAACTCCACCACCTACAGTAAATGGAATATCAATTACTGATGCCACCTTTCTGACTAAATCTTTGATTGTTTTTCGTTGTTCATCAGATGCAGTAATATCCAGAAAAACAAGTTCATCTGCGCCCTCATCACTGTATCTTTTTGCCAACTCTACAGGATCACCTGCATCCTTTATCGACTCAAAATTCAGTCCTTTGACTACTCTGCCGTTTTTTACATCAAGACATGGAATGATTCGTTTAGTCAGTGTCATAGTATACTTTTTGCCTCCTCTATTGTGATCTTCTTCTCGTAAAGTGCCTTTCCAAGAATCACTCCAAATGCATTCTTTTCTCTTACATCCCTGACATCATCAATGTTGGAGATTCCACCACTTGCAATGACGTTTGTGTTTAGCAGCATACATGCCTGCTCCAGAAACTCCAAGTCTGGACCCTCAAGGGTGCCATCACGGCTGACGTTGGTTAACAAAAATTCTGTAAAACCCATCTCAAGAAATTCACAGATTGCAGGGATTAGCTTGATGCCGGCATTTTTTTGCCAGCCATAAATTACAATTTCTCCATCTTTGTGATCAACTGATATTACAATTTTTTCCGGACCGAGTTCAGATAATAATATCTTTAATAATTTTTTGTCTTTGAATGCCAAAGTTCCCAACACTATACGTTTAGAAAGTTTTGCCATCTTCATAACTGATGATCTATCTCTCAACCCGCCTGCAACCTCTACTGGAATTGACACTGTATCAAGAATTTTTTTAATCACATCAAGATTTGAGCCCAAGCCAAGTGTGGCATCTAAATCTACTAGATGAATGATATCAGCACCAGCAGATTCCCACTGTTTGGCAATCTTTACAGGATCGTTGCTGTATACAGTTTTTTGGAGTGGATCCCCCTTGTACAGTCTAACAACTTTGCCATCCATCAAATCAATAGCAGGAATGATCTTCATTTCTTACACTCTTTGAGAAAATTTTCCAGCATGATTCTTCCTGCAATGCCGGATTTTTCAGGATGAAACTGTGTGCCAAAAAAATTGTTAGATTCAATAACAGCAGGTATCTCAATCCCGTAATCTGCTTTGGCAGTTATGACATCATCTGATTTAGGCCTAGCTTGATACGAATGAACAAAGTATGCCCAAGAACCATCTTTGACTCCTTGAAGAATTTTTCCCGGCTTTTTAATTTCAAGATTATTCCATCCCATATGCGGTACCTTCATTGATGGAGGAAGTACAATTACTTTGCCGTCAATAACATTCAAACCTAGTTCTTTGCCTTCCTCGCTTTTTTCAAAAAACATCTCCATTCCAAGACAGATACCAAGAACCGGCATGCTGCCGACATATTCATCAAATTGAATTTTGGAGTGCTCTCTGATGCTGTTCATGGCAGGATCAAAATTCCCGACGCCTGGAAGCAGTAGACCCAAATAGGTATTTGCATTATCATCAAAGTTAGTTATTACATCAACTGTGGCCCCAACTTTTTCAAGAGAGTTTTTCAAACTAAAGATGTTTCCAGCCCCGTAATCAAAAATTGCGACATCTGTCATTACATAGAACCCTTTGTACTTGGAACTCCTCTTTGTTTTTTATCTGGTGCAGATGCGTTTCTTAGTGCAACTGCAAACGATTTGATTGCAGCCTCTACTTTGTGGTGATCATTGTCTCCATACATTACAGTGATGTGGGTGCAGCAGTTGAGATTTTGCAGTAGTGATTGAAAAAAGTGTTCAAGATCTTCTTTTGACACACCCTCAATTTTGTTGCGCTTTATAGATAAAGTCAGTTTTGAGAAAGGGCGTTTTACTAGATCAACTGAAGCCTCAGCTAATGACTCATCCATCGGAACAGATGCATGGCCGAATCTGGTAATTCCACTCCGAGTGCTTAGCGCCTTGTCTATTGTCTTGCCAATTGTAATTGCAGTG
Organism: Candidatus Nitrosopumilus sp.; assembly: GCA_965262685.1. Lineage (GTDB taxonomy): Archaea > Thermoproteota > Nitrososphaeria > Nitrososphaerales > Nitrosopumilaceae > Nitrosopumilus. Next base: position 579,223 of record OZ253552.1, read on the forward strand.
TCCTCTATTAGGTGATGTTCTATTCCGTCATTTGATTTTGCATTGACTATAAGATCCAACATCCCATGAGTTCCAAAGGATACAATCAAGTGATCAAGGAAGTTTATGCCGGTTTTGGCAGTGGTGGTCTTTCCTGTTCCATCTAGGTTTACTGATACAGAGACACTAGTCTCCTTTGTATTTCGTTTAATTGATGCTTTTCGTGGTGCTACCATTTTTCTCACAGATTATGTAGTTGTATCATTTCTAAATTTAATACTTTGTCTTCATATTTTGAGGGAATTGTGTAATTTACGTGATTTGATTTGTGTTTCTAGGTAATCCAAAATTTGATTATAATAGACAAATTTCCCAAAAATCAGGCATAAGATGAATAGTTATGATATAGTTTAGTTAGACCTTTGGTGGCAAACTGAGTTTTTTCATCTTTCCTTTCAATTTGCCTATATTCTTTTTTAGTTTGGCACCACAGAATGGTAATTTTTTCCATACTTTAAAAAAAAAGTTTGGAAATCTGAATTCTGTGCTAGCAGATTAGATGAAAATGGTATTCCTAGTGTTGTGTCGTGTGTTTTCAGGCCTACATACTTGGCAGACCCTAATAATTTGTATGGACGAATCATTCGTTAGGGTTTTAAACAAATTTTGTCATACTAATTCATGTCAAAAAATAACGAGTCTGAATCTTGGGAACAACTCTATGGATTGTCTTGGATAATCCTTGATGAAGAATAATCCTTGGGCTTTTTACCAAAAGGCAATATACCGCAGATATTGTTCGGGAATGCAATAATTCCCAAATCATTTTCATCAGATCTTGGTGTCTTTTGCAATGACTACAAACCAAAATCCTTGACTGATTCATCTTTGCTCAAATTTTAGATTCTGCCAAGGCCTGCTGTTGTATTTCAGGTGTAAAGAACCAGTTGATGGTACTTTGGACAGTCTATACTAGTCTAAACATCTAAAATTTCAGAGTGAATTTTTGTTTTTACAGCATGATAAAAATCTGGAGTTATTTTTCCTATTTTCCTATTCCCGTTACTTTTTAATTCTGTAAAATAATATTGGCATAAAACTTGACTTGGTTTATGAAGAGATCCTTCCTGTATGTCAGAATCGTTAATTTTGATTGCAAATGGATCATCAGAAAGACATGAAGTTATTGGCAGACATACAAAAATATCTCCATATGTGTTCCTTGAAAATTTTGAAATTACTAACACCGGTCTTTTTTTAAGCTGTTGGTTGGGAAAAGATACTTCGCTTAAAATAATTTCCCGTGGTTCATAAAGTGTCCCAGAACTCATCATCTTTATTATCCCAAATTTTTTGTGCTAGAATTTGTGTTGATGTCACTTGTTTTTCTTCATATGTCTTAACCATGTCCCATAATCTTTTATTGTCTTGTAATAAACTATCCATTAATTTATGTTGCACATACAATGCATTTACTATTAATGTATGTGCTTCTTCAGGCGTTTTAGATTCTATTTCTTCAAGATACACTGTACTTTTTAGAAATGTTTTCTCGTTTGGTTTAAATTGTAATTTCATTTTAACTGAGCACTCTTTCAAATCTACTTGGTTTATTTCTTGAATGGCTTTGACAAATGTATATTTGATTATTTGTTGCAACATATCTTAATTCTTTTAAACAAATATACAATTGTTGGGGGTCTCTATCTGAATATGCTTTAATTAAATTCTCCATTTTTGTACCAAGACTTGTTCGTAACTGTTGCGCAGTAGCTTCAGATATAGTATGGTTACTTGTTACATCATCGATTTGCTCAAAGATTGATTCTAAAACTTCACTTATGAACACTTCATCTTCTAATTCCATCGTCCACACAAAAGTAGTGAGGTTTTGAGATATCTTAAAACAGGTAAAATACTGATCATCTTTAATTAAATTTAACATATTTTCTAATCTTTCTTTATATGCAATTTGTGGGTCTTTCATATTCTATTCTAGATACTCTGGTATTAATAATATTCTGTAAAAAGTTTTGATGTATATTCAAGATTTTAAAATGTGAATTTTATTCCAGAATCTTGGGGCATCATAATACTGCCTAATCTTTGAGAATTTCACAGATTCATTTTTCATGTGCAGATCAAATGGGTTTGTGACTGTTTTGGAGAATTTCTCTAAAAATTTACAGGTCTAAATCTAATGCCTTTGGCAGTTGATGGATTGAATCCAACACCAAGATAGCACCATTTTTCTCAAACAAGTCAAGCTTGTCTTGAGGGTTTTTACTTGTGCCTATAATTCCACAAAAGATAGTTTCATGTCCCAAATCGGCGGTTGCCTTTTTTGCCATAATAAGATCCTCCATAGAATCCCCAACATAGATAGTTGAGATACTTTTCATCCCGTCAATTGAACTGAGAAGGGATTGAGGGTTGGGTTTTGCAAGCTTGCGTGGCTCGTCTTCAAGAAACATGGAATGGGACAAGTCAAATTTAGCCAATAATAATTTCAGAGAATATCCTACAGATTCTTTTCCTCGACCAGTTACCATAGCAATTTTTGAACCAAATTTCTTTTGCAGTCTTTGAATTAAAACCTCATCTAATATTACGTCGTCTTGCTCAATAAGTCCAGGATCAGAAAAACTAGAAACACGATTAAATAGTTTCTGATATAATTCTGGACCGTAAAAGAGCTGATCAAATATTTGAGACAGAGGACTCTCATGACCAATCCCAGGATATGACAACTGTTTCTTTACTCCAGAGATATCAACTTGTTTTTCAATATATTTTTCCACAGAGACAATCCCAGTAGAATCAGAATTTCTTATCACCTCAAAGATAAAGTTGGTTTGATCTTTGCCTAGCTTCTTGGCTGCAGCAAGCGAGATTACAGCAGCATACGTCAGATCAACTTCGTCATTGAATCCCCCAGTAGATTTGAATCCGTCAATGATTTTAAAATCAACATCAATCAACGTATCAACTTTTACAATCTTCTCTAAAACATGCCTAGCAGTTTTTATGATTGCCATATCATATGATTTTGTTATATCAATTAGCACACCATCGCAATCAAAAACTATTGCATCAACTCTATCTAGCACTTTTTTGATTGCAGAGTCATCTGTATAGACTCCTTGGGATTTTTTTCTCAGAGTCATTCCAACAAATCACGAATGGCCAGCAAGAATTTTGAATTCATCTCTTTTGTTCCAACAGTTACTCGCAAACATCCATCATGGCCTCCAATTTTACCAAGTTTGCGAATTGATATACCCTGTTCGGCAAGTGCTGAATGGACACGTTTGTAGGCACCACGGGCATCAAAAAGCACAAAGTTTGCCTTGGAATCAAAGACATCAAAGGCGTCATATTTTCGTAAAGTTTCAACAATTCGTTTTCTTTCAATTTTAATGGCAGCTGCTGCATCTTTGATAGGTTTTGGCTTTTCTAAGGCCTGAATACCAGACTCGATAGTAATTGTACTAAGAGGGTATGGATACTGTAGGACATTCATAAAGGTTTCAGTGAATTTTTTGCTTGCAACAAAATAGCCCAACCTCAATCCTGCCAAGCCAAAAGATTTTGAAAGAGTGTTGGTGACAACTAGATTATTCTGAGATTTGACCATCCTTGAGAGAGAATACTCTCCAAATTCCCCATATGCCTCATCAATTATCACAAGACCGTTGAAAGATTTTACAAGTTTTTGTAATTGAGTTTTTGTAAATTGGAATCCAGTTGGATTATTTGGAGAGTCCAAATAAAGAATCTCAGCATTTTTAGATTGTTTTATAAAATCTTTGATGTCCAGTTTCATCTCCTCAGAAAATGGGACTGTTATCAGATGAACACCATACAATTTACAGCGCTCCTCAAAAAATCCAAATGTAGGTTTTGAGGTAAGAACCCTAGTTCCTTTTGATGCAAAGTTTGAGAGAATCAAATCTAAAATTTGATCAGAACCATTGCCTACACCAATCATGGAGGAGGGCATTTTGATGAATCTAGATATAGAGTCAATTAGCTTTTCAATCCCGCCAAGCGGATATTCTCTTACGTCTGAATTTTTTTTTGCAGAAGAGATTATATCATTTTGAAATTGTTTTGAGATCACATAATTCTCATTTGAATCAAGTTTCACTGAATCTTGAACAAGTTCAGGTTTTTGATATCCTCCAACAGAGTTGAATTTTTCAATTCTTTCTTCAACCCAGTTTTTCTTCAACTCAACCTACCTCTTACTGCTTCATAGTGGTTCTCAAGACCTTCGGCATCAGTTAGTACCTTGAGATGTCTTGATATCTTTGAGAGTGATCTCTTTGATGATGATATCTGGGTACTTAGCTTCACAAAGTCTAAAACAGAAAGCGAGCCTCTAGTTCTTCCAAATCCGTTGGTGGGTAGCACGTGGTTTGAGCCTAGAAAGTAGTCACTTGCAGATGAGGGGGTGTTGCTTCCAATCAAAACAAGCCCCGAAGAATAAATTTTAGCAGATAGTGATTCAGGGTTTTTTGTCATTATTTGTAGGTGTTCAGGTGCTAGAAGGTTTGCAAGTTTTACCATCTCAGAGTTTGTTTTGCATATCCCAATAAACCCGTTATTCTCAAGACTGAATTTGACAATCTTCCCTCTCTGGATTGATGGGATCAATTCTGAAACAATTCTCCTAACTGATATTGCAAGTTTTTCAGAAGTGGTGATCAGATAACAAAAGGTATCATTGCTGTGTTCAGATTGTGAAATCAGATCCAATGCGACAAGTTTGGGGTCTGTTGAATTGTCTGCAATTATCCCCAATTCAGTCGGACCTGCAAGCATGTCAATTTCGGTTCGATCACTGATCAGAGATTTTGCCGTAGTAACAAATGCTCCTCCGGGACCGACAATTTTATCGACTTTGGGGATGGATTTTGTTCCATAGGATAATGCTGCAATAGATTGTACACCACCTGTTTTGTAGATTTCAGTGGCACCACAAACATCGGCGCTAACTATGGTTAACGGATCGATTTTCCCGTCAGAGTTTGGTGGGGATACAACGACAATTCTTTTGACTCCTGCAACTTTGGCTGGAACCACAGACATAACTGCAGAGCTTGGGTATCTTGCCAGTCCGCCAGGAATGTAGCACCCAACGCTTTGAATCGGGACAAACTTTTTTAGAATTCTAATCCCGTCGTGATTAATTGTATTGTTTTTTAAAAGTGATTTAACAACAGATTCTGTTTTTTTAAGCCGAGCTTTGGCTAGTCGTAATGCAACAAGCTCGGGTTTGGATATTTCAGAATATGCATTTTTTATGTCATTTTGGGTCAGACGCAGTGATGATATCTTTACCTTACCAAACTTTTTTTCATACTTGTAAATGGCAGCATCGCCATTTTTTCTAACGTCTTTGAGAATAGAACTAACTACAGTCTTGCTACTGCTTTGGAGGCTGCGGTACTTTGGAAGTATTTTGGCTGCAAATAGCTCAATATCAGTTACTATGATTAATCTCATCAATTTTCTTCGTCACGTTTTATCTCCTCAAGCTCAAGTATCTGCCTTGGTTCATGGACCACAAGACCTTGGGCAATCTTTCTTAATTTAGGAATGAGTTTGTGGAACTCTTCTTTTTGAATCACAGTGTTTACACCAAACCATCCTTGTTGGCTTAATTTACTGATTGTAGGCTTTTTGAGTGATGGCATCTGTGTCAAAAGTTTGTTCAGATTTTTTTCCTCGACATTTAGATAGATGTGCAAAAATTTCTTTCCTTGAACTGCACCTCTCATCAAAGTTACAATGTCAAATATTTTTTCACGTTTTTTGGGATCCTTTAATGATTTTTTATTTACAATCAGATGTGCAGTGGAAGTAAGAACCTCATCTACAATTTTTAGTTTGTTTTGCTTTAGAGTTGTGCCAGTCTCAGTAACATCCATGATTGCATCAACATCCTCAGGGGGCTTGGCCTCTGTGGCACCAAAGGATAAATGAATTTGGACGTTTTTGTTATCTCCCAATCTGACCCAAGGAGTGACAATCATAGGATCTTTAGAACCATAATACTTTTTGTAAGATTTTGATTGCTTTAGAAATTTTGATGCAGTTGTAAGGTATTCAGATGAGATCCTAAGGGTCTTTTTCTTTTTGCCGTAATCTGCAATCATCTCATCAAGATTCTTGTAACGATATTTATCAGGAAATGCAACAACGAGTCTAATTTTTCCATACTCTAGATCCAAGATTAGTTCAACATCTGAGTTTGTTTCCCATACCCAGTCCCTTCCAGTAATTCCCACATCGTATAGCCCTTCTGCTACCAGTGTTGGAATTTCTTGGGGGCGAAGCATTTTGACAACAATACTTGGGTCATCGAGATAAACTCTATACGTTCTGCTTTTCCGGTTTACTTTGGTAAATGATCTCTCCAATAGTTTGAAGGTGGCCTCTTCCAAACTTCCCTTGGGAATAGCAAATTTTATTTCAGACATTTTTAATTTTTTCATCTTTTAGGTATATAATCGCATGTTTAAATTTGCTCAAGTAGTTCTTTGGCTCTATCAAGTGAGATTTTCTTTTCTTTAATCATTTTCTGAACAATTACCTCACTTTGATCAGGTGTAGCACCTGCTGCTGCTGCCAGATTCCTTGCATGAAGGCGCATGTGTCCTCTCTGAATTCCTTCAGTTGCAAGGGCTCTAACTGCACTATAATTTTGGGCCAATCCAACTGCAGTCATCACGCATGCAAGCTCTTTGGCAGATGATGCCCCCAGAATTTTTGTGCATACTTTGGCTACAGGATGGACATTTACAATTCCACCCACAATTCCCACAGAGAGCGGCATCTCTAGAGTTCCAACTAGATCTCCCTGCTCATCTTTACTCCACCTACTCAGGGAACGATACATGCCGGTTTGTGCTGCATATGCGTTTGCAGCAGCCTCTATTGCTCGACTATCTTGACCCACTGCATTTGCAACAGCAATAGTTCCATTCATGATGCCCTTGTTGTGAGTAACGGCTCGGTACACATCATGGTCAGCAAACTCAAATGCAGAAATAATATTATCAACTACCTGCTCTCCGCCTACAGCTTCTTTTTCAAACACAGCTTTTGCCCTTGCCATTCTTCTGGTGGAATAGTTTGATAGTATTCTGAGTAGTGCCCTACCACCAGTAATTTTTTCAATCAGAGGAGAGACAGCTTCGCACATGGTATTTGTAATATTTGCACCCATAGCGTCACCTACATCAACAAACAGTTCAACAATCAACATTTTTTTTGAGGGTGTGTTGATCTCCTTGCATGAGATTTCTTTTACACCTTTACCCATTTTGGACAAAGTATTACTTTGGGCATTTGCTAATCCAATGATCTCATTTGTAGCATCTTTTATCTTCGAGATGGCAGATGGAATATCAACATCCAGCATTTGTATTTGACCGATGCTAAAAGGCTCATCAGCAGAGGCCTCAAATCCACCTTTGATTCGTGCGACTTTGGCTCCCTTTGATGCAGCAGCTATTACAGAGGGCTCTTCAATGACCATGGGGATAAGATAATCTCTGCTGTTAATCTTAAAATTTGTGGCAACTCCTAATGGAAGTGAGAATGTTCCGATGGCATTCTCAACCATCTTATCGGCTTTCTCAAAGGAGATCCCTCCGTTGTCATTTTGCAGAATTTCCAACTCTGCATCTGAGAGATTTGCAAAACTGGCAATAGCATCTAATCTCTCTTTTCTAGATTTTTCAAAAAATTTTGGAATTGACGAATTGGTCATTTTATTTCAGTATCCTCAAGAGTTTATCATCCATGCGGTCTGGAAAACCTTTTCCATCAGTATTTGAGGTAATCACGTATAGGCTGCCATCAAAACCTTGCACCACATCACGCACACGGCCTATGCCGCTAAGAATTGATTTTTGTGAGCTTAGACCCTCCTCAAAATCTAATTGGTACAGATTTGCAGCCCTCATAGAAGCCATGATAAATGAAGACTCAAAGTCTAGGGAATCTCCAGAATAGAATAAAATTCCTCCAGGCTCTATACTTGGGTCATAACAAAGAAGTGCATCCTCAAAATCTGTATTGCCAGAGCATTGCACTTGAGGCCATCCATAATTTTTTCCAGCTTGGACTAGGTTTATCTCATCATTTTTTTCCGGACCAAATTCTGCAACAAACAAATTTCCATCATCATCCCAAGTCATTCCTTGGGGATTTCTATGCCCTAATGAATAGATTGGTGAATTAGAAAACGGGTTGTCATCTGGAATGGTACCATCTGCATTTAGTCTCAAAATTTTCCCAGACAGAGAATCAAGATCTTGCGGTAGATGAGAAGCATCAGAGACTGTACCTGTACCTACATACAATTTTTCATCTGGTCCAAATTTTATAAAACCTCCATTTGTAAAAGAAGAGCCAGGAATTTTATCCAAGATAGTCTCTGCATTTTGCAATTTGTTTTCTGATTCAGTAATTTTTAAGATCTTATTCCACAAAGTATCATCTTCCTCATAGGTCAAAAATACATACATGTAATGGTTAGTTGCAAAGTCAGGATGCAGTGCAATTCCCAACAGTCCGCCATCAAACACGTCTGCTCCACGCAATGTGGCCAACGGGGATTCTAGTAAAGTATTATTTTGGATCACCCGAATTGCCCCATCCTTTTCAGTAACAAATATCCTATCATCATCAGAAACAGCAATAGCTCTTGGCTTGTCAAGATTCTCAGCCAAGACAGTTACAAAATCATTTTCAGAATCAAAATTTGGATCAGGTAGCGGAATTGGATCTATCGGAGATGTTAGGACTAGTACTGAAAATGCGACAGCGACAACAATTACAGCAACTTGGATTTTTTTATCCATCAGTGATGAGCTCTTCAAATCCTATTAATTACTTTCAAGAATTTGATAAAGCGTATATACGGCGCAGCTTCGTTTATGTTCAGCGGGGTGGGGAAGTCAGGTCATCCCGGCGGGCTCATAACCCGCAGTTCAGTAGTTCAAATCTACTCCCCGCTATCTATTTCCCATATACACAAAACCACGAGGAGGACTCTGTAAATTCAGATGACTTGTTAATTGTGCCAATTCTTTGTAAAGGTCTAGATAGATGCCTGTGAGCCGAAATTTTTGGAAGATAGAGTTGTTTTTTTATATTTCTTGAGGTTTTACTGATCACTTTTTTGGAAGCTTTTTTTCCACAACGAATGCATTGATACCCTTGATTGATGCCTTTGGATTTCATTTTTTTACGGCATTTTTTACATTGAGGGTTTGATAATGTGATACTTTTTTCAAGGAATATTACATTGATGAATTCAAGATTGATTATCCGTGGAAAATTTTTAGATGCCTTTCGGACTCCGCCGCCAACGCTAATTTGATCTCCTTTTAACAGATTCGATGCAGGTGTAGTCATTCCAGTTGGCTTGTAAACGGCACACCAAAATTCATAACCCTTTGAGATAATTTTAAAAAATACGTGACCTCCCTTTACAATTTTTGGTGTGTTTGATACAATGCCAGAAAGTTTTCCAGACGCATAGGGCTTTACACTCTCAGAGGTTAATTCGTTTTTCAGATGATCACCAGTGCCCTGATTTGACTTGAAGATCATGTATCCATCTAATTTCTCAGTCGTCTTGAGAATTCTAGTGGCATACACTAGAGAATCCACATTTTCTCCTCTAATGCCATAAAAGACAGGATCAGGTCCGTGTGGCGTGATTAGAACTCTGCCCTTCTCTGTATCAAAGCTGTTAAAGGTATCAGGAAAAGTTTTCTCTTGCATTTTTTTTACACTTGAAGTGGAGATTCTTCTCTCCTTTCCAAACTTTGTTTTTTTGCGATAGCTTAAAAGTTCCAATGTGTGATCATTGAAATCATATCCTATTGCACCTATTGCACCAACTAACCCTTGACCGTTTCCTTGATAGTGGGTCTCAAGATTATTTTTTTTGGCAAACGTTTTTGCATCACTTCGACTAATCAATTGCCACAAAGCTAATTTACTAAATTTAGCAAGTGCAGATGGAATATACTCACCTTCAAGAAATACCAATCCGGGATTGGCACCATTCTCAGTATCAGAATATTTTGAGACGAGGTTTTTTATTTGATTTTTTGTCTTGGATGGATTTTTTGTCTTTATTTTAAAAGAGACTGCTCCATTTCCCCGAGTTTTCCAAGGAATGTTAGGATTGAACCGAACTAGCCGTGGAAAATCTAGAAACTCTGTTTTTTGTTTTTGGAGCAAACAAACAATTTTGTAAGCTAGAAAGGTGGTACACATGCCTTTAGGGGAATCTGTATCATCAAAGCCCACATTAAGCATAGTTTCCTTTTCCATGGCATGTTTTAACTAAACAGGCATTTTTAGTTGTTGCAATTTTCAGTTGATTTAAATTAATAACGTACAACTCCAAGCTGAATTGATCATAATAGATGAGGCAAGAATCTTCAAAGAGATAGATGAAAAAAAACCCGCATCCGTCTCATTAAATGGTCCAGATGGCATGCTTCCTCAGATTCAAGACATGGCAGTCAAAATTTCAACAAAGTACGAGATACCAGCATATGTTTTAGCAGACACAACGTGGGGAACATGTGATTTGAATACGACAGGTTCAAATATACTGGGAGCAGAAATTCAGTTCAACATTGGACATACAATTAACACAGAGTCATTAGAAAAAAATTTGGTTTTAATTGATGCCTTTGATGATGTTGGGTTTGATAGTGTTGCAGAGCAATGCACAAAACTCCTAAAGGGAAAATTAGTTTCGTTAGTTACTGACAGTCAACATTTACACCAGATAGACAGGGTTGAGAAAATTTTAACAAAAAATGGGATCAAGGTAAAGATCGGAAAGGGAAAGGGACAACTAAATGATGGTCAAGTATTTGGATGTGAGTTTTATCCTGCAACAGAATTAAAGAAAAAAGTTGATGCCTATGTATTTTTAGGACAGAGTAATTTTCATGCCGCAGGAATTGCCCTATCTACAAATTTGCCAACATTTGTTTTAGATCCTTATTTTAATGAAGTACGAGAAGTAACAGAGTTTGCACGTACACTAAAAAAGAGTGCAACCCTAGCAATTTTTAAGGCAGCAGAAGCAAAGTCGTTTGGAATAATTATTGGATTAAAGGAGGGACAGCTATCAAAAGTCTTTGGTTTGAAATTTAAAAAAGAGTTGGAAAAAGAAGGAAAGTCAGTTCAGTTATTTGCACTTACAGACATTACAAATGAGCGACTAAACAACCTTAGAGGAATTGATGCATTTATCCAAGTTGCGTGCCCAAGAATTTCCATAGATAATCAATTTGACAAGCCTGTGTTATCTACTCCTCAGGCCAACGCCCTTTTGAAGGTGTTACGAAAAGAAAGCATTGAAGAGTATCTAGAGATTCCACATTGGTTGTAATCAAGATATCAACTCTTTAAAGTTGACATTTATCCAAACCATCAGAACTTAGTCTGATCAAGATTTTTCCAAAGAGACCTTTACCTTTGAGCATTTTTGTATGAGCAGCAGCAGCTTCCTCTAATGGGTATACAGAATCAACAACAGATCGGATTTTGCCTTGTGAGATCCAGTACAGACCTTGCTCTAATTCAGCTCTTGTTCCTTGAGTAGAGCCTAAGATATTGATTCCTTTAAAAAAGATATAACGCAAATCAGTCTTGGCGTCATACCCTGTTGTTGCACCTGTAGTTACAATTGTTCCACCATAATTTAGCAAAGCCAACTCTTTGTTCCAATGAGAACCACCAATATGTTCAAAGATGACATCAACCCCTGGTACATCTCCAAGAGGTTTGGGAATTTTTTTGGCAATTGATCTTACTTTTTTATGCCAGTCTTCTTGTCTATGGTCTACGGCATAATCAGCTCCTAGTTCCAGCAGTTTATCTAGTTTGTCAGGACTAGCAGTGGCAATGACTGTACAACCAAAAAGTTTTGCAATTTGTATCCCATAGCTTCCAACACCAGAGCTGCCCCCCATTATCAGAACAACTTGTCCGGGTTGGATTTTTGCTCTGCCAATTAGCATATGCCATGAGGTCAACAAAGTCATTGATGCAGCAGCAGCCTGGTCATATGAGACTCTATCTGGGATTTTTACAACATTGACTTCTGGAAGATGTGTAAATTCGCAATAGCCTCCCCAAAGGGGTCCTGTTTGAAAACCCCAGATTGTTCGTTTTCCACAGTCAAATTCTCTGCCATCAGTACATGCCTTGCAGACTCTGCATGACATGTTTCCATGTGAGACGACCCTATCGCCAACTTTGATACTTTTAACATCACAACCAATGGCAGTTACTATACCTGCAGCATCGGTTCCGGAGATATGAGGTAGTGGAACTGCCAATGGTTTGCCCCTCATTCCCCAGATATCATCATAGTTAAGAGCAGCAGTTTTGACTTTGATGATAACTTCACCAGATTTAGGTTCAGGGATTGGAATTTCTTTAATTTTTAGGATTTTGGAAAAATCATCATCATCAGTATATTTATCATACACCAAAGCCTTCATGGTTTCTGTCCAATTCGTGAAGATATATGATTTATCAAAGATCCGTTAAAAACCACAAACAATTATAATCATAAATGTGTGATTCTTAGTATGTCTGAAAATGCGATATTTCCAGGAGACCAGATAGCATTTATCGAGGAATATGAGGCAGGCAATAACGCTTTTGATGATGGCGAGACAGTTAGAGCAGCAACTGTGGGGAAGAAAGAGATCGACAAAACATCACGAACCATAAATGTAAAGCATCCAAAGCTTTTATCGATTCCAATGGTGGGAGATACCATTGTTGGGACAGTGGCAGCAGTATTGTCATCAATGATTGCAGTTTCAATTCACTACATTAATGGAAAACCTACAACATCAAAAGTTGAATGTATTTGTGGAACACGAAATTTGAGAATACGAAACATCGCACTAGTCAACGACATAGTTACGCTAAAGATTATCAACCATCTTAATGGCACCATTCATGCATCTATCAGTGAGCCAGTTTTGGGAGTTTTGTTTACAAAATGCAGAAAATGTGGAGGTAAAGTTGTTCCAATGCGCGATGCGATAAAATGTACAGATTGTGCATGGATTGATGAGAGAAAGCTTTCTGCAAACTTTGGAAATGGCGACTTCGTGAATTTAAGAGATTAAGAGATGATTCGTGTTTCGTTCCAAGGTGAGCGAGGTGCATACAGTGAAGCTGCGGCAAGATCATTTTTCAATGAACAAATTGAAACCATACCCCAAACTACGTTTGCAGAAGCATTGGAGAGTACATCAGATGGTAAAACACAGTATTCGGTTTTGCCAGTGGAGAACTCTTTGGAGGGAAGTGTCGGGGAAAGTTATGATTTATTGTATACAGCCCCTCTAAATGCAACAGGGGAGATTTATCATAGAATAGAACATTGTTTAATTGGAACTAGTGGTGATGGCAGTATTGATAAAATAGATACAGTATATTCACATCCTCAAGCTTTAGGTCAATGTAGAAAATTTATTGAAAAACATGGCATGAAAACAATTCCAGCATATGATACTGCCGGAAGTGTAAAGATGATCAAAGAGTTGAACAAAAGTAACTGCGCATGTATTGCCAGCAGGGATGCTGCAAAAATTTATGGCATGCCCGTAATTTTGGACAGTATTGCAAATAATCTAAACAACTATACAAGATTTCTGATCCTATCAAAAGAAGATAATTCTGAAACAGGAAACGATAAAACATCGATAATTTTTTCAATAAAGCATGAACCAGGCTCGCTATACAGAATAATACAGAATTTCCATAAAAATAACATCAATTTAACAAAAATTGAATCACGACCTACAAAAACAAACATTTGGGAATATAATTTCTATGTGGATTTTGAAGGACATCAAAACAATTCCAAAATTTCAGAAATGCTAGATACGATAAAGCCAGATACTTTATTTATGAAAGTTTTAGGATCTTATCCTGCTGCAAAATTAAGCTAAAATCCTTTAGGTTTTCTTAATGTAAAACCCATGCTAAATCCAATAACTACCATTCCAGATATAATCACCATTAAATCATAAGTAAACCAAATGGGATCAGAGCTTCGGATTAGGGTTCCAGTAATGGATAGTTCAGAACTCCCAGTATTTTGGATTAAAATTTTTGTATCACCATCTACCAAATGAGTCCAATCCAAAACCAATTCATTTTTGTACGAAGTGTTTGGTATTTGTAATCCATCCTTTGAAGGACTCTGTAGTCGAAGATCAAAAGCATCGCCTACAATCTTCATGTGTTGTAAAGTGTTACTGGGTGCTGGGATGGTATATGGGATGGTGTCTCCAACTCCCAAAACATAATCTTCGTAAATTGTGATTGTTCCAATATGCGTAAATAAGGAATATCCGCCAATTGCGATAATTGCACTCCCAATTACTAGTCCAATGATAGTTCTTTTAGAAAGCATGATAAAGCTACCGTGGTGCTGTTTAAAAAATTAGCGCAGAGAGGTTTTGTGTGATTATCAGGTAATTGTTTTCTCCAAATTGGGGTTTTCACTCATGCTCAGATATATACCTATTTTTGGTTTTTCTCTGTTTGGTAAAATCGGCTTTGCAACACAATTTGGATTGCCTTTAATAAAATCATAATCTGTTTTGTTATTGTATTAGACTGGAAATATGATGGTATTCTAGATTAAAGATTTAGAGCTAGAAAAATTTTGTCTGTCTGTCTAACACACAAGTGATTATATCAAAACCAGCTTTTAATCCATGTGTGTGTAAGATCTTATTTTATGAGTATGATAACTGTAAAACAACAGGCACCAAAATGATGAATTTAGATTCTCGTAACTGTTTACGACTAGAATTTTTTAGACACGTTGCCTTTGAGACATTATACTATCTGCCACTTTGTTGAGCATTATACCAACTTTGAGTTTTTTGTATACTCTTCTTTTTCTCCACTTGCAAATAATTATTGTGCTGTTAGATATTTACCAACAATATTACAGCAGCACACACACCTATCAAAGCATACATGTATTTTCTATACTTGGGATCACTTGTTCGCATAATACCATGTTGAATTAAAAAGCATTTAAGAATTGATGCAATCTCAACTCGATGTCCCTTACACCATTTTGTTTAATGGTGATATAGTAATTTGTCTGGGGTGTGATGATGGTTTTTCCATTACCTAAACTAGTTATGTGTATTAGAACCATTAACCATTACGTCGATACAAACTCATAAAGTATACAAACCATCAAAAATACAATAGATATTTTTTTGTGATTGGATTTTTTTATTTTATTCTGATTCTTTTGTTGTAAGTTGTGGAGTTTTTCCCAATATGATGTTTCTGACTTTGACCATCTTTCTTGCCAGCATGAATCCTGCACCAGACATACAACTACCTATTATCACGTGTAGTATACTAGAGTCTTGTTGTGGTGCCACTAGCACAACATATACAAATCCACTAATCATTAACGCTATTCCAAAAACTGCAAATGCTGCCATCATCACATGTACTCTAGGAGGAACTGGTTCCAACAAAGCATTTTTTGGTGATTCGGTAAAGTCAAGATCTTTGCACACATTACAACAACGATGACGTTGTTTATCTTGCCAAGTTGTAGTTAGGAAAAAGAATTCTTGTTTGCATGAATCACAGGATCTTTTAGGAAGTGTAATTTTCCCATGATCATCAAAGTCTTGACCTATCTGCTTCATGCAACTATTACAAAAGTATCCAGGGACACGCCATTGTTTTTGGAAATTATATTTTTTCCAACCCAGTGTCACATTACAACCAGCACATGAAGTCATTTTTTGTCTTCCTCAGATGTTCCTGAAATTGTCTTTTTACCACTAAATACTTGGGCGATTCCTTTTCTTGCTTCAATGATTGGCAAGAATATGATGATTGCAGATGCCATGCTTACCCATATCAAAGAGATTGCAACCCAGACAACATATGAACCGAATTCAAAGACATAGCCAGATACAATTAAGGGTGCAGGCCATACGATAATTAGCATCAATGTCATAATACCGCCGCCTTTTAGGCTAAATCTAAATGCCTTTTTCAAAGTCTCCTCATCTTCTGTAATTTGTGCAGATTCTGCTGCCGATAATTCGACAAGAGTGATCTTTTCTTTAAGATCTTTCCAATCAAATTTGGTTTTTGTAGCAAGGCTTCCAAATAGTGCAATTGCACCACCAGAGAGAATTCCTGCAATGTTTCCAAACAGCATAGATGAGTTATGTCCAAGACTTGCAAGTGATATTTGGCCGCCAAACTCCGGCAAGGATGAAGCTACTGATACCCAAGTGGTTATTGCAATTAATAATCCAACAACTGCTCCAGCCGTAGCAGCAACTTTGTTGGTTCTCTTCCAAAGAATTGTAAGCGCAATTGGAATCACAGCCGAGCCAATCAATATACCCATTGCCAAGTAGACAAATCCAAGACTCAGACCCATTCCCAACAGTATAACTGCCAGACCACCCATGCCAAGCCCAAAGCCTACAATTGTCGCCCTAGATACTTTGACTAGTTGTTTACCTGTGGCATTTGGATTTTTGTATGTACGATAAATATCATAAGTTACTAGCGAGGATACTGCAATTAGTTCTGCAGAACCTGCCGAGGTTACTGCCATAAACAACATAGTTAGTACTAGGATGGCACCAATCTCCCCCATCAAGGCAGTTGCAGCTGCTGGAACTACCAATCCCATTTGAGCTTGAGCTGGTGTCAAATCTACATCAAGCGCCACTGCCGTCAGCCCCATAGTAGTTGCAAGTGTAAATGGAATTGCAAACCAACAGATACCGCCAAGCAAGAAACCCTTGACAGTAGATGATGGTTTGGCAGCAATAGCTCGTTGCCAGTACGCCTGATCAACAAAGACAGTTCCAAAGTTTCCTACAATATTGATAATACCAAACATCAAACCGCCTGCTGATGCCATCGTCAAGAACGCACCTGCGGCATTGCCCTCAACGGGAGACAACTTTGCAGCTTCGACTAGTTTATTGTACATCCCTTCAATACCACCAGTAATGTCGGTGTTGATGTATACTGCTGCAACAAATGTCAGTATTGTAATGAATATGATTATGGTATGCATATAGTCTGCAACAAATGTAGCCTTTAGTCCTCCAACTAGAGTGTAAATC
Organism: Candidatus Nitrosopumilus sp.; assembly: GCA_965262685.1. GTDB lineage: Archaea > Thermoproteota > Nitrososphaeria > Nitrososphaerales > Nitrosopumilaceae > Nitrosopumilus. The sequence goes on from OZ253552.1 coordinate 596,424, forward strand.
ATCACACCGATTGGAATCAAGAACGCAGCAAGAGAGATATCCATTCCGGTTAAACCATTAACAACAGCAGAACCTCCAAGCAAAAGCATGGCAGTTACGATCATGTTAGTCATTAATGCAAATACCAAAAAGATTTTGTGAGAACCACGACCATATCTTGCGTGAATGATTTCTAGAAAAGTATGTGCATTTGGTGCCTTGCGTTTTAATTCAATAGCTAAAATTCCAAATAATAAAACCTGAATTGATGCTCCTGCGGCATACCAAAATGGACCACTAATACCATACTGGTATGCTACTGTTGAGGATTGGAGTAGTGTAGCAGCCCAAGTCCATGCAGATACAATAGCAGCGGCAGTCAGTCCAGTTTTGATGGTCCTTCCTGCAGTGTTGAACATCTCAGAGGTCTGGTTAACGCCGAGATATTTTTCTTCAATTTTTACCTCAATTGTGATAATTACAGCAAAAACCATACCTAGACCAACAACAATTGCCCAACCAATCCATTCAGGCAAAGCTTCACCCACTGCAAAGCCATCAGAGATTGCACCGGCTGCAAAAACAGTCTGTGGAGTTCCAACAAGAGCAACTGCTACAACAAAAAATGCAACAAATACAACTAGGGCAAATTTAGCCTTGTCCACGAAAAAGATTGTTTGAAAGTTTACTTAATAATTAAAGAGTTATGACTCTTTATTTACTCAATTTAGAGGGTTGTTATAAGATAAAATTTTAGTCGACGTCGGCACTATTTGAGATCAAGATATAAAAAATTTAAAACAAGTTGTAAAGCCTCGACAGAGAGACCGTCTCTGCCGGATCTACTGTTGCAAGTTTCCCATCAACTTTTACCTCATATGTCTCAGGGTTGACCTCGATGTTTGGAGTGAGATCATTGTACAACATGTCCTTCTTTCCAATACAACGACAATTTTTTACAGGAACCAATTTCTTTTTTGAGTTGATTTCAGATTCGATTCCTTTATCCAACGCTAGTTGTGATGTAAAGGTTACAGAAGTGGATTGCACTGCACTACCAAGTGCCCCAAACATGGGACGATACAACACTGGTTCTGTGGTAGGAATTGATGCATTTGGATCACCCATCAGTGAATATGCAATAAAGCCGCCTTTGATGATCATCTTTGGCTTGACCCCAAAGAATGCAGGAGACCAAATGACAATGTCTGCCAATCTTCCAGGTTGTATGGAGCCAACATAATCAGATATTCCATGAGTTATGGCAGGATTTATTGTGATTTTAGCAAGATATCTCTTTACTCTAAAATTATCATTTCTGATATTATCTTCTGGAAGTTTGCCAGTCATCTTTTTCATTTTATCAGCAGTCTGCCAGTTTCTAGTTGTAACCTCCCCCACTCTTCCCATAGCTTGACTGTCTGAAGACATCATGCTTAGTACACCCATATCATGCAGTACGTCCTCTGCTGCAATTGTCTCGCCACGAATTCGGGACTCTGCAAAGGATATGTCTTCAGGTACTGAAGGGTTTAGGTGATGACAGACCATCATCATATCAAGATGTTCAGCTAATGTATTTACTGTAAATGGTCTTGTGGGATTTGTCGATGAAGGAAGTATGTTTTCCTCACCAGCAATTTTCATAATATCTGGAGCATGACCACCTCCAGCTCCCTCGGTGTGATAAGTATGGATTGTTCTTCCAGCTATTGCCTCAATGGTGTCATCAACGAATCCACATTCATTTAGTGTATCAGTATGGATTGCAACCTGAGTATCAGTTTTGTCTGCAACATTCAAAGCAGAATTAATTGCAGCAGGGGTCGAGCCCCAATCTTCATGTAATTTTAGTCCGCAAGCTCCTGCCTCTATTTGTTCAAATAATGCAGTTTCAAGAGAGTCGTTTCCTTTTGCAAGAAATCCAAAATTCAAAGGCAACTCATCAATTGATTCAATCATTCTATGAATGTTCCATTTGCCAGGAGTGCATGTTGTCGCTTTTGTACCATCGGCAGGACCAGTCCCCCCACCAATCATGGTAGTTGTTCCATTACAAATTGCATGTATTGCTTGCTGAGGAGAAATAAAATGAATGTGCGAGTCTACTGTTCCAGGAGTGCAAATGGTATGCTCGCCGGCAATTATCTCAGTGTTTGATGAAATTATCATATCAACATCATCCATGATGTTAGGGTTTCCAGCATTACCTACACCAACAATTTTTCCATCTTTAATTCCAATGTCAGCTTTGATAATTCCCAAAAGAGGATCCATTACAATTGCATTTGTAATTACAAGATCTACAGATTCTGCTCTAGACACTCCGCTTGCTTGTACTAGTCCATCTCGAATACTTTTTCCTCCACCAAATACGGCCTCATCGCCATACTTGATCAGATCTTTTTCAATTTCTATAATCAAATCAGTATCAGCAAGACGAACTCTATCACCAACAGTAGGACCAAACAGATCAACATAATTTTTTCTTGGAATACTCAGAGTCATGATGTCATTCCCTTGAATCCTTTTTTGGCAGCTCTCTTAAATGCCTCTTCTTGTTTTTCATCTAGGCTTCCATTTACCAAACCGTTAAATCCATAAACAATTTTTTTCCCACCAAACTCTGTTAGTTCAATTTCTTTTGTTTCTCCGGGTTCAAACCTTACTGATGTTCCGGCAGGAATGTTTAGATGATATCCGTAGGATTGTTTCCTTGGAAATTCAAGTGCCTTGTTTGTTTCAAAAAAGTGCGTGTGTGAACCTACCTGTATTGGTCTATCTCCAGTATTTCTAACACTGAGTGTTGTTGTAGATTTTCCCACATGAGCAGTAACTGACTGATCAGATGTAAGATATTCGCCAGGAATCATATCTATCACACAATAGGGTCATGAACTGTTACCAGTTTAGTCCCATCTTCAAAAGTTGCTTCAACTTGAATGGAATGAATCAGATCTGCTACACCGGGCAATACATCGTCTTTTGATAGAACACTTTTTCCAGAACTTGTAAGTTCTGAAACAGTTCTTCCATCTCTTGCCCCTTCCAAAATATGATCAGCAAGAATAGACATTGCTTCAGGATGATTGAGTTTCAGCCCTCTGCCCTTTCTTCTACGGGCAAGTTCTGAGGTAACAAAGACATTTAATTTCTCTAATTCTCTAGGAGTAAGCATCATTGAATGGAATTATACATTCACATATTTAATAATTGAAAATGTCAAAAATATCTAGTAAAGTATAACTTTGTCAAAAAATCAAAGTTTTTTGTGCTAAAAGTTAATGCGCCGGTAGGAAATATTTTTCGCGATAAGGGATTTGATGAGCTAAAAGAGGGGAATTGTGAAAGACTCAAGATTTCACGTATGGATCTAGAAAAAAGAATTTTGAGGAGAATTGGGGATCGTGGAACAGACATTGGTTTAAAGTTGGAACCAGGGATAAAACTTTGTCATGGAGATATCATAGATAATGGAAACATGAAAAAGATTGTTGTAGAACAATTACCAGAAAAAGTAATTTCTGTCAAACTAAAAACCAAAGACCTAGTTGATGTAATGGTGCTTTTAGGACATATAATTGGAAACAGACACAGACCCATATCTATACAAAAAGAAGAGATTGCATTTCCAATTCAGGCAGACTCAGAAAAGGAGGTTTTTGTAAGATTGTTTCATAACATCATCAACCATATAGAGATAAAAGTAGATGAGCGAATATTTTTTCCCCATTCAGGTGCTGATGTACATGAACATTGATGAGATAGAACAAGAGTTAGGAGTAATGCAGTTATCAGACTCATTTTTTCCCACAGGCATCTATGCTACCTCAAATGGATTGGAGTTTCTTTTCACAGAAAAAAAGATTCATGGGATGACAGACTTGATCAAGTTAATTGAAATTAACATTACTCAGCAAATAGGACCATCAGATTGTGTTGCACTTGGAAATGTATTTGATAGTGCAGATAAACATGATTTTGACCAAGTCATTAAAGCAGACAATATTATTTTTGCCACAAAACCAATAAAAGAAATTCGAGATGCATCAGTAAGATCAGGAGTACAGTTAATCAAATGTGTGATAGAATTTGTAAAAGACGATAAAATTTTGAATCAATACAAGGATAGCATAACAAAAAACAAGGTGCATGGGGTTTTTTCTGTAGCATTTGCAGTTTGTTGTAATGCCTTAAAAATTAAAAAAGAAAAAAGTATGACAATGATGCTGTATGGTTTTACTGTAGGTATGGTAGGTGCGGCACTACGATTAGGATTGATTCAGCATTTTGAAGGCCAGAAAATTATTCACAGTATCAAGCCAATCATCAGTCAGACCATCAAAGAAAATTCAAATAAATCACTTTTAGAAATATGGCAATTTGCTCCTCAAATAGATATTATCCAGATGTCGCATGAGAAGATGGATTCTAAAATGTTTATTACATGAAAATTAGATTTTTCATCATGACTCATATTCCTAGAATTGGAATTGGAGGACCTGTTGGTTCTGGAAAGAGCATGCTTATCGAAAGACTAGTACCAATGTTGGCAGAAAGGGGATACAGTGTAAGCATAATTTCAAACGATGTGATTTCAAAAGAAGATGCCAATAGAATGAGAACAAACTTGGCTACCAACAAAGGATTACTTGCTGAAAATTTAGTCATAGGTCTTGCAACAGGCGGATGTCCTCATACTGCAATTAGAGAAGATCCGTCCATGAATCTTTCCGTAGTAGAAGAATTAGAGTCAAAACATCCTGATCTTGATCTTATAATTATTGAAAGTGGCGGAGACAACATTACAACTACATTTAGTCCTGTTCTTGCAGATTATTTTATTTACATAATTGATGTTGCAGGTGGAGACAAGTATCCAAGAAAGGGAGGATTGGGAATTGAGAGTTGTGATCTTTTAGTAATTAACAAGATTGATCTCGCCAAGATGGTTGAAGCTAATCTTGAAACTATGAAAAGTGATGCAAAAAAGATTAGAGATGAAAAACCATTTGAATTTATCAACTGTAAAACTGATGAAGGAGTACTGAGGGTAACTAAACATATTATTCATGATGTACTATTAGACTCTGCACCAAAATCAGCAATTACACAAAAGGTGTGATTTTTGAATAAACTAAAACAGTACACACCAGATGACATACCAAAAGAGATTCAAGCGTATGAAGGCCAGGTGAAACAGTTAGGAGTTGGGAAATCAGGAAAAGTAGGCATTCTTGACTTGGAACTTCAAACAGATGGTGATGGCAAGACAGTTATTACAAAACAATTTTCCCAAGTTCCATTACAAATACAACGAGCACTATATCCTGAAAACTCGCTTCCTAAAATGGCATATCTTTATGTAATTTCATCATCTGGGGGAATTTTACAAGGAGACAGATACAGGACAGATGTTACATTAAAGAACAGGGCCATTGCACACATGACAACTCAGGGTGCCACTAGAATCTACAGTATGAACACAAACTCTGCATCACAAATTCTAAACATCACAGTTGATGAGGATTGTTATTTTGAATACATCCCTGATCAAATTATTCCATACAAAAACTCGAGATATTATCAAAAAGTGGATCTCAGTGTTCACAACAATTCCACTTTGATTTATTCAGAAATTTTGACTCCGGGAAGAGTTGCTATGGACGAGTCTTTTGCATATGACATATGCTATCTTAGAACACACTGTAAGGACCAAGATAAAAAAATTAGATTTTTAGAAAACACAAAGATTGAACCAAAAAAGATGAGAGTTAAAGATTTTGGGGTACTGGGGGAATATGAAATAGTTGGAACAGTCTACATTTTAACTAGAAAAGAGGATGTAAATGAATTAGAAAACAAGCTCAATGAATGCATCAAAAATTCAGATAGCGTCTCTGTGGGAACATCTATTCTTTCAGATGAATCAGGAATAATAGTTAGAATTTTAGGAAACAAAACAGATAGTGTCTTTGATGTGATTTTCAAAATACTTGAAATTAGTAGAAAAATAATTCTTGGAGCAGAATTTAGTAAGATAAGAAAAAGTTAGAGAACTATTATAAATTACTCAGTAATGGATTCTATTATTTCAATGGTGTTGAAGAATCCTAGATTTTTCACCCAAACGTAGGGTTTTGTGTATATTCCAGTAGACCGCAAGCTTTGATGTTATCTTTAGTACTTTTTGTGTTGCAGTATAGAACCATTGAGATGTTTTTCTAGTATCAAATCATTTGTTTGAACCTGTACCATCAAGTAACTGATAATGTCATGCCAAGTCCAACTCTGATTAATGCGATATATCAGATATTTTCAGATAAAACAGTACAAGTAAAACAAGATCTGAAAAACAGGTATTAAAACAGAATTAACATAATAATAGTTTCCAACCTAGAACAATGGAACAAGTAAATTTGTTAAATAGTTGATTTGGTAATAATCGCCATTGATAGACAAGGTTGATGAATTAATACTTTCAACACTTTCCCAAAATTCAAAACAAAAAGTATTTGAGATTTGGGATTTTTTAAAGGGATTCAATTATAATTTAACAGAAGAAGAGATAGAATCTAGAATATTGAAACTTGAAAAAGAAAGAATTATCAAAGAATATACAATTACAGTAGATGTAAAGAAGATTCCACACAGAGTAATACGCGTAGATCTTGTCACATTTAGAACATCACAGGCACTTCCCAAACGAGTGGAAGGATTGAAAAAATATCTTAATGATGCACCATTTGTTTTATTTTCAGGCAAAACACGTGGAGGATATGATTGGATTACAGTCAAATCATTTTTATCAAATGAGATGGCAGATGAAGAAAACGATATTTATAAAAATTTGTTTGGAGACATTATTCAGACGTATGAGGTATACGACTTTGTTCCACAGACAGAAATATCAATTTATGCACTGGCATATACTGAAGCAGAATACAAAAAATTTCTCAAAGAATGGACGGCTCCATTTATTAGGTCATAAAAAAAATAATACAAAAAATTATTGCAGATGTTTCTTTTTAAAGTGGATGGTCTCATCTATCATTGAATGGGTTTTTAATCTTAGAGTCATCAAGAATTTAATCACCTCTACTCTTTGTTTTGGATCAATACCATGTGCATCTTCTATAAGGTCATCGATTCTTGAAAGTGTTATTTTTAGAGACAAATTAGTTTTCTTTATCAGATTAAATGACTTTGAATTTTTGTTAGGTATTTGTTTGTATAAATCAGATTCCGATTTGATCTTCTTTTTCATGACCCGAATTTGTTTTACGGTTAGTTTGTTGTGGACTATTTCATCTACAAATCCATTTTTCAACGAAGTATCAACACCAGTTAGTTCCAAGGCCTGACTTACGCTCAAATTACTACAAACTATCTTTTCTCTGATATCCTCGGGGAGTTTTAAAAGCTGCATTCTATGAGACACATACTCTTCACTTTTTCCAATTTTTTGACCAAGATTGCTTACTCCACCCCAGCCATATTCATTGACATATTTTTGATATGCTTGAGCTTCCTCTATAGGATCCATGGATTTTCTTTGAATATTCTCGGTGAGTTGAATTTCATATGCTTGTTTGTCAGACAGATCTCTGATTTTACTTGGAATGAATCTCCAACGCAAGGATCTACATGCTGCAAATCTTCGATGTCCTGCAACTATCTCAAATCCATGATCTAGGGGTCTAATAACAATGGGCTGTAATAGTCCATGTGATTTTATACTGGATTTTAGATTTGCTAATTCTATAGAATTTGGTAAAACAGCATATCTGACGGGAAATTTAGATGGCCTGATCATTCTAATTTCAATGGGCTCTACAATAGAATTGTCAATTATTTCCATTCACAAACATGTCCTAAATTATTGAGTAGAAATAGTATTTAGGCTTATAGTGGTTTTATAAAAAACAATTTTAGATTGTTATTGAAATAGTTAGTAAAATTACGGATTAATTTAAAAAAAATCATTATTGCTCAACTCATGCAAATCAAATGGTTTTATTTTACAATTAAAACTGCTTTTTGTTCTAGAGAGATATAATTTAAAATGCTTTAAAGGAAAATTTCTCTTGCAATTCTGCCTCGAGACCATGATAATGATTAGACCAAAAGTATATTTTTACATAGAAAACTAGTAAGAATCCACAGATAATTTACTTGTGTGAGTATATGCTATTTTACCATATCTGCATTCCACACACACTAGATTAAGCTAATTAGAAAATATTATCTAAATTTTTATTCTATCAAAGTTGTTATAATTTAACTCAATTCCAAATCCATAAAATGAACCTACGAGAAGACTCTAAATTTGTTATTTGGTAATAATCATCAAAGAGCATAACCATCACAAAAATTCTTGCGCAGTACAAAATGATGATTGTTGAACCATCTACATTAAAGAAACATCATGAGGTTGACTTTCTGCAAATCCTGCTCTTGACATTTTGATAAATTCTGCATTTTCTTGCATTTGAAGAATGGTATGAGCTCCGCAATAACTCAACCCAGAACGCACACCACCTGTTAGTTGTTTTAGAATATCAGTTACGGTTCCTTTGTATGGAACCATTGCTTCAACTCCTTCTGCAACATAGTCATTAAGATCATCATCCATGGACATTGAGCCTGTTTCTTTAGATTTTCTTCCTAGAGATGCAGCTAGGGATGCCATGCCTCGATAAACTTTGAATCGCTTTCCATTTTTAGTTAAAACTGTTCCAGGTGATTCATCTGTTCCACCAAGCATGCTACCAACCATTACAGTTGAAGCACCAGAAGCTAATGCTTTAGTTGCATCACCTGAAGTTCTTGTTCCACCATCAGAAATTATTGGAATTCCATAATCTTTACCAATTTTAGCACAATCCATTACTGCAGTTAGTTGTGGAACTCCAGAACCTGTAATTACTCTAGTAATACAAATTGAACCTGATCCTACACCTACCTTTACAGCATCTACACCTGCTTTAATCAAATCCTCAGCACCTTGAGCAGTTGCAATATTTCCTGCAATTAATTCACAATCAGGAAATGCTTTTTTGATATTCCTAACTGTGCTGATTGCATTTTCACTATGTCCATGAGCAATATCAACTACAAGTACGTCTACACCTGCTTCCAGAAGAGATTCACTTCTTTCTAAAAAGTCGCCTTTAACTCCAACTGCAGCACCTACTAGAGGTCTGCCTTTCTTATCTTTAGATGCATTTGGGAAATCTGCATTATTTGTAATATCTTTACTTGTAATCAAACCTTTGATAAAACCAGAATCATCGACAATGGGTAATTTTTCAATTCTGTGTTTATGTAAAATTTCTTTAGATTCATCTAATGTTACTCCAAGTTTTGCAGTTACAACATCTTTGGTCATAATATCTTGAATTGTACTAGCTTTATTTGCAAATAGAAAATCCCTTTCAGTTACAATTCCAATCAATTTCGAATTAGAATCTACAATCAATAAACCTGAAATTTCTTTGTCTTGTGCATAGTTTAAAGCGTATTGAACTGACTTGTCCTCAGATATTGAATATGGATTTTCAATCATTATACTGCCTGATCTTTTTACTTTGAGAACTTCGTTTGCTTGTTCTTTAACAGTCAAAAATCTATGAATAATTCCAATCCCTCCAGCCCGAGCCATAACGCCGGCCATGGAAGATTCAGTAACAGTATCCATATTTGCACTCACAAAAGGAATGTTGATTGTGATGTTTTTAGATAATTTTGTAGTTAGATCTGTCTGAGTTCTACTAGTGATATCTGAATATTTGGGTACAAGAAGAACGTCGTCAAATGTCAATCCTTCTTTGAATTCCAATTAAACCTTGTTAAGTAGGCAAAATATTGATTATAAGCCTTTGCGTGTTATTTTGATAATTTTGAGGCGATCGTTACTACATCTTTGGTAGCCTCTACATTATGAGTGCGAATAATATCAGCACCATTTATCACAGAGACAACTTCGGCAGAAATTGAGCCAAATAATAGATCGTTTGGATTTTCTTTTCCCAAAATTTTTCCTATAAATGATTTGTTTGAAACAGAGATCAGGGCTGGGTAGTTTTGCTTGATTGAATTTAGATTTTTTAATATAGATAGATCTCTTTTTGACCAATCTGATTTAATCTTGGTAAAAAATGGTCCCTTTCCAGTTTTTCTAAAAAACCCAATTGCAGGATCTAATACAATTTTTTCAGAAGGAACGTGTGATTTTTTTGCAAGCTTTATGCTATCTTGAAGCAATTTTTTGGTTATTGTTATATGGTTACCACTGACGGGTTTTTGGCTATATGCACACAAAATTAGAGATGGATTGTATTTGGAAATAACTTTTTGCATGTCTTTATCATATTTCAATCCAGAAATATCATTTATGATTTCAACTCCATATTCTAAAATATCTTTTGCAACTTTTGCTCTACAGGTATCTACAGATATTGGAAGATTTGTAAAATTTTGAATTATTTTAATTGCATTTTGAATTCTTTGTGATTCTATTTTTTCTGAAACTAATGTCGCCAAGTATGGTGCAGTAGACATTCCGCCAACATCAACAAAATCTGCACCTTGATCTTCCATCAGTTTAACGGTATTTTTTATGAGAACTTTGCCGGTACTAACAGACTTTTTGTAAAATGATTCAGGACTAGTGTTTAGAATTCCCATTATTCGTACGGGATTTTTACCACCTACACCTACATTGCCAATTTTTGCCATAGGGTTTATCAAATCTAATGCAATTTGAGTGATATGGTGATGATATGATTTTAGGTTGGAAAAAGAGATACCGTGAGATTTTAAAAGAATTAAGGTATAGTGAAAAAGATGATAAAGAATCAGCTATTATTTTAAATTCAATTTTAAAAAAAAGTAATGTCGAGAAAAAAATCATTGATTTGATCAAAGGAAAAACAGTTTTGGTAATTGGTTCTGGACCTTCTCTGTCATCAGCTATTCCAAAGTTGAAAAATTACAAAAAGATAGTCAAAATTGCTGCTGATAGTTCAATAAAACCACTAGTAGCAAATGGAATCATACCAGATATCGTTGTGACAGATTTGGATGGGGATGTAAAGACACTTGAAAAGATTGGAAAAACTAATTCTATTTTTGTAGTACATGCACATGGAGACAATATAGAAAAATTAGATTTTGTAAAGAAATTTAAAAACTGTGTTGGAACAACACAATCTACACCTTTTGATAAAATAAAAAACTATGGAGGTTTTACAGATGGAGATAGAGGAGTTTTTCTGGCAAATTATTTTCAAGCAAAAAAAATCATTTTGATGGGAATGGATTTTGGAGATCAGATTGGAAAATATTCAGAGACTCGAAGATCAGATAGAAAAATAAAATTGATGAAATTAAAAAGAGGCAAATCTCTTTTAAAATGGTTATCGACCTTTACAAAGGCAGAATTGTTCACCACATCAAAGCCAATTGAGGGATTTAGAAAAATATCATATAAAGAACTTGATAACATAATTACCTAGAATGCATTTAATACCTATTTCCTCATAATCAAATCATGGTATTCTCAGAGGCACAAGTAAAAGAAATTGTTGCATTGAAGGAAAGTTTGATCGAGCAAATTGACAAACATCAGGAAGGAATAGAAATGTTGGGGAAAAACATTGCAATGTTAGACTTGTTCTTAAAGAACTCTAGTTTTACAAAGGCATCTAAATTAGAAATAAAAAAAGAGATAGAACAACCAAAATCTGAAATTATAGAAAAACCAAAATCTGAAATTATAGAAAAACCATTAGAAAAGTCAACTCCAATTAAAAGAGTCGGTGATGGTAAGATTATTGCCAATGCTTTTGTCACAGCAGAACAGGTTTCAATTGTTTTAGATGATGAAATTTCGATTAGTGCAGACACTCCACCTTTCAAATCATTCTTTTTAGATAGAATAATTGGTGAGATGAAGAAAAAAGATACTGTTGAGGCAGAAAATGGAAAAATCCAAAAAGAATCAGTGATCGATTGCACTATTAACAAAAATGGGACAGATATTAGAGAAATTATAATTAAAAATTATAGGCAAAAGGACAGAGTCAACGAGTTAATTAAAACAGTAGGCTGGTCATTAACTAGAATGCTTGAGAACATAAACAAGTGATAACATGGATAAGATTGTAGTTTTAGATTTTGGTTCTCAGTACAGCCATTTGATTTGTAGAAGGATTAGAGAATTTTCAGTTTATGCAGAACTTGTTCCATACAATATTAGTTATGAAGAATTACAAAAACTAAACCCTACAGGAATAATTTTTTCTGGTGGTCCATCAAGTGTTTATAGTTTAGATGCACCAATTCCAGAAAATAGAATTTTTGATATGAATTTACCACTTTTGGGAATTTGTTATGGACATCAATTGATTGTTAATAAATTTGGGGGAAAAGTAAAGAAAGCAAACAAAGAATACGGTTCATCATTACTAAAAATTGATAGTGATGAAGACCTTCTAAACGGAGTTGGAGAATCAATAAAAGCATGGATGAGTCACGGCGATGAAGCAGAACAAATTCCTAAAGGTTTCAAGGTGATTGGACATACAAAGAGTGCAAAAGCAGCAGCAATTGCATCTAAAGAAAAATCAATTTATGGCATTCAGTTTCATCCAGAGGTGGTACATACAGAGCAAGGTACAGAAATTCTAAAGAATTTTGTTTTGAAGGTTTGTGGTGCAAAACAAGATTGGACCATGGAGGGGTTTATTGATACGGCAGTTGAGAAAATTTCAAAGATAGATGGAAATGTGCTTTGTGGAGTAAGTGGAGGCATCGATTCAACTGTTGTGGCATTATTAATTCACAAAGCAATAGGAGACAGACTAAAGTGTATTTTTGTAAATAATGGATTGTTACGATTAAACGAAGAAAAAGAGGTTGAAGAGATGTTTAAGGATAATTTCAAAGTAGATTTTACTGCAATTAATGCTGCTGATCAATTTCTTGGAAAACTCAAAGGGGTAAAAGATCCTGAAAAAAAGAGAATGGTTGTAGGAGAAGAATTTATCCATGTCTTTACTGATTTTGCTAAAAATGGCGGTCCTTTCAAATGGTTAGCTCAAGGCACATTATACCCAGATGTAATTGAAAGTGGTGTATCAAAAGGACCTGCTGCTGTAATCAAATCTCATCATAATGTGGGCGGTTTACCTGATTGGCTAAATCTAGATATTTTAGAACCACTAAGGGATTTGTACAAAGATGAAGTAAGAAAAATTGCTAAAATTCTCAAAGTTCCAGAAAAACTTTTCATGAGACATCCATTTCCAGGTCCTGGGTTATCAGTGAGAATAATCGGTGAGGTTACTCCGATAAAACTAGAGATTTGTAAAGGGGCAAGTAAAATCGTAGAGGAAGAATTGATACAAGCAGGTTTGTATCAAAAAATATGGCAAGCATATGCTGCAGTGGGAGATGACAAAGCAGTTGGAGTTGTAGGTGATAAACGCAGATATGGAAATATAGTTATGATCAGAGTTGTAGACTCTGTGGATGCAATGACTGCAGATTGGACAAGATTGCCACATGAATTATTAGAAAAAATTAGTAACAGAATAACAAATGAGATCGAAGATGTTACTTGGGTTACCTATGCAATTTCAAGTAAACCACCTGCAACCATTGAACCACAATAGTAACAAGATCAAAATACAGTGATCAAATTATAAAAAATGGTAAAACATTAGATGTACAAAAATTTATGACTTTGGAGAAACAGTATGACAGATAGATATTTTATTTCAAAAATAAAAGAATGTCCAAATTAAATCATACATGCACCAAAAACACCTGCTGAATCACCTAACTTATTTTTTAAAATAGGCGTATCAACTAAATCTGAAAATACTTTGTTGTAAACTGACTCTTTTCCTTCTGTATATAGAAAATCAATATTTGATAAACCGCCACCTAAAACAATTGCATCTGGATCCAATATATCAATAACATTTGCAAGACCATATCCAAAGTTCTCTAAAAATTCATCTTTCCATTTTTTTCCTTGTGCACTATCAAGATCTGTAAGGATCTCTGGAAGGTGTTGTGATTTTCCTGTTAGTGTAGTCCAATGATTTTCTAGTGAAGGACCGCTAATGTATGTCTCCACACATCCAGTTTTACCACAATAACACGAATTTCCATCTCGATGTAATGTGTGATGTCCCCATTCGCCACCAATATTTGTTCTTCCTGAATAAAGTTTTTTATCAATTATAATCCCACCACCTACACCAGTACCAAGTATAACTCCAAAAACTAGATCAAAATCAATTGCTGCACCCAATCTTGACTCAGCCAATGCAAAGCAATTGGCATCATTTTCCATAGAAATTTTTTTTCCTAGTTTGCTTTCCAAATCTTCTTTTAGAGATTTTCCAGTCAAACATTGCATGTTACTATTTTTAATCAATCCAGTTTGTTTAGAAATTGCACCAGGTGTACAAATTCCCAATGAAAAATCAGAAATATTTTCAGATAAATCTAACACAAGTGATGAAATAGAATCTAAAAATTTTTGGTAATCATTTTGTGGAGTTGCGATTCGCTTTCTTTGAATAACATCAAAGTTTTCAGCTAAAAGAGCAGCTTCGATTTTAGTGCCACCTAAATCAACACCGATGAGTTTTTTCATTAGTTATTTATAAAAATTAAAACGCTTAAGCTTAACTAAAATTTTAGCCCATTCCGCCGCCGCCACCAGGAGCACCAGATATTGCAATTACATCATCAATTCGAAGTACCATACATGCTGCTTCAGTTGCAGATTTGATTATCTGTTCTTTAACTACAATTGGTTCTACAACGTTAATTGCCATCATGTCAGCAATTTTCATATTTTTAGCATCAATACCAGTCCATTTATGACCTTGATTTTGTTTTGCTCTAAGATTAGCCATGGTATCAATCGGATCCATTCCTGCATTTTCAGCAATAGTGAGTGGAATTGTTTCTAAAGCTTCGGCATACTTTTTGATTGCAAGTTGTTCTCTTCCATCAAAATTATCAGCCCAATCTTTGAGTACTGATGCTGCAAATGCTTCAGGAGCACCACCACCAGCTACAATTGCTGGTGTTTCAATTACATCTTTTACAACCATTAAAGAATCATGAATTGAACGATCTACTTCATCAATTACCCTTTGGGTTCCACCACGAATTAACATTGTAACAGATTGTGGATGTTTACATCCTTCAATGAATACCCATTTATCAGATTCAACTTTCTTTTGGTGAGCTATATCTGCATAGCCTAGATCACTTTCTGAAAGATCATCAAGATTACTAATTACACGTCCGCCTGTGGCTTTGGAGAGTTTAATCATGTCACTTTCTTTGACACGACGTACTGCCATGATACCATATTTTGCAAGATAGTGTTGTGAGATATCATCAATTCCTTTTTGACAGATTAGTACATTGACTCCTACGTCATGCAATTTATCAACCATAGCTTTTAACATTCTGTTTTCTTCTTCTAAGAACATTTGCATTTGAGTTGGGTCTGTAATTCTAATTTCTGCACTTAATTCAGTTTTTTCAATCTCTAATGCTGAATTGAGTAATGCAATTTTTGCACTTTCAACTTTTGTAGGCATTCCACTATGAACAATTTCTTTATCCAAAACAATTCCTTTTACAATTTGTGTATCATCAATGGAACCGCCAGCTTTCTTTTCTATTTTAATATTTTCAAGGTCAACAGAATAAGTATCGCCTTTCTTTGTTGTAATGCTAAGAACAGCATCAACTATAATTTTAGAAAGTAATGAACTATCTTCAGAAATTAATTTTGATTGCATGCTAGTTGCAGCGATTTTTAATAGAGATGCTTTATCATCAGGTTGGATTTTTTTTGCCATGTTTGCGTAAATTTCAAGGGTTTTATCAGCTGCTGCTTGATATCCATCAATAACAGTTGAAGAGTGGACATCCTTGTTTAAAAGATCTTCTGCCCTTGCCAACAATGCGCCTCCAAAAATAACAGAAGAAGTTGTACCGTCCCCTACTTCATTATCGACAGTTTTGGAGATTTCAACCATCATTTTGGCTGCAGGATGTTGAACATCAATTTCTTTTAGAATTGTAGCACCATCGTTTGTAATAGTAACATCGCCTAAGGAATCTACTAACATTTTATCAAGACCTCTAGGTCCAAGACTGCTTCTAACTAATTGTGCAACTAGTTTTGCTGCTGCAATGTTGTTTTGTTGAGCATCTTTGCCTTTTTGCTGTAATGCACTCTCTTTGAGAACTAATACAGGTCCATTTGGTCCTTGTTGAATTGATGCCATCTAGATTCATCTTCAATCCTTTGAATCCCCCTTTTTAACATTTACTTGGTAGATCGGAGAGATATAACTCCGTTTTTTCACATCAACGATCCCACCAGAAATAATTCTAACAGAGGGCAGAGCCAAAAACGGTAAGAATAAAGGAATCAGATGGGGTTTGGAAAATTTAGAACCTGAATCTACAATGGTATTATTGATTTTTTCAAAATTTGATGAAACTTTTTCAAAAGAATCTGTAGAGAGGATGCCACCAAACTGTAAAGGCAGTGAAGCTGCAATCTTTCCAGATTTGACAACGACTAGCCCACCCTGATTTTTGATGAGATGATTTGATGCAATTGCCATATCAGAATCATTTGAACCAATTACGATCATATCATTTTCATGAAAACTCCACGTCGATGCAAAAGCACCAATGTCTGCACCAAAATTTTCAAGAAATCCTATAGAATGCTTGCCAGTTCCATGAATTCTATCAAATGCTGCAACTTTCCAAACATCAGAATCCAATGAAGTACAAACATGACCGTCTTTAGTGTAAAGTTGGGCAGAACCTATTTTTGTAATGATTTCAGTTTGCATGTAGATAGTATTTGCAGTTACATCCTTCTTTTTTGATTTTATTGCAAAATCATTTTTAGAGAAATTTTTTAGTTTTACAGTTTTTTTAATCCAAGGTGAGATTATTTGTTTTTTAATTGAAGTGACTATTTTTCCATTAGATACTATCAATTTACCTCCAACAAAGACTTTGTTTGGTTTAAAAGATTCCAAGTCATCAAAAACTAGAATGTCTGCTAATTTTCCAGGAGCTATGCCTCCTAGATCTTTTCCCATGTTGTAATAATCAAAATTATTCTTTGAAGCCATAGTAACTGCATCTATTGGTTTTAGACCAAGTCTGATTGATTCTCTAATGCAGTGATCTATATGACCAAATTTAGAAATATCAATGGGATCAAGACCATCTGAACAAAACATTAAACGATTAAGATATGTCCCATGAGATAAAACACGTGGAATTATTTCCTTCAAATCTCTTCTAATTGAACCCTCTCTAACCATTATCCACATCCCAAGACGTAGTCGTTCTAAAACTTGATCAAAATTAATTGGTTCGTGACAAGACAAGACCCCAGAGGAAACATATGCATTAAGTTTTTTTTCACTTGCACCAGCAGTGTGGCCATTAATTATACAATCACATTCAAGCATAGATGAAAGTGATTTCATTGTTTTTGGTTCACGTAAAGTAACTTTGGTCCATGAAAAAACTTCTCCCATTCCAAGAACATGTGGATGTTTAATTGCAGATTTTTCTTGTGATAGTGATAGTGATTTACTTGCACTGAATTTTGCATCTACTGGAAGGCCACCTGGAACCACTTGAAAAATTCGGATAGGTAAATTCTCTCCAAGTTTGAGGAATTCTTGAAAGCCACGATATCCTGCTACACTTACAATATCAATGGGATCAGAAAATAGTGATGTTACACCACAAAGTAAAGCCTTTTTTGCAAATTCAGATGGCAACACAAATTGATCAATGTGTAAATGTGGATCTGCAAAACCAGGACTGACATATTTTCCCTTTACATCAATTACCAAAGTTTTAGGGCCAACTGAATGAATGGCATCAGGACCAACATATGCAATTCTATCATTAATTATAGCAATCTGAATTTGTGGAATTATTTCTCGGGTATATACAGATAATAAATTGCAATTTTTCAACACCAGATCGGCGTTCTTATCGCCCATTGCTACAGAATTAAGTGACAAAATCGAATTTGCTAGGCTAGAAGTCATTTCTTTTAATTCAATTTTACACCTATTATAGATTCAATGCTTAAATTACGGTTGAAGGGGTTTTGTTGATATGAACATTCCTAAGGTGATCAGAAAGTTTTGTGCAAAATGTAATACACACACTGAGCAAAAGATCTCCATTTACAAGGCTGGAAAAAGACGCGGTTCTGCTGCTGGTGAACGTCGACATGCAGAACGTAAGCGGGGATATGGTGGACAAAAATTCCCAAAATTAGCAAAACCTGCAAAGGTTACAAAGAAAGTTACTCCCATTATGACATGTACTGTTTGTAAAAAGAAATACAATAAAAAAGGTATTAGAATTAAGAAATTTGAGTTGGTGGCAGCATGAAGAAAGATCACATTGAAATTCCAAAACCATCTAGTAAGTTTCAAAAAGTTAGTTGTAATGAATGTGGCGAACTACAAATAATTTATTCACATGCATCAACACAAATCGCATGTAATTCATGTGGAAATACCATTTCAGAGCCAACAGGATCAAAAGCTCAAATCAATGGTAAAATCTTAGAGAGTGCAGAGTAAATCATAATCTTGTTTAGAATTTAGATTAAATGCAATTCTTTTATCATCAATTATAATATAATTTTCAATTAAATTTTCCAGAGAAGAAATTTTTTTGGAATTGACTAAAGAAATTCCAGAGTAATGACATACTTGTCCTGCAAAATCAACAGAATAATCAGATTTTAGACCAAGAGATCTTAAAAATTTGTTAGTGATTAGAATGCTAGTCCAGACTTTTTCAGGATCAAATTTAGTAATTATGGTTTGGATTATTTCTTTATCCAACAATGCCAAGTCACCGGAGATAACTAAAACATGGTCATCAATAGTTTTTAGAGTTGAATTTAGATCCTCTACATATCCAATTCCAAAAGTGTCAAAAATTTCAATATTATTTTCTTCAAGTAGCTTTTTTGTTTGCGGGGAATTACAACTGGTAACAGCTAATATTTTTGAAAAAGATTTTGAATCTTTTAACGAATCAATTACATGAAGTATTATGGGTTTTTTATATTGGAGTAATAATTTTTCAACATCTAAATTCATCCTAGTACCTTTACCACCAGCCATAACAAGTCCAATCATATCGAAACAAACACCATCAAAGAAGCTAACCTTGTAAATTCGTTAGTAGCTCCCAATACATCACCAGTAATGCCACCAAAACTACGAGTGGATAAAGCCAAGAGGAATAATGTCAAAATGATGGTCACACCAAGCATAACCATGCCTGTAGTTTCACCAATTGCAATTACAGGAATAAGCATAATAAGAAATGCTGCTGAAATCTTTTTCTTATCTTTCATGAATTCAACAAATGGGGAATTGGAACCTAATGAAGCTGATTTACCTAAACTGGCCATCAAAACCATTGAGAATTTTGCTAAAATTTCGCTAATCAAAATTGCCTTAAACAAATCAAATCCACTAGTAAGAGAAATAGTAATTATTAAACCAACAAGATATAACACAATTGTAACAATTCCTGCTGAGCCAGTAGAGAGATCTTTCATAGCTTTGAGTTTTTTATCTTTTGAGCCTTTTGCCATCAATCCATCTGCAAAATCAGCCAAACCATCTGCATGATGTATTCCAGTAACTATTGCAATTGATGCAACAACTAGCAAACTAACCAACAAAGGTTCCAAGAAGAAAGATAAACCAAAACCCAACAAACCAACTAAAAGGCCAATAGCAATCCCAACTATAGGAAACATAAACATGTATTTTGCGATATTATCTAATGAAGCATTTGTTGATGGAAATATTGTTAAAAATGAAAAAACAGATCCAATTTCTTTAAACATGTATTTGCCACCCTATAATAGATAAAATAGAAATTATTGGAATGGAGACTATTCCAAAGAAGAGTATTGAAGTAAGTTTCATTATAGATATTGCAGAATGTACATCTTTTTTTGTTAGAATAATTTTACCATCACCTAGTTTGTAATGATTAATCTTTTCAAATCTTGTCTCTAAAGCTCCTGCCAAAGCAGCCATGGGATATCCAGCATTAGGACTAGAAGTTTTTTTGCCATCTCTGATCATTATTTTGTAGGATTCTCTCCAATTGTTTTGTAAAATAGCAGCAGAAATTATCATTACCAATCCTGTTAGTCTAGATGGAATATAATTTAGAATGCTGTCACACGTTGCTGCAAACCAGCCAACATTTTTGAAGATATCAGTTTTGTATCCAATCATTGAATCAGCAGTGTTAATCACACGATACACAAATGCTCCAGGCAATCCAAGAAGAGCATAATAAAACAATGGTCCAGTGATTCCATCAACTGTATTTTCACTTATACTTTCAAGTACGCCTGAAAGTACATGATCTTTGTCTAAATTCTTGGTATTTCGCTTAACAATCATAGATAGGCGAGTTCTTGCCAAATCGAGATTCTCCTCATCAATGGATTCTAAAACAGACTTTGCATGTTTTTCCATTCCACAAATGGCAATTGTAGTTTTTAATAATAATCCACTGACAATTACAGAAACAATCAATGGTGCATAATCAATAGTTAACAAAGTAATTCCAATATTTAATGCATAAAGTAATACAATTGACAAACCAGAAACAACAGTTACAACACAGATACCCCCAAATTTTTCTATCGTTGGATGTTCATTTTTTGCTAAAGGAGTAAGTTTGGCAATCAAAGTTCCAATCCAAGCTGTGGGATGATATCTATTTTTAGGATCTCCAAATTTTAAATCAAGCAAAATAGCTAATCCAATTACAAAAACAGATTCAATGATCATTGTAACATCTTCTCTACATATTTTATATCAATATTTGATTTAACAATCTTTGCCAATTTATTTAATTCATCATCAATTTTTGAAATATTTCTTCTAGTCCATTGAAAATCTTTGGGGATACCATTAAGAGAATCCTCCTCAGGTAAGTCTAATGGAATTAATGGGATAGTACCTACGACAGGTATTTTTGTAATGTTTTTGAGTTTTTGAAATCCTGGCTTTAATACATCTAAATCTCCTCTAAATTTGTTAAAAATAAAACCTTTTACAAGTTTTTGATATTTTTTTTCAATCAAGGTCATTGTTCCGACAAGACTTGCAAAAGAACCACCTTTGTCAATATCTGAAACCAATAAAACCAAAGCTCTTGCCTTGTGAGCAATCCTCATGTTTGCAATGTCAAATTTCTGTAAATTAATTTCAGCAGGAGAACCAGCACCCTCTAAAATAACTAAATCATAATTTTTCTGCAATGTTTTTAGTGATTTTACTGCAATGTCAATTCCTTTTTGATTTACAAATTTTTCATAGTATTCTTTTGCATGCATTTTCTTGAATCGTTTTCCATTAAGATACACAATACTGTTGTAGTTTCCTACTGGTTTTAGTAAGATTGGGTTTAGATCAGGGTTGATTTGACATCGTGCAGCAATAGCTTGAATTGCCTGAGCACGAGATATCTCAAATTTGGGCGTAATGTATGCAAAGTTTGACATGTTTTGAGATTTGAATGGCGCAACACGGTACCCTTTATCAGAAAAAATTCTACAAAGTGCTGCTACTAGTGTCGTTTTTCCAGCTCCCGAAGATGTGCCCTGAATCATCAAAGATTTCATTTTATCCTCTCCAATGCTTTTACTAATTTTAGATTATCTTTATGAGATTTGACTGCAATTCTGATATGATGATCGTTTAAACCTCTGAAATTTTTACAATCACGAACCAGTATTTTTTCCCCAAGTAACTTTTTTTGTAAATCTGTTGAATTTTTTTTTGTTTTAATTAGAATAAAATTTGTAGATGATTTGGTGCAAGTGAAACCATCTAATTTGCTAATTTTATTTGTTAAATAATTTAACTCTTTTTTGATTATTAAGTTGGATTTTATTAGATGTGATTTATTTTTAAGAGCAGTATTAGCTGCATCTTGAGCTAAGGAATTTACGCTCCATGGAATTTTAATTTTTTGTAAAATTCCTATCATGTATTTTGATGATGCGGCATATCCTATACGTATTCCAGGTAATGCAAAAGATTTTGTTAATGAACGCAAAACAAAAAGATTGTCATATTTTTCAACATATGAAATTATAGATTCGTTAGATTCTGGAACCATTTCAATAAAACATTCATCAATGAATATAATTGTAGAAAGTTTTTTTGCTTTTTTAATAATTTGAAGTAACTGACTTTTTTCTAAAAGTCTTCCTGTAGGATTATTAGGATTGCAAATGAAAACACATCCATTTTCTGGAATTTTTAAGATGAATTCTTTGAGATTTTCTGATAGATTCATTGTTTTAAAATATGAGATTTTGCAATTGTTTAGTTTAGCAGCCGTCTCATATTCTTGAAAAGTTGGAATCGGAATCAAAATCTTGGTTTTTTTAGATAAAAATGCATAACAAAAATTATAGATTATTTCAATTGCTCCATTGCCAACTAGAAGGTTTGATTTTTCTAATCGAGTATATTTTTTTAGACTTGAAATAACTGTTGATGAGTTAGAATCAGGATAATTTTTGATATTATCAATATTTTTTTTAAGAATTTTTTTCACTGATAATGGAGTTCCCATAGGGGAGATATTTGAGCTAAAATCAATGATTTGTGGATCGGCGCTCTGAATGGAATTTTTTCCACCATGAGTTACAGGAATATGTCCAATGATAGATGATTTTATTTGTATTTTCACAGTTCCAAATAGAATCCGCTAATTTAGTATGTTGTGGTAATCCAAAAGATTGTTATTTTTTCGTAGATAAACCAAGTGATATGTTACAGAAAAGACAATAATGGCAACACAAGACCTACACACAAGTGATGAGGTGGGCTAAACATCTTTGTTAATTTTCTGCGTAAAACTTTGGTGTATTTAACATCTCTTGCAGTTCCAAGTCATTTTTAGTCAGTTTTTTGAGTTTATCGACTTTGATATCATTATAACGTATATTTGCAATTCTGTCTAGATCCTCGTAATCTTGTTGTACTTCCTTGCCATGATTCATCTCCTCAAGTTCCATGCCCTATTATTATATGGCATCAAAAGACAACACAATTTTTTTCCTCCCCTTTTTAACTAGTGATTTCTTGTATTTTTTTTTTTCCAATTGCGTTTCATGAAATATGAGAAATTCTTCTGATCTAAAGCTCGAGTGGTAAAATTACTCAGATCAACTAGTCATGTTGGAAAACACAATATTGCATTCATATAACTTTGACAGTATAAGTTGACTTTAAAACAAACTAGCAAAGAATGCCTGTATTAATTCCCAAAATGATTGTCCTTTTGGTTCTGCTGTGACTTTGCAGTATCCATCCTCGAATACTGTTCCAGGTCCACATTGGGGATCCTCGAGATCTGGTTGAACAATTGTTAGTGTAGCTTTTAATGCTGAACCATCTACGGGTTCCTTACTTGGATCATCTACTGGTTTCTCAATTGGTTTATCAGCAGGCTCGGGCACTAGTCCAGATAACGGATCTCCCAGTACTCCACCAATAGGCTCTAGAGTTGGCTCTACTACAGGTGCAACATAGTCAAAATCTGCACCCGTAACTGTAATGGTTACTTTGATTGATAGCTGCTGACTAATCACCATAATATTGCCAGGTTTGCCTTTTTCCAGAATTTTAATTTTGCCCTCAAATACACCGTTTCCAGCATCTTCAGGGATTACAACTTTTAATGGAACCTTAAATGGATTAACCCCTTTTGTGTCTATAGTATCTGGCTGTATAATGAAGTCTTTGAGATTACGAGGTATTATCATCTCAAGTGTACCTCCAGCGTCTGTTACAGTAATTGTTTGTTCTTCACTTTGTCCTGGCTCTAATGAATAATTATATTTTATAAAATGATATCCCAACCCAAAGGCAGGAGATACCAGCACAACTGCTAAAATTAATATGATAAATAATTCCTTTTGCATAAGATCACCAATGATATCGTAATGCTCAATATAATGATTGCCATGCTGCCAAACTCTGGCACTACCCATGAACCAACTACCGTAAATTGTGTAGTGCCATCTGGTAACAACACACTAAGTGTACCGTTGTTAAATGTACCAGATATTACTTTGTCATTAACCATTACTAAATTAGGATTTTTTATAATATCAGAGGGTAGCTCGATAGTAATTGTATTTTCAGGTGCTCTATCGAGAGTTATGAGTATTGAGGATTCATCAGGATTTGGTTGAATTTCAGTAACTATTGGTGATGGTTTCTGTGTCTCTATAGGATCCTGTGGGTCTGTAGGGGTTTGAGTTACTTGTACTTGTTTAGGCTTTATTATTTTTGTTGGAATATCAGAGCATAGCTCGTCTCCACAAACTCTAGAATCATTAGTTGATCCGCTGCTGCCGCCGCCGCCGCCGCCGCCGCCGCCACTAGAACGACCACCGCCGCCGCCGCCACCACCACCACCACTATTAGAACCACCACCAGTTGAGGGATTTGTAGAGGGAGGTGTAACGTCAGGGGCATTTTGTTGTATTATAAGACGTAATGTCACTACAACATCTTCTGGGGTTTGAGCATTTGACTGTTGCGCATAGGCAGGAATAAGACATAGCGATAAAAACAGTATAATTAAATATTTCATATGTATTTTTGATATCTTTCCTATATTAATAAATTATTGGAATTTAACCCAATTTTCACTCATATTTCATGTTTTTTCATCCCAACAGATAAAATCGCCTTGAGGATCTAGGCACGATTGTAATTTAGTCATAAAAGTCATGTACAATGCCTCTTTCCCCCTTTAATCAAAATTGTCCGTAACCCATGACACTCAATTATTACACACAGATCAATCCAAATAAAATCCATATTTCAGGTTTTATCCCGTACAACTCTACAGAGCCAATTTTAGACATTCCTATAAAATAACAAAATATGTGTAAAAATACCAACAATAAAACTATTAATTGAAATCACCAATAATGGAATTATGGATAAAAAAAAAGTGGCAATAATTGGAGTTACAGGTTCTGTGGGTCAAGAATTTGTCCAATCGTTAAATGATCATCCATGGTTTGAAGTTACTCAGATTGCAGCATCTTCACGTTCGGCAGGAAAAAAATATCTAGACTCGATTAAAGATGCAAGCGGAATTATAGCATGGGATGTAGGTGGAGAAATTCCAGAATATATCAAAGAGATGACAGTAAAATCAGTAGATGAGTTGGATGTTTCTCAATTAGATCTAATATTTTCAGCAGTAGAATCAAATGCAGCTAGAGACATAGAAACAAAGATGGCTGCAGATTTACCAGTTATCTCTACAAGTTCTGCTTATAGATATGAAGATGATGTACCAATACTAATTCCAGGAATTAATGATGAACAAATAGAATTACTTGAGACTCAAAAAAAGAATAGAAATTGGAAAGGTTGGGTAGCACCACTACCAAATTGTACTACAACAGGTTTAGCAATTACATTAAAACCATTACTTGAAAAATATGGAGCAAAAAAAGTTTTGATGACTTCGATGCAAGCAATATCTGGAGGCGGAAAATCTGGAGTGTCTGCAATGGGAATTACCGATAACATTATTCCATATATCCCAAAAGAAGAAGCTAAGGTAAAATTAGAAACAAGGAAAATTTTGGGCAAGTTAGTAGATGGAAAAATTGTAAATGCAGATATTCTAGTTAGTTGTACTTGTACCAGAGTTCCTGTAATAGATGGCCATACAGAATCAGTTTTTGTTGAGACTAGAGAGAAAATTGATCCTGAAAAAGCAAAAGATACCTATGATCAATATAACAAAGATATC
The DNA here is from genome assembly GCA_965262685.1 of Candidatus Nitrosopumilus sp. Classification (GTDB taxonomy): domain Archaea; phylum Thermoproteota; class Nitrososphaeria; order Nitrososphaerales; family Nitrosopumilaceae; genus Nitrosopumilus. The sequence goes on from OZ253552.1 coordinate 622,356, forward strand.
TCAGTAGCTGGATTGCCATCTGCTCCTGAAAAATACTATGCATTTCATAAAGATCCAACTAGACCTCAACCAAGAATGGAGAGAGCTGTTGGTGGTGGAATGACTACTACAATTGGAAGAGTTGAAACCGAAGAGTTGTTTGATAACGGTTTGAAATACATGCTATTCTCACACAACAAAAAAATGGGTTCAGCAAAAGGAGCAGTTTTACTAGCAGAGATGCTATACAAAAAAGGCAAGATTTAGATAATTTTTTACAATTTTTACAATAATAACTTTATAAGATCCAGAAATCTAGATCGTTTTAGGTGTTTTAAACGACAAAAGTTGATGACTTGGATTTGCAGATTTTATCAGAATTATCCAATGATGCCTCAATTTCAATTCCTCGTTTATCAAAAAAAATCAATATCAACTCATCAGTAGTATATTCTAGAATCAAACGATTAGTCAAGAGAAAACTAATTGAGCGTTTTACAATTGTTGTTAATTATGAGGAACTTGGGTATAATGTTAAGGCATTAACTGGAATTAATATGAATACAAAAAAACGAGATCATATTATTGAAGAATTATTCAAAATTGACGGAGTCAGAGAAGTTGCCGAAGTTACAGGTAGATTTGATATTCTAGTTACAATGTATGCAAAATCTTTAGATCAAATGCACAAGATGGTCTCTGAGAAAATTGGTAGAATTGAAGGTATTCAATCATCAGAGTCATTTATTGAAATGAAATCACGAATGAAGGCAATGCCATATATGCCATCAAAGGATAGTGACTAGTATTGCAAAAACAAAAATCAGAATCTAGAGTAGCAGTATACTATGAATTAACAAAACCAAAAATTTGGTATTTACTAGTTTTTACCGCATTTGGTGCAGCATTAACTGCTTCTAATATTTACAACATAGAAATATCTCCGGCAACATGGCTTTTGATGTTATTCTCAGTTGCATCTGGTTCTGCTGCTGCAAATACTTTGACAAATTATCATGATAGAGATATTGATGCAATTATGGAGAGAACAAAAGATAGACCTTTACCATCAAAGAGAATTGATCCTGCAGTAAAGGCAAGGAATTTTGGACTAATACTAGCAGGCATATCACTGGTGTTGGCATTTGGAATTTCCTTTACAACCACACTAGAACAAGGCTTGTGGGCAACTGCTTTTATCGCATTTGGACTAGTAAACAATATTTTGATTTACTCATATGTTTTGAAACGAAATTCAAGGACTAACATAATTTTAGGTGGATTATGTGGAGGTTCACCACCAATGATAGGATGGGTAGCAGTATCCATGTCAGATTTATGGACGATGGGTCTTGCTATGGCAGGTCTAGTATTCATTTGGATTCCAATGCACATTTGGGCTCTAACTTTACATTTTAAAGAAGATTATAACAAAGTTAATGTTCCAATGTTGACAGCAGTGCAATCAGAAAAAACTTCTGCAAGAGCTATTGCAATTTCAACAGTGGTTATGGTATTATTTTCAATTGCTCCATTTTTCATAACAACTCAAAGCGGTGAAGCAATGGTAGGTGCAGTATATCTATGGACTGCAATTGCATCAGGTGCATTAATGGTAGGATTATCAGCATGGGTTATAGTCAAGCCAATGGAAAAAGCTGCTTGGACTTTGTTCAAGTTCTCTAGTCCATATTTGGCAGTGTTATTTATTGCATTAATGGTTGATACTGCATTATAAAATACTGCCTTTATCATCTAGGCTATTCAATTCTTTAGTTATTTCAGTATGACTTTCTGCCAAGCTTTTAAGTTCATTTTTTAATTCTTGAGAATTCCATTCAGAGGAGATTAAAGAAGTTAATTTTGCAACAATTTTCCACTGGATATTGTTTTGATCATCAATTAATTTTAAAAATTGCTTTCCTTTTTCATCATCCATAATTTTTTGGCATTACCCAATCATAAAAAGTTAGCATTAGTAATAATATAATTTCAAAGTTTTATTAGCATGTAATAATCATTTTTCGTGATGCAGTGTAGTATCTCAGAATGTAAAGAAAAAGCCATAGAAACAGTGAAAATCAGTTTTAGAGAGACAAGAAATCTATGCAAAGAACACTACAAGTTATTTGAAAATAAAGATGAAAAATATGATCCAAAATTTTCTAAAGCATCAGATTTTTAGTATAACACAGATATTTTTTTTAAATAATAAAATTGCTGAAAGATTTAACATCTACTATTTTTAAATTATAATATGGCAGACAAGAAGAAAAGCACCCCTAAGAAAACCGTGAAAAAAACTGCTTCTAAACCTAAAAAACAGGTTACAGATTCATCAAAAAAATCAGAATTTGAAAAAGCTTGGAAAGACTACAATTCTGCATTAAATGGATGGAAAGAGTCTCTTGCACAATGGCAAAAGGCTACAAATGAGACTTTGATGACATACCATGATGCTTGTCAAAAAGCAATAGAATCAGATGCAGAATTATTAAAAAAAGTTAGTACAAGTTGGGAGAACACTTGGGAAGAAATTGGTCCTGAATATATTAAACAACAAACAAAGATGATAGAAAGTATTTTCAAGGAAACCAATATTGAGTCAATAAAAAAATTTAATACTCAATGGGAAAAATTTCTAAAAACATCTGGGGATGATTCAATTATAGCATACCAAGAGGCTATCAAAAAATTCAATCAAGCGTGGCAATCAGGACAAATGTGATTGTTGATACCACCACGTAAAAAGTTTTTATTTTTTCATTTTACCAATTTTAAATATTACACATATTGAATGAATTTCTTTAATTGAAGGTATACGTTTTTCGTGATTTCTTTTGAATTTTTGATAGATATTTTTGTTTTATACGATAATATTTTTTGTGAAAAATGTTTTGAGAGTTAATTTCAACATTATCTAAATTACAAAGTTTATTTTTGATATCATAGAATTTTTTGTTTTTGTAGTGTTTTGTGTTTGATGTTTAGTCTCTAGTTTTTTAATTTCTTTACTTTAGCTAATTGATCAGTTATTCCTTTTTGTTTTCAATCAAAGAATTTTTAGTTTGAGGATAATTTCTAATTAATACGTTAACAGAAATAATTTTGATGATGATGACCTGCTTTTTGAAATTTTTTATAAATTAATTCAAAAGGGTTTAAACGAGTTTCATTAACATTGGAATTAAAATTAATCCTCATCTATTAAGGACATAATTTATGGAAAAATGTACGGATGCAAATATTCAAGAAAAATGCATTAATGCTTTTTGTGGCCTAATCAATGAACAGATAATATCAAAGTACTATGCAAATTATTTCGCTAAGTCATTAAGAGGACAATACGACAAAGTCAAATCCTCATTATATCTGGATTTACAATAATTAATTTAAATCGCATGTTATTTTATTGTCTTTATGGATAATGATAAAATCATAATTCCTCATTCAGAATTAAAAAATACTCTTGATGATTGTTTTGAACATTTGATTTATTTGCAGAAAAATTCAAAACATAATTATTATAATCATGATTATAATATGAGTATATTTTTCAGTATAATTTTATTTGAAGAAATTACCAAGTACTCAATTTATTCAAAATGTTATAGAGCAAAAAAAGACCTGAAACAAAAGGAATTCAATAATTTACTTGATCATAAATTCAAATTACAAAAAATCGTCTTAACTGAATTTGAAGATAATTTTAATAAAATACAGAATTTTGATTTGTCAGAAAATTTAAAGAACAAGATTAAAAATAATCCAAACTATCTCAAAGAAAGATATTTAAGATTTTTTAATAGTTTTAATTTGTTAAAACAATTTGCATTATATCATAACTGGCGAGGTAATAGAAGTTTAACATTAAACAAAATGATTCTTAAAATAAATATCGATCATTTAGCTAATTTTTTACTTAACTTGTCAACATTCGTTTTTAATCGAGAATGTTTAATTCATAAATACAATATTGACAGTTTAACAAAAAATAAAAATGTTATACCTCCCAGTGATCCGCTTTTGATTTTTTGTAGTAATTTTGTTAAATTATTTAATTCAAAAGAATATGAAGTTACTAAGCATAAAGTATTTTTAACCGTTGATGAGGTTTATTTTCTAAATCAATACTTAAAAAAAATAATCTAGTGGTGCCTATTATCCAAATACAAAATGGTACCGAGAACATGTAGGAAACCAATCTAAAATACCATTAATTCTACTAATTAGGCAATAATTTTTGAAATATCAACTAGAAAAAATCAAATTTCCAAAAAAAGACTAAAAAATTTAAAAAATGTGTAAAAATAGACATAAAAAATAAGGTTATAATTAGCACTATCCAATTAAAATAAATGGAAATATCTATTGAACCATGGAAAAAATTGATTATTCATGAAGTAATTGAGTATCGATTCGAAGATTGGGTTAGACAAATAGCATTTAGTACACGATCATCTGGAGGAGGAATTCCTACTATGCAATGGACAAATGGGATCGTTTTCTCGCCAGCAAATTTTCCGACAACCAATATTACAGTAGATGAACAGTTGAAAGGTATACTACATTGGTCATCAGTATCATTTGCAATTAAAGAAAAATATGAGAAACAGATTGTTAAAGAGAACGCTACAATAAATTTAGTAGATGTCAGTGTAAATGAAATTTTTAAAGAATTGGCTACTAGTTTAAAATCTCAATCAAAATATATCAATTCAGAATAGTACAGCTAAATGAATATTGAAGATACAATAAAAAAATGTAAAATTTCTTTAAAACAAATTAAACAATATGATCCTGATCCATTTTATGTAAAATATTTTTTTAATCAATACATTAGTTCAAGAAATAATGTTATTGCCGGGATTTTTGAAGAAGCTAACATAGATTTTGGATTATTTTTATCAGATCCAATTAATGAAAAAAACTTTTATGAGAAAGCAAAATTAAAGAATGATGAAAATGCAGTTAAATTTTCAGAATGGTTTACAACAAAATACATTGAAGAACATGATAATCCATATCCAAATTTTATGAACAACATATGTAACTTTAGAAATAAATTTGAAAAATTACCTGAGATAAAAATTATGATAAGAGCTACAGATAGATACAAAGATGACATTAATCAACAGATTAGAGTTAGCTTGAATCAAGGAAAATTACGTTCTAAAGACGAATTAGAAATTGAAATTAAAAGACAATTACCAATATTTTTAGAAATTATCAATCATAAAAGGCATGAAAAAAATGAACCTAAAGTTAAGGAAAAACAAGTTGTTGCATCAACATTTCTAGATATCGAAAATCATGGAAATATAGAAATTGCTTATACGGCAGAAATTTACATACCAGTGATGAAACGATTAGTTACAGAATCAAGAAAAAAGATTAGAGAATTAACGACATAGTTAGCCATTAAACAAGACAAACATACAAACAAATTTCAGAGGTGCACAATTGTCTATTATTGTATCCATGTGAATTGTTTTGATACTTTATCTCCTTTTCAAACATGGAGCATAGCTTTCGCTAAAGAATAGTTCCAATGAAAAGATGACGTACATGTATCCATACGGGGCTTAATCCTCAATGCTATCTTCATACTAGTTAGAATTATTTACAGTTACAAACCAACAGAAACTGTACAAGATAACCCAATCTTGCAAATCTCCTTTGTAAAGAATTCTTGCATGTATGATATCTAACAGTTACATAATAGTAAGAAACTCATTTAAAATAATCTGCAACTCCATCAAGTCATTATCTCTAATCTAATACATATACAAAAAAAAGAGAAATTGTTCTCTCAATTCAACAGTTGTTATGGTTTTGGCCACATCAAAGTCCAAGTTTCAGCGAATTTTTTCATCATTTCACCGTAAACATTCATCTGTTCTAAACCAGATGAGCTAAGAGTCTTTTGCCAATTTTCAGCAAATTGTTTAAAGGCAGATGCATTAGTGTCATTGAGGGCCTTTTGCCAATTTTCAGTAAATTCTTTAAAAGAATTCATTCCAGCATCGCTGAGTGCTTTTTGCCAATTTTCTCCAAATAACTTCATGGTATCAGCACTTGACTCAACATTTGCTTTATCCCAAACACTATTGAATTTTGACTGCATGTCTTGACTTGCATTTTGAATTTGCTCAAAAAGAGATTTCCAATTTTCAAGTGATTTTGTATATTCTTGCCATAATGAATCCCATTCATTATTTTTTGGTTGATCTGACATTAACTAAAGATAACCTTCATTATTCTTAAATGGATCTATAGAATCAAAAGGTTATTTTTGACGATTTTTTAATCTATTATCCATTCGAATTTTGCCTTCTTTGAATTTTGTTCTATCATTATCTGTTTTAAGAGCTAGTTTAGGAACAGGTGTAGGTTTGCCATTTTTATCAAGAGCTACAAATGTTACAAAAGCAGTTCCAGTAACAGTTCTAATTCCAGTTACAATATCTTCAGCTTCGGCGCTAACTTCTATTTCCATGGAGGAGTTATTAACATAGTTTATCCTGGCATTTAATGAAAGTACATTTCCAACAAAAACAGGTTTCAAAAAATTCACACTATCCATAGAAACCGTAACTGCATTTGATTTACTATGACGTTGAGCAACGATTCCTGCTACCATATCAATATGTTTTAGAATCTCCCCTCCAAAGACATTTCCTGCAGGATTTGCATCTGTTGGAAACATTCGAACAATAACTTTAGCATGAGACTCTGAAGGGCTTTTTTCTGGCATATTAGAATTCTCTGATGACACGATTTATCTAATTATTGTTATTCATTATCCAATTTAATTGAATCATTAGTTTATAGATTATTTGAAATATTTTTCAAGTTTAATTTTGTCAATTTTTGGTATTTTAGCCAACTCAAATCCTTCTGGACGTTTGGAAAGAGATCTAGTTGCATCTATACCCATCTTTGCAGTTTTTAATTTTTGTTGATTACTAGAAGGGTCTAAACTTGATCCACGAACATTTTTGAGAATAATCAAATCTTTATCAGCTTGAAATCTTGTGGCCATAGCATATTCCACAGACTCTGCGCTATTAGGATCAATATCTTCATCAACTATGGTCACTTGTTTTAATGAACGATGAGATTGAAAAGTTTTTTTAATAATTTTTTTAGGATCTGAATCACTCTTTTTTTTAATTTGCACTACTGCATGTAACCAATTACACCCTCCATTAGTCATTGAGACTTTTTTGGTTTGAGGAAACGATTTTTTTAGTTCTCCATTTAATTTTGATTCAATTGGCATTCCCATCAATAATCTATGTTCTGAATATCCAGACAAAACATCATGAAAAATTGGATTATTTTTAAAATAGAGATTCTCAAGCTCAAAAACAGGTTGAGATCTTTTATGATCATATGTTTGAAGCATCTCAACCATCCATTCAGAACAAGTTTGATCACAAAGGATTTTTCCTTCCATCACAATTTCAGAACCAGATGGGACATTTAATCCAGAAAAAGGTAATTTTGCCAAAGTCAATTTTCCGCCAAGTAATGAATTTGCAATGTCAATCTCATCTTTCCCCCAGTCAGCTTGATATGCACCTGCAATTGAAATTGCAGGATGAACACCTACAGTAATTGCAATTTTGAGATCTTTACCATGCTCTTTTGCATCAATAAAACATCTGTGAAGATGCCGTCCTTCAACCATTCTTATTGAAAAATGAGTTTTGTCAATTGGCATCAACCTATGAAAAGAAGAATTTTGTTTTCCAGTCTCAGGATTTTTTGCATACACTATAGATGATGTGATAAATGGACCTGATTCTTTCTCAAAATGAGTAACAATAGGCATAGAAAGCAGATTTTTTGACTTGTTTTCCATAAATTTGCCTGTAGAAATTATTTTAGGTTTTTTAGCTTTTTTAATTGCTGAAATTATTTTTTCGTGAATGTTAAATTCTGAACCTCCAACTGCTATACCAAATCGTTTTCTGGTTCCAACTAAATTAGAGATTAATCGAAAATTACTCTCTTTGATTTTTTCAAACAATACAGCATGAGAACCATCAACTTTGGCAGTGATTCCAGCAATTTCATATTTTGTAGAAACTAGAGATTTTACAGTTTTGAGTTCGTCTATTTTTTTAATTTGTGATATGTAGCTTCTTAAATCACTCATTTTCAATCATCTCCATAATTTCAGACATTAAGGCTTTTGCAGTATTAGATTCTAATGGTTTCTGAATAAAAGTAGAGACTAGAGCAATTCCTCTCATACGAGTACTAATTCGCTCAGCAACAAGTTTTAGAAAAAGAGATTCTGATCTAGATGGGATTATAGTAGTTGTGATAGGAGTAGGTCCAGTTGCTAATGAAACTACCATTGAACCTAATTTATGAGAACCTTCAGTAACAGAAATAAAATAACCATTTTCAAATTTTTGAATTTGTAAAGAAAAATTACGACTCTCCAAATTTACCATTTTATGGAAAAATCCATTTGGAGAAGTCAACAAGCTATGAACAATCCTTATGCTTTTATTGCTATTGATTCACTTTTCTGGGAAGTTGTAATTTCAAGTTTTTTTTTGCAATTCTTCTCGTGTTTATCTGGATAAACAAATAGTTTTTCACAGTGTTTGCATGGAGTTTTTTTCTTAGTTTTTGTTACAGCTTTGGATTTGGTGGATTTTGCTTTTGCAGTTTTTGCTTTAGATTTTGCTTTAGATTTTGCAGTTACTACTTGAACTTCTGATTCAATTTCAGTAGCTGCTGCAGCTTCCATAGAATCAGCTTCAACTCTAGCACGTAGTTTTGCTTTGTATTTTAAATTACGTGGCTTTGTTCGCAGTCTATATCCACAACATGGACACCAAAGTCCTTCCCATTTGATGAATATTTCACAAATTTGGCATCGACGTTGTCCAGAAGCATATCTTCCAGTGCCAACAGGCTTTTGAGCCTTATATCTAACACAAATTCCTTTACAAGTCATCTTGGTACTGTTATGTAGATTTCATAACTATATAAGCATGGATCGATAAAATATGCAAAAAACAACCATAAAACTGATAAAAATTTCATAATAATGACAATTAAAATTATAATTTTCAAAAAAAAACACAAAAACATCAATAAATATGTATAGCTAATTCTAAACAGTTATTTTATGAAAAAATAACATATAGTAATATAGTTGTTTAACAAATAATTACATGTTTATCAAATAAATCATGAAAATTTAGAATATTTTCAAACTTTGAACAGTTATGAGTTCATTAAAAAGTCTCCACGCAGTGATATTATGAATATTTTCAAACAAAACTAAATTGTTTAACCAGTGATAGATAAAGGAAGAATATAGTATCTGTGTCCTTTTCGCTGTGAGATATATTTTGCTGAAAGCATATCTCGTTTTCCTCTTTGATTAAAATTTTTAATTTTTACGCTGGTTTTACTTTCATCTACAAACTCTAATTCAAATGATGAACAAAATTTTAGATTAAGTGTTTTGACAATTTGTTTTGCAATAGGCATATTTCCATCTCCAATTTTTAGAATTTTTCTTTTCGTTCCAAGACCACCTAAAATATCAATAATATGAAAAACCAATTCGTCTATAGAATTATGAACTGAACTCTCGATTTCTATACCGTAGTAGAATACAGATAATCCAATTCTCTGACCAGGATCAATTCCTAAAATCAGGTTTTCTTCTTCAAAATGTAGACCTAATCTTTGCATCATCAAACCTCGAAGTACCGTAGGATGATGTTCAAGAATATCCTCATAAAGTAAAATTTTATCACATTTTTTAGGGGATTCTTTTAGAGTCGTAAATACAAGATGTCCAGAATAGTTTTGAATCTCTTCAGGTAATATAGAATCAAAAGACAGATTGAGGGTTTTCAAATAGGATGAAAATCGATAATATGGTTTACCATAAGTAGTAGCAATTCCAATACGTGAGTTCAGTAAGGGATCGATGATTGATGAAATGGAATATGAGATTTAGGTTTATGGCTTCAAAACTGTTGACACTACATGTTTGACTGCTTGATCAAAATTAGCATCAATTTTTGACTGGATTTCAGATAATTTTGTGTCTCCTTCCTGAGTAATTTTTGCCGATTCGGCATTTGCCTTGTCTTTTGAGGCATTGATGATTGTTTCAGCTTCTGCTGTAGCCATTTTACGAGTTTTTTCTAATAAGCTGTCAATTTCAGTAATAGCCTTGAGAGATAGTTGTTTTTTCATATCTCCGACTTTGCCATTTAGGGAGTCTAGATCGTCTTCCAAGGCACTCAGAGATTTGATAATTCCTGTGACTTTGGATTCTGCCATACTGCTGCTGCTACTCATAATATTTCAAATCCAATAATCCATTACTTAAATCATTCAGTTAGTGGTTCTGTTGCGTTAGCTGGGATTTGATGAAAATTTCATTGTGGTGCTTGTCAGGTGTTTTTGGATACAAGAATATGAGAATTTGAATTATTGATAATCATTGGAGATTTTAGACAGTTTTGATGTAACCGTGAAATTAAAATGGTAGTGCTATTGAACCCCCTTTGTATGACTGAATATTCCTTCCTATTCCTTCCTATTCCTTCCTATTCCTTCCTATTCCTTCCTATTCCTTCCTATTATATCGGAGACGAATCTGAATGGATGCTACACGGAGGCATTCATTTGATGCGATATTATCAAAGATAAGAGCAGAATCAACAAACACAGTAGAACTTGGAACAAAATTTGAAAAAATTACAAAGGACTATCTCAAGATAGACCCACTATACACAAGACGTTTCAAAAAAGTGTGGATGTGGAAAGAGTGGCCAAAAAGAGACGGCATAGATACAGGTATTGATCTGATTGCAGAAGAGTTTGATGGCAAGTTATGTGCAATACAATGCAAGTGTTATGATAATAACGGTTCTATTGACACAAAGTCAGTTGGCAAATTTTTGGCAAAGGCTGCATCACTAAAAATTGAAAAGACGATGCTTGTATATACGGGAGACACAATAACCTCCCATGCAAATAAGATTCTCAAAGACAGCAGAACTCAAATTTTAAGACAAGAAAACTTTAGAACAAGCAAGATCGACTGGAGTGATTTTCCAAGACTTGCAAGAATAAAAGATCAGAAAAAACTACGACCTCATCAAAGTATAGCAATGATCGATGTTCTGAAGGGATTCGAGTCTCATGACAGGGGAAAGATGATTATGGCATGTGGTACTGGTAAGACCTTGACTGCTCTTCACATTGCAGAAAAACAGGCAGGTGTTGAGGGAATAGTGCTGTATACCGTCCCATCGATATCACTAATACTGCAAAGTATGAGAGAGTGGTCTGATAATGCAAATCTAAAGCACAACTATATGGCAGTGTGCTCTGATAAATCAACTGGAGAGGACGGCTCCATTACAGAGCTTGAATCTCCAGTGTCTACTGATGCTGATACTCTCAAACCATATCTTAAGAACAGACCAAAAGATGCAATGACTGTAATATTTTGCACGTATCAGAGCATTGATGTGATAAAACAGGCCATGAAGGGAAAATCTTTTGATGTAATATTCTGCGATGAGGCACACAGAACCACTGGAGTTGAAGACAAGTCATTTTTTACAACAATCCACAAGGACTCTAACGTATCAGGTAAAAAAAGGCTCTACATGACAGCTACTCCTCGCGTGTACAGCGATACGATTCAGGCTAAGATGGGCAAGATACTCTGTTCTATGGATGATGAACAAAAATTTGGTCCGGACTTTCATATTCTTAGTTTTACAGATGCAGTAAAACAAGAAATTTTATCTGATTTTAAAGTAAAGATTGCAATTGTTCCAGGAGATGTAGTTGACAAATATTTCCAACAATCTGTATCTCATCAAGATAGCGAGATGCCACTTGATGAGAGAACATTGCTTGCAGCAGTATGGCATGGATTGAAATATCCAGATGATGATAAAAAACCAAAACTACTTCAACGTGTAATTGCTTTTGCCAACAGAATAGATCGTTCCATGATGTTTGCAGGAAAAATAACAGATAAAAATAATGTTAATAGAAGTTTTGCAAATATTGTAGAAGTATATGAGGAAAAATTTCAGTCTGGCAACAAGGTAGAGGTGGAACACATTGATGGTGGGACAAAGGCCTTGGAGAGGCGAGATAAGTTACGATGGCTTGATGAATCCACAGATGATTCAAGCACCTGTAGAATAATATCAAATGCAAGGTGTCTCTCAGAAGGTGTTGATGTTCCTGCACTTGATGGTGTGGTATTTCTAAACCCTAGAAAATCTCGTGTTGATGTGGTACAATCTGTTGGAAGAGTAATGAGAAAGTCACCAGGTAAGGAATATGGGTATGTTATACTTCCTGTGGCATTACCTGCCGATATACCATATCATGAGACACTTGATAATAATAAGACATTCAAGATTGTGTGGCAAGTACTTTCCGCTTTACGTTCACACGATGAAAATTTTGCTACAGAAATAAACAAACTGATACTAGATAGAAATACAGAGAACACTAGCCTGACCCCCAGAATGAGTATATCTGTGTTAGGTAAAGATTTTGAAGAAACTGAAATTGTAACAGAATTTTTTGACAAGATAAAATCAAAACTTGTTGAAAAGGTAGGTGACATAAACTATTATGACAAATATGGTCAAAAATTGGGAAGTGCAACTCACACCATAGAGTTTAGATTAAAAAACAAGATGAAGGTAAACAAGACAGTACATGAGGAGATTAAAAAATTTCATTCTGGATTAAAAGAGATGATAAATGATTCTGTGACAGAGGAGGCAACAGTTCAGACAATATCACAGCATATGGTATTGGCACGTGTATTTGATGAGTTGTTTAAAGGAGAGTTTAGTTCGCACAATCCAATATCAGCGGCATTTGAAGAGGTGATCTCAAAGATTGGTCTAAAAGAGGAGTTGGGTGAACTTGAAGGGTTTTATGATGAGGTACGAAAAGAAACATCAGAGATAAAGACACGAGAGGCTAGACAAAACTTTATCAAAAAAATATATGGTAACTTTTTTGAATCATCTGATAAAAAAGGAACAGAACAACATGGTGTTGTATATACTCCTGTGGAGGTAATTGACTTTATCATAAATAGTGTGCAACACGTTCTAAAGACAGAATTTGGAACTGAATTTAATGATAGGTCAGTTAAAGTATTAGAGCCATTTGCAGGAACAGGGACATTTTTGGTTAGACTGTTAGAGTCAGGATATATTACAACTAACATGTATGAAAAATATAAGCATGATCTATATGCAAATGAACTGATTTTACTTGCATATTATATTGCAACTGTAAACATAGAGACTGGATATTCGAGTTTGAGAAATAGTGGCAAGTATGTTCCATTTGATGGGATCAGTTTTACTGATACTTTGAGAATTAACTCAAGATATAGGGAAGGGAAGGAACATAGACAGGAAACTACAACATTAACGGGAAAATTAAAAATACCACATGAGAGAATAAAACATCAGCGTGGAACACATCTGCATGTTGTTATTGGGAATCCACCATACTCTGTTGGACAAAGTAATTATAATGATCAGAATCAGAATATCAATTATCCTGAATTAGATAAGAAAATAAAGAACACATACATACAAAAAGCAACAGCCCATAATACAAGATCACTTTATGATTCCTATGTTAGATCCATTCGATGGGCAACTGACAGAATAGGCGATTCTGGTATAATTGCGTTTATTACAAATGCAAGTTTTATTCGTTCAGATGTGGGTTCTGGTATACGTGCATCATTACAAAAAGAGTTTACAGATGTTTGGTGTTTTGATTTGAGAGGTAATCAAAAAACCAAGGGAGAAATATCTAAAAAAGAAGGGGGTAAAATATTTGGTTCAGGTTCACGTACTCCAGTATCCATCATAATTCTAATCAAAAATCCAAAAAAGAAGAAATGCACCATACACTACAAAGACATTGGGGACTACCACACAAGAGAACAAAAACTCAAAATGGTTTCGGATTCAAAATCAATAAAGGGGATCAAAGATTGGTCGATTATAAAATCAGACAGGCATCATGATTGGATTGGACAACGAAGTGAGGAATTTAACAACTGTGTTGCTATGGGTAATAAAGACACAAAATCAGGAAAAAACAACAATGCTGTCTTTAAGACATATTCTACTGGTGTGAAAACAAATCGTGATGCATGGACATATAATTCTTCAAAGGTTGTTTTGTCGGATAATATGAAACGACATATTGATTATTGTAACAAGCAGGATTTGGATAATCTAAAATTTGATCCAACCCAAGCAAAATGGACAAGTGATCTGATAACTAAATTAAAAAATTCAAAACCACCTTTCGATAAAAATAAAATCAGAATTGCATTATACAGACCATTTTTCAAACAATACATGTATTTTGACAAGACCTACAATTCGGCACAACACCAAATTTCTAAATTCTTCCCAAAAGGAGATTCTAAAAATATTGCAATTGTAATTCCAGACAAAGGGAAAACTGAGATATTCTCTGCAATGGTTACAGACATCACACTTGACCTGCATTTGATTGAACAATTGCAGTGTTTCCCTTTACGAATATATGATGACCCACCCCCTCACGAAAGAGAGTGTAAACACATCGAAAATATCGTCATTATCATCTCATACAAATTTAGTGGAAAAACAACAGCAATCATCACAAACGTCACACCAGACATCCAAGTCAACTATAACGAACAGTGTTTCCCATTTTACTACTACAAGGAGGGTCGCCGGCGGCGAGAACATTCTTGATTCGACATTACAAGAATACCAAACTCACTACAACGATACAAAGATTACAAAAAAAGACATCTTCTACTATATCTATGGTTTATTACATCATGAAGGGTATAAGAAGAAATTTGCAAATAATCTATCAAAGGAAATGCCAAGAATTCCAATGGCACCAAACTTTTGGAAATTCTCAGAAGCTGGTCAAGTCCTTGCATATCTACATCTGAACTATGAGACCTGTCAAAAATACAACCTAAAAATAAAATCAAAGTTTGGAAAGTTAGAAAAGATGTCATTTCCTAAAATCAAACAAATAATAGATGAAGCAAAACCCAAACAAGTAACAGATAAGACAAAACTCAAAATAAATGGTGTTATAGCGTTTGAAGATATTCCAGAAATCAAATATTCTGTAAATGGAAGAACACCATTAGAATGGATGATAGACAGATACAAAGTCAGAATAGACGATGACAGTAAAATCATAAACGATTCAACTGCAGGAATGACAGAAGAAAAAACAACAGAAATGATACAAAGACTGGTCTATGTAGGTACAGAATCTGATAAAATAATAACAATACTCTCAAAATTACCCTTTGAGCCAAAAGACTGGACTCCTATAAAGACAGGTCTTGACAAATACTCTGATGCAAAGGAGTATCAATCAAAGATATGACACACTTGAATCAAACATTACAGGTGAATTTCTAAATGCTACATGCAAAACTCTCCAACGTCTCTGAATGGAAGGCAATAGTATCAGGAATCGGAGACATTGTAGAGGAGGCCATGTTTATCATATCGCAAGATGGCATTACATTTAGGGGAATGGATCCTGCTCACGTATCATTACTAGATGTCACGTTTCCAAAAGAATCATTTGAATCAGACAAATCACAAGCTACATTTTTTTCTATAAACATTGCAGATTTTAAGGCAATCCTAAACTCTTGTGCAAATGAGGATATTCTGGAATTTCTCATATCTGAATCACACAAGATGAAGATAGTAACAGGGGGTACAATGCATATGGAATTCAACTTGAGATTACTTGACAGAACACAGTCAAACATACCAATTCCGGTGGCAAGCCCCACAGTGCAAGTTGCAATTGTACCTGCTGCATTTACCAAAATATTATCAAATATGAATGTCATATCAGACTATATCAGTATAAAATCAGAATCTGACAAAATCCAGTTTCAAGGTACTGGAGATTCAGGAGATGCCACCATCACTTTGGATAAAGGATCCCCGGAACTAGAAAAACTAGAAATTAAAAAAGTAGCAGATACAACATACAGTCTTGAATACATGGCAAAAATAATCCGAGACATTGGCAAGGCATCAAAGAACATCAATCTAGAATACTCTGAACAGCATCCAATGCACATGACATTTGTCATGCCATCAAAAATCAAAGTAAACTATTATCTGGCGCCCAGAGTAGAAAATTAGTTCCGATCATTTTGGAAAGCTTTTGATCGGTAAGATGTGTGATACCATTAACTAACAATAATATTCAATCAGCAAAATTCATGATTACCACAGACAAGTTCTTTGAATGTAAATCAATTTGTTGATCCTATTGCAAGCAACAAATTTGTGTGACAGAAAAAGATGTCTGAATGTCTTACAGCATAGATTTTAGGAACAAGTTATTTTCTTACTAATTTTATAATTCTTGACAAAAATACCAGTCATCAAATTGAGTCATTTTTAGAGTCTCAGATTCATCATGTTTTAGATCTTGTTAAAATTGATGAAAATCCCATTACAGATTAAAAGAATCAAGAGATACCTAGCATATAGCCAAGAAATCATGATTCGATTTAAATATAGATTATAGTAATTTTTTAGACATGTCTTCAGAGGATTCTTTTGATTTTAAAAAATTGATAAAAGAGGTTGGGATTAGAAAAGCAATTGAGATTAGAAAAGCAAAAGGAATAACACATTCTAGAGACCATACAGTTGAACATACAAACGATTCACATTTCTCTACACCATATATCCATGAAAATCAAAAAATGAATAATTTGATGGATTCAGTTTTTGGCATTGTAATATTATCCACTACTTTAGAAAATCTTTATCAACAAAATTCATATCCTGCAAACTCTCCTCTTCAAAAAGTTCCGTATCCTAATTCTATTTTTGATGTTACAAAGCTAGTTACTATTCCATCTAATCATGTAAAATCTCAAGTGACTTCATCTGGGATTAGTATAATGCCATCTCCAGAATTTTCTTCGGTAAACCGATAAAATGTCTTCTAGACAATTACCTAATGATTTTGAAATAGTGGACTTTGAACCTATTGAAGAACATTGGAATACATATGAACTTCAAAATGGAACTATTGTGAGAGGTAGAATAATCATTACAAGATTTGCAAAAGATCCACAGGATAAAGATCCAAACAAAATATCTTTGTCTAGTCAGAATGTTTTTGTTGTTGATGCACCACCTGATCAAAGATCTGCACCAACTGGTCCATTGTCCCCATCTGAAGCTACAAATCCTCAAGGAACACCAACAGATATTATTCTCAACAATGAAAAATGGAACAAATACAGAATCCCAAAATTAGGAGTAACTATGAAGGTGAAATTGATTGTTGATGATGTAGTACGAATAGATGGAAAGTTTGACAAGGATGGAATGCCTCAATATATTTTTCGTACAACACCAATGATCTTACCTGACAGAAGATCTAATCCCAATGATCGTGTCTAGTGGTGTAAATTAAAACAGATAGATGGTTAAGTTTAGATAAAATTTAGAATCTAAACATACTATCAAATCATTCATTTAGGTACAAAAATGTGATACTCTGAAATTAGCCAGTGCTCAAAAGCAAGATAGCTCGTGCAAGATCACCTTCAGCTTCTTCTAAAGCACTTTGTGCTTTTGCAGCATCAACACCTGCCTGTTGGCTAACAAGCTGAATATCTTCTTCAGAGAAGATTGGAACTTCTAACTCTCTTTCTTCATAACTATCAGAAGTTACTGTAAATATCGAATTGTCCTTTGCTTTCATTTCAGTAACAGAAGGTTTTGAAATAATAATTTCTTTTTTATCAGTTTTAATTATCACTTCTTGAACATTAGATAATTCATTCATATCCAAACCCATCTTATCCATCATTCTTCGCATTTCGCGGTTTCCTCCTCCTCCTCGCATCATGATGTTATTTCCTCATTACGACTTTTTAAACTATCTCTGACCTTGATGGCCACGCCTCTATCAAAATCAGAGATCATCTCATAGGATAAAAGTGCCCTGCCAACTGCAATCACCTTATCTTTGAATAATACAGGGGTATCTGCAGATATTTGGACATTTTTTCCACATGAAACAACATGTTTACAAAATACAGATCTGCCTTGCTCAACAAATGGAGCAGCATCAGAATTTACCTCAATACAGTAGTTATCTTTGAATTTTTTATTTTTCAACAGTATTTGAGCAAAATGAGTGCTAATAGCTAAACTTCCATCAATTCTCAAAGTACATAGAAACTTTCCTTTCTGAAAAACAGTTCGTATTCTACCTGTTTTTCTGGAAAAAGTTATTTCAATATCTGATGGTAACAACTTTGATGTGCCATCTCCAAATAATGCATCAAGTGAATGTTGTAATTTGATGATATGATCCAATACTGTAACAGAATTTTTTCTAAATATTAGTTGAATGTTAGCCTATATTACAAGGATCAAACTATATAGAATAAAATTCTCCATTTAGATTATGAGAAATGGGGAAGAAACTAGAAAAATCCAGTTTACTGGAAAATCATCATATATAGTTTCATTACCAAAACAATGGATTATGGAGTTAGGCCTCAGACAGGGAGACCAAATCAGAATGATCAGAAAAGGCTCATCAACACTAGAGCTTTATCCACCAAAATTTGAATCACGAATTCCAAAAAAAGAAGACGCTGTGATAGAAATTAACGGAGAAGAAGCACCATCAATAGTAAGAAAATTAATTTCGTTGTACTTTTTGGGATTCAAGACAATTAATGTAAAACCAAAAAGTGGCAGATTAAGTGCACATCAAAGAAACACCGTCAAAGAGACAGTAAAACGAATGCTGATGGGTTCTGAAATAATTGCAGATTCTAGTACGGGTATCACAATACAGGTTCTTGTCAATTTATTAGAATTATCAGTAGATGGAGCTTTCAAGAGAATGATTCATCTAGCAAAATCAATGTCAACTGATGCAATTTTGGCCGTAAAAGAAAATAATTTAGAATTGGCCCAAGAGGTCATCAATACAGATGATGAAGTCGATAGATTTGGGTTTTATATTATTAGACAGTTAAAGATTGCAATTCAGAATGAACACATGTTAAAAGAGATGGGTTTTAGAAATGCCAGAAATTGTTTAGGGTATAGACTCGTTGTAAAAAATATAGAGAGAACCGGAGATCATGCAGCATTTATTGCAAAAGATCTATTAGAATTTAAAAAGCCTGTAAAAAAAGAGATTCTGCAAAAATTGCAAGAAATGAGTGAATTTTGCCTAGCTGTTTTAGATGATTCATGTCTTGCATTATTCAAAGAAGATTACAATCAGGCAGAAAGAACCATTACAGAAATTGAACAAGTAGTAAAATTTGAGAAAAAAGTAAGAGATGCTTCAAAATCATTAAAAGACGATGAGGAACTTTACAGAATACGAAGAATGACTGAGAATATTAGAAGAATTTCAGAATATGCCAGTGACATCGCTGAAATAGTTTTAAATATGAACATAGAAAAAACATTAAAAAAATCAAATTGATTAATAAAAACATGTCTGATACACTTTACAGGGGTTTTGTTGAAAAAAGGAGTTAAAATGAGTTCTGCAATTTTAATCACCTATGATCAAGAGGATTCAATAAATGAAGCCAAAGGATTATGCGATGCAGCAGGATACGAGGTGGTTCACATTATCAAACAAAATTATCTCCAGAAACCAAAATATGGCATTAGTGGAGGAGTTTTAGAGCAGTTAGAAGAGATTGCAGCAAAATTAAGGCCAGATGTGATTATTTTTGATGAGATTCTAAAACCAAGCCAAAACTACAATCTTGCTACAGAGTTACACAGGGAAGTATTAGATAGAGAGGCACTGATTCTTGAAATTTTTGAAAGCAGGGCATCAAGTGCAGAGTCAAAATTACAAGTAAATCTAGCACAGTTAAGATATGAGATGTCAAGGGCTAAAGAAAAAGTCAGACTTGCAAATATGGGCGAACAGCCCGGATTTATGGGAATAGGGAAATTCGAAGTCGATGTGTATTATAATGATATAAAACATAGAATGCAAACAATAAGATCAAAACTTGAAAAAGCTGGAAAACAAAGAGAACTTCACAGACAAGGAAGAAAGAGAATGGGATTTAAGACCATATCACTTGCAGGGTACACTTCTGCAGGAAAAACAACACTGTTTAACAAAACTACAGGTGAGAACAGAGCTCAAAGTAAGGAGCTGTTTACAACTCTAACAACAACTACACGAAGATTGGTAATTGACCAAGAGCCGTATTTGATTGCAGATACAGTTGGTTTTATTAGTAAATTACCAGCTTACATGATTGACGCATTCAAATCAACGCTAGAAGAGTTGGTACATACAGATGTAGTTATTCTAGTAATTGATATTAATGATTCAGTTTCTGAATTGAAAAAGAAATTTTCTAGTTGTATGAGAACATTAAACGAGTTAGGGGTAGAACAAGACAAGATAGTTTATGCTCTAAACAAATCAGATTTGTTACAAAGTGAAGAAATTGATCGAAAAGTTGAATTCCTAAACATGGCTGAAAATAAAAAACTGGTTTCAGTTTCTGCAAAAACAGGAAAAAATATCAAACAGTTAGAAGAGTTGATCAAAGAAATTCTATATGATAAAAATCACTATAAACCAAAAAATGATACATGGAGAGGAGTTGATAAAACATTTGGTAATTGAGGTGATTAGAATCGGACAACGCGTTATAAGAGATGATAGAGTAACCACACATGTTGCACTAGTTTCTAGGGGATTTGGAGCAGAGCGAATTTACATGACAGAAGTAAATCCAGAAATTAAAGATACCATAGAGAAGATCAATAATAACTGGGGAGGTAATTTTAAAGTCGAGTTTATTGAAAAATGGAAAACAGTTGTAAAAGATAAAAAAAAGCAAGGATTCAAAATTGTCCATCTCTCAATGTATGGTGAGAACATCAATGATGTTCAAGAGAAAATTCTTGGTGAAAAAGATCTGCTAGTTGTTGTAGGGGCTGAAAAAGTTCCTAGAGATATTTACGAATTGGCAGATTATAATGTGGGGGTAGGAAATCAGCCTCATTCAGAGATTAGTGCTTTGGCAGTTCTTTTAGATCGTATCCAGGGAGGCAAACAGTTTGAAAAAGAGTTTTCCAACGCAAAACGAAAGATAATTCCTACCAAAAGTGGCAAAAATGTACATCTAAAAGAAAGAAGGGATTAATAGTAGAAAATCAGAACTCACAAGAGTTGGTAGACAAATACGAAGATCCTTTTGTTAGAATTGCCTCAATGATTGGAGGAGATGAATATCTCAAAGTGGCAAGATCTCTTCTAAAAGCAGAAGATGCAACTGATGAAGAGATTGCCAGTTCTACAGGTCTTAGAATTAACATGGTAAGAAAAGTATTGTATGATCTTTTTGGAAAATCCCTCATTACTGGAATTAGAGTCAAAGATGAGAGGAAAGGATGGTTTGTTTATAGATGGAGAACTAGAAGAGAGGAGGTCGAACATTTTATTGAAAATCAAAAAAAGAAAATTGATGAAAGATTGCAACAAAGATTAGATTATGAAAATGCCTCTGATTTCTATCACTGTGGAAACGAAGACTGTCCAAGAGTGACATTTGAAAATGCACTTGATGGGATGTTCAAATGCCCATCATGTCAAAATGTATTAAATCTAAAAAAGAATGATAAATCTAAAAAGGCATATCAGAAGAAAATTGATGAGATCAGAAAAGATATGCAACAAACCTTCTAAACAGATTAAAAAACAAGTTACTAGAATAAATAAGAGAAAATCTTTGTAAAATCTTGAGTCAAATCACTACGGTAAATCCATCAACTGAAGAGAATCTTAGAAGCTATTCATCGATGGATGAGAATCAGGTATTTGATCTAGTGGGAAAAGCAAAAAGGGCATTTCCAGAATGGAAAAAAGATTATGAAAAACGTCGAAGTTACATTTACAATCTAGTAGAATATCTAAGGAAGAATAAAGTCCAACTGGCAAAAGTAGCTACATCTGAAATGGGTAAACCACTCAAAGAATCTATTGGAGAGGTTGAAAAATGTGGACTGGCTTTGGAATTTTATGCTGATCATGGAGATAGTTTTCTTGCTGATGAAGTACTAAACACAGATGCAAGAAAGAGCTTTCTGACTTTTGAACCACTCGGAGTTATAGGTTCAATTATGCCATGGAATTTTCCTTACTGGCAAGCATTAAGATTTGCAGCCCCTTGTCTTATGGCAGGAAATGTTATTGTTATGAAACCATCTAGAGTTACAATGCAATCTGGAATTGAGATTGAAAAAGCATTTACTGAATCTGGAATGCCTGATGGAATTTTTCAAACAGTAGTAGGAAGCATAGAGTCTGCAAATCACCTAATAGATTCGGATGTTAGTGCAGTTACTTTTACCGGCAGTACTAATGCAGGTGCAAAAGTAGGTCAAAGAGCAGCAAGGAACTTGAAAAAATGTGTGTTGGAATTAGGAGGAAGTGATCCATTCATAGTGTTAGATGATGCAATAATTGAAAAGGCAGCAGAGGGTGCCGTAAAAGGTAGATTCATTAATTGTGGACAAAGTTGTGTTGCATCAAAAAGATTCTTTATTGCAAAAAATATTGCTGATGAATTCATCGAGTTATTTATCAAAAAAACATCTCAACTAAAAGTAGGGGATCCAATGTCGATGGAAACTGATATTGGACCACTCTCAAGTAAAGATGGTTTAGAGACAATTTCTGGAATAGTTGAGGATGCAAAAGAGAAAGGTGCTCAAACACTTCTAGGAGGTTCTCAAATAGAGGGGAAAGGTTACTTTTACAAACCAACAATTCTTAGAGATGTTAAACCAAACATGAGAATTGCACAAGAAGAAACATTTGGGCCAGTAGCTCCAATCACAATTGTTGAAAATGAGAGTGAGGCTGTAAAATTAGCCAATGAGAGTGAATTTGGCTTGGGTGCAAGTATATGGACCAGAGATCTCGCTAAAGCAGATAAAATGTCTAGACGGATTGAATCAGGAATAGTAAGTGTCAATAATGTTGTAATTTCAGATCCACGAATTCCATTTGGAGGAATAAAACACAGTGGATTTGGGAGGGAATTATCAAGATATGGAATGCTGGAATTTATAAATTTGAAATCAGTCAGATTTTATGATAATTTAACACATAACCACTATGTCGAATAGGTTATTTTGAATTTTAAGAGTATTCTTTTGAATTATCAGGTTTTTTATCCTCTTTAAAATCACTCTTCTCCCTCTCTCATCTTTCATCATTGCTAATTCAAACATGTGAGATTCCAATATTCTCCAAAGAAAATTTCAATGCAATATCATTTGGATGCTAAAACTTTAGCCAACTCTTTAGAAAAAATTTCCTAATCTATTATAGTTTAGAGAATATCTAGTTGGGAATCTTGTGATAAAAATCAATTACAACCAGTTAACAAATTTTGTTACAGCTTTGTCAAATATCATTATAGAATAATATCTAATTGCATTTTTGTGAAACATCTCTTGTAAGATTTTCAGCTAGCTGTTCATAATATTCTCTAGTTTTTCCAATCTCTCCAAGTTTAGATTTTTCAATTTCACCGAGTTCTTTGTCAACTTTTTCTGAAACATGTTGTAACTTTGCTTCTGCCATCATAAATAATTTATTGTTTTCTTTCCACAAGTGTTCAGTAATATGTTTAACATATTGTTGCATGTCACTAACTAATTTTGTTGAATTACCTGTTGACAGATATTCTTTTGCAGACACTTCCATTTCAGCACCAATTTCTCGTGAACGTTGATGATCAATTAACATCATGGCAATAGGTCCCATGTTGGTAGGTAAACCAGCTTGTTCTAATGCAGGAAACAATGATTTCTCTTCTTTAGTATGATGACAAACATCTGTAAAGTTTTTTGAGAAATCAATTACTGGTAACAAAATTGATTCAGGTATCTGCTTACCATCATTTAGTAGTTGAAGAGTAGACTCTATAGCTTTGATGACCTTTTCTATTAATTCATGATCACGTCTTAACGATGTAGTAGACATGATTAATTGAAATTAAATCCAGTATCTATATCTTGTTTGTTTGTTTTAAAAAATAATTAAAAGATGGAAATTAGTTAACGGTTATTCGTTAACATGTTGGTTTAACGATTAGAAAGATCATTTGCTTTTACAAATGCCCAAATCTTTTTTGTCATTTCACTTGGTGGAATTGCTTTCTTTCCAAATACCTGTTCTACGGTTTCAGAGCGCCCTGCAAAACTAATTGCATATCCGCCAAATGCTGGTTTTTTATTTTTTGATTTAGTCACTTTCTTTTTTGGATC
Organism: Candidatus Nitrosopumilus sp.; assembly: GCA_965262685.1. Classification (GTDB taxonomy): domain Archaea; phylum Thermoproteota; class Nitrososphaeria; order Nitrososphaerales; family Nitrosopumilaceae; genus Nitrosopumilus. Next base: position 646,769 of record OZ253552.1, read on the forward strand.
TACTTTTCTTTTTGTTGTGGTTTTCTTTTTTACTGCCAATTTCTTGTAATTTTATTTTAAAGAAAGTATAAGAACTTACACTTTTTGATAATTCAAAACAAGATGATTTTTGAGCCTTTTGACAGATTTGAGTATCAGATGGGGCGATTTGGAAATTTTATCAAATCCATGACCTTGAACAAACGATATTGAATTATTTCCTCCTATGACAAATGGAGAAAGTGTGAGGATTAATTCATCAAACAGGTCTTCTTTGATAAACTCCCAGTTGAGAGTTCCGCCACCTTCTACAAGGATTGTCGTGATCTTTTTCTTCAAAAGTTTTGTTAATAAAGATTTGATGTTTACAGATTTTTCTCCGGTGATGATTATCTCAATTGGAAATCTCTTTAATTTTTGAAGATTAGATTTTGTAATTTTTTTTGATACAGCTATAATTGTTGGTACATCATAGGATGTTTGTAATATTTTTGAAGTCGAAGAAATTTCACCTTTGGAATCTAAAATTATTCGAATTGGATTTTTTCCCTTGACGTGACGTACAGTCAATAAAGGATCATCATGCATTAATGTATTTTTTCCAATAATTATTGCATCTACTTTTGTTCTTAATTTATGTAATCTATGAAAATCTTCAATGGAAGAAAGTTTCGAGTCTCCTGTTCTAGTAGCAATTTTTCCATCAATAGATATTGCAGCACTAAGAATAACATATGGTTTAGATTTTTCCGTGAACAATTTTTCCTCCTATCATTACAGCTTTTATTGCAGCATCAGATGCTCTATGAACAATTGATGCGTGTGGATCATGCATTGGTTCTAAATCCAATGCATGTTTATCTAAAAATATACAGTCAGCGAGTTTTCCGGATTCAACACTTCCAATATTTTTATTTAAAATTTTACCACCATTCACAGTAGCCATCTTAAGAATTTCTTTTGCATCAATTCTTTTTTTGTGCAACCCCATAGTTACTTTCCAAATGAAATCCATTTCTCGAAACATGTCAGGGGAATTTATCATTACGTTATCTGTACCTAAAGCTAAAATATATCCAGACTTTTGCATCAACACAATATCAGGAATCCCTTCAGCAAGAGATGCGTTAGCTCGGGGACAAACTACAATACCTCTTATTTTTTTAGATGCAATTTGAAGATCAGATTTTGAGGCATGCGTCATATGAACCAAAAAATCAGGTTTCATAGTCAAGGCTCTAACTGTTTCTGATTTTCCAGTAATTTTCCTTGATTGAGCAGTACTTTGTTTGGTCTCTGCACAATGAATTGCTCTAATCTTTGATGTTTTTGAGTAATAATTTAGAACAGATGTACTGTTTTCATTTGCGCCACTAACGCCGATGCCATCACATTTTTTGATTAATGTCGATAATTCAAGTGATTTTGTCCTTGGAAAGACCAAATTTTTCTTAATTTCATTGGAATTTTGGTAAAAATCTATTCGTCCTAAAATAATTGATCGTAAAGGGACATCTTTTAGTACTTTATTCAATAAAATTACTCCATTTAATCCACCTTCCCTAAAATCAGCAAAAGTGGTAATTCCTTTTCTAAGCATTGAATGACATGTATTTTTCATAAAATTTCCTAGATTCTCATTTGATGTATTTTTTAGAATTTTTGATTTAGCACCAAATACAGGATGAATTTTTTCATCAACTGTTTTGTTTAAAGAAACATCTTTTCCGATGGAATCTCCAATATGCGTATGAGCATTTACAAATCCAGGTATCATTAATAGTCCCTCACAATCAAAGAACTCTTCTTTTGTGTTTAGCTTGATTTTTGGTGAAATTTTTGTAAATTGTTTATTTTGGATTCTGACATTAGAATTTGAGACAAAGTCTAAATTCGGACCAGATAGAACACTGACATTTTTGATTAGCATGATAACTCATAAACTTCAGGTTTTTCTTTGCCTGAATCTCGAATTTCGCGTATAGTGTCAAGGGATTTTGTGGCCAATCCTACTGCCTCTCTACCGAACTTTGCATTACCGATTCCGCAATTCAATAAAATTTTATCATCATTTTTTATCACATTGATAAAATCTTGAACAGATTTTTTTGCTTCATCACTTGATATTACCATAAAATTATCTCCACCCATAAAAAATGTAAGAGAATTTTTTTCTAAAAAGAATTTAGACATTTTTGAATACAACTCAAATATTATAGATGATATTTCATAAGGCGAATTTGTTTTTCGTTTTGATGTAAGATCATCTACATCTAAATGCATGATCGAAACTTTGGCATCAAGTGCATCATAAATAGAACCAAAAATATTATACTTTGTATTTAGAATAATTTTATTTTTCTTTCCTTCGTATGCTTTTAGGTTTGCTTCAAAAGGAGAATTTCCATAGCCTATAGATATTGTTAATCTAATTTCAAATGATTTTTCAAGAGTTTTTTGAATCTGAATGTGATCCTCTAGATTCAATCCGTTTGAAACTACAAAAAATTCATCAGATCTATTTAGAAAAACAATGCAATTTTTATCAGAAAATAATTTTTGGACTTTTTTGTATAAAGAGGCCTGGAGCATTTGGAGTTGAGGCTCCCTATCACTCCCAAGTGTGAGAGTCCATGGACCATATTCGGCTATTTTTAGGATTGTTAATTGAATCATTTTTGAATCCTTTTTAATTCATCAGATATTTTTACAACAGATTCGACAGCACGTTCTGCAATGGGTCTAATTCGAGCAAATGCTTGTCTTTGCTGCATGCCAGGACCGGAGATTCCTAATGAGACAGGTTTTTGGTATTTTAGTGATAAATTTGTAAGAGCTTGAGCAGCTGCATGAGAGATGACTTCATCGTGTTTTGTTTGTCCTTTAATGATCGCACCCAAAGTAACCACAGCATCAACATCTTTTTTCTGCAACAATGAATCTACAACTATGGGTATATCGTAAGATCCTGGAACCATACAAACATATGATATTTTTAATTTCATTAGTTTTGCTTTTTCTTTAGATACAGCAAGCATCCTAGATGTCACCTCCTCATTGAATTCTGAAACTACTATTGCAATATTCAAAACTAATGCACCTTTGCGTATTCTAAAAGCTCTTTTCCATCAATTAATGGAATTCCATTTTCCTTTGCAAATTTTTCTGCCTTTTCCACAGATAATGCAGCATATGTTTGAGCATCCATCATTTCACATATTGCAGTAACAGGAGTTAGACCTGCAACTTGAGTTAAATAAACAGACATTTCTGTATGTCCCTGACGTGCTGCCAGCAAGCCTTTAGATGCAATCAATAATGGGATATGACCAGGAGTCTTAAAAGATGAGGCAAATTTTTTCTGTTTGTTTTCAATATTATATAATTTTGACATTTCATTAATTGTTAATGCTCTGTCTTTATCAGTAATTCCAGTGTATGTTTGATAGTGATTCACAGATAGTGAAAAGGTGGGATGGTCACCATATGGTGCTAATCCCATAATCATTTCCTTATTTGAAATTGAGGATTCAGAAAGAATTTCATGCATATACTGCAACTCGAGTGATTTTGCAAAATTATTTTCTATTGCGATACATAGTAATCCACCAGCATGTTGACGCATTCTTGCTACATGTTCAGGAGTTACAAATTCTGCAGCTACGACCATATCAATTTCATTTTCTCGTCCTGCTGAGTCAAATAACAAAACAAATTCACCATGTTTTAGAGATTGTACTGCAGAGTCAAGTGACATAAGAAAAAATTTCTTTGTCGGATTATAAAGTTTACTAAAAAATTGGTAATTACTACTAAAATTGTAGATAATTGGCTTTACTTTAAAATATATTTTCCAAGAATGTCAGTTTCAATATTAACCTTATCGCCTACTTTTTTGGCATGAAAATTTGTTACATCAAGGGTATGTGGAATAAGTGAGACACATACAAGAGAATTTTTAATCTCAACTACAGTTAGACTAATCCCGTCTATTGCAATAGAACCTTTTTTCACTACAAACTTTGATAGTTTTTTAGGAATTTCAAACCAGATTTGGACCTCTTTGGGTTTTTTCAGAATTTTTTTAATTGTCGCAACGCCATCGACGTGACCTAAAACAAAATGTCCCTCAAGTCTGTCACTTGCTTTTAAACTACGTTCAATATTTACAATTCCACCAACTGTTAAATTTCCAAGATCAGTTTTTTTAATAGTCTCCTCAATCATTTCAAAAATACAACTTGATTTAGAAAGCCTAGTCGCTGTAAGACAAACACCATTTAGCGCAACACTTTGACCAATTTTTAATCCTTTTACATGCTTGCCTAAATTTACAGTCATTTGGATTTCGCTTCTATTTTTTGTATTTTGTGAAATTTTTTCTATTTTGCCTGTTCCTTTAACAATTCCGGTAAACATCATAGATACTATCATGTTTGTGTATAAAATTATTTAGATATGGAATATTTTATGTATAACTAACACTAATTGTTTACCCTTACCTAATACAACTTTGTAGAATAAGAATATCTAAAAAATAGAACTATTAAAAGAAAACCTTGATAAAAATATCAAATCAGATGCTAAACTAGAATTATTTGGCATTATTACAGTATATTTTATCCATTGCAAAAAACTACAAAAAAGAGTTATTACAAATAATTTATGAGTAAAAACTACAATTCACAAAAGAAGAAATAAATGATTCTCTAAAGATTCACCATAAAATCTTATGAAATTTATTTTTCTTCTAAAATTAGATCATTTTATGGTTGTTTAGTTTTTGTTTCATTTACACATTTTATCTGAACTTTGATGTACTCTTCAATAACATCATGACAATCTCTGCAAATCATTACTTTAACTTTCAGTTCTTTATCATGATGCTCAGTGAGTACTTTCCATTCTTTACAGCAGGGACATGTGCCTAATCCACCCATAATTATGAGTAGATGATGAAACTAATATGATTTTCTTATTTTTCCCATGTAAAAATAGAGTCAAGTACCAGAGTTTTAAAGTCAAGTAACAATTATCATAGAGTGATAAAATAGATAAAATATGAAAGATGTGTTTGAGCTAAAATCTGATCAATTAACACGCTTAAACCAGATATCATTTGATAATGAAAAAGTACTCCAGATACTTATTGAGAGAAATCTAGACACAGTCTTTGATGGATTAGAATTTCTGTCAACAGAGTTTCAGATAAAGAATCTAAGACCAGATAGTGTTGCTTTTGACACTGAAAAAAACTCTTTTGTAATAATAGAATACAAAAATATCAAAAATAAACAAGTTTTAGATCAAGGGGCAACATACTATCGATTACTAAAAGAACACATGGGTGATTTTGCATTACTGTATAATCGTCTTAAGAAAAAACAATATGAAATAAGCGATTTTAATTGGGATGAGGCATATGTTATCTTTATTTCTCCTGAATTTACTAAATATCAAATAGGTGCAGCAGGAATAGGCATACCTGTAAGATTATACCAAATTCATCAATTTGATCATGGAATAATTACTCTAGAAAGGATAGGCGATACTCATACAGAACATTCACGATTTGGCCCAACTGAAAATGAAACTAAAACTAAAAGTTATGTTAAATTAGATGAATATGATGAAGAAAAATTTCTTGACGGCACATATAAAACAGGTAATTCAAGTCCAGAAACTAGAGAATTATATTTTAAAATTAAAAAGAGACTGTTAGAATCATTTGAAGATTTAGAACCACGACAAAAAAAAGCATACATGGGATTTTATTTAAAAAATAATGATGTATGTATATGCACATTAGACGTAAATAAAATAAAAGTAAGAATTTCATATGCTACTACAGTTAAGAAAAATATTTTATCATCATCAGAATTTATTAATAATGTTGAAAATATAGGAATTTCTGGAGTTGGTCATTATCAATCTGAGATCAAGGATGAAGGTGATATTGAAAAAGCCTTACAACATGTACGAGTAGTTTATGATTATAAAACTAAAAATTAAAAATATTTTGTTTTACATATTAATTCAAAATATTATTAGAAATTAAGATTTGTAGCATTTTTTACAATACGATGGTTTTGGAATATTTTTTGATTCACTAACTCCTTTTGCAAATGAATTGGCTTCATGTTCTTCTACAAAATAGCCCCAACCACTTTTATTTTCAACAATATGATTACCACCATGAATTTCTAACGTGTGTGGACCAATTTTATGGATGATGACATGAGGGTTTGGAACATCAAAATATACTGCATATCTGCATTGCTCAAATCTTTCCATAATTGAATACATCAATGCAACTAATTAAGACTTGGGCATAATGATTTACAAAATGAGTGGTTTTGGGATTAATTGTATGCATTTAATATAAAATTATTTAGATATCAGATTAATTGTTAGACTCTTTAAATTCATCATCACATAGTTGATGAAAGACAGAACATTTGTTTTCTTTGGCATCATTTTTGATTTTTTCCATATCTTTATTTAAAATTCCTTGAGCAGCTAAAAATGCATCATCAGCCATACCTAATTTTTCAAACAATTTAGATTTTGCAAGAGGTAACTCTTTTAATTTTGAATCAATTACTTGTGCTTTATCATAATAGTCAATAGCATCACGATAATTGCCCAAGTGACTCAGTGAGATGGCCTTGTTCATCAAGGCTGTAATATCATTTGGGTCTATCAAGAGAGATGTATTATAACATTCAAGGGCCTTTTTATGACGATTTAATTCATTTAAAGACAATCCCATACTGTTCAAAGTCCAAATATCTTTGGGGTTTGTAGAAAGAATTTGTTGACACAATTCTAAAACCTGTTCATATTGTTTGAGATTTTCAAGAGCGAAAATTTTATTTTTTAACGCATATGTATCAGAGTCTTTTATCTCTAGGACTTTATTGCAATAATTAATGGCCTCATCATACTTTTTTAAATAAATTAGGGATAATGAAATATTTTGAAGTGCAACCATGTCCTGAGGAGTTTTTTCTAGTATTTTTTTACAAAAAGTATACATTTCATCATATTTTTCAGCATTAAACATCCTAGTTATTACACTTGAAGGATCAAGAAGGTCTATCATCTATGATATATTAAAAATTTATTATCTTTAATCTGTTCTGATTTGAATAAAAATTAGAGAAAAAATAAAATTATTTCAAAACTTTGCAGTGCTTTATTCAAAATTAATTACTCAAAAGACAGCCAAGGTTTAGAAATATTACAAAAGGACTAAAAAAAGATGTTTGCAAAAAGCGTCAGTATAAAAATTAATAATTGAGTTATTTAGATAAAGAAATAATACCTATTTTACAAGATCAAGCAAAGCTTTTGCTTGTTTGAAATGTACCTCATCTATCATTTTTCCCTCCACAGTTGTAGCACCTTTACCTTTCTTTGTAGATTCAGGATAAATTTTGCATACCTTCTGGGCCCAAGCAACCTCACTTTTGTTCGGATAAAATAATCTATGAACAGCAGCAATTTGGTCTGGATGGATGATGCTTTTTCCATTGTATCCCAGACTTTTTCCTAGCTTGCAATCTCTTTCCAATCCCTTGGAATCTTTGAGGTCTTGCCAAATGGCATCAATTGCAAAGACTCCTGCTGCATGTGCATCTACAGATATTTTTCTTCTAGAATATTTTTCACCCTCAGAGCCTTTTGAGTATTCTACTCCCAAATCATTTAACAGATCAAAGACTCCAAAGACTATAGCAGATACACGTCTTCCAAAAGATGCAATATCAAAAGCATTCACCACTCCTTTTGCAGATTCAATTGAAGGGATAATTTGGATGGGTTTTAACTTTCGAGTTTGTTCTAATTTTGATAATATTTTTACAATTTTTTTCATATCATTTACATCATTAACTTTGGGAATTACAATTCCATCAATGCCTTTTTGAACGATTTCTTTAAGATCCGATGAAATCTTTCCAGAACTTGGGGAATTTATTCTGACAAAAATTGGTGACTCGTATAATCTTCTAGATTTTAGTGCAGATTTGATTAATTTTCGTGCATTTGCTTTTTCATTATCTGGAACCGAATCCTCCAAGTCAAAACATACAACATCAGCTTGCAGTGTCTTTGCTTTTTCTAAAAATCTGGAATTGTTTCCGGGAACAAAAATAAGACTACGAAAAAGCTGGGTCATTAAATGACTAAACGCCCTCTGGCTTTAGTAAGATTTTACCAAAGAGACCTTTTCCAGTTAACATCTTTGTGTGAGCTTCTGCTGCTTGCTCAAACGTGTATGTTGAATCAATTGCAGCTTTGATTTTACCTTTACCCATCCAATAGAGTCCCTGCTCTAACTCAGCTTTGGTTCCTTGTGTTGAACCTAGAATATTAGTTCCTTTAAAGAACACGTGTCTAAGATCAGTTTGTGCATGGTAACCAGTAGTTGCACCACATGAAACTAGGGTTGCACCATACTTGAGTAGTGTTAGCTGTTTGTTCCAGTGAGTCTCACCAATATGATCAAAGGATAAATCGATTCCAGGTACTTCGCCTTTCTTCTTTGCCAACTCTTTTGTAATTGCTCTTACTTCTTTATGCCAATCTTCTTTTCTATGGTCTACTGCAAAATCAGCCCCAAGTTCTAGACATTTGTCAAGCTTGTCAGGACTAGCAGTTGCAATCACATCACAGTTGTATAGTTTGGCAATTTGAATACCAAAACTTCCAACTCCTGAACCTCCTCCCATAATTAAGACAGTTTGTCCTGGTGTAATCTTTGCTCTTCCTACAAGCATATGCCATGATGTCAACAAAGTCATTGATGCAGCAGCTGCTTGATCATAAGATACTCCTTCGGGAATTTTTGCAACATTTACTTCAGGCAAATGAGTAACTTCTTGAAATGCTCCCCAGTTGGGACCGGTTTGAAATCCCCAAATTGTTCTCTTTACACAATCAAATTCTCGACCATCAGTACATGCCTTGCAGACCCTACATGACATATTAGAGTGAGATACCACCCTATCGCCTACTTTGATATTTTTAACATCTTCACCTACAGCAATTACATCGCCTGCAGCATCAGAGCCGGAAACGTGTGGCAGTGGAACAGGAACCGGTTGACCTCGCATTCCCCAAATATCATTATAATTGAGGGCAGCAGCCTTTACTTTGAAAACTACTTGGTCTGATTTTGGTTTTGGTTCCTCTATATCCTGAACCTTTAGGATTTTAGCAAAATTATCGTCTGGTGCATATTCTGTGTATACTAGGGCTTTCATGTATTAATTGACTTTATACCCATAATTATATTTTTTCTACGCTAGGTTATATTGCGTTATCAAGACCTGAAATCTGAATCACCTAGGTATATGTCAGGATCATCAGAAAATTTCTTGGGAATGATGGTTTTTAATGTCAGCAGCGCTTTTTTCAGATATTAATCTTTGACACAATTGTATGTATGCCTGTCAAGCCATTCTACAGCAAATGGTCTAGCGTGAGAGGATGTATTTGTTAATGCATGGATCAAAAATATCCTCAAATGATGATGGGTGTATTTTGTACAGGTTACTTGTCTATACAGTAGGATCTGAGAGTTTTCCCATGAATAGTATTGTACCACTTTCATCGTCTTGTATTATAAACAAGAATGGGTGGTCTGCAATGAATCTTGGAGATTCAGATATGGTTTGATCTATAATAGTTGTAACAGCTGCTGCCTCTGTTCCCTCTTCATTAACATCTACAAATGCGTCATGAGATGCTGCTGACACAAATAGATTAGCATCAGAAGAGCCAATGTTTTTGAGATCGGCGCCACCCGGATTAAAGACATCTAGCATTCCAAGACTTTGCAATAAAGGAATCAGATCGTAACTAGTTTTTGTTGTAAATTTTGGCATCACTACTTTAACTTCTTCAGAGTATAGTTTCTGCTGCCATTTTTTTATAATCTCAGATGAAAGAGATTCCTCAAGGGAGTCAATTCCATCTCTGTCTTCAGGTAACACAACAAGCATAGAGAGTCTGTCTCCCTCGTATGGCATCTTTAGTACTTTAACACCGTCTGATTGCATATAGTCAAATCTTCCTTCTTGTTTCATAAGATCTGCACGTACACTATCTGTATTACTTGTCCAGAAATCAGACTCTTCTGTGTTCTCCTCTTGGAACTGTGTGAGCCATGTTCCTTTAAAGTATATGGCATTTGTTATTACCATGGCAGTAAGATCATCTACAGCCTCGTTTGAGATCACTTTTGGTATCTTGTCATTAGTATTCTCAGCTGCCCAATCATTTATTATCTTTACAGCAGGAGGTTCTTCACCCCCAAAGATGACTTTTTCTACACTTGCAAGATATGTCTCACGAGATACACTTAGGTATTTGTCATAAGGTTCAAATGAATCTGCAACCCAGAGTGCGTTTGCCACGTTAAGTGTTGCATACTGGTCATCTTGATTGATTGACGACATTAGATGTGCAGTAGAGTTGTGACGTATGATCGGGTCTGATTCGAGTCCAAAGACCTCTTTTATTTCATCAGCAGTGTTCTCGTTTGCCCCTTCATACAACAAAGAGAATGCCACTAACATGCTTGTAGGTGAGAAGAAGATATTGTCATTATCATCTTTATTTGATGCCTGTTTGTAAAAATCAACTGCAAAGTCATTGTTTGCACTAGCCAAGTCTGAGGGTATTACAGCAGAATCTATCTCTAGAGCGTTTACTACAAAAGGGATAGAGTTGGAAGGTGCTGGAGGAGCTAAGATATCATGTGACTCAACAGCAGATGATGGAGTATCAGGTTCAACACTAACAGAGTTGTAAGATGCTAAAGGGTCTGAGATACCATATGACTCAACAGCAGATGATGGATTATCAGGTTCAACACTAACAGAGTTGTAAGATGTTGGAGGATCTGATATATCATATGACTCAACAACAGATGGATTATCAGGTTCAACACTAACAGAGTTGTAAGATGTTGGAGGATCTGAGATACCATATGACAGTATCAGGATAGCAGACACTGCAACAAGAACTGGAACTAGGATAATTATCTTCCTCATGGAATGATCACATCACCTGAAATTGCAATGTTAAGAGCAATTGACCTGTCTGGATATTAAAGTATGTTGGAAGAATTTGTAAGAATAAAGAGAGAGAAACAGCACATAATACGGATTTGTCATTCAATGAACAGAAAATAGTTTTAAATTATTTAAAGTGTACTGATCTTAATACTATTTTGTCTTATATGAAAAGTGAGAGGGACTTTCATGGGTATCTCTTTTATCTATCTTGAGTTGTTTTTTTTTATGATTGATTTAGTATCCTTTCTGAATCCTCAATACAAATTCAAACAATGATTCTCCAGCCTTAAGTACAGAATCAAAATTAAAGGGACAGGCAGAAAACCATTTAGAAGATACAGATCTCGTTGATGCAACAGAACCCTACCTAGATACGATTTATTTTAAAGTCTCGTTTGGGTTGCTGGGTGGATAGTAAAATTTGCTTTAATTGCTCATCAGTAATCTTGCCAGTAATTTTTCCTTGTGTGGCCATGCCTATAAGGTATTGTTCAACCATATCTGAGAGATCGGGTTTTACCATTTTGATATTATTTAGTCTCATCCTAGCTTCAGGCGATAAGACTTGTTTTAGAATTTGTTCTTTTTGTGCAGCTAATTCGTGGTTGGTGTTATCGATGGGGGGTTCGTTAGATTCTGGAAAGCTCATTTTAAATCTAAGAATATATTTTTAATTGCGGAGTTTGAACAATTAGTTCTTTGAGAATTTCAGTTGCTAATCTATCTAGTTTCTGCATGCCTTGTTTAGAAATTATACGCCCTTTCTTTTCAACTTTTTCTAGATAACCGAGTTTTTCTAACCCTTGGATTGCATTACGAATAATTGCACCGCTTGCATCTTTATGGTGTGCAGCTCCATATCCAGATGGCCTACCGCCACCATAATCATTTCTTAAAGCATTAATTCCAATCGGACCATTAAGGTAAATTTTTCTCATAATTGAGGCACATCTTGCATACCACCATTCTCTATCTTGTGGAGGTTTATCTGCATGAGCTCCGGTTTTGACAAACGGAATCCATGAAGGTGCAGGGATGTCTTCACTTTTTAGAGCTAAAGATAGTCTTTCTATCAATTTGTCTGCTGGTACATCGTATACCTTTGCCATGAAATCAAAAACTCGATGATCGTCTTATAAATCATTGAGATATAATTTTGCGATAGATATGCCCACACAAGTTACAGGAGATTCTGATCGACTTGACAGAAGCCCCTCCTCCTAAACGAAATCTAGAGTTTATTCCAGGTGCAATAAAAGATTTGCATTTTTTGCAAAATACCATTCTAAGATAGTATGGCATCTTGATTCTATGTTTGGTACTAATTTTGCGTGCAAGAAAAGCTTGTCTCTGAGAAAGTTTAGGATTTGTTTTTGCATTACTAATTGCATTATCAATAAGAATTTGCATTCGCTCCATCGCAATTTTTCTTACAGCAGGTTTCATAATATTATCTAAAACTACACCTAAAAATTAGTTCTTATTGATAAAAATGCAGTCAGCGGGATTCGAACCCGCGTCACAGGGTTGGAAACCCCGAATACTAACCAGGCTATACTATGACTGCAATAAAATACAAATTTAATTTCCTACATAAAAAGGGTTTTTTCGTACTCGTAAAGCATCCTAGCAACTACAACGTGTCCTTCAAATGATTCATCGCCTACAGAATAAAGATCTGTTATTTTATTTTCAATCAAATCAGAGAAATGTCCTTTTTGAAATCCTCCAATCACAATACAAGCATTATCTGTAATAACTTTTGCAATTTTTTCATATGTATTTTTTCGGCCTTTTGTTGAAAAACCAAGTATCTTTGATGGGTTAATCTCATCTAAAAGTTTGGAAAATGATTTATCTTTAATTTCTAATAAAACATTGTCTTTTGTTATAATTTGTTTTTCTTGATATAATTTTTCCATCACTCCTTGAAATCGATGATAAGATTTTGGGATGTGGACGTTTTCTCCAAACGAGATTACTTTCTCATCAAGTGTGTGAACATAAAGTTTCATTTTGTTTTGAAGGTATAGTGGGATGGTTGTAGCTTCAAGTATTGAAAAATGTACTAAATCAGGCCGTCCTCTTTTCATTTCATTTTCAATTCCTTTCATAGCTGCAAAATGCCAGGAATTATCTAATAGTATATCTGATGGATATTTCCCAAGTTTTCTTGCATGTGAAATAACTGATGAATGGTATTTTAATTCAGATGGAACAAGTTCTAGTGAGGACTCGGCTAAAATTAATGAGATCATTTTAATTTATCATTTCAATCTGCTTTTTAAATTCATCCCAACTTGGCTTTGGACTGCCATCATTGTTGAGCATGCCTGCACTACAAATGTAATGACTTAGTCTCTCTGATATGTGCTCACTACTTCCAAAGCCAGAACCTCCTACATCTACGAGGGCATTATCTACAATTGTAGGCGCTTTGATGATACAGGTTCCTTCAGGCCTGTCGTATTGCCTATACCAAGTAAAAAATTCTATTTTGGATTCATTTTCAGTGTAAAATTCAAAGGATCTTTCTAAAAATTCTGTCTGTTCTGTTTGATTGCCCCCAACAAAATCAGATGTACTCCAACTAATTTCAAAAAGTCCGACCTTGTTATCTCCTGCCAAATCAAATATTAATAAAAGATCTTCTTTTGCCTGGTCTGGAGTTTTTACAATATCATTTAGAATATCAACTGGCGAATAAGAAAAAGCTACAAAGTCACCGATAGATAATTCTGTTACAATGTATTGCAGATTTTTGTTTAAAACTTGATCTAATGAGAATGCATTTCCTATTTTTACAGCAGGGTGTTTTTCTTTAATTTTATCATATACACCGTTGAACAGCTCTTTGTAAACGGGAATGTTTTGTTCATGAAATCTGAATTGTGACTCGGTTTGGCCGGCAAGAATCACAGTATCTACAATATCATATCTTGTCAATATTGCATCAAGTACACTTACAACTCTGTCTTCACCTATAGAATTAAGGGATGGTTTTCCAATCCAGCTTGGGAAAGGACCGAGTGTTTCACCATTAATTATAGAAAAGTACAAAGTCACTTTGAGATTATTTTTTTTGTTAAAACTCATCAATGCATCTGTTTGCTGCCAATCATATTCTCCACGTACGGGCTCTACTAGATTCCAAAACAAATAGACGTTGCTTCTTCCAATTCCAGAATCTGATGCCTCTGAATATACACCATCTAGCTGCTGTAAGGTTGTTGATTGATTTGGAGAATTAACGACAAGACCTATTTTTTCATTTTTTGGAATAGTAATTGTTTCTAGATTTGACACACTCAAAACTACTATAGATACTATCACTATACCAACGACTAGAACCATGCCCACAACCAGTCTTAGAGTCTTTTTATCCATGATGATTCAAAAATAAAAGAAAGTAAAAAAGTTGTGATTCTGTTATTTATCCAGAAGTACAACCACTGTATCCACATTCAATACAGATACTACAGCCCTCTACAAATATCAAATTGTTTTTACATGTAGGGCACAACTTGTCTTCAGAAACTTCTTCCATTTTTGGAGGTTCTATTTTGATCGCCTCATCATGTGCCTTTAGTGCCAATGAAGCATCGACTTGTGATTTGATGTAGGGGTTTTTGATGTTTTTAGTAACATATGCAGTCACGTAAGAACTTGGAGTCACCTCAAAGATCTTTGTTGCATTATCACTAGTCATGTGAAGAACCTGCGTGTGTCTTGAACCATCACGATAAACAGTCATTCCTTTTAGACCTATTTCATGTGCAAGCAGATATGCGGATTTTACATCATCTACAGTTACATCGTATGGCATGTTGATTGTTTTTGCAATTGCATTTCCAATCCAGTCTTGCCAAACACCTTGAGCCATCAGATGATCAGCCCAGTGAATATCCATTGCTGTAACAAAGACGTCTTGCATCCATTGTGGAATCTCTTCGAGTCCTTTCAATGAACCATAGTTGTCTGCAATCTTTTCAAGGATTTCATCAGTGTAGAGACCCTCCTCTTTAAGGACTTCTTCAAGAATCTTGTTTGTGTAAAAGAATCTTCCAACAGTAACTCTCTTTTCAAAGACTAGAGCAAATGCAGGTTCCATTCCGTTAGAACAGTCTGCAATCATAGATAGGGTTCCAGTTGGGGCCACAGTAGTATTCAAGACATTTCGAATACCATGTTTTTTAATTTCTGCAATGAGTGGATCCCATTCATATGAATGAGATTCTTTTGATTTCTCATAGTACCCAGATATTGGAATCTTTCCTTCAGGATACTCTGTCTTTGCACAAAGCGGGAACTCACCACGAGCTCTTGCTAGTGCAACGCTTTCTTCCATGGAGTAGTATGTCAGGGCTTCAGATAATTTTGATTGTAGTTCATATCCTTCTTTAGAGTTGTATGGGATTCTCAATCTGTATAGCAGATCAGCTACTCCCATTACTCCTAGTCCAATTCTTCTAGACTCTTTTGAAGCTAGACTAATTTCAGGCACAGGATAGTTGTTGACATCAATGATGTTATCCAAAAATCTTGTCGTCTTTCGGATTATCTCTTCGTATCCTTGCCAATCAAATTCATAGGAACCATCAGCCTGTCTTTTTGCAAGATTTACCAGATTGATAGAACCCAAGTTGCATGATTCGTATGGATAGAGACTTTGTTCACCACACGGATTAGTGGCTCTAAGCGGTGCTTGTCTTGCTTTGGCAAACACATTGTATTTGTTAATTTGATCAAAAAAGATCAGACCAGGCTCTGCGCTCTTCCATGCAGATAATGCAATTAGATCAATTAGCTGATGCGCATTGATTTCTTTGACAGGTTTTTTGTCACGAGGGCTGCGTAAGATATAGTTGCCATCAGTGGTATTAACAAGTGCATGCCAAAAGTCTTCCCAGATTCCAACACTTACATTGAAATTTTCTAAAACTCCTGCTTCTGTTTTGTTTGTGATGAATTTTTCAACATCAGGATGCCATGCTTCAATGATTCCCATGTTTGCACCACGTCTTTTACCACCCTGCTTTACAACTTCGGTTACAGTATTGATGATATTCATAAAGGATACTGGACCGGATGCAACACCAGATGTTGATGCTACAATGTCGCCTTCTTCACGAAGATTAGAGTAGTTGATTCCAACTCCACCTCCAGACTTGAAGATTAATGCCGCATCAGAGGTGGATTTCATAATTTCTTCCATACCATCTTCCATACCAAGCACAAAGCATGCTGAGAGTTGTCCTAGTCTTCCACCGGCATTCATCATAGTTGGTGAGTTTGGCAGAAAGTCTTGTCCAGTCATCATTGTAAAGTATTCAGTAATTTTATCTGAATAACTTTCAAGTTTTTTTTCTGCTAGTAATGTCAACAGATCTTTGAAACTTACTTTCATCTGACCTTTGTTTGCAAGTGTCACATAGTGGGTAATCAAAGATCTGAAATGCCATTTGTTGAAGAAATAATCTCCAACCCTAAATTTGAAATCAAAGGCATCTAATTTTTCAAGATAAGATTTTGCTTCATCTATATCCTGTTTGTTGTTTCCAGATTTGTCAAAGATTTGTGAATCATACAACATGTCACCTATCCCAACTAGAATCGCGACTCTTTCAAACATTTGAGTTGGTGATTCAGTAATCTCGCTTTTGGAATTTCTAAAGAGGTATCTTGATGCTAGTACCCTCAGACAATTCAAATCAAACTTTTTTGAAACTGGATCAAGGGCTTTAAGATTTAAAACCTTCATTTTTTCGTCTCTTAATTTCCTTCTCTCATGTCTATAGACGATGTATGCTTTTGCGATATCGCTGTTTCCGCTATCGATCAAAGTTGATTCCACAATATCTTGAATGTCCTCAACTGTAGGCACTTTGGAGCTTGTAAATCCTTGCTCTACTAGTTTGTTAACTACATCGTTTGCTAGTTTGTCGGCAATGCCACGATCGGCTTTAGAGGTGGCTGCCAATGCCTGAAATATGGCATTTGAAATTTTGTCTTTATTGAAAGCCGTTACTGCGCCACTGCGCTTACGGATCTCACTGATCGTATTTTCTATTTGTGAATTGTCCATTATAATCTCTCAGCAATAGTAGAATGAATATGGTTATAACTTGTGTGCTTCAAATAACTTGATCTCAACCTGCTAATGAGTCAATTTTTTCAACAGTGGTACTATGAAGATCATACTAGTTGAATATTATTGGTAGTGACGATGATCGCTATATCTGAAATAGATCGAAAATGATCGGAACTAGTTTCATCATTTATGATTTTCAGACAACATAAGGCGATTTACACTTTGGGCACTTTTCATCAAAAGGCTCATCTTTGAAACCACACTCACCACAAATTGCAGTGGGTCTAATAGGTTTGAATGTAGGTAAAAGTTCTGATGTCTTTTCTAGTGACTTTTTAATATCCTCAACTTTTGCATTTTTATCAATTTGTAATGTTACTAGCAACCCCCCGTTGAGCAATTTTGATAGCCTGTTAGACTCGGATATAGGCTCGCTTTTTGCTGTATAACTAGAAACTTCTGAGGCGTTAATCACAATACCTTGAGAATAAAAGTCGGCATTTACTGAATTTAGGCTTGAATTTTTGCCATATTTCTCACCATCAAGGGTTGCAAAACGGGCAGAGCCTTCAGTTTCAGACATGGAGATTGCCACAGTGTCGCCTAATTCCTTGCCTTTTTTGGCACCAACATCAACTGCAGTTTCAATAACTTTGTTGAGGATATCTCTCCCCTCTTTATTATTTTGAAATCCAAGTATGTTAAAGATTGACTCTTTGAGTCCTACAAGATTAATGACAAGTGATACAGAACTTCTCTGCATGTATTGTGTATTTTTTGCAAGGATCGGATTTAGTCCCCTTCGTGTAAGATCGGAGATCTCTTTCTTTCTTAATGCCATAGAAGCTAAAGCTGGTTTCATTAGTAAAGCAAGTCTTGCTCTAAAGTAAGTTTCATCTTTGTTTGATTCAAATGCCAATCTTGGGAGATTTATTGAAACAGACTGTAAAGTAATTGAAAGTGGACCAGATGTTTTTGTTGAACCATTTGTAATACCTTTACTAGATGTTTGACCTTTGGCAAACATTATTTTTCCGCCAAGTGAGAGTATTTCAGCTGCTGCTTGCGATACATCAGTAATCTTTCCTTTGTCAGCATCAATTATCAGACCAACTTTTGGAATTGGTGTGATCTTTGTATAATTTTTGTATGCATTAATAATTGCGTGAATGATTTTTGTATCAGTACCAAGCTGTAAACGGATTGAAATGTTTGTACTAATTTTATTGTATTTTGAAGTTGTTGATGCAGTTGCAAATGCATGGGTTAATTTTTTTTCAAGGTCTGGAATGGACTTTGAATGTTTTGCAAACAGTGGGACTAGACCATCAAGTACGATTTCTTGTGAAGCTTCTTTTGAAAGAAGAGCAATGACTATAGATAGTGAACTTGTGATTTCATCTAGTTGCTTTGATGCAGAAATTCTTGACACGTCAAGATATTTTCCGCCAAGATCAATACCATCCTCAATTAGTTCTTTGATGTTGACAAATATTGTATCAGGAATCATAGACCAGATTCCGGAATTGGAAATATGCAAATCCCCAGAGAGATGTGCGTCTGCCATGTCTTTAGGTAGAATATTTGTAAGCAGGTGTTCAGCAAAAACTTTTTGTCCTGTGTTAAACAATAGTCCTTCAGCACCATTGTCTACATCATCCAAATTGGAGATCATCTCTTGAACGTCGTAAACAGGCATGCCTAGACGTGCAAGTTTATTCCTATATTCTTCATGACCATGCTCAAGCAGGACAGAATTTACCATCTCTCTAATTAATGCGCCTGTTAGGTAGGTTGTCTGATATTTGTAAATTCTGTTTTCAACTTCTTCAGTAATTTTTTGTGCTAGTTCTAATGGAAGACTCCCTTCACGTACTAGGGATTGAATAATTTTGTGTGAATTAAACTCTTCAATTGATTCAGATGATGTTCTCACATACATTTTTCCGCTTTCAATGATTGAGCGCTCTTCAATCTGTCTTGCTAAACTCAGAACAAGCTTTCCAAGGTTTGTAATGGTGTAACGTCTTTCAGACTTGTTTAATGCCACAAGGGATTGTCTGAGTAATTTTCTCAAGTGATATGCAAATTTTCCGCTTTCTTTTTTTGATTTGAAACCAGCTAATGATTTTAATTCAGAGTACGTTAATGGACCTTTGGAATTTAGAATTCTTAGGATGTCAATTCTGTTTGGGCTGGCCATTACAGAAAATATCATTCTGACTCGTTTTGAGGTAGATTGCAAGATTCCGCCTCGCTTTGGATCAGAATCGTCTAAATCCTCATCATCCATATCTAGTTTAGAGTCATCTAGATCGGTATCTAGATTTAATTCCAATTCCTCCTCGCTCTGTTTCAATATTATTCTAAATTTAATGAAGTAAATAAGACTTGTGACGAGATAATTTATCAGGGTTTTTAAAGAAATTCTTTAAAAATTGTAAAGTGAGGATCGTTTTTAGTTACTTTTCTTGGACATCAAGTGAGAACTCTGATGTGGAAAGCTTTTGTCCACATGATGGACATTTGCCATTTGATGGGTTTAGCACATCCCTTAGAGATTTTAGCATCTTCATGTCTGTGATCTTGTTTCCACATTTACCACATGTAATTTCAACTGACATGAATTTGATCAGATATGTAAAATAATTAAGAAACGATTCTGATTTTTTTTAATAGTTTAAGCAAATTATTTTACTGCTTTTCAATGATTATTCCACGTTCATCAAAACCAGTAATTTTGGCTCTTGCTCCTACAGGCAGATCATCTGGAGTGGCAATTCCTGCCATAAACCCGGAAATTCTCAAAGGGGTATTATCTAGTTGGAGGATTATAAAGGCATAGGGAGTATATTTTTCAAATCCAGCAGGGGCCACAGTAATGATAGTGTAGGTGGCAACTGAGCCTATACCATCTAAAATATCATCTTCGAATTCTTTACTGCCACACTTTTGACAGTAATATACAGTTGAAAGATGGAGTAATCCACAACTAGAACATTTGTGAGCCAAGACTTTGCCATTTTTTGCATTTTCAATAAATTGTTCAGTAACTGTCATTTTAAACACTTTGGAATATATGAACAGCACAACTTGCACCTGTTGCACCAAAATTATGAGTCAAGCCAATTTTTGCATCCCGTACAGATCTTGCACCGGCATTTCCAGTAAGTTGATCAAATACTTCTACTACCTGTCCGACTCCTGTAGCTCCAATTGGATGTCCTTTTGATTTAAGACCACCTGATGGATTAATTGAGATATCAGAATTTAATTTTGTTCTTCCTTCACGAACAGCCTGAACACCTTGTCCCTTGTCAAAAAATCCCAAGTCTTCAGTGTCAACTACTTCTGCAATTGTAAAACAGTCATGCACTTCTGCAAAATCTATATCTTTTGCAGTGATACCTGCCATCTCATATGCGTCTTTTACAGCAATCTTTGTACTAGGAATTGTAGTCATGTGTTCACGACCCTGTAACGCTGCAGGTGATCCACCTCTACCAGAACCAACCACCTCAATGTAGTTACCACCATGTTCTTTTGCAAACTTTTCAGAACAAAGAATAACAGAACTTGCGCCATCAGAGAATGGACAACAATCATAAAGTTTTAGCGGACTTGCAACTACTGCAGAATTCATCACATCATCAATTGTAATCTTTTTTTGTAGGTGAGCCTTTGGATTCAATACACCGTTTTCATGGTTCTTTACTGCAACTTGTGCAAAGTCTTCTTCAGTTGCATTAAATTCTGTAAGATAAGCTCGTGCCATGGATGCAAACAATCCAGGAAATGATGCACCTGCCTGACCTTCATAAAAATAGTCTGAACAATATGCAAAGTAAGTTGTGGTCCATTCAGTTCCGGTGTGAGTTACTTTTTCAACTCCTGTAACAACTAGACAATCATAGAATCCTGCTGCAACATTTGCGTATGCCTCTCTAAATGATACTGAACCGCTTCCACATGCAGATTCAATTGTTAATGATGGTTTATCTGATATTCCTAGATTGCTCATCAAGACAGGGCCAAGATGTACCTGTTTATCGGCGACCCCAAACACGTTTGAGATGTATGATGCTTTGATCTCTTTTGGGTCAATTCCTGCACTTTCTATGGCTGCAACTGATGCCTGAGTGGTAATATCACCAATGCTGTCTGGTAATTTTCCATATTTTGTGCTGCCTGCACCAAGAACACAAACCTTTTCCACAAATGTCACTGACCCATTTCCCTATAAAATCGTTTTAGAAAATTTATCATAGAAAATGCCAGTAAAAAGATCAAGGATGAAAGTGATTCAAGTCAAAAAACCCATCTCAAGGCACATAGTCAAAACCACAAAATCAAAAACGATCATGTTCAAAAAAGAGATCATTCAGTACTCAGATAGTAACGGATTCCTTTCATGGTCCTCAAAGGAAAGAAAATATATCATTCTTGGAACAAACTCTCCCAAAAACGGGCTGGTGCCATGTCCTAAATGCAAGATAGGAGAGATAATGGTGATTAAATCCAAATCAACAAGAAAACGATTCATGGGCTGTTCTAACTATTACGGTGGATGTAAAGCATCATCTCCGCTATTACAAAAGGCAAGATTGAGAGCTACCAAAATGCCATGTGAGGTGTGTAGGTGGCCGATGATAATCTTTCGCTATTCACGAAACCAGAAATGGACTAAACAGTGTAGCAATTTTAATTGTAAAAGCAGAAAGACTAAGCCTTCAAAGTAGGATAAACATCAGTTCTTCTGTTTTTTAAGAGTGGTAAAATTTTCCTTGTTTGTTTTACCTTATTTGGATCAATGTCAACTAGACTAATTCCTTGTCTCTTTTTCATATCAAGCAATACTTTGCCGTATGGATCAACTACCAAACTTCGTCCACAGTAAATGTTTCCGACTTGATCTGGTGCAATCACGTAGCATCCGTTTTCTATTGCACGTGTTTTGTTTAGTGTGATCCAGTGATCTTCTTTCATGTGTCCCATAACCCAAGCTGATGGTACTACTAGTACTTTGGATCCTGCAGCTG
Organism: Candidatus Nitrosopumilus sp.; assembly: GCA_965262685.1. Classification (GTDB taxonomy): domain Archaea; phylum Thermoproteota; class Nitrososphaeria; order Nitrososphaerales; family Nitrosopumilaceae; genus Nitrosopumilus. The sequence continues at coordinate 668,965 of OZ253552.1, forward strand.
CAAGTGATCTTGAGATCTCAGGGAACCTCAAGTCATAACAAATCATTAAACCAAGATTTCCAATAGATGTTTTAACCGGTTTTGAAATTTTCGATCCTGAAATCATTTTGTCTGACTCTTTGAATCCTAATGCATCATAGAGATGTATTTTACGATAAGTGGAGATTACTTTACCTGATTTGTTAATTACAAATGCTGTGTCATAAACTCTGTTTATCTTATTGCTTTTCTCATAAAATGAGCCTACAACTTGGATCTTGTTTTCTCTAGCAGCTTTTGCAATGGTTGTGACAAAATTTCCTTTTATTGTTTCAGCCAAGTCTGCTAACTGTCTTGGAGTTTGGGATGAATCAGTATAAAACATCATAAATTCCGGAAATGCACATAGAGTTGCTTTCTTTGATGCTGCTTTTGAAATGAATGCAATTATCTTTTTCAAATTTATTTTCTTATCAGTTAAAGCTGTAAATTGAACCACTGCGACCTTCATAGAGTCAGTTGATCAAATGACAATAAAAGGATAAACTTGTGGTGTGCCTCAGGGATGCGTTAACCATCAAATGTTTGTTCATGTGGAGAGGAAGATTTTCACATCAGTTCACTATATCCAAAAAAAGTTACTAAAAATGATTTTACCTTTGCAATTTTCAAAGAATTTGATCAAAAAGTCTAGTAATTATCTAATGCAAGTATGATGTTGACTAGTGTTGTACATCAATAAAAAAAATATCCATTTTTAGTAATATTAAAAAATTACTTTAAAAGTAATTCTGAATAAATTCCTGTCTTTATCTTGACATCAATTATTTTTTGTAAAGCACCCATAGAACCAGTAACAGAAAGTATTTTTTGTTGAGCATCGTTTATTTCACAACCCCATAATTTTGACTTTGCTTTAATAACCACTTTGGTAGAATCTTCAACAACTTTTACATCAATAGTTTTAGAATATTTTTTAATTATAGAGACAGATTCTTTAATTTTAAGAGTGTCATATCCAGTTAATACAATTTGAGCAGTTTTAGTCATAGTATCTTAATTTCAAAGTAGGATAGTTTAAAGATATCCAATCGAGATTAAAATGAAATACAGATCGGAGCAAAATATTTGATAATTGTAAATGAAATACTTTCTTGTTTTGGATAGTGTTGTATGATTCAGGATTTATGATAAAGAATCCGACAAGATTTAACATGACTTTACTTATAAAAAAAAATAAGAAAAAGATACAAGTTATCTTAAATGTTATTTCCTGCTAGAAACCAATTTTCTTTGGGATTATCCTCAAAAACAACAATAACATGACTTTCTTTTGTCTTTAGAATATCTACTGCTGATTTTGTGATTGCTTTTGCATATTGATCTTTCTGTTCTTGGGTTCTACCAGGATACATTGACACTGTAATCAAAGGCATGTAAATCCCAAATAGAATCAAGGATTTATTCTTTCAGTAATCATCTGGTCTATAACCATATCTTGTTCCATATGTAAAATCAGACTTGTGCATTTTTTTGTAGAGGTATCCTGTCCCCAAACCAACTGCAAATCCACCAATGTGTGCAAGATATGCCACACCACCACCTGCAATACCAAATCCTCCAATGAAGAAGGGTAGTAAATTTTGAAAGACTAACCAAAATGGTAAGAACCATCTGGCCTGAATGTGCATCATTCTCCAAAAGAAACCAAGCATCAAAAAAGTCTGAATTCTTGCTCTTGGGAAGATCATCAAGTATGCACCAAGTACTCCAGAAATTGCACCAGAAGCTCCGACTGCAGGAACTCCACTGCTAGCATCTCCAAGTATGTGAATTAATCCTGCAGCTACTCCCCACATTAGATAAATTCCAAGATAATTTATTTTGCCAAACTTTTGTTCAATGTTATCACCAAATATCCACAAAAACCAGATATTTCCAGCAAGGTGAAGTAAACCACCATGCATAAAAGTAGATGTTAGTAGAGTAATTTCAGAAAATGCAGGACACTGTACAATTCCATTGCCTGTGTCTATTGCACTATACGTTCCTGTAACACAAGCAGGAACTGCACCCCAATTGTAAAACATTGTAAATGCATTTTGATTTGAAAAATCAAAGAATTGTCCCGTGTATGCAACCTCCATAAAAAATACAATCACATTTACAATGATTAGAGCAATTGTAACTTTTGGTTTGAATCCTGGCGGATGTGGATTTTCATCTCGTAATGGAAGCATTTGATGATTATCTTTGATAAAAATTGTATAATAAGATTATTCTATTCCTAGTGTATAACAACATCTATCAGGGGTTGGGTCATGATTTTACAAGTACTATATTGTAAGAAATATTTCAATCCAAAACTTGTACATTTCTTCTGCTGCTGATACATCTACTTCTTGTGATATCACTTCTCTGACAGCAGAAATAGCAAATAATGCAAATATTGAAAATACTAGCAAAATTTGTTTTTGTTTGCATCAAAAATCAATTCTTGTTTTTTATTAACAAATATTGGATATTTCTCAAATGAGCCAAATTATATTACAATAATTTTTCGCTTTACAAGGTTTTCAATAATATTTAGATAGTCATCATCAGAAATTTTTTCTTCATTCCACCAACCCGTTGAAATTTTTACCCATGAAGGAATACTCCATTGAAATTCTAAAGTTACATCTCTTTGAGGAATCAAAATGATTTGTTTTTCAAAAAGAAAATCTATTGCTTTAAGAAATTCTAAATCAGAAATCTGATCTGTTACCCACCAATCAGCATGAGTCTTGATCCACTGAGGGATTTTTGGCATCTCCGGCGGCAATCCTTTATCAAAACCTGAAATTTTAAGCGTGCCTTGTGATGTGGGACCTACCTGAAAAGCAACATGCCAAAACCCCATATCATCAATGCTTTGTATAAATTCTACAGGTTTATCATTTAGAGTAACAATGAATTTTTCATTTCCAGAGATTTGAGGAAATTCAAAATTAGCATAAGTTTCTAATGGATAGCTGTTGTACCCTCTAACACTAAGTGTGGTACCTGCCTCATCAAACGTTGCAGCATAGTACCAAGCTCCTGAATCATATCTGAAATCAAAATCACCACCATTCTTCTTTGTAGTGATAGGAATTACAGTCGTATCAACTGGTGCAAAACAGCTATAGTAAAAAATTTCATCAGTGATTGATGGATCAGGATACATTGAAAAATCCAAGATTTCTCCGGGTTTGATTTTTTCAATAAATTCTATGTTCTGTCCAATGTCTAACACTTTTTCATATCCATGAATTACTGCAAAAATTTTGGGATTGTAGATAGTTCTGTCTCCTGTATTTTGAATTCTGCCAGTGAGATGACCATCAACATGTTTTATCAGAGTCTCATCATAAAGAACCATTATCGGAATTGCATCTTTGATAGTTTTCTCATAAGTGAATTCTGGAGGCAACAATACAGGATTATCTGAGATGTTTGGAAATTTGATTTTAAAGGGAATTTCTACACCAGAACCTAGTGGAACATGAGTTATTGTTTTGGAGAATTTTTCGTTATTTTCTTGTATTGATATGGTAATAGTTGGAAGAACTGCATAATCATTTTCATTTTTTATGTTTCCTACAACAGTGTAGATTTCATTGGAATCAAAATATCCAATAATTTCATTACTTGGGATAAAAACCTCTGCAAATGAAAATTGTGGTACAAATAACAAAAATGATAGCAACAGCAGGATTTTTAGGAATAATTTCAAATTAAATCACAGTTGATCAAATACGAATAATTCCTTTTTGAATTAAAAATTCCAAGCCCTGAATGAATGTTTGATCATCTATTTGTTGCTGAGACCACCATTTTGCGTTATTTTTAACCCAAGACGGAATTTCTTGAGATTCCAAAGTCTCTTGTTTAATTTCAATAATATTATTTTTAACCAAGTATTCAATTCCCTGAATGAATATTTGATCATCTATTTGTTCCTCAGACCACTTTAATGCATTACCTCTAACCCATTCAGGTATCAAAATCTTATCTGGTACACTATTAATTACAACAGGAAATGTTGCTTTTGCAAGTTTGTTGCCATCTAAATTTTTAAAATTCAAGTTCACAATGCCTGAGAGATCATCTGGAATCACAAATTCTGCAATGCTGTGTTCATCTTTTGAGTCAGTACTAGTCCCACTTTGCTCAAAAATTATTCTTTCATTTTGAGTCACTGAGAATTCATAATCAGTTGCAACAGGCTTGTTCTTTAGGAAAATATCTGTTACATCAAAAAATATTTTTGCATTGGAATTGGATTTTAAATTTTCAGGTTTTGAGGATACAAATATTTTGAATTGCCCATTATCTGTTACTGCACTTAGATGAGTATAATCACGATCTGGTTTGATCACAAAATTCATGCCGTTTGAATCTGAGGTATTTTCAAAAATATTCTGTAATTCTTTTTGATAGATTATAAAATGGACTGTTCTTTGCTCAGCAGCAAAATCATCAATGTTTACAATGTTTTGAGATAGTTGTATTCCATTGACATACATTGTAAAATCAGAAACTAGTAAATCACCGAATTTTTTTGAAATTATAATTTCTTCATGAACAACTGATGTCTGGTTGATGTTTGATTGACTCCAATCAAAAGGCATGAAAAAGCTGATTTTCTTAGAATTAGAATCATAATTGAAATTTGAAATCTCATCATAATATGTTATTATATGAATATTTTGCTGGCCAAAGTTTGGATCAATAAAATTATGTATAGATGTTTGAGCTATAGAAATTCCAACATCAAATGTTAGTGGAACATCCAAGTTTTGGGAATATCCATCAGCTGTTAATACAACAACGTCTAACTTGTATAATCCGCCTTCACTTAGTTTAGGTCCTTTAACATGAATCATTCTGCTTTCAAGACCTAACAATGAACCAAACAATCCTCCTCCTTCAGTATCCTCTTCAATAACAATAGAACCAACATCTTCTGATACAAAATTAAAAACTATAAATCCATTATCAGCTTTGAATTCCTGTTCAAAAAGAAACTGTTCTCCTCGCTGAGCTTTGATTAGAAATGTAACATCTCGCAAAGTAATTTTTGAATTAAAGTCAATTAAAGAAATTGATATTTGTTGATCATCATTTGTGTTGGGATCACTTTTTGATGATGATGCTTCAAGTGTAACAAGTTTACCATTTAGATCTACAGGGGGAAAAGTTTCACTCCCAACACCGTGTCCATATACATTATCAAATCCAGCTGCAAATACAAATAAAAACATAAATCCAAGCAATACAGAACTGTTCAATCTATGTCCACTTGTCTGGATCTTTCTTTCGAACTTCTTTTCCATCAACTATAACCTGATCTTGTTCTTCAAAAACTGTGTGCCATTTTCCATTGCTTGGAAAAATTTTATTCATTTCCTCAACCTTTTCATTTGTTGGTGCCTTGTTCATCAAAGCCCCCCATCGCATATTTGGAACCTTTGGCATGATGTCATTGATATCTTTCATAACACTATCACTATACAGAATTTATTTAAAAACTTATGATTATATTCTCATTATTCCTTCTTTGATCATATATTGAATGGCATTGATAAATTCATCATCTGAAGAGTCTCCATCTACCCAGAATCCAACCGTACTCTTAATCCAAGGGGGGATTTCATTTGTATTACTACTAAAACCCTGAGTTGTTGAAGGGACTTGTATTATTTCCTCTTTGATCATGTATTGAATGGCATTGATAAATTCATCATCTGAAGAGTCTCCATCCACCCAGAATCCAACCGTACTCTTAATCCAGCTTGGAACTAGTGTTTTTTCAGAAACTAGGGGTGCAACATTTGTAGAACCAGGACCGATTTCAATAATTGCCGAACCAATCCCTGAATATGTCGGATCATAATCTAGCCCAGTCCCATAAACTAGAACGTCAACTCGAATCTGTCCTTGTGATGGGACAAAGATCTTTTGTATGTCCAATCCCTCAATGGAGACGATTCCAGGATTGAGCAAATCATTACCAACATTTCGTGCTATTTCATTATCATTCTCATCTAAAACAACATAGGCATATCTTACATCTTTGATTAGTTTTCTATTTTCATTAAAGAATGTAAATTCAAATGGAATTTCCTGATCTGCACCATATTTTTCATCCCATGAAATGTCTATTGTTGTTAGAACTTTTTCATAATTGATGGTATCTACTAGATAGAATTCTGTAGAACTTTTTGAGTATCCTTCCAATGGAACCAATTTGAAATTCATATTTTGATTCTCATGATTGGATGGACCAAGGGTTTGATTGATCTTTTCTAATTCATTTGTGGTAACTATAAAATGAACAATATTAAAATCATCAAACATGTATGGATCATTAAGTAACACTCTCTGATCAATCTCAACTCCATTAACATAACCTTTGAACTGTTTTCCCTCAGCATATGGTGCAAATGATTTTGGGACTTTGATTTCCTCATGTACTACTTGTACTAAACGGACATAGTCAGGACTCCAGTCAAAGGGCATATCAAATGAAATCGAATTATCAGATGTGTCAAATTCAAGGTTATCAACATCGTCATAGTATGTTTTTACAACTACTGGAATTTCTTCAGCGTTTGCTGTTTGAAAAGAAAAGTTTTGTTCTTGTGCAACACTAACAAAAGTATCGTAGCTTAGTAAATTGGCAAGTAATGTTCTTGGACTAGTTGCTGCCAGAATGTCAACTCGAATATTGTATAATCCACCTTTTACAAATATGGGACCTGTAATTGATGGCCTTCCGCAAATATCTAAATTATCATCAGTGCACGCTGCACCTTGAACAAACAATGCATTTGGTGCGCTAACATGTTCAGAACCTCCATAAACAGAGCATTTTTCAATAATGTCTTCATCACAATCAGTATCTGGTTTGATTTTCACATCTAATTTACCATCTAAATCATAAAACAATTGTCTAGCTAAAAGTTCACCACTTTGCCAAACTTCTACTCTGTATGTTACTTTGTCGAGATTTATATCAGTTAATGTGTCAAAGAAACGCACTTGCAGGTTTGCAGAATCAATTTCTCCAACTGTAATGTCTGATGGACTCAGTTGTGTACGAACAGTCACCTCCATATCACCGAAACTGATCGGTTCTGCCTGATCACCTCCTAGTCCATGTCCAAACGCATCAGGAAGAATACCAGAGATTGTAAAAATACCAATTACCATAATGAGTAATGCAATCTTGTTATACAATACTAAAATTGTGTCAATTCCATATTTAAAGATGGTATAGGGTTTTCATGCGTGGGAATTTTTTTCAGAGAAATCAGAGTAGAACTTTTATTTTAGGTTTTTAGAATCAAAATATGAGATTGTTACTTGTATTTTTATTGGTTCCATTACTATTGGTAATTCCGGCATTTGCAGAATCACAGACTGCACCTACTGACCAGAAAACACTTGATGTAAAAATATCCTATGAAAATATCATACCAGGTGAATTATCTAGACTGCCTATAGAATTCATAAACCCTGTCAAAGAAGAGACTCAGATTCATATTGATTACAAAATATTGATTACAAAATCTGGAGAGATCATTTTTAAAACTCCATCTCTTATTCACACATCTGAAGGATTGGTAAATGGACTAAAAGTTGAATTTCCTGAAGATGGGGTATACACCATGGATGTGGCAGTTGAGGGAATACTGTTTACACCAATTCCGCCAGAAACTGCTTCATTTGAAATTAAAGTAGGTGATGTGCAAACTGAGCCAAAGGATCCGGGTCCTCCAGATAGTGGATGTCTTATTGCTACAGCAGCATATGGAACTGAACTAGCTCCACAAGTTCAACTGCTTAGAGAAATTAGAGACAATAAACTATTCAGTACAACTTCTGGTACTGCATTTATGAGTGGATTTAACACATTATACTATTCATTTGCACCAACAGTTGCAGATTGGGAGAGAGAGAGTCCGGTATTCAAAGAGGTAGTTAAAACCATGATCACTCCAATGCTTTCAACATTATCTATAATGTCACTAGCTGATGAGGGTTCAGAGGCAAAAGTTTTGGGACTTGGGATTTCTGTAATTGCACTAAATTTGGCAATGTATATTGGAATTCCGGCATTTGGAATTCTAAAGGTGTATCAGAATAGAAAGAACTAGACAAGTATACAAAGTCTAGTGAGGTTTTTATGTATCCTGAGAAGAGTCATAGTATTGAAAACCAAGACAGTTTATTCTTTTTTCATATTGTTTACTATTGTAACAGGTATTATCACAATGACACCAACTGTTTTTGCAGATCATTCAGAAATTACAATTGTACCTGTAGAAGGCTCTAGAAATCTAGGTTGTGAAGAGTTGGATGGATGTTACACACCAAGTATTGCAACAGTGGATGCAGGTGGAAAAGTAATCTTTTCAAATACTGATAATGTTGCTCACACATTTACTGGTGGAAATCCATTTGATGGTCCAAGTGAAAAATTTGATTCAGGTTTCTTGTCAGTAAGCCAGTCCTACACATTGGATACAACTGGTTTGGAATTGGGAGAATATGATTATTTTTGTATGATACATCCTTGGATGTTAGGAACACTCATAGTACAACAAGGAACTGAAGGGTCTCATGTAATTGATGATGTAGAGGTTCCTGTTGATGATGTAGAGGTTCCTGTTGATGATGTAGAGGTTCCTGTTGATGATGTAGAGGTTCCTGTAGTACCAATCACTCCTACAGAAAAAGATATTGTATCAGAAGATACTGATAATGGTGGATGTCTTATTGCTACAGCAGCATATGGAACTGAACTAGCCCCACAAGTCCAACTACTTAGAGAAATTAGAGACAATAAATTATTCAGTACAACTTCTGGTACTGCATTTATGAGTGGATTTAACACCGTGTACTATTCATTTGCACCAACAGTTGCAGATTGGGAGAGAGAGAGTCCAGTATTCAAAGAGGTAGTTAAAACCATGATCACACCGATGCTTTCAACATTATCTATAATGTCACTAGCTGATGAGGGCTCAGAGGCAAAAGTTTTGGGACTTGGAATCTCTGTAATTGCACTAAATTTGGCAATGTATATTGGAATTCCGGCATTTGGAATTCTAAAGGTGTGCCAGAATAGGAAGAACTAGGTCAAGTATACAAAGTCTAGTGAGGTTTTTATGTATCCTGTAAAGTAATTCTGGTAATGAAGAGAAAAGCACTTAGCTCAATCTTTGTACTATTTGCTATTGCAGCAGGTATTGTCGCAATGACACCAGCTGCTTTTGCAGATCATGCAACAGTTACAATCGCTACATCAGACGATTCTAATTTCAATGTTGATTGTGGTGAAAACTGTTATGTTCCAAATATTGCAACTGTAGATGTTGGTGGAGAAGTAACATTCTCAAATGGTGTTGGATTACACACATTTACAGCAGGAACATGGGAACTAGGAACGCCTCCATCACCAAGTGGGGAATTTGATTATACCTTATCAGGTGAAGAAGAGGCGACATGGATCCCTGAAACAGCAGGTGAAATTCCTTACTATTGCACCTTTCATTATTATATGAAAGGCACGATCATAGTACAAGAAGTTGATGATGCTACAGACGATGGTCATGATGACGTTATAATTGCCGATCTTGATACAATGAAAGATGGCGACATGATGAAAGATGATGGCGACATGATGAAAGATGATGGCGACATGATGAAAGATGATAGCGACATGATGAAAGATGATGGCGACATGATGAAAGATGATGGCGACATGATGAAGAACGATGACGCATCTGCAACCGGAATGTTATCTGACGGAACAATGGTTTCAGTTTGGACTTCAACACCAACTGCAGGCGAAATGATGGAAATCTCCATTGGATTTGCCGATGCAGAACATGTTAACCACGACATTACGGTTACACAAAACGGTAAAGAAGTCTTGGCCGATGAAGGCGCACACAGTCACGATGGCAAAGGCGTTCATACTACAGCAGCACTTGACTCTTCTGATCCAGTAGACGTCACTGTTACCTTCCAAGGTTATGGTGTAAATGATCCTAAAACAGGACCAATTGGTGAAGAAGTTGTATTCACAAACATTGTCCCAGAATTTGGTACAATTGCAATGATGATACTAGCTGTCGCAATCATAAGCATCGTAGCATTAACTACAAAATCTAGAGTCATTCCAAGATTTTAGGAATTCCTCTTTTTCTATTTTCTTTTTACTAGAGATATTATTGCCAGTATTATAGCTGCTGCTGCAATTGATAATCCAAGTATAGCAAAATTATAAGATGCCTCATCATTAGTAGAGGATTCATCATTTTCTTGTAAATCCACAATGTCTTGTTGATTCTGCATTATAGCCTGTCTCAAGGCATCAGTATTAGCATTGCCTCCACTAACAGTTGGTGGAAAATCCAAGACTGCAGTGGGCTCTACATCTTCAATAGGAATTTTTATATCAATAGGTACACCATGAATCTCTCCTTTTAATTCAAGGGTATAGCTTCCAGTCTTTGTTGGAATAATTGATGAGAAATAATACCCAGGTCTTGGATCAGAATTAATGTCAATTTTTTTAAAAGCTCCTCCAAACATTATAGTTGCACTGGTACTTTTGAAAGCACTGGTAATGCCAGTATATGTGCCTGTATTCTCACCTGGTTCAGTAATTTTTAAGACAAGATCATTTCGAATTCCAACCACAGGCGGTTCAATCCCCCAACCTGCTTCAATCTGATATTGTTCAACAGATACAGTGGTATGTGCAAACGAGGGAGCAATCATGCCCAAGGAAAATAATATTGCTATGAGGCTAAAAATTGTTATCTTCACGACCATAATGGGGAAATTATAGGTTATTATCTTTATGTAAATTAGTACAAATTTGGAAATTTGTAAACTGTTTAAATTATCATAAATAATTATACCAACAAATGAGAAAATTTCTGATATTTTTACTAGTTTTATCGTTTATTTCAATTCCATTTGCAACAGCACATCCATTTACAGAAAAAACCATTCCCAGCTTGGCATCTAATGCACCAGTGGGCACATCAAAAGTAATTGTATATTTTTCTGAACCAGTTGATATCAATTTTAGTGAAATGAAAATTTTTGATAATAACGGAGATCAAATAGACAACAAAGATACAGATTACCATGAAAATGAGTTATCTCTGATTGTAACTACTCCTCAGTTAGAAGAGGGAGTTTATACTGGGTCCATCAAAGTTCTTTCAAAAATTGACGGGCATTTAGTTCCAAGTGCGTTTTTGTTTGGAGTTGGAAATGTGATCATTAAAGATCAAAATCTGCCCCCCATAGAATCAGAAATCATATTTCTACCCGAAGCTGGAGCAAGATTTCCTGGAATTTTGGGCCAAACAATAGTTTTAGGAGTTGTAATTGCATCATTAGCTATTTGGGGAACACAAAACAAACGACTAATCAAAGAAGAATTAGACAAAGTAGAAATTTTTCATCATGGGAGATTCATGTCAATTACAGGCATTGGGTTGATGCTTGTATTTGTCTCTGATATTTTGATGATAATAGTTCAAACAATCAGATTAGAGGCCTCGCCAATTGATGTGATTCAGACATATTTTGGTACAGTTTGGCTTGCAAGAATGATCATTACAATAATTTTACTTGGCATCTGGTTTGGTATGGATAGAAAAAAGACATTATCAAATAGGAATCAAATTCCAATGCTTGTGGCATCTTTACTATTAATTTCTACATCTAGTCTTATTGGTCATGGTGCAGCTAGTGAAGAATTAGGAGCAGTAGTATTAGATTACATACATAATCTAGTTGCTGCAGTTTGGATAGGCGGAATCATATATTTTGTCTTTACGTTACTTCCAACATTTTCACAACTCAAGGAAACAGATCGAGAAAAGATGAGCTTGGTAATGATTCCAAGATTCTCCATCGCATTTATCATTTCAGTAGGGATTGTAATCATTACTGGGCCAACTTTGATGTGGTTCTTGGAAAGCGATGTGGGATTAATCACTGAATCAGTGTTTGGCCAATTAATTATACTCAAAATAGCAATTGCTGCAACAATGGTAAGTTTAGGAGGATTTTTGCAATTCAAAGTCCAAAAAAATGCAGAGAGACATTTTTCGTCAGGAAAAATTACAGTTCATAAAAAACTCAGAAAATCACTAAAAGTTGATGTAGTATTGGGGATAATTCTTCTAGGAGTTGTAGCATTACTAACTAATGGAACACTGCCAGCTGGCCAAATTCAGCAAGTAGGTGCACAAGAAATTGTTTATGGATTCAAAACCATAGAATTTGCCGAGAATGTAAAATTCGATGTTGAGATTTCACCATTTTCTAGTGGAACAAATACAGTTCTAGTTAGAGTTAGCGACTTTGAAGGAAATCAGCTTTATGATTCAGATCAGATCAAGGTAAAGATCTCCAATCCATCAAAAAACATTTCTCCAATTGAGATTCCAACAGAACAAATTAATCAAAAAGAAAACAAACCTAGCAAATTTCAAGGAGAATTAACATTTGGATTTTCAGGAGAGTGGCTAGTAGAGATTGAAGCTCAAAGAACTGAAAATGCAAACGAATCAGTCATGTTGAATTTACTTGTAAAACCACGATTAGCAAATATTCAAACACAGGTTATAGAGTTTGAATTGCCAGAGAATGCAAAGCCATTATTTCCAGTATATGATGGAAAAGATTCCTTGTGGATTAGTGATGCTTCTGCCCCTAGAATATGGCAATTCTCACTTGAAACAAATGAATTTACTCCCCACTCATTTGATGGTTTGACAACTACATTCCTAACAAATGATAACAATGGAAAGATTTGGTTTACAGATACGCCAAGAAATCAAATTGGATTTATAGATATACAAACCAAAGAGATTACAACTAAAACCCTTCCAAAACTAGATCCAGTAATTTCAGATAATACTCCGCTTTTCATCAAAGCAGATTTTGATGGGAACATTTGGATTACAGTTGTTAACAAAGATAGAATTCTAAAATATCTGCCAGAAAAAGATATTTTTGAGCAGATAGTTATGCCAGAAAAACAATCGCTTCCGTTTGCATTGAGTGTTGATGAGGATGGAAAAGTTTGGTATTCAGCAACTGGAACAGGCAAGATAGGATTCATTGATCCTCAAAGTAACGAATTGACACAAATTTCAACTGACACAGTTTTACAATCTCCAGAAGCTCTGATTTTTGATGATGATGGAAACCTATGGATTGCAGAACATACAGGCTTGGCAATTACTAAATTTAATCCAGTTTTGGAGACATTTAAGAGAATTTCTGTGCCTGATATCAATGCACTTCCATTTGGCATGACATTTGATAGATATGGTAACATTTGGTTTGCACAGCATACCATAGACAGTTTGGGAGTGTATGACCCAGACAACAATGACTTGATCGAGATTCTGGTTCCAACTGAAGCATCTTTTATTCAGTTTATGACATCAGATGGAGACGACAATGTATGGTTTGTTGAACAACAATCAAGCAAGATTGGAACAGTAAAAATTACAGAAATTCCACCAAGCATTACACAAATTCAACAATCAGGCAGTGTCCAAATAAAATATACCGAGCTAGCATCACCATTGATTGCCTTGGGAATTATTGCAACCTCATTGTTTTATGTAAAAAGTATTCACGACAAGAGAAGGTTAAATTCCTTGATTAGTTAGATAAAAGTCCAGCAGACTTTATTCCCATGGTTCCTGCAAGCAGTCCGATTGCGATTAGGACAATAGTTCCTGCAGGGGTTATATCAAATATGTAAGAGACCAGAATTCCCACTATTACTGAAAAAACAGACAACCCCATTGAAATGATTGCCGTTTGTTTAAACCCCCTATCATACATTATTGCTGTAACATTAGGAATTACAAACAGAGCTGAAATCAACAATACCCCTACAAGTTGAATTGATGTAACTACTGTAATTCCTGCCATAAACACTATCAAGTAATTTATTTTTTCTACAGGAATTCCACTGACTTTGGCTTGTTCCTCATTAAATGTTGAGTAAAGAAGTTGTCGGTAAAGCAGTAAAATTACAATTAAAACTGATCCAGTCAGTACCAGAATCAGAATGGTATCATCTACGCTAACAAGAAGAATGCTGCCAAACAGAAAACTAAAGATATCAATTACAAATCCTCCAGAAAATCCAATAATTACAAGCCCGACTGCTATGCCTGAGGAGAGTAAAACTGCAATGGATGCATCCCCAGAGATATCGTATTTGTCTTTGATTTTTGTAATTATCAGTGCACTAGCTATAGATACTCCATATGCAGTCCATAATGGATAGATACCTGCAAGTAGTCCTAAAGCAATTCCTCCAAATGATGAATGTGCTATTGCATCACCAAATAGTGAGTAACGTCTTAAAACCAGAAAAAGTCCCACAACTGAACATAGAATAGCTATTGCAGCTCCGGAAATTAATGCCCTGTGCATAAAACTAAAGGTTAGAATTTCAAAGGACATGATTAATGATGGTGCATGTGTTTTTGCATCGAGGCCTCAGAGTACTGTTTGACTAGTTCATCATCAGAAAAGAATGTGTCAGATTGACCATGAAAGAACAGAGTTCTATTCAAACATGCAACATGGTTTGCTAGTTTGTTAACTGCATCTAGATCATGGGATGACCAAACAATGGTAATTTTTTGTTTAGAGTTTAATTCTCGCAGAATACTGTAAAACAAGTCAATACTTTGTTGGTCAATTCCAGTTACTGGCTCATCTAGGATCAAAATTTTTGGGTTATTTACCAAGGCCTTTGCAATAAAGACGCGTTGTTGTTGCCCACCAGACAACTCTCCTATCTTTCTATCACGTAGCTCATGTATCCACAATTGTTGTAATATTTCATCAATTTTGTTTTCATCAGATTCTCTGTTTAATCCCATTCTGACAACATCCGTAACAGTTACTGGAAAATTTTTCTCAAAGACTGGTTTTTGTGGAACGTAGCCGAGTTGTTTTAAGTAATTTTTTGATTTTTTGATATCCTCACCAAAAAATTTTATTGTGCCTTTGTATCTTGTATGCAATCCAAGCATTGATGCAAAAAGTGTTGATTTTCCAGCACCATTTGGTCCGATTATCCCTAAAAAATCACCCTGATTTACTACCAAATTAATATTGTCAAGGGCCTTAACATCAGGATACTGGACAGTCAAGTTATTGATTTCAACTATTTTCAACACAATGCCTCCTTTAGATGTTCAAGATTTTGATTCATTTTTGAAATGTAGTCTCCATCAGAAACAATTTCAAGTGTAGATAAGACCAAAACTTTTCCTCCTATTTCATCGGCAATTACTTGCAAAGTTTTTGTATTAATGGATTCTTCACTAAAGATTATCTTGATATTTAGTTCTCTGGCTTTTGTAATAACATTCTCCAATGTCTTTGCAGTAGCTTCTCCATGAGAAGCATTTGATGAAACAATAGCATGTTGATTCAAACCATATTCTTTTGCAAAATATGAGAATGCATCATGAAATGCAATAAAATCATCATTACAATCAGACAGCTCGGTGCTAATTTTTGAATCAAGCAAGTCTAATTTTTTTCCATATTGTGCTGCATTTGTGTGATAAAATTCCCCATTTTCAGGATCATGATTTGAAAAAGCTTGTGCAATGTTCTGTACTTGTTTTTTTGCATAGAGGGGGTTTAACCAAATATGGGGATCAGTAATATTTTCTTGATCCAAATTATTGATAAAGATTCCATCACTTGTATCAACTATAGTTCCCTGATAATTATTTTCAGCTAAATTATCTATCCAATTTTCAAAACCAATTCCATTAATTATAATTAAATCAGATTTTTGAATCTCTTGAACATCTTTTATGGTCGGTTCCCAATCATGTGGTTCAACTCCAGCCGGAATTAATAATCTAGCATCAATCTTGTCCTCTCCGACTATTTGTGAAAATTCATGTAGTGGATTAAATGATGAGATTACCTGCAGTTTGGGACTATCAGTAAGTGTGTACTGTTGATCAGAGTTGGTACTGTAAAGAATAACAGATGTTAATGAAACTATTACTGTAATTACAACTATTGCTAGCATGATTTGGGTATTCATACAGTAATTCGATTCATATTATTAATAAATATATAAAATCTTAATAAGATTTGTTGTTAAACTTATAAGATAATTAATAACATTAGTCATATGCCAATAGTTTCAATCTCTCTAAATGACGAGATTCTAACAGAGTTAGACAAGTTACAATCCTCAATGGGATTTTCAGGCAGGTCTGAAGCTATCAGGGCAGGGATCAGAGCATTTGTTTCTGAAGAAAAACAAAAAGCTGATTTAGAAGGAAATATTCACGCAATTCTTCTAGTTGTGCATAATGACGAGTTTGATCATGTTGTTTCAGGCATTACACATAATTTTGAGGATCTAATTACAACACATCTTCACAGTAAAATAGATAAAGAAAAATGTATGGAGCTCTTTTTGATTAATGGAGATGCAGAAAAAGTATCTACAATGACCAAAGATTTTCAAACAAACAAAAACATGGATACGGTAAAGTTAGTTGCCCTTTGATGAAAAATAAATAAATAAAATTATCAATTGACTCTATAAAAGATTTCTACAAATTTAAAAAAAAATAGATGATTGTTTGGTTTACAATTACAAAACCATTTTTGATATACAATATTTATGATTTTATTTTTAAAGGATGTTCAAGTTTAGCTAAAGCCAACGAAAGAATTTATTTTTAAACACATATTTCATTAAAAAATTATTGAAAGGTGTAAACCTTCTCTAAATTACTTTTCTGCATTTATAGTATGATAACTCATTTGACGACAGCAAATAACCCAAATTTTTTGGTCATTCCAATTATTGCCATTATTGAAACTGTCAGTACCAACATCACGATGCCTCCAAATTCAGGAACAACAACTAGAACAAACTCAGTCTCCTGTCCGCTGTTTCGAATATTTTCAAATTTGATAATTGTAGGACCAGTTTGATCCTCACCAAAAGCAAACTTTTCAAAATCTCCACCGACTTGGGCAGTTCCAGATACACGGTGAATCTCCTCTTCATTTTGAATTATCACAAACGTGTAATCAGAGCTTCTTAGGGGCTCATTTGTCCTTCCATCTCTGATTGTAAAAATAAAATTCGTATCAATACCAGGCTCTACATTCACAGGCTCCCATGAGAGATGTACCTTAAAGTCCTCACTTTTGGTGTATGCCTCTAATGGAAATGCTTTCTCTTGACTTGTAGAGACTGTGAATTTCATATTTTCAGGCAGATCATCAGAATCTTTCTTCATCTCATTTTTTAGATATCGCAGATGATCTTGTAACAAAACAAGATGCACTATTCTCTCACCATCTTCTGTATAATCATCAACTGAGACTGAAGACTTGAATAGTTTAATTCCGTTTACAGAGCCTGAGTAACTAGGAGTGATAAACTCTACAAAATCCTTTGGAAAGTGCGTCTCTATGTGAACCACATTAACATGTGACATTTGTTTCTCACTCCAGTCAAATGGCATCTCAAATGTAACCTGACCTGCCCCATGATCATACTGGAAATTAGAGATAGAGTCAAAATACGACTTTGAACGAAAATCTACGTCATTGTTTTTAGAGTCTTTTTGAGTAAATGATACAGTCTCAATCACACTCAGATTAGCATTATAGACTTTGGATTCTATGATGTTTGTAGGCTCATCTATTGTCCGTATCTCAATTTCAAAATTGTACAGACCAGCAGAATCAAACAGAGATCCCATAATCTCTATGGGATCGGATTCTGTTCCATGCCATGCTCCAAGCAAAGAATCTTGTTGACCATGAATTGTAATTTCATCTTGTGTGGGAGTTACTTTAATTTGTAAAATGCCATCCTCTGCAAAGAAATAATTTCTAAATATCATTTCATTTTCATGAAACAATCCGATGAGAAATGTAACGTTTTTTGCATTTTCTTTGGTAGTATCTTCAGTTGCAGTGATTGTAATTTGTTCTTGTGGATTTTCAAAGTATGATGGCATCTCTACTGAGATTGTGTGTTTCTTTCCTTGGATGTCAATTGAGGAGATTGTATCAATTCCAAACCCGTGTCCGTAAACACTACTAGATGGAAACAACAAACATGCAACTAGTGTAAATATTCCAAATATTTTCAATGATGTTTGAATTTTCATTATTCTACACCCAACAGTATTTCAACTCGCTTAATTAGTTCATACATTGATGTTGCCTCCAAAATTTGTTGCAGCTCATTTGGATCCTTTGCACCAATAGCAGAAAGGGAGTAGATGTAATCAATGGTAGGTGTATCTGTATTAAGATAGTATTGCTCCAAAACATGGTCCAGTGAATGCGAGTCAACAACCTGTGGTAAGGCCTGTCTGATGATCTTCTTTTTCCATAGATGAACTAATTTCTCCCATCTCTCAAGTGAGATATTCTCATCTATCTCTCGAATCATTTCAACTTCTGCTTGTATGTACATTTTTTCTTCTGTGCCAATCTTCTCATGCATTTGAGAAATTTCTTGATGGCCCTCAACTGAGAGAGGATCATAGTTTGCCGGCTGTGTAATAGATGGTGAAATAATTCTTTTAATTTTAAATGAATTTCTTCCAATTGTTTCAATTTGTAACTGCAATCCATCTAATTCCACGTCTTGACATTTAGAAATTTTGGCAAGTGTGCCTACTAGCTTGGGGCAATTCCAGCCGTTGATAGAGTTGTTCTCATCAATTAGGCATACACCAAACTGACCATCTCCAATCATACAGTCATCAACTAATTGCTTGTAACGAGGCTCAAATATTCGAAGTGGAAGCTCTTGTCTTGGAAACAAAACCAAGTCCAAGGGAAAGATTGGGATAATTTTTGTCTCAGCCAATAGTCATAGTAAAACGTCTCAGGATATATGGAATACTGATTTGTAAAAAAAACTAAAATCCATCCTCGTTTAGAATCATGCCTAACAAAGCAGCACGTGTGTATTTTCCATATTCAGCTTGCTCAAAGTATTTGGCATTTTTTGTTTTATCAACATCGGCTGAGATTTCATCAATTCTTGGAAGTGGATGCAAAATTATCGAGTCGGCCTTCATCTGCTTTAGCATGTCTAATCCCACAACATAACTTCCCTTTACTTTGAGATATTCCTCCTCATCAGGAAATCTCTCTTTTTGAATTCTTGTCACATAAAGAACATCAAGATCATCTAGATGATCCTCAATGTTTGTAGTTTCAGTAAAATCCAACTTCTTTTTTATTTCATAAGTAGAGTCAGAACGTATTCTCAATGATTCAGGAGAGATCAGTATAACATCAACATCATAATTTCCAAGTCCGTGCAGCAGTGAATAAACAGTTCGTCCGTACTTTAAATCACCTACGATTCCAATTTTTAGGCCGTCAATCTTTTTCTTTTCTTTTTTAATTGTAAACAAGTCTTGAATTGCTTGGGTTGGATGTTCTTCAGTACCACTGCCGGCATTGATTATTGGTTTGCCAGAAATTTCTGCAGCAAATCTGCTAGAGCCATCCAAAGTGTGACGCAAAACAAGAATATCTGAATAAATCGACATCATCCTAACAGTGTCAGCAAGACTCTCGCCTTTTTGTGCCGATGAGGATGAAATATCAGAAATTCCCAACGAGTTTCCACCAATTGAGGCCATGGCAGAATCAAAACTAAGACGAGTTCTAGTGCTTGGCTCGTAAAACAAATATCCCAATGTTTTACCTTTGCAAATCTCTCTTCTATCAGACAGGCTTAATTGCATAATTTTATCAGTTGATGCAAAGATACTTTCTAGTTGATTTTTTGTATAATCCTTAATTGAGATGATATCTTTTTGATAAAATTCGTTCATTCTTTCAATAATATATACAAGTGACTATACAAAGTATTCTGATGGAACAGTCCGACCTCATGGTTCGACGAATTAAAGAAGGTACCGTAATTGACCATATAGATGAAGGAAGGGGTCTTCAGGTATTAAATGCATTAAGAATTGATGGAAAGGATGGCAGTCTAATTACCGTAGCCTTGAATGTTCCTAGTGGTAAATTCAAGAAAAAAGACATCATCAAGGTAGAAAACAAGTTTCTAAAAGATGATGATACAAACAAGATAGCAGTGATTGCACCAAGTGCGACAATTAACATGATAAAAAAATACAAGCTTGTTGAGAAGAGAAGAGTCTCATTGCCTAATGAGATTGATAGAATTTTCAGGTGTTCAAATCCAGACTGCATTACAAACAGCACAGAACACATAGAATCAGTAATGGATGTTATAGACAAAGAGGGCAGGGTTCTCAAGTGTAGGTATTGTTCGAGAATTTTGGATGTAAATGAGCTAAAATATAACTAAATAAATTAAAAATTTATAGTTTGGATGATTATTGTCCCAAGATGATAAACATCATAACTATACCATAGATTGCGATTGATTCTACCATACCTACAAAGATGAATACCTTTGATTGTAAAGCTGGATTTTCACTAATGACTGCAAGACCTGCTGCACCTACTTGACCAAGACCTATTCCTGCTCCGCCGGCTGCAATACCAAATGCTAAACCGGCACCTAAGAGTTTCATAGAGTCGCCATTAGATGCAGAGTCTTCTTGAGCAAATGCAACCCCAGTCGAACCCAGAATTGAAATTACTGATGCTGCCAAAAGTAACATGACGATAGTTTTCATTTACGATCACGCTCCATAATATCCATATTTAAATCATGATAAGATAGCAATTTCAAATTCGATCTAAAGTTTTCTTTTTGAATGATGCTAGATCGTAATTGACGGATTTTACAAAATTGTCATAATCCCCATCTAATTCCTTCTTTGAGTTTTCGAGTAATTTTTTTATTTCTTCTTTTGCCATTATTGCTTACTTTCCATCTTTGCCTTTACTTTTTTTAACTTTGCGAATTCTTCTCTTTCTCTCTCTTCAAGAGTAGAGAGAATAAACCGAATATTTTCTTTGTATTGAGGAATAATGACGTTTTCAAGCGCATTTAGCAACTTTTGTGTCTTTTCTAACGCTTTTGCGAGGCTAAAAATGGAATTCTCATATTCTGCTGCTTTGCAAATTTTTGGCATCAATTCTTTGATCTGTTTTGCTGCTCTATCAATTGAAGAGTTTGTATCTGCAAATCCATAAGGCATTGATTTTGTATCTTTTTCAGTTACAGTAAGTGAAGGAATTTTTACATCAACGACTCTTCTAACATGGACTTTAACTTCCATGACAGGAGGAGTAGATTCTGCAACAGAGTCAACAGTATTGGTACCAAGTGCTAGATATGCCTCATTAACTGATTTGTAAATATCTTGTAAAGGATCCCAAATTCCACCTCTAGCTTTGGATGCTTCTTGAATCATCTCTTCAATATTTTTCAAGAGAACTTTGCGTTTGTCATCTAAAATTTGCTGAACCATAACAGCTATCTGTGTGGATTTTTTATACTTGAAAAGCTCAATTTTTGTTGCTGCGACGTTTTGTCCAAATGACATTAGCATTACTCTCCCTTGTAATATTTTTCTACGTACTTGTCTTTGATTTTAGTAATCTCATTCTTTGGTAATTTTGATACAATCTTCCACATGAGATCAAGTGTTTCTTCAATTGTTCTGTTCTCATCAGTTGCTTGTGTAAGGAATTCTTTTTCAAAAGTATCACCAACATCCATGTACTTTAAGTCAATTTCGGTAAGTCCTGCCTTTCCTACAATACCTGCAAGTGCTCTTACTTCTTGTGCCCTAGAATATGCGTCATAAACTTGGTTAGAAACTTCACTGTGATCTTCTCTAGTACTTCCTTCACCAATTCCGTCTTTCATCAGTCTACTAAGACTCATCAAAATATTGATTGGTGGATAAACTCCTTGTCTGAATAAATCCCTGCCAACTACTATTTGTCCCTCAGTGATATATCCAGTAAGGTCCGGTATTGGGTGAGTGATATCATCAGATGGCATTGATAAAATTGGAACTTGGGTAACACTTCCTTTTCTTCCATTAAGCTTTCCTGCTCTTTCATAAAGTGTTGAAAGATCAGTGTAAAGATAACCAGGATATCCTTTTCTTCCAGGTACTTCTTCTCTTGCTGCACTAATCTCTCTTAGTGCCTCTGCATAGTTTGTCATATCAGTAATTACAACTAGAACGTGCATTCCTAACTCAAATGCCAGATATTCAGCCACAGTTAATGCTACACGAGGTGTAATGATTCTTTCAATTGCAGGATCATCAGCAGTATTAAGAAATAGAACACTTCTTTTTAGTGCACCAGATTCTTCAAGACTTCTTCTAAAGTATTCTGCTTCACTGTACTGCACACCAATTGCTGCAAATACCACAGCAAAATCATCTTGTGTTCCAACAACACTTGCTTGTCTTGCGATTTGTGCTGCCAAAAGATTGTGAGACATGCCAGAACCAGAAAAGATTGGGAGTTTTTGTCCTCTGACCAAAGTCATCAATCCATCAATTACAGATACACCAGTTTGAATGAAATCCTTTGGATATTCACGTTGTTCTGGGTTCATTGGTTCTCCGTTAATGTCTACAAATTTATCAGCAATTGGATCTGGGAGTCCATCTTTTGGTCTTCCTAGTCCATCAAATACTCTACCAAGTACCTCTTTTGATACTGGCATTTCCATAACTTTACCTACAAATTTTGCTTTAGTTCCAGAAATTGATAATCCAGTTGTTCCTTCAAAGACTTGGACAATAGCTTTACCGTTTCCTACTTCTAGAACTTTGCCTAGTCTTCTTTCTCCTTCAGTAGTTTCAATTTCAACTAGTTCATCAAATGCTGCATTTTCAACATCATCTACAACAACTAGAGGGCCTTTGATTTCAGCAATCTTACTGTATTGAACTCCGCCTTTTGTTGTCAATTTGATACCTTTACTCCTAAAATTGATTTGAATTGTTCTTGCATGTCTTTATCTAACTGATCAAGTTTTGGCATCTCATCATCTTTGACATTCATTCTTGCTTTGAGTAAACTGCTTACTATAGCTAATTCACGTATGTCAGCTAGTGCTGCGCCTTCTTTGAGTGCCTGTTGTCCATTTTTGTAAAAGTCAACACATAATTTCATTAATTTGAATTGTTTTTCTGGACTGCAATAAGTATCTACATCATCAAATGAGTTTTGTTGTAACAAAGCAATCTTTATCATTCTTGCAACTTCAAGAATTAATTTTTCTTCATCAGGCAGTGCTTCAGGACCTAAGAGTCTAACAATCTCTTTTAGTGTATCTTCTCTTTGTAGAATGCCATAAGTTTCACCTCTAATTTTAAACCAGTCTTGACTAATATTCTCACTCCACCATTTTGCAATATCTGCAAGATATCCAGAATAACTGTTCATCCAGTTAATTGACGGATAGTGTCTAGAGTATGCAAGTTTTGCATCCAATGCCCAGAAAGTTTTGATAAATCTCATTGTGTGAGTTGTCACAGGTTCTGTAAAGTCACCACCTGATGGAGATACAGCACCAATCAAAGTAACTGAACCGTCACGCTCAGGACTACCAACTGCTTGAACTCGACCTGCTCTTTCATAAAATTCTGCTAATCTAGATGCCAAGTATGATGGATAGCCTTCTTCAGCAGGCATCTCTTCTAATCTACCACTCATCTCTCTGAGTGATTCAGCCCATCTGCTAGTGGAATCTGCAACAAGTACAACATCTTTGCCCATATCTCTGTAATATTCTGCAATTGTGACACCAGTGTAGATACTTGCTTCTCTTGCAGCTACTGGCATGTTACTAGTATTTGCGACAAGGACAGTTCTATCCATTAACGGTTTTCCACTACGTGGGTCTTTAAGATGTGGAAATTCGACTAGTACTTCAGTCATTTCGTTTCCTCGTTCTCCACAACCAATGTAAACAACAACTTGAGAATCAGCCCATTTTGCAATTTGGTGTAATGTGACAGTCTTTCCTGTTCCAAATGCTCCAGGAATTGAACCTGTTCCTCCTTTTGCGATTGGGAAGAATGTGTCAATGACACGTTGTCCTGTCAAGAGGGGTATAGTTGGATCATATCTTTTATTGTAAGGACGTGGTTTTCGTACAGGCCATCTGTGATACATTTTAACAGGAATTGATTCTCCATCTTTCTCAGTAGTAGCTAGTACAGTTTCTAAATCATAATCTCCTTCGGATACAAGGTTTGAGAGTTTTCCCCCTACATGATCTGGTGGAAGCATAATAGGATGTTCTATAAGATCAGTTTCTTGAACAGTTCCGATAATATTTCCTGCAGAAACATTATCGCCATTACTAACAGTTGGAACAAAATGATATTTTTTTGTCATATCAACTGCAGTTGTTGTAATGCCTCTTCCAATGAAAGAACCAGATGCTTTAGATAATTCTCTTAGGGGTCTTTGAATTCCATCATAAAGTTGTCCTATAATTCCGGGACCTAACAATACACTAAGTGGGTTTCCAGTACCAATTACAGGTTCACCTGGTTTAAGACCACTTGTTGATTCGTATACTTGAATAAATGCGACATCTCCGGTTAATCGAATAACTTCGCCTACTAATTTTGAATCACCTACAGTTACAGTTTCATACATTTTTGCATCAGACATACCGTCTGCCCTTACAGCTGGGCCACTTACCCAAACAATTCTACCTTGAGCTGCCATATTCTAATTTCCCACTCCAAATTTTGCTGCAATATCTTTCCTTATTAAAGGCTTCAGACGTTCAATTCTTGCATCGATCGTATTATCAAATGACATTGCACCATCTTTAGATTTTACCTTAATTCCTCCAATACATTGAATTGTTTCAGAAGATAATTCAATTCCTGAAAATTGAGATATTATTGATTGGACAGTATCTCTGTCTTTTGCATTTGTGAAAATTGTAATGTCTGAAGTGCCTAAAATTTGGGTTGCCTCCTCAATCAGAGTCTTGATGAGATTTGGATAGTCATTACCGCTGCGATCAGCATTTGTAATTTGCTCTAATGCTGATGAAAATACCCTATCAACTGCTTCTTCTAGAGCTACTAGTTGTTTATTTCTGGCTTTAATATCTGAAGCTCCTGTGATCTGTTTTTCTATCTTATCAGCCTCTTTTTTACCATCTGAAATGATTTTATCAAACTCACTTTCTAATTTAGGAATAGCATCATCAAGTTTTTGCTGTGATTCATCTAGTCCAGATTTAATGTTTGTGAGGATATCTTTTTCAGTACTTTTTAAAATTTTGTCAATTGTAGTTTCTAATGCAGAATTAGACGCCAATGAATGCCGTTGACTCGTAATGGATTTTAATGTTTGGGATATGAAGAATCAAAAGATATTAAACTCGATGAAAATACCCAAAATTTGTCTTGGGAACAGCCGATCTAAAACTTGGAACCATAATTTTACCAAGAAACGAGTCTCCAAAAGCAGTTTCTAGATTGACAGAGTTTGAATGGTACCACAAAATTGATGCCACAAGTGATTTGGTTACGCCTGAAATCGATGATTTGTTACTAAAAGCACAGCAAACATACCAATCCATTGATGATATCATCAAAGGGATGGGGATTCCATTGGAGGTGGGAATTATGGAGATTTTGTTCAAAGGTACTGTAATCAAGAAAAAAGACTATGAGATTTATGAAATTGAAGATATGGTAGAGCAGCTTACTAAGGAAGCTCCATCAATTATTGACAAACCAGCATCACTGCTAGAAGAAGCTGCAACAGCGAGAGTTTCCACTGAAGAATACCAGTCACTCAAAGATACACTAGAAGTAATCAGAAAGATGAAGATGGATATTTCTGGATTTGGTTTAATGCGACACTTTTTTACGAATCTCTTTGTGATTAATTCTGCTGATTTTGATGAGATTAGTCGCTCACTTGAGGGTATCACAATTTTCAAGTATGATTTAGAGAATAAAGAAAAAGCAGCAATCTTGGTAATTTCAGATACTGCTGATTCTGAAAAAGTTCTCAAAATTTTAAGAAGTTTCAATTCTAACTCATTTAAAATTCCAGAAGGATTTCCTCAAATTCCTAGTGAGGCATATACATTAGCAGAATCAAAAATTAAAGAACTGAAAATAAAACAAGCTTCAATTAAAAAAGAGTTGGGGAAAATTACAAAAAAGATTCGACGCGATATTCTAGCACTTCATGAGAAAGCAAAAGTTACAAAAGATGTTCTTGAGACTCTGAGAAAACCAGGAGGAACAAAAAACTTTGCAGTAATTCAAGGCTTTATTCCAAAGAAGATGGAGGCAAAATTCACAGAGTCAACTAAACAATGGATGTCAGTTGTAGAAGACATCACGGATCCGAAACTAAAAGAAGAGATTCCAACCTTATTTGACAACAAACGATTCGTTAGAACTTTTGAAGTAATCACAAAAAGTCAAGGAATTCCAAAGGCTGGAGAACCAGACCCGACTCCTATGATTGCTTTAATGTGGCCAATTTTTTATGGATTAATGTTTGCAGATATGGGTCATGGATTGTTACTTATGGCATTAGGTTTACTCTTCAAATTCAAAGGACAGGGAGAACTATCAAAATGGGGAATGCTCATTGCAATCTCTGGTGCCTCAGCAGCTATTGCAGGTGTGGCAGCAGGAGAAGCATTTGGTTTCCATCTTGATCATATAGGTCCATTTGAGGGATTGTTAGAAGAAGGCGGAGCATTGCATTCTGTTAGTTGGATTGTAGGAGTTCTCAGTGTTGCTGAATTAACATTTGAACAGGTAATCAATATTCTCAAAGTTTCATTATTCATTGGAATCATACATTTGGTTTGGGCAATGACTCTACGTGTAATTAGATTGCTAAAAGAAGGTCACAAGATGGTGGTCTTTACTGAAGCAATTCCAAACATTGCACTTTACGGAGGAATTGTCGTCATTATGATGTGCGCAATTGGTTCACAGTATGATGTCATAAACATGTATTCCAAAGTTCACACAGAAGCTGTTCCATGGGTTACAATGTTCCTTGGAGATTGGGCACAAGTTTGGATTGTAACAAGAATTGCAGTTGTTATTGTAATTGCATCAATGGTCATCATGATGGTTGGAGGTGTAATGCATGCAAAGAAACATCCTGAAGATGGGGCAGATCCTGCAAGTGTCATCATGGAAGTTCTCTTGGGTAAAACAGTGGAGAGTCTAGCTCACACAATCAGTTATGCTCGGCTCGGGATCATGTTGCTTGTGCATGCGGCTTTGCTGATGACGGTAAACAATGCTTTCACATCCTTGGGAGGTATTGAATCAGGTGCTGCAATGGCCATGATCATTGGTGGAAACTTGGGAATCATGATGATTGAAGGATTAATTGTGTATATCCAGTCACTCAGATTGCACTTGTATGAATTCTTTACAAAATGGTACGTAGGCGGGGCACAGCCATTTAGACAAATTAGACCAGAGTTGATTTACAACCAATTTATTTGGAAGAAAAAATAGACTGGAATAATTCTAATTGTTCTCATAAAGATTCACTGTAACTTTTGTAGTCAGTGGGTTTAGATTATCAGGAAACACAACTAACAGACCACCATCCTTGTTGATGCTATTACAGGTACCGCTATAGCTTTGTTTGTTTTGTCCAAAGCATCCAGATTCAGTGTAATAATTAAACTCAGAACTTGTAAATTTTTCACGTTGTATGGATGATGAAACAAAGTATACATCAAACCCCAAGTCTTTGTTATCAGTTTTTACACTGTAATCATATGATGTTGTATCCTTTGATGTACAAAGAGGGAAAAATTGTATAAATCCATTTTTGATTTGTAATTGTTGTTCTGAATTATCATAATTTTTGTTTTCAATATTTGGATATACAGAAACACTAGGATCTGTACTTAGTTGTTGTCCTTGAACGTATTCAATCTCATGTCTTACAGTATCCACTGCTTTTCTATACAACATGGGTTGCCATTCTTCTTGACAATCGCTAAATTCATGCTTTAATTCAACATATGATTTGCCGTTGATGTTCTGAAGTTGATTATTGTTGTATTTTTTAGATTTTGCATCAAATACAAGATTAACATTGTTTATTCTATCTGATTTGTACCAGATGTTTGTTACATCAAAAATAATATTTTTTGAATCACTCTGCCATTCAGATAGCAAATGGATATACACTGAATACTTGTTTATGACCTCTTGGGTTTCTGATGTAAAAATCAAATGACCAAAAAAAGCATTTACAAATATTACTGAAAATGCAAGAATTGGAATTATCACATAGAGAATTTTATTCATTTTGACCTCCAAAACAACTAGAAGATAATTTCCAGCTATTACAAGAGAATTTATCATCCTCACAGTCAATTTTTTCTAAACTGTATTTTGGATATTTTTTACTTTTGATTAATAATTTAGTCATTTTTTTATTCTCAAAGAAGGGTTTGGTTAGAATATCAATTATTGCAACAAAGACAGTATGTCTAGACATAGTCATCACTGTTAAGACTACAAAAGTAATATTTAATTCTGCAACACCATTCCTAAAGCTTGGAATATTCCAAAGCCATACGTTAACAGTTACGATTACTATAAAATAACTCGATATAATACCATATTTTGCTATTTAGAATTCTTTAGATTTTAAATTATTTTCTGAACAGATTTCAAAAGTATTGAGTGAATTTTTTGAGGTTAAAGCCTTTCTTTCAAGATAAGTTAAATCTAAAATTATGGTTTATTGTTTTTGAATATCTGTTCCACAATGAACACAAAAATAAGAGCCATTAGGTGACCAGTAGTGCTCACAAGATGAATCATTCATAGTAAATACTAGATTTTAAATTCATTATCTCCATAGATTGTGATTTTGTACTAAATACGAAAAAAAATTAACTCAGTTTTTTCCTAAACACTAGCAAAATGGACAATAGTATGAATTATCATAAAACAATCTAGTAGTCTGTGTTTTGAGATATTTCAAACAAAAATATACAGATGCCTAAAATGTAAATCAAAAATTACGATTACTGGAAAAAAAGAACTTGCTTAGAAATATACATACATAAAAAAAAAAAATTAGTTTAAAATTTTATTTTTCCACAGAAAGTTCTAGTTTATTTCCCCATTCTCCCCAAGACCCAAGATAAACTCGGACATTTTTGAAACCTAATTTTTTTAAAACTAAAAATGTGTTAGCTGCACGATATCCACCTTGACAGTAAGTTATGATTTCAGTGTTTTTTGAAATGTCATACATTTTTGATAAATCTTTATCGTTTTTAAAAGTGCCATCTTTAGTGAGATTTTGATTCCAATCAATATTGATTGCATTTGGAATATGTCCAGATTGGGCAGCACGAACTACATTTCCGTCATATTCTCCAGTAGAACGAACATCAAGAATTTTTATATTTTCTAGGTTATCTCTAATATATTCAAATCCTGAAATAATATCTGAATTAGTTTTCCCTGAAAAGACAGATGGTTTGAATCCATTAGATTTGGTTTCAATAGATAGGTTTTCTTTTTTCCATTTTGTTATTCCTCCATCAAGCATTGAGACATTTTCATGTGAAAAATACATCAACATCCAAACACCACGTGCTGCAAGCATTCCAGAGACTGAATCATAAAAAACGACCTTTTTCTCAGGTGATACTCCAAGAAATGAAAGAAGATTCCGAGTTTGATTGTTAAAATTTTCAATTCCTTTCTGTGTTGTATCTATCCAATGAAATGCAAAGAGATCCAAATGAACAGCGCCTGGAATGTGTCCCTCTGAATATTCTTTGAAAGAACGCGTATCAGCTAAAACTAGATTAGGATCATTTAGAATTGAATCGAGTAGTTGATTTGTAGAGATTAACATGATTTGGATAAAATGATCAAATCTAAATTGATTTGGATCAAAATAAAAAGAAAAAAAGGGTTTTTTCTATTCGTTAACGTATGCTCTTTCACCATGCTGTGCCAAATCAAGGCCGATCTCCTCTTCTTTCGGAGTGACTCTGATTCCGCCTGGCCATACGGCATCCATTACTTTAAGGATTACAATTGTAACACCAAAGGCATAGCCTACTGATATTGCAGCACCGATGATGCTGATTGCTTGCTGTTCCATTCCTTCTGGTGTACCAGTCCATGCACCGATACCGTCTCCAGTATCCCAAATGTGTGGACTAGCTAGTGTACCAGTCAAAATTGCACCTGTAAGACCACCCATTCCGTGTACTCCCCATACATCTAATGCGTCGTCCCATTTGCGTGCACTCTTGAATGCAATACTTGCATAACAAATTGTACCAGCGGCAATTCCAATTATAATTGCAGCCATTGGACCTACCCAACCTGAGGCGGGTGTGATTGCTACCAATCCTGCTACTGCTCCTGATGCAGCTCCTACAATACTTGGTTTTCCTGTATGTGCCCAAGACATGAGCACCCAAGTTACTGCTGCCATACCAGTTGCTGTATTTGTAACAGTCCATGCGCTGACGGTAATGCCGTCTACCATAACTTCACTTCCTGCGTTGAAACCAAACCATCCAAACCAGAGTATTCCTGCTCCGAGGACTACCATTGGGATATTGTGTGGTTCCATTGGCACTTTGCCATATCCAAGTCTTCTGCCAAGGACTAGGGCTCCTGCCAATGCAGCAAATCCTGAAGAAATGTGTACTACAGTACCACCTGCAAAGTCTAAAGCGTACGATGGTGATAGATCTGGATTGAGATCAATTGCGCCTCCTCCTATGTATCCACCTCCCCAGACCCAATGTGCTATTGGATCATAAACGAAGGTTCCCCATAAGAGAACAAATATGATTAGTGCGCTGAATTTGATTCTGTCAATTAATCCACCAATAATTAGAACTGGTGTAATTATTGCAAATGTTGCTTGGAACATTGCAAATAGTTGGTGAGGTACTGTACCAGGCCAACCTTGACTACAAACATCTCCTTCAACCATTGCATTCATCTGGTAAGCTGCTGACCATGTGTCTGTACACGGACCTGCTTCACCTAACGGTGCGTATGGTGATACCATGTTAAATCCTGCATAATCAAGATTTCCCATGAACATGTTTGCTTCTGAATCAATTCCACCAAATGCTAGTGAGTAACCCCATAGAACCCATTGTACTGACATTAGACCCATTACAATTAAGGTCATACCAAGTACATTGACGACGTTCTTTGATCTGGCTAAACCGCCATAAAAGAAGCCGACACCTGGGGACATGAAGAGTACCAAAGATGTTGCTGTAAGCATCCATGCTGTATCACCTGTATCAATTTTACAAGGTAGCATGCCGCCATCTTCGGGATACCAACATTCGTTAGGATTACCAGTGTAAATTCCACTGGTTCCCAAGACATATCCATCCATACCATCATTAACACTTTGTGCGTATGCCTGAGACATAGCACCAACTGCTGTGATAGATACTGCGGCTACAAGTAATAGAGCATACTTGTAGTTCCTAGAATTCATTAAATTTATCGAAATTGAAAATTATTTAAGCATTGAAGACTTGAAAACCTACAAAAAAGTAAGTTATTATATTTCAATATATTCTGATAATAACATAAAAGATGAATATTATGATAAAGGTGAGCATATGAAGAACAAATCTAATACGAAATTAGCAATTTTTGATACATTCAAGACAAAAGGGAGTGATCTTACTGGAGAGGCAAACAGACAAAGAGCGATTATCGTCATACTTGGAAGTAACGCAAATCCTGCAGAAAGAACAAGGACTGGAATATCTCAAAAAATAGCAAAAAAAGGGGATATTGTATGGAAGAATATCTATTCAGGAATATTTCGAGATCTAGATGAGATCTTGCTTCCTATGGGTATTGCTGAAGAAGATGGTAGATTACCTTTGAAACGGGGTCCAAAAGCCCTTCAGGAAAAGGGAATTCCATATTATCATTTGACAAAAAAAGGAATTTTAGTTGCACTATCAATCAATGAATGCAAAAATAGAGAGAATCTACTTGTAAAATTTTTCTCAGAGTCTGAACCAGTTGAAAAAGAATTTGAGAAAATCCTAACAAGTTTGATAAAAACAAGTCCCATTTTCACATACTCAATTTTCCAAAAATATGTCAAGGCATTCTGTGAAAATAAGATTGAAGAACTACTACCATTTGATCTCTCAAAATTACAAGGTATTTCTGATGAATCCTTGATAATTCAAAAAGAGATTCTTTCTGCTTTTGTAAAACTATCAAAGCAAGAAAAAAATCAAGCCATCATGTTTTTAGATAAAATAACATAAAATCTATTATTATAGACTGATCGCCAAACATTAAAATCAGTTGGCTAGAGAGATTAATTGGAATGGGTGGCTCTAAGAATGTTTATGCCTCTGTAAAAGCATACAGTAAACGAGGTAAACTACTTACAAGATCAGATTTTCAAACACTTGCTGAATCGAGAGATTTGGAGGAGTTGATTACTAGAATCAAGAATACCGTATATGCAGATGCAGTAGCAAATGTCCAAAAACCATATTCTTCACAAAATATTGAATCAGCACTTAGAAGTAAATTAGCAGATATTCATTATTCTATTGCAAAAACATCAGGAAATTCTGGAGTATTGGATGCATACTATATGAAATTTATTGTTTCAAATCTAAAATTAATTTTAAAAGGTAAAATATTGGGAAAGTCTCAAGAAGAGATTGAATCTCATATTAATCTTCATGCAGAAGAATTAATCAAACAAAGAGATGTTATAGTTAAAGCACTAGTTGCCAAGGATTTTGAAGAAGCAGTTGCAAGTTTGAATTCAGTTGAATTTGCAGATGAAATTGCAAAGGCTGCGGCATTATACAATGAAAAGAAAAATCTGCAAATCTTTGATACGTATTTTGACAAGATATTATTTCAACATCTAGCCGGTGCAATGAAGAATTATTCAGATAAAGGGGCAACAAAAATTGTTTCAATGGATATTGATTTTTACAATATTCTCAGTGTAATAAGAGGAAAATTCTGGGGATTGCAAGAAGAGCAAATTCAAGATTTGATAATTAGTACCAACCCACCAGCTAAAGAACTACTTGGAAGAATGATGGCAGCAGCTACAGTTAGAGATGTATTTAATGAATTATCTAGTAGTACAAAATACAAAGATCTAGTACCGCAAGTTGAAAATGAATTAGATGCAATTGCAGAGTTTGAAAGAGCATTCGAGTTGGCAATATACAATTCATCACTTAGATCATTTACGCAAATGTTTAGTTTTGCAACAATTGTTGGAATTACAAAATTGACTGCGTTTGAAATTAGAAATTTAGCAGCAATTGCTTTTGCTGTTGAACAAAAAATTCCTACAGAGACTGTAATGTCAAAGTTAATCCTAGCAGAAGAATAGGATTTTTGAAATGTTTAATTTTAAAAAGAAAAAAACTGAGGTATCTACAGAACTATTAATCAAATTCATCTGGGTTAGCTCGTTTTTAGCCATGATTTTTGCCCTACCTCCATTAGCAGTATTCCTAGGAATTTATTTTCTAACCGGAGAACTCATCATTGGGGCAATCATTGGTTTTGGGCTTCATTTTGTCATTTTAGCCTTTTCAGGAAAAATTTCAAAAACGATAACCAAACTTATGAGTTAGTTAAGTATAAAAAGTTGAAAATGAACAATGATGTACCATGATGGGAGATAGAGATTTTCGAAGCATTGTTGAAAACGCAATAAACTCTATTGGAAAAGAGCTAGAGATCAATATTGATTCAGCAGATATTCAGACTATACATCTTCATGAAGTTGTGCA
The DNA here is from genome assembly GCA_965262685.1 of Candidatus Nitrosopumilus sp. Classification (GTDB taxonomy): domain Archaea; phylum Thermoproteota; class Nitrososphaeria; order Nitrososphaerales; family Nitrosopumilaceae; genus Nitrosopumilus. The sequence continues at coordinate 702,833 of OZ253552.1, forward strand.
ATGTCTAAGAAGATCATATTACGATAGAGTTGATCCTCAAGAGGTTCAGAGAAAAGGATTCAACGAACTCCTCTCAGGATTACTTAGAAAATTACAATATGGAAGTGATCCAAAAGAATTTGATATTGAGGATATCAAACTAAAGGGTCAAGTGGATATGCTTATTGATGATTCCATATTCTTATTCAGAGGAGCAACAGGAGAGTTGGAAAATCCTCTAGCAAATGATGTTCTTTATCTTAATGCATGTATGTGGATTTATGATAAACCAGATGGGATTATTGTATACATAACTGGAGATAGAAACGAGACTTCATTTTCGATTTCACGAAATAAAAATATGTTTGAGGAAATTATTCGAAGAGTGCGAGTACTAAATGATCTTCTAAAAGAACAAAAAACTCCCATTTTAGAACCATCAACTGAGTGCTCTGAATGTCAATATTATGAAAAATGTTTTATGAAAAAGAAAAATGCCAAACAGTTAGACCTAGCAGAAATGTTAGGGTTTGGCAAGTAAGACTAGTAAGAAAGACTAGTAAAAAAATTAGAAAAATGTTGAAAAGGAAAAATTCCTTTGTTAATCTAGTGGTTCCGGATGTCCTTTACCACGAAGAGCGAAACACACTACTGCTAGTGCGATTGCGACTCCTGCTGCTGCGCCGAATGCGGCCATACCTGCTTCTGCCATTTGATAAAAAACAACAAAACGGACTTTTATAACTTTGCCAATATTTTCCTTCTAAAAACATATTATCACAATTTTGCGATTTTATGATACTATGTGCTTATTTTATAAATTCAAAATGAAGCTCATTTTCTTGACCGCTAGTCATCGAGCTAAGGTTGTAAAATACATCACCAGATACTCTCCATGTTGGAGTATTATCTTCAAATGATTTCCATAAATCAACAGTATTTCCTGAATTTTTTATTATCTTAGAATCTCGAAGTGTGATTGAATTTTCACCTAAAAGGGTATAGTAATTTGACCCAAATTCTACCATTCCTTGAGGTCTACTACCGATTTCACCACCAGTAATTTGTTCAGTTTCAGAATAACCTGTTTCAAATAATTGATAATCCATTGTTTGAACAATAACTGCACGTTCATTTGGATTTGAAAGCTTGAAAGCTAGTTCAATGGTTACTGATCGCTGTGAGATTTTAGATATTGAGATATCTTCTAATTCAATCTGTATTGCCCTAGCTTGGGGAGAATTTTGAATTTGAGATAAATCATCTTGTGCAGGAATAACAATCGTAGGTCCTATTAAAAGAATCCCGCCTAAAATTACAGCAAGTGCTGCAACTGCTATACCAACAAAAATTTTAGGATTCATAGTTTTTGCATCTCCTCTTGATATCTTAAATGTTGAGATAGTTATTATACCATTGTAGATAGAAAAAATTATGCAGTATTTTCAGGCCGTACAAGAAGGAAAACAAAGAGCCAGCAAATCACAGATGAAGATCTTCGAAATTGCTGGATTTGGCATGTTAACCTTAACAACAAAAAAGATTGATGGGAAATTTTATCCTGTAGGAGAAGAAGAATTTACAGCAGTGATCAGTTCTGAAGACGGTCATGTAGCTGTAATAGTAGATAAAGATGGATTTACAAAGGCTCAATCAAAGGCCGTAGAAAAAGAAGAAGCCTTGTCAATTTACAAAAAACTAAGAGAAACAGGAATTTTAGAATATCCAAAAAATGAAATTCAAATTTGGTCTCAAACAAGACCTACAATTCAAAACGATTCATCTAGTTGATTGTTTTGAAGGAAGAATAATTTCAGTGCCAACGTTACCACCTTTAATTGCCTTTTCAATAATTTTTATATCTGCTTTTATGATTCTTGTTTTAATTTTTGAGCGCTCAATGATTTTTAGAGCAACAATATCCATCAAATCATAGCCGCCTGCTACAGAATCTTGATGGATTAACATGTTCTTCAAATTTTTCATTTCTATGCGTTTGAATTTTTTTGCCTTTTTGAATTTGTTAGGATCCATATCATAAACTCCATCAACATCAGTTGCATTAAGAAACTGCTCTGCTTTGATTTTTTCTGCGATCAATGCTGCTGTGCCATTTGTACTTTGACCTGGATGAAGACCTCCTGCTACAACAATTAATCCACCATCTACTGCATGTTTTATCTCTTGTAGGGTAGTTGGGGGGTGAGAATATGCATTATTTTTAAGAGCATAAATTAGTAATTTTGCATTAAGTCTTGAAATTTCAATTCCTAGTTCATCCAAAGTAGATTCATCAGCTCCTGAGGATCTTGCATGAGAAATATAATGTCTCGCAATCTTACCTCCACCAGCAATTACAATAGGTTGACAAAATTTACTAATTTTTACCAGAAAGGTAGCATAATCATTTAGAACTTTGACGTTATCGATACCAAAAACTCGTCCAGATAATTTGATTACAATTCGCTTTTTCATTTTAGATCACCAAGGATTGATTTTGCAGCAATTTCAACTTTTTTCCTGTTCTTTTGATGAGTGTATATTCTAAGTATATTCATAAACCCTGAAATTGCTGAAATTACGGGTAATTTAGAAATTGGTATCTCTTTTGCGAAAGATTTTGTACCCTCGTTAGTAATCAAAATGATTGATTTTGACTCATTTTTTGAGGGAGCAAGCGGGATAGAAGAAGTAACAGAACTGTCTACAAAAATTTCGTTTTCGTCAACTTTGGATTTTTTAGAAATTTCAGTTCTAAGCTCGACTGTTCGAGTTTTCTTCAAATTTGTTTGATTTGTAAGTATTCTTTCGTATACACATTTTAGCAGTTTGCGATTTTGGTAATCTTCTACAAATTGCCTTGCTTGTTTTAGTTTGGAAGATTTGGATGTGATCAAAGAGGACAGGATATATTCATCAGTTAGTTTAACAAATTCAGATAAATTAAAAGATGTAAAACCAAATTCATCATCAGATAATCTTAATGCTTCAATAAGCATCACCTCTGCTGCACGTACTGTTTTGTGAAAGTATACTGCTTTGAACATTTGATATCTAGAATGCATCATGGATTCAAAAGAATAAAGCGCCGAACGCTCCAAGGCAAGTTTATTTTTATAAATATCAAAGGATTGTGTAATTCTTTTATGATCCACTTTTGCATGTTCAGCCCCTGTGAAATAACCATCGCGTAGTAAATAATCCATCATATCTGCACTCAAAGCTCCTGAAATAATTTCATTTAGATACTGGAATTTTGATTCGCCAAATGCAATTTTAGCAATTAGTTTTTTATCAAATCCTGTTTTTGATAGTATATCGCCAATTTCAGAATCTAAAATGATTTTTTTTCCATAATCTTCATGTGAGATTTTTTTTTCTTGTATTATTTCTTCAAACAAATGGGAAAAGGGGCCATGACCAATATCATGTAACAAACCTGCAATACGTAAAATTTGAATATCATCGGAATTTAAAAGTCCTTTTTCCTTTAATGAAAAACCAGCTTGACTAGCAATATGCATGACTCCTAACGAATGTTCAAATCTGCTGTGTTGAGCCGCAGGATATGTCAAATGTGCACCAGATAGTTGTTTTATTCTTCTTAATCTTTGAAAGAGAGGATTGTCAATTATTGGAAGTTCGTTATTATAAACACGAATAAAATCATGAATTGGATCAATAATATCTAGATAATTTTTTTTCATAATCCTAACTTCTTTGAAAATATTTTTAGAATTTCTTCATGGATGTTCTCTTTAGACTTGGTAGCATCAATTATTTTCCATCGTTTTTTCTTAGCAATAATTCTATAAAGGTTGGAAATCTTTGCTGAAAATTCTTTGTTTTTTTCAAACTTGTCTCTTTTCATTTTTTTGCCTCCAATTTTATTGCGAGGTGTTCTTGAAAATGATTCTTTTTGAGTAACATCAAGTAAAATAACAAGATCTGCATTTGGAAGACCCTCATCAAGACTCTCAAGCCATTTTTGCTTCAAACCATTTGCCAGCCCATAAACTAAGTTAGAATGATAATATCTATTCATGATTAAAACAGAATTTTTTTCCTTAGCAGCTAAAATGCTATCAAGTTTTTCCCATCTGTTTGCAGCCAAAAGACAATGAATTACTTGTGGTGGGAATTTTCGTTTTTCATCTAAATATTTCTTAATTTCTTTACCAATTGGTGTTTCATAGTCAGGAAAATGAAATAGTTTTGTTTTGATTTTTCGTTTTTTTAGAGCTTTTTCTAATAGAATAGATTGTGTTAGCTTTCCAGCTTGATCACCACCTTCAATTACAATAATCATGAGATAGTAAAACTGAGAAATTTATTGATTAAAAATCTATCAAGGTATAGAACATGTAGTGTAAATATAACACAAAAAACCGCTAGATTATTGCAATAAATCAGCCCATTTCTTGAGATTTTTTCAATGTGAATTTGGCAATAAATTATAGTGATTATCAATTATTACCGCTAAATATAATCAAGTAATAATGAGAAAATCTCCTCATCTCTATTATTATATCTCCACTTTAATTCCGTCTCATGAATTCTTTGTAAGAGTATCCTTCCTTACATGGACATTTTCCTAATAATCCATCCAACACCATAGAATAAACACAAATAACTAGTAAAACTTTGTGTGTTAATTTTCTTCAGACTTTAGATATTCGTGTCTTTCTAAAACATCTATTGCATGCTCTACATCCTTTTGTGTAAAGTGTGCATCAGGTTTTAGATCTGTCAATTTTTCTAGAACATGTTTTGTTGAATATTTATCCATAAGATCCTGCTCCCTTACAGCCCAAAAGTGAACAGATGCTAATAACTCTAAATCACGTGGGGATTTTCCAGCAACAAAGGAAATAATTTCATCTAGTTCATGATTCACATCATTAGAAATGACAGTATCAAAAGTAGAGTCAGAGAATTGTAAATTTTGAATTACAGCATTTTGCTTTTTTGTGGTAACCTCAATAATTTTCACATATCCTTTTGTGATTAGATCATCTACGATATGTTGAATTTCAGCACATCGTGGACCATAGTCTCCCTTGGGAAATAGTCACACTGGAGCATACTTTACACTTGTTACAATGAATTCTGATATTTTTTTCTTCTTCTTCTTCCCTATTTGACAATCAATATTGCTTTTCTGGTGGGCACAAATACTGTATTTACTTGAAATGGATAATATGTTATCGTTGCCCAAAAGCTATCAAGATTTATAACTAAAAATCAAGCAAAAAACACAAAATGGGACTTGTAAAGGATGTAATCAAAGAAATTGGAAACAAATCAAGAGAATTCTATGAATTTGTTTTACCACCAATTGATATGTACCTCAATGATGATAATCTAAAAATTATAATTGATATTCCGGGATTTACAAAAAATGAAATTGAATTATCTTTATGTGGAGATATTCTCTCTATTAATGCAAAAAAAACAACAACTGATGAAAAAGATCATGCAACATTAATTTCAAACCAAAGACCAAATGTGATTGATAAAAAAATTAGACTTCCTTTAGAAATCAAACAAGGTGATGAAAAAATTGAATCTGCAAAATATGAAAATGGTATCCTTACATTAATTATACCTGTAATAAAACAAGGAAAAGATATTACAATAGAATAATCTAATATTTTCTAAAAAACCCTGAAGCTATCATTATCAGACCAGAACTGATCATACCAATTAAACCAAATGATTCATTTGATTGATACAAAAATACAGAACCAAGAAAAGTTGCAGATGCAAATATACTTCCACTAATCAAGACCATAGGTCTACCTTTCTTCATGTAGATTTTGGCTTCATCCATAAATTTTTTCATTTCAGGTCCAATTCTAAGTGCTGAATCAATCGATTTTGAAAAATTATCAAAGGAAATTTTTAATTCTTCAACATATGCTCGTGGAATAAGATTTTCTTCTTCTAAAATATTTTTTAAAACTTTGACAAATTTAAAATCGACATCATGAGTTTTGTAAATTCCCTCAATAATAGATGCCATTCTCATATACAATGCTAAATTCTTTGGTAGTACAAATGGGAATTTACTCATAGTTTGATTTGCAAGCTCCATCAAACTTTGAACTTCCATTTCATCAGGCTTGTTTCCATGCATTGCACGAATAGAGAGTTCTATTCCCTTTTCAATTACCTCTCTATTGTAACCAGGAGTTAGCATTGAGAGATCATTCATCGCATTAACTACTCTAGGAGGATTACGTTCAACTAGAGCTAGATACAATCTAATCAGTTTGAATCGAGTCTCATTGTTTATTCGCCCCACCATTCCATAGTCATATAAAATGAGTTTTCCATCATCAGTTACAGAGATATTTCCAGGATGTGGATCAGCATGAAAAACTGAATGTTTGAGAAGCATTGTAAAAAAGACCTTATGAACATCAATCACAAGCTGTTCTCTATCAATTCCCATTTCATCTAAAGCTTGAATATTTGTGACCTTAATTCCAGGTAGATACTCCATAGTGAGGACATTTTTGGAGCAATAATCATCATAAACAGATGGCACCATTACGTTATTTGAGCCGGCCATATCCTCTTTGATTCTTTTCAGATTCTGTACTTCATTTTTGTAATCCATCTCCTCATGAATTGTTTCAATAAATTGAGAAAGCATTGCTTTTGCAGAATAACGTAAATTTGGATCAACAAATCTTAATACAAGCGGAAGAACTTTTTTTAAAACTTGAAGATCTTTTGCAACAACTTTTTCAATTCCAGGTCTTTTAACTTTAACAACGATCTGTTGACCTGAAATAGTTCCACGATAAACTTGACCTAATGAAGCACCAGATATAGGATTAGGATCAATGTTATCGAATTTCTCATCAATAGGACCAAGATCTTTTTCAATTATTGGTTTTACCTGATCAAAAGGTGCAGATGGCACACTGTCTTGCAATTTTGAGAGTTCTTCCAAATACGGTTGAGGTAAAATGTCTGCTCTAGATGACAACCATTGTCCTAATTTTATGTATACAGGACCCAATGAAATGAATGTATCAAGTACATTTTGTGCATTTTTTCTAAACTGTTGTGAATCAATCTGATTCCTATCATGATTAATCCATTTCTTTCTATCTTTACGTAATGCAAGAATAGATGGAAGAAGTTTGAAAAATATTTGGATTGTTCTTACAATAAACACAGTATTACTCCAAATAATTTTTTATTTTCTTAGTAGCTAAATAACCGACATACCCAGAAACAATAGAAGAGATTAATCCCGAAGCAACAGTGAACTTTTTTGAATTTTTATTCATTGTTTTTTTTACAATTTGTGAACCCCCAAAAATTGCACATGCTAAACCAACCAAGACCTCTGGTGCATCATAAACTAAATGTCCTATAGGATCCGTTCGTGGATCGATTCTGTCATTATGAACTAAAAATTTATCAGCATACTCTCTAATGTGTAAATTACCATACCGATATTGTTTATCAGCACCGTTTGTTTGTCCAAGGAATGTTTCTTTAGCTTCATCTAACATGAATTCTCGTAATTCTTTTGGTACTTCAATCTCATCATTGGACATAATCGCAAGATCGGGTGATTGCTTATAATCTTACGGTTAAAAATAGGAATACTCTAAGACTAAACGAACTATATTTTGGTGAGGACTGGATAATATTGTAAAATGGTATTATTTAGATCTAACTGAAAATTTATACTATAATATTTTATTTAAAAAAATTAATTCAGATAGATAAAAAATTATTTTTAAAGACTGTTGGTTGCTAAATTTTGAAATCAAGATGTTTTTAATTGATTTTTTGTAAACATTACAAAACTAATTGAAAATGCAATTAGCATTACAACTCCTGTTACATATGCATAGTTAAAATCAATGCCAAAATGAGACCCTTGATGGTAATGATTAATTAAAAAAGTTACAATTAAAAAAATTAGCCCTACAACTGTTAATTTTTGATGGATTTCCAACAAAAAAATTATTGTTGATAACTATATGAATTTAGAAAAATTAAGGGATCTGCAAATGGCATTATGATAAATCCTACCACATATCAGGAATAAAAAATGTCTTTTATCATACCAAATATTACTTAAAATATAATACAATTATGACGTAAATTTCCCAAAAATTGAGCTAGCTACTATGGATCAGATTCTATTTGAGACAATTTTGTAATTACTTGTTCCAACTCTGCTTTGTTTTCTTCTATTACACGTTTTATTATTTCGATCTCTTCATTGATTCTTTCAAGGTGAACATCATCAGGATTTTTAATTTGATCTTCAAGATCATTTAGAACTTTTTGATTTTGTTGATTAATTTTCTCTAATTCGTTTTTGTATAATTCCAATTTTTCATATTGACGGGTAATTTCAGGAACATCTATGTATTTTTCAGAAGTGAGAAAACCTAAAGAAATGACTATACCTACAACAGATAAAACTACAATGAAAATGATAATAGTTAATCTCAATTTATGTTCTTTATTACTCTGTTTTAGATTTAAAATTTTGTCTTTAACTAACCTCAATTGCTGCTTTTTTACGCCTACGAATAATGTAAAATGCAGCTACTATCACCAAAATAACTGGAATAATTATAATTGTAGGATCAGTGGTATTTTCGTCTTGATTTGATGGTTCCTTTACAAAGATTGTTTCATTATGAGTTAGAAATATCTCATCTCTTGTACTGTCTTTGTATCTAACAGTAATTGTAATATCATGTTCTCCATATTTTGGTTCACCATCAAATTCAATTGGAACATTAAATGGTACTGGTGCATCTACTTCAATTTCATCAATGAATTGAGTAGTTGATTTAATGTTTGAATCTCCGTTTGGTTCAACAGAGACAAATCCAAATAATCCATCTTCATTACCTTCGTTAATTATTTCACCAATTATCATTTGTGTGTCAGATAATTCAATTACATCTATATTAAAAACTGTTAAATCAATCAAACCTTTAATGTAAAAATCAACAATTTTTGAAATTTGTTGTAAATCTCCATGTCCGTTATAGTATGAAATTGACAGAGGGATTCTCAAAGTATCACCTTTCAATGATTCAGGAACGTATACAGTTACAGTTAGATATTTTGCAGATTTTGGCTCAATATTTCCAATATCCCAGCCTGATTCTAAGATAACAACATTTTCTATATTGGTAGTTGATGATGATGTAGATGCAAGTTCTGTAGATGTATTAGTTGCAATAATGTCTACACCAGAAAGTGGAGCAGTACCATCATTTGCAATTTCAATTACTACATCATTTGATTTTAAAGATGTAAGAAATGGTTGTACAGCTTTTACATTTATCACACTATCTCCAGTTACTTTAAAATCAAAATTAGCAAATGCTGTTCGAACTCCAGATTCTCTTAATCTAGAATAATCAACTTTGACAGTTCCGGGGTATTGCTGGATTTGAGCATTTTTATCGATATTTACAAAAAATGTTAGATGGAAAGTCTCTCCTGCCAATGAATTTGAATCACTATCTGCATGAATCATGGAACCAGGTCCATCAGAGGCTGAAAATCCTAAAGGCAAAGATAGCTGACCTCGGATTCCTGTGATATCTTGTGTTCCTACATTTGCAAATACTACTGTAAATGGAACATTGCTATCGCTTGCTTCAACTTCAATTTTGTTATTTAGAGTACCAAAATAAGCATCTAAAAATTTTACATCACCAAAGTCTCTTTCAAAAGGGGATTGGCCAAATCCTCCCGAAGTGATTTGCCCATAAGAATTATCAAAAACAAGGGATAATAATCCAATTGCAAGCAATGATAAAATAATTTTAGAATTCATTATGTAGTAATCTCCATCATCTCTGTTGTGTGATCATCTTCAAATGCTCTACCATCCTTAATTGTAATAACTCTATCAACATCACCAAAATGTTGTCTGTCGTGTGTGACAATTATAAAAGTCTGACCAAGTTTTTTTGCCATTGATTTCATTAATTGTACTATTGTTTCTGAAGTAACAGAATCAAGATTGCCAGTTGGTTCATCAGCTAAAACTATGGATGGTTTGTTGATTAATCCTCTTGCAATTGCAACTCTTTGTGATTGTCCACCAGATATTTTATTTGCACGTTTATGCATTTGACTTTCAAGACCAACTACTTTGAGTAATTCAATAGCGTCTTTTTCAGTAATTTTATTAGTACCAGAAATTTGTATGGGTAGCATTACATTTTCTAAAACAGAAAGATCAGTTAATAGATTAGAGAATTGGAAAATAAAACCCAATTTTTTATTTCTAAATGATGAGATTTTATTATCACCAAGTGTTGTAGTGTTGGTTCCATCAATAGATATCTTACCACTTGAAGGTGCATCTAATAATCCAATCATGTTTAACAATGTAGATTTTCCTGAGCCAGAACTTCCTACAATTAATACAAATTCACCTTTTTTAATTGAGAATGAAACATCATCAAGAGCTTTTACTTTGTTGTTGGATTCTCCATAAATTTTACTAAGGTTGTTAATTTCAAGCACGCTAGACAGTTCTCATCGCCTCCACTGGCAGTAATTTTGTGGCTCTATAAGATGGATATAGAGACGCAATTATTGCTAAAACAAATGAAGTTAAAGCAGTTTGAATAATTTTTTCCCAATTGTAGGTTACTTCTAAGGGTAAACTTCCATTAAATGACATTTTAGTCTCTTTTGCATATACAGTGTACCCTAATCCTGCTGCTGTACCTACACCAGCTCCAATAGCTCCAATAATCATTCCTTGAAAAATGAAAATTATCAGAATGTCTTTTCTTTTAGCACCTATAGATCTCATTACCCCAATTTCTCTTGTTTTACCATTTACTAACATCATTTGGATTGTAACAATTGCAAATGCAGATGACATCATTCCAAAATAACCTATCAGATTAATCAATGCAATGCCAGACCTAAAACCTTCAAGTTGTGCCTCAGATGCTTCCTCTGTTGTTTCAGCTATAAAATCTTCATTTGGGAATGAACGTAGAAAGAACTCTTTAACTTCTGTTGCTTTAGAATGATCATAGAGTTTTACTATAAATGAACCAGTGTCTCCATCTCTACTCATCATGTCTCGTAAAGTATCAATATGGATAACTCCAGAATAATCAAACCCCTGACCTCCAGGAGAATTTGCGATTCCTGAAACTGTGAATCTTCTGACTTGATCTTGACCCCATCTATCAACTACCAAAACTTTTACACTATCACCAACTTGAGCTCCTCCAAGATCTCGAGCCACATTAGATCCTAAAACTAGAGAATTTCTTGCAAAAACATAACTTCCCTCTGTAACAGTTTTATAAACAGTAGATGCCTTTATGTCATTAAATGGATCAACTCCAACTAACGATATCCTAGTTTCTTCAACTAGCTTTCCATTTTTTGTCATGTTCATTTCTGCTGTTGCAGACAGCCGCGGTGTCGCGGCTTTAACAACTGGAATTCGCTCAAACCATCGAATTAAAGATTGATCTGATTTATCTATAAAATCAAATTCATCAGTTACAATAACATCTCCAGTGTTGTAATCACTAATGTCCCTAACAATAGCATCAAACAATCCCTGAAAGATTACGAAATTTACATGGATGACCAAAATTCCAATTGTGACAGCCAAGACGGCTCCAATCAAACTTCCTTTTTTATTAAATAGCATTCTTTTTGCTAGTTTTATCCTATAATCCACAAAATAAATAAAATAGTCTAATATTTAATGTATATGATAGATAATGCTAATAATATAGACAGTTTTATATGATATTAGTTGTTTTTGTTATTTATGGAGTCAGATTAGGTGATACAATGGACAATTTAGATATTAAAATTCTACACAGATTACTAAATAATTGTCGAGAGTCTGACAGACAGATAGGCATAGAGTTGAAAATTTCAGGCGGTGCAGTCAGAGCCAGAATTCGTAAAATGCTTGAAAAGCAGATTATTGAAGAATTTATCATTAAAGTTGAACCACCGGTATTAGGCTATGGAATATTGTATTTTGTTGTATCAGGAGAAAACATCACAGAAATTTTGGAGCAAACAAAACTTGTAGGTGAACCATATTTTGTGGTACCATGTATTGGAGGGATAACAGTTTGTGGTATTTCGATCAAAGAAGATATGAATCAAAAAATTGAACTTGCAAAAAAATTAATGAAGGATCTAAGAGTTTTATCTATTTTTGAAGCAGAGAATCCAGGATTTGGTTCAAATCTTACTAAGACAGATTTGGAAATTCTAGAAGAACTAATTAAAGATCCTAGACAAAAAATTGAGCAGATTGCAAAGAATACAAAATTGGCAACAAAAACAATCACGAGATGTATAGAGAAATTACATAAAAATGAGGGCATACAATTTACTCTAGTTTATGATCCTAGAAAAATTAAAAATTTTATTCCTCATGCCATACTTACTTGGATAGAGGGAGATTTGAAAGAGACATTAAAAAAACTGAATAGCACATTTGCTGAATCATATTTACAAACTCCCTTTATAGCAAAAAATCAAATTGTTCTGTTTATGTTTAGTGATAATATTTTCAAAATGGATGAACTAACACAAAAAGTTAGAAATATAAAAAATATAAAATCAGCTGATCTATTCATCCCAAAAAAGATTTTATTTTACATGAAATGGATAGAAAAAGCGATGAGTGATTTCAGGAAATCACCAAAACTACATTTAACATATCAAACTAATTAAATAGGAATAATTTTATGTGTATTATATGAAAGAGACAAAGGTCTATGAAGGAAAAATTTTAGGCCTTAGTATTTATGATGGAAAAATAAAAGGCAAAAAAATCAAACGAGAAGTTATTAAACATCGAGGTGCTGCAGCAATGCTTGCTTTTGATGAAGATAAAAAAGTAATTCTTGTTAAACAGTATAGATTCCCACATGGATATGTTTTAGAAATTCCGGCCGGAACACTAGAGGAAAAAGAAGAACCTACAACATGTGCATTTAGAGAATTAGAAGAGGAGACTGGATATAGAGCAAAAAAAATGACTCCTCTAATCACGTATTACCCATCAATTGGGTATAATACAGAGATAATTCATTGTTTTCTAGCCTCAGGATTAAAGAAAATGTCAGATTTAAAACTCGATGAGGATGAAATATTATCTGTAGTAAAAATAGATTTTAAAAAACTTGTATCAATGATAAAGACTGGTAAAATTCAAGATTCAAAAACAATATGTGCAGTTTTAACGTATGCTGCAAAGAAAGGACTGTATTAATTAATTATTCATTATAAATAGGCTGTACAAGATCTGTAACATCAGCCCAAGACTGTGCAATTCTTTCAAACATGTAAATTAAATCAAGAAAATCTAAAGGAATTTGTTTTTTATTACCTAATGTAGTTTTGAGTAAACTAAGTTTCGCTCCATATTTTTTATGCATCGAGATAGCTTCTATAGCTAAAAATCTATCAGGCTTTATAAAAGCATCAATAGATTTCTCAGCGAGTTTATTAAAGTCTTTTACTACATCATAAATTTTTTTAGAAAATTCTTTTGGTAATGAAAAGTTAAAGATAAAATTTGAAAGTTCAACGATAGAATCACCAGCATTTTCAAGATCGTTTGCTGCAACTCTATAATCAAGTACATCAATATTTTCTAAATTAAATGCGTTGGATAATCTTTTATCAACTAATGTACTACGAATTAAACGAACAAGTAAGAAATATTGTCTATTTACCTCAACATCACGTTTTGATAATGTTTGAAGATTGGATTTATCATCTGAAATTAATCCATTTAGTACATCATCATACATACCAAGAGCAATAGAACTCATTCTTTTGAGAATTTTTGGTGGATTCAATGTTGTTGCATCTAAAAGAAATTGCATGTTAATGTGAGATGCATCTTCTTCAATAATTTCCATTCCAACTAGTCTTCTCATTGAATTTCTAATTTCTTCTCTATCCTTACCTGGAATGGTAGATTTTGAATTAATTATAATGACATCGTATCCTAAGAGATATGCACCGGTAATATTTGCAACAACATTTTCTTCTTTAGGTAGTGGGTAGGTGATTACAAGTTCTTTTGTTGGTCGAGTTTCTTTATTGGCAGATAAAGAGATACTATCTTGACCAGTATCGAGTTCGACTTGATTGCCTTTCTCCAGATTATTTGCATCAACCCACTCTTTAGGCAAGGATACCAAAATACTGCTTCCAATTCTTTGTAGGCGTCGAATGAATTTAGTCATTTTATACTAATTTAATTAATTTAAGCCATATTCTTATATTTTGTGTAAAGTTTAAACTCAGATCAGTGGAAGCAACAGCATTTTGTCCAGCACATATTACAGGTTTTTTCAAAGCCCACTTAGAATATAATCAAGAGAATTTAGGGTCTACTGGCGCAGGTTTTTCAATTAAACAGGGAGTTACAACTAGAGTAAAAATTCAAAGAAGAGAGGACCAAGAATCAAATTTTAAAATCACAACATATGGATATCAGTCAGATAAAACAGATGTTTCACAATATGTACTAAATGAATTTTTAAAACTAGGAGAATTTTCAGACAAGTTTTTTGATATAGAACATGACATATCTATTCCAGTTGGTTATGGTTTAGGTTCTAGTAGTGCAGTTGCATTATCATTATCGTTTGCATTAGATCAAGCACTTGAAACTAAATTAAAAAAGACAATGATTGGTCAAATTGCTCATAATGCTGAAATTAATTGTAAAACAGGACTAGGAGATGTTTTAGCATCGTATCATGGAGGATTTGAAATTCGCGTAAAGCCAGGTGCACCAGGAATAGGTCTTGTTGAAAAAATTCTAACAGAAAAAATTTCAGTTATTATGATATGTTTTTCTCCTATATCTACAAATAAATTCATCAAAGAACGTTTACCACAAATTAATGGGTTGGGAGGGAAGATGGTAAACCAATTATTAGAATCAAGAAATTATGATCACTTTCAAGATATGTCTTTAGAATTTGCAAAATATGTAGACATTATGACTCCAAGAATGCAAAAAATTGTTAAAGAATTATCTGATAATAATATTAAATGTGGAATTGCTCTTTTTGGTGAAACAGTTTTTTCAATGATTCCACAAAAAAATGAATCTAAAGTTTTAGAAATTTTGCAAAAATATTCTGATGGAATTTTAATAAAATCAGAATTAGATGATGTTGGGGCTAGAATTTTAAATAATTAATTAAAACCATGCCGCCACTAATTCCTAGATCTCATCCAAGAGCTAAATCACTTTTAATTCGTAAAAAACTAGTTGAAGGATTTGATAATGGATTAGTTGCAAAAGAAGGTCTCTTAGCTCAAGGCAGAGGTGAAGCATTTGATTATCTTCTAGGAGAAAAGACCGGAAAGCCGGCATTACATGCAATTAAAGCAGCAGCAGCTCAGCTGCTTGTGGCAAAAATGCCTGTTATCTCAGTTAATGGAAATATAGCAGCATTGTGTCCCAAACAAGTTGTAAAACTATCAAAACAGATCAACGCAAAGTTGGAGGTAAATCTGTTTTATACAAATGAAAAAAGAAAGAAAGCAATTATCAAAACCCTCAAAGAAAATGGAGCCGATGAAATTTTAGGTTCTAAAACTTCTTCATCTAGAAAATTATCTGGAATCGACTCTGCTAGAAGGATTGTAGACAAGGATGGAGTTTTTGTAGCAGATGTTGTTTTAGTTCCTTTAGAAGATGGAGATAGAACTATGGCCCTAAGAAAAGCAGGAAAAACAGTCATAACATTTGATCTAAATCCCCTCTCTAGAACTTCACAAACTGCAAACATTACAATTGTAGATAATGTGACACGAGCAATTGATTTGTTAATTAATGAATTAAAAAAACTTTCAAAAAATGATAAAAAAAGTCTTCAAAGAATAATTACTAATTTTGATAACAAGAAAAATTTAAGAGAGAATGTAATTCAAATCAAAAATAATTTAGTAAGGAAAGGAGGAGCTAAAATTGCATAAAACGGTCCAAGATATAATCAAGATGAAAAAAGAAAAAAAGAAAATTTCAGTAATTACAAGTTATGATTATACTTTAGCATCATTATGTGATAAAGCAGAGATCGATGTATTGTTAGTTGGAGATAGTGCTGGAATGGTGATGCTTGGATATGAAAATACAATTCCTGTAACAATGGAGCAGATGTGTATGTTTACCGAAGCTGTTAGCAGAGCAAGAAAAAATTCTCTGCTAGTAGCAGATTTGCCTTTCATGTCATACCAAGCAAGTATTGAGGATGCAATCAATAATTCTGGAAGATTAATCAAAGCAGGTGCAGATGCAGTAAAACTTGAAGGTGGCTCAACTATGCTAAAAACAATTAGTGCAATCGTAGATGTAGGAATTCCTGTAATGGGACATATTGGACTCCAACCCCAAACTACAATGCTTTCAGAAGGTTACAAGGTTCAGGGTAAAACAAAAGATTCAGCTATGAAGTTAATTGAAAGTGCAAAGGAACTAGAAGATGCAAGAGTTTTCAGCATTGTATTAGAAATGGTAAACCATGAGGTTGCACAAATTATTTCCGAATCAGTTGACATTCCAATTATAGGCATAGGTTCTGGAGGGGGTTGTGATGGACAAGTATTGGTTCTCCAAGATTTGTTAGGCATGTATAATAAAATTAAACCAAAATTTGCCAAAAGATACATGAATTTATCTGAAGATATTGTAAAATCACTTGAAGAGTATAAATCAGATATAGCGTCAGGTTCATTTCCTGCTAAAGAACACTCATTTTCAATTAATGATGAGGAATTAAAAAAACTGCGTGAAGGACTTGGTCGTTAAAAAGAGACTGAAGATAAAAGATCATCCATCTTTGGACATAGTTAGTTCTTATGGATCGGAACTAGTTGGGAAAAAAGTTGTACTGTGTGTAGCAGGTAGTGTTGCAGCTTACAAAGCAATTGAACTTGCAAGATTACTAATGAGGCATGGAGCAGATGTAACATGTGTTGCAAGTAATGCAGTTACAAAACTAATTCAACCAGAATATTTCAAATGGGCAACTGGCAATAAAGTAATTACAAAACTTACAGGCGAGTTGGAGCATATCAAGTTGGCAGATTACAATAAATCTGATCTATTAATAGTGTATCCTGCAACAGCAAATACATTAGGAAAATTGGCTAACGGAATTGATGATACGCCTGTATCAACAGTACTCACAGTTGGGTTTGGATCAAAAATTCCAATTTTGATGTGTCTTGCAATGCATGCATCAATGTATGAAAATTCTGCAGTTAAAAAAAACATTGAATTTCTAAAAAATAAAATTGAATTTCTTTCTCCTAACCTAATAGAAGGTAAAGCAAAATCACCAGAACCAAAAGATGTTTTAGAGAATGTGCTAAAAAAATTTGGGTTTACATCAATATTAAAAAATAAAAAAATATTGATTACAGCAGGACCAACTATTGAACAGATAGATCCCGTACGTGCAATTATAAACCATAGTTCTGGAAAGACAGGCGTGAGTTTAGCATCAGAATTGATTTCTGCAGGTGCTAAAGTAACATTTGTTTATGGAGCAGGGAAAGAAAAACCTCCAAGGGGTGCAAAAATTATTAATGTTTTATCTAGTAAAGAAATGCATTTAGTTATAAAATCAGAATTAAAGAAAAAATTTGATATTGTAATTATGGCAGCAGCGGTTGCAGATTATGTACCTACAGTTCAAAGCAAAGATAAAATCAAAAGTTCAAGGTCAAGAATTAATATCAGCCTCAAAAAAGCTCCAAAAATCATAGATCAAATAAAAAAATATCAAAAAAATGTCCTGCTTGTTGGTTTTAAAGCAGAAATAAATCTAACAAAAAATCAATTAATCAAATCGGCTGAAAAAAAATTAAAAGAATCATCAGCAGACATGATCATAGCAAATGATATTGGTTCAATTAGATATAAAAAAAATCCCCAAAATAACCAAGTAATCATTGTAGATGGCAAAAAAAATATTGTTTCGAAATGGATGAGTAAAGAAAAAATTGCTAAACTTGTCAGAAAACAAATTGAAGTAAAAATTAAATGAAAAAATCCATATATTGAAAAAACAGTTGATAAATACAAGAAGTGAAGAAAGTTATTAAATTAAATAATGAAAAATTAAAGGATAGATTAAAACGTAGATACATCATAAAACAAATAAAAAATTAAATCAAATTTAGAAGAGATTACATAAAATAGCTCAAATACTGGACAGAAATGTAAGATGAAATTAATTCATTTAGAGTACAAACAACGAAATATGAAAATTTGGAATGAAGTTGCTCCGAGATATCATAAGAGATGGGCTAGTGTGAATAAAGGACCATTTCAAA
Source organism: Candidatus Nitrosopumilus sp. (assembly GCA_965262685.1). Lineage (GTDB taxonomy): Archaea > Thermoproteota > Nitrososphaeria > Nitrososphaerales > Nitrosopumilaceae > Nitrosopumilus. The sequence continues at coordinate 721,199 of OZ253552.1, forward strand.
GCACAAAAAAATTAGTGGAATTGGTAAATATCAACAAAGGTGATACTGTGTTAGATGTTGCATGTGGAACAGGAGTAGTTACAAATGAAATTCAAAAGAAAATAGGAAGATCAGGATATGTGGTAGGCGTAGACACTTCACGTACTGCAATTAAAATTGCAAAAAAGTGGAATAGCAAAAAATCAAACATAAATTTTGTAAATACTGATGCTGAAAAATTCTATTTTTCTAAAAAATTTGATGTTGTTACATGTCAATATGCGTTGTTTTTCTTCCCTAACGCTCAAAGAGCATTAAAAAATATGAAAAATAGCCTTAAAAAATCAGGAAACATTGGAATTTCGGTTCATGGAAGTAAAGACACTGTTCCTTTCTTTAGCAACATAATTGATTCAGTTACAAAGTATATTTCAGATTATATTCCACCAGATTCACCAGATCTTGATAGATTTGGAACAAAATCTGCTTTAAAAAAAGAAGTTAGTAAAGCAGGATTTTCAAAAATTAGAGTAAAGGAATATGTCTTTTATTATAGTCCAGGAAAATTTGAAGATTATTGGAGAAATTATCTAAAATACATTGCAAAACCACTAAAAGAAAAGCTAGATGAATTGGATTATTCAAAAAGAAGAGAATTAAAACAGCTAGTTAAAGATAAAACATTACAGTATACAAAGAAAAATGAAGAGATTTTATTTCCTTGGCAAGTTTTAATTCTAAGTGCTAAAAATTAGATTGAAGAGACATAATTTTAAAAAAACCAAAAGTTAGTTTTAAAAAAATAGATTAAAACCAATATCATAATTAATGATTTAGTGTGATTGCTGAATAATTTAAAATAACATTCAGTAAGATTAGTTTAACAACACTTAAAATTATATTCATTTTTTGCTCTGGATAATTCCTGTATTACTTTTATTGTGTAACCATCTATTGTACACTAAAGGATAAAACAGATAGGTGTAGAGAGGGGAAGTTATTTCTCATGAATTATTCTTCAAGTATCTTCTTTTTTGACTCGTACTCTTCTTGTGTTATCTCACCATTAACAAATTTCATTTTCAATGCCTTGATTGGATCATTATCTGCCACAGGTTGTGCAGGTGCATTTTTAGCAAATTTTGACTCGTCTATATGTTTTCGGATTATGTCATACATTGTTTTAGCTGTATTCTTTGGTAGTCCAGTAATGATACCAGACCCTGCTTGGTTTGCTACGCCACCAAAAGAGGCCAGACCAAATGTACCCCCTCTTTGAGCCTTACTCATTTCGGTCAAACCTGGAATTGAAAAATACAATGATGCTGAAAACATTCCTTTTTCAAGTTTTACACTAACCATATCACTGTAATAAAAAAATTCAATGTCTTTTCTAGCTCCAAACATGCTTGGATTTTTTATGATCACTCGGTTTGTTGTAACAAATATTGTATTTGGAGTAAATCCCATAGTACCGCCGGGTTTTGCTCTAGATTGTTTTGCAATAATTTCTATGATTTCACCATCAGATAATTCGCTTTTAATTGATGAGATTTCTTTTTGCTCATCTTCTGTAAATTCCATTTTGTCTTATGGTTTGAGTGATATTTAAACTAGTTTGTTTGTTAGGTTGGCAAGACCAAGCGTAAAATCACGATCTAAAGATTGAAAATGTATGAATCAAAAAAATTTAGAGCGACAATTTAACGAGATTACAAGTTTCAATAATTTTCATTTTATGATTTAAAAAAACTCCAACTAAAAGCCACAAGGCATTCTAGTTGGCCTAGCAGGGTGCGATACCCTACAATTGTTCCCTTTCAGGATGCGTTGTAACTAAGTGTATCTTGGTGGAATTATTAGATATATTGATTTTAGAGCCCCTCCCCATCTCCACAACCCAACAGAGCCTTCCTCGGCAAGTTTTAATTCCAAGTGTTAAAAATTAGATTGAAGAGACATGGTTAAAGAAATCAAGAAAAAAGAAGAAAAGCCAAAAAAGAATGATTTAAAGTCATTTCTTAAAAAAAGAGCACCAATTTATCTTGCTTTAGTTGCAATGTTAGTAGTATTTGTCATTCCAGAATATACCAAAGGAACACTTGAAAAGAGTCTTCCAGAACTAACTGATGAGAATCAAAAAGTTGTAGATATCTTGATGATGTATAATGGTCCAAATAACTCAGGATTAACTGTAATGGAGGCAATAGAGAATAAAATAAGTGAAGAATATCCAAATGAGAAAATTTTTGATCATAAAAAAACTACAGTTGATCTAACTGTTACAAATCTAAATTCTAAAGAATATCAAGTTGTGCTTGATTTTAAATCATACAATGGTGAGATGAATTATAGCTGGAATGTAAATACAATCTCTGAAAAAATTACATCAAACAATTCAGAAGCAAAACACGTTATTGATCTAGTGAACTATTACGACTAGACTCAAATTGTAACCAAGTTTTTAGTAAATTTGTGCATTACAATTGGTTTATCTTTTACAATCAAGGAATCTTCTATTCTAATTCCAAATTTATTATGAATGTAAATTCCGGGCTCTACAGTTATTGCCATATTTTCTTTTAATTTTGTATTACTTTTGTAAGAAACGGCTGGTAATTCATGCACTTCTAATCCAATTCCATGTCCAGTTGAATGAATAAAATATTGACCATAATTTTGATCATCAATGTATTTTCTACATGCAAAATCAACATCTTTGCAATCAATGTTAGGTTTAACAGCTTTTAGACCTAATCTTTGAGATTCTTTAACAATCTCATATGCTTGATTTGCTTGTGATGAAATTTTTCCAAGTGCAAATGTCCTAGTTGCATCAGAGACATATCCTTTGTATCTTAATGTAAGATCACACACTACAAGATCTCCTTTTTTGAACTTTCTGTTTGTGACTTGAGCATGAGGTAATGCACCATTTGGACCTCCAGCAATGATTAATGGATTGAGTGTAGATTTGTATCCAGTGTCAAACATTTCTTGTTCCATTGCATATGTCATCAGAACTGTTTGTAATTCAGACTCTTTTTGACCAACTTGCATTTTAGTACAAATTTGAAACATTTCATCAATAATTTTTGAAGCTTTTTTAAGAATTCTGACCTCTTTTTCATCTTTTATGATTCTAGCATTATAAAATGGTTCAGTGGATGATCTTATTTTTGGAATTGATTTTTTTAAAGACCCCATTACTGAATAGTTCTGACAGTCAGTACAAACTTGGTTTTTCTTGATTTTTTTAACAACTAAAGCAATTAGACCTTCTCCTCGTTCTGCTGTAATTACATCACAATCTACAGATTCTTCCTTTGCTCTACTAACTTCAAGTTCGGGTGCAATTATGGTGGTTTTTCCATTTTTTTCAAGCAAGCCAATTGCCTCACCCCAAAATCCAGTCATGTAAAACAAATTTTCAGGCTCAAATGTAACCAAAGTATCACAATTTATTTTCTGAGCATGTTTTAGAAGATTTTTTCTGCGTTGTTTCATACAGAGATATCTACAATTCTCAATTTATGTATGATGTAAAGTTTGTATATGGAAAATTGGACTAGATCGCAGTGACTGAAGAGAAGAAAAAAGTAGTTGCATTACTATCTGGAGGATTAGATAGTCAACTTGCAGTTAGAATGATGCAAGAGCAAGGTTTTGATGTATCAGCTGTTGCAATTAAAACTCCATTTTGTGATTTCGATTGTGGTAGAGGATGTGGTTTTGAGATTAGAGAAAGGGCAGATGATCTTAATGTAAATTTAAAAACAGTTTATCTCGGCGATCAATACATTGAGATGTTAAAACATCCAAAGCATGGAATTGGTGCAGGATTTAATCCCTGTGTTGATTGTAGAACAATGATGTTTGATGCTGCAAAAAAACACATGGAAGAGATCGGTGCAGAATTTATTATTTCAGGAGAAGTGTTAGGTCAACGTCCAATGAGTCAGCATGCACCATCATTACACATTATTGAAAATGAATCTAATTTAAAAGGAAAGATTCTCAGACCGTTGTCTGCAGGATTATTACCACCAACAGATGCTGAAAAAGATGGTTTGATCAAAAGAGAGAATCTTGGAATGATTAAAGGAAGACAAAGAAAAATTCAAATACAAATGGCTAAAGAATATGGAATTGAAAATCCTCCAAATGCAGGAGGCGGTTGTCTGCTAACAGAACCACAATTTGGAATAAAGGCCAAAGATTTGTTTGATCATGTACAAACTCCTACAATTAATGAAATTGATTTGTTGAAGATTGGAAGACATTTTAGATTAGATGAAGAAACAAAATTTGTTGTTGGAAGAAACAATGATGAAAATGAAATGATTAAAGCATTAGCATTACCTGGTGATATTTTACTTGAAGCTAAGGACTATGTGGGTCCAGTTTCAATTTTACGCGGAAAGAATGCAAAATTGCATGTAGAGTTTGCCTCAAGTGTAACCCTAAGATATTCAGATGCACCAAAAACTCAACATGGCATTATTTGTATTAAAAACGGAGAATTAACTGAGGAGGTTAATTCAGAATGTGCAAAAGAAGAATCTTATCTTAAATTTAGAATGTAGGCGTGAGATTTTTTTAAAATTAGTTGAAATAAAGGAAGAGTTTTTGAATAAGTAGATCTCATTTTGAACAAGGATGCAAAAGCAAGAAAATTCTACATATCTAAAGGCAATAACAATTAGAGACATCAGTGATGTTCATTCCATCAAAGAGGACATCAAAAAAAATATGATTCTAATTCTAAGAGTTACACCTTTGGCACAAAAAGATGTAGAACAACTTCGTAAAGTGGTTGAAGAATTGTATTCTATTGCAAAAACAGAAGGTGCTGAAATTGCAAGATTGGGAGAAGAGAGAATTATAATTGCTCCATCTGGCATAAAGATTTGGAAACCAGAATACGATCTAAAATAATTTTATTGCTTCTTGAACTTGTGGATAATGTGCAGCAACCTTGTATGTTCGTCTAATATTCATGGCAAGATTTTCTGATTTCTTACGTTCTCCATGATTGACTAGAACACGACGGAGTTTCGGTCTTAATTTTTGTACAAATGACATTAACTGATTGTAATCACTGTGTCCACTAAAACCATCTAGTTTTTCAACACCACAGTTAATTGAAATGACTTCAACTTTGCCTTCTTTACCCAACATAGTTGCTTGTTTAGAACCATCAAGAACTCTTCTTCCCAAAGTCCCATTTACTTGATAAGAGACAAACAATACTTTGTTCTTTTTATCAGGTGCAATATTTTTGAAATATTCTAAAACTGGTCCACCTTCTAACATTCCAGATGTTGCCAAGATAATACATGGTGTGTTATCCCTCATAGGTTCTTCTCTGGCATCTGCATGCTCAATATTGGTAAAGTATTCAGAATCAAATGGATTATCATCAGTTTCTAGTATTTTTTGTTTGAGTTCTCGTGCAAGGTACTCTGGGTAAGATTCGTGAATTGCAGATGCTTCTGAAATCATTCCCTCTGTAAAGACTGGTGCTTCAACCATTTCTCCAGATTTCATATAGTGATCAATTACCATCATAATTTCTTGTGCACGTCCAACTGCAGGTATAGGGATCAAAACTTTACCGCCGTCAGCCAAAGTATTATTTACTGCATTAATGAAAGAGGACTCTACTTGTTGTCTTGTGGGTTGAATATCTTCTTTAAGACCATACGTACTTTCAATCAACAAAGTTTCAACTCTTGGGAAATTCCAACTAGCAGCTTCAAACAAAATGCTCTTTCCAAATTTAATATCTCCAGAATAAACAAAATTATGGTCACCATTTCCAATATGAAAGTGACATAATGCAGATCCTAAAATATGACCTGCATTTGCAAAGACTAGTTTGATGTCAGGGGAGATATCTGTTACAGTCCCATAAGGTATGGTGATTGTTTGTCTCATAACCTGTTTTACATCACGTTCAGCATAAATTGGAGTTCTGCCTTGAGCAGCAGCTACTTTGATTGCATCTAATTGGATTAGATTCATCATGGGTAGTGTTGGTTCAGTACAATAAATCGGGCCTTTGTACCCATATTTACATAATGCAGGCAAAAATCCAGTGTGATCTAGGTGGGCATGTCCAATAACAATGGCATCAAGTTCATCTAATGTTATGTCTAGAGAGTCTAACCTAGGAAATGCATCCATTGGAGAGCGTGCACCGGGGTTTATTCCACTATCAATGAGAATTTTACTTTCAGAGGTGGTTAGCAACATTGATGATCTTCCTACTTGGCCAAATCCACCAAGAGTGTGAAGGGATACTTCGGTTCTCGGAGATAATCGAGGTCTGAAAATTTCATCACCTACTTGTGTAAGTTGTTTAGCTCTCTCAGAAGAGGCTTGTTTGAGTGTTGCATTGATTATCTGAATTGTACGTGAAGGTATGGTGGTAGCTTTTCTAACTCGTAATCTCCAACCTATCTCCTCAGTGACTTGTGCATGATTGAATTCTTTTGCATTTCTTTGTAATAACCAAGGTCTTTTTACTTCAACTGATACCTCACCAGTGGTTGTATCAAAAACAGTTGCTTGTAGATTTGCTTCTTTTGGAACCAAATCTGCTAAAATTTTTCTTGCTTCAGATTCAGGTTTTCTAATTGATTCATCAGTCCTGATAACAATTCTTTTTTTAATTATGTTGACAAGATTAGAAATTGTCTCATTGTTTTCAAGCAAGTAACGTGGAGAATTTGTATAAAGAGCAATTCGTGGTCCCTCGTATTCAATTTTTGTTACACTTGCCTCTTTAGGTATACTTTGCAGTATGGTAGCCATTATATTCTGGCTAGTAGGAGGTAACTCTTTTTCTTGATATTTTTTTTGCATAAAATCACTAAAGTTTGATGACTGATTTCTTTCGTTCGTCCGTTAACAAACGGAAACCATCTTTGTCCATAACGGCGATGTTAATTCCATCACCTGTGCCAATGTTTCTAATTATTGCGGCTCTGACAGCTCTTAGAGCTACTTGTTTTGCTTCTTGAATTGTTAGATCTTTTTTATATTCTTCTTCTAGTAAACCATAAGCTACTGGAGAACCACTACCAGTTGTAACATATGATTTCTCTTCAACTGAACCAAACATATCGATATTAAATAATGATGGACCATTTGCATCATATCCACCAAGTAAGATATCTGCCATAAATGGATAACCTCTGTTTTGATGAAATATCAACGAACAAAGTCTTGCAAGTGAACGAATGGGGATTGAATTTTGCTTGTCAACTCTATGGAGATTAGAATGATAGCGTAGGATATCGACAATGTTTTGGGCATCTGCCACGCCACCAGCCAAGGTAAGCCCAGCATGTTGATCAATTTTTTGGATTTTCATAGTATTGTTATTTGCGATAAAATAGCCTGCACTAGCTCTCATGTCGGCACACAGTACAACACCATCAATAGCCTTGATACCTACTGTGGTAGTCCCATGCAGAATTTTTTCTTCAACGTTATTTGACAAAATACACCTATTAAGATGAAATAAATGACATTTTACCCTTTTAAATAACTTTTTGATCCCTTGAAATCATAAATAATGACAAGAAATCAAGATCGCATGCAATCACACAAAATGGAACTGCCTAGGCTCATAGAGATTGGGGAAAGGAATATCAATGATTTTGGTAAATTTCTCATTTCATTAAATAAATCAAAAAAGGTATCCTTGATTGCTGGAATAAATGTTCAAAAAATATTAAAGAAAAAAGTCGAAAAATCATTAAAATCAAAAAAAATTCAATTTATTTGGCATACATCAATAGATAATCAAATAAAATCATTAAATCAAATTCAAAAAAACGTTAAAAAAGATAATTCTGATCTTGTTGTAGGGATTGGAGGAGGTCGTTCTGTAGATACTGCAAAACTGATTTCGTACAATTTGGGTAAACCATTGGTGAGTTTACCAACTGCAGCATCCCATGATGGGATGGCTAGTCCTTTCGTGTCAGTAAAAAGTGACAAACCACATTCCATAGTGGCAACTGCACCTATGGGAGTTTTTGTAGATATTGATGTAATCAAAAAGGCTCCAACAAAACTACTAGCAAGCGGTTGTGGAGACCTTATTGCAAATATTACAGCTGTAAAAGATTGGCAACTAGGTCACAAAAAGAAGAAAGAGTACTATGGAAGATATGCTGCAGATTTAGCCCTGATGAGTGCCAAAATTGTCATGGAGAATGCTTCTGAATTTGCAAAAAAAGGATTAGATGCCAGAGTGATTGTGGAGGGGTTGATCAGTGCAGGAGTTGCATCATGTATTGCTGGAAGCAGCAGACCATGTTCAGGTGCAGAACATCTTGTTTCACATGCACTTGACAAGCTTGCTCCCGGAATAGGACTGCATGGTGAAAAGTGTGGATTAGGCTCTATTATGATAGGAAAGTTACAGGGACAAGATTGGAAAGAGATTACAAAGACTTTGAAATGTGTAGGAGCTCCAACATCTGCAAAACAAATTGGTCTAAAACCAGATATGATTGTAAAAGCTCTAATGATTGCACAAGATCTTAGACCAGAAAGATATACTATTCTAAAGGAAATTAAAATGACAAAAAGAGTGGCACAAAATTTAGCAGAGAGTACAGGAGTTATCTAATTTATTTTTGGTTCAGGAGCTTTTACATCTTTTGGTTCAGGAGATTTTACATCTTTTGGTTCAGGAGCTTTTACATCTTTTGGTTCAGGTTTGCTCTCTGGGGTTTGTTGTTGTTTGTTGATATGTGTTTCAACAAAACTTAGTTTTTCCAAGGTTGGAACAAATTTGAAAATATCAAGTTGGACAAAGTGTTTCATGATTTGTAATCCATCAGCACGTAAAATTTCTTTAGGAATTGCAATGTCCACTTGTTTATCTTTTAAATCAAATGAAATTTTTGCATCTTCTATAGGTAATCGATTTTTGATAATAGCATCAATCTTATCATTTGGAGTATCTAGAGATTTGATGACATTTACATCATAGAGAATTGTTTTTCCAGCATAAATGTGGTTATAATCAACTTGAACTCTGCCTGATCCAATATAACGAATGATTCCTTTTTTATTATCAACTTCGATAGAATCACCAATGGAGACTTTTTCTGCATCATCTCCTAATTTTCTAATGGGAATCATCCTAACTTTGCCAGAATCTCTTAGACCAAAACCTTTCTCTGGAGTTACTTCAATTGTGAGTTTTTCACCAACAGCAGTTTTTGCAAGTGCTTCATCAAGTCCCTTAAGAACAGGATAAGAAACTTCTCCAATAGAAACTAGCTTTGGTTGATACTCTAAATTTTCTTCGTGAATAGAATGCGTTTTTGCATCTTCCTCAATTGTCGTATCAAATACTTTTTCTGTATCTTTTACCTTTGCTGTATAGTCAACTAGAATTAAAGAGCCTTTGTTGAAAGTCAATGTGATCGGTTTCGAATTTCCTTATATTAAGTTAAACTTGGATGGTATACGCAATTAGTTGCCATAAATTTGGAAATGGTTATTTTATTAAGAATTATCATCAAGTAAGGGAGAAAAAAGGAGCATTCTTGCCAAAAAGAAAACAAAAAAGAATTATCAAAGAAGAATTGGCCTCATTATCTACAAACTCATGAGAAAATATTCAATCTACGATCAATAATTTCAAGAAATTTGTTCTAGAAAAACATCATGCTTCCAACTAAATCTGTGAGGAGTCAATTATAATAAAAAAGCAGACAAAGAGAAAAGAATGCAGAGATGCATTGTATAATTTTCTTAAAGGATGCTTTTAAAACTATGAGCAACAGTATTGTTATTAGTAAGATCTTTCTATTCTTATCAAGATGTCAGATAGTAGTAGTACTTTGGATATAAAATTGAATGCAAAAAATCTATTCAACTGTGATAAGAACCTTCTAAGTTATATTGTAAAATCAAACGTAAACTTGGTAACTAAAAAGAGTGCCAATTAGATTTCAACACTATACATCTTTATGAAATAATTATTCAACTTTATTGTATCTATAATTGAATTGGCATGATGATAGTTACCTAACAATAAAACATGCATCGTAACGTGTTGAGGCACATCATGATATTGATAGATTCCTATCGCTGTTAAATTTAATTTCTGGTGTTTAGGCGATAGATATCCAACAGAATCAAAATTACTATAAACAACTAGAGATTCTATTCATATTTTATATCTCCATCATTTGATACTCTAACAACTTTCCAATCATATAATTTTTCTTCTACTGCTTTTGCAATTCCTTTTTGTAGAGTAGTTAGATGGGGATTTTCAGTTTTTCTTGATAAAAGAACTACATCTTTCATGTCATTTTTATTCATTCCATCAAAAACTACAAAATCAATTGGATGTAACAGTGCTTTAATGTCATATGGATCATATTTCAGAGCAACAATACGAGGGTCCATTGAGTTTTTGACTAATTTTGGTACTTGTTCTCTACCTCTTTGTATAGCTTCTTCACGAATTTTTTGTTCTTCTATTGCAAATTCATTTTCTTTATCTGCAAATTTATCTAAATTTTTTTCATATGTATCAAGCCAAGTAACAGGAGCTTTTTCTTTTGCACGTAAATGCATGTCACTTAATCTTGAAATATCATTACATTTAGGACATATACAAAGAATTGATTTTATTTGATTAAATGAATCAAGAAATGACGACAATTACATCGAGTTCCATTTTACCTGGTTGTCATTTACTGCATCTCTAACCATTTTTTGATGTGCATTTAGTCTTGCAGCGCCTGTTTTAATTTCCATAAATGAGATATGACTGATTTTATTTTCAGATGCACCATTAAATACTATCATGTCAATAGGCTCAGCAAGAAACCTGCAATCAGATGCAATGATGTCAAAATTTTTGTGAGTTGGTAAGATTTTTTCTACAACTTTACCAATTCCAACAGAAACAGCTGCTCTTTCTGATCTGACTGGTACTTGTTTATGTTTTTCAGATAATTCATGGGTTTTTTCTTTGAGATCTGATTCGTGTTGTAATTTTATCGATTCAGCAGGTTTAGGGAATTTTTTTGTTCCATCAAAAAGTAGAGATTCTGCAAGAGCAAATTCCTCATAACAGTTAGGACAATCTGCAATTAAACTAGATTTAGTAAGATTTGTGATTAAAGAATTAATGGATGACATAATTTACCTACGTTTTCAAATATTTAATGTTTTATGGAAGGATAAACCAAATGAATCTAAATCAATTTAGTTATGAAAGTTAAAGTTTCAGTCGTTAATTAGGCAAAATTTCAGTATTGTCTATTGATTCAAGACTAAATGTAAAGGATTCACTATACAATATCAGATTAGCAGTGCTTAGAGAACTTTGAGTTTTTCTTCTGCAGTTTTGAGTCCTGCTTGGGTATCAACATCAAATCCCATCATTGCTAATGTAGATGAGATTGCAGAGATGGTTCTCATTACGTGGTATGGACTAACTTCTCCCATACATCCAACTCTGAACACCTTGCCTTTTAGATCACCGAATCCTCCTGCAACTAGTACTTTGAATTTATCAGCAAGCGTACTTCGAAAAGTTTTATCTTCCAAACCATCCAAATAGTTTAATGCAACAATTGAGATTGAACGATCTTTTTCTTTTGCAAATGGAGAGAGACCAATTGCAGATAATCCAGTGTATAATGCATCTGAACAAACCTTGTGGCGATTATAGACATTTTCTAGTCCTTCTTCTAGCATTATAGATAATGCTTCTCTATATGCATAAAGTAATGGGAGTGCAGGTGTGAAAGGAGTGTGTTTTTCCTCATCATAATATTTGAAATATCGTGCTAGATTAAAGTACATTGTATTTGGGGGATTTGCAATCATGTATTTCTTAGCTTTGGCACTGACTGATATTGGTGAAATTCCTGGAGGTGCAGCAATTGCTTTTTGTGCACCAGTCATACATACATCAATATTCCATTTGTCTACAGGAAGTTGAGCACCACCAAGTAATGAAACAGAATCTACAATATAGAATGCATCATTTCTTGAAGTTAAATCAGATATTTTATCAAGATAATTTACCATTGTTCCTGTTGAGGTTTCATTGTGAACAACATAGAATGCTTTGACATCTTTATTATTATCAAACGCTTCTTTAATTTGATCAAACGTTGCATTTTCCCCCGGCGGAGTTTGTAGCTTTACTATGTTAGCCCCTTGATTTTCAATTAGTGTTGCTAGTCTGTTACTGAATTCTCCATTAACAGGAATAATGATTTTATCACCTTTTTTAACTAGATTAATAACGCCTGCTTCTACTGCGCCTGTTCCTGATGCCGATAGTGCTACAATGTCATTTTCTGTTTCAAATACTTGCTGAGTTTTTGCAACTACATCAGTGTACAATTTCACAAAATCATCACTTCTATGATTAATGATAGGTGCTAGCATTGCCCTCATTACTCTGTTAGGTACATTTGTTGGACCAGGAAGCATTGAAAGATATTCCATTATTATCTATCAACGGTTTGATTGGGGTTTATTTATAATTAGAGATTTTTCAAATGATCTTTAGCACCAGTCTTTTTCAAAAAATTTCGGGTACCATCAGGAACTAGAGACTCCCAATTTTGATCGCTAATTATTAGATCACGAATATTTACTCCAGATAATGATTCTCTGTTGATAAAAGGAATCGAGAGGACTTTGATATTTCTTTTTAAATACAGATGTTTGGTCAAATCATCATTTGAAAAAATTATATCAAACTTTGGTACTATGGCATCTATTTTTTCAATCCATTTAATGTGATTATCTACATCCGGAATAAAATAAATTGAAATTTTTTCTTTCATTGAATTATTAATGGAGGAGATGATCATTTCTTCTCGTTGAGCAGCAGTAAATGGATTATTTTTTTCCACATGCTTATTTGAGCTTCCTAGGCCTACCCACAATTTATCAACTTTGGATAACGCAAATTGTAGTGCTTTTAGATGACCCAAATGGAAAGGTTGGAATCGCCCTATCAGTAACCCATTCATATCATCTATAGAAAATTTCTTTTTAAAAAACTATCATAAATAGCTGTAAATAGAAAGAATTATGGATTTTTTAAAAATTAATGGGGGTCATGGCGAAGGTGGTGGACAAATCATTAGATCAGCAATTGCACTTTCATGTATTACAAAACAGTCAATTCATTTAGAAAACATTAGAAAAAATAGAAAAATTTCTGGATTAAGACCACAGCACCTTACAGCAATCAAAATTCTTCAAAAAGTTGCAAATGCCAAAGTGGTTGGAGCAAAAATAGGATCTACAGAAATAAAATTTATTCCAGGCAATATAGAAAATCTAGAATTAGTTGAAGATGTTGGTACTGCTGGAAGTATTCCATTAATTTTACAGGTTTTAATTCCAGTTGTCGCAATCTCAAAAAAACAACTCAAGTTAAGAATTAGGGGTGGAACAGATGTTCTTTGGAGTCCTACAACAAATTATACTCAGCATATACTAAAAGAAGCATATTCAAGAATGGGAATAAATTTTTCACTTGAATTAATCAAACGAGGTTATTATCCTAAAGGCGGTGGAGAAATAAAATTACAAGTTGATCCATCTAATATAAAATCAATATTATTTTCAAAAAGAAAAACAAAAAAAGTAAAATTAATTTGCTCATTTTCAAAACTTGCAACTAACACAATTAAAAATAAAGTAGATCAAATTGTAAAGAAATTGACTGATGCAAATTTCATTGTTAATGTAGAAATTAGATCTGAAGAGGCATTAGATTCAGGTGCATCTCTGTTAATTTACAGCATAGATGATGATTCGATAATAGGAATTGATGGATTGTATAATAAAAAAACTGATGAATTTGAGTTAGATATAGATAATTTTATTGAAAATTATTCAATTGATGATAATTTAGCAGACATGTTGGTGGTTCCTGCTAGCTTGGTTGCTGCTGCAGCAGGAAAAACAATTTTTCCAGTAAAAAAAGTTACAAAACATTTAGAGACAAATTTGTTTGTGACATCTAAAATTACTGGTTGTAAATACGGTATTGGAAAAACAAGAGATGGGTTTAAAGTAATAATTGAGGGAATCTCAGACTCCAGCATCAAGCAGTGAAGCAAAAAATAGAATTGCTATAGATAATACTACGGTAATTTCACCTAGAATAATAATTTTTTTCCTTAATTTTTGAATTTCAGGCTCTGACATTTGATTGGACATAATTTTTTCTTCAACATCTTTACGAATTACTCTGACATGAACAGCATATGTGATGATTAATGCAATGACAAGAATTATTTTAATGATCAGAAAGGTACCATAGCTTGTTAAAACAAGAAGATCAGGTCTTACAACTAGTGCTTGTGAAGTATACAAACCTGTAATCATTAAAATTATCAATGAAGGAACAGCAATTTTGTTAAATCGTTTGCCGACACGAATCATGATTTGCATTCGTTCTTCAACAGAACTAGTCATTGATTTTAAAAGCGGGGAAAATACTATTCCAATGAATAGAGAACCGCCAATCCAGATTGCAGCAGCTACGAGATGAATCCAAGTGATAATTGCCTGCTCTATTGCGGTCATAGATTATGATATTTTAAATCAAATATTATGTATTTGGATCTTGATAACCTTTTTTAGTTGTACAAATATCAAATCAATGAAATGGCACTTCAAAGCAAGATGACAGTGTATCTAGCTATTGCTGGAGTTTTTGCACTGATGGGTGGAATTATTTACTATGCCAGTTTAGATAATGTAGATCTTGATCTAGTCGAGATTGAATTAACAAGTGTGGAACTATTGGATGTAAACACAGTAGATAATCAAGCCAAACTTGAGGTTACATTTTTAGTAAAAAATCCCAGTGATAAAACATTAACAGTTGCAATAATAGATTACCAGTTGTATGGTGATGATAAATTATTGGGTGCTGGATTATATTCCACGACAGATGTTGCATTACCTGGAAGAGCTTTATTTTATTCAGGTGCAGAGATTCCATTAAAAAATATATTTATTCTTAACAAAATAGATTCAGAAATTTATGATGATATAATTGACCAAAAAATTACTAGTTTTTCGGCTCAAGGAAACATCACTGTCCAGACTTCATGGAGTGAAACTGACAAAGATTTCAAAACAGGTTATTAGATAAAAGTGGGCCTAATGAGATTCGAACTCATGATCACCGCCATGTCGAGGCGGTATCCTAACCAGCTAGACTACAGGCCCATTGAAAACTAAATCAAATAATTGATATTATTAACCTTTAACAGAAGAAAGAATGAAGGTACCAAGTAGATGACAGAAAATTTCACAGATGAAGAAAAAAGAGGCCTCTATAAGGCAATTTATTCAAGAAGAGATGTTAGATCCCACTTTGCCTCAAGACCAATTGAAGATGGGGTTTTATTAAAAATTCTTAATGCTGCACATCATGCTCCTTCAGTAGGATTTTCTCAACCATGGAATTTTATTTTAATAAAAGATCTGGATACAAAAAATAAAATAAAAAAATCTTTTGAAGAAGAAAAAGACAGATCATCTCAATTAGTAGAGGAGCCAAAAAAATCAAAATATCTTTCATTCAAGTTGGAAGGTATTTTAGAATCGCCTGTAAATCTGTGTGTCACATATGATCCCACAAAATTTGGACCATTTGTAATTGGCAGATCAAGCATTCCAGAGGCTGGACTCTACAGCGTGTGTTGTGCAATTCAAAATTTGTGGTTATCAGCTAGAACAGAAGGAGTAGGGCTTGGATGGGTAAGTATTCTATCAAATGAGACATTAAAAGAAACTTTGGATTTGCCTGAGCATGTCATACCTGTGGCATACCTGTGTTTAGGATATGTTGATGAGTTTGCCGAGAAACCAGATCTGGAAACTAAAGGTTGGCTACCCAGACTGAAATTGAAAGATGTTGTATTTTTTGAAAAATGGAATGACAAAGAGAACAAAGATTGGGTTAAAATTCAAAATATGATCAAGGATAATCTTGATTACGCTTAAATAATTAAGAATATTTTTTTTGTTGGGCTTGTAGCGCAGAGTCAATTTGACGCGCAACATGGATAGCGCAGTAGCCTCCTAAGTTACAGGTCGAGGGATCGAAGCCCTCCAAGCCCGTTTAGCTTCAACAGTATGTAGGAATTTAAATAGAAAGACAAATGGGTAAATACATGAAAATTGTTGTAATTTCTGGTAGTCCAAGAAAAAATGCAAATACACAAGTGATAATGAAATATGTTTTTGAATATGCCAAATCAAAAAATCAAGATACAAAATTTATCAACCTCTCTGAGGGTCAAATTGAATACTATAGAGGACCAGACATAGAGTATAATGAAACAACAAAAAATGCTGCAAGTGATATTATGGATGCAGATGTGTGGTTAATTGGTTCACCAATTTATAATTCGTTCTTTAGTTCAGCATTGAAAAATCTTTTTGAATATATAAATTACAAAAAAACACCAGGAAAAGTTGCCGGAATTACAATTTTAGCCTCAGGGAATATTGGTTTTGTAAATGTCCAAACATTAATCACACAGTTAATGTCATATTTCAGAATAATAACAAATCCAAAAGCTGTATTTCTAACTACAGAGTCTATAAAAGAAAATTCAGTAACTGATGATGGTGATGCAAAAAATAGATTAAGAGAGATGGTAGATGAAACTTTAGAAATTGCATCAAAGTTACATCAAAAATAAATTTTGCTTGATCTTAATTAAAATAAAGTTTTCATAGTTTACTATTAAAAAATTTGTTTCAATAATTTGAATGCTGTTTAATAAATTTAGATTAAACGTTGGTGAAAAATTTAGTAAATATAAAATAATTTCCAGAATTGGTGTAATGGATTGAGATTTTATTTTACAATATTATAATTTGTTTTATTATAGATTGATTTTAGAAATAAATCACATAAAGAAATAATATCATCAATAAATGAATGTCTCATTATTCTAATGATCTCATTTCAGATATCGCTTATGAAAATTAATTGATTTTCCATCAAAGCTGCAAAAGTCAAATATGGATATCATTTATAGATATATTGTTGAATTCAAAAAAAGATCCAACTGAATTATGTTCATGTAAATGTCATTTTGGAGGGGCAGTCAGTTGTCCAAGCTGTAAAGAAAATCATGGCAAAGTTTGTTGCCATTGCAAAGATTAGGATCTATTTACTTTCTTTTAGATGCTAGCGTTTTGAGATTGGCTAATTCAGTTTTCAGTGACTCTATCTGAACCATAGTTTCAAGATTTAATATTTTTTGATTTAATCTTTCAATTTCACTGTCTTTGAGCTTTACAGATTCTTTTACGGTGTTTAATTCAAGAGATAGTTCATTTTGGATTTGCTTAATTTCTAAAGTAGCAACTTTTGATCCCATAGTTGTTGTTGTTATAGTTTCAATTGTTTGTGTGTGACTCAAGCTTTTTTTTTCGTTGTGTAATGGTGCGTGATTATGCATGTAATCAGCGCTCTTTTGAGAAATCCAACATGTAAATGTCAGAAACCATGTAATTGGAACTGCCATTATGAATATAAAATTGAGAAGTGGTGCAAAGTCAACAAAGTATGGCCAGAGACCTGTTAGTATGGCTGCAAAAACTCCAGTCACTAATGTGGCTAAATGGTTACCAGCATATCCCATAATTATTTACAAATCTCATTATTTATAACAGTAATGCTAAAAATCACAAAAAAATATAATTAAAAAGAAAAAAGAGCCGAATTTATTCGTCTTCTTCAGTGGTAGAATTGGTTGTTTTTGGTGCATCTGATTGTAAGATTTTGATTTTTTGCAACAGTTCAGTTCTAAGATCCCTTGCGACTCTTCTCACAGTTGGTCTTGGAACTCCGAGTTCATCAACTACCTTACTATAGATATCCTGCTTGTCGATTACCCCTTTGTCAAGATAAGAATTAATCGCTGCCTTAATTATCGTGCTTTGGTTTGTGCGATTCAATAAATACTAAATTTTAATTCTTCTATATAACACTATAACTTTACAATTTTAAAATTGTCATATCTAATAAATTCAAATTGTATAAATAATGTTAAAACAAAAAATTCCCAAAGTTTACATAGATAAATTTTCTAACGAAAATCGTATAGATAGTTATAAATTTTTCAATATTGTTAAAATATCTATAATAATATTCCAAGTCATTTCCGCAAAAGACTATTAAGATGTGTTTGTAGATTCAACTCAATGGGTACAGTAAACATTGAAACTAATTTAGGAAAGATTTCATTTAAACTCCTACCTGAATTAGCTCCAGAAACTGTAAGAAATTTTGAAAAGTTAGCTAGAGACGGATTTTATGATGGGACTCTCTTTCACAGAGTTATACCAGGATTTATGATTCAAGGAGGCGATCCCAATACAAAAACAGACAACAAAGGATCATGGGGAATGGGAGGGCCAGGATACAGTATCAAGGCTGAATTTAGTTCAAGATCCCATTTACGAGGCATAGTTTCTATGGCTAGGTCGCAAGATCCAAACAGTGCAGGTTCACAATTTTTCATAGTCACTTCAGATAGTGCATTTTTAGATAGAGAATATACCGTATTTGGAGAAGTAATACAAGGAATGGATATAGCAGATAAAATTGTCAATCTTGAGAAAGATGGCAGTGATTGCCCTCTAGAAAAAACATCAATGATTCATGTCACATTAGAATAAATGAACCTAAAAATTATTTCTAGTCTTTTGATATTATTACTAGTTTTACTAGTTCCACAAGTAAGTGCCCAAACAGAACTCATCTCTGAAATTAGCCAAAAATTGGTTAAAGTGACAATTGACAGCGCAGGAGAGGTGGTTGTAGTACATCAAATTAGAAATTCTGATGAACCAATACAACTAAAATTGATGGACGGTGTAATTTCCAATTTAGAATTTATTGATGCAGTAGGAAGACATGAATCAATTGAGATTTCAAAAGAGAGTAACTCAGTCTCTATCTTACCAAACCAAGGTGAATTATTTGTACAGTACAATCTTGATGATGTATTAATGCTAGAAGATAATATTTGGACATGGGATTTTAAATATGTTCACACGGTAACTTTTGTCATCCCTGAAGAAGCAGAATTATTATTTGTAAATGAAAGGCCAATTTTCTTAGACGGAAATAATGGTTTTAGATGTCATGGATGTCAGATGGTTTTAGAATATTTAATTGATGAACCAAAACATTATGAACACGTTAGTTGGGAAGATCAAGAATTTATAGTTGAGATTAATACATTTGCAGATATAGAAGGATTTGAATTTAATCAACCCAGAAAACAAATTAGCTTTAAAGTAAATGACAACGATCAGTTTGTCACTACTATAATACCTCTAGAGTTATTGTGGAATCCATATACAATATTTCTTGATGGTGAAAAAATATATTTTCATGAATATATCAACAATGGAACTCATGTTTGGATAAACATCAAACCAGATACTTTGGGAGAAATTACAATAATGGGAACTACAGTAGTACCTGAATTTTCAATGATTGCACCATTTGCAGTTGGATTTTTAATAATTTTGATGGCTCCGCTAGTTAGAAAATTTAGTCTCCACTAGAACCACAAGAACAAAAACCATATTCATCAATACGAACATCACATACAGCACATTTTTCACCATAATCAACTTCCCATGGTTCCTTTCCAAAAAGCTTAAAGTGATCATCAATTTCTATTGGTATCTCTCTTTTCTTTTCCAATACTTTGTATAGTCATTTCAATTATACATATATTGTTGAAGAATAATCATGAAAATTGAATGTGGTTGTCATTGTATAAAGTGTAAAAGTACAGATTTAGAATCAAATAAAGTTGGAAAAGTTGAAAAAGACTCTTATTTTGACATGCATCATACATGTAAAGAATGTAAAACACATTTCGATCATTTAGATGGAGAGATTTTTTCTAAATGTAGAAAATGCAATTATGTTTCTAGTTAGTTATTAGTTGTTCTTGAGTGAAATAATGAGTGAGGTTTTCTTTAGAATTTTTCAATATTTCTTTACTAGAGGCCATTTTTGCCAATGCTTTTGATACATCTAATGGACTAGCAGCCCAACCATATTCTCTTAATTGTTGAACAGTTTGAGTAACTGTTCTAGGAGAATCAAAAAATTTGCTTGTTTCTAAAATTTTTAATTTTGATTTTATTTCAGGCAAAGTAATGTATTTTGGTTCATTAAATTCAGGCTCATATACTTCAACATCATCTAGATATTCTAAACCGAGTTGGGGCGATTCTGGTTTATATACAATTTTGGCTTGATTTTCATGTAAATATTGAGAAACATTATCAATAATTTCACCAAGTGATTGATTATCTACATAAAAGTCTCTAGAGTCGACCTCAATTTCATTTTCCCCTAGTTTGAGTTTAATTCTAGCCACTGTAATTTCATCATTTAATTTTCATTTATTCTGTTAGCTCTAAGGAGCTTTAAGATTAGATCAAAACTTTTACACAATTTATTGTGATTTTTTTCCTGTTAGGTTAAATGTAAATTTGAAAAAACTAGTCATGGAATCATCCAAAAAAGCAGGCATAATTGTTCTAATCGTGTTAGGCATGAGTATTTTTGGATATTCACAGTATGCATCAGCTTCTCAGATACAAGTAAGCATTAGTCAGAGTGAATTATTAGATACAAATGAAAAAGGCTCAAACTATAATGTGGAATTGGAATTTGAAAATCCTTCATTATTGCTATTAACTGCAGGGGAAACAGAGTTTTTCATAATCTCTAATGATGAAATTATTGGAAAGGGAGATCTAGACTCATTTACTTTACAGCCACTAGATAGTAGTTTGGTAAAAGGAACTTTTCATACAGATGTTGATTCAGATAAATCACATTCAATAAAGATTTCAGGAGTAACAAAATATGATTTGTTAGTTACATCAATAGATGTTCCATTTGTGTACTATCCTACAGAAGAACAAGCAAGAGAATTTATACATCAGAGTTAATTTCTCAGCAAATGCTTACTGTTTTTGGATCTACAGCATTAGATACAATTAGAACTCCTAAAAAAACATTAAAGAATGTCTTGGGAGGTGCAGCAACATTTGCAGCTATATCGGCTAGTAATTTTGTAGATACAGGTTTAATTGCCATAGTCGGAAAAGACTTTCCTAAATCTCACCATAAAATTTTATCAAAATATCTTGATTTGAAGGGACTGACCATCAAAGATGGTAAAACATTTCGTTATGATGGAAAATATGACAGTACTCTTAGTACAAGAACGACTTTGAAAACAGAATTAAATGTACTTGGTGATTTTAAAGCAACCGTACCTGAAGATTATAAAAAATCTCAGTTTGTGTATCTTGCAAATAACGA
The DNA here is from genome assembly GCA_965262685.1 of Candidatus Nitrosopumilus sp. Classification (GTDB taxonomy): domain Archaea; phylum Thermoproteota; class Nitrososphaeria; order Nitrososphaerales; family Nitrosopumilaceae; genus Nitrosopumilus. Next base: position 742,602 of record OZ253552.1, read on the forward strand.
TCCAGAACAAAACATTTCACTAATCAAAGAATTTGATAAAGTTAAATTTTCTATGTGTGATACCATAGACTATTGGATTTCTACAAAACGTGATGCAGTAATTAAAATGATTAAATCAGTGGATGCTGTTGTGATTAATGATGATGAAGCCAAGCTTTTAACAAAAGAATTCAATTTGATAAAATGTGCCAAAAAAATGATGCAGTGGGGGGTAAAATATGTCATTATTAAGAAAGGTGAGCACGGTTCTCTAATGTTTTATGATGATGTAATTTTTCCAACAGCAGGATTTTCTTTAGAAGATGTTGTAGACCCTACAGGTGCGGGGGATTCTTTTGCAGGAGCAATGATAGGATATCTTGCAAGTAAAAAATCGACCAAAATATCAGATATCAAAAAAGCAGTGGTGTATGGAAATGTTTTGGGATCATTTGCTGTTGAGCAATATGGTATTGAGGGATTATTAAAAATAAAAAATGGCGATATTGAAAAGCGTATCAAAAATTATGAAAAAATGATTCGCTTCTAAAAAGACTTAAGTTCAGTTATTTCTCAAATTAATTTATCATTGTCACAAGAAAAAGATAGACTAGAGGCAATTTTCCAACTCCAAAAAGGATTATCAGATATTATGAGCTTGGATAGATATCCAAAAGATACTGAAGGAAAAATTTCTGCTTTGTGTACTGCCATCATACATGAAGCAGTAGAGCTACAAAGAACAACTAACTGGAAATGGTGGAAAGTCCCAGTCGAATTCAACAAAGCAGAAGCTAGAGAAGAATTAATTGATATTTGGCATTTTGTTGTACAAGCATCTATAGAACTAAAACTAACACCTGATGATATTTTAAATGAATACAAAAAGAAAAACGAGATTAATCGTCAAAGACAGTTAGATGGTTACTAAAAAAGTCTAGTTTTATTCAAAATCAGTTTAAAATCAGTCACATTAATCAAATCTACAAGACTAACATTGTCTTGAAAATATTTTATTTCTGATTTAGAGACTCTAAGAAATGGATCTGGACTTTTAGAATTAATTATTCTGTTGTTTTTGTCTGTTCCATTTTTGTGAATCTGAAATAGTGAATGGCCAGATTTGTGTCCCCAGACCTCTTTACCACAAACAATTATTGTGTGAACTTGGGGATTTTTGTTGACATATTTGATTATAGAATCAATTCCTTTATTTTCAGAGAGTAAACGTCCTACAAGAGATATTTCATTTAGAATTTCAGAATTTGAGAATTTTTTGAGCAAATCCATACTTGAGAGAGTACAAATTGCTACACCAGAACTAGGATCTCCAAGGTAAAATTCTTCATTGATGGGTAAAATGAGCTTACAGAGTTCCCCAACAGCTTCACCTATGACATTCATAGGATTTCACGCATAGTTTTAGCAATAAATTCAATATTTTTCTGAGTTACATTTGGATGGATTGGTAAAGATAGTACATGAGATGCTGCCCAATCAGTAACAGGAAGCTTTGTTTCAAGTTTGTAAAAAGGAGTCTTATGAACTGGTACAGGATAATATGATGTAGCACCTATTCCTTTATCATTTAATTTTTTCAAAACTTTATCACGATTAGTAGTAGAAATTGTATAAAGATACCAATTTACATTTTCATTTTTTCGTTCTACAGGTAATGCAATATTAAGATCAGAGATTAGTTTTGATAAACGTCGAGCATTATCTTTTCTTGATTTTAAAAATTTTGGAAGTTTTTTCATTTGTACGGTTCCAATTGCAGCATTGATTTCAGGTAATCGTAAATTCAGACCAAATACTCTAGTATCACATCCATTTACCATCCCATGATTTCTTATCATTAACAGTTTGTCCTTTAGGTTTTTGTTGTTGGTTACAATAAAACCACCCTCTCCTGCCGTAATGACTTTTGCAGGATACATACTATAACATCCCATTTCAAAGAAAGTTCCAGTGTGTTTTCCTTTGTATGTTGATCCTAAAGATTGTGCAGAATCCTCAATGATTGGAATGTTGTACTTTTTAGATATTTCAGAAAGTCTTTCAATAATAGCTACATTTCCATAAAGATGAACTGGAATTATTGCTCTAGTTTTTTTAGTAATTTTTTTTTCCAAGTCATCTGGATCTATCGTATAATTTTCTTTTAAAATATCAACAAAAACAGGTTTAGCTCCAGTTGAAACTATTGCATTTGCAGTTGCTACAAATGTAAATGAAGGAATTAAAACCTCATCTCCTTTTTTGATATCTAGTCCGTATAACGCTGCCTGTAATGCGGCAGTACCTGAATTTACGGCAATTGCATATTTTGATTTTGTAAAAGATGCAGCAGATTTTTCAAAATCTTGAACATATTTTCCACCTAAATTGGCAGCAGATGTCAAGGCCCCATTTTCTAGAATTGATTTGACTACTCTAATCTCTTCTTTACCCATAATAGGAATGTTAATGGCAATTTTCAACAATGTTTCTGATTATAACTAGTCTATAAATCTCAGCGCAGAAACATGAATTTTTATATTTAGAAATTCGGCAAACGGCATCATGAAACCACGTAATCTTGAAAAAACAGATTCAGGCTACAAAGTATATCTGTACATTTTCTATATTTGCGGATTTATAATGGTAGCATCGTTGGTTTTTGGAGTCTATGTAACCATGATAGAATGGATTGAAAATGGAACATATGTCATGGGAGAGGCAATTCACAACACCACTATTCCGTTTGAAAATTTTGCAAGAGTTACAACTTGGATATTTTTCTCTACAATAATTGGATGGTACTGTGTTTCAAGAATTGGATGGAGACGAACTGCTGGTGATAAAATTGTTGGTGCAAAAATGGCATTACTTCAATTAATGTTGTTAGGATTTTCAATTATTTCTCTTTATGAAGTGTTGTATAATTTTACAGTATTAAATGCACAAATGACTGCAGGGATCATAAATGGGATAGTTCCAAATATTGACAAATTATCAATTGCTTATCCAGATCCTGATAGGCCATGGAATTTAGTTTTTGCAACCAAAGTGTTTCTTGCATCATTTATCATTAGTAGCCATGCATTTTATCTTAGTATAAAACCAAGAAAGAGCTTAGATCAGCCAGAAATTTAGTAAATTATCCATTTGATTGGAATTTGATAAGAAACTATTTTTACTATGTATAACTAATTTGGATATGGGATTATTTGGTTCTAATAAAAATAAATTAAAATGTAAAAAATGTGGGACAATTCTTTCAGATTCTGATAGATTAAAGAGACATCAAGAAAAAGCTCACAACAAGAAAAAAGAAAAATGCAGGGCCTGTGGAGCAGAATTTGATACTACAGATGATCTAAGAAAACACAAAAAGAACTGTAAATGAGATTATCCAGATTTATGTTTTGGTTCTCTTTTCAAAGCTTTTTCTATTGCTTTTAAATTCCTAATTTCGTTTTTTGAATTTAGTGATAAAGTTTGAATCATTTCTGAGCCTAGTTGAACGGATTGTTCAGGTAGTGTTTCAATGAATTTTTCAAGACCTTTCTTATAATTTTGAATTAGCTCTAATCCTTCTTCAAGAGTCACAGGGAGTAGAAGAGATCTCTTCTATTCAAACCTTTTAAATTTAAATTTTAAATAACTTTATACGTTTACTTTTTAAAAGTTGTTTTGATTTGGATATTACAGAAAAAGTAGATTTGATTCAAAGACCACCTACTGAAGAAATTGTAACACAAGAAGAATTAGTTGAATTATTCAAAACTAACTTATCTCCAAACCATTACATTGGCTTGGAAATTTCGGGTTTCTTACATCTAGGTAGCCTAATTAGTACAGGTTTTAAAATTAATGATTTTACAAAAGCTGGAGTAAAATGTAAAATCTTTCTTGCTGATTGGCATACTCTGATTAATGATAAACTAGGAGGAGATTGGGAAACAATTGGTAAAGTTTCAAAATACTATCAGGATGCTTTCAAATTAGTTTGCCCTGATGCAGAAATTGTATTGGGATCAAAATTGTATGAAGAAGAAACAGAATATTGGTCAGAACTTGTAAAATTTACAAAACACATGTCCATTGCAAGAACAATGAGAACTCTGACCATAATGGGAAGATCAGAGAATGATAAAAAAATTGATGTGGCCAAATTACTTTATCCTGCAATGCAGGCAGTTGATATTCATCATTTGGATGTGGATATAGCACATGCTGGAATGGATCAAAGAAAAATACACATGCTAGTAAGAGAGATTTTTCCTAAAATGAAATGGAAAGTTCCAGTTGCAGTTCATCACAAGTTATTGCCAGGACTCTCAAAACCTGCAGATTCAAGTAATGGTAAAACAGTAGGAAAAATGAGTAAAGCAGATCCAAATTCAGGGATATTTATTCATGATGATAATGATGCAATCAGGAAGAAGATAAGCAAAGCATGGTGTGAAGAAGCTAACATAGAAAGTAATCCGTTACTTGAAATCTCGAAATCTGTAATCTTTCATGAATTTAATGAGATGAATGTAGAAAGGCCTGAAAAATTTGGTGGCAATATATCATATACTGATTATAATCAATTAGAAAAAGATTTTGCAGCAAGTAAACTACATCCAGGAGATTTGAAACAAACAGTAGGGGAGTATTTAGTAAAAATTGTTTCCCCAATAAGAGAGAAATTAAATCTCAGTGAAGAACTAGAGGGGACAATCAAGAAAAGCTTTAAACTTTGAGACTTTGATTAGTTTGCTCTTCTAAATTATATTTTGATTTGTAACCTCTTGGGTTAATCATCAAATCTTTGTAAGTGTATGTTGATGAGTTTCCAATAATTACAGTGCTAATCATGCCTAGCTGATCTGAATGATTTGGTAAATTTTCCAAGTCTGTCATGACCACAGTTTCAGATTCCCTAAATGCGCCTTTGATAATTGCAACAGGTGTTGTGGGTTTTCTATATTTTAAAAGAATTTTTCTTGTATCTTGTAATTGATGGATTCTTTTTTTGCTGGCAGGGTTGTAAATTACTATTACAAAATCACCTTGTGCTGCTGCTTGAACTCTTTTTAAAATAATCTCCCATGGTACTAGTAAATCACTCATACTTACAACTGCAAAATCAGTCATTAGGGGTGAACCAATAATTGATGCACATGAATTCAGTGCAGATACGCCAGGAACAATTTCTACTTGCAGATCATCTTTTGGATTCCAACCAGATTCTGCAAGTGTTTCATAGATTAGTCCTGCCATACCATATATTCCAGGATCGCCACTTGAAACTAGTGAAACAACTTTTCCAGATTTAGCAAGATCAATACATTGATGAGCTCTTTCTACTTCTTGTGTCATGGCATAACGATGAATGGTTTTACCTTCAATGAGATCTTGTACCAAATTTACATAAGTTTCATATCCAACAATTGTGTCACTCTCACCAATCACTTCTTTTGCTCGAAACGTCATATGGTCATGGTGGCCGGGTCCGACACCAACAATGTAGAGTTTACCAGTCAATTTTAAAAGAAATTTTTTATCAAGTAATTTATCCGTTTAGTGAATTTATTGGAATGGATCAATAAAGGGACAATTCACTATATAATCACTGTTAGTTGGGCGGGCAATACTAACTGAGAGCATATCTTTTTTACTAAATGAATCGATATCAGACTTTGTCTCTAGAATTTTTGCAGATTTTGCATCATTCCATTCAACTAGGTAGATTCTCCACATGGGACTATAATTTGCATCTCCAAGTGCGGCTCCAGCAATACCTGCTTGAAATCCTAATGGGCCTGAACCGATAATTCCATTTTTGAATTGAAATAGATCAACAGCTCCCGAGTGAGCTATCAGATTTGCTGAACTTGGAGAGGAGACAACCCCCATTGTTTCAGCAGGTCCTGATGGTGTTGCATCTGTTACAATATAGTAAATAGTTCTTCCATCAGGTCCCCAACCTCTGTGAGCTACAAAAGTTACAGTCATTTCTTCTTCATCGATTTGAGTTATTTGGCCTCCACTGTAAGACATATCATCAGAAATTTCTTGATCTGGACGAACTTTCATTTGTCCATCAGGCCAAATAATTTGTGGAGTATTTAACACAATTCCTGTTTCCTCAAATTCAATTCTGCCACCTTCTTTGGCTGCAATTATATCTGTTGTAGACTCGAATTCAATTTCTTTTTGACCAACTTTCCAAGTGACTTCGATTATAGAATTTAGTGCACTGTATTCTGACTCTTGTGATGGTGTACTAGAAAATACTTCATTTTGAAATCCATAAATTCCATCACCTTTTACACCATTTTTGAAAATGTATAATTTTTGAAGTATATTTTCTGGAACATCTGCAAGTGGTGGTGCAAGTTCGACATCCCATTCTTGTTTTTCTGAAATAGTTTTGGCATAATCTTCATCACTACCATCAGTTATGATGTAATGAACTGGGTTACCTTCATAGATTCCTTTGTGCATTGGGATTGTAGCAGGTACATTTGTTCTTGAAAGTAACTGTGTTGAATCATTTTTTTCAAATTCAATTTTTTGCATTATTACTTCAGTAGGTTGTCCTCTAATCCAACCATCCACACTAACAGTTGCGGTAAATTTTTCAGAATCTGGTGAATGTAAAGCAAGAGCTGCTCCTGTAAATTCAAATGAACCTGAATTTTTTTGCAGATCAATTAATGACAAACCATAGATTGTTTTCCCATCAACTGTCCATGTGGGTTGACCTGTTGATTCTTGGGAACTAATTTCATGTAAAACTACAATCTGCATAGGTTCACTAGAGGTAAATGTCATCGAACCGTCATAGATTGTTCCCTCATTGGGAGATAAAATCAATGCTAGCTGATGACTTTCATGTCCTTGACCAGGATCTTGAGACGATATTATGGTTTCAGTGAAATGGAATTTTTTTCTTGAACCAGCATCAACGAATTGATCAGTAGTTGAGGATACGAAAATGATACCAATAGCAAAAATTCCAATTATTAGCAAAGATTCAAGTTTTTTCAATAAATAATCTTGAGATCATTCCCTTAAATGATTTGTCTTAATTGATTTTATCTAGTTTAAATTCATCATGCAAAGCACGTACGGCTGCATTTGTATCAGAATTTTTTACGGTAAATGCAAGATTGAGTTCAGATGATCCCTGAGTAATCATAGACACATTTACATTGTTTTTCTCAACTGCACCAAAAACTTTGGAAGCAACTCCAACAGTTCCTCTCATTCCTGAACCAATTAATGCAATTATTGCAACATTGGTAGTAACATCCAATTTTTTGATAATTTTCCCTAATAATTCCATCTCTAATGCACTAACTGCCTTGTCAAGATCTGCATTCTTTACTACAATTGTAATGCTTGATTCAGATGGATTCTGCGAGATCATCATTACATTTATTCCAGCTTTTGCTAGTGTGGCAAATATTTTTGCAGCAGTACCCGGAGTTCCAACTAGGCTACCGCCTTGAACATCAATCAAGCCATTATTTTGTATGTTACTAACACACTTTACTGTATTTTTTACAGTTGAGGAAGTCGGTGCAGAGACTAGAGTTCCTTCATTTTTGATATTAAAAGAATTTCTAATCTTCATTGGGATTTTCTTTGTTAATAGCGGCTCAAATGTTCGAGGATGTATTTGCTTTGCACCAAATAGAGCCATTTCAATTGCTTCAATGTATGATACCTCTTTGAGTAATTTTGCATTTTTTACAATTTTTGGATCTGCAGTCATTAAACCATCTACATCACTCATTAACCAAATCTCATCTGCTTTTATGCAAGAGCCAATAATTGTTGCAGAATAATCTGAACCTCCTCTGCCAAAGGTAGTAACATGGCCATGTTGGTCTGCACCAACAAATCCTCCAACAACTGGAATTGTTTTCTCTGAAAATATGGCATCTACAGTCTTTGATACTCTTAATCGTGTTGTATCTATTAGTGGTTTTGATTCACCAAAATTAGAATCAGTAATAATTCCCACTTGCTTACCAGTAAGAGGAATTGATTTTATTCCTAAATCATTTATCGCTGATGAAAGTAATTTTGTAGATAGTCTTTCTCCAAATGAAAATAGGTAATCCATTGTTTTTGGAGTAACTTCTCCAAGTAATATCATTCCATCAATTAGAGAGGTGAGTTCATTAAAATCTTGATCAAATTTTGAAAGTAATTTTGTTCTTACATCAGATTTTTTGATCGTTTGTTCAGCTAATTGTTTATGTCTATTGGTAATTTTTGATGCAAGCTGTTCAGCTTTGGGTTTGTTTTCTTTTTTGATTGATTCTGAAATTTCGATTAAATCATCTGTGGTTTCACTAGTTGCAGAACACACAACAACGATTTGGTTTTTCTTTGATAATTCATCAATATGTTTAGCTATTGCTTGAATATCATTTGCAGCAGAGATTGATGTTCCTCCATATTTTATTACAAGTCTCAATTCAAAATACCTGAACCAGTTAATCTTTAAATGCTTTAACTTTCTACGCGTGGAGCCAAGTAAAAGTGGATTCTGCCAATATTTGCTACTTTAAATTCAATTCTAAGAGGTTTTGCGCTTGAAAATTCACACGTGATCGAGCCTGCATTAGAGCCTACTGCTTTAACTACAGGATTTAGATATTCAAGACTATACGTACCAACACTGTCTTCTTTTGAAGAAATTTCTTCAATTTCTTTATCATCTTTGTCTAGCTCAATTACAACTTCGCCAGAATCACCTTTTCCAGAAAAGTCACCTTGTGAATCAGATGTTTGTATTGTAAGATAATCAGATACAACTTGAACATCACCGAGAATTTTGTCAAACTTTGAAGAAGTTAAAACAATTTTTGAATTGTATGGGATTTTTGGTAATGGCGTATCAGTTGCAGAACTTTCTATTAAACGCATTTTATATTTTTTATTTTTTCCAACTGTTACAAGCAACATATTTTCTTCAGAGATACTAATTTCTATGCTATCTTTTTTATCTGCTCTTTTGATGAGTTTAGAAAATTCATCTATTCGTACCCCGAATTTAATATCACTATCACACTCATATTTTTCAAATGCAGAATTAGGCCATGAAATATCAATGAGGGCTACATGTGATGGGTCCATCCCTCTAAAAGTAATCCCTTCTGCTGTTGCAACAAAAGTTGCTTCTTCAACAAGTGTGGATATTGCAGAGATGATAGCTTTTAGATCATCTGATCCGCTTGTTTTTGCTCCAAAAGTCAAATCTATTTTCCTATCTTTATGTCTCAGTTAAACCTATGTGTAATCACGCCAAGTGTATTTACATTTTTGGCAGCGGTAAAATCTCGTTGTAGGTTCATCAGCACTTCTAGTTTGAAACATCCAACCTACTGCCTCATCGTGCCCACATTTTTCACAATCTATTTTGACAGTTGGATTGGATTCTTCTCCTTCATCTCCTTCAAAAGCAAGTAAAGAGAAATCTGGTTCTTCTTCTTTAGTAGTGGTTTTTTTAGCTGTTTTTGCTTTTCCACCTTCAGTGTAACCACACTTTGGACATTGAAGGCCTGAATCACTATTTCTTAATTTGACCTCACATTTGGGACAAAACTTCAATCTAATTTACCTTGATTTGTGAATGGAATAGCTTGTTGAATTCTTGAGCCATTTTAATTGCCGATTCTGTTGCTTTTTTAATTTCACCGAGTGGTTTTGAACTTGAATGAACTCTCATCCAGCATTCATTGGTAAGAGGGTGTTTTACAATAACCCCTGCAAAATCAATATTTGATGCTTTTAGTAGCTCATGTTGAATTATGTATAAAATTCCTATATCAGTTTCAGTGATTGAAAGGCTGATTTCTTTGGTCTCAGAACTGATCACTTCTGCGTTCATGTATTCAGAAAAAGAACATATTGTGGATATAAATCATTATGAACGATAACAATTGGGAGAAAGCAAGATTTCAGCAATAGAATTGATAAAATCCAAGGATGGGTACTCAGCAGATGAAAATATCGAGATAAATGTTCAATTTTCAATTCAAGGGGGTCTTAGAGATGCCTTCAACGAGGCAAATTGGACCAAAGCCTACAACAATAACGATGTTTCATTCAAAATCAAGTACGGCATTAAATTGACAACAGGCGGACTAAGAAAGAAAGAGTTGGGACGTACCATTGATACTTACAGAAAGGCAGCAATATTTTGGACAAGAAATCCAAAACTAGTCAACCCAATGAAGGATAGACGGATTTGGGTACAGGTTGCTAAAAACTTTGAGCCGTTTATTAGATTATCTGAAGAAGAAGTTAGAGAGGAACTATTTGACTTTGATGAGAGATTTGTATTCAAGGCATCAGATTTGGGAAAAGGTGAACACAAGGTTGTAGCAGAAGCTTTTGCATCTTGGCAAAAACATGACTTTACAGAAACTGGAAATGTTAAAAACAGTTCTAATGAAGTAGAGATCACAGTCAATTAGTGTTTAAGCTCAAGATTTACTAAAAATAACTACTGGCAGGAGTTATCTTGTAATCTCGTTCCAATAGAGATTCAAAATGATTTAAAGCAGGAATAATTATGAATTGATTAAAAGTTAACATTTAGTTTAAGATAGTTTTAAAATGCTAGATCATCATAAAATACTGGAGAGAGGTGGCAGATAAAATAGAATACAAAACCATTGACTTGAAAAATTTGTTAGGTCGTCTTTTAAATGATATTGAGCAAAAACATGCTCCAAAAATAATTTACTATAAAGGACCAATGAATGTTCCATTACCATATGTTAGAGTTTCAGTCATTGGTACAAGAGAGCCAACAAAAGAAGGAATTACATCTGCCAAACAAGTCACAGAGACTCTTGTAGAAAATGGTGTTATCATTGTAAGTGGACTAGCAAAAGGAATTGATAGTGTAGGTCACAAAACTGCCATGAAAAATGGCGGTAAAACCATTGCAGTTCTTGGAACACCATTAGACAAAACATATCCAAAAGAAAATGCAGAATTACAAAAAGAAATAATGAAAAAACATTTGGTTGTATCTCAATATCCAATAGGGCATCTAACTACAAAAAAAGACTTTGTCTTGCGAAATCATACAATGGCATTAATCTCTGATGCTTCTGTAATTGTAGAGGCAGGAGATAAAAGTGGATCATTGTATCAGGGCTGGGAGACATTGAGGTTGGGAAGACCATTGTTTATTTGTAAATCAGTAATACATAATCCAAAATTGGCATGGCCAAAAGAAATGATAGAGTATGGCGCCATAGAACTTGATGAGCCTACAGACATTTTAGAAGTTCTTCCATCAAATGTTAAAATGCCAGAATTGTTCCGACATTTACAGTAAATATCACTAAACTTGCAATAACAAATCTATCAGATAAACTGCCTTCTTCTTCTAACCATCAGGCTCAAAAAATTATAAAATGCAAAAAATAGACTGATCAACAAAATCAGTCTCAGTCATGGGCAAACCCCAAGGCTAAAAAACCATTTATTATAAAAAATACCTTGGTCAATTAGGGATATAAGGAACTTTTTATGCTAATAATTAATGGCAAAATATGATGGTCTATTAGGACAACCAATACTTGAAGTTGAAGAACCTGATAAAGAAGACGGAATTACCTTTATCTTCAAAGACAACAGGTTTATGTTCATAAAGGCAGTTGATGGTAAAATTGAGACCGTGTCAATCCCAGAATAGGTGAGATGTGAATGGAAAAATTTGACTCAATCAAAATGCTAGAACTTGTCAAAGTAGAAGACCCTGATGCTGATGGTGGATTAACTTTGATTTTTCAGGAAAATAAAACCTTAAAGATCAAAGTTGTGGATGGAAAATTAGTTTCAGAATTTGTTTGAGCTAGTCTCTTACGTGTTTTTCATAAAATCCGATAGCTAATTCTTGTACTTTAGATTGGATTGATCCTGGTCTTTCATCTCGAATTTTTTTAATTGCATCATCTGCTGAAAATTTTTTGTATTTTATAAAATAACATGCAAGTATTGTACCAGCTCTTCCCATTCCCGCTGCACAATGAACCATTACAGCTTGATCATTTTTAATTTGCTCATGTATAAAATCGACTGCTGAATCTATTCTATCCATGTCAGGTGCTGTCAGGTCAGGAGTTGGAACATGAAGATATCCAATGTTTTCAACCCACTTGTCTGGTAATGATTGCTCAGTCATAGTTACAATTGATTTTACGCCTTGATTTAAAAGCCAATTAAATTCATCAAAACTTGTTGGAATACCAGAACCTGCCAATTTATCTTCAATTAGCCAAGAAAAGTTTGTCGGTTTTTTTGTGATTTTACCATGAACCTTTCTCCAAGCATTCCCAGGTTTACTCATGTTAAATTTAGGATTGTTCTGTATTTTTAGTATTTCGTAAGAATGTACTATGATGCTACTGCACGAACAGGGGAACCTGTGGCATCTTTTAGTTTTAATGGAAGAATTGTAAAATTAAATTCCAAAGATCGTATTTTGTTCATGTTTGCCAAATTTTCTACTATCAAAATATTGTTTTTTGATAAAATATGATGTACAGAAAATGATTCATCTTTTCCAAGATCTATACTTGGGGTATCAATTCCAACTAGATTAATTTTTTTAGATGCAAGATATTTTGCAGATGCTGCATCTAATCCAGGATTTTCAGTAAAATAATTATTTTCTTTCAGATTTTTTTGCCAATCCGTAAAGAAAAAGATTGAAGAATGATTTTGGATTTTACCATTCTTTTTTTCAAATAATGTGATATCTGATTTTGTAATAGGAGTATTCTTTGATTTTTTGAGTTTGATTAGAGTCGCTTTGCCAAAGAGTCTATCAAGAGGAATTTGATGGATTTTTAGACCAGTTTTGACAAAATGGTATGGTGCATCTAGATGTGTTCCTGTATGTGAACTTAGGAATAATAATTCAAGATTATACCCATCGTGTTCTATATCAGACCAATCAATGAATTGCGGTACTGGAGAACCGGGAAAGCTAGGAATAGATTCGGATATTGTAAGTGACAAATCTAGGAGTTTCACACCATCAGAACGTAGTATAGGTGTTTAATCAATTTTCAACAATGAAAGGTTAAATACTGTCTCATGAAAAACTCATTTGTGCCTACAGCATTTGTTCTACTAAATTCCGATTTAGGATCAGATGAGTCAATCATCACAGAGGTCAAACAAATTCTTGTAGAAGAAAATGTCAAATATGAGGTTCAAGGCGTATACGGAGTATACGATATTGTCTTGAAATTATCTTCTGGTGATGCTGAAAACTTGCGTGCACTTATCACAAATAAAATTAGAAAAATTAGCAAAGTACAGTCTACGCTAACAATGATGGTAATAGAAGAACAAGAAACCCTATAACTTCTTTATCGCATCAATTACATTTAAAATCTGAGATTCAGTATTGAAAAAGTGTGGAGATGCTCGTACAATCTTTTGATCCATTATTTCTCTTACTGCTAAAATGATATTTTGTTTTTCAAGTTTGTCAACAACTTGTTGTGACTCTAATCCCTTAACATTAAAGGAAACAATACTTGTTCTAACATTTTGATCCTCTGGTCCATACAGAACAATATTTGAAATTTTTGACAACTCTTCTCTAAAAATATTAGATAAGTGTTGATTTTTTTTGTGAATGTTATTGATTCCAAATTTTAATAAATAATTTGCAGAAGATTCTAATCCAACAATTCCCACATAGTTTCTAAATCCTGTTTGAAATTTATCTGGTAATTCTTTGTATGCTAACTTTGAATCATCATAAATTATTGCAGATTCACCACCAATAGTTTTTGGTTCTAATAGTTCACTAGAATTTCGTTTACAATAAAATAATCCCGTACCCACAGGACCACAAAGCCATTTAGAACCATTAAAGGCCATAAAATCACATTTAATTTTTGAAACATCAATATCTCCTATGCAGCCTATGGTCTGTGCACTATCAATGAAAAATGGTACTCCCCTGTCTTCAAGAATTTTTCCTATTTCTTTTATAGGCATAATTGCGCCAGTATTATACAATGCATGGCTAAGTGCAACTAGTTTTGTATTACTATTAAGGTAAGATTCTAAATCATCTAATTTAAAAAAACCATTATCATCAATTGCCAAGTTTTGTATAGAAATTTTTTCTTGTAATTTAATCCATGGATAAAAATTAGAATGGTGTTCGTGTGCCATTCCACGAATTATTATATTAGAATCAGGATTAAAAGATAGTCCATTTGCTACAAAATTGATTCCATCAGTAGTACTTTGAGTAAGAACTATTTCATCAGGCTGGCAAGAAATAATTTTTGCAATAGTTTTTCGTACATTTTGCAGTTTTTCATTAACAAAAGATTCAGATTCTTTTGAATCAGGACCAATGGAATTGTATGTAATTAAAAATTCTTGCATATCTTCAATACTTTGAGTAGGCATTAAAGAAACAGCTGCATTATTTAGATAGATTTTCTCCGAGGTTGGAAAATCACCGGAAATGTCTTTTGATATCAAATTCATTATTATATCTGTAAAATACTAGTGTGGTAATGGATAAAAACCCTAAGCAAGTTATAGATAATGATTTAACACAGATTCAAATTAAATTTAAACAAAACAATCCAAACATAGTTTTATGTTCAAAACCATTCCATAAAATAGAATTTCTTGACAGATTAATCAATTCAACTGAAGAACCAATAATTTTCATTGATATGGATTTACTATACACCGGATATGTAGAATCTAAAATGATTCAGAAAAAAGAAAATCTGAGAATCTTTTGTCCAGATAAAAAAAACTGGAAGAGGAATTTGTCAGAAATTATTTCCAAAGTATCAACAGATAGGTTTTTGGTAATTATTGACTCGTTTAATGGAGTGTATAGTTTATTTGATGATTTAGAATCAGCTATATTCATTAATTCATGTATGATGTTGCTCTCTTCAATTGGAAATCATGCAAAATCATCTATAGTAATAACTGGAATGGCACGAAAAAAAGAAAATAACAGTTGGATTTTATCTCCAGGTGGGAGACATATCATCAAATCAGAGAAGACTGGTGTTTATTTTATCAAAAAAACTGAAAAGAACTTGATTATAGATACACTAGAAATAGATAACAAACATCAAATCACAAATAGTGACTAGAACAGCGATCAAAAATTAAAACACCGTTATAAAATATTAAACGCCGTTATACAACGATATTTTTAGGCAAATTATATTAATGCCAAATCAAGAGTTGATTTTGTTATGCCAGTAGGAATTATTCCAGATATCAGCGAACAAATGTGTATCGGATGCGCACTATGTGTAGAAATCTGTACCACACTTGGACCAGATGTCCTTAGAGTAAAACCAGTTGAAGGCTGGAAAAGAGGTAAAGCATTTGTCTTTTACCCAGAAAGATGTATTTCTGATGGTGCATGCATTGGTGTATGCCCAACAAAAGCAATCTTTTGGATGCGACCAATGGACTTTACAGTTGGACAACCAGTTCCACTCTACAAAAACTCAGTCTTCGTCAAAGGTTGGACTGAATTAATCGATTAGATTAGTTCGTCAATTTTTAATTTCTTTTTATTATTTTAAATTTTAACAGCACCAGACTGCACATCTGAAATTTTAGGTTTTTTCTTTAACCAAAACATGGCGATGAGAAACATTACGCCGGGAATTAAAATGATCAATAGCATTAATTCATAATAAATTGTTAATCTTTGAGCAGGTTTTGTATGATATGTTTCATGAGATGATTTTTCTGGATTATCATAAACTGTTGTAGTAAAATCAACAGAGCGCTGTTCTTTGCTTTGAACATCTCCAAATACAGTAACACTCTGCTCAGCAAAAATTGAAGATGAATGAATTCCTTCAATTCTTACTATGATGGATCCCGAATCACTAAAAACAAAATTTCTGTAATCTCCTCCAATCTGACTTTGACCTTTATCATTGAAAATTTCTTGTCCGTTTTGAAAGATTATAAAATTATATTTCATTTCTGCAAGGTTGGAATTTGTTTGTGGATCATAGAATTGATAAACAAATTGAACTCTTTGATGAGTTTTAATAACTGGAGGATCCCATGATAGATTAACTTCGATGTTTCTATCTGGCGTGTATTGTAACAAAGGGAATTTCAATTTTGTACCAGCAGCATCATGTGGATAATCTGGAATTTGTTTTTCAACAATTAAAATTCCTTCCATCCAAGGATGAATCGTACAATAATAAGAAAATGTGCCAGATTCCTCAAATTTGTAAGACCAAGAGTCTCCCGGCATAAACCTGTCACTATCAAAAAATCCATTTGATTTTCCAAAATTATCACCCATCCAACCAAATCTTCCAGAACCTACACCACTTGTGACTGTATGGCCTTCTTTGTCATCATTATACCAAGTTACAGTATCACCTACAGTTACAAATATCTGTGGAGGGTCATACCACACCTCAGCTAAGGTGTTTAGTTCTGGATTATATGCGCCTAATGGAATATCGATGATGTATTCCTCAGCATATACAAATGAAAATGGAGTTAAAAGTACGAAAAACAAGGCTAATAGTGAAAATATCATATTCTACAAGCGCAGTTTAGATAATTAAATACTTGGAGTTATTTTTAATAATGAATATGAGAAAAACGATTTTTTTTAGTTTGCAAAAGAAATTACTGGTATTAGTTTTATCTGCAACTTTGATTTCAATTTCAATTACCACTATTTTGTTCTTAAATTTTGATAATATACCAATTTTTGAATTACAAGAAAATATCATATGGATTGGCATAACATTGATGATTGGATTAAGTGTTTTAACATATTTTCTTTCAAAGCGTCTTTCTGAACCAATTACAAAACTTGGTGATGCAGCAGACAAAATTTCACGTGGGGATTTCAGCGTTAGAACTAACATAAAATCACATGATGAAATAGGACATCTGTCTTCATCTTTTGATTCAATGGCACAAAAGTTACAAGAATCATTATTTGAAATTAAAGAAAAAGAAAAAGTCATTCAACAACAAGAAGATATTTTGTTGAAATTTTCTCAACATGTTCAAAATGATTGTGTTGGAGTTATTGACATGAAAGATTCTACTAAAATTTCAAGTGAATTATCAAACGAGGATATTACCAAGCTATATGAAATTTTTCTAAATTTTATGGCAAAAATTGTACAAAATCATAATGGTGAAGTAGTAAAAAATATTGGAGATGCTTTGATGTTTAGATTTCCAAATGTTGATCCTAATAATGCCATAGTAATGAAAAATATTTTAGAATGCTGTCTATCAATGATTGATTCTCATGGTGAGCTGAAAAAACAACTAAATGCAGAAAATATGCCAGAATTGGATTACAAGATTAGTGCAACGTATGGTTCTGTAAAAGTAGCTCATAGTACAACATCAAACATTTCAGATATTTTTGGACCTACAGTGAATAGGTGTTTTAAGATTAATTCACTCTGTCCAAGAAATAGCGTGGTAGTTGGGACTAATTTATATGAAATTTTAAAGGATTTTGAAGACTATGAATTTACAAAATTTACTTCAAATGTAATGAAAGAAAAATATGGTTATAATATTTTTGAAGTTAAAAGAAAAAAATAAGCTTTCAAATCTAATTATTTTTTGCAAACCCAAATTTTGATGCCCAACCACGATTTTGTTTTTTTGAGGGTTTCAACGAAAGGTTATCTAGCATTTCATATGTAATTGTGAATCCATGACCAACCATGGTAGCATCTTTGTTGTAATTCTCTTTGTTTGGTACAAATTCATCAGCTAAATTTTTTATTTTTTTTGTTTTGAGATCAAATAATCGTATTTTTTTACCATTCTCAAGTTTGATTATTGCATCGCCACTTAGACCTTGAATGGAAAAAGTTTCGAAAAATCGAATCGAACCACCTTCTTTTAATTCAATAACTGAATCATAGGTAAATTTTTCTCCATAAAATAAAATTTCTCTTGCAGATAAAATTACATCATCTTCCACATTAAAAACGATAATTGAATCAGCCTCAAGTAATACGGTATTTGCAATATTTTCTGCAATAATTTTTCCATTAAGAGCTGAAATGTGAGTTTTATGCTCCTGAATTTGAAAAATTCCAACACGAACGGGATCTCCCACACGAAATTTTCTACCATATACATTCCCTAGTACTATATTGCCATTATCAACAATGATTTTTGCGCCATTATCAATTTTGTATTTATTTTCTAACGGATTTATGAATTTAAAATCTCCGTTTGTTAGATGAATATTTGTTTGATATTCTTTTGTCCATGAAGGGCTAGAGATATTGCCTTGCATTACTATAGAACCATCATAACTGAAACTTCCTGCCATAAAATTTCCTTTTATTGATAAAGCTCCATTTGCTTTTCTTTCTAATTCAATTTCACCAAGAGTTTTTGATCCAAATAATCTAGATGCAGTAGAATTTGATTTATTCAATGTTAAAGCCCATTCTTCAGCAGTTTTCATTTCTTTGAATAATTCTTGACCTAAAATTTGATTTTTTCTTCTAACATCGGCCTCAGAATCACCTGAATAAACTCTGGAATTTTTTAGTTTTTCATTATCTGTTTCAGGGTATTTTTTACCAATTTTTAGATCGTCATATGCTTGTTTAATTTTAATAAATTGCTCATTTTCTCCACCACGATCTGAGTGAAATTGTAATGCTAATCGTCTAAATGCATCTCTGGTTTCTTGTTTAGTTGAACCATCCATAATTCCTAAAATGTCATAATTACTCTCTACCATGATTCACACTAAAGCTATTTTTCCAAATCCCTATACTTGTAGGTTATTACATAGAATATCAAGGATTTGATAATGTTTTCAACGTAGCAATTAAAAATAATCTCTAGTTCTTTTTTGATTTTAGAATTGCAATTATTGCTATAATTATTGCTAAAACAATTCCAATAAATCCGACAATAATCCATGCATATACCATATCATTTGTTTGATTTTGATCCAATTTCTTAATTGACTCTTTTAAATCATTTACATCTCCAATTAAAGCAGTATGTCCATCTATCATTTGCGTTATTGTAATATCAGATGGCTCAGGAAATTCTATGTGTGATCGTTCATTTACCTTTGGTGGATGCATGGATAAACTGATTGGAGTATCTATAATTGTTCCCAGAATATTTGCTTGATAAAATCCTGAAACGGTTGGATTGACAAATGCATAATATTTTCCTGGAATATCATGATCAACAGATAAGGGAAGTGTGATATTTTCATCTTTGTAGATTAATTGTATTTTAATTGTTTTCGCTAAATCTGAAATTCCATTCTCAAATTCTTGAGATCCTGCACATTTTAGTAGATCTGAGATATCAGGACAGGTAGCTAGTGGACTAACATAGAATTCAATAGCATTAGTTTCTCCAGATACAACTGGTTCATTCATCCAGCCAATTTCAACTCTATAATCACCTACTGAATCAATTGTATGCCCATATGCAACAACTCCAGTAGACCCAGAAATTATGAATAGAGACAATACTATGAGATTTAATTTCATACTAAAAAAACTAAATTGGATTTTAAAAAGGTTTTATTAATTTCCATAAAATAATTGGTGTTTGTCTCACAATATAACTAAATTTTAAGATTCGGGATAATCTTCAATTGGATGGTGGTGGTGTCATTTTGAAATTTTTCATTTCTTCATCAAAAAAGAATTTGTCAGTAAAAGCAGGTTTTAGATCATCTAACCAAATTGCATCTTTATCATATTTTGCAAAGAATGGTGTTTGTACCCAATCAGGATTTCTACCCTGTAAAAATCCCAAAGCAATTACTTTTTGGTCATTTAGATTTGCAATACCAGTAACATGTACTTTTCCTGGAGTAGCTGACATGCTTGGTCCACGAACAGTTCTAGCTAATCCGCTAACTGAAGAATACGCTTTTTTGAAAATGTCATACGCCTTTACCAATGGAATTCCAAAGTAGTGCTGAGCACCTGTATCTCTAACTACAAACATATAGTATGGAATACATCCAAGTTGAACTTGTCTAGTCCACATTTTAGCCCACATTTCTGCATCATCATTGATATGTGCCAATAATGGAGATTGAGTTCTAATTTGTGCTCCTGTTTTTCTAACTTCTTTGATTGCATTTTTTACTGCATCTGTAGATAATTCACTCAAATGGTTAAAGTGAGCCATAAATGCAAGATGATATCCATTATCGGTTATTCTTTTAAAAACATCTAACATTTCTTGAGAATCAGGATCGGTTAAAAATTTGTAAGGCCAATATGCTAAAGCTTTTGTTCCAATTCTAATTGTTTTGAGATTTGGAAGTTTGGCATCTATTAATGCATCAACATATTTTGCGAAAATTTTTGCTCTCATAATCATTGGATCACCACCTGTAAAAAGGACATCAGAAATTTCTGGATGTTCTCTAATGTATTGAACTAATTGTTCTCCTTCCTGCATTGCAA
This sequence comes from Candidatus Nitrosopumilus sp., assembly GCA_965262685.1. GTDB lineage: Archaea > Thermoproteota > Nitrososphaeria > Nitrososphaerales > Nitrosopumilaceae > Nitrosopumilus. The sequence goes on from OZ253552.1 coordinate 763,094, forward strand.
ATTTCATTTCATCCATTCCCACAAATTGAGGCCACCTAAAACAAAAACTACAATATGCATGGCATGTTTGACTTTGACTAGGAAAGAAAAGACAAGTTTCTTTGTATTTGTGCTGCATCCCATATAATTTAGTACCATCTTTTAGCATTGGTACATTTAGTTCCATTTGACCTGCTGGGTGTGGATTTAATTGTAAGCGAATTTCATTGGCAATTTTTGTAATTTCTTTTTTATCAGAGTTATTTTTTAAGGCTGTTTCCATTTTTTTGTAATGTTCTGGTTTTAGCATTCCTCTTTGAGGAAATGTCAAAACAAATATTGGATCATTAGGAATGTTATTCCAATCAATTAATTGTTCAACAACATAATTATTTGCCTTAAATGGCAAAACATTTCCTACAACTTCCATTTCACATCGAGTTTCTTCACTAAGATTTTGAATTTGAGGAAGAGTACGAAAATTTGATAATGTATAGGATTTTAGTGATGGTGAATCATTCCATACTGATTCTTGATGGGTCATTTCATAATTCATACATTTGCCCTTGTTAAATGTTATAGGGTTTTTACGCATGAAATTTCTTGATTTAATTAAAAATTGATTAGAAATGATAATAGGGCTACCTTTGTATTCTAGAATATGAGTTTGATTAGAATGGTGCTTATACATGGCTGAAGACGACTTGTCACAGATTCCAGTTGGGGAGTTTGAAACAGTTTCACAGCTTTTAGCATCAAATGAATCACTTCAAATCGCATTTGCCATAATGATCACAGGAATAATTGTAATAACTATTGGGTATAGTAAATTTTCTGCTTGGGTTAGTTCTCGAAAATTTTATTATCAAAGACCACATTTTTCTCGATTTGTACGTAGAGCAATACTACCATTTTTTGCAATTGCATTAATCACTGCAATTAATGTACATATACAAACCGGAGTTTTGTTTGGAGGAGATTTATCACTCGTTGGTGGTGAAGAGATATCACCTGTAGAAACATTTGCAAAAATTCTCAATACGTTCAATATTTTGGTAATAGGTTATACAATTTCTCATCTTATCCCAATTGCTCTAAACAAACGTGAAAAATCCGAGTTAGAAAAAGTAGATTTTGCTGCTTGGTTTGAAATGAGAGGATTTGTTGATGATAGTACGGATCTATTTCATAGATTGTATAAATGGGTTCCACCAAATATAATTCCAGAAGAAATTGGGGAAGAAAAATTCAAAGAAATAATGCTGACAGAAAAAGGCAAATTAGAATTGGAGAGATTCAGAACAACAAAAGGAAATCCAATTGGAGGATATGAAAAATTGATTGACAAGCCATATGAAGAATGGAAAAAATCTGAGCGTTCAAAATATGAGAAATATTATCAAAGCTGCATTACTGGCAATAATCAATCTGGAATAAAGTTAAAGCCGGGTGCAAAACCTAATGAGATTTTTTCAATTGATGTATGGAGAGAAGAGAAGAGAGTAAGTGGGTATGGACCAGTAATTTCAAGTTCTCGTCCTCCAGGCTATGCAAAAAAGAAACAAGAAGGCATTCCAAAATCTGTAAAACAAATTCTTCCATTAGGAATTTTTATTGCAACACTTTTAGGAGTTGTTACTTGGTGGGGTGTTGATTTAATTGTACTTGCTACTGCAACTGGTGGACTGGCAATCGGTTTAGGTTTGGCATTACAAGAGACAATGCAAAACTATTTTGCATATATTATGATTCGAAAAGATAAGATTTTTGTCGAAGGTGAGCGTATAAAACTCGATACGGGGTATAATGGTTTTGTACACAAAATTACACCTAGAGTAACCTATGTTAGAGATGGATTAAATGAATCAATTGCGATAATTCCAACAAGGCAATTAGTTAATGCACAAGTGATTAACTATACACAGGGAATAAAGATGGTTCCTGCAATTGTAAGTGTAGGTGTTTCTTATCTAAATGATCCTAAACAAGTTTCAGCTATTCTTGTAAAAGTTGGAAAAAGGGCAATGAAAGAGGTAGTTGATGGTAGAGGCAGACATCTTGTCACACAACTTCGATGTCCATATTTGAAAAGCAATAAACCTAGTTGCGGTTGTGATAAAAATATTCATGTTGACATCAATCAACCAATTGTAAGGTTTAACGAATTCAATGATTCTGCTTTAGATTTTTCATTATGGGTTTATGTTAGAGATTATGGTGCACAATTTAAAACCAAAACCGACATGAGAATGATCATGTATGAAGAATTCAAAAGATATGATATTAGAATTCCATGGCCAATCAGAACAGTATATCAAGGAGATGAAAAACGTGAACAAGAAGAGATTGATATGCTCAAAGATCAAAGAAACGAGGCTATTGACAAATACGGTATAGGAGATATCGGTCGTGGTAGTGGCGAGGATGAATAGTCTTCTCAAAACTTAAGAATCCCATTAAATATTATTTCTTGTTGAGTAAATTATCAGTAATTGCAGGCAAGTCTTCTGAAGACATGGCAAGAAAGTTGTCTAGAAAAATAAAGGCAAATTTTGTAAAATCACAAATCAGAGTTTTCGCTGATGGCGAAAGTAAGATAACTTTGAATGGAAAAATATCCAGAAAAAAATCTATTGTGGTACAATCAATTCATCCTCCAGTTGACACAAATCTGATTCATGCATTATCACTTATTTCAAAAGCAAAAGAGACATCATCTATAGTAATTGCTGTAATTCCATATATGGGATATGCAAGACAGGATAGAGAATTTTTGCCAGGAGAAATTGTGACAATGAAAGTTCTTGGAAAATTATTCAAAGGAGCTGGTGCATCAAAAATTATAGCAGTTGATATTCACAGTATGATTGGATTCAAATATTTTTCTATTAAAACAAAAAATGTTTCAGCAGTTTCAGAACTTGTGCAATATTTCAAGAAATTGAGCCTGAAAAATCCACTTGTTGTATCTCCAGACCAAGGAGGAAAGGAGAGAGCAAAAGAATTTGCTAAAGAATTATGCTTAGAATACATTGCATTAGAGAAAAAAAGAGATAAAAAAACAGGCAAAGTTCAGATTAAAACAAAAAATCTTGATAAAGTTGCAAATAGAGATTTAATCTTAGTTGATGATATAATTAGTACCGGAGGAAGTATTGTTAAAGCTGCACAATTCCTCAAAAAGCAAAAGTGTAAAAAAATCTATGTTGCATGTACACATGCACTTTTAATAAATAATGCAGAGAAAAAGATCAAAAAAGCTGGTGTTATTAAAATTATTAGCTCAAACACAATTCCCGGAAAAACATCTATTGTGGATATTTCAAATACAATTGCAAAGGCAATTTAATTATGCCAGAAAGTTTTTTTGTTTTATCTAAAGACTATCTAGAACTTGCAACAGATGAAATTACAGCAATAGCAAAAACCTATGATAGATTTTCTAAAATAAAAATTATCTCCAATTTGGTAATTGTTCAATCTAAAACAGATGTAAATGAAATAGTAAAACGTGCTACTTTTGTAAAAACTTCAGGACAGATTTTACGAAAAATGTCTGGATTATTTTTAGATGAAGAAAATGTAGGAGTTTTGAAAAATGCAAAAAGCTTTGCTTGTAAAGTAGTTAATTTATCATCAAATCAATTCAATATTCCAGAACTAGAAAATTCTATGGGAGATATGATATCAAAATTCTCTCATGCAAAAGTAAATTTAGGAAATCCAGACATTACTGTATATCTAATTTTTACAAATAATGAAAATTTTTTCGGGTTTTCAAAACGAGTCAAAAAACAGACAAGACCAAAAAAGATCAAGCGATATCCTCATGAGTTGGATTGGAAACTAACTAGAGTGATGATAAATCTGATTGGAATGAAAAAAGGAGAAACAGTCTGTGATCCGTTTTGTGGAACAGGTACCACTCTACTTGAAGCAGAATCTATGGGAATTCATGGGATTGGATTGGATTTTGATGAAAAGATGTGCGAAATTGCTAAAAAAAATCTCAAAGCCAATAATTACCATTCAAAGGTTCTAAACTCTGAATTTCATGGACTAGCAAAAATATCTGACAGATTTGATGGAATAGTTACGGATTTACCATATGGAACAGCCTCAAAAACATCAGAAAAACCGCACGAATTATTGAAGAAATTTTTTTCAGTCCTGCCTAAACGAAAAAGAATAGCAATAATGTACAAAAAAGAGATGGATTTTAACTCAAAATTAGATGGATTAAAAAAATATCATATCTATAGGCATAAAAGCTTGACAAGAACAATACTAATAAAATGAAACTTGTATTCCTAGGTACATCAGCTGCTCAACCCACTGAGAATAGAGGGTTATCATGTATCTGTTTAGAAAGAGATGGAGAGATCTTAATGTTTGATGCTGGTGAAGCTGCTCAAATGTCATTTATGAGATCTGGTTTGGGCTGGAATAAAAAAATGAAGTTGTTTGTCACACACATGCATGGAGATCACTGTGTAGGAATTTTAGGATTATTACAAACTATGTCAATGCAGAACAGAACTGAAACATTAGAAATTTTTGGGCCAAGTGGAATTGAAGAATTTATTGCAATAAACATCAAAGTGTTAAATTTTAGATTATCATTTCCTGTTTTAATTACTAAAATTCAAGAGGGAAAAATATTTGAGGATGAAAAATTTTCTATTCATGTGTGTAAAGCAAATCATTCAGTAACTACCTTTTCGTATTTGTTTGAGGAAAAAGATAAACCAGGACGATTTAATCTAGATAAAGCTAAGCAATTAGGAATTCCTGAAGGAAAATTATGGAGTGATTTACAAAAGGGCCATGATATTACAATTGATGGTAAAGTAATAAAGCCAGATCAGGTATTAGGGGAAAAACGTCCCGGTAAAAAAATTGGAATTTCTGGCGATACAATGCCAACTATGGAATTGGAAAAATTTTTTGAAAACTGTGATTATCTTGTATTTGATTCTACATTTTTAGAAAAAGAAAAAGATAGAGCTCAAGATTCATGTCATTCAACTGCAAAACAAGCAGCTACGTTAGGAAAAAATGCTAGAGTAAAAAATTTGATTTTAACGCATTTTTCAGCTAGGTATAAAGATGAGGAGGGGCATTTGAAAGAAGCTAACGAAATTCATGATTCAGTAATAACTGCAAAAGATCTCTTAGAGATAGAAATTAAATAAAATGTTTAAATCAATTTATTGAAAAAAATATTTTTTTAACAAAAGCTAGAACTTTGCAAGAAGGTGAATTTGAAGAAATAAGGTAGTAATGCTTTTGTTATTAACGCATTTTATGAGAATCTCAAACTAGTTTGGAGAGACATCTGAGAGACGGGGCAATATTTTTCAGGCACAGACAAATTTAGGTCATAAAGCAACCTACCAAACTGGGAAAGTATACCCAAGTGTGATTCTAACACAAAATATTGATGGATTGCACCAAAAATCTGAGAGTCCAAATGTTTTAGAATTACATGGCAGTATAGCAGAGATCAAATCTTTTGTCTGTAATTTTAATAGTTTTAACTGAAATTTCTGATTTTCCACCTCGTTGTAAATATGATAATACACCAAGACTGGGTGGGGGTGGTCTGAAAAGGCATTACTGAGAATATGACAAAATGCTATTAAATTTGCAAGTGTGGTTTAATGGAAAATAGCAAGGAACATTGCTTGTAATATTTTCAGCAAATACACACTTACAATATATAAAACAAAAAAGTGGGACATCAATTGAAACTAATTAGAAAAAAATGGACGAAATTATTAGAAATACAGATTAGCTGTTCTATTCAAATTAGTTTCATTGTTTAAAAAATAAACTGTGGTTGAAAAAAGATTACATTGATTTTGGTGTTTAGGGGAATCGCGGGATTGTAACTGATGAGGTGATTGCTTCATGTTCGACAATCATATCTACAATCATATCTAGATAATATAAAATTCAGTTAATATCATTTAGATTGACATAACTTTAAAGAATAAGAGTACTCTGTTTGTTAGCAGTTTTAATAATTACATTAATCCGTAAAGATGTTTTGGATTGATTCTATTGGATTAAAATTTGAAATATCCTCGTCGATTATTTTTTGAGATGATTTTTTTGCTTCAGAGATTTCGCTTGATACTATATCTCCGGCATCACTTAGTTCGCTTGATACTATATCTCCGGCATCACTTAGTTCGCTTGATACTATATCTCCGGCATCACTTAGTTCGCTTGATACTAATTCGGTTGTTTTATTTTCTACGATGCTAATTGATGAATCAATTCCTTGTCCCACTGAATCAGAAACTTTGGAAGCAAAAATGCTTAAATCATTTTTTAGAGAATCTAGTACAGTTGTCGAAGTTGTTGGGAAAAAATTACCAATTTCATTTGAAAATATCATCCCTCCCAAGATTACAATGCCTACAATTATGCCTAGCTTGATGAACATATTGAGTAATTCAAAAAAATAGATTTTAGATTCAAACTAAAAAAAATAGTTAAAAATGAGTGAATTTTCTTAGCTAGTTTTCAACCATTTTAGCATGAAATCCAATCAATTATTCCATCAATGTTTGATGAAGTTAGGATTACTTTAATTGGTCCAAGGGGTGATTCTTCTGCTTCATTACATATTGCAACTTCTCCTACAAAAGCTGCTTGTTTGTTTAGATAAAACCAAGTGCTATTTTCTTCTAAATTATTTTCTAAATTACGCATGTAATTTTTTTGGGATTTATTAGATATGATTACTTGGTAAATTTTTTCCAAAGATCTTAATTCGTTTGATTGTGCCTTGATTGAAAAGTTTTCATAAGCTGTTACCGAGTATGGAAAAACATTAGAAATTGCTTGTTTAACTTTGTCAGGATCTTCTGATAAATTTACTGAACAAATCATTTCAATTTTACAATTAATGTTTGGAATTTTCATTCTAACCATTTTTTAATAATTTTAAAAGTTTGTTCAATTAATTCTTCTTTTGTTTTACCAACATTAGATATTGCATTATCAGAAAGTGCAATGGAATTACTTATACCAACACCTAATTCACGATTATCTCTTTCTTCAAAGTGTTGTTTTGTTTGAGGGTCATCTGATCTTCCTCTTTTTTGTAGGAAATCAAATCTTGTATCAGTAGAAGCATGAACAGCTAATAATTTCACTGTACCACATTTTTTTAATACTTGAATTTCATCATTTGATCTAACTCCATCTATTAAAATTACATTTGAAGATGAAGATTCGATCTGTGGTTTAACTAGTTTTGCTATAGCACCATGACCATTTTTTTCTCGTAACTCAAGCATCAATTTTCCTAAATTTTCTCTAGTAGATTCCAAGTTTCTTTTTTTAGCCTCTTCTCTGACAACATTTCCCATATTGATAATTTCGTAGCCCTTGTGTTGTAATCCTTCTGCAATGGTAGACTTGCCAGCCCCGGGCATTCCTGTCAAACATACAATTAGTTTCATCAACACATATCAAAAAAAAGACTCGTCTATGAAGTTAGCGGAAATAATTATAGATGTACTTTGGTGGGAATGAAACAATGTGTATTTTTGTATCTATTAAAATTGCAAATAATGACATAATAAATTCAATTAAGAGATTTCAAGGAAATGCCAATAGAAAGTTGCATAATTATAACCCAAATCTTACTTTACAACCAATTTAATCTCTAATTATATCACAGTAATTCTGGTGTTTGTATATCATCCAAATGCCGTTCCCTCCCTATCTAACTATACAAAAGAGTAGAAAAATCAGGACGAGGAACTTTATTCAGATAAACCATTCAAATATCATAGCAAGTATTTAGAATTAAAGATGACTGGAAATATATCAAGAAAATTGCAAAATCATAAAATGATAAATTTCAGAATCCAAAATATAACTATTAGATTGAAAAAAAGTGAGTTTACTCCAAATAGACCAATTGTTTGGATTTTGTGGAGAGGTAAATAAAAAATGAAACAGGTAATTTCTGAAATTTCTAAAATTGTAGTCCCATCAAAAACAATAAAAATATCAAAAAAACAAATTGCAAAAATAGCTTTTGATCTAGTTGAAGATGAAATTAAAAAATATTCAGAAGTGATTGGTTTGGAATTTGGCGGATCATTTGCTAAAAATACTTGGTTAACTAAAGATGCAGATATTGATATTTTCATTAAATTTAAGAAAAATGTATCTGAAGAAAAATTTGAGAAAATTTCTAGAAAGATTGGATTTGATTCTCTAAAAGATTATTCTCCATATGTCAAATATTCTCAACATCCATACGTTGAAGCTAGAATTACAAACACCAAGATCAATGTTGTACCATGCTATGATGTAAAGATGGGCGAATGGAAAAGTTCAGCAGATAGATCCTCATTTCACACAGAGTTGATGAAAAAATCATTAACACCAAAAATGAGAAACGAGGTACGAGTTCTAAAAGTATTTCTAAAGTCAAATGGAATTTATGGAGCAGAGATAACAAAACAAGGATTCAGCGGATATGTCTCAGAAGTTTTGATTCTAGAGTTTGGAAGTTTTTCAAATCTTATAAAAACAATTTCAAAAATTAAAGAAAAACAAATCATAGGACAAACATCTAAAAAATTCGATACATTAATTGTAATAATTGATCCAATAGACAATAACAGGAATCTGGCTGCTGCAATTTCTGATGAAAATATTGGAAGGTTTATTCTAATTTCTAGAGCATTTAAAGAAAAACCAAGTTTAGAATTCTTTAAGAATCGAAAATTAAGAGTGTCAAGTAAATTTTGGAATAATTTATTGGTTGTAAAATTTGAGTTCAAATCTAGAAGTCCAGATATAATCGGAGGACAGATAAAAAGAGCAACTTCTACATTGTCCAAACAATTAGAATTAGGAGGGTTTACTGTTTTAAGAAGTAAATCTCACACAGAACAACAAGAAGGCTATCTTTTTTTCTTTTTAGAATCTGTTAAAATTAGTGAAAACTACTCCAAAAGGGGGCCAGAATTTTTCAGAGAAGATAGCACCCGTAGTTTTATTGCCAAAAGTCTCAAAAATAAAGAATTGGTATGGGTTGGAGATAACAAAAAAATAGTTGCCTTGGGAAAAAGAGGCCATGTTGATGCAGCAAGTTTTATGAAAGAATTTTTAAAGAAAAATCTTCCCGTATGCATACCACACGGTCTTCAAGATGATTTTAAACACGGTTTCAAGATATTTGTAGGAAACAAAAATCTAAGCAAATCAATTAAAGAGGAAGCTGCTGAATTGATTTCAGTAGATGGCACACTCTTTCATTTTAATTAAGAAATTTTTAGAAGAACCATATTCAAATATTTTAGGGTATCCAAATGCAACTAGTCGTCAAATTAAATCAAGAGTTAACGAATTAGAAAAATTAAAAATCAGATCAATTTCTTTAACAGGTCCTACTACACTTGGAAACTTGGCAATTTTAGGAAAAGGATACGTGGGGGTTGTAGTAATTGCAAAGAAAGGCAACAAAGAGGTTGCTTTAAAAATTAGAAGGATGGATTCTCCAAGAAAAGATATGAAAAATGAATCTGTGCTACTAAAATTAGTCAACTCTATCAAGGTTGGACCAAAGATGATCGATGTTAGTAAAAATTTTTTAGTTATGGAATATCTTAAAGGAGAAAAATTTAGTAAATGGGTTGAGACATTAAAAGGAGTTGGAAGTGTAAAAAAATTAAAATCTACAATAAAAAGTGTGTTAGAAGATTGTTATAGATTAGACCAGATAGGATTTGATCATGGTGAATTAAGTAATATTTCAAAACATGTTATTGTTGGCAAAACAAAAGCCTCACTAATTGATTTTGAGAGTTCTAGTACAAAGAGAAAAGCATCTAATGTTACATCAATAACTCAGGCCTTTTTCATTGGATCAGGAATTGCAAAAAAAACTCAAAAAATTTATAAAAATTCATCCAAAGAGAAAATTATTCAAGCACTATCATCATACAAACAAGAAAAATCACGAGAAAATTTTGAAAAATTGCTCAAAGTTCTAAAATTATGATGGGACCGGCAGGATTTGAACCTGCGACCACTAGTCCCCCAGACTAGTATCATACCAAGCTAGACTACGATCCCACGTTTCAGAGACACAAAATGAAATTATTAAATTGTCCTATTGGTAGACAAAATTAATGAAACTATGCAATATTTGTCATAAAATTTCGGCTACAGACCAAGATCATCTTGATTGTGTTCAAAGAAGAAATATGGAATTGGAAGATGGCGATTTTAAAAACGATATTCCTGAAAAACTCAATCTTTCAAACAATACTCAAGAAATAGATGTGGGGGTTAAAGCAATTTTAGAACACATTTCAAAAAGCAAAGATTCAGATGAATAACTAAAGCCATATTAATCATTATTTTTTTTTAAAAAAGTCTATTTTTCTAAAAAGATTACAAAATACATCTATGAGATTTATTGCTAGTTTGGATTCTAAAGATAGCAACTTCAATTATAGAGCTTTAATTATAATAATTAGAAAACTAGATAAAATTTCTCAAGTTTGTATTTTTGTATTCATCTCTTTAGGATTAATTGATAAAAATTCTATCTTTGAGATTAATTTCTTTATGTAATTTATTCAAAGATCCTTGCTAATTACAGGGTAGGATATTTGTCAGCTTTAGCGTTCTTGTGTTGTAGGTCGTATCAAAATTTCATTTACATTAACATGTGGTGGTGAATCAACTGCATACAAAATTGCGTTTGCAATATCCTCTGCTTGTAAGGCTTTCATCTTTTTTGCATTTTCAACAAATCCTTGCAAGGATTCATCAGTAATGGCATCATTAAGTTCTGTTTGAACAACTCCTGGTTCAATACTAGTTACTCTAATGTTAGAGCGAACACTAAATTCTTGTCTTAATCCCTCACTAAATGCTGCAACGGCATGTTTAGTTGCACAGTAAACACTGCCTGCAGGAAAAACTATTCTGCCTGCCACTGATGAAAGATTGACTATGTGTCCTGATTTTTTTTCTTTCATGTGTGAAATTACAGAAGCTGTAGAATACAGTACACCCTTGATATTTACATCAATCATTCTGTCCCATTCGTCAACTTTGAGGTTTTTAAAAAAACTCAAAGGCATCAGACCGGCATTATTTACCAGAATATCAATAGAGCCCCATTTTTCTAAAACTGCTTTAGCAAAATTTTCACATTCAGATCTTTGTGTAACATCTAGTTTTTGATAAAATACCTGACCACCTTCAGATGAGATTTTTTTTGCAAGGACTTCTAATTTGTCAACTCTTCGTGCGCCTATGGCAACTTTTGCTCCTGCTTTTGACAAGGCTAAAGCAGTGGCAAACCCGATTCCACTACTGGCCCCTGTAATTATTGCAACTTTATTTTTAATCATAGTCTTCAATCAAACTATGACTAAACATCCTAAAAATGTTTAGAGGTTAAAAAAAAGCCCAAAGTCATATGCACCTTTATTAAAAGAAAATAGTATTACAAATTATGCAGTCAGAAAAATGTGCTTATTGTGGAGATTTAACTGATTTACCATTTCAGTGTAATTATTGTAAAGATCCTTTTTGTACAGAACATAGACTTCCTGAAGAACATAGATGTGTAAAACTCAGTCAAATTAGAGCTAGAAGATTTGGGGAGAGTAAGGTTATTCGTGATGGTGGACGAAACAAACCAAATATTTTAAAACGTATTTTAAGACGTATTTTTAAAAGATTTTAATCAATACGGACTTTTGTCAGGAGAAATTTTTGCTCGTCTTCCTTGATAAATTAATGTCACAGCAAGTGCAAACATTACCAATGCAGTTAATGGAAAATTTTGTGGTGCAGGTAGAATAAACCAATAGTAAACTCCAAAACCAATAGACACCACTGCTTGTGTCCATAATTTTATCCATTTTGGCGCCTTTACTAATCTGCTTATAACTTCCACTATGAAAAGTCCAATTACAGGGTAAATTGTATAGAAAAGAAAATCTATTACATCAACACCGGTATGAGACATGATTTATGATGATAAAGGCATAATTTCTATCTAGTCTTCAAAATGAACCTTGGTTGCTATATTTTTAGCAATTAAAGCTTGAGCATTCTCGTATGGAATTGTAGCTATATCTTCAGTTTTGAAAGGACCATATTTTTCAAGATCTGCGCCAACAATTTCGTCTACTTCGTGTAAAAATCTAACAACAATTTTTTTTGTCTTGTGATTTTGAGCTAATGATTCTAGAAATTTTGATTTTCCATTTATGGTTGCAGAGATGATCATTTCTGTTCTCTCATTTTGTTTCTCTTGTGAATCAAGGATAAATTTTTCTTCATCTAAAAGATAGCTTATTTCTAGATCAGTAGATTTTGAAATTTTGTCCAGTCTAACTTCTATTAACAGTATTGTCAGTTCTGTAACCATTTCTATCATTGTATTTTTAATTTTGTTTTCCAATCCATCAAATTCCTGTTTTTGCAAATTTCCAATAAAGTCTGCTAGATTTCTGTAAAAGTTTGGATCAATTTCTAAAATGGAATCACTTTCAATTTCACGTAAAACTGTGTGATGCAAAGAATTGACGTCGATTTGATTTGATTCTGACATTTCTTACCTAATCCTTAAATGACTGTTGTATTTGTGTTTGATTGAAGTGCAAATTGCCATATAAAGTCAGCCAAGGTAAAGCAATCCAAGTAACATACTCATCTGATGAGGTTTTTGCAAGAATTCAGCACGAAGGTATTCAATTCATCGATCTACAATTTACAGGCCTTACAGGCCATTTTCATCATACTACAATTTCAGCAAATACCTTTACTCCAGAACAAATGAGGGATGGATTACCAAAATTAGATGGTTCATCAATTATTGGATTTACTAGCATTGATGATTCTGATTTACTTTTAAAACCTGATCCAAACACATTTGCAATAATTCCTTGGATGACTGAAAACAAAACGGCTAGACTTCTATGTGATATTTACTGGGGAGAAGACAGAGGGAGATTATCAAGGGATCCAAGAGGAATTTCTCAAAAAGCTGAAGAATACATCAAAACTCAAGGTTATGATTTTAGTACATGGGGCCCAGAAGTAGAATTCTTTGTCTTTGACAGAGTACATTGGGATGTTCTAACTCCTTACAAAGGTCAATCATATTCTATAGAATCAAAGGAAGCTCCATGGAATCAATCAGGTGATGGATACCCAATGGGATTACAAGAAGGATATTACCCAAGTACACCAGCAGATACTCTTACACCATACAGAAACGAATGTGTAAATATTCTTAGTACAAATTTTGGAATTTTATGTGATAATCACCATCACGAAGTAGCTACAGCAGGACAATGTGAGATTGATATCAAATATGACTATATGACAAATGCTGCAGATGCTGCACAAACATACAAGTATGTAATTAGAAATGTAGCAGAAAAATATGGCAAAGTTGCAACAATGATGCCAAAACCAATTGCAATGGATTCTGGTTCTGGTATGCATGTTAATGTTAGTTTGTGGAAAGGAAAAGAAAATGCATTTTACGATCCAGATGACGAGATTGAATTGAGTCAACTTGGAAGATACTTTTGTGGTGGAATAATCAACCACGCAAAAGCATTGTCTGCCATTTGCAATCCAACAACTAACTCATATCACAGACTAGTTCCAGGATATGAAGCTCCTGCATATATTGCATGGAGTTCTGGAAATCGTTCTGCCATTGTAAGAGTTCCAAAACATCTCAAAGGAAAAAATTACTCTAATCTTAAAAGACTTGAATTTAGAGCCCCTGACCCTTCATCTAATCCATACCTCGTATTTGCAGCAGTTACAGCAGCAGGAATGGATGGAGTTAAGAAAAAGATGGATCCAGGTGATGAAGTCCGCGATGATATCTTCAAGATGACAAAATCAGACAGAGCTAAAAGAGGAATTGGGGTTCTTCCAAAAAGTCTTGGCGAGGCATTAGACGAGTTGGAAAGTGATAGAAAATTCCTCAATCCAATTTATACAAATGATGTTATAGACAAGGTTATTGAACTAGAAAGAAGAGATCAGCGCGAGATAGCTATAAGACCACATCCGCATGAATTTTATCTATACTTTGATGTCTAAGTTCTTCCAGTAAGATAAAAAATAAAGTATATTGAGATGGCCATTAAAGCAAGCCCACCTGCCAAAAATATCACTGTTCTTTTACTTTCAGATGTTGAAGCCTTGTACAGTAAAATCCCACCAGCAAGACCTGTAAACAATACCAATACCCCGAAAATTACTCCATCAAAGACACTGTTAGTGATAAGCGGATGAAAGAGTCCTGCAAGTAATGCAAAAAATGCAACTAGGTAAATGTATTTGAACCCAGTGAACATTTTAGATGTAGTGGTTTGATTCAATATTTTTCGTAAAATGGTTTAACAATTAAAGGTTTGAAAAAATTTAAAATAATTTTACATCATTCCGCCCATATCAGGCATACCGCCGCCCATACCGGGAGGCATTCCACCCATTCCTGGTGGCATACCGCCGCCCATACCGGGAGGCATTCCACCTTCTCCACCACCAGGTGGTCCACCAGCAGATTTTTGGGTAGCAATAACATCATCGATTCTAAGAATCATACATGCAGCTTCTGCAGCTGCTGATACAATTTGAAGTTTAACTGCGAGGGGTTCAATAATATCACTTGATTTCATATTTGAAATTTTTCCTTTCATTACATCAATTCCAGTCCATTTTTCTCCTTTCTGTTGTTTAGAACGAAGAAGGGTAAGTGTATCAATTGGATCCATTCCAGCATTTTCAGATAGTGTAAGTGGGATTTCTTCTAAAGCATCGGCAAATTTTTCTGCTGCAAGTTGTTCTCTACCTTCTAAAGATTTAGACCAGCCTCTTAGTTTTGTTGCTGCATATGTTTCAGGGGCGCCCCCACCTGCAACAATTTGAGGTTTTAAAATTACATCTTTTACAACCATTAAAGCATCATGGACAGAGCGATCAACTTCATCTACTACCCTTTGTGATCCTGCACGGAGAAGCAAGGTTACAGATTTTGGATGTTTACAACCCTCAACAAATACCCATTTGTCTTCTTCAATTTTTCTTTCTTCTACAATATCAGCAGCACCGAGATCTTTTTCAAAAAGATCATCAAGATTGGTAACAATTCTGGCACCTGTTGCTTTTGCGAGTTTGACGAGATCACTTTCTTTAATTCTTCTAACTGCTATAATTCCAGCTTTTGCAAGATAGTGTTGAGCCATGTCGTCAAGTCCTTTTTGACACAAAACTACATTTGCACCAGAACTAATAACTTTGTCAACCATTGTTTTTAGCATTCTATTTTCTTCATCTAAAAATGATTTTAGTTGTTGAGGGTTTGAAATGTTAATTTTAGCATCAGTTTCAGTTTTATTAATTTCTAATGCAGTATTAATTAATGCAATTTTAGCATCAGAAATTGATCTAGGCATACCACCATGAACAATTTCTTTATCAAGAACTATACCTTGAATGATAAATGAATCTTTGATGGAACCGCCTGCTTTCTTTTCTACTTTAATATCATCAATATCGACTTGGAAGGATTCACCATCTTTTTCTACAACAGCTAGAACAGATTTTACAATAATATCTGCTAATAAATCAGAATCTTTTCTAACAAGTTTTGTCTGCATTGAAGTCTTTGCAATTTTATTTAGAATAATTTTGTCATCAGCCGTAATTGTATCTGCAATTTCTTCAAGATACTCTTTTGCTTTTTTTGCAGCCTTTCTGTATCCATCAACAATAATTGTTGGATGTACATCTTGATCAATTAATGATTCTGCTTGGGAAAGTAAAGCCCCTGCTAACACAACTGCAGATGTTGTGCCATCTCCAACTTCGTTATCTGTGGTTTTTGAGATTTCTACTAGCATTTTTGCTGCTGGGTGTTGTACATCAATTTCTTTTAGAATGGTTGCACCGTCATTTGTAATTGTAACATCGCCTAATGAGTCAACTAGCATTTTATCCATGCCTCTTGGACCAAGGCTGGTATGAACAATTTCAGCAACAATTTTGGCTGCTGCAATGTTATTTTTTTGGGCTTCACGTCCTTTGATTTCACTGCCACCTTCTTTTAGCAAAACAACAGGCATAGTACCTTTAGAAGTTGCTTGCATTCCCATAGATGGTAAAACTCCAGATTCCCCTTTTATACCTTCCAGATCAAAAACAATAATTTTCAAACCATATCGGTGTTTTTAAATTGGGAAAATCAAGTTATGAAATATGGTCAAATCTCAGAACAGAGTATCTTATGATAAAGTTTTTACAAAATTAAAGGATCATCACAAATGGTTTGAATCTTCAATTCCATTAATTGCAAGTGAGAATGTCCCTAGTCCAGCAGTTAGAGAAGCAATGGTCTCTGATTTTGGAAATAGATATGCAGAAGGATGGCCTGGGGAAAGAGTCTATGCAGGATGTGTCTACATTGATGATGTAGAGTTTGAATGTATGAAGTTGGCTAAAAAATTATACAAAGCAAAATTTGCTGATGTTAGACCAATTTCAGGAGTTGTTGCAAATTTGGTGATTTATTCTGCATTTACAAATCCCGGAGAGATCATGTTAGCACCATCAATTCCAGCTGGTGGACACATCTCTCATGGCAAGAAGGAACATTCAGGAACTGCGGGATTAGTTCATGGGTTAGAAATAGAATTCTATCCATTTAATGCTGAAGAGATGACAATTGATGTAGATAAAACTAAACAAAAAGTAAAAGATCTCAAAAAACAAAATCGTCTTCCAAAGATGGCAATGTTTGGCGGTTCACTGTTTCTGTTTCCTCATCCTCTCCAAGAATTATCAGATTTTCTAAAGAGTTACGATATGCATATTAATTATGATGCAGCTCATGTTGCAGGATTAATTGCTGGTGGAAAATTCCAAGATCCTTTACGCGAAGGAGCAGATACAATGACTATGAGTACTCACAAGACTTTGTTTGGTCCTCAAGGAGGACTAGTCTTGGGTTCAAAAGAACATGAAGAGGTTATTAAACGTGCAACTTTCCCAGGTCTTACCAGCAGTCATCATATTCATCATATGGCTGGAAAAGCTGTTGCATTTGCAGAAGCTTTAGAGTTTGGAAAAGATTATGCAACAGAGGTTATTAAAAACGCCAAAATATTTGCAGAAGCTCTTAGTGATATGGGATTCAAAGTGTTAGGTGAGAGCAGGGGCTTTACACAATCTCATCAGATTGCAGTTAACGTTTTAGATTATTCTGATGGTGGAAAAGTAGAAGCAGATTTAGAAAAAGCAAATATCATAGTAAACAGACAGTTAATTCCAGGAGATATCAAAGCTGGAAGAAACTATTTTCATCCTGGTGGAATAAGATTAGGAGTTTCTGAGATTACACGGTTGGGAATGAAGAAAAATGAGATGCAAGAAATTGCCTCCTACATAAAACAAGTTGTAATTGATAAAAAAGATCCAAAGAAGATAATTTCAAAAGTTAAAGCATTTAGAAAAGACTATCAGAAAGTTAAATTCTGTTTTGAGAACAAATTGGGTGCCTATGAATACGTTAAATTAAGATAGGTTTACGAATAGTCTGAAAGCATAGATTGATCTCCATGGCTCTTTCCAAATACTAGTTCAATCTCATCAGACAAGGCATGAATTCTTCCTCTTTGATATTCACCGACATCGTATTTCTCAACGAGTCTCTTTGCCAGTTTCAGATATTTTTCTACAGAACCTCTAGTAATTGTAGCAATTAACTTGTGTCCACAAACACAGGTTTGGATTAAGGGCATACGGCGATATGATGTTCCACAAGCTGTACATCTAAAGTGTTGTCTTGCATACGCTCTAAGATTTCCCATCAAATCTGGCACCAAATGTGTTGAAATTACATTTGAGACAATTTCAGAGACATTTACTGCATCAATTAGTTCTGCATTTCTAACTTGCATATCAAATTTGTCAAGCATTGTACCAAGTGTGGAATATGCGCTTCTGGATTTTGATGTAGTTAGGGATGAAGTTGTGTGTGTAAAGTAGTAATCATAAAATTGTCTTTCAGTGTCAAGGCGGGACTTTATAATTTCAATTGATGAGACATCAGATGCTTTAATTCGTTTAAACGTAGATTCAAAAAATTCTAGTGGTAGAATTTTTGTGACTTCAAGATTGTGTGCTTGGGGTTGAGATTCGTGTGGTAAAACATGGGGCTGAACTAGTAGTGGTGCATCCATTAATCCACCAATTCTATCTGAAAGAAATTGTCTTGAGAAATTTAGGAGGCTATCCATGAGAAGCATTATTGAATCAGCGTCTCCATCTGCATCTCTTCTTTTAGCAGAATGCCAATTTGGAGTTGCAAAACAAACATGTGTTGTAGTATACCCTATGATACGTCCTACAATTCCTACAGATGTGTGTGGAGCTAAACCAATGATTAGATGTCCAATTAATTCCTCAGTATTTTTGACATTGTAAAATGAGGATTTCCCATAGAATTTTTCTAACAAGACATCAATGTACTTGCAAGTAGCAACTAGATAGTCACCATTTTCATGTGGAATAACTACATCTTGCATTCGTAGTTCAACAGTTTGATCAGTTGATTCTAGTGGTTTTCCATCAATATCATGAGAATATCCAAGTGATTTTAGTTTCTCAATGGATGTTCCAATCCATGAAGGTTTGAACTGTGTTAATGGAGAATTTGTTGCATCAAATCTAACTGTTCCATCTTTGAAAGTTGTCAATCCAAAGGCTTGTCTTGCAAGTCCTTTCTCAAGGGGTTCGGCAATCTTATTTTGATTGATTAATTCCTTAACTCCTTTGAATGGTTCTTTTGCACGAATTTTCATTCTTTCTTGAGCTAAAAGTAATTCTTTCTTTAGTGAAAATGGTTGATGGGAATGTGTTAGGGCCTTGCGTTTACATTTTTCACAAAATGGTTCTTTGAGGGTATCTCTACAATTAGAACACTTGAAAATGATTGCAGTCTTTGTTTGGCATATTGGGCACCTTATGCTAATTGATGGTTGATTACATGTGGTACAAAATCTATTGGAGATATTTGTGAAAAAGTGTTCAGTTTTAGATGCTTTAAAAAGATCTCGTGTGGCCCCGCCCTTCTCACCAATTGGAAACAACACATGAGTTGCAGGCTTCATTTGTCTAGCAGATGCTTTTTCAGGTCTTCCAATTCGAACACCAATGCTTGTTGAAAATTTGTTTTTAATTTTAATTCCAGATGACTCTGACAAAATTTTTGGGACTGACAAATCATCATTAATTGTAGGTTTGACTCTAAACAACAAATTAAAGAAAATTTTTGCCTCTTGATGTTCTAAGATCAATGTTTCATTTTCAACTTTATGCGGAGTTCCCAAATTTTCAAGAATTTTCTTGACTTTGATTGGATATTCTACAGATGTTTCATTGACTTTTTTGGGCTCTAAAAGTTTGAGCAGGTCTTCTGAGGAAATTTTATCCCAGTAATACAAATAGTGTGGATGGAGTGGGATTTTAAGATCAAGTGAGATTTTTAAAGCCTCATCTAGTGTGGGAATTTTATTTAAAAATTGACTTGTGCTCTGATCGTTTAGATTTTGCTTTTCAATTTTTTGTTTTAATTCTTCAATCCAAAATTCTTCAACATATGCTGAAGGTATTAGTTGAGCATTATTCTCTAGAAAATCTCCAAACGAGATTAAAATATCTCCAAGGTGTAGAATTTTTTCAATGTCATTTTTAATTTCCAATCCATGTTTTACATCTCGAATTTTTACAACACTACCATTATTGAGACGAACAGTGGGCGTATCAATTGAATCAACAAATGCTACGGTTGCTCCTTTTCCAGGAATGTCTATTTTAATTTGAGTTCCTACTGCTACTGTGTGATCTAGAATTTCTGCAATAACTGGATGAATTCCTACTGCTGCAAAGCCTGTGTTGCATGCTCTGCCATATCTTAAACGAAAACCACCTAATTTGTTAGGCATGGATAAAACGGACCTGCCTGTAATCACTTCACGCATTCTTTTGGCTGCTGCATCTTCTTGATTATCACCAGTTTGGACGGCGCCTTTGAGATCGTTTAGCCATTCCCAGCCATCTAGCTTGTACAGTTCAATTCTTTTGAGGAGTTTTTTTGATCTCCCAATCAATCCATCATTTAATACACGCAAGGCACCCCCTCGAACTCGGTCAGTTTTGATTCTAGTCATGGATTTGTGATTGACTACCTCAAATGGGTCAGTATCAACACCTGCTAACTCTACTGGAAGATTGGAAATTACGTGTTCAATGTCCTCATCTAAAATATGAAATTGAAAGCTGCTTGCTTCTCTTTCATAGATTCTTAATTCTTCAACAAACCTACCTGTTTCATCATCAAATGAATTAGCTTGAAATTTTGACAGACCAGCAATTTTTCTGACATGGTCTGCAATTAACAAAGTGACTGCAGACTCTGTTCCACCTGCTGAACGCATTGGTCCTGCAATTGAAACAGAGAGGTATTCTGTACCGTCTTTGTTTTTCTTAATTTTTACTTCATTGATTCCCTGTAATGGTGCAATAGTAACCCCCTCAGTAATAATGGCCAGCCCCACACGTACTGCAAGATCTAGCTTGTCTTCCAAAGTAGCATCTGGCAAACAGTATTTGCCCTGAGCAATTTCTTTGGCTAAAATTAATGCAGAGAGTTCTTTTCCGTTACTTTTTAGAATTTCTCTTAATGGATCTGCAATATCAATCTCGTGCATTTTTGCAACTCTATCTGCCAAGTCAAAGGCAATTTTAGGCTCAATAATACCTGAAGAGTCAGCCAAGCTAGATTTTGCAGCAGCGGCGTGTTCAAATATTGAATACACCTCGTTTGAAAGACTCGAATAGTAATCCAGATAGTACCTTGGCATTTTGATGTCACTGATTCTGGAGACTGTATCATTTTCAGACATATGCCCTCTACGACTTGCTTCTTTGAATTGTTTTTGTTATTTCTTGGAGTTTTTTGATACTGCCACCTTTTTCAAGGAATGTTCCAATAACTAAGGCATCAGCCCCTGCTTTAGCCAAACTTTCAGCAGTTTTTACATCTTTGATGCCTCCACCCACTATCAAAAATCCATTAAATGTCTCTCTTACAGTTTTTACCATTTCAGCAGTAACATGGGTTTTTGCACCAGAACCTGCCTCCAAGTAAACAAACCTCATACCAAAGAATTGGGCAGCAAGAGAGTATGCAGCAGCAATTTTTGGTTTATCAAATGGAATTCCCCTTGCTGAACCTACAAACCATGCAGATGTTCCATCTCCTATGACCAAATAAGCAGTTGGGAGTGGCTCTAATCCAAATTTTAGGACACTTGGGGCACCCAAAGCTTGAGCCTGGGTAATAAAATATGGATTTTCAGAGTTCATCAATGAACTAAACAATATAGCATCTGCATCAGGCACAACGCCTGTAACATTACCTGGAAATAGTATGATTGGAATTTTTATGCCTTTTTTGATTTCTTTTACAGCTTGGGCCATCTCAATCTGATCAGTAGCTGATGAACCTCCAACTAGAATTGCTGAGGCTCCAATCTTTTCAACGTCTTTGGCAAGCTTGCTTGATGCTTGCAGTTTGGATACTTCTGAATCAATTAATACAAACAACAGTGTGTTTTTCTTTTTTAATTCTGATTTTAGAAACGATTCAACTTTGTCTCCAGCCATAGAAAGCGTCTGTATCAGTCTCTTTAAAGTTTAATTGGAACGGTGTATACAGATCTGTATAGCTATGGACGAGTTGGAGAAATCTAGTTTTAACAACATTATACGTAAAATTATCAAAAAATCACTGTTTACAGAGCGACAAGTTGAAATTATTTTAAATCAGAAGGATCTCCTCGAGTCCAATTTCTCTATAAGTAAGGGTGCGTATTACAGGCAGGTTGGGCAATCTAGAGACAAATTAATGGGATTGTTCTACTCAATCGTGCTTTTTCGTGGTTTAGGCATACTTTTGCCTGATGATATAGATGTGATATCAAAACTCTCAGAACAGATTAGTGTGATTAATGAGAGTGATATTTTCCCAGAAAGAGAAGATGATGTGATTGATGTGATTGATAGACTCGTTCGTCAGGCATGCAATATGTGATGTGTGTGATTGCCTGAGTTTATGTTAAAAACAACTCTATGTGATAATGTGTGTGAGATTGTTAATCTAAAGTGTGAAATAATATTGTTCAATCACGATAAATCACGTTGCAGGCATAAAAGTTGTGATGTTGGTAGAAATTCCTGAGCCAGAAGTGATTTTAGGTGTGATTTTGGCATTTGTTGTCGGTGTTGTTGGGCTATATGCCTATTTTAAAATACGTCCATTTGTAAAAACTGGCAGTGATGTTTTTGATGCATCACAATCTGAACGTTTAGAATATTATGAAAGACAGTTAATTGATATGAAAATACGCCTAGATGCCATAGAAATTCAAGGAGTTGAGCAAAAAGTAGATGATCCCAACCTAGAATTGAAACAGTTTTTAGAAAAATTAGCAAAGAACCAAGTCCAAGAAAGACCGGCAGAGGTTGTTGCTATCAAGACTGAAGCTGTTCCTGAAAAGGAAGATTCCACGCCTATTATTCAAAATATCACACCAACAAACCCCATTGATTATGTGTTGCATCTAATCACAACCAAAGCTATGACATCACGTGACATACAAGTCACATTAAAGAAGAGCAGAGAGCATACTTCACGTCTGATGAAAAAGTTGTTTGAAGATGGATATGTTCAAAGGAACACTGAATCAAAACCATACACTTACTCAATTACTGAAAAGGGAATTGCAAAAGCGGAACAGACCGTAACGGCCTCTTAACACAAATTAAATATTTTTAAGTTTTTTTGCCAGCAAATTTATTGGATTTTAAGAGAGATCGCCCATATTTTATAATGAATCTATATTTAGATACTTTATTAAATTATATATATTATTAAATTATAGTAAAAGTATGTCAGTTCAAGACAATGAAGTTCTAGTAAAAATTACATCTGCTGGTACAATATCAATTCCAAAGCAGTTTAGAAAGTATATGGACATCCAAAAGGGCGAATACGTCAAAATAATTCTTGAAAAAGATCAGTTATTGATTAGAAAAGTTACAATCAGTTAATTGATCGTTGTTTTTGGATTATTTTGAGGGTTTGATATGTCCATTCTCGACCATTTCTGGTTCTATTTACCCTCCCTTTTGTAGCAAATCGTGACAAGTATGTCGAGATAATACTAAGTTTTACAGGCTCGTTGTATTCATCCTCATATTTCTCAAGAATATTAGTTGAGGTAAACTTGCCCATTGGGAAGAATTTATCAACAATATTCCAAATTTTAGAGCCAGTAGACTCCATGTTTGTTGGTTCTTGTTCTTCTTCAATATTCATCAGGTCCATCATTTCAAAAATTTTGAGAACTTTGTCCTTTGTTACATTACCCTCTAGTTTGATGTCGTACCTTGCACCATCAGAGTCTTCCATATCAATTCGAATACGTTTTTTAGCCATCTTTGAGATCTAATTGATCAGGTGTTAACAGTTGAATTGATCCTAGGACATTTGTTAACAATGTTGTTTGTTAACATTGACTGCCTAGACCACGCCTAGATGATATTTTGTTATTAACAGTTAATCTGCAATTAGTCCTTTAAATGAAGGTATTTTCGTGCCTAGAGTGGAAATACAGGGGTCAAAATGGGGATATTCACAGTGTTAACATCCATCTTAACGCCTAGAGTGGAAATACAGGGGTCAAAATGGGCTTTTTTGACCATTTCTTAACACCAAATTAACAACTTTGTTATCATGCCTAATTTAGGACAAACCCACACACCAATATTTCCACTCTATATTTTTTTTATTTTTTTTAAAATAGAAAATCTAAAACTAATTAAAAATAATTAATTACAAACTAAACTACAACTACTATTCTATTCTATACTCTCTTAATTCAGATGTAGTTATGTTAAGATTGAGAAGAAATGAAGGTGTGTGAGTATGTCTGATCCGATAAATGATTTGCTTGATGCAGCAGAGTCTGGAAAGTCTATTATTAAAAATCGCGATATTCTTCATTTTACATACATTCCAAATATTATACTACATAGAAAAGAGGAACAAGAACAAGTTACCCAATCCCTGTTACCGATTTTAAAACAATCAAGACCATCAAACCTTCTTGTTTATGGAAAACCAGGTACAGGCAAAACACTAGTAGTAAAAAAAGTGCTATCTAAAATTCAAGAGAGAGTTGAGAAATCAAACTTTCCCATCAAACTCATATATTCTAATTCAAAAAACGAGACTACACTGTATGGATTGTTAGTTAGTCTGGGCAGGCAACTTGACTTGGAACAAGACCAACTACCCTCAACTGGACTTGCCATCAGTGAGGTCTTTAAGAGACTATTAAACAAAATTGAAGAGGGAAAACTTAATGCAATTATTGTAATTGATGAAATCGACTATCTCACTCAACTAATAGCAAAGACTGGCAAGGATGTTTTATACCAACTAACAAGAGCAAACGAGCAACTAAAACAAGGCTCTCTAACTATAGTGGGAATATCAAATGATCTGACATTCAAAGAAAAACTAGATCCTAGAGTAATTAGCAGTTTGGGAGAAGAAGAGATTGTATTTACAAACTATAACGCTGAACAAATTAAAAAAATTCTTGAAGAGAGAATCACTGAATCATTCATTGAAAATTCCATAGAGGAGCCTGCCTTGAACCTTTGTGCAGCCCTCGCAGGAGGAGAACACGGCGATGCTAGGAGGGCCATTGACCTGCTTCGGGTATCTGGAGAACTAGCTGAAAGACAACAATCAGACAAAGTCACAGTTGGGCATGTTAGAGAAGCTTCCCTCAAAATTGAAGAAAACAAAGAAGAGGCCTCTCTCAAATCATATCCGTTGCATGAAAAATTAGTACTAGTTGCTATAATGAAGGCTAATGGTTCCTCCACTGGTGAGATTTACTCTTCTTACAAGAACCTCTGTAAGGTCTTGGGGAAAGATGGACTCACTCAAAGAAGAATTACACAAATGCTCAGTGAAATTGAATTATCAGGAATTGTCTCTGGAAGACTAGTTCATCAAGGCATTCATGGTAGAACAAAAAAATACAAACTTACAGTATCATCTGAAATGATAAAAAAGTCATTTAAAGACGAACTAAGTTTGCAGGACATTATCTAAATTAGAACTGTAATTTTGATGAAAGACTTGGAATGTCTTTAGATTAACAACTATGGCAATACCCGGATTTGGAGTCATTCCTACACTGGCCTGAAAAGGTGTCTGTTTTTGCCAAGAGCCAGAATTCACCAACAAAATTCCTTTGTACATATCTAACTGTGCTCTATGGACATGACCTACATGAAAGATATCTGGAATATCTTCAATTACCATCAAGTCCTCCATTTCAGGTGCAATTGGTGTCTGACTGCCATAAATTGGACAAAGATGTCTTGCTTTAAGTAGATGTCTCATTACATTAGTTGGTCTATCATAACTAAGACCTGGTGTGGTCTTTACAATATCGTCTATGCTTTGCCCGTGAAACATTGAGACGATAACTCCATTTAATGAGACTACAACTGGATTACCAACCATCATCACATTCTCTCTTTCCCATAAACCTGAATTGTATTTTTTTGGTATGGCTGGTTGTGGCAATGCCCTCCTACCTGGATCGTGATTTCCTGGCATTATGATGATTTTTACATTTTTAGGTATTTTATCAATCAAACCCTCTGCTTTTTTTAATTGTTCTTGGATTGTCTGGCAAACTAACTCTTTGTTCTGATTTGGATAAATCCCAACCCCATCTACTATATCTCCACAAATCAAGACAAATCGAATCTTTCTTGCAGTAGAGTCTGGGCTTGATATCCATGATACAAACTCTGAAAATTCTTCTTCCATGAAATATTTACTTCCAATGTGCAAATCAGATAGAAAGACTGCATATACATCACTTTCTGACTTGTTTTTTGCTTGGTCTGGAATGTCTGGCAAAATCAAATCTTTGATGACGTATCCTGAATTTTTTGCAGAACTGATTCTGGCCATAACAAACTGATCCGTTAGTAGGGTGCCTGCCCTTTTTTGCAATTCATCATCAAAAATTATACCCTCAAATTTGCCTGAAGGATCTTCTAAAACTATCTTTGTGATATTTCTCTCAGAATTTCTACTAGTAACTAACCCACACACGTACAAGTCACCCTCAATCTTTGCATTTTTCAAAGATGCTGCAGATTTGAGTAATTTTGATTCTGGCCTGTCTGAAATTATTCGTTTAAGCTTGTTAAAACGACTAGAAAACAAGGCATTGTATCCTTTGACACCCTCCCCAGATGTTATCTTATCAGTTGGGTCTGACAATATTTTAACCTCACATTGTAATGATGGATCTTCTTTAATTCCAAGATATGTTTCTAAATCCTCTTGGTTAATCTGAAATAATTTTTGTCGTGTCTTCTCTCTTACTATCTCTTTAATTACTTTCTCTAGTTTTTGAACATCCACATTTTCTAGAATCTTAAAAGCATTTGGATGAATCTGAAATCCTTTGTTTAATGCATAGTTTAATGCAAAGGAAAGTTCTTTTTTCATACCAAAGAATATTTTTTGGTTTAATTAAATCTGCTCTCGTGTCAACCCTCAAATATTGTTCATGAAATACGGCAATATGAACAAAGTCAGAATAATTACATTTTTTGTGTTTCTAGGACTGTTTGCAGCCGCATACCAAATGGGTTCAATGTCTACTGTAAGTGAGGAGGAAGCAGAGATTTTCATGGCAGAATTTGAAGACCTTGTTTTAGATATTGATGCATTTGGAATCTTTACGCACAACTTGACTATTGCACTGCCTATGTTTATCCCTGGATTTGGTGTTGCGTGGGGGCTGTTTGCAGCATGGTCAACGGGATTTGCTTTTGCTGCAATAACTGTGACTGCACCAGAACTTGATGGAATTCCTGCTCTTTCGATTCTCTTCTTGTCTCCCTTTGGATTAATAGAGTTAGCTGCATACTCTTTTGGAATTTCCCGAAGCTATATTCTCATTAAAGCAGTTATTAAAAAAACTAGTTTGACCCAATTAGTCAAACCAACACTGATTGAAATTGGCATTGTTGTCAGCCTTCTTTTGGCTGGGGGATATCTTGAATTTTACATGATAGAGTTGGCCAAAGAAGAGGGGTTTATGATACCGGGATTCTAATTTTTGGGTTATGTTGAATTTGCATAATTTGCCTTAGAATAATCTATGTGGTTTATGCTTTGTAATGTTACATGTTACCGATGGTCACTAAAATTTAGTATGGAACAACAATTCTGTTACACAATCTATGTAATGTTACATCATCAAAAACCTACATTGCTTACAAAACTGGCATTAATCATCTCAAAGTATTTGCAGAATATGGATTTGATGAAATTAGATACAGAGATAACCAAAGATGCTTAAGTTGATGTTTATGATTTGGACCAGTTGGAAACTCGAGTAAAGTCAGAGACAAAATTCACTGGAAGACTCAAAGTTATATTTAGTAAAAGTTCTTTCAGAACGATGAAAAATCTACATAAAATAGAGCACTGCACAGACAGGGAAATCTGGATAGAGGAGGGAAAACAAGATGGGTCTAGATAATTCAGGAATCATCATGCTGTCTTTACTGCAAATCGCATGGAAAGAATACAGTGATGATCCATGGAGAGCGTATGATATCAAATCGACGATGTATTCGTACAGTCATGGTGGCGATGCTGATGTGGTATTAGAATATGCAAAAAGCAATGGATTAATCAAGAGACATGGCACCGACGACGATTATGATGAATTTTGGGTAATGACAGAAAAATTCAAAAACTTGGATTTGACAACACCAGCAACACAGTAAAACATTTTTTTAACAGACCTTGCAGCATTTCCCTCATAATTTCTTTAGATTATTTCCTATAAGGTAATTTGATAATAAAAAATTAAGAATGGATATTCTCGATCAACAAATCAACGATTTAGAACATACTCTAAAGGAATGGATGATAGCGACAAAAATAAAAAAATGGCTCGTATGGTCCAAACTAAAATTATAAAAATAAAAAAAGCTAGCATAATTTCATCTAGTCGTCTGTCAAATAATTTGGTATTATTTCCAGAGTTTTATCTCACAGATCACAAATCTGCCAGAACCATTTCTAGAAATTGAAGAGCTTTTAATCCCATTCATTTTTCTCACCTTGCCTGTATAGTGTAACAAGTCAACCCCTCTCAAATTCCCTAGTTTCTGTGTATGTGATCAAGGCATTATGGTTTGACCCTATTTTGAATATTTTATATACCTTGTATAAAACACGTTGATTTTTTAAAAAATGAAAGAATATATCATAATTCAATTATAGTATCACTATGGTATCAAAAAAACTACCTAGAAAAGCCAAAATCAAAGAAAGACAGTTTATGTTACGACTTCCTGAACATCAGGCAGTTTTCATTGAATATTTAGTTGATTTGGGAATGTTCAAATCTCAAAATGATTCAATAATTAAAATTATTTCTGCATTTATCAGTGATCTTGAGAGAGCCGTGAATGGCGCATCTAAGAAATGACTAATTCAACTGACAGCTTGATTGCTTTAATTATTGGAATTGTCGGTGCCACTGTTTTAGTAAAAGTTCTTCATGATGCTAGTAAACAAAAAAAGTTTGTCTGTCCTACATGTGGTCATGTTTTACGAAAAGGTGCTGCAAAATGTCCTAGTTGTAGAACAATATTACGTTGGTCAAGATAGTTTTTTATACAAACTGGTAGTTTTTGATATTAGAAACTTTTTAATAACACCTTAGCTGTAATATTACATGAATGTTTTAAATGCGCTAGTAGCAATTGCAACAGTAGTAAGCCTCCTTTTAGCTATAAAGGAATATTCTAGTCGACCAACATGTCCAAGTTGTAGAAGAGTGTTAGTTGTTCAAAACAACGTTTTGATATGTAATAACTGTCAATACAGATCATCATTTTAGAAAAACCAAATTATTACAATTTTCAATAATTTGCTAGAGAATCCTCTAATTCTTGATAGACTCTTACATTGCACGCAAATTCAAACCAACTAATTTTCTTCCTTCGTCCTACATCTAATAATTCAAAAAACTGTAATTTACTACACTCGGTGATTTTGCCCTATCTAATCATTTCTGCTATTTTTTAGCCCTCATTATTATCTAAACTTTGAATAAAATTTTCCTCTCTGGGATAGGACATATTTCATTGGCAAAATTTTTGCCTACATCTACTAGATTTTCACTAATATCTACAGCTTGTTTAGGATTTTGTGCTAGTTTAGATAATCAGTAATAACCCCCATGCCTACGAATCTCTCCATCTAACAAGTATGGCGCAAATATATTCCCAAAAATCAAGTTTAGATATACTATTTGTTCTATCTAAAATAATTTAGTAGTAAATTATAAACCAAATTAGGTTAAATTTGATCATGAAAGCAGCCTTTACACTATTAGCATTACTTGTAGTTTTATCAGGATATTTTGCAAATGAATCATTTGCTGAAATTTTTGAAAACCAAACATTTCTTTTAGAAGGATCTGGGTTTGCAGTAACTGAAGAGACAATCAAAATATCTGAAATTGATCTAGGTCTGTCTTCTCAAGATAAAAGTGGAAGTGCAATTAACTTTCTAACAGAAGACGGTTTTATCACACTAGATGAAGAAGAATTCATCATTTCTAATTTAAAAGGAAAATTTTTGCGTGAAGGCAAGTTTATTCGATTGAATGGTGAAATAAACAGTCCAAGCGGATCTGATTCATCAATTAGCTTTTTTGGACGATTAATTAGTGAAAGTAAAGATGCATCAGTTTATGGTTTTACAGGCAGAATCACAACATCAGATAATATCTACAAAATAATTTACACAACAAAGTTATCATCACTATCAAAAACTGCTTCGGAAACAGAATCTACCTCATCTGATAATTTTTCAATAAGCATTCTAAAAAATTCTTCTACTAAAGGAATTGGGCCTAATTTAGTTTCTGGACAACACTCTTCTGTGTCATTAAGATTTTTTTCACATGATAGAATTTCAATCGATCCCAACTCTACTATTACAATAATTAATGATGATATAGTATCTCATAATATTATCAGTGGAGAAAAAAATAATAATAATCGACACAATCCATTTACTCCTGATGGTAGAATTTCGACTGATGCCATAGAACCAGGCCAGTCAGCAACGATAACATTTGGTGATGCTGGGTTTTACAGGCTGTATGATCCAGATTATCCTTGGATGAAAATTACAGCTTTTGTATTTCCAAATACAGACAGTTTAATTCTTGGTGATGGGGAAAATGCAGGAAATTAATTTTCCCACTGCCATCTATAATTCATGTATGAATCAAGACTCGCTTGATTAAACACCATTACAGACAAATCAGAAAATTCTTTTCCTTCCAAATCTTTTACTGTTCCCTCAAAACTTGTCTCATTCTCAGTTGTTATTGCCTCAAAAACATGGACTTTGATCTTCTCAGTCTCAAAATTATGTTCTCGAAGGTAAATTGCGATTTCAGATGGCATAAAATGTTTGTCTGGTTGCTTTGGCCAAGGCCTTGGTACTAAAATCACACTAAAACCATCCATCAATGCTTTTTGCAATTCCATTTTTTTCTCTTCAATCGAAGTTGTAACATGCATTGTAATCACTTTTGATTTGTCAAGTGGAACTTTTGCTCTTGATGCAGCAACTTGAATTGAACTAATACCTGGAATAATCTCAACATCACCAAAAATTTCTACTAGTCTATCTACAACTTCTGATTCTGAAAAATTAACATCGCCAGTAAATGGTACAACTAGTACTCTATCACCGAGTTCTAGAAGAATTTTTTGATAAGAGTCTTCTTGATTATTCATAGTAATTTC
Organism: Candidatus Nitrosopumilus sp.; assembly: GCA_965262685.1. GTDB lineage: Archaea > Thermoproteota > Nitrososphaeria > Nitrososphaerales > Nitrosopumilaceae > Nitrosopumilus. Next base: position 794,123 of record OZ253552.1, read on the forward strand.
ATAGATCTCTTTTCCTTTGATCAAATCTTCTATTGTTTTTAGTGTGTATTTGTAACCAATAACGACATCACAATTTTGAATTATTTCTTTTACAATTCCTGTTACATACTTTGGAGAACCAGGCCCGACACCTACAGCATAAACTTTATTCAATTTCACTCTGTAAAATTTTGTCTGTCTTTAATATATTGCACAAAAGGCGTCCAATCCACTTTCATGTATTTTGTAGGTTCTTTTGCAGGATATTTAACCCAATCCTGAGCTATCGAATATTGAAATTTCTCATCTTTACCATCTTTTTGATACTCTAATTGCAATGAACTGCCCCAATCCTTCTCAGTCAAACCAATACTGGAAATATTATCAAAATTTAATTCGATATTTCTATCATCTTCGCAATCATACATCAAATCTTTCTCATTATATCCATCATGACGAATCATTGTATTTTTTGATTTGATGAAATTAATTACTTGTCTTTGAGTAATTGATTTCCACCAATTTATTTTGGATTCTGTTTTATGAATAAACATCAAATGCTTGTCAGTTAGTACTAGCATACCCTCTCTTCCACCAATCGACAAGAATTTTGTTGATTCTCTCCACACTGAAACTATGTGTGCCTGAATCTTCTCATCAGATTCCATAACAGTCGATCTATCCAACTTTGTTAAAAACTAATACAATTAGCTTTTAAGTGAGAATTTTTAGAGAAAACCATTGAACAAAATCTACCTGATTTTATCAATTTCGTTATTACTAGTTAGTTTTGGAAATAATGCATCTGCTCAACTTGATGATAAATTAGTGAGTTTGGAGACAAATTTTGGAACTATTGTAATAGAATTTTTTTCTGATGATGCACCAAATCACGTTGATAATTTCATCAGCTTGACTGACTCAGGATTTTATGATCAAGTGCTATTTCATAGAATTATTCCAGGATTTATGATTCAGGGTGGTGATCCTAACACAATTAGTGGTGATCCCGACACTTGGGGGATTGGTGGTCCTGATAAAAATATAGATGCTGAATTTAATTCAATTAAACATAATCGTGGAATAGTATCAATGGCAAGATCTGCTGATCCTAACAGTGCTGCTTCACAATTTTTTATCGTTCACAAAGCAGCTAATTTTTTAGATGAAGATTATACTGCATTTGGAAGAATTGCTACCCAAGAAAGCTTTGAAACTTTGGATAAAATTGCACTTGTAGAAACTGGCAATAAAGATCAGCCATTAGATCCTGAATCAGTTAGAATTACAAAAGCTACAGTTGTTACTCGTTCTGAAGTTTCAAATCTTCTTGAATTATCAGATCCTGAACGTGTAGAGTTTATGGCAGATTCACCTCCTACTGGTAGTCAAAAATTTGAAAGTTCTGAATACCAAATTTCATTTAGCGTACCTGAAGGTTGGGCATTACAAGAACCACCAAAAACTATGAGTGGTTCCCCCGACATTGTTGCAGTTGGACCAAGGACTGGCATAATGAATCCAAATATTTCTTTAACAATACAAAGTACTGATGAAAAAACTTTTGATGAAATAATATCTGAAAAAAATGACAGCTTGGAAGAAACTATAGAATCTGGAAATTTAGAAATACTTTCACAAGAAAAAACTACAATTAATGGACAAGAGGTGTTTATAACTAATGCACAAGGAATATTTTTTTCTGACACTACAGAGTTAAACGTACAATTTAGAGAAATTATTTTTTATGGTGATGAAAAATATTACATTATTGCATATGCAAATGGATTAGATGATTTTATTTCACAACTTCCAATATTTGAAAAAACAATAAATTCCTTTGAAATACTAAAAGATCCTTCTTCTTCTCCTCCACCTTCTGATGATACAGAAGAAGCAGGAGGCTGTTTGATAGCAACTGCCACATTTGGATCAGAGCTTGCACCACAAGTTCAGCTACTTCGAGAGATCAGAGATAATACCATTTTATCAACAGAATCTGGAACTGCCTTTATGAGTGGATTTAACCAATTTTACTACTCTTTCTCACCAATAATTGCTGATTTGGAACGAGAAAACCCGCTTTTCAAAGAAGCTGTAAAACTCACAATCACTCCAATGTTATCTACACTATCGATTCTAAATTATGTTGATATCAACTCTGAATCAGAAATGATATCTTATGGAATTGGAATAATTCTAATGAATGTTGGAATGTATTTTGTAGCACCTGCAATTCTTATTTATAAAATTAGAAAATAACAACAATCTCTTTACCAAACATCATCTACCTCATCAAGTAGTTTGTACTCTTTCTCTGTATCACGTTTCATTAGTTTTAGTCTTGAGATATCTCTATCAAAGAACAAATCTATTGTCCAATCAAGAAATACACGAGTTTTTTTATCAAATGTTGTAATTTTTGAGAGGTATACATTTCTCCAAATCAACCAAGCCCAAAATCCAGAAATATTCATTCCTAAAAATGTAGCAATCCCAGATCTTTTTCCAATTATTGCCATCTGTCCCTTGGAATGATAAACAAATTTTTCCTTTTTAAAACTTTTAATTAATGCAATTAAATTTTTGGCAGCAATTTTTGCCTGAGCTTCTGCAATTTGTGCAGTTGGAGGTAATGGTCTTTGTGTTTTAGGATCCAAATGCAATGCACAATCTCCAATTGCAAATACTCCAGGAAAGTCTACCACCTCAAGATAATCATTTACAATGACTTTGCCTTTTTCAGTTTTGAACATTGATCTCTTAATTGTATTAACTGGAGTAACCCCTGCAGTCCAAATCAAAGTCTTTGTAATGACTGAATCAATTTTTGATGTATCGATTGAATCTTTTGTATTTTCATCCAGTGATTTTGTTGTAACTTCATTTCCATCAAAACTAGTTACTGCAGTTTTTAATCTAATGTCAATTCCTCTCTCTACCATCTTATCTTTAGCAAAATTAGCTAGCTTTTCATTAAATCCTGGCAAAATCATGCCTAGAGCTTCTAATACAATTACTTTGAGATCCTCTTTGTGTATCGTTGGATAATGTTTTCTTGCATCCAAAAGTAGATCCATTAACTCTCCTGCTGTTTCAATTCCTGCAAAACCTCCTCCCACTATAACAAAATTCAAAAAACTTTTCCTAAGAATTGGATCAGTCTCATTTTCTGCTTGCTCAAGCATATCAATTACTCTATTTCTTAACATAACAGCATCGTTGAGTGTCTTCATGGTGTAAGCATTTTTTTCAACATCGGCCATACCAAAAAAGTTGGTCTCACTCCCAAGTGCAATTACTAGAAAATCATAATGTATTGAAATGCTTCTTTTATCTCTAGTTCCCCACAATGTGACTAATTTTCCATAAGGATCAATGTTTTTAATTCTACCTTCATAAAATTTTGTTTTTTTACAAATAGTTCTAATTGGTAAAACAATGTGTCTAGTTTCAATCATTCCAGATGCTACCTGTGGCAACATTGGCGTAAATAATAGAAAATTATCTTCACTTACCATCACTAGTTCTGTTTGAGGATCATTGCCAAATTTTGATTCTAATTCTCTAACACACTTTACTCCTGCAAACCCACCTCCCAAAATTACAATCTTTCTCTTATTTCTAGCCAATGTACACTACTCACAAATTGGATGAATATATGCTATAAGAATAATCTCACTAAATCCACTACTATCGTTAGGTTCTCATAATATCTGTATGTAAAATATCATAAGCCCGAGATGAATCTCTTTCATTTAGAATTATTGTAATGCTTTCTTGGCTGAAAAACGCATTTACTAGTTCAATACCATTTGCATGTAAAACTTCTGCAACATAAGATACCACATCTGATTGATTTTGAACACTTGGAATTGAAATTCGAATTTTTGCAAGACCAGTACTAAACGTATTTTCATTCTGTGATACACTACTGAAAATTTGTCTAATATCGTCCATGTCTTCGGCTAAAAATCTAAACGAATCAGCTAGTCTAAAAAATTCATAGTTGTTAGTTACCTTGGAGAATTTATCTAAAATTGCCATTGGATCCATCTGATTTGAATCCTTTATCGAAAACTTGACATCCATTATTCCATCAGTTAATGATAATCTCGCATTTTTCAAAACTGATTCTTCTTTGAGTTCTTCTTTAATTTCAAAGGAATCGGCAAATCTCTTAATGGCAACAACCACAGTATTGAGATTAACAGAACCTCCAAGAATTTTTTCTATATCTGGTTGAATCTTTACTGCTAGAGATGTGTAATTTATCAAGTCCATCTTCATGCAATCATAAATTGAGCGATTTCTAGTGATCATCTCTCTGACAATTTCAGGTATAGACATGTTCAAAGCCCTCATTAAGGTTATTACAGCATGTCACTTATAATAGGATCATGTAATAATTCATAATAATGTCAATAATCTTTATATAATGTCATATGTATTACATTCTATAGGTGAATATGACAATGTGCTTTGATAACGAATTTGATAGAATCTTCAAAAGAATGTCAGGCTCTTTTTTTGACATAGATGACATTTTTGAAGTATTCAAGGGAAATGGTTCTGAATCTGGCCCATACTGCTATGGTTATACCATGACAGTTGGACCTGATGGAAAACCTGTGATAAAAGAAGAGTGTGGAAACATCAAATCAGGTATGCTTCCAGCTTCTAATACACGAGAACCACTTGTCGACACAATTGTCGATGAAAAAGATAGAGTAGTAAAACTCATAGCTGAGATGCCTGGGGTTGAAAAATCTGATCTCAAAATTGTTGTTGAAAACAAAACAGTTGATCTTTTAGCACAACATGATAACAAAAAATATCATGTAAAAGTTCCACTCCAACACAAAGTTGATGAGGACTCTGCAAAGGCTTCTTACAAAAATGGAGTTTTAGAAATAGTCTTCAAATTAGTTGAAGAAGAAAAACCAAAAAGTAAAACGGTGGAGGTTGAATAAACCCCTCTGTTAATTTTTGAGGTAATAATATGAATGAAATAATTTTAAAAATAGATGAGAGTCCTCAACAACATGTTGGGCGAGGTAGAGCAATAGTTGATCCTAAAATTATTGAGGATCAAAAATGGAATACTGGACAAATCTTGGAATTAACATACAATAAAAAAACACATGTAAAACTTTGGCCCGGTGCTCCTGAAGAATATGGTTCAGGTATTATCAAAATTGATGGAATGACAAGACAAAACCTCGGAGCTGGAATTGGTGATAAAATTACAATAAAATCAGTTGAGGCAGTTAATGCCCAACAAATTGTTTTGTCCCCAACTGAAAAAATTGCAGCAGAAGGATTGCAAGAATATATGATTTACAACTATCTTAATCATGTGTTTACAACTGGAGATTCAGTATCTCTTAACACACAGATGGGAGGTAGAGTTCAATTTGTTGTAACAAGGACAAAGCCATCAAAGGCTGTATTAGTTACAGAAAATACTACATTCAAACTTGGCTCCATGACTAAAGAAATTGACTCATCTGTACCAAGAATAACCTACGATGAGCTTGGAGGTCTAAAACGAGAGGTTTTAAAAATTCGAGAGATGGTAGAATTGCCTATGAGACATCCAGAGCTATTTGATAAAATAGGCGTAGAGGCTCCAAAAGGGGTCTTGTTGTATGGCCCTCCAGGAACTGGTAAAACCTTGTTGGCAAAAGCAGTAGCTGGAGAAACAAATGCGCACTTTATCTCTCTTAGTGGTCCTGAAATTATGGGAAAACATTATGGAGAAAGCGAAGAGCGAATCAGAGAAATATTTACCCAAGCTGAAGAAAACGCTCCTAGTATAATTTTCATTGATGAAATTGATTCCATTGCTCCAAAAAGAGACGAAGTATCAGGAGAATTGGAAAAAAGAATTGTCTCACAATTATTAACACTTTTAGATGGTATGAAATCCAGAGGCAAAGTTATAGTCATTGCAGCTACTAATAGACCTGATTCAATTGATCCAGCACTTAGAAGACCGGGAAGATTTGATAGAGAAATTGAAATTGGAATTCCTGATGATGAGGGACGGTTTGATATTCTTTCAATTCATACACGTGGAATGCCAATTGATGAGAAAGTAGATCTTGAACAAATTTCAAAAATTACACATGGATTTGTAGGAGCTGATTTAGAGATGCTATCTAAAGAAGCTGCAATGAGATCTCTTCGCAGAATTCTGCCTGAGATTGATCTTGATGAAGAAAAAATCTCCTCTGAGATACTCCAAAAAATCCAAATTACCAACGATGACTTTGCAGATGCATTAAAAGAAGTTAGACCCAGTGCACTTCGAGAAGTTCAAGTTCAGGTTCCAAATGTTAGTTGGGATGACGTTGGTGGTTTGGATAAATTAAAAGAAGAACTACAAGAAGCTGTTGAATGGCCCATCAAATACCACGACGCATATGATTATGTTGATGTCGAATCACCAAAAGGAATTCTACTTTACGGTCCTCCAGGAACTGGCAAAACTATGATAGCAAAAGCTCTTGCAAAAATGACAGAATCTAATTTTATCAGCATCAAAGGTCCCGAATTACTCTCAAAATGGGTGGGAGAGTCTGAAAAAGGAGTAAGAGAGATCTTTAGAAAAGCTAGACAAGCTGCGCCATGTATTATCTTTTTTGATGAAATTGATGCACTTGTTCCAAAAAGAGGTAGCAGCGGTGGTTCTGATTCACATGTTACAGAAAATGTGGTATCTCAAATTCTAACTGAAATTGATGGATTAGAAGAATTGCACAACGTATTGATAATTGGTGCAACAAATCGATTAGACATTGTAGATGAGGCTCTTCTTAGACCAGGTAGATTTGATAGAATTATCAAAGTTCCAAATCCTGATCAAGCAGGACGAGAACACATCTTTGAGATTCATACAAAAAACAAGCCACTTGCAGGTGATGTGAAAATTTCAGAAATAGTAAAACTCACTGATGATTTCAGCGGTGCAGAGATTGCCGCAGTTACCGACAGGGCAGCAATAACAGCTTTGAAGAGATATGTTGTAGCTAAATCAACAAATCTTAAGGAGATCAAGATAACTCAACAGGATCTAGTTGATGCTGTAGATAAGGTAAAACCTCTAAAAAAGAGAGATCTCATACCTCAAGCCATAATATAGTCTAAATACTAAAGAAAATGACGAAAAACATGAAACTCTATCTTGATTTTGAACCTTGCAAAGAATGTAACACAATGATGAATGAATTATCTAGTCCTGAAATGCTATTTGCAGATGAAAAAACCAGAGCAGATGAATCAGCAAAGTTTCTCAGACATCTTACATACAATCACAATGAGGTAGTTCAAGCAGTTATGGAAGATCTTCCAAAACAGAAAAGAGACCAAGAGCCTGATTTCTACAAATAATCTCTTTATTCTTAGAAATTAACAATCATATTCATATACAAAACTATTGTACTATTTTTGTGAAGTTATAATATGAAAATCAGCCTTGTTTTTAGCATAGTTGTACTGCTTGCATTAGTTAGTTTTTTACAAATTTCATTGGCTTTTCAAACAGAACAAGAACCAGAACCACCACGAATTCCAGAACCTAGTCCTTCACCTGAACCCATAAGAATGCCAAATCCTGCACCCACACCAGATCCTTTCCCTGGAAAATCTGATTCAGACAGACTAAAACAATTAGCCAAGGAAAATAAGAACCTAAAACAACAAAATCAAAATTTACAAAACCAAATATCTGCTCTAAAAAATGAAAAATTACTATTGCATGCAGAAATTTCAGAATTAAATAATTCTATACAAAGTCTTAAAAAAATAGCAGTAGAGCAAATTGGTGTAATAATGGAATTGGTAAATCAATTAAAAAACACAATTCATGAAACAGTATTTAATTAAAAAATTTATTTCTTTATTGATTCCAAAGAATGTCCACGGTTTGTAATCATTTGAGTAACTGCCTCTATTGTATAATCAATTCCATGTTTTTCTTCAAAATGATTTCTTAGTTTTTCAATTAGACTCAAAGTTTTTTCTTCATCAAGAATGTATTCACATTCAAAACCATAATCTTCACATCTCAATTTTAATGTCATTTGGTTTGGAAAATAGATTGAACCTATAAAAACTGTAGACACTATCTCTAAATCTAAACTTGATTAGGCACAAATTACACCCAATTTCAATTCAAACAGCACTAATAATGCCAATTAACTTGTATCGGGTATGAAAGGTCTAGAGTTTATTTTTCTTGGAGTGGGGTCAGTACTTGGAGCATATCTGAGATTCAAAGTTGTAGAGTCTCCTCTACTTTTTAACACACTACCCATCAATGTCTTAATTGTTAATGTACTTGGGGCATTTATTTTGGGTGCATTTATTATTTTATCACAACACTGGCATCTTGATGGGAGATACTCTTTATTTGCTGCAGTGGGATTTTGTGGTTCACTTACAACCATGTCATCATTTGCACTTGATTCTAGTAATCTTTTAGAGAATAATCACTATGGAACACTTGCTATTAACATACTATCTAATGTTGGCCTCTCAATTGCCGCACTAATTGGTGGAAAGTCATTAATGAGCGCAATTATTAATAATTAATAGAAATGGTCTACTCGTATCAAGTTGTAAAGTTTCAAGCAATCTCTTTTGTGCAAGGAACTCATTGGTCCCAATCAGTAGGTGATAAAGGAATTCTTTACAAATCACTCAAAGATCCATTCTCAAAACTAATCGTTCAATCTGCAAATGGTTCAAAAAAATTATACCATGTTCCAAAGGATAGAACAGTTGTTGTAACAAATGATGTAGTACATTTTCTAGGTGAAATAGCTTAATTATTTAAAAAATTGGTCAATCGGATCTCTATATTTTAAGGCAATCTTTCCAAATTCTGTAAAATCATCTGCAGTTGGATATTTCATTTTCATTGCAAATTGATTAATGAATATGGATAATGCACTACCAATGATTAGATTGTACACTACATCTGCAACATTATTTGAATATGGAAATGCTACTTTGATAAATGGCAAATATGTCTCTGTCTGAGAAATCATTAGTTTGATATGTTTTTCAACAAAATCTTCTACTTCGCTAGAAATTGTCATATAACTATACTTTATTGATTTCTTATAAGTAGAACTTTGATTCTTAGGCATGATTTTTTTTTATTTGACAATTTGAGTCATTACTCTTCTTTTTCTGCTCTGAATAGATCTTTGTTGTTTATTACAACATGGCAAATCGTTTTTCAAATTTTATGAATATACAGTAATTGCATATTTTTTGCCTAGCAGCATATCTCTGTTGGTTTTAGTGCTCTTGTATTTTTTGCATCTTTTACACAGATCATAAAATGGTAAGAAACTATCTAAAAATAAAGTATTGTCTGCAATGCATTCATTTTTTCAAATTTGATTAAAATGAAATTGAATTTATATAGATAATTTTACTTTTCATTATTATTGCTTGATTTAGATAAAAAAGTATTTGGAAGTATTACAACCAAAGAAATCATAGGGGCTGTCCCACCGGCATTTCCTGATATGAAAAAGAATCTTGAAAGTGAATTTGCAACATTACTTGCAAAACTAGAATCACTTTCTAATCAAAGTCTAGAAAAACTATTAGAAGAACAAAAAATTGCTAAACACCACATCAATAGTAGACCTGGTGCGATGGCTTTGGCTCAAAACAAAATTCAATTATTCAATCAATACAATGAAAAATATATTCAAATTATGAGCCAAAAATTACAAGCTTGATTTCTCTGATCTCTTTTTTAGTTATTTTCATACTTGATCTCTTTAATCTTCAAATTCATCAATAGCTACACGTGCATTAGGCTCAACTATAGCAGAAAAATTTTCATGCTGCATTAAAATTACTATTTTTTCCCCCAAGATTTCTTTATGAATTTCAGTCTCTATCTTTGGGTTCTTTTAATATTTTTTCCGGCGCTGAACCATCTTTAGGATTTTCTGGTGGCTTTACAAATCCTCCCTCAACAGATTCTGGTGGAGGGATCTTTTTTGATTTTCCCAATCCTATTGTTGTAATAATTACTGATGATAAAATAATGAAAAATATTAGTTGTGGATATGCATCTGCATTTGGCAATCCCAAAGTAATTGGATATGTTGCAAGAACTGCTGCTGCTAAACCTCTTGGTATCATAGAGTTTGTTACTGCTCTATCCAAAGCCGAAAATCTTTTTGTTAATGTTATCTTGCCAACAAATATTCTACCAAAGAAAACCACAATTGTTATCAAAACTCCAAACACAAGATATTCTATTTGTCCAAAACTTGCCAGTAATCCAACAAACACAAAGAAGAATGATCTTACCAAAAACGTTAATTGATTGTGTGTTGGATCATCCATCTCAATTCTTGGAAGTTTGAATTTTAATACACGTGAAAGATGACTCTTGTTTCCAATCATTAAACCAAACACTAAAGCAGTTAATGCCCCAGATTCTCCAAATGAATTTGCCAAAAAGAACAAAACAAACAAGATTCCTAATGTAAGCATGTATGCATGTTGAGCATTGCCAAGCTTTGTAGATACATACATCCAAGGAATTCCTACTCCAAATCCCAGCACTAGACCAACTACCACTGCTCTTCCAAGGGTCTCTTGTAGTGTTTGAATATCAAAATGCCCAATCAATACTGCTTCAAATAGAATAAATGCAATAATTGTGGCTAAAATATCAGTTAATGCAGATTCAAAACTTAACATCGATTTAGTTTCTTCAGAAATTTTAACATTTCTTACCAATCCAAACACAATTGCTGAACTGCTTCCTCCCACAATAGATCCTAACAGAATACTTTCCAACCACAACCATCCCAATGCAAAATGAGCGGCAAGTGAAATCATCACAACTGATAAAATAAAACCAAGAACTGCAAGCGTAACTGAAAATTGTGCAGTTTTTAAAACATGTTTGATATCTAGATTTAGTCCGCCATCAAACATGATAATAATTAATGCAAGAGCAGCAAAATATGGCACTACTTGAATCACAGCTTCTGGTTGAATAATTCCAAAGACTGGTCCAATAATTACACCAAGAATCATTAGAAAAGCTACATCTGGAATGCCTGTTTTTTTAAAGAATGCCTCCCCAGCTACTCCTAGAAAAATTACCACTCCTGCTGCAAGCAATATTACATGAGCTTCTGCAATAGGTCCATCATTTGATAATGTCCCAACAGAATTTTGCAACTCTGTAATTTTATTAAAAATCACACCAAAGTCAAAATTGAATAATGGAATGGTGTCTCCTCCTGTCTGACCTCCAAACAAATTCAAAAATGACAAAATTATGGGATTCATTAATGTCTAAATGTAAATACATCTGGATAAAAGTTAAACCCGATAATTCATTATTTTTAGGCTCTCGATCTAATTTTTAAGTGACATATTATACCCAACTATATGAGCGCCACTAATCAGCTTCGTGCTGATCATGATCAAGTTCGTAGATTAGAAAAAATAATATCAAAATGTGCTGATGAATTATACAAAGGAACTAAAATTCCATTTTCAGATCTAACAAAAATCACAATAGTAATTGCCGAATTTGTTGATACTATTCATCATTCAAGGGAAGAAGATTCGTATTTTCCATGCGTTGCAAGCTATGATTCTTTAAAAGACGAAATTAGAAAATTTATGATTGAACATGAATTTGGAAGGAAGATAGCTCGACAAATATCCCATCATCTAAAAAGATGGAAAAATGGTGAAGATGCACAAGAACCTGTATCACGATATTTGAGAACATATGCCATATTTCTAAATGATCACCTTAACAAAGAAGACAAATTCTTTGATAATGCAGAAGCAGATGTTTTATCAAAAGAAGAAGAAATTGAAATGTATGAACAGTACAAATCAATTTTTGCTATAGTAAAAAAAGTTACAGAATTAATTGCAGAAATTGACTATTTAGAAAAGCAGCCATGGGCCAAAAATTAACGTAAACTCTTTATGGGTTATTCTAGTATTTTATTCATGAAACCTTTCATTCTTTGGATGACTGGTCTTCCTTGTTCAGGAAAGACTACCATCGTAAAAGATTTGCAAAAAGACATTCCAAATTTGGCAATGCTTGATGGTGATGAACTACGAGAATGGTTTTCTCCAAAAGACTTTTCAAAAGCTGGACGTGATGAACATAACAAGAAAGTTGCTCATTTAGCAAAGCTTTTGTTAAAACATGGTGTTCCAAGTGCAGTATCTCTAGTTTCACCATATCTTGAGAATAGAGAAAATGCTAAAGAGATCATCAATGCCGGCGATCAGTTTGCAGAATGTTATGTAAAATGTTCACTTGAAAAATGTGAAGAAAGAGATGTCAAAGGTATGTATGCAAAGGCTAGAAAAGGAGAGATCAAAGGATTTACAGGAATTGATGATCCTTACGAGGCTCCAGAAAAAGCAGATTTAGTAGTTGATACAGAACATGACTCACTTTCAGATAGTGCAAATAAAGTAAAGGACTTTCTTAAAGGAAAGAACCTACTTTAATTTTTTAAATTCCTCAACTATTTTGTTATGAATTAATCCATTTGTTACTAGAATTCCATTTTGATGAAACACGTCTTTGTTATTGTATGTGATGTCATTTCCTAACATATCTGTCATTTTACCACCAGCTTCTGAAATTATACAATAAGAAGCTGCAGAATCCCACTCTTTCATTTTATTTGTAGTTGTAATGTACGCTTCTGCTTCACCCGAACTTATTTTTCCTACTTTTAATGAACTACCTATACTTGTAAAATTTTCTATACCTAATTTTTTAATAAATAATTTTTCTTTATCTGATAAATGATGTCTTGAACCTACAGTTCTACATTTTGAAATTTTTGAAACACTAGTTACCGATATTTTATTCCATCTCTCGTCTGAAAATCTAAATGCTCCACTTCCTTTTTGAGCAACAAACAATGTTTTTTCTGTAGGCCACCCGATCACTCCAAGAATTGGTTTTTTATTTTTAATCAAAGAAATCATTACTGTAAATTCACCTGTTTTATCAATGAAATCTGATGTTCCATCTAGCGGGTCTACAATCCATATTGTTTCTTGTGATAATCTATTAAGATCATCTTTATCTTCTTCAGATAAAATGCAATGTTTTGTATGAGATAGAATTTTTTTAATTACCTCATTACTCTTTAAATCAGCATCTGTAACAGGAGAATCATCATTTTTTGTAAATGTTTTGTAATCTTTTTGATAAATATCTAAAATTGCATTACCTGCTTTTATTGCAGCTTTTATAGCAATATCTAATTCGGGAATTTTGTTAGAAATGGGAATATCTTGCAATTAAATTACTACCTAAGTTGTAAGTTCTGGCTTTAATGTCCAGACAACTCCAAGAACAATAAATGGAATTGACATTACTCCAATGATGGCAATTATAGTGTTGAATTGTGCTGTTGAAACCTCTGGATTATTCACTATCCATGGTAAAGGCAGTGTTATGACTATCCAAATAATTCCTAAAAGTATGATTAATTTTGCTTTTGCTTTTCTATCTTTCATGGTGTTTTCTTTTTTTTGAGATGTATTAAATTCATCTAAATTCATTTTATTTACTCTCTTTTCTATGCAGTTAATTGCATTTGTAGTAGTCCATGATACATCATTTAAGGTAAAATACAAAACACTTGCTTTTCCAATTTTATTAGGGGTCTGGTGTTCTAATAGATTGCAGACCTGCTTTGTTAAAACGAAATATTGTATTTTTTGTGATAATATGGAAAAATCAATAGATACACGGAATGTTCAATACAGATCTTTGCGATGTTGATTAATCTTGTGATATACCTATCTTAGACAAAATCTTAACTGATTATTTTTTTTAGTTCGTTCGTCGTGATTTCTATGTGTTCAGATAATTCTTTTTGTATCTTTGTTGCCTGTATCAAAACCTCTCCCATGATTTCATAATATTTTTCTGTTCCTTTTTTTATTTCATGTTGAGTACAAAACAAATTTAATTTTTGATTGCGATCCATAGTTCTGTTATTTAATTTTATTCTAAGATAAATTTGATTTAAGCTTCTTTGTAATTTTAATGAGAATAAAGTATAATGACCTGAATTAATAGCGTTTTGAAAACTTGCATCTTCAAAATAAATATAACAAAATTTTATTTCTTTATTTTTATCATAAGTGAGTTTCATAATATTATTTTCTCCATTACATTTCAGGTCCTGTTCTATTTCTTCTATTTCTTGTAAAATAGAACATCCTGTATTTTTACGATTTGATCTTTTATCATGCCATCTTTTAATAAAAAATGCTAATGGAGATACAATTACAGAAAATATAACCATAAAATTGGTAATTATTTCTAATAATCTATAATCAGAATATAGGATAAAATTTTCATGTATAATTGGTAAACTAACCCATACATACACAAATAGAAGAGGTATGAGTAAAACAATCATGCCAATTTTAAAACTTTGATTCAGCAAAATTTTAGTTTTAGAGGATATTTTTTAATTATACTATTTTGAAGAATCGTGAGGTTTTTGCTTGGAAATTATTATTAGAAATTCATATTATACTAAGAATAGTAATTTAATTATACTATTACAACACTCTAAAGATACGTTGCAAATTAGATTTTATTTACTAGCCTTGTTATCTGGTCTGATTCTAATTGTAGCCTTGCCATTTGGAATTGCATTTTTTATTTTTGTTGCCTTGTATTATCTGGCCTGTAATAAAGAAGAAAATAAAGTAGTTGCATTTGATGTTGACACATCTGATCCTAATTCAGATGTTGAAACGCCTGATCCTAATCCCGATTTTAACAAATTGTTTAATGGTAAAGATTTTGTGCAAGAACAAGAAAAATTAAGATAAATTTCTTCAAAATTATCTCTTGTAATCCTTTATTGTCGTGACTAGTTTTTAATAAAAAGATCTTGGGAGGAATTTCATATTTTAGGCGCTGATGTTAGATTAATCATCATTCCTAGATTTTGTAATGTTATGGTGATATAGACATAAGTATGAATTTTCTCCAAATTGAGATTTGTATCCATTGTGAATTCTTCTTTAAACTGCGTTTTGAATGATAGCCTTACATTTGTTCTTGCCAACAACTTGAATCATTGAAGCTTGTGCCAACTAAACCCCCGACAAATCACACCACTCAGACCCATATCAATATCTGCTGCTAATCGAATTGAACCAAAATTGATTACCTACTAAATAACTTACAAAGACAGGAGATCCCGCATTACTTTACAGTAAAAGACTGGTGCAGACCTTTAATTTTCTAAAAGATCAACAGATACCGAACCTAACGTTTCACCGTTTGGATTAATTACAATTGAAATTTCCTGCATATCTGAAATCAAAATATTTTTTTGTCCATCATAATCCCATGTAAAATATTCTGAGATTCCAGTTTGGTGTGGAGTTCCTACCAGCTTAAAATCCTCAGAAAAATCAAACGTATTCCCATTCATAGTAATTGACAAAATTTTTGGGCTACTACCATTTGGAACAAATCTGAAAAAATATTCACCTTTCTCAAGAATAAAGTTTTCAGCATATCTCCCATCAACGTAAAGCTTGGGATCTGCAAGTGTCACATGAAATAAAACATCATTTTTTTCACTTGTTTTATCTGATGAAAAACTCACTAAAATAATTGCCATTATCACAATTACAGGTATAATGAGGATGACAATTTTTTTATTCAATAAAATATACACTAAATTGTATTATAAAAATAAATTCAATCAATAAGCTTAAGTTCATAAATATCACACAAAATTTGTAAATGGACATTATTTGTAAGAGATGTGGATCTATATCTCAAGTAAAAAATAAAACACAAATCTGTGAGGATTGCACTGTACAGTTAACTCTACTCGATAAACAGCTAAAGACCAATAATGAGAGGATAAGAAAACTTGAAGAACACAAAAAATCTGAATTAAAAAATCCCAACTCAGAAAATCATAAAACTCATTTAAAAACTATGGAACGATTAGAGCATAATTTACAGCTTGAATACAAAAAACGTGATGGAATAATCACAACAATAAACTCTAAAACCTCATTTTAGATTTCTCACATTATGATTAAATTATGGCTCTTTAGAAATCATCTTCTAGCATTGTTTTATTCATGTAATCTCCTCTCTCCACTAGCCAGAAACTCTCAAAATGTGTAATTTTACTTAGTTATTTTTAATGTCATGTGAACCATTATTTACACTGGAAATTAAGTACATATTCCAAAATTAAATTCATGCCTAGTTTATCCAACAAATGGTCAAAGCAACATCAGCCTGGTATCGGCGAAAAAATTAATGATACTATCAAGCCTAAAGGTGCCTTAAAGCCAAGAGTGCAGGATGGAATTAAAAAATTACAATTACAAATTAAAAAATTAGATACCATGATATCTAGCTTACAAGAACGTGATGCAAAACTATTTCAACGAATTGTAGATGCAACACAAAAACACGATGTTCAAACAAGCAAAGTTCTTGGAAATGAACTAGCTGAAGTTAGAAAAGTTACAAAAATTTTGAGCAGTGCCAGAATAGCACTAGAACAAATAGAATTACGATTAACTACATGCAGTGATCTTGGAGATACTGTAGTAGCTATAATGCCAACAATGGGACTAATGAAGAATCTAAAGTCTTCTCTTGGAAAAATTATGCCAGGGGCAGAGCAAGAAATTGGTCAAATGGCAGAAATGCTCGGTGGCTTTATGACAGAAAGTTTCTCAGGTGATACAGCATTTGGTATGGATGAAACAACCAACTCTGAATCTGATAGTATCTTAAAAGAGGCTGCCGCTATTGCTGAAAGTTCAGCAGGACAAATGTTCCCCTCTGTTCCAACAGATACAGAACAAACAACAGTTACCAGCAAATATCCTTAATTTTGCTCATTAAACGAGTCTCTAGAATCTTTAATTTTTTTGACTCTACTACCTTCATCATCAATTATTCTATCAACACTAGACAGTCTATCCCTTAGGGTATTGATAATCGAACCCACCTCATCTGCTTCACTCTCTACTTTTTGTCTCTTATTGGCAAGTTCTGCAATGCCCCTGTTTTCTTCTTCTATGTATTGACTAACTTTTTGAAGCTTTTCTTTTAGATTTTTAATATCAACTGATTCTTCCTCAATCTCTTTTTCAAGTAAGGTTCTTTTATCTTTGAGATTTTTAATCATCAAACCAACGTAATCTATTGCTTCTTCTAATTTTGCTCGTTTCCCCATTAATTCGCCAATTCCGATTTGGCTAGTAGTTGACTCTGTTGTAGGATTGGATTCACTAGTATCTGAATTCTCACTCTTTTCTTCTACCATTTCTCCTCCTCCCTCATTTTTAAATTTGTCAAACATTTTATAATTTACTTTTCCAAATGGGAATAAAAAGTTACATTACATCTCAAAGCTGACCTTGTGAATGATTTTTAGTCAATCAAAGAAGAAATGGTGATTTTTCACCCATTTGATTCTCTAAATTTGGGTCAGATCAATGAATTTTTCTAAATTGATGGTTGTTCTTCAATTTGTAATAATCTAAAACTCTGAGCTGTCTGAGGATTCATAGAACTTGCAACTAGCCCTTTATCCTGGTATCTTCTCTAGAGAACACAACTAGATCTTTCTCCAAACCTCCTCTCACCATTGAAATCTCCTAGACCTTTACCCAACTTTGATGATGCTTTTCTATCAAAAATGACGATTTTCCTATACGAATGCCTTGATAATTCATAAATCCCCCCAACTGATTATCTCAAATTTAGTATTTTACCAGATAAAAGACGCTAAATAACTGAAAACAGAGGAACACCCCTGTTCTTTATATGCTAAAATTTAGCAAATTAACACAATATTTAGAAAAATGTGGATTTTTCCATCAAAATAATATTTTTTTAGAAAAACGACATCTTTTTGAATCAATTTTTAGGAATGATTCTTTAATTTATTATCAAACCAATCAAAAATAGGGCAACTTTTTTGGTGAAACTGCTGTTCCGCTTTATGTTCCGCTTTGAGGTTTCAAAATGTTCCTCTTAAACTACATTATTCTTTACTAAAGCATGTCAAAACAACAATACAGGTCCGAAATGGGCATAATGGGCGATATCTTAGACGTAACTGCTTATGGTGGTCGTGGGGGAGTCATTGTATCTGCAATCTCTCGCAAAGCCAACCTATCTCACTATGCAGTACTAGACAAGTGTGAGAAACTAGTAGAAGCAGGCTTGGTCAAATCAGTCAAAAATGACAGGAACAGAGTCTTTTTGATTACTGAAAAAGGACTCCAGTTTTTCCAGGAATTCAAGAAATTTCAGGGACTCGTCGAAAGCATGAATCTAAGGTATTGATAATATGAATCCCAAAATCATACAGATTCATAGGAACCAGCCTTCTCTTCGAGAAGATGGAATGCTTTTTGTAAGGACTAATGGTATTCTCGATACAATGGTCAAAATACCTCTTTTGGTAGCAAGTATAATCATTGTAGCAGTAGCAGTAGCAATGCCAATCCAGTCCTCATTTGGTTCTCCTAGAGACTTGGACCTAATCATATATCCAGATGGAACAACTCATGTTTCTGTAGAAATTGATACGGATCCATTAATCACTGATTATGAACTTGAATTATTTGGTAGTACGATTAATAATTTTGTTGCCGTAGGAGAAAATGAATTTTTACTCTCATCTGATGTTATTGGTAGTTCTGTACTGATTGAAACTTTTGGCTCATCTACCATATCAGTAGAATATGATATTCATGATCTAGTCTCTAAACAGGGCAGAGTTTGGACGTTTTCTTTAGATACGCCTACTAATTTTACATTACTTTTGCCAAAAAATTCAGCAATAGTTGGTATGACAAACATTCCAATCAATATGGAAATAATAAATGATCAAAATCAACTAACAATATCTGGTGGTGACACCGAGATTGATTATCTTTTTAGTACAATAACAACAACGACCCCAGATCCCCCAACCACTGTTGAACCAGTCAATCCACCAACCAACAACACCACTGATCTAAACTATCTGATTTATGCTATAATTGCTGGTGTGGCAGCAATTGGAATTATCACAATTGCTAAAACAAAACAAAAAAATGAAAAACCCATTGAAGAAAAACAAGTAATTCAAACTATTCCTTCAAATACTGAAACATTCAACACTGACACAATCTTTAAACTAAGACCAGATATTCGTGAAGATGATAAAGAGATAGTCAAGTTTATCTTTGATAAGGGAGGAGAAGCACTTGAAAGCGATTTGCGAAAAAAGTTTCTACAACCAAGAACTACCATGTGGCGTGCAGTCAAGAGATTAGAGCGTTATGGTATAGTTGAAATTGAAAAGAAAGATATGCAAAATTTAGTAAAATTACGTAAGGATATAGAGGAGGAGGAGGAATAAGAAAAATGAAAATATTAGCATTATTTACAATATTTGTATTAATTTTTGGGACTGCATCAACCTCGTTGGTTGGTAATGCATTTGCTCAAAATGATCCATACATTTTGTTACGTATTGCCACACAGGCTGATAAACAAATTGTTAATCAATTAGAGAACATTTATGGTGATTCCATTCCTTTTGAGATTCAAACTCTATACCAAAATGGTCATACCACTGTGCAATTATTAGAAGATTCTATATCTGGTGATATAGAGGAAACAAAAGAAAATTTCCTTTTGGCAATGCAGGCATTTAAACAAATTACTAAAATTCTTCCTACATCAGAAATAAACAATACTACAACAGCAGATGATAGAGACCTTGAGAGTGAACTAAACAGGTTAGAGATGTACTTTTACAACATCAAAACAATATCTGAAAAACATGACACGGGAATTGATTTATCTGATACTGAAGAATTATTTGCTCAAGCACATGACCTGATAAACTCTGGCGAATCTGATGCAGCAGCTATTCAAACAATAGAACAACTAGAACTACTCATTGAAGCAGTCAAACAAGATATTCGTGAGCATGCATCTCATTCAACATTTGATAGAAACAAGAATTTTGCTTTAAAACAATTAGACAAAATCAAAGTTACATTAGATATGGCCAAATCAATTGATTCTGATATACCAGAACTTGAAGAAGCAAATCTTTTGGTTCAAGAAATTGAAATTCTGATCTCAGAGGGAAACATTTTTGATGTAAAGGAGAAATTTACAAAACTGATTAAACTAGTAAAAACTATAGAAGAATCTTCTAGTTAATATCATAAACTTCATATACATTTTACAATGAATTTGAGTATGGCATCTAAAGCAATCACTGCTGGTGTTGGAATACCTATGATTATTGTAGGCGCTTTGATGGCGTGGCTATGGGCTCCAGTTGTAGGAGACCTTCAAAATCAAGTGGAATTAATAGGAAGTGCCATTGGAATCCTAGGAGTGGTATTCTTTATCTCTGGCTTGTTTTATACTAAAGAACCAGTAATGCATTAGAAACTCACTTAATAAATAATGAAAAAAACTACGATCATTACTTGAAAGTTAGATTATTTGAAATATTTACATCAGTTGAAGGCGAAGGAATTCTTTACGGTACAAAGACTCTTTTTGTTAGATTAGCAGGGTGTCCTTTTTCATGTTTTTACTGTGATACAAAAGAATCTCTCCCATCTGATTCTGGAACAGAGTACTCTATTGAAGATGCAAACCGCTTAATTGACTCTAGCTTGAAGAATCAAACTTACAAAGTAAATTTTACAGGTGGTGATCCACTAATCCAGCATGAAGCAGTTGCATTACTTGCAAAACACATACAGGATAAAAAAATTCCAACATATCTAGAATCGTCTTGTTTTGATGTTGACAGATTTGATCATGTGTTGCCATTTATTGATATTGTTAAAATTGAATTTAAAACAAAAGATTCTGATTTTGTTGATGCAAAACACTATGAAAAATTAATTGGTCATACAATGAAATGTCTCCAGTCATCTGTAAAATCCAAAAAAATAACATACATCAAAGTTGTAGTCAGTTCAAAAACCCAACCAAACGAATTTGCAATGCTAGTTGAGGAAATTTTTAATGTTATATCAAAAGACGATATTGATGGTTTTATCATTCAACCCACCTATGGAATATCCGAGCCCTCACTAGAACTTTTGTTGGAATTGTACGATCTAGTTTATCCACATTACATTGATGTTAAGGTAGTTCCACAATTACACAAATTCATTGGCGCTCCATAGTGTATACCTGCCTAAAAATCTGATTAGGTTCAAATACTAGAAAAATTCAAAGATATCATTATGGATAATGAACGTGTAAAAAAACTTGTTAGAGAGTTAATCATCGAAGTTGGAGAAGACCCCACACGTGAGGGGTTGCGAGAAACACCTCAAAGAATTGCCAATATGTACAAAGAAATCTTTGGTGGATATGATTCAGATTCAGAACTCTCTGTTCAATTTTCAGAAGACTCTGATGTAGTAGTTGCACGAGATATTCAGTTTTATTCAATGTGTGAACACCACATGTTACCATTTTATGGAAAAATCCACATTGCATATTCCCCAAATGACAAAGTCTTTGGAATTTCAAAACTTGTCAGACTAGTGGAAAAATACTCAAAAAGACTCCAAATTCAAGAACGCCTCACAAAAAATATCGCCGATGAACTACACTCTCAAGGTGTAAGGGGCGTGGTAGTTTTAGTAGATGCAGAGCACCTATGTATGAAAATGCGTGGTGTCAAAAATGATGCAACACTTACTTCATCTGCATTTAGAGGAATTTATGAAAACAAGGAAGAAAAGGCAGGCATAATGTCATTAATTCGAAATCGTGGATCTAGTCTGCCTTTCTAGTAAATACTGAAAAATTAAATAATCAATATTTTTGATCACAAACATGGGAGTAAATCCATACATCCACATTCCAAAAGAATCATGGCCAAACTGGACATGGTATGCAATTGAGTGTATCATTGTAATTGCCATTTCAATGGTAGCTTCAAGTAAAATTACAGACTCTATTGAAGGACTAACTCCACAAGTACAAAACTATGTGTTTATGGGAATTGTTGGTGGATTCTTTTTAATTTGGTATATTGGCATTAGAGGTTTAATTCTAAAAAAGAAAATCCTTAGAAACAGCTACTAAACTATTTCAAATATTTTGTTTTATCTACAATTCCAGCTCTCTTAAATGCAATTTTTCTGTTATTGCAAGATTCGCAAATTCCACAATGATACTTTTTGTTAGAGTAACAACTCCATGTTTTGAATATGGAATCACCCAAAACTTTGATACCCGACTTTAATAAATCACCTTTTGATAATCCCATTCTATACGGTGACCAAATCTCAATATTTTTTCGTAGTTTTGATTTAATCCCATCAATTTCACCTTGATTAAATGCAGATTCTAATTTTTTAGCAAAATTTGGTCTACAATCAGGGTAATGTTTGTCTTCAGTGTGTGCACCATATGCTACTAGTGTTGCATCAAGTGTAAAAGCCCACGCTGATGCAATTGATAAAAAAACTGCATTTCTAATTGGTACTACAATGGAATATTCAAATTTGCTGGGAATTTTTCTCTTAGAACTTGTTAAAACATTTGAATCTCCATACAAGTTTTTCATAAAACCAATATCAATTATTTTATGCTGTTTTAACCTTAATTTTTTTGCAAAAGATTTAGCTGCTGCAATTTCACTATTGGCTTTTTGTCCATATGAAAATGTAATACCATACAACTCGTATTTTGGTTTTAAATATGAAATAGCACAAACAGAATCAACCCCCCCACTAAAAACAATAACTGCTTTTTTCATAATTTATCTACCGTTGTCTCTTAGCTGGCAACAACCCTTGCTTGGTTTACATATTACAGTTTGAGACTTTGTATTTGCAGATGTAAACCCCCTCTCCATTGCCAAACAAATCTTTTTCAAATCTGCTGTACTTTTTGAAAAAGCAATCATTGATGGTCCAGCACCACTAATGGTAACACCTAACGCACCAGCCTTGATGGCGTTTTCTTTTACTCTGGCAAATCCTGGAATCATGTGTTGTCTTGCTGGTTCAACTATTACATCTTTGATTGAATTTCCAATCATTACTGGATCTTTTTTTATAAAGCCTGCTACAATTGCTGCTGCATTTGATAAATTCAATATACTATCAGTCAGTTTAATTTTTTTTGGAATAACCTTCCTTGATGCTTTGGTTTTCTTTTTTGGAACACTAATTGTTGGAACTGCCACACACATCCTTAGATTAGTTGGAGGATCAATTCTAATTACATCTAGAGGATTTGTCTTTACAATCACAAATCCACCTAATACCGAAGCTGCAACATTATCATAATGAACCGTACCTGCACTTGCTTTTTCTCCTGCACCTGCAAATTCTACTAGAGAATTTCCATCTAGTTTTAATCCAAATAATCTATCAAAAGCAACTGCTGCTGCTGCTGCTGATGCAGCACTACTACCCATTCCATATCCTGCTGGAATTCCTTTTTTAATTTCAATTTCAATACCACCCTTAATTTTGAACTTTTTCTTCATGTTTTTCACTACTAGTCCTGCTGTATTTTTTTCTGGATTTGTAGGAATATTGCCATCATCTGTAATTATTTTTATTCCATTTTTTGTTTTAGCTAGTGTAACTGTATCATAAAATGCATCTAAAGCCAATCCAAACACATCAAATCCTGGACCTAGATTTGCAGTTGATGAAGGTGCTTTGACAGTGACTTTTGATACCAACTAACCCTCTACCTCCTCACCTAAATTAAGAATTCTGCTTAGTGCACCTTCAAGATTTACAAAACCATCACCTGTAACATTAGATATTGGGATTAGTCCTTGGGCAAATCCACCTAAATTTAATCCCCGTAAAATATTTGTAGTTAGTGTGTATGTATCACCATCGGCCTCTTTCCCAATTGCGTTTTCTAATGTTTTCAAATTTGTAGACCATTGTAAAATATTTTTTAATTTGTCATTAATAAGATCCGTTTTGGTTAGAACATTAATTGTTGGTAAATTCAAACGTAGTCTGATTGATGTTGCTAATAATGCAATTGAAACAAAATTTACTGGAGTGTTAATTAATGCCCCATCAAAAAGAAAAATATTTGTTTTTTCTTCTGATGTAATGTTCTCAATTATGAAACGTCCACTAGAACGATATGCAAATAATTCTATTTGACCTGGTGTATCTACAATTAGATAGTCTGGATTTACTTTATCTACATCATTTTGAATCTCATCAATTTTTGATGCGATCAAATCATTTGCCATAACCATAGCTCCGTTTGGACCTAGATCGTATTGTTGCATTATTGATACATAATCTACATAGTCTCTAACATCAACATCGCAAGTGTACGCTAAATTCTCTACACCTGGATCTAAATTTAATATGGCTGCAAATGCTCCATTTTTTGCGTAATATTCTAAAAGTTTTGATGACAATACTGATTTTCCAGAACCGGCAGTACCTGAAACAAAAATAGTTTTCAATCTGACTAATTTTCATTATTTGCTATATTTCAAACTAGCTTGAGTTTCTGTGTTAATTTACTATGGTCAACTGGTGTGAAAATGATTGATAAATTTTATCTGATCTTTATCTGATTGAATATCATACATTTGTGAGCCAAACAACTTTTTTAAAAGATAATTGCTGTATTGCCTAAAAAGAGGGGTAGGAGAAGGAGAAAATCCTTCAGATTTTGATATTAGATTGATTCTCTATTTGATGTGATTAAAGAACTGTAGAAAAATCACCTGTTTTTGTATAATTTCCATGTCTAATTCTAGGCACCAATTTTTTTTCTGGCTGGAAATGTACTCAACTTTCATATTTGATTCCCCAAAAAAACCATCAAATGAATTGGAGACTAGCAGCTATTCCTATCACCATAATTCCAATTTTAGTTATTGCCATAGAATTTGATATTCAAATTGAAGATGTTCTAGCCATCGGATTATTCCCATTTATTGGAGCCGTTGTTGCCATGTTGATAAAGTTGGGACTACAAGGAATAAAATTTGCATACATTACACGAAAATATCTTGGGTCTTTTGATTCATTTTTCAAATTAGTTGGTGTTAGAGTTGGCAGTGAATTTATCAAGTTTACAACTCCAATGTTTATTGGGGCAGAATTTGTTGTAATTTACTATCTGCATAAAAAAGGTGCAAAACCTGCAAAGGCTGCATGGATTGCAATTATGGATATTGTGACTGAAGTGTTTGCAGCAGGACTGTTATCTATTATGGCTGGAATTATTGCATTAGTAAGTGGAGCATATGTAGTAGCTGCTGTAATTTTAACCATTAGTATTATTATTACATCCTTGTGGATGGTAATGTTCTTTCTTTCATCCAAACACACATTCCAAGTTCCACAAGTACTTGAAAATCTTGCAAAGAGATTTGCAAAAGAAAAAGGTGTTGATGCTATTAAAAAAATGAACACTTGGATGGAAGAAATATGTACAATGAGTAGAGAAAATATAAAAACTCCTGAATCTAAAAAAATATTTGCAGTTTCATTCTTGTTCTCACTAGCTTCATGGTTATTTTATGGAATTTCATTTATGATTATTGCATTGGGAACTGGATTTGTTATTAATGCATTTGATTCTATTATGGCAGTTATGGGAGCAAACGCAATTGGGAATCTACCAATTACCATAGGTGGTTCAGGTTTGGCAGAATTTGGAATTATAGCTTATATCAATAATTTAGATCCATTTGCATTTGAAATTTCAGAAGGAATTGTTGCATGGGATGCTGTAATTGGTTGGAGAATTGCAACATACTATGTTCCAATTGTAATTACATGGCTGCTTTTAGTAAAATTGGCCTTGAGCAAAATACCCAAATCACAGCAGTCTTCATAAAAATAATGTAATTTGAGGTTCTGTCAACTTGTCGTGGAATGACTGAAATTTCCATGTTGTTATCTGGTGTTTTTCAAGATTACAGATAACATACTAAAATCAAAAAATGATAGAAAACTTGCCATTCTTGTTCAAAAAGAGATGACCGAGGATTTAGTGGCAATGCTTGGAAATTTCAGAATCTATTAGTTAAAGCGATTCATTAGATGAATTGAAAAAATAATATGAAAAGTCAAAAAAAGAAATAAAGAATTAATCGAGCTTTTTGCATAATTTTGAGCCTTGGAAATCATAACTGGTTCATGCCATTCCCTACTAGTCTTGATAATCAGAAATGATTTAATATCTACATAGGCTTAACTCTTCAATGATGAGTTTATCATCGGACTATGAAACCGATAAGCAGAGACTAGCCGAACTACTAGTGGAAACTAGAGCGTTCCAATATTCCCCAGAGAAACCCTTTGAATTGGCATCTGGAGCAACAAGTGAATATTATTTTGATCTAAAATTACTTAATGGAGATCCAGAGGGAATCAATGCAGTTGCCAAAGCATTCTATCATTTAATCAAAAAATTTCCAGATGTCAAAGCAGTTGGTGGACTAGAATCTGGTTCTATTTCAATTGCAACTGCAATATCACAACTAAGTTACTTTGAAAATCAAAAAGACTCATCAAATCCTTTGATTGAATCATTTTTTGTTCGTAAAGCACCAAAGGGACATGGAACTCTGAAATTAATTGAAGGAAGAATCAGTTCTCCTGTAGTAATAATTGATGATGTAATTACAAGTGGAATGTCTGCAATTACTGCAGTTAATGCTGTACAAGAAAAATTTGAATGTAAATCTTTAATGACTGTAATTTTCAGAGGTTCTGACAAACAACGTGAGACTATTGAAAAAGATATCAAATTACAGTATATCTTCCACAAGGATCAATTCATTGAAGAATTTAAAAAACAATTCAAGAAAGGTGACACATGATGATAAAAACTAGACCAATCCCAAATCATAAAGCAACAAAAAATCTACGATCATCAAAATTTTCTAGGCAAAAGAGAAGACAGATTGTAAAATATGACATTGAGGAATGGTACAAATTTTCTTTGGATGTACAGGAGAAACTTTGTAGTCAATACCACGTGATACTTTTGAATTATTTGCCATTTAAGAGGATGAAATATAGAAAGTGGCACAAAAGAATAGCAAAAAGCCAAAAAATGATCAATGCAGGGATTAGTGGAATATCAAAAGCATCATCACAATTCACAGAAACAATGGATGGAATATTCAAAGGACTTGATGGTGCATTTGGTCCGAAAAAATCAGAGACACAGGCCAAAGAAAATAATGTTATGGATGCATTGTTTGGAAAAAAATCAGAGACACAGGCCAAAGAAAATAATGTTATGGATGCATTGTTTGGAAAAAAATCAGAGACACAGGCCAAAGAAAATAATACCATGGATATACTGTTTGGAAAAAAATCAAAGACACAGAAAGAAGAGATGGGAGATACTCTAGGAAAATCCTTTTTTTAGAATGTAACTACAATGCAACAGAACAATCAATTGTAATAAAACTTGAACCAAATACCACACAACCACTATTCAATATATTTATTAGGCTAAACTAATATTATTTTTTAATTTGTCTTACAAAGTAATAATTGGAATACCGCTGATTTGTTTGTTAGTTATTTTTTTAGCTATTTTTTTTAAACTATAATGTATTCAATTTTTTAATACTGGATGGGTAATCTTATTGAATACGGTCAATTAACAAATCCTTGTGTTAATTTGGAAAAAAGTCTAGATGCCGGTAGAAAAATGGTAGAGTTTTTTTACAATGATAGATTTGAGTGCTATTCTATACTTGAACAGTACAGAGATTAGTATTACCTTAAGATGGTCTTTATTCCATTTCCCAAGTGATCAGTTAAATGATATTGTAAAATATGCTAAGGATGTTTTTTCTTAGCTAGAAAACTCACTTTGACTTTTTTGTTGCTTTGAAAGAAACTTTCTTTCCAGCTCTAGTCTTAAATTTTACTTTGACTGGTTTTTTAACACTTTTTTTGGCCATCAATATACTAAGACACCTAGGTATAAAACATTTTTTGATATTTTCAATATTTAATGTGCTAATTGCTTTAAATCTCCAAAACCTTTATTTTTATCAATTTTAAAAATAATTCATGCATACAGGTCAATGTCCAGTGTGTAAACAAAAAGGTGCTGAATTAATTGAGCATCATATAGTTGAAGCTCCTGATGAAAATGGCAAGGCACCCAGTATAGATTTATGTCCTGACTGTCACAATACACATGAAAAATATCGTAATTATCTTAGAGATATCTGTCATATAGATATAGATAAAACAAAAAAATCTTAAACTATTCTTGTTTTTACACAAAAAACCTCTCAATAGAAACTACTTTATCTTTAAGCGACTTTTTTTGATTTGTGGATTTTAAAAATAAAGTTGTACTAGTTACTGGTGCATCATCTGGAATTGGCAGGGATTCTGCAATAGAATTTGCAAAAAAGGGCGCTAATATAGTTCTAGTTTCAAGAACAAAAGAAAAGCTTGAACAGGTTGCAGATGAATTAAAGAAATTCAATGTAACTGTTTTAATTTGTCAATGCGATGTATCCAAAAAAGATCAAGTAAAAGAAATGTCTAAAACAGTTTTAGAAAAGTTTGACTCAGTTGATATTTTAGTAAATAATGCCGGCTTTGCAATTTATGGCTATGTGACTGATCTTAGCATTGATGATATAGAATCACAGATGGAGACCAACTATTTTGGAATGATTTACTGCATCAAAAATTTCCTTCCATTAATGTTAAATAAAAAATCTGGTCACATTGTCAATGTTGCATCAGTTGCTGCTAGTTTTGGATTACCTGGTATTGCCTCATACTGTGCATCAAAATTTGCAATGCTAGGATTCTCCGAAGGCCTCAAACACGAATTAAAAAATTCCGGCGTTGGAATTACTGTTGTTAGTCCGATTATGGTTAGAACCAACTTCTTTGAACATCCCTCATTTGAAAAAATGCCAAAATTTTCTCCAACATCACTTAGTTCCAAAACTGTGGCAAAAGCAATCATAAAAGCAGCAAATTCTCCTAGGTTGGAAATTATAGTTCCATCAGTAATACGAGGTGCAGTATGGATGAAAAATACATTTCCTTATTTTATCAATCCAATTTTAGGAAAAACTTTTAAAAAACAATTAGATTCAATGAACAAAGATTAGCTTTATTCTTCTGTCTCTTCAGCCACACTAGAGCCTACATCTAACAATTCAAGTGATTTTAAATTAAATTGGTAAATTGCTTTCATGTCAATTTCTTTTTCTTTGTCTAGAAATTCTGATACTTTTTTGGTTAATGGAGCTTTGTGTTGTTCAAAAACAAATTCATACACTTCACCTTTTAACAAATCATCAATTTTGATATCTTTTTCTACATCCATAGTTACAATATGTCGTTCATCCTCCACTGCATCATACAACTGAACATCTATCTTGTTATCTTTGTTATAAAATTCTAAAATGTATCCTGATTTTTTAATCATCTCAGTCTCTGTAAATTTTGCATTTTGAATTTCATCTGTAACCCATTCTGGAATATCTTCTTTCTTCTTTACCATGGTAAACCCCCCCGCCTAGTTTTCTGCTTTCTCTTTTTTACTCTTTGACCACCATTCTAGATAGTCATCATGTTTGTCATCACGTGTTTTCTCTCTTTGATTTAATTTGAATCTAATATCTGAAATTTCTTCTCTTGTTGCATATAATCCACATCTTTTACAAATGAAATGTCTTCTGTTTTTCTCATCCATTTTCATTGGAATGTCAATTTCATCAAATAATTTAAACAAAGCATCCCTACTCCTGTCTTCCTCCTCTGGGTAGTCCTCCACATATTTTACTTCTATCTTCTTTTTTTCTCGTGATGTACATTCAGGACAGTTAGGCACTGTTGTCTTGGCTTAATTTTTTCCTTAAAAGCGTTCCCACAATATCTATTGATCCATATATCCGACACACGGATTTTTTCATCATCCCTTTCGGTCCGTTCGCCCATCGAAATCCCGTGTGCCAGATAAGAAAAATCAGAAAAATAATCTATTATCTCTTTTCTTCTAATGTCTGGGAGGCAATCTTTGCCGAGTTCTCAGCACCATTAGGAACAAAATTCTTTGAAAACTCGTTTAAACTATCACAAAATTCATCATAATTTTCTTTAATTCTAGTTATGCCTCTAGTCACTTGATCTGTTCTAGTGGCAAGCACACCTAGATTCTTCTCCTCAGCCCATCTGATGTTGTTTGTATGCTCATCATAAATTGGAATCCCAATTATTGGTGTTGATTTTCCACCCATAATCTCACCCATCACTGTATGAGAACCATTTACAACTGCATATTTACATAAATTTAGAATTGTATCTTTTTCTTGCTCTGAAAGAAAACCAACATCAATCTGTATCCAATCAACTTTTTTATCCAAAGCCTCTGAAATCAAATATTTTTTTCCATCCTTTCCTAGCACTGAATCTATGTTTGAATCATTTCTTGCATGTGAGATTATTCTTTTTTCATTCCTCATATAGTCTTGTTCAAATACTTTTTCATATCTATGACCTGTCCCGTCATTAGTTGACTTGTTTCCAGTTCTCATCCAGTATCCAAATTCATTATCCTTTACCAATTTTTCAAGATCAGAACTATCTTCTTTTTTAACTAGCTTACTATTTGTAAAATGTCCAACATATGTAATTTTTTCTTTGACCTCTTTGGTAAAATTCAGATTATACTCACACATTGTGTATGGTGGTGGTGAGTCTGCCACAAGAATTTTTGATGCCTTTGCAATTTGTTTTGCAATAAAAATCAATGAAGGATAAAGACATGATCTTGAATTGTATAATTTTGGTCTAAACTGGTTGGTTACAAACAAACTAGGAATGCCTCTGTTTTTAGCCAAAATATTTGAACCCATATCTCCATCATTAATCACTAGATCAAACTTTTCTTTATTGTACAGTTTTCTCTCCTCTCTTAAGTAATTCATAATTTGTTTAACCAGTGATGGATTTTTTGAGATTGGTAATAACAAATTCATCAATGATTTTGAAACACTTGGACCAAATTTACCATCAATTGGTGTTGGCATTAGTACCTCATGAATTTTTTCTTTTTGGTCAGGGAATTTTTTTAATAATTTTTCATAAACATGATCTTTACTAGAAAAATGAACCTCAAACTCTTCTTTGATGTGTTCCCCTAGAACGTCGTTTAATCTCATCATTCTTGAATAATGACCACTCCCCCACGGATAGATGAATTCTCCTATTTTGAGCACAATATGAAACGAAAATGCTTGTTTAAATTCTCAGTGATTCTCAAGAGAATCTAGAATATCGTGAACATTGTTAGGGCCTACCTGAACTGTAATGATCTTCTTTGTTGCAAGTGCAGACTCTACCTCTTTTTTTGAGAAAGGAGGAATTTCATCAGTTGATATACTGACAGATTTTTCTAGTTTTTTGATATTTCTTCCCAATCCTATCTCTTTTGCTTCATCAAACAAATTAGAATCAACACCGGCAAGTGGTAAAATAGGAATTTTCTTCTCACCAAACACTCTCTTTAATGAATTATCAATAAAATCTGATGAATAAATTAACGGAGATAATGCCAATGATATACGGCTATTAGAATACTGTAATAATATTTCTAATATTGAATTTACATAAACTAAATGATTCCTAACTCCGTTGGGACTAATTTTTAGCTGTAAAAATTCAAGCTCAATGGTACCTTGCACCAATCTTGGAATAATCTGACTAACTATCTTTGCAAGATTCATCAATTCTGATTTTTGTCTATAACAAACTATTATCTTTGTATCATAGCCTTGTTTGATCGTCTCATAACAAGAGACTGCTGATACTTCATCATACACTGCACAAATAGTTTTTTGATTTTGTGATTGATATGGAATTCCACCCCTTCCATTATCTGAAAAAATACAGATGTATGCACTATTTTTTGTAAGATACGTGTATAGTAATTTATCAAAATTTTCATTTGTTCCTGGACGAGCTCCTAACTTTACTTTTTTTTCTATAATGCTTGATGTTGCACTAATTTCTACATCTGAAGTTACAAATCCTTTAGAAATTCCTTCTACTTTTACGAGAAATTTTTCCCCCTTTAACAGTAAATTTCCTCCAATTGATGTGATTCCTGAAACGATACTGCCAAATTCATTTTTTATTTGTCTTGCAATGGCAATTTTTTCAATTCCAAAAAGTAGATTAATTGCAGATGATGCAAATACGGGATCGTTTGCATCAACTAGTATTATCTCCCCATCACGTTTGACTGATTTAAATTCTTGATTTTTTATTTTTAAAATTTTTTTGATATTAGAAATTAACTGTGGAATTTTATTTTTTGAGAATATGGTTGGAAAAACTACCACATATGATATTTCATCCATATTCTCTATTTTGAATTTAGCTTGTTTATAATTTAGTATGATATTTCGGGTAATCAATATAAAACAAATACTCTAAGCAAAAATGTGACAAAATTCACCCAAGAACAAGTAGATAATTTGAACTCAAAGATCAAGACTGCAAAGGAAGCGCTAGAATGGGTTTCTCAGAACCTTCATCCCAAAGTCGCAAAAGCATCAAGTTTTGGTGCCGAAGACGCAGTTGTAATGGATATTATGCTAAAAATTAATCCAAAATTTCGATTCTTTACACTTGATACGGGACGGCTACCACAAGAGACCTATGACATTATAGATACTGTTAGCAAAAAGTACCACATCACTATCGAGGTTTTATTTCCTGACACAAAAGAAGTTGAAGACATGGTCCGTGCTAAAGGAATGAATCTGTTCTATGAGAGCATTGAGAATAGAAAGCTATGCTGTGAAATTCGTAAGGTACATCCAATGAACAAAATGTTAAACACACTGGATGGCTGGATTACTGGATTAAGACGTGATCAGACCAAAAATCGCAAAGATGCTACAATTTTTCAACTAGACTTGGGACATGGTGGAATTTTAAAAATAAATCCAGTTGTTGATTGGACTTGGGATCAAATTCAAGAATATATTAAAAAAAATAATTTACCTTACAACAGTTTGCTTGACCAAGGATACCCCAGTATAGGATGTGAACCATGTACTAGGGCAATTAAACCCGGAGAAGACATTCGAGCTGGTAGATGGTGGTGGGAACAAAAAGGCAACAAAGAGTGTGGCCTTCATATAGACCCTTGATTGAGTTTTATCATGTCTGAGAATAGCTCAATTAAACCACATGGTGGTGTACTAGTAAACAGAATTATCAAAACCGATCCTACAGGACTATTCTCAATTACAGTTAGCGAAGATCTTGCAAATGACATTGAAAACATTGCAGATGGAATTTTTAGTCCCTTGGAGGGATTTTTAGGACAAAAAGACTTTGAAAGTGTTGTATCAACTGGTAGACTAACTAATGGTTTAGCTTGGACTATACCAATTGTACTTGATGTTGATAAAGACATTGCATTAAAAATGAAAGAAGCAAAAGATGTTTTAATTAAAAATCACGATGGAGTTGGAGTTGCAGTACTACATGTAGATGAGACATTTACATTTAACAAAGAAAAAACTATTCAGGGTGTGTATGGTACTCTTGATTCATCACATCCAGGTGTTGCAAAAACGTTATCTATGAAAGACTATTTGGTTAGTGGGAAAATTGATTATATTCAAAGACCACATGATACTCCAATCAGAAAAAATAGACTAACACCAATTCAAACACGTGAATCTTTTGCAAAAGCAGGATGGAAGAAAATCTGTGCATTTCAAACTAGAAATCCACCACATGTAGCACACGAAATGCTACAAAAAACATCAATAACTACCCGTGATGGTGTATTTGTCAATCCAATTATTGGAAAGAAAAAATCTGGCGACTTTGTAGATGAACTAATTGTACAATGCTATGAAACTCTGATAAAGTTATACTATCCAGAAAATAGATGTCAACTCGGAACACTACACACTGAAATGAAGTATGCCGGACCAAAAGAAGCAATTCATCATGCAATTATGAGACAGAACTATGGCTGCACCCATATCATAATTGGACGTGATCATGCTGGTGTTGGGAAATTTTATGATCCAATGGCTGCACAAAAAATCTTTGATAACTATCCAGAATTAGAAATTTCTCCAGTCTTTTTCCCAGCATTTTTTTACTGTAAAAAATGCCTCACATTCACAACTCCAAAGGCATGTCCACACGATGATGATGTTAAAGAGCAAATTAGTGGAACTGCACTAAGAGAGATGATTCAAAATGGTCAGGCACCATCAGAATTTATTCTAAGACCCGAAGTGGCACAGGTGATTTTAAATCATCCAAAACCATTTCTTGATTAGATTTTTATTTAATCAAATTTGTTCTAGCTTGTGAAGTATCTCTTTACATTAGTTCTATTTCTTGGATTTTTTATATTGCTACCTGTATCTGCACAAGAGGAAAACAATCCCTCACTAATCATTGAGACACTAGAAATTCCCTCAGATGAATTTAACACCATATTAAGAAAGGCGCCAATTAGAGTTTTAGATGATGTACACGCAGTTAGCTGGCAAGTCACCATTGATAACAATCTACTTTATGCCAATCCTACTGGAAATGCAGTTCTAAGGTTATATGATCAGGAGACACAAGAGGAATTCATCGAAGTTGGCATGGGGCCAAAGCCTGAGAATAAATTTTGGGTTGCAGTACAAACTCCAAAAGAAGGTTACATTATAGTTCACAAAGATTTAGACAGGGGCTGGTATCCAGAAGCAAAATCCATAATATCATACACTGACAGAGCTGGACTGACTGTAAATAACGGAGCAAGAATTGTAGTCACCAATCTCGATATTGGTCAATTTGCAATTTATTCGTATTCTGTTCATGGAATGGGTGGTTCCACTGATCCTCCTGCGACAAGTTCTGGCAGCATGATTATAGAATTTTTATCCGGTGATCCTGCAAAGAACGTATTTGCCTTGTTTCCATTTTATGTCGCAGCAGGTATGGGTGTTTTAGTTGGATTCCTATTTCTAACTAAGAGGCGTTCTTAGATTTATAATATTTACAGCTCTTTTTGATTAGACACACATCACACATCGGTGAGATTGGCTTGCAAATATTCTGACCATACATCACAAATGTGTCATTAATCTCAATCCAATATTTCTTTTTAACTTTCTTCATTAATGCTTGTTCTGTCTCTTCTGGATTTTTTGTATCAACTAAACCTAATCTGTTTGAAATTCTGTGAACATGAATATCTACTGGAATTGCTGGTTTTTCAAATGCATATACCAACACACAGTTTGCAGTTTTTCTGCCCACACCGGGCAACTGTACCAAAGTGTCTAGATCTTTAGGAACTTTGCCCTTGTATTTTTTATCAATAATCTTTGCAACCTCAATAATCCTTTTAGATTTTACATGAAAGAATCCAATTGATTTTATTATTTTTTCTACATCTTTTAATTTTGCATTGGATAGTTGTTTTGGGTTTTTGTATTTTGAGAATAATTTTTTGACTGCTTTTGTTGTAGTTTCATCTTTTGTTCTTGCAGACAGTATTGTTCCAATTAAAATACTAAATGGACCAGTCTCTGCATCATGAAGATCCCTTAGTGCAGTTATTCTCGGAGGCTTTACCATATTCATAGTCTTTGTCATTCCACAAAGTATCCTCTTCATCTCTGGCTGAGAACTACCTACAAGTATTATAACTGTAACAACAAAAGAACCTTGTTGGAATTAACCAGAGACGAAGAATCTGCACTAAAGGGTGAACAAGGAGAGATCTTACAGATGGCATATAGGATTCTAGTTGCAACTGGTGAGGCAACTAACGCTGAAAAACTAATACCAATAGAGTGGGCTCATCTTTCAGGTGTAAATTATAATACCATTGGAGATGCAGGAGAAGAATTTCTATCTGGTATTAGCAAAAATGCGCGAGTTTTAGTAAAAACCACTCTAAACCCAATGGGGTTTGATATTGATAATGTATCAAAGTATGGATTAGATGAAAATTTTATCTCAAAACAGCTATCAATTAGAAATTCATATGAGAGGATGGGAGTTATTCCTTCATTCTCATGTATCCCCTATGAGATATTTGATATTCCAAAAAATGGAACACAGGTAGCCTTTGCAGAAAGTAATGCTGCAATCCATGCAAATTCTTTTGATAACCTCAAAACAAACAAGGAGAGTGCCTTTAGTGCACTTGCAAGTGCAATAGTTGGAAAAAGCCCGCTTTCTTCATTAAGAAAAGAAGCAATGAATCCAAAGACTACAATTAGAATGAAGGTAAAAAATCCTAATGAGCTGACATATGGAATGCTTGGATTTTTTGCAGGAAAAATTGGAGATACATCTGTAAATATCTCAGGGATTGGAGAGATGGACAAAAGACAAACTAAAGCAATGTGTGGGGGGATGGGAACATCTGGAACTTGTGCTAAATTTGTCTTTGGAGAAGGAGGGGATTCTGGATGTGAAAAAATAGATTTTGATGAAAAACAGATGCAAAACGTACACGATGAGCTAAACACTGCAGAGAAGGGAGATATCATTACACTAGGCAGTCCGCAGCTGGGATTAGATGAGATCTCTGATCTTGCTGGAAAATTAAAGGGACGTTCCTTTCAGAAAAGATGTATGGTGTTTATGCCTAGAACTGTAAAAGAGCAATCAACAAAAATTGGATATACTGCCGAACTTGAGAGGGCAGGATGTGAAATTCTCTCTGATTGTTGTACGTGTTTATCTCCATTGATTAGTAAGGAGAGTTTTGATGCTGTCACAACAAATAGTATCAAGGGTGCATTTTATCTTAAAAATTCCAATGGTGTAGATGTTAATCTAAAACCATTATTACAAATAGTTGAAGATGAGACAAGATGAAAGTTTTGGTTTCAGGAAAAGTTGAGGGAACTGTTTTAAAATCTAGTAATCCTATAAATTTTCTAGGTACAGTTGATAAGAAAACTGGAGTTATTAGTGATAAAAATCATGATCTGTATCAAAAGGCAATCAAAGGCACCATTCTTGTTTTTCCATCAGGTGTAGGAAGTAGTGTAGGTGCATACACCATTTATTCAGTAAAATCCCATGATACAGCTCCCCTTGCAATGATTTGTAAAAAAGCTGATCTTACAGTAGCTACTGGATGTGCCTTGGCTAACATTCCATTGGTAATCATATCTGATAAAGAATTTGAAAGTATTAAAAATGATTCAAAAATTATACTGGACACTGAATCAAAATCCATTTCTTTAAAATAAGATTTGGAGAAAAATTCACCTAGTCTATACACCAAAAATATCCATGTGAGATTATCACATTATATATTCACAAATTTTATGCTCAAATATCTGATTTAGAAACAGATCATACCATGACCTTACAGTCTAAACCACAAATTGCTTTAAACCACACATCATTGAAATTACATTGAGAATGCATCAATTCAGCTAAAAAAATTTAGGCACAAAATTGTTTAAAAATCAATATTATTTTAAATGGTGTAAAGATGGTGGCTAATCATGAGTAATAATCCTCAAATTTCAATAATTGTTCCAACGTACAATGAATCTCAAAACATTATTGGCATTTTAAAATCAATTCATGCAAATATTCCAAAAGGAATACTCACTGAGACTATAGTGGTAGATGACAACTCACCTGATGGTACAGGCAAAATCGTTGAGGATTACATCTCTAACCTCAAAAAAATCGCTGAAAACACTATTGCCATCATTCATAGAAAAACAAAGAATGGACTCTCATCTGCCATTCTAAATGGAGTACAAAATGCCAAAGGTGAGACTATTGTTATAATGGATTCTGATTTCTCACACCCTCCACAAACTCTTCCAAAAATGATTGAAGCTTTTAAAAAATATCAGTGTGATCTTGTTGTTGCCTCAAGATACATTACGGGAGGACACATTGAAGGCTGGTCGATTAAAAGAAAACTGATCAGTAAAATTGCAACTGTAATTGCAAAAAAAGGATTGGGTGTCAAAACAAAAGATCCAATGTCTGGATTTTTTGCTTTTAAAAAAAATATTGTCAATGGGCTAAACTTTGATGCGCTAGGCTACAAATTTCTTTTGGAACTTCTTGTCAAAACCAAAGGGATTCACATCCGAGAGATTCCATATACTTTTGAGGACAGAAAATTCGGCTCTAGCAAGTTAGACTCTTCGACGGTTATAGATTATTTAAAATCGGTATGGAAACTATACAAAAATGGAAAAATGAGAACGTCTAACGAGAAACGCAATTCTGTAAAGTTTTTTTCAAAGGCAGCACGATTTTTTACTGTTGGTGCTACAGGTATTGGAGTAAACTATATTGTTTCAATACTTTTAACTTCTGGACTAGCAGAACTGTGGTATGTTCATGCTAACATTTTTGGAATAATTGCCTCTATATCTACCAATTTTTTACTGAATAAAGTTTGGACTTTTGAGGATACGGACTTTTCTAGAAAGAGAGTACTTTCACAGTATGGAAAGTTTGGTCTGTTCAGCTCTGTTGGTGCGTTGGTCCAGGTATCCATGATGTTCTGGTTGGTAGAATCGTATAATGTTGATCAGCCACTTGCATTGATATTTGCAATTGGTATAGCAGCATTTAGCAATTTCATTTTAAACAAAAAACTCACCTTTAAAGAAAAACTTTGGAACTAAATTTTAGTTGTTTTTATATTTAGAGATATTTTTTTCTCTATCTATCTAGAAATTATTCAAAGTATCTCTAGTCACACTAGCTATATTTTTAAAAAAATTAAAACAAAAAGAAGAACTATTCGTCCTAATCGATCTAATCAAAGGTAGAAGTAGAGGATTGTGACGATAGTCCGGTTGAAGATGGTACAGATGGGAATTTGTCTCCTACCTGTTGCTCAGCTACTACAGATGCTTCTTGAAGAATCTTTTCGGTTTCTTCACTTGAAACATCAGACTCTACACCAAATGAGTCTCCTGCAAGTGAATCCATCATTAGTCCATTAAGTGTCTGGGTCATACTACTCAATTCTGAATCAGCTTCAGGCATGAATCTTCCAAGCGATGACTTTAATCCCTTCATTGTAGACATTGCTGGTCCGATTGCTACCATAGCATCACCAAGATCGTGTATAGTTGTCAGTCTTAGTTGGACTTGTTCTAATGACATTCTTGCATTGCCGAGCATCTTTGTAACCTTACGAATTTCAGCTAATTCGTTGGACAAAACTCTACTTGTGCTAGTATCATGTTGCTGCATTGCAGTCACGACTCTTTGAAAGAGTTGCGCATCTCTTTCGTGCAGTTTGCCTAACATAGAGTCCATTTTTGATATTTGGACCTGTAGTTTGTTTACTGCAGTTTGAATTCGTGGTTTTAATGCACCTTGAGGCTTTACTGCTTCACGGAGTTTGCCAGTTACGCTTTGGGTCTCTTGACGAGCCCAAGTTTTATCGAAGTTTGGCATTGGTTATGGTTTAGAAATTTAGTCTTAATGGACGGTGTGTATTTAGATCAACTTTGGGGTAAATTTAGCTAACAAACATTACCCCTAATTTTTAGTATGATTTGTGGCTAAGATTCTAGTCTTTGATTCTGGTCTGGGTTCACTATCAATAATAAAGGCAATCCAAAAAGTATCAAAGAACCAAATAATCTATTTTGCAGACTCGAAAAATTATCCATATGGAACAAAATCAAAATCTCAACTATCACAAATTATCCAAAATTCTATCAAATTTTTAGAAATAAAGTTCTCTCCAGACTTTACAGTTGTAGCATCAAACACACCTAGCCTTGTGCTAAACCTGGCAACAAAAAAGATCATTGATGTAAAACCTCCGTTAATTGAAGCTAAAAACAGTTCCAAAACAAAACATATTGGAATACTTGGAACAAAGAGTGCAATTAACAGTAGGGGATTAACTCAGTATATTAATAAAAATAATTTTTCAAAAACCTTTAGAATCTTTAAAATAAATGGATCAGAACTAGTCGAGCTAGTTGAATCTGGTAAGTTTATCTCAAATAAAACATACTGTAAAAAAATAATTAAAAAAGTTCTTGATAAAAAATTATCTTATGGTAACATTGACACAGTTACACTTTCTAGCACACATCTACCATTTTTAAAATCACTACTAAAAGAATTATACCCAAAAATTAATTTTCTAGATCCTGCTGATGTGATAGCAAAAAAAGTTGTCTTGAAAATAAAAAATAATCAAACTAGAAAGAACACTCTGAATATTTTTACATCAGGGAACACAAAAACATTTCAAGCTAAACTAAACAAGATGGGAATTAAAAATAAAGTTACTTTTCTGTCTTTTTAGCTTTTCTATATCCATGACTAAATTTTTTGTCATACAACTTTGAATACTCGTACTTTTTAGGATCTATCACATCACTAATAATTACAATTGCAGTTCTTGTAATTTTTTCTTTTTTGATTGTACTTACAATATCCCCTAGTGTACCTTTGATAATTTTTTGGTCTTTCCAGCTTGCTTTATACACCACTGCAACTGGAGTGGTTCTCTTGTATCCTCCTGCAATTGCTTCAGTAACTAAATTAGAGATTAGCTGAATGCTAAGATAAAAGATCAATGTCGCCTTGTGTTTTGCAAGCTCGGAGATCTTTTCACGTTTTGGAACTTTGGTTCTTGATTCAGCCCTTGTGACAATAATTGTTTGTGTAACTCCGGGAAGTGTTAGCTGCATTCCTAGTGCAGCAGCAGAAGCTAAAAATGCTGTAACTCCAGGAATTACTATAGATTTGATTCCTTTATCCTGAAGATTGTCAATCTGTTCTTTGATGGCGCCATAAATTGATGGGTCACCATCATGTAGTCTGATAACTAGCTTTTCTTTTTTTGCATTCTTGTATAACAGATCAAAAATCTCTTCTCTGATTAATCCTGAAGCATCATATAGTTTCCCTTTTTTACACAGTTTTAAAATTGGTTCTGGAATCAACGAACCTGAATACACAACAACATCTGCCTTTTGAATCAATTTTTTAGCCTTTACAGTAATTAATTCCGGATCCCCCGGACCGCACCCTACAAAGAATACATCAGACACGTTTTACCACCAATATTGAAAAGTACTTTGTAGTCAATGAGGAATCATTTACCTCACCCAAAGTCATTTTGCGAATAATCTCATTTTCTGTTCCTAAATCTTGTCCAATGGCAAAGATGGAATCATCTGGAAAACCAGATTCCTTTAGCACACTAATCACTTGGTCAAAGTACCTCCCATCCTTTAGAAATATCATGGACTCTGAATGTTTTGCTATCTCTTTTACACTAGATAGATCATAGCAAGATGGAATTATGGCAACTTTTTCTGAACCTTCTGCAACACTGATACCAACTTTGGATGCAAATGTGAATATTGATACAATCCCAGGTATTACACTAATGTCCATATCTGGATAACTCTCTTTTAGATTCTTGTGCATGTATATCCAGGTACTATACAGGAATGGATCCCCCACGGTAAGATATACAACATTTTTTCCACTCAGTACTGTTTGGGCCATTATCTTGGCATTTTTCTTCCATGTTGCCTTTAGAATATCCTTGTCTTTAGTCATTGGAAATATCAGTTTTACAATTTCTTGATTTTTGGATTTGTCAATAATTGGTGCAACAACTGTAAAGGCAATGCTTGGTCTATCCTCCCCTGATGCTGGGCACATTATGATATCTGCATTCCCAATAGCTTTTGCTGCCTTGATGGTAAGTAAATCCACATCACCTGGACCAACTCCTATTCCAATTAATCCGGGCATGAAAAGTGTACACTTTACCTAATTAAAAATCTAGATTAGATTTTGGTCGCAGATACAACAGTTACGGGATTTCGTGCAAGCATCATTGTTCCTGTGCTAGTCTTTCTGCTCTTTGATATGGTTACTTGGGTGAGATCAACTGATTCAAAGTGTAATTTTTCTAATATTTGCAACACTGAATAGATTGTCTCAATTTGTATTACTCCAATTATAATTCTGCCACCTGGCTTTAGTTTATTTTCACAAAGCTGGACTATCTCTTTGGTGTCTTTGCCTGTTCCTCCAATGAATATCGTATCAGCTTTTACAAGCTCTGGAATTATTTTTTTGGCATTACCCCAAATTACTGAGGTGTTGGTGATGTTAAATTTTTCTAGGTTCTTCTTTGTCAGTTTTATGGCATTTTCATCATAATCAACTGCTAGTACCTTGCCTGTTGATTCTATTTGTAGTGCAGCTTCAACAGAGATAGAACCACTACCACACCCTATATCATAAACAATGTCTCCTGACTTTAACCTAGCTTTGCTAATCTGAATAACTCTTACCTCCTCTTTGGTAATTGGAACCTTTTCTGCCCTCTCAAAGTTTTCATCAGGGATGCCTGGTGTTTTAAATTTCCACATAATAGTTCTATCTAAAGCTAGATGTTAATTTTACCAACAGTATCTCCTAGATGAGTCAATGTATAACTTACAATCCATGAAAACAGATACAAAAAGACATAGCTGCCAATAGCTTGTGTGACAATCTTTTTTCTATCTGATGATGGTAGTTGCATCTTCATCTCCTTTGCAACTATTATAGTTGCAAAAAAGATTATAATCATAAATCCAATTGATGCCCACCGTCTATCTTCACCTTCGATATCATCAAAGATGAAAGTACATGCAGTTCCTGCAATTATAGCTAATACAACACGCATCCAAAATAGCTTG
This sequence comes from Candidatus Nitrosopumilus sp., assembly GCA_965262685.1. Classification (GTDB taxonomy): domain Archaea; phylum Thermoproteota; class Nitrososphaeria; order Nitrososphaerales; family Nitrosopumilaceae; genus Nitrosopumilus. The sequence continues at coordinate 836,935 of OZ253552.1, forward strand.
TTTAGTTTTCTATCCTTTTCACTTTTCTCAGCGTCCCCAATTGACGGATCACCTGGAGGAGCTTTTGAAACCTGTTGGGTCTCTTCTGTCTCTGGAGTTTCATCTGGAATAATACTCTTTTGATCTTTTTTAGAGTTATCAGTGTCGGCTGTGGGTTCTGATTTTTTCTTTTTGAATTTTGCCAAAGTAAATTTCTAGCGTGACTTTGATAGACCATGTTTAATATCTTTGGTCAATTCTTGTACTAAAGCAAGGGTATAATTTCATAGATGATTAATTGTGACTATGGCACTAGCAGGGATTGAGTTGCGATATCTAGTTGAGACAATCTCAGAACAGGTTCAGGGGTATTACATCAGTAATATTTATGGAATTACAAAGGATAGTATCCTATTCAAGCTTCATCATACAGAAAAGAGCGATCTATTCATGATGATCTCAACTTATGGTGTTTGGCTGACTTCAGTAAAGATAGAACAAGTGGAGCCAAATAGACTACTCAAGAGATTGCGCAGTGATCTTTTACGGTTAAAATTAAAAAAGATTGAACAGATAGGTGCAGAGAGAATCGCATATTTTACATTTGAGGGATTTGGGAAAGAGTTTGTTTTAGTTGGTGAGTTTTTCGGGGATGGGAATATCTTACTTTGCAGCAAAGAGATGAAGATTCTTGCATTACAACACTCTATAGCTGTTAGACATAGAAAACTTGGTGTGGGTCTAGAGTATGTACAACCACCAAACAGTGGCCTTGATATTTTTAATATTGCAGAATCTGACTTTGATGACTTGAAATCAACTGATCTAGTTGCAGCAAAATGGTTTGGAAGAACTTTGGGTCTACCCAAAAAGTATGTCGAGGCAGTCTTTGGGATTGCAAAAGTTGATGGCAAAAAAATTGGAAATTTGTTAACTGTAGAGGAGATCAAGCTAATATTTGAAACAGTCAAAAAGATTATCACAGATGTAACATCGGGAAATCATGATGCTGTAATAGTGCGAAATGAAAAAACTGAAGTAATTCCTGTCAAATTAGGTGGTGTACTAGAGGGAGAAGTTACAGCAGCTAATAGTTTCATTGAAGGACTAGACACTGTATTTACTGAAAATATTGTTAAAAAAGGAAAATTAATCCAATCAAGTGGATCAGATAAAAAAATTAAAGAGCTGCAAACACAAATTTCTGAACAGGAAAAAGCAGTTGAGACTGTAAAGGAGAGATCAAAAAATATTACCAAAGTGGCAAATTCACTTCTTGAGATGGTATCGTTGGGCATTCTCTCAATTGAGGATACAGCCTCTAAGGAGATACTGGCAAATCACAATGCAAAACTTGTCAGTGAAAAAGGAATCTCATTAATTATCATTGAAGAGGAAAAAATAAAGATAAACACCCAATCTCCTTTGCAGTCAATTGCATCAGTGTTGTTTAATGAAGGAAAAAAACAATCTAGTGCAATTCCTTCTATCCAATCAATCAAAGAAAAGACAGAGAAAAAGCTCGAAAAGCTTCAAAACAAGACAGAGTCAGAAAAAGACCTACTTTTAGTCACAGAAATAAGAAAGAAGAGCTGGTATGAGAGGTATAGGTGGTTTTTTACAACTGATGGCTATCTTGCAATAGGTGGGAGGGATGCTGCATCAAATTCTGCAGTAATTAGAAAACATTTAGATAAAAATGACAAGGTGTTTCATGGCGATATCTTTGGTTCACCATTTTTTATCTTAAAGGATTCAGAACTTGGGCCTGATACTAGCATGAATGAGATTGCACATGCAACTGTCTGTTTTAGCAGGGCATGGAGGGAGGGGATGTATGGTGTGAGTGCGTACTGGATTTACCCTGATCAGGTAAAAAAGTCTGCACCAAGTGGAGAATTTCTGCCTAAAGGGTCATTTACCATTGAGGGGCAAAGGAATTTCATAAAGTCTGATACCCTTAGATTGGCAGTAGGTATTATCAAGCAAGATGAAGGGTATGTTTTGACTTGTGGTCCTCCTAAACCAATTGAGAAATATTCAATGTTGTATGCTATTATTGAACCACATGGATCTGAGATGGCAGAAACTGCCAAAAAAATTAGAACAGAGTTTTCTAAATTTGAAGAAGTAATTGCAAAAAGTATACCTGTAGATGACTATGTACGTGCATTGCCTGCTGGGAAAAGTCAAATTGTTAAGGTTGAATATGGTGATGCTGTAGTACTTTCTTTGTGAGTTAGTTAGTTTGAATTTTGTTTGATGAATCTTAATTATTTTGTAATATGTTTGAGAGGTAATTTATTATTCTGAATTTTTGGCTTGCATTTTGATGATATGTTTTTGTTATTGTCAGTATGTGAAATGAATTTCTCAAATTTTAAATCCTCAAAATAACTCTTTGGTTTGGAGTCGCGCCAAATCATTTCTGGAATCATTCCACGTATTTGTCAGATAGGTTATACGAGGTATGGTTAGGTCATCTTGTCAGTACCCATGTCAAATAACACTACATGCAAACTGTCTGCTTATTTTACAGATTTTGAATATTATGTTTATTTTTCAACAGATTTAGATATTGTAAAATAACTTGTTTCAGTTGCTTTACTATCCAAATGTGCATCGTTGTAAAAATGCATCATGGCATACGCATCTTCGAATTTAATGGATTTCTTTTTTTGGTTTATTATAACTGAAGATATTGGTCTTTGTTTAAGAAATTCAACTATTTTTTTAAATGGCCATAAATATATTCCCTTTTCTTTAATCGCAGGTAATTTTCGTAATTTTTGAGGGTGTTTTGATATCTGATCTTTTATTTTATCAATATCCTCAATGACATAATCTATATGATTTTCTAAATAATCAAAGACTTCTTTATGTATCTCTGTATGAATTTCATGGTAGTCAAATAAATCTTCAAAATTATTTAGATGAAAAATTATCATTTCATTTCCATATTTACAACAGTCATAATCTTGAGGGATTTCTACTATTTCATCTTCATTTAATTCCAGGACGCCGGACATTGCTTTCCAAATGCTCTTTTTATGGGATAAAATTTTCTGTTTTGTAAACTTTTTGAAAAAAACGATTGTTTTTCCCTGCATTTGAAATCTAAGTTGAATAGATTTTAAATTATTCACAAATTGTTCATCAAATTTAGTTACTTGTTCATTTGTGCTTTTAAGATATATGCTTGTGTTAGGTATTTGTTTTATATCTTCAATGTTGTATTTTTTATTTAATACTTCGTCTCTGTTTTCACCATAATTCTGGTAATCCCAGTTTTCTCTTTCTGAAATAAATTCAATGGATTGAGTAATGATTTTCTTCATAGCGGTTATGTATAAATCCATAAATTGTAATTCGACATAGACTTCATCACCTTGATTTTTCTTTGTTACAAAAATTACTTGACACGTTATTTCAGATTTAGCAAGAAATTGAAGAATTTTACGTGTGATTGGAATTGAAGTGTTGTTTTCTTTCAAAATAAACCTCTGCACCTATTTTTATGATGGGGTTATTTAGGAATTTATTATTATTCGTAATAACTACAATTTCACCATCAATTGTGGTCACTTTGTATATATTATATCCCAATAGTAACAAAGTTGGATTGAGATATATCAAATCAGATTTTACATAGATTACACCAATCACAAAAAATATTATCCCATATGTTGCCAAATTCTGCCAATCCAAAACTTCGATAGTTACAAAGGGTATGACATAAGTTAGAAAATACTGAAGAACATAACTTCCACCATTTTCAATCTTACTTTTAGAACTGATCTGCATGCCTGCTACTTTGTTTAATGACGAAAATATTCTGAACAGAACAACTAATGATATTAGAATTACCGGAATCAACACATAAAATACTTCTATTTGCTGATAATGACGTATCATAATAATTGCAAATAATGGAAAATATGATGTGAGAAATAATAAAATCCGTATGTTATTATTCAACATGATGTTTTCTCTTTTCTCATACTTGTATTTTGAATGATCGTTAACCGCATGCTATTACATTTAATCTGGATTGCCCATATTGTAAATGATGTTTTATTTTTAAATGTATAATGAAGGGTGTACACAGCTATAAGTGTTTGGTAACCTACAATTAATGAAAAATCCATATTTTTCAATACTCTGATGACTTTCTCATTATCTTGAAATTCTCCATTTAGCATCTCCATATTGTTATTATTCATATCTCATTTCAGGTGAATATGTCTTTTGTAATTAATTAAGGCTTTCGTCTATCCAAAATTCTTTTTTATGTACCCGATAACTGTGAATCGATATCAAATTATTTATGATTTTATTAGAAGGCATTTGTCATTTATAACAAAAAAAGATTAACATGGTGACTTGATTTATCTGAAAATTAGAGGATTTAGGTTCAACTCCAGATCCCTGAACTGGGATATCTTAGAAAAGCCAGCTCAAGCTTTTGTACACAAGATGCCACCAAAAGGAGAAACAGTAATAGATTAACAACAAGGAGAAAGAGTACAATGTCAAATAGGGGCGAACTACTTTCAATATCTCACACTTCTGTTTTTGTCAGTGCCTCAATAGCTTGTTCTGCTTTGAATTAGGGTCAATTCATTTGTTTTCCATCGATCTCAATCATGATATTCTGCTGATATCTTATCCTTTAATGATCTAGTGTATTTGATATATATTAACATGAAGATTTGCCACTTGATAACTTTGCAGAATTCTATTTGATCATGTTTAAATATTTAATCTATATTTGTATTATGAATGGCATTACAGATTGAAAATATTACAACAGTGCAAAGAGAAAAGCAAATGTTAAATTATGCAGATATTACAGTTAATAATTTTAAATTCAGTGTACCGTATTTTTGTGCTAGTAGTAGAGATTATGATAAATCGCGTAATTGTGGAATTGATTTAGATTCAAAAATATTTCAATTTTTTGTAGATGTTACAAATAGTAATGCTCGTCTATTAACAGATCCTGATAGGCAACAAAGTATAATTGATAGATTTAATTCATTTGTAAATTCTTTTAAGCCAAAATTTTCTGATGTAACGTTTTATGCAGATGGACATAGTATAGATACTAACATTAGAGATGCCATTCTGAATTTACAACAAAGGATGAATATACCTTTTCTTAATGATATACAGCTATACAGAGAACAAGAAATGCCAGAATTTATTCAACAAATAAATTCTTTTTTAAACTTTAGTTCTAATAAAATTAAATCTCCAACAATAAGTTTGAAAATGCCACCTGAATTATTCAGTAAAAAATTAAACTATCTTATAGAACAAAAATTTATGCGCATTAACTTAGAATGGGGTGGTGAGCAAAGTTCTGACGAAAATTGGATTACAGTCTCTAAAATATCAAAAACTAATGCGGTTTGGTTTAATTGTGTAGCTATTATTCAAAGAAGGAAATATTCGGATCCCTTTGATTCGAATGTCATGAGAGCATTTAAGCGTGGCGTTCATACATGTGCCTTGGCCACTTTGGCTTATCCCCAGTCCGACACCAAACCACTTAACAAAAAGAAATGGATTTTCAATAATGTTTCGGATTGTTATCTTAAAACATATAATGGAACCCCAGATTCAAATGATACAAATTCACATAATCTTTTATTTAACAAAATGTTGGAATCTCATAAAGGCATAAAAAACCAAGATTATTTCAATACAGTGCCGTAATTTGTTGTGAATTAATCTTAACCGAAACATTTTTGGATCCACACAACATCATGATGTTATTGATAAATGATAATCTCAAAATTAACAAACCAAGCATATTAACCCCTTTAGAACAAATATTTGATAATCGCATAATCGATTGGATTGAAGATGGGGTTATCTTAAATCATCAAAGACAAAAATATCGTGAGAGATACAGGACTAAGATTTGTAAAAATTGCACAGATGAACAAAAGAAAAAACGTAGTTGTGTTGTTGTAGATCAAGAATCGGATAAAAGATCATGTGGACATATGGAAAGAGCTGTTCTCCAGAAATTTGTAGACAAAGCAAAAATCCATGCAATCTCACACCCATACAATCTTAGAATAAATAATATCCATATTGAGAAAAACTCTCATTAGTTATTAAAAAGAAAATAACAATATGTTCTAAATAATGATCCAATTTATTAACTAGAAAAAGTAATTTGCATCATGGTTGAAATAATTGAATGCCCGTTTGGAGTATATTTTGATTTTGTAGTAACACCTAAAGTTATTAGAATACACAAGGTGAGTTGTGGAAATTATAAACAACATGGAGGACCAAACACTGATCGTAATGATAATTGTTGGATTCATGAACCTACAATCGATGAAGCAAGACAAATTACTAGAATATTGTCACAAAAATGTGGATTAAATATTGAAACATGTATTGATTGTAAGATTGATGTTTGATCAATATCAAACTTGATCTAAAACCAATCGTTTTCTAAATATTTGATGATAATGGCAAAGTGATATTATTTAATAAATTACAGTCTTTTTTTAAAATTTCAGTGTCTATCACTTGATTTCTAGTTAGGATAAACCAACGAATCCATAAAATAGTTCTCTGATAAATGACTCTAAAACAACTATGAGACAGAGACAAGATTTAGGTTTTGAAGTAGTACAAGTCCAGCTAATGCATCCTTTTTTGAAATATTCCAATCAAAATCTTTTACAATTTTTTTTACATCTTTTGTTGAATATTTTTCTTCAAGTTGATCTTTAGAGTTTACTAGAATATGGTGAGCCTTTGCTGCATATGAGAGTGGTGTAGGTTTTAACTCACAGTATTCTTTACATATCTTGATAGTTTTAGAAATTGTGTTAAATTCACTAGAATATTTTTCTATTATAGTTTCAGCATATTTGATTCCTTTTTTTGTTAACCTGTAATTGTAAATTTCATAATACCTTGAAATTATATTTTGATCAATATATGAAAATTCAGACATGTCTTCTAATGCAACTGAGACCTCTTGATTATATGGGCCATAGAAATAATGAATATAGTTTGAAATATCCAGATCTTTGATCGTAACTGTATGAAAGTAAATTAATTTCTGTATTGTTGTTTTGCTTGCTATTTCGTCACTATTTGCATGAATAGTCAATGCAATAGCGTCAAAAACATCCAGTCTCATCTAAAACCACAAAGAATTATGAAAATTTAAGCTTGTTGAGAATTTTATAATTGAGATTAAAGTGACCATAGATTGACTAAATACCGATTATATTTTTAGACGAGGTTATACTGTTATTAGTATTATTTCTGTATGGATGGAACTTTGAATAATTCTGGAGCCGTATCCATTAATTTATACAAATTCATATTCATATATTGAATATGTAGTTCCCATGATTTATGTTTGAATTCCAATTCCTTTTCTGTATTTTTTAAGTGTCTACATGATTCTATTTTACATCTGCATGTTCTATGTTTATCAAAATAATTACGAAATGACTCTTTTTCATCACTGAGTTTTTTATAACTTATTTTCCAATGTTCGTATGTAAAATTACTTTGATCACTCAAGGATCTTATGTAAGGAAATTTGGTGCCTTATGGATCTTTCTATTTACTGTTATTATATGAAATGATCATAAATCATCAAGGTAAGAATTACTAGAAGACAATAATTGAGAATGCCTTACTCTACTTCTTTAATGACAGTGTTTAAGATAAAGATCACTATTTACAAAAGCATAAGCACTACTGATATTGCCCCAATTAACACAATTGTAATTTAGACCTTTTTTACAATATTGTGTATTGATTGTATCTGCTTATTTATTCCCTCTTTATGGTAAAAACTGCATTTTCTCAAAACAAAGATAGAATTTAGGCATAAACTCATAATCAAATTTTATTAACAACTTAAAAAAAAACACAATAATGTTAAATCTAACATTATCTCAAAATAGACAACATGTAAAATGTAATCAAAAGACAACTTTGTTTGCATTATTGGAAATATCTCCAGACGAATCTACGCAACTTGTTAAAAAGAGACATCATGTGGTGCTAGTAATAGACTGTAGTGGCTCTATGCATGGTCAAAAAATAGAGGATGCAAAAAATTCTGCAATGAGTATTGTGAACAGTTTGTCATCAGATGATTTGATAAGCATTGTAACTTTTGAAACCAACGTTGATGTTAAACTAAATCCAACTCCTGCATCAGATCCAAATATTGAAAATATAATACGTTCAATAAATATAGGCGGAGGTACTGCTTTGTATGGTGGAATTGCATCTGGTTGGCAGTTAGTGAAACAAGCATCTAATCCTAATATTATAAGCAGATTAGAAGTTTTTAGTGATGGTGAACCAAATGTAGAGCCATATGATGATGATGACTTTACAGAACTTATCAGCAAGATAAGAGCTGATGGATTTACACTGGATGTATTTGGTATTGGTGATGATTACAATGGCCCATTATTGATGCAGATTGCAGAGATAGGTGGAGGAAAATGGGAACATGTATCAGATAGTGAAGCTCTTACAAAAATGGTTAATGATCAGATCACAGTGATGAAAAAAACTGTGATTGCCAATCCTCAACTACAATTGACTTTGATGCCAGGATCTGAGTTACTTACAATTGCAATTACAAAACCAACATTACAGGCAATCGAACCTGAGTCAAGAAAAATATCTGGAAATACTACGTATGTTGGTTTAAAAGATATCATAAAAGATGAAGCACAAACAGTTGCAATGCGTATAGCAATACCTCCTATAAACGGCGAAAACGTGTCATTCTTAACAGCATCTGTAACTGAAAATTCAACTGAAATTGGGGAACACACATGTGTTATCTCCTGTACCAATGATAAGGAATTGTATAATCTGGAAATCGATCCTAGTCCAAGAGTAATACTTGCTAGTTCAGAGGCCACGGTATTATTTAGAAAAGGCCTTGAAGGAGATCAAGAGGCAACACGACTGGCAAATACAATCATCAGCAGTCTGGATGATCCAGAGACTACAAAACTCATGGATGATGATGCACATGCCACAATTATTCAGGCAAAAAAGATAAGCGGACAAGTTCAACCACACCTGTCCGAGTCAGAAAAGAAGAAAATTTTGCATGAAACTACAGTTTTGAGTCCAGTAGTAGAATCTGAACATATGTCATTATGTCCTGATTGTGGTCATACACTGCGTCTGACTTCAAAAATTTGTGGCAAGTGTGGTAAAAATATAAACAAGGGCAGCAAAGTGTAAGACTGATGGAACAATGTCCTCAATGCAAAACAGAACGAGTACAAGACGAAAATTTTTGTGATAATTGTGGTCACAAGTATGCCGAAATATCTGTAGATGAATCACAACAAACACCAGAGCAACAAACACCTAGTGCACAATTAATTGACACTGTACCGCAAGGAATTCTCTATATACAAGATACAACTAACAGTTCAAATGAATTCCCAATACATTTTGATGAAAATCCCAAAATAATTGGCAGGTCAGATATATCTGAATTTGTAAAAGAGCAAAATTTAGATCCTTTACAAGTTTCACGACAACAATGTACTATTTTCAAAGAGGGAGATGATTACTATATTGAAGATGGAATTACTTCTGTGCAGGATAAGCCCAGTGGCAATCATACTAGTGTAAACGGTCAGAATATTTCTGAAAAAGGAAAAATTAAACTCAATGATCAAGACAAGATAGTATTTGCAACTATTGTTAATGCAATATTTCGAATCAGTTAACATTCTAGACATTATGTTCAAGTAAAACATGATCAAAATGAAGATCTGCCCACAATGTGACGAAACAAATGATGATGATCAGCGTTTCTGTCAGTCATGTGGAATGGACCTGGATCATTTAAAATCAAGTGTTGTTGCTGAATTACCGTTAAACTTTAAACAAAATACAAAAAAATTAAAAGCAAATCCAGAATCAAAAAATATCGCACAAAAAGAATTAGCAGGAAGACTAATTCTGCCAGATAAAAAAATAGTTCAGATAGATGACTCTCAAAAATTCATAGGTCGTGCAGACCTCAGACAGTATACAAAAATCAGTCCCGAAAAAATACCACGATCATATTTTTCAGTATATCTAGATGATGGCAGATACATACTAAGAAATGCAATAACACACACCAAAAATAAAACCCCTCTTGTTCTTAACAATGAAATGAGGAATGAGGAAAAAATTGAATTAGAAAATGGCGATAAAATTACAATATCTGATGTAGAGATAGTATTTGAGATTTAATATGGTCCACAGTGGAAAAAAGTGTAAAGGCAAGCATGGGGAATACCATGTTGGAAAATCCATAGCAGAAGGGGGTATGGGATCTGTATATGATGCAAAAAGTCAGAATGGTAAAGATGTAGTAATTAAATTCCCTGCAACTAATAATCCTGATGGAACTCTAATGAGCACTGACTTTCATAATTTAGTTGTTGAAAAGTTGAAGATAGAATCAGAAATTCTCAAAAATTTTACAATCTCAAACATCCCCCAAATTGTCAAATATGTAGACGAAGCCTCTGATCCTAACGGAATGTTTTTTCTTGTAATTGAAAAGATTGAGGGTACCACACTAGATAAAGCAATTTCGATTCATGGATTGCCTGAAAGTGATGTGATTACTTTTTCGTTGGACATTCTAAAGGGATTGGAGTTTATGCACAAACACAATACCATTTACAGAGATCTAAAACCTGCAAATATTATGGTTACAAAAAATCGGCGTTGCATACTAATTGACTTTGGAGGAGCAAAACAAGGAGTGACACAAATTTCATCTTCCAATCAACGCCAAGATAATGCGACCAGACTTGAGACACCTGGATGGTCATGTCCAGATCAAAGTATGGGTAAGGTATCTGCAGAATGTGACTTGTATGCATTTGGACGCGTGTTATTTTACATGTCTACTGGAATCAAACCCATGCGAATGAGTACCCCAACTGGGAGAATGAAAAAAAAGATACATCAGATCAGATCTTCAATCAATATCGGACTTTCTGAACTTGTCGATGAATTAATTGATCCAAATCACAATACCATTCACACTACTAGTGATGTGATAGTAAAGCTTGGGGCATTGCATAGCTCAAGTAAACCATCTGTACAGCCACAACGTGTTGTTTCAAACCAAAGATTGAATACCGTACCTCAAACTCAAAGACAAGCACGTATTGTAATGCAGGGAACAGAGTATCTTATATCAAATAATTCTGGCGGCTCATTAATTGGAAGCAAGCATGATGAACGTTTATGCCAGAAAAACGATGGAGGCTGTAATCATCATTATCAGGGCCGAAACATATTTGTCGGATGGGTATGTTCTTTGGGATGCAGATGTAGTTATAATCCAGCACATATGATTGACAAGCATCATATGAGAATTTGGCGAGATAGGCAAAATCAGATTTGTGTGGTAAATAATGATTCGCATAGACGATCTGCAATTAACAGGCAAGGTAGATGGCTTTCTATGACCCATCATAAAAAAGAAATATTAAGAAATCATGATCAAGTAGCACTGTTGTACAACGAAAAAAAGGGACCATTTTTAAGTTTCACATTTTATATGATATGATATACATGAAACAAAAATTTATTCAAGATTCCAATTTAGTAAATGATGGAAGAAAGATCGGTATGCTTACAGACGTGGGTAGAGTCAGAAAGGTTGATGAGGATTCCATCATGGCCTCAGAGATGTCATTTGGAGTAGATTCTAAAGATTATAAATTCAGATTACTAGTTGTTGCTGATGGTATGGGCGGTCATGCAAAAGGAGAAGAAGCAAGTAAAATTGCTTTGAATGCAATATCTCGTACAGTACTACCTCGTCTGTTTGATGATGTGTCATTTACAAAACTTTTGGAAATAGGAATACAAAATGCAAATCAAGATATTCTAAATCATGTTGACAAACATCCAGAAACCTCAGGTATGGGAACAACTTCGGTATGTGCATTACTTGAAAACAACAAAGTGTATCTTGCAAATATTGGGGATTCACGTGCATATGTGATTAGTGATGATGGAATACGTAGAATTACAAAAGATCATTCCTATGTTCAAGAACTAATTGATAATGGTGAGATTACTGATGAAGAATCACGGACACATCCTAAAAAGAATGTAATCACTAAAGCAATTGGAGCAGCCACTGTGGCAGAACCTGACATGTTTAGTTTCACTTTGGATTTGGATGAATCTCTCTTACTATGTTGTGATGGCGTTATTGCACATTTGACTGATAATGATATTCATGAAATAATTTCTGATTCAGATGATCCTCATAAAGCATGCCAGAAAATTATAGATGTTGCAAATGAACGTGGAGGAACTGATAATATATCACTAATAATTTTATCAGCAGATACCCAAAACCAAAGTAATGATTCATCCGATGATGATATTCCCACTATCATCACTACTTGAGATATACGAGTTAGTCTCCATACATAATTTGAAATAGTACACGCAAGGGTTATTCATAATTGATTAGTACATGCCAATAAAATATGATGATTTGTTAAAAATTAAAATTATACAATAATTTTGAGATTATCTAACATAGATGAAAAGTCTCAACAAGATAAAATAACAAAAACTTGATGTGTCAAAACAACGACATATACTAAACATGAGATGAAAAATTTGTAACAGAACTGACATCGTCTTTGATTCTGGGATTAGTAACTGGAATCTCATTTGGCTGTACTAACATAAAGTATGAAATATCTGATTAATTCATGTTTTAAACTGGCAGTTATCATTATGCTGAACCATTTGCATTATTCTAAATGTCTAGATTGTGAGATTTTAGGTATTCGTAGGTTGCAATACTGACATTTTTATTTGGCATGTTTTTAGATTAGGTCTATGTCTCATTTTTGTTTGTCTACGATTGTGTGGTCTTTTTGTAGATAGTCCATACTTGTATAAAATTTCTCTCTCTTTGAGTAAGATGATTCTATATGTTATCTCTTATGCCTTTATGTTATAATTTTTGAAATATTTCCAAATATCATTAAATTTGTAATTGATGTTTTTCATTACAACAGTTGCATGTAATTTGTCTCTAAAATCAAAAATCTTTCATATCTATAATATTGAAAAGTTTTCTTGATAGATTATAACTAAAATTTTTGAGTTCATCATTGAACTTGATTTTCATCTAAATAGTTTTTTTAGCTGATGTAGAAAGAATTAATTTTTTTCTTTGATCCAGAATAATCAACCTTGTCAATACTGTAATGCAGTTCAAAAAATTTAGTGTTGATTTTACAAATGATATAACTTAGAAAAAATGTACAAATATACTTATTTACCATGGAGGAGGATTATTTGATTGAATAGACTCGTTATATCTTCTACAGAGTTGCTTAACATCCAAAATTTGCCAAATAAACATCACAAAATAAATTACTAAAAAGATTATTCCTATAAAAAAGACAAGTGTGACAGCACCAACTATGATAAGTATCCAACTGCCGATAAGAATAGCTACCCCCCTACCAACACGACCAATATACATATGACCGACTCCTGGTAGCCCAAATAATCCTAAAATTGCAGCAAGTATTATGCCAGTTCCTTCGTTCTTATATCCAATACCCATTGATGGATTTTGTTGATTAGGGTTTTGATTTGGTGGTGGTGGTGCGCTAACAACGGTCTTTGAATGCCCACAATTTAAACAAGCAGCATACTTTGATGGCAATATGTTTCCACATGATGAGCAAAAACTATCTGTGTTGGCATTTGCTTGTTTTAGTGGTTTTCCACAGGAATTACAGACTGTTAATCCAAGCGCAACAACTGCATTACAGTTGAGACATTTAGCACTCATAATATTTTGAGATTCTTAATGTGTATAAACTATTGTAAAGATGGAAATGAAAAGTTAGATTATATTCCAATCACAAATGACCCTCAACTCACAATAGAGATTTGACTGCATTTTAGTATGTGACACTTTAATATGTGATAATTTGAGTTAACACTTATGAATCCCGCTCTAAAAAGACGTCTACAACTAGGTGCTGGATTTCTTGTTTTTGCCATTGCGGTGGCTGTTAGCTATTTTTCCATATCTGAAGAAGAACAAAATACGGGCATGCATGATATCTTTCTAGTCATAGATGTTTCTGGAAGTATGGCTGATGAATCAAAATTGACATTTGCTAAACGAGCAGCAACTGAGTTTGTCAATGTCATGATTGCTAACCAAACAACCAATCACCATATCGGGTTGATAACATTTGCAAATAGTGCTGTTCTAGTAGACGATTTAGGTGATGATTCTCAAAAATTAACTAATAGCATATCAAACTTATTTGCAGATGGAGGTACAGCTATGGGGGAAGGAATTTCCTTATCTGTGGATTATCTCTCACAGGCAAGACCTGATGCAGTTAAAACCATAATATTACTAAGTGACGGTGCAGCAAATTCTGATTATAATCCAATATCTGCAGCAACATATACAGCAAATAATAACGTCCAAATATTTGCTGTCGGATATGGACATGATGCAGATGTATTCACACTTAGATCCATAACCGAAATCACTAATGGTGCTTATTTTGATGCACCTACAGGTCAAGATCTTGCGGAAACTTTTAACGAGATTGCAAATGTCTTGATATCCCCTGTTTCACACTATTCAAGTCGTGTTCTTATTCTTATTGCAATACCCGTATTGCTTTTCATTCCAGCAATAGAAGTTGGTTTTACTACCATGATGGGCAGATTAGATGATGCTCCAGTTAAAAGAAATGTAAAACAGACTTTATGTCCTCATTGCAGTCATCCTAATAAAAAAGCCGCCAAATTTTGTCTCAAATGTGGCAAGGCATTAAATCCAAAATCAGATGATGCTCCAGTTAAAAGAAATGTAAAACAGACTTTATGTCCTCATTGCAGTCATCCTAATAAAAAAGCCGCCAAATTTTGTCTCAAATGTGGTGTAAATATCGCTAAAGGTGAAAATAACTGATGGATGGACTATTTTCAAAACAAATTTTTGCATCTATGCCACTTCTTTTATGTGGTATATTTTTGATATATCTTGCAGCAGTAGATGATTCATTGTTCAATATTATTTTAGATAACGTTGAGCAAAGTCGAATTAGCGTGACAATTGCAACAATAGTTGCAACAACAATTCCGATGTTTTTTGCTGTTGGTTTTATAAAAAAGAGTTTATTTCCAAACTGGCAGACAATATATCAATATGAAGAGTTTATTGAAAAAAATATTTTTGGAATCACAACTGTAATTTTATTATTTAGCATAGCTGCAATTAAGATAATTGAGGATGGCATACATGTCACGAGCATTCTTGTAGTAGCTATTTGCATAGCTTTTTCAATGTATCTTATTAAATACATATTTGATGCTAAATCTAGAAATTATTAAAATCAAATACGTAAATGGTGACTAATTCACATTCTAAATTTACATTTGCTACAGTATACTGAACCATCAGACCTGTTCTGAATGTCTGGATCGTAGCATTTTGGACATTCGTAAAACTGTATAATATTACCACTGTTATTTAGTATCTTTTTTGGCCTCTGTACTGCTGCTGCTTTATTTCCGCGTTTTTTAGCCATTACAATAGCAAATATGATAATAACTGCCAGCAATATCAGTACAATCCATAACCCACTTTGTGATTGAATCATCATAGTTAATTGATTTGAAGATGACGTTGATACTACCGTATTGGGATTTAATGTAGGTGGTGTATTTGACTGAGCTGAAATGTTTGAGGTCCCTTTTATGGTCTGTGTAGTCTTGGGATTTGATGTAGATGGTGTATTTGATGTAGATGGTGTATTTGGTTGAGGGATTGCTGATATTATATTCGTCTGAGGATTACTAGTAAGTATTACTGTAATATGGTCATTATTTACTGGAATATAATTGTCAAGTTGTGTGACAACTCTTCCATTGATTTTAAACTGTAAATTATAATCACTACCTGCACAAAAATCAATTCCATTTGCAGATACTATACAGTTATCATCAATGAACATGTTTAATGTACTAAACAAATATTTGATATCATATCCTGTATCGTACACATGAACCGTTTGTCCATCAGAATTCTCAAATCTCATCACGTTATCCTTCATTTGAAATTCAGACAAACTAAAATCAAATAGATGATTATCTTGGACTAGATCCATTTTAATGGTAAACGTATAGTGTGTTTTTGGCATTAACGAAAAATTTGTCTCTGCATATGTCTCTTGATGATTAATTTTGACTATGTATTCTCCTTCACCCCACAAGTTTCCGCCTGTCTTAATATCTTTGGAAAATTCCCCGTTGATGTCTGTTTCAAATTGGTCAATGGCAACAATAGTGTTTAATGAATCTTTTATGACAAGTATTAGAGGTATTTTATCATGTGTAACAGGAGAAATATTTCCATAAACACGTATTGAAGATCCATGCTTGTATGATTCCATGTCTGTCATAACTAAAAGATCTACTGTGTTTGTAGTAATATTATTTGGAATATTTTGTTTAACATTGTTTATAGAATTTGAGATCCTTGTTTCAAAATAGGCATTTCCTAGAGAATGCCCTTCTCCTACAGCTGATACTTTATGTCTGCCAATCTGTGCATCACTGTCTAGTGCAATTGGCAGAACAAACTTACATTTTTTTGTAGAATTCACTTCATATATTTTTGTTGTAGAATCAGGATATACTACACTAATTTCTATTTTCGTATGTTGACTTGTATTATTGTAACACTCTCCTGAAATATCCACTAATACTTTTTTATGGTTGCCTATCCAATAGATTGATTCATCTATACCTACACGTCCATGATCCGTGTCTCCTACTTTCTGAGCATATACATCAGTACAAGAGACTACGAACATGCTACAAAATAACACACAGCAACAAGTAATAATCAGATTAGTTTGTTTCAATTACACACACATTCGTGACTAGTATTTAGAATGTCTATATATAATATTATCAAAAATTTAGCTCTGTTAACTTGATGAGTGCAGCTTCTGGGTCTTGATATTTGATATGTCCTAATTCTGTAAATCTGATCTTGTTGCATATGACTATACATCAGAAACTCCAATATCTGTTGTGAAATAACTTGCAAAAGTAAAATCTCATCTAGAACACGTTAAAACAAACATGATAAAATGGAAATCTCTTGATTTTAAGGAATGTCATATTTGGTCTAAAAATAGTCAAATCCAAGAAATTTATGATTCACTAACAGAAGAAAAACATGAATCACTTGAAATCTTTGTTGTGTAATGATTTAATCTTAATCCGATAGAGACAAACCTGTTATTTTTCATTTCTGATTCAATCCATTTTAACAGATCATGTTAAACAGATATTGTAGTTTACTTTCATAATCTGGATATAACAAAGTATGACTTAAATTGAATAAAATTAGGTTATACTAAATATGCAACACAAAAAGATAGGTAGTAGAGAATGTCAGTAGGTCAAAGACCCGTAAGTAGGTTTTGGGCTTGTTTCTTTTCACCGTCTCTATTTGCTTTGTTATGGACTCTGAAAATTAAAAAAACAAGGATATGGATATTATTTTTTATATTATTTTCAATTGAATTAGAACTGTACTATTTATTATTAAATGAACTAGAAACACTTGATGCTAATTTTTTAGATGAACTAACTATACTTGTTGCTAATTTTTTAGATGAATTGTTTGTTTTTGGACTTCTTCTTTCAGCACTTATGATTTTTAATGCTTTCATATGGTGTGTAGTTCATATCTATCTTATGTATAGATGGACTTCTGAATTTAATTTAAAGAATTTTGGATATGAGTCAAAGGCAGAATGGACAAAGGCACAAGAAAATTCAGACAAGTTAACAGACCCTGAATAGAAAATCATTTATCCCGTATGAGGTAATGTGTTGAATGCAATCGTTAGAATCTTTTGTAGATCAAACTATCAAAGAAGGGAAAGACAATATCAAGGATTTTGACGAATTCAAAAAAATATTGAATATTTTGGTTCTAAAGAAAAAAATGATATATCTAAAATATGAGGTTCATTCCAATACGTGAGTGGCATTACAACTATCTAATCCTTACAATATTCTAACTGAGAACAAACATGACAAGCGTAAGCATCTGATTAAATCAATAGAAGACTAGATGAGTGACAAGATAATATTCTATTTTGAGAATCTTGAACATCCATTTACAATAATTAACAATCATGACGTGATTTAATTTGAAAATCTGTTACGTTCTACAAATGATTTAAAGAAGATTTTTTTAAATATTAAATTTGTTGAGAGGTAACAGAAATTCACCAGAATTTTTTCCATGTATCGGGAAAAATTTACCAAAAGTTTTACAATTGCCGTATCTAACTTTGTAAAAAGCGCAGGTCACAATGATGTGTTTAGGTGCAGATAAAACCATGATTGGGTTATTTAGCTGAATTAGGACCAATTGATTCTCAAATCTCATTTGCCAAGACATCCATCAATACTTGCATGTTTTTTTATTGATAGTTTGGTGATGGTCAGAAACAAAATCAAAGAAGGAGATCTTCCTAGTATGTATTTATCAATGCTGCAAAATGTAAAACTTGAGATAATTTCAATTTGTATACACAGGGATCAGAAACTACTAAAATGTTTGAAATCTAGATTATCTCATTAACAACTCTCATTTTTTAGATGACTCTAAACAATACAAGAAAACATATTTCATTACAAAAAAGTTGACAACGATGATGGTAAATATGACACATCAAAAAAAGATCGGGCAATATATCAAAAAATTCAACAAATCATTGATTGAAAAATTAAATTTATTTGAGATAGAAAAAGAACAAATAGCTTATAATAAATAATAAAGCTTGAAAGATATTTGATATAGCATGTATCTAGGTTTTTTCTTTGTTCATTGGTCAGAAGGTAAAGTAAAACAGGTCTATCAATCAGAGCCAGAACCTATTGAGAAATGTCCTTTTTGCAATAAAGCTAGCGATGTAATATACAAAATTTACAACTCTAACACAAAACATTACAATGCTTTCACAATGGGCAAGGGAAGTTTTTCAGCCACATTCACATGTAGAAACTGCACAACAGAAGGTGATCTACCTAAAAATGAAGGTGATATCTTGATTTATCAGTATCAGGCAAGTATCAAATTTGAGAAAATAATCAAACTGTATGAAACTGATCCTGTAAAAGGAAAGCACAAGTTGGAAGATTTGATAGATAAAAACAGAACAAAGAATATCGATCTTCAATATATGAATGAGACCTACAATGAATGGGAGAAACAGTTACCTTCTTCATAATTATAATTTCAGTCTCGATAACTAACACGAATAAAATTTAAACTATGCCTAGACAAGTTAACAGAACCTAGATTTAGAATTTTAAATATAATAATCACTGTTTTATCTCTAAAACAGTATGACTATCTGGTACGTGTTGCAATATTGAATTTTGATATAATCACAAATGATGAATTTGAACGAATATTTCTAAACATCATAGGTAAGGGATCAAAAGATAATACTTACAAATTTGCCATGGCACGATTTCTTTTAGATTATTGTAATGATAACACAGAGACACATGTAGATTTTTCTACCATCGCAGGATATTTTTTAGAGTATTATTGGGCTCAAATATGCAAGCTAAAGATGAAGCATGCTCCACAGGTTATAAAAAAGCCAGAGATAGTAAAGATCATTGAAAAAGAATTTCCAAAGCAGTACTATCCGCAGACATTCAAAGAGATTAAAATACAAGAACCTAAAAAAATTCAAAATTGCATAACACAGATCACAAAGTTGTGCTTTCACGATGTCATATGGAGATTTCAGCGAGTAAAGGCGGGACGGGCAGTAGAGGCCAGAGTGTTCTTTGACTATAAGATCTTCAGAGTAAAGCATGCAAACAGAAAATACATTGATTTAGAATACGGCATAAATCTCAACCCAGATGCAATTAAATTTTTCAAGAAACATACTCCAACACTACTAAAGGCAGTAATACTGGAATGGGCACGTTTTCTTGAAAAGATGAATATAGGTTTGCCAAAAATAATTGCAAAGACTGAAGGAAAAAACATCACAAGAAGATCACTTACAAAATACAGACAATTGTTAGAACCATTCTTTGCTAACTGTTTTTACTGTGAACAGCCACTTGTAAATGGAAGAGATACGCATGTAGAACATGTCATCCCATTTGACTATATTGCAGAAGATGATATTTGGAATCTCACCCTTGCATGTAGGGAATGCAATTGTAATAAACTGGGATCATTACCGCATAAAAAAGATATTAAAAAACTAATACAAAGGAATGAAGACTATGTGGAAATAATCCCAGAACTTGGAAGATCACTAACAAAGTTAGATCAGGATTTTAAAAAGATTATCAAAAATCACTATGAGAATGCAATGTCACATGGATATATGGTCTGGAAAAGGTCTTAATTTGAGATAAATGGTATGATGGATAACTATTATTATCAATTCTAATTTTTTGCCCGAGTCTTATCTTGATGTATTTTATTAGAATTTCACATAAAGTATGATGTTTTTGGATTGAATATTTACCAATTAGTGTAACATCAAAGCAAATTTTTTTTCATATGTTCAAATTCCTTGTATGTTATCTCTCCCTTGGCATATCTTACTTTTATTATGTTGTAAGGGTCTTCAGTTTTTCGTGGGCGGGAAAAATTCTGCTTTTGTTTTTTTGCAGATCTGGCAAATATTTGAATAATATTTTCCCCATCACTGCGACCAGCAATAATTATTCTACCCCTGCTATCTGATGTTACATTGTAGATCTCTTCAAAATTTTTACCTCCTATGCCTGCCCCACGAATATATTTTATCAGATTGCCCAAAGGATCATAGATTCTTATGGAAAGTCGGTATGTAGATACCGCAATAATATTATCCCATTTATCTATAGTAAACCCATCTGCAATACTTAATGTTTCATTATATTTGCCATATTCGGAAATACTCTTTACATGATTTTCTGATTGGTCATAGATATCTATTGAAGATCCCCAATGGCACTTTAATATTCTGCCACGACTGTCACGCAATTCCTGTTCTTCATCTACTTCTTCATCTGTTTTTTCAAATGTTTTTACAATAGTACCGTCTGGTTTTAGAATCTTTATCCAATTTCCAAATTGAATGATGATCTGATCTTTGTCGTCGGTTTTCATTGTAAATTTTGGTTGTTCATAGTAAAAAGGAGGAAATATTTCTTTTTTATCCATGTTTGGAGGAATTATTTTGGACAACCTATTTTGTCCAACTATGATAAATTCATTATTATGTGCGACCACATACGGATCACAACCAAAATTATATATTTTTCCACTATGATCATAGATTCGCAAGAAACGATTCGGATAACTATCACAATAAAAGAAATTTTCTTGTTTGTACACCGATTTGAATTGTTGCATATGACAATCAAAACTAAATGCTCTATCATATCGTATTCTTTTATGAATTGAACAATTTTTATTTTCACAGACAATCTTTTTTCCATACAAATCATACAAGTAAAAATTTAGATTGTCATGGTAATCATAGTTCCATACAAGTATACATTTACCATCATTTGACAATCTACCATTGTAATTAAATGCAGATTCACAAATAATTTCTAACGGATCAAATGAATTATTCTTGTCAGATTGTACAGTAAAATCAAGCAAACAACATGGATTGATATCTGTATCTACCTTCTCTTCCTCCCGGTTCTCCGAGAAAGACAAAAAATGCGAATCCCATGGATTGATATCTGTATAGACCTTCTCCTTTTCTGCAATTACAAGATTTTTTCCAATATACTTTGCAATGCGTACATTTTTTATATATTTGAGAAGTTTGCCTGACAAATCAACAAGCACACATATCGTGTCTCTAGAAGACCTGTTAGAACTCAATATTATCAAAATATTTTTCTGAGTGGTTATATGAATATTCATAACTTCTTTTTCTGATATGCCTATTTCTAATAATTTGGAAAGATCAACTTTTGCAATAAATTTTCCATCAGAATCAAGAATTTGAAACTGCTTTTCATTACTTTGTACAATAATGTATCGTCTATGATCATCTGTTCCAATCAAGCTGGCGTTAAGAGGGGCAGAATATTCATCTTTTTTACCCTCTACTCTTTTCACAAACATACCGTTTTTATCAAATAGGTCAAGTTTGCCCTCATGTGAGACTATTATGTTGTTGTTTTGAGTGATGTTAAAATCTGTAATTGTGTTTAATTTGGATTGAAAAATTCCATTTTTTGCAGAAAGTGTTTTTTCTAATTTGATATAGTCATATCTGTTGAATTTTTTTTCATTGTCCATTTTTTTAGAAAACCTTTTGGTTCTTATCGTATGTTACCATTTATAAATTTCAAGAGAATTGTGATTTTGTCATTTGAAAATTCAGATAAACATTTCCACATTATGATATAATTTCACACATTAATCTTTACCAATAATTTTATGCAAGAGCATATCTCATCAGTTGCAACTTGAATTCCCTTATCTGTATTGAATCTATCACACTAATCCACACACTAACACAAAACATAGACACAGCCAAAATTACGGATATGCAATTGCCTGCAACACCATAGAATCAATATCAGATATCCCAATTCGCTTCTGCTCCATATCATCTCTATTACGAATTGTAACTGTCCCATCCTCCAACGTCTGATGATCAACTGTAATTGCAAATGGAGAACCAATCTCATCTAACCTCCTATACCTCCTACCTATGGCACCAGAATGGTCTAAAAACACATCACACTTTTTTCGCAGTTCCAAATAAATCTCATCAGTCTTCTCCTTTAGTCCATCCTTTTTTACCAATGACAAAATCCCAACATGCACAGGAGACAGATACGGTTTTAGACCTAAAACAACTCTGTCATGTTCTTTGTCTTCCCTCATACAGTGCTCCAAAATTGTATACAAACTTCTATCAACCCCCATCGAAATCTCAAATACGTGAGGTAACACCTTTTCATCGCCATCCATGACCTCAAATTTCTGTTTGCTCTTTTTTTGATGAGAGACCAAGTCATAGTCAGATCTATAATTACACGCAACCAACTCAAGCCAGCCAATGCTAGTCTCCACCTCAAAATCAAATGCAACCTCTGCATAAAACGCCTTTTCCTTCTCACCTAACTTTCTAAATCTACTTTTGGTAATGTCAATTCCAGTCTTTTCGTAAAATTCACTTAAAATTCCAAGATAGTATCCTACAAATTTATTTGGAACAATCCCTGCATCTACTGCCTCTTTACATGTCATTGAAACTACATCTCCATCTGTCTGAACCCTGATGGTAACACCCTCAATCTCTGAAAACTTCTCAACCACATCTAGTTTACCAGGATTGCAAAACACCTCAATCTCTGCCTGATAAAACTCCCTCAAACGCAACAAACTCTGTCTTGGCGCTATCTCATTTCTAAAGCTCTTCCCAACTTGTGCAACACCTAACGGAAGTTTACCCCTCATAGTCTTGTACAGTCTAGGAAAATCTACAAAGATTGATTGACATGTCTCTGGCCTTAGATATGCCTCCTCTCCTTCAGGACCAATCCCAACTTTGAACATCATGTTAAAATTTTTTGTACTGCCAAAATCACCTTTACACTTTGGACACTTTATCTTGTTTTGTGCAATTGCATCATCAAACTCTTTCAAATCTGCACTCTCTGGAATCTCAATCTGAGCAATCTCTGATATGGTCCTGTCTGCCCTAAATGTCGCATTACACTTTGTACACTTTATTATTGGATCTGCAAAATTTCCCAAGTGACCTGATGCCTCAAAGACTGACTTTGACATTATCTGAGAGCCATCAATCTCTAGCATCCCATCTCTTCTAATCAATTCTCTCCTCCATAACTCAAGAAATTTGTTTTTCAGACCAACACCAGATGGGCCATACTCCCAAAACCCTGCTTGTGCATCTGCATACACCTCACAGCTAGGGAAATAAAACCCCCGCTCAAGTGCCAACTTTATCACAGATTCATAGTCCATCAGTATCAACTCGCAAAAAATATTTCTATGCCAGTCCCCTTGCAACTCTAATATTCTCAAAGTCGTCTCGCTCTGTATCAATGGGTGTTTCTAAAATAATTGGAATTTTTTTCTTGTTGGCAAATTTTACAGCAGCAGCTATCCCTTCCTCACCAATTCCTCCTAGCCCCAAATGATGATGTCTATCAAGATTACACCCTAGTTCACCTTTAGCATCATTTAGATGAAGTATCTTTAGATTTTCAATCCCTACATGTTTATCAAATTCAGAAAAAGTTTTTTTTACTGTACCCTCTGCTCTTAAATCATACCCTGCAACAAATGCATGACATGTATCAATGCATACACCAAACTTTTTTGCAGGTTTCAACTGCTTAAAGATCTCCCCCAACTGCTCAAAGTTAGAACCAACTGAATTTTTTTGCCCTGCTGTATTCTCTAACAGAATCATCACGTCATTTTTTGTCTTTCCAGCTCTGCTCAACCCTTCAACTAACCTACTAATTCCTGCTTTATCACCTGTACCTAAATGACTACCTAAATGGGTTACAAGATATGGAATCCCCAACTGCGCACATCTCTCTGTCTCATCAATCAAAGTTTTGATTGATTTCTCAAATCCCTCATCTTTTGGACTGGCAAGATTTGGCAGATATGGCATGTGTGCACATGTTGCAAATCTATCAATATTACTTGCCTTTAGCTTTGATTTGAAACTATCAATGTCATCTTTACCAAGTGGTTTTGCATGCCAGCCCCTTGGATTTCTTGTAAATATTTGAAATGCCGAGCATTCCCTCTCAACTGCATTATCTACTGCTTTATCAATAGAGCCAGATATTGAAACATGACAACCAACCTGCATATCTCAAAGATCTCTAAAACATAATTTAAACCAGCACCAAATTTGAAAAATCATATTTTTAAGGTACATAAAATAAATCACTTTATGCTAGCCCTCGGAGCAGATGAGATTGCAAAGTACCCATTTCTAGCAGATGCTGGGCAATATCTCAAAGACCAAGGATTCTCCCTTGAACAGTTCGGCTCTGATCCTGATTTGAAGCATATTATTGTGATGGCATACAAAAGAATCTCAGTTGCAGCAGATGGTAAAATCTACCAATCTGACCTAGATGGAGACCAAGCCTCAAAGGAGGCAGTCCTACCAAGAGAGGTCTTTTCTTTTCTATTGGCTATTGTACTGTTGAAATTAAGTGGAATGCACACACTGATCAAAAGATTTGCTCTAGCTGAAGCACGAAGGGCAGAGAAATATTTAGAAAAAGATCTTGCAAACATCTCTGATGAATCAAAAAACCAGCTTGCAATTAGAGTGATAAACGACCTCTTTTCAGTCCAGGTGAAAAAACTTGATGACAACTTTGTAATTCCTGTCTCTGACTATCTAAAACACTCTATTAATTTTCATGAAAGAGAGTGGAAACTAGTTAATAGAGATGTGAAAAACGGTTTGGTCTACCTCTCACCACACGAAACTGTTAGACTACTAAGAAAAGAGCTTGGAACATACATTAATTCAAAAATTATCAGTTCAAAAAAACCTACAATGATTCCAGGCTTTGAGGATACAGTAAACAAGCTAGTTTTATTATCAAAAAAGTTTGCAACATATACAGTATCAACTGGTGAGTACCCCCCTTGCATAAAACATGCAATTAATACACTAGAAAAAGGCGAAAACCTCCCACACTCTGGACGATTCATGCTTGCAACTTTTCTTTTATCTAAAGGTCAAAGTATACAACAGATAGCACCATTATTTAAAAACGCACCAGACTACAATCCGCGTGTTACATTATACCAGCTTAATCATTTGGCAGGTACAACTGGTAGTGGAACACAGTATACCTGTCCCTCATGTGAGAAACTAAAAACCCAAAGTCTGTGTTTTATCATACCTGAATGTAACGGTATTATCAATCCATTACAATTTGGAAGGAAGAAAAAATGATGCAAGAATCTGATGTATCCTTTTTAGAAGAGTCTTTTAAAAAATATTATTTCAATCACTTTGATCAAATTATATCACAAAAGAGAACACCAGAGAGGGAATTTGGTTACCAGAAATTTAATTCAGGAATGACTAGACACATCTCGCTAAAAGATGACAAGGAATTACATTTACTGCTAATGCAAAATATTCCCTCTGATGTATACTGTTCAAATGCATATTACACATTTCCCAACTCACCAATGAATGAAAAAGATTGGAAAGAAGCGGATCTAATTTTTGATATTGATGCAAAGGATCTAAATTTATCCTGTAGGGAGAACCATACAGTATCAATTTGTAATCAGTGTGGTGTGATCTCAAAAACTTTGATGCAATGTCCAAAGTGTAATTCATCAAAACTAGAAAAAAAATCTCTGCCGTGTAAAAATTGTATTGATGCCTCAAAAACCCAAGTGGAAAAACTCTCTGATATCTTAATTAACGATCTTGAAATTTTAAAAGAAAATATTTTGGTGTATTTCTCTGGCAATGAAGGATTTCATGTTTATGTGTATGATTCACAATTTCAGCAGATTGGTTCTAGAGAGAGATCTGAACTAACTGATTACATCTCTCTTCGTGGAGTGATCCCTGAAACATTTGGAATGAAGAGAGTCAAAGTGAATCGTGCAGATTTTCCTGATTTTGGTCAGAGAGGATGGAGAGGCAGATTTGCAAAGCACACATTTGGTTCAAAATCAAAGCGCTCAAAGATAATTACAGAACTAATTGCAGGTGGATACACATCATTTCAAAAAACACTAGATGAGGCATCTAAAAATATTGGAGTAAAAATTGATCCCAACGTAACCATGGATATTCACCGAATATTTAGACTGCCTGGCTCAATTAACAGTAAAAGTGGCCTGACAAAAACCCTCTGTACAAATTTGAAAGACTTTGATCCATACACCCAAGCATCTTTTCTTGGTGATGATACAGTAGAAATTTTTGCAGATTCTCCAATAGAATTTAAACTAAAAAATAAAAAATTCGGTCCATACTCTAAAGAAAAGGTGTCAATCCCCACATATGCTGCAGTTTACATGATATGCAAAAAATTAGCAAGAATAGCTTGATTTTGCTGGTAAGACATTAATTTACCGAATCTTTATAAAATTCAGTTTTGTATAGCGCCTCCACTGATAAGCAAGCTCCTCCCCCTGATGCTGGAAAATACATCAAATTAGGCATTGTTGCAGCTATTGGCATAATAATCTTCATCACCGTAGGTAATCAAGCAGTTATTTTATCAATGAATTTTACAGAGTTTGGAGATCAATTCACCAAACCCCTTTACTACACCCTAGTCTCTACTGTAATTCTCTCAGCAGTTGCTTTGGTTAGAGTCAATATCCTAGGAAGATCCTCAATTTTTTGGTATGCCATTACTGCTGGATTGGGATTTTTAGGGGGAGGAGGAGGACAACAACCAATCTCAAATACACTAACAAGTTTTCGAGATTACAAGCTATCTACACTACAATTTGTAATCTGGCAAATCACAAAGATTCTGCTCTTTGGAGCTTTCTTTGCAAACATCATGTTTGGATTTGCAGCCATCTCATTTCTTGATGGAAATACCTTGGGAATTGAAAACCTCCCAACGTTATTCACTCTACCATTTGTAACACCCGAAACTGATCCTAACTATGCATTAGAAAATGTTGTCCCAATGATTCCTGCTCTAGTAATACTAGTTCCTCCACTGCTTGCAGCTATAGGGCTCCGTCTAATCTTGTATGTTGGAATACACAGAATGATAAATGTCATCACATCTCACCTCAAAGACTCCAATGAAGGCAAACCCCGTTACCTAAATTATGTCTCAACAATTGAGGGAATAATTGGCATTGGTGTTATCTGGGCAGGATTTAATCTATTCTTTACAGATCAAATAGATTACAACACAAGATATGTTATTGGTGGTACACTAGTTATTGGCTTTGCACTAATTGTATTTTCTATAGCTGATAGAATTAGAGCACGTGTACTAACTCACATGTTTAAGAGAGATGTATACATTAGAATTCTAACAGTTTTTGCAATTGCAGTTATCATAACCGGTATAATTATAGTCAATGACAGTATTGCAGATTCAAAAAAGATTGAATTTCTAGGTCCATACACTGCACAACAAATAGGAGTGAATCGTTATCTTGGGGAACTAAATAATATCCAAGAAAATACCCATGATGTTAAACTCACCTCTGTTTCTGCAAATAATATTAAAAATTATGTAAAACAAAATAATGATGTTCTTGATGTGATTAGAATTTGGGACTGGGAAGCTGCATTTGCAAAACTAAAACCTGAAATTGGGTTGATCCCATATGTAGACTTTCAAGACAATGATATTCTGCGCTTTAATAATACGTTATACTGGACTGCTTCTATGAAACCAGTTACCCCTCCAACTGTCAGCATTGAAAATGAGTGGTACAACGAACATCTAGTTGTTACTCATGTTCCAAACGGATTTCTTACCTTAGAGGCAACTGATGGTCAAATTGTAGATAGTGGTGAGTTTTTCAAACAAAGAGAGATCTACTATGGTGAGGGAGGACTCTTTGAAGAAACTTGGTCTGCATACCCAAACTCTAGAGGTTCAGAGAGTGCTGAGGTTGCAGATGGGTACTACGCTGGGTTGGGGGGACTAGATGTATCACCTCCTTTGAGTTGGGCATTTGAGCCAAACTTTTTGCTCTCATTTCCTACAGAGTCAGTTCACATCATGAGATACAAAGACGTTCATGATAGAATGGAGACTCTGTATCCTTATTTCTTGTACGATCTATTTGGAAAAGAACTAGACTCAATTCCTGTAACTGATGGGGAAAAATCTTATTGGTTGATTCCACTAATCATAGGATTTGATACAGGTGATGTTCCTTGGTCAATTGGCAATCCTTACTTACGTTTAGTAGGTTATGCCCTTGTTGATTCATACGATGGTGATATTCAATTACTAAAGACAGGCGATGACTTTTTTTCAGAAATGTTTTCAAGTCAATACTCTGAACGATTCAAACCAATGCCATCTTGGTTGGAAGAACAGATCAGATATCCTGTAGAACTATTCAACTGGAAGACACAAATGTACAATGTTTACCACGTAACTGATGTTGAGACATTTATCCAAGCTAACGAGTTTTATGAAATTCCAACAGGTCTTGAAACCTACTATGTAGAGGCAAAACCTCCTGGTTTTGAACAAACTGAATTTGTGGGGTTGCTCTCTTTGGAGTTAAAGGGCTCTAAAGGTAGAAATCTTGCAGGATTTATGATAGTTGAAAATGACCTTTCTCATTTAGGAGATATACAATTCTATGAAGTTCCACTAAACTCTACGACAAAACTTATTGGTCCTACCGCAGTTAGGGAAGCACTAGATAGGGATCCTGAGTTTGCTCAACTAAAGACACTATTAAAAAACACCCGAATTGGTGATAACATACTATACCATGTCGGTGATCACGATGTTTACTTTATTCCAGTGTACACATCAGGTGCCGGTGGGGTAGTTGCACAGCTTGGTACCATTGCAGCAGTTGGTGCGGCATTTAATGGTGAATACTTTGTCGGACTAGGAGATACCCAAGAAGAAGCATTTGAAGCTTATCTGAAAAAAGTTTCTGGCGTGGCATCAACTACAACCACTGCTGATGATGATTATGTTGAATTGGCTAAAGACGACAGAATTGAAATTATAAAGTCAGTGTTTGAGAAAAGTGACATCTCTGTATCAGAGCCAACATCAATACAGATTCCACTCTCATTTAATCAAGGAGAAATATTTTTCTTCACTGAAAGTGATCGTGTAGATGCTGAAGACTTTTTGTCCAAATTTATTGATGACTTTGTAAAACCACGCAGCGACAGAGTACTCATGTGGCAGGAAGGGACGATTCTTAACATTGGAACTGTATTTGTAAAAGATGGACTCCCTGAGATACATTATGTCTCAATTGAGGTCGGCAACTAGTTGCTTCTTGTTGTAGATAACGGCTCTGTTTACACAAAAGAATTGACTGATATTTTAAATGAAAAGAAAATTCCATTTGAAAAACAAACTCCAGAGACAATAAATTTAAACTCACTTTCAGAGTTTAGCTCCTTTATTTTATCTGGACGCCGAAGAAATGAAAAAAATACTAATAAAGTTAATTCTAAAATTATTATTCATTGTATTAATAATAACAATAAATTGCTTGGAATTTGTTATGGTGCAGAAATTTTGGCACTGACTTTGGGTGGTACAATTAGAAAAATTTCTTCTCTACAAAAAGGAGATGAGCTAGTTGAAATTATACGTGATAATCCTATTTGTTGTAACTCATTAGATGTGTTTGAAAGCCACAACTTTGAGATATCAAAATTGCCGGATGTACTGATTGCTGTAGCAAAATCAAATAATTGCAAATATGAAATTATTCAATATATAGAAAAACCAATTTTTGGAACTCAATTTCATCCAGAGATGAGTAGAGATGGCAATGAGTTGATTGAAAAATTCTGTTTGCTTTGATTGATTTTAATAACTCTCAAAACTTGGTTTTTTTATGGATGATGAACAAAACCATGAATTAATTTTACCTATAATTAGTGAGGAGTCCATCTGTTTACCCTTGCCAATTAATGTGGTATCAAAATATTGGAATGTTAATCTACCAATGGGCGAAGCTGTTGAATCTGCAAAAAAATATTCTGGATTTGATGGCAGTATCCTAATTGAAGGAATTGAAACTGCAGAAAGACATGGTTTGGTGTGTAAAGTTATCAATTCATCTTTGGCTGAACTAAAAAGAATTATCCATTTGGGAATTCCACCCATTGTAATTCTTCCTGGGATTCCTGAAATTACCCAACATGTCTCTGTGATTACTGGTTTTAATGAAGAGGAAAAAACAATTTTACATTATATTCAGAAAGGTAATCAAAAAGGAGAACAACAAGAGGGAGCAATCCCTGAAGATATCTTTGAGAAGGAATGGTCTGAGGAGGGGAAGTTACTGATCGTACTAGCACCTGCTGATATTGTATCTTCAATGAATATTAAAGATAATTCCACTAGTAAAGCAAACAGACTAGCTCTAATTTCTGAAAAGCATACCATTTTAAAAAATATTCCAGAGGCACTTGAATCACTAAAAGAGGCTATAAAGTTAGATGAGAATAATCTCACTGTCTTGAATCTGTTTGGTGCAATGCTTAATGCCCAAAACTCTCCAGAGTGTATAAAATATTATGAGAAATCTCTGCAAATAAACAACAAATTTTATCTGGCGTACAATGGTTTAGGAAATTTTTATCTAAAGACTGATCAATTTGAAAAGGCAGAGGAACACTACACAAAGGCCATTGAAATTAATCCAAAACGTTCTGCAAAAATATACAAAAACCGCGCTTTTCTTAGAGAGAAACAGAACAAAAACTCTCAAGCAAAAGATGATCTTAAAAATTATTTGAAAATTTACCCAAAAGCTTCTGATAGAGGTGTGATAGAACAAGCAATTCGAGAATTATAATGCGGAGTGCGGGATTTGAACCCGCGGCCTTCAGCTTGGGAAGCTGACGTCATACCAGACTAAACTAACTCCGCCTGTTAATCTTGGGTAGCCTTGGCTAAAAATGATTTTTTTAATGGATTCTTGTTTTTCTGGATCAAAGAAAATCTTGTGTGGATATAATGAATTACAAAAATATGAAACAGATGGATATTTTACTAGCTGACATATCTTATCTTTCCTTTTCTAACTTTGTTTAAAATTTTAGCATGCACTTGTTCTTCATGTATGACTTTATTCCCAAATTTGTAATAAAAATTGAGAATAAATTCATATTTCTACTGTCGATAACTTTGCAGAACAAATTGAACAAGAGTTAAAGAAATCAAAATAATTTTGCCATATCTTAATAATTTGGGTATCGTTTTTAAATAGTATTTTTACAGTTGGAAATATGGTAACAAAGAAAAAAATAGAAATGAAATTAGAGGATATTCAGGATTTTACTGCAAAGGAAGCTTTTGAAGAATGGAAAAAGCTTGGCACAAACAAACAATCTTAATTTGTTTTTTCTTTACTAGTCCCTTATTTACAATTTAACTCTAAGAATAAATACAATGAATTTTTAATGATTAATATGAGACACATGTTCACTCAACACCCCATTAAAAAACATTATACAAATGGAGAAGCATTTCTTGTAACTGGATGGTACAAGTATGAAGGTCATGTTGATGAAAACAATACAGAATGCTTCACTCCACCACAAAGTAGCAGAATGTTATTTAAAAAAGGTGAAATAGCTCCACTGTTAGGTTCTTGTGGACATGCCATAAGATGGGAATTTATTACCAAGTACTAATTCATCCAATGTAACTAAACTAATCAACAGCGACTATTTTCCCATCTACACCATCAATTAAGATAAACTATCTTTGCATATTTTAGATAGACTCTAGATACTTTTTCAATACATCATTAAAACTATCTTTTGATATTCTCTTTTTGATCTCCAAATTTCAAATAGCACTTTTTTATTGATTTTTTGCATTTTCAATTACACAAATGAAATAAAATAACAATTCTCTCTAGAAATATATTCTGTTTGAATATTTCTCACAATATCCATTAGTCCTCTACAATGCAATCTTGGTAATCTGTCCTCATACCTGACTAGACTAACTATATCTATAATGGATTTTTAACTATCATTAAATATCTTAACTATTATCATAAAACATGGATGCAAGATGTCCCGAGTGTGAAAAAGTTGCAATACTCGATGATGATGTAACTAGTGTAAAATGTCCTCACTGTAACTTTGAAGCAGATTATGAAAAATATATTGAAATTATGAAAGATAATGCAATCAACATGTCATCTGAATACATTCCAGACCGATCTGGAATTTAGTCTAATAGTTTACCAATAATTTCCTTTATCAGAGCAATCTAAATGAGCTCCACAATTTGGGCAAAACATGTGGCACGCTTGCATATCTACCATCACACCATCACACCTTGGACACTTGATCTTATCAACCAACACTCATTCTTATCAAACATTGATTTAAAAATAATGTCCAAAGGTTAATTAGTACTTTGACTTTTTTTGGAATAATTGGCAAACTTTAAACTCACAATCTCTGATATAAAGGGAAAATCCATTTCTAAAGAACTCAAAGATACTGATGCAAATCCATTGTTGGGTTTACAGCTAGGAAATGAGACTGATGCATCAATTGTAGGATTAACTGGAAAATTAAGACTCACTGGGGGTAGTGATAAATCTGGAGTTCCAATGAGAAATGATCTTCATGGTGCAACAAAAAAAAGAGTCTTACTTGTAAAGGGAGTTGGTTTACAAGATGTTGAATATGGAGAGCGGAAAAGAAAACTAATGCGAGGAGATACAGTTTCTGAAGAAATTTATCAATTAAATTGTAAATTTGATGGAGAATTACCAGTTGAAGCTCCTCCCGTCAAAGAAGAAGATACGCAAGAAAAAACCAAAGATAAAAAAGAATAGCTTAACATATACCGATTATACTTTTTGACACATGCACTGGAGAGAAACGCTTCCTGAATGGTACACCAAAAAATATGGCTATCAACCATGTGTTAACATTGGTACTGCAGGTCATGTAGACCATGGTAAAACCACTCTGATTCAAGCATTGACTGGTTCATGGACTAGTGTACACAGTCAAGAACTCAAACGTGGCATTACAATCCGTGTGGGTTACTCTGATGCAGCATTTTACAAATGCAAAAAATGCAAAGAACCCTTGGGATACTCCACTACACCAAAATGCAACAATTGTGGAAAACCAAGTGAGCTATCCAGAGTTGTTAGTTTTGTAGATAGTCCCGGACACGAGAGTCTTATGGCAAACATGCTTTCAGGTTCTGCATTAATGGATGGTGCATTACTACTTGCTGCTGCAAATGAAAAAGTTCCCAAACCTCAAACAAAAGAACATTTACTGGCACTTCAAACACTTGGAATTCAACAAATTGTACTAGTTCAAAACAAGGTAGACTTGTTATCCTATCAAGAAGCATTAACAAACTATAAAGAAATTACAAAATTTGTCAAAGGTAGTTATGCTGCAAAAGCTCCTATAATTCCAATCTCTGCCCAATCTGGATTAAACATTGATGCATTAATTGGAGCTATTGAATCAACAATCAAAACACCAGAAAGAGATGAGAAAGCCGATACAGTAATGCATGTTCTACGTTCTTTTGATGTAAACAAACCTGGAATAAAACTAAAAGATATCAAAGGTGGTGTGATTGGAGGAAGTCTCACTCAAGGAGTTTTCAACATTGGTGATGAAATTGAGATTAAACCTGGAATAATAAATGAAAAGAAAAAAAAATACGAGCCACTACTAACTGAAATCACTTCACTAGGAACTGCTGCAGGAATTGTCAAATCAGTAAAACCCGGTGGCTTGGTAGCTATTGGAACAAAATTAGATCCCTCCATGACTAGAAGTGATTCATTTATTGGTTCAGTCATTGGCAAACCCGGTACACTTCCAGAGAATTCTGTTTTATTAAAATTAAAAGTTAATCTATTTGATTCTGCAGTAGGTGCAACTGAGGACATCAAAGTGCAACCAATCATCCCTGGTGAATCCCTCCGTCTAAACATTGGAACTGCTCCAGTTTTAGGTAAAGTTACCAAGATCAAATTAAAAAATGTAGAGATTGAACTTAACAGACCTGCATGTATATTCAAAGATGGCAATGTTGCAATTAGTCGAAGAATTGCAGAAAGATGGAGATTAATTGGTGCAGGAATAGTAGTTGGTTAATGTAATTTGTGACACTAATTTTTTAATTCATCTAGCCACAAACAGAATCAAAAATTTGGATAATTTGGATACAGAGATTGGTCAAATCAATTTTGTCGTACCACAAGTTGTAAAAAATGAACTAGTTGAATTGGAAAAAAAACCTGAAAAAAAACTCGACATTCAATCCACTTTGAATTTTATCAAAAATTTCAAAGTAATTCCAATACTTGGCTCCTTTGCAGATAAAGAACTAGTTGAGTATGTATCAAAAAATAGGGTAATTGTAGCCACGATGGATAAACAACTAAAAAAACAGATCAAAAACTGTGGGGGTTCAATAATGTCTTTTTCAAACAATAAGATAGTTTTAGAACCTTAGACATATTTAACACTGTATTTTTACAGTATTATGCCTCTAACTTTAAAAAGTAAATCATTTGAAAATGGCAAAACCATCCCCAAAAAGTATGGATACAAACATGGAAACACCAGCCCACATTTAGAAATAGACAAAATTCCTAAAAACACTGTATCCCTCGTCTTGATTATGGATGACCCTGATGCGATGGGTGCAGTTGGTAAAGTTTGGGTACACTGGGTTCTTTGGAATATAGATCCTAAAAATTCTGAATTTAAAGAAAATGCTATTCCTCCAAACTGTATCGAGGGCAAAACTGATTTTGATGAAATTGGTTATGGTGGACCTGCACCACCAGATACGGAGCACACGTATATCTTCAAGCTTTACGCATTGGATCAAAAACTAACTGCCAACAAGGGTTCAACAAGTCAAGATATTCATCTAGCTATGAAAAATCACATTATCGAGGAGACTGTACTCAAAGGAAAGTTTGCTCCTTAATTTATACACATTATACAAAGAATAATAAACAAAGATTTTTTAAAAAACACAAATTGTTAGCAAATGCAAAACTTGTTTCTATTGGCAGCTTTGATTTAAAACTAAATCATCTTTTAATTATTGGGGTTCTCAGTCTATCCTTTTCAATCTCCCTCCTCCTTCGTTCCCAGCCTGCTGATTATGGTTTTGAACTAAATGAGTTTGACCCTTTTTTTAATTATCGTGCAACTCAGTATATGGTAGATAACGGTATTGCTTCATATTTTGAATGGAACGATGACCTAAGCTGGTACCCTACAGGTAGAGACGTATCTGCAAGTTCTCAGGTGATACTCCATCTGAGTGCTGCTGTCACATACTGGATATTTGGTGGTGGAATGGACTTGTATGATTTTACAATTTTATTTCCAGCAATCTTTGGCTCTTTCTCTGCCATTGTTATATTTGCACTAGTTAGAGTCATTGGGGGAACAACTGCTGGATTATTTTCAGCCCTGCTCTTTTCTGTCTCATTATCACTATTAATTCGTGGTCCAATTGGATGGTTCAAATCCGAACCACTAGGACTATTTTTTGGTCTTTTGGCTGTGTATCTTTTGTTGAGTGGTATCAGTTCTGGAAATAAAAAAATTGCATTTGGCAAACTAGTTGGTGCGGGAATTTTTACTGCATTTTCTCTCTCAGCTTGGGGTGGAAATCAATTTTTCATTATTCCAATAGGTATCTTCTTTCTTGCATTACCATTTTTGCGCACTGATCATAAATTCATTTTATGGGCCATCCCTTTATACACAATTACCACAGTTGTCGTATCTTTAGGATTTGAACGTGTGAGCTCTAATTTCATCTTTGGATTAGGTGGAATTTCACTAGTATTCCCAGCATTATTCCTAGTAGCTTGTATCTTTATCCAAAAGAAGAGTAAAAATCACAAAACAAGAAATGGATTGCTATTTCTATTTGCACTTTTAATTATAGCCCCCGGTATATTACTGATAAATTTTGATTCTGAATTTTTGCCTTTGCCAAGTCACAGATACCTTAATGCACTAAATCCATTTCTAACCACTACAGACCCGCTAGTAGATTCTGTATCAGAGCATGCAACAACAACCCTGTCACAATCTTTTTTGTTTAATTCTGTACTTATGGTTTTTGCAGGCTTGGGAGTCTGGTTAGTAATTAAGAGCATTCAAAACAAGAATTTTACATTTTTTAAAAATGACTTGTTGGTTTTTTCATTAATTATGGGAATTGGAGGGGTCTATGTTAGTGCCACATTTGTTAGATTGGAGGTATTTGCATCTATTTCTTTGATAGTTTTAGCTTCACTAGGTTTGGCAATCCTTGCAAAAAATTTATTCAAAAATTCATCAAATGTTTCATTTACTAGTAAATTTATACAACTGCCATACATCGCAGGAATCGTTATCCTCTTGATGATTCCGATGGTTTATCCTGTAGGTTCAGAAACCACTACTCTATCTAATGCATCTCCAACAATTTTGAATGGTGGCTCTGTATACCAAATTGCCACTAATGATTGGCTTGATACACTGGATTGGATTAAAAATAATACTCCTGAGGATTCTGTTATTGTTTCTTGGTGGGATTATGGTTACTGGATTTCTACAATGAGTGATAGGGCAACTCTGGCAGACAATTCAACAACTTATACCCATATTATTGAAAATATTGCGAGAATATTTCTTGGTACCCCAGATGATGCATGGCATTCCCTCAATGATGTGCAAGCTGATTACGTTGTTGTTTTTGTAGTCGGTGAAAAGTTAGATCTAGGCGACAGCCCGGATTCACTGTACAGTTTGGTAGGAGGTGGAGATGAGTCCAAAAAACAGTGGTTTATAAAAATAGCAGGATACGAGTCATCAAAATATCTATATCCAGATGGATTGAGTGGAACTGATTATTTTTGGGATGAAACTTTGCTAGGTCAAATGTTCCCATTTTCATTATTAGCTTATGTTAATCCATCTAATACTACTGAGCAATCCCCAACGTATGCACCTGGACTAATTGGAGTTTATGAAAAAGATATCAAATTCCCATCTGATGGTGATGGACCATTAAGGTTAGTTTATGCCTCTCCTAGCTTTACTGAAGAAAAAGTTGGACCGCTGCTGGGAGTTTTTGTTTATGAAATTAACAAAGATTACAATCCAGAACAATCATCATCAGAATTATCCTAGTTTATGAGTATCTTTCTGATAATCTATACCTCATGTATTTATCATCAGGTGAAAACTTTGCTGGATGAACAGAAATAGTATCTTCATTGCATTTTTTACATTTTTGTTTTAGTGTATAGCAGTTACACGGTACACATTTTCTTAATAAAAATCTCATCTTTAATTTTCTCTTGTCTTCCTTGAATCTTCTCTGGTAAACTTGAATGAGCCTTTTTTCTTTTGTATGCTAACTTCAATCTCTTCAATGATTGGTTTTAGTATTTTTTCTGCGGTTTTAAAATCCTCTGAAGTAACTGATAATCTATATTTTGGTGCGCCCAAATATGTAATATCCATTGTAGAATCTTTTTTGATAACATCTAGTAATGTCTTTTTAATTATTTCAACACCGTTTGATTGATTGTTTGTGATCTCCATTATTCCTCTAATTTCAACTGAAGGAAGTCTAATCTTTGAACAGATATCCTCAATGACTGTCGCAGTTTTCTTTGAAAGTTTTAGTTCCTTGACTGACTCTATCCCATTTCTTCCAATGGATATGAATGCATCATATACAGAATCAAATTTTGCATAAATACTGTCTTCTAATTTTTCAATCTCTTCATCTGATAATTTTGTCTTTTCTTGAACATTTTGTAATAGTGTTTTACCTTTCTCAAATTTTTTGACCTCTTTGAGCTTTTGTTTTTTCTGATCTTTTGAAACTTGTTTTAGTGAGAGGTCTATATCTCTTCGTTGGGCATTTACTTTCTTTACAAGAAGAACCTTCTTTTCTCCATCTTTGACAAATCTGTTTATCGATCTAATCCATCCTGGTGCAATCTCTGAAATATGTAAAAATCCTGAAATATCATCGTATTCATCTAATGTGACATATGCTCCATGGTCCATTACTTTGGTAATTGTTGCAAGAATAATCTCACCTTGTTCAGGCATTTCTTGGATTTCAGTAGACATTTCTTCTAAAACTTACTTTTGTGTAAATTAATGTTTGCCAGTTAGAAATCAATGCCTTTTTTTGCTTTAATTCCTCGCTGAAATGGATGTTTTATCTCCCTCATCTCTGTAACTAGATCTGCAATCTCTATGATCTGCTTTTTTGCATAATTTCCAGTTAATACCAAATCTACATTTTTTGGTTTTGATTGTATAATGTTTAAAACATCATTAACTGAAATTAAATCAAGGTTTACTGCATAATTTATCTCATC
The DNA here is from genome assembly GCA_965262685.1 of Candidatus Nitrosopumilus sp. Taxonomy (GTDB): domain Archaea; phylum Thermoproteota; class Nitrososphaeria; order Nitrososphaerales; family Nitrosopumilaceae; genus Nitrosopumilus. The sequence goes on from OZ253552.1 coordinate 876,170, forward strand.
TAAAATTACAATGTCGTAATTTCCTGATTGAATTTTCTCATTACTAATCTTGATTGCCTCTTTTGCTACTTTTTTATGATCTTCTTTTGGGCTTTTATCATCAATTATGCCCACAAATCCTTTGCCAACTGCCACCATCTCAAATTCTGGCTCTAGTCTTTTAGATGAATCCATCTCACCATAATGCCATGACCCTTTGATAAACTGAATCATGCATATTCTCTTTTTATATCCTGCCGCACGTAAGGCAAGTCCTAATGATGCAGTTGTTTTGCCTTTGCCATTTCCAGTGTATACAATTACTAAACCGTTATCTTCCATAATTTAGTTAGGTGGTATCTCTCTAAAAACATTGAGAATACCTAAAATTGGTTCTGTAAAGTTATTAAAAGTCGAGTTAATTTATATACTATTTTGAGAGATATAAATCTCAACTCGTCATTTTGCAAACACTTGATTATAATATGTATCCAACATAACAACACAAACATATTTTTTTTATGATTCATAAAGAAATCTCAATGGATACAGTTGTTTACTTGCCAAAACTAAAAGACTGAGGAACAATGATAGATTCTACTGAAATATTACTTGTGTTAACACTGGTGGGCAGAGATCATCATTAATATGGCTTGTAATTTATTGCACATAACGATTCTAGGAATTACGATAACAACTAGTAGTAATCCTGCAAATGTTGACAATGCCAAATTCATTGATGTGCTAGAAAACATTTTGGAGTTTCTTGATGATGATTTCATAGAAGAGGATGTATGTGTATGTAGAGATAGATATGATGTTAGATACATGAGACATGGCATAACTACTACTAATTTTTAATCAATTTCTCAAATTTACTTTATCAAAAAAGCCAAAGAAGTTCTCTAATGTTTTATTCATTAAAGTGTTAAAATGAATTAAATCCTTAACAGTATTTTATCTGAATCCTTTCTTATCGGTGTTCTGTATTTGGTGAGCGTATTGTCTTTGTATGAGGATAGTGACCTGGCAGCAGAATCATTGGTATTCAACAACTTTGATGGTGCAGTTATTTATCATAAAAATATCGATGGGGTGCTCTAGCAGAACACGTTTGATTATTTTCTCTCTCTTAATTAATTCACCAATGATAACTATTCAGTCTGTAAGATACGACAAACTCTAGATAGAAGAATCACTAACAAAAGATTTTAGTGTTTGCCACTTTCTGAGATTGTCAGTACAATGGAAATTGTTTATCTCTGAAACATTGTAGAGAGTAATTCAACATCAGTTGATAGTACAATGTTAAAGCAAACAGTTTGTACATAACAAATCAGACATCAAAAAATATACTGTCAATTGCAGGAATTGACACAGATGCAAATGGGTATTTTCCAATTCAAAGGTTGGGTTTTTGGATACAAGCTTTATGAGTTGCAGCACTGGAAAACTATAGTTTCATTGACAGCTGATACCAGTATGTAATGTTTCATGATTCTCAAATGTTTGATAATTTGACTGGACCGCTTGCAGGAATCACAAAAAATATTTTGGCAGATCCTGCATTGATAATTCCAAATTATATCACTCTAGTGACGATCGTGATTTGAGATTGATATCTCCAATCAGATCTATCCATCAACACCACCTGAGAGAATCAAACTTGCAGAGTTTTATAATTATGACAAAGGTCAAGAATTGTATGCAGATCGAAAAATTTCAATTGAATCTCTTTGAGATAATCAAAGATATAGTTAACACTGACAAGTTATCAGTCAAAGGATTTGAGAATGAAATCATCTATGTTATTTGTGCATTGGTGTATCAATTGGCAGTGTACATAACTGCAACAAAAGCAGAGAACCTCAGAATTGTGAAAAGGATGTTGTGTTGTCAAGTAATTTGATTTTATTTTTGTAAATCATTATACAAGTCTCGTCTAACTAATCCTCAACAAAGATAATATCCTCACCAAATACAAATCGATAAGAAATGATTCAGACAAAATATTACTATGGATTTTCACTCGTTTTGAGATTCCAATGAATAAAACACTAGTGGATATCCTTGACTTTTTTGATAAAAAAGATTAGAGAGAGATAGATAGATTGATCAAAAATGAGAAATAGTTATGTCCATGCATCAAATAATTATAAAAAATGACACTATTGTGGATGATTAGTCCACTAGGCTTAAATAGCAATCTCAGTGAAAAATGTCATTAACATGAATAACGAAATAGGACGAAAAATAACTAGTCTTACACTAATGACAATAATGTTAGCAGGCGGTATGACTTTTGCAGCACCAGGAATGGTGCCAGAAGCACATGCAGCTAATGCTAACCTATTTGTCTCCGCAGAAAACTCACAGTTTAATGACTACATGTCAGGTCCTCAAGTAATTGAGGTAATTGTAATCAATTCTGATATCAATGATACAAACGAATCAAAAGGTGAGCCAACAGTTACAATAAATGGTAATGAGCTTAGAATGGTTCAAGCCGTAGATGGTAACTGGTATGGATACTTTGCAGACAGAACTCATGCCATATTGGCAGATTCAACAACAACTGTTGATGGATCTGGCTTAGACTTTGGTACATTTTGTGATGCAGAGACCACCGATCTTGGTACTGCTCCTTCTATAGTTACTGTAACAGAAACCGTAGGCATTGCAATACCAACAACAGGTGGTGCAAATGAAGCTACTGGATTTGATAGTGATGGCAAAATCACTATTGACTGTGATACTATAACTCTTGGAACCAATGATATCCAAAATGTTCTTCGTGAAGAAAAGGATATCAATTCATTCCCATCAGCAACTGAAGCAGGACAAATTGGAATCAATCCAGACTTTTGGCCTTTCATCCAACTCTACAATCTATCCGTAGGTGGCAATGTTAACATTGAGTACAACCCAGGTAGTGGTCTTCAATCAACATCACTTACCTTTGATACTACTGAATCATTTGCAAGCGTTGAGTTAGATAGAGCAACGTATCCACTAAATGCTCAAGTACATGTAACAATCACTGACTTGTGGCTAAACATTGATCCAACTGATGAAGATTCTTGGACATTTGGTACAAATGTGGAAGACACAACAACTCGTGGTCCACATTATCAAGTATTTGATGAGAATGGAGAGCATGTAGGTCATCCGATTAACCTTCGTGATGTCTCACGTGCTCTATCATGTGAAACCAATTGTGATTTACTGATTGACGTTAATGCTCAAAATGTAGACGCAAATGTTCTTACACTTCAGGATAATGACGATTCAGCAATCATGCCACCATCTTCTAATAATGCAGCACGATTCTCTGTAGCAGCTTTTGGTAGTAATGCTGAGGTATTAGTAGCAGGTTCTGTACCTGTAACTATAACTGAGCAAGGTCCAAAGACCGGTATATTTGGTACATATGATGAATCAGATGTATCAGTGTTAAAGATTACAAACAATGCAGCAAGAAATACCTCTGCTACCTTGGAATACAATGAAGATGGTCATACAATCCAAGCAGGATTTAGCTCTGCAACAATTGACATTCAACCAACCGATGATGTATGGAACTCTGGTGAAGAGATTCCTATAGTTATCATTGATGGTGATGCCAACAACAACAGCAGAGCAGATGAAGACTTGGACTTGTTTAATCCAGACGTATCACTAATTCCTACCTTCCAAACAGGAAACCCATTTACTTTGGGTAGTGGTGTTGATCGAATATTAAATGTAAGTAGTATTGATGAACTGGCTATTAGTAATCCCATCGTAGATGCTGCTACTAATGTAGGTCACGTTACGGATCCTATAACATTAGATTCAGGCGCCTCAATATCATTTGATGCTGTAGAAGTTGAGCTTTTCAGTGAAAGAGCTGTTCTTAGAGGACTCTCCTCTGTGAATCCTTTAACAACCAGCGGTATTATTATTGATTTGAACCAAACAGTGGAAGGACTTCAAGGTAGCATTAATGACAACAGAGGAACCTTTACCGGTTTCAATCTGTTTAATTATGATATCAGAAGTTTCGGTCCAGATGCAGGTACTGTAGATGTCTATTTGCTAAATGCAACCAATAGCATTTTCGGCGCTCCAGATCAACAGGGCTTCACAGGATTATCTGATAATGTTCGTGGAATAAAGCTCGTCAATGATGGTGATGCACAGGGTTATGTCTCAATTAATGGTACTGTCAGTAACGTACTGTTTGATATTCCAAATCCAGCTGATCGACAAATTGGATTGTTATTCCAATTCAGTGATGAGATGATATTTCAAACTATGGATTACCCAATAGTTGCAGACTTCTTCTCATTCGGATTTGAAAATGATGGTCGAGTAGGCGGTGAAAGAATCGCAAACCAAATCATCAGAATTGAAGCTGAAGAAACAGGTGACAATACAAGTACCTTTGCTGGTACCTTGGAATACACCATGATTAATCAGCTAAACATCAACGACCTCGACACATACCTAGGTCTTTCAACAATTGCAGATGATCCAACCTTTATCGTAATTGAAGATTTGACAGATGAGGACTCTATTAGAGTCACTTATCTTGATTTAGGTGAAGATGGCGTTTCAACACAAATTTCTGATCAGGAGGAAGCTCCAAGCCACGCTGGTGTAGCATCATTTGATAGCGACACATACAAGAATGCTGATACTGTAATAATTACAGTTGATGATTTGGATCTTAATGTAGACTCTGATTTGACAGATATCTATACAGTAGTCACAATTCCGGGTGATCAAAACCGTGACGTTGTTGGTAGCGCAAATGTTACAAATGGCGGCACCTCCATTGCATTAAGTAATGGTGATCAACTTGGTAGACTATTAGAGGTCACATTTGATGATCAAATTTGGACTGAAAACAATGTTCATCCTGAAACTGAATGTAGACTGAATAATGGTGTTGACGCAGGTCTTGGTGATACCGGATTTACTCTGGCTGAAACCACAAAGGATTCTGGTCGATTCACTGGTAGCTTCCAAATTCCAGCACAATGGTGTAGAGATGGTGAAGTTACAGCTGAAACTGCAACAGGTCTTGATATTGAAATCAATTACTTTGACTTTAGAGACGCTAGTGGTGAAATCAATGAAGTAGGAGACAGTGCAGGCGTTAGCGCAAACACTGGTTCTGTCAGTCTTGACAGAACAGTTTATCCTGTTCCATTTGGTGTAACCGCTGACTTTGGAGGTCCAGGTAATTCATCTACTCCAACAGATAGAACAATTGAACGTTCACTATTCCCAATTCATCAATCCGGCATTGTCGGAGATAATTTGAATGATGGTGAATACTTGAACGCAGGTGATCTATCAATACACGTTAGAGTTAATGATCCAGACTTTGATATTTCTGGATCAGGTGAAGATGTAATCAATGCAAACGGTGCTGCTATAGGCGACTTTGTCCCAGTAGGCCCAGTCAAGATCTCTGTTCTCAGAGGTTCTAACTCAGTCGTATTGGGTTATGCAGGTGGTCCTAGTATAGAGTCTGGTCTAATTGATGTTGGTGATGATCGTACAAGTCATCTAGCAGATGGTTCAACAGCAACAACAACAGTTAGATCATTTGGACCAATATCTGAAATTTCACCAAGTGCAGGAATATTTGAAGCTGACATCATTGTAAGATATACCGACGGTCCATCAAGTAATTTATGCCCAGATACAACAGTATTTACGGCAACTGATGGTACTTCAAATGTTGATGAGCTTAACAGATTTGACGCCGTAACACCTTCCGGAGAAAATTATTGTATCCTACAAGGAGATATTCTCCAAGTAGAATACACTGATCCGGCAGATGCATCTGGTGATATCAACACTGTAACTGATTCAGCTACATTTGATCTTAGAAACGGTGTATTGCAATCTGACAAATCCGTATACATTATTGGATCTGATATGATCTTAACCCTCATTGAGCCAGACTTGGATTTGGACAATGACCAGGCTGAGACATATGACTTGGACTTGATCGAATGGGATTCTGACGCTGCTACTGTCACCATGGGTGATGCAGACGGCGAACAAGCATCTTTTGACCCAGAACCACTCAACTTTAGAGAGACAGGAGACAGCACTGGTATATTCCAGCTTGTTGTTGAAATCCCTGAAGCATTAGATAATGATCTCCTCGAAAGAGGTGAAGAAATTGTCTTAGAGTATACTGACTGGGGTCCATCCGGATCTGATTATGTAGGAGATGAAGATGAAGATGTCAACTTGACAATATTCACTTCCAACTTTGGAGCAACTGTGTCACTTGATCAAAAGGTCTATTCTTGGACTGATAAAGTCTACATTACCATTGTCGCACCAGATCACAACTTTGACAGCGACCTAGTCGACGAGATCGGAAACTCTAATGATGACCCAATAAAGGTCGCTACTAGAGGATTTGATATCGACGAATACAAGCTTGTCGAAACTGGTACAGACACAGGCATCTTTACTGGTGAGGTTATACTTACCGGATTTTTACACGATGCTGATGGTGATGGAACAGACGATCCTAACCCAAGAACCTCAGATTCTGGCTCTGGCCCAACTAATGGATTCCTACAATCTGATGAAGATGACGGACTATCTGTCTCCTTTGAATTCTCAGAGGATGAAACTGTAGTCGGTTCATCATTGATTAGATGGAATGTAGGTGAGATCCAGTGGTTAGAGGCAAGCTATCCAGCAAGCGGACAAGGCATTGTAAGAATAATTGATTCAGATCTGAATATAGATCCAGAAGCAGTCGACAACTTTGATGTTGATGTGTGGTCTGACTCAGACGGCGGAGGTATTGACCTTACTGTAACTGAGACTAATGAGGCAACCGGAATTTACGAAGGTACTGTACATTTCACAGTTACTGACGAATCATCTGGTCACAGACTCAGAGTCTCAGAAGGTGACACAGTCACTGCAGAATATGAGGATCATACACTACCAGATCCGTACTCAACAGCAGATGAGCTTGATGTTACTGCCACTACACTAATTGGCACTATTGTACCACCTCTTGAAAGAGCACCCGTCTCTAACTTGAGAACAGTTGATTCATTTGGCGGCAGTATAGATACTGTCTCCATTGACCAACAGGTACAAATCAGTGCTGACTTGATAAATGGTCAGGACAAACAGCAGCTATTTGCATATTTGATACAGGTTCAAGATAGTAACGGCGTCACAGTGTCTTTGGCATGGATTCTAGGTGAACTAGAACCAGGTCAATCACTTAGCCCAGCAGTTTCATGGATTCCAACTGATGCAGGAACTTATACAGCAACTGCATTTGTATGGGAATCTATTGAAAACCCAACGGCTCTGTCACCACCACTCGAAATAACTGTAAGCGTAAACTAGTTCGAATTCCCCTTTTTTCTTTTTTTTGAATCTATCTTAACGTAAGTTATGCACGATTTTACAAGATCTAGGATCCATACCTGTACAATTCATATAAAATAGTTTTAGAAACGCTTGGAAGTTAACCAGTAATTTATCCCATAACTCTTCAATACATCAAAATTGATGCCATATACAAAAGCCCAAGATAGTTATCACAATTCTTCTCGTATCTAACTCTAGCTCTTCTAAACCCCCCCTTTGAGCCATCCAAAAAATCTCTCTACAACGTATCTCGTTTTATTGTAATTCTTTTGGAGATTTTTCGAGGATTTTGATTTGGAATTTTTTTTGTAAGGAATATAACATTGTATTCCATGGGATCCAAGATACTCCTTATGAATTTAGCATCATACCCCTTGTCTGCATACAACGCCACAATGTATTCAAGGATATCATCACCAAGAAAATATGAAGTGTTTTCTAGTGTATTCATGAGTTTGGTACTATCATGTGGAAAATGGAGATCCAAAAATATATCCAATATTACAATTGGTGGATTTTTTTGCATATGCTGTATGGATAAAAGGAACTACCCATTCCAGAAAAAAAGATAGATGGGATTCAATTAAACATAAATATTTTAGATTTGATCTAGATTGGCACAAATCTGGAAATGTAGAAATTTAAAGGCGATTCCTGAGCTCTCTTTCGAGTCTCATAGTCAGCATTACACCGACAGAACCGTATCATTATTTACTACTTTCCATTTTTAAAGGTTTAGTATCATTAACTTTATTTCTAATTCTACAGATTTAGGCTCAAATTACAACCGAAAAATATTTGGATCCCAAGTTTTACAATGTAATCTAGAATTAGAAAAAAAGTTCTAAAATCTATTAATTTAAATAAAAAATGATCCTAGTCATGCAAATTGAAGATTCCAAGAATTGTAATTGCAGGTGCCACTAGTGGAGTTGGCAAGACATCAATCACGTGTTCTATAATATATGCTCTGCAAAAAAATGGTTTATCAGTCCAACCCTTCAAGGTCGGACCTGATTATATTGATCCTAGTTACCTCTCTAGTATCTCAAAAAATAAAACATACAACCTAGATGCTTGGTTGATGGGGGAGAGACAACTCTTGAATAGTTTTATCTCAAAATCCCAATCTGATATATCTGTAATAGAGGGCGTCATGGGGTACTATGACGGGTTTAGCGGAGATTCAAACTTTGCTAGTACCCACCATACAGCATCATTGACAAAATCTCCTGTTCTACTAGTTTTAGATGCTAGCAAGACATCCCGTTCTATTGCTGCTACTGCACTTGGATTTGTAAAGTTTCATAGAAATTCTCGAATCGCTGGAATAATTTTAAACAAATTAGGCAGTAAAAAACATGAACTTTTGTGTAAAAGCGCTTTGGAAAAAAAGACTAAAATTCCAATAATTGGAACCATTCCAAAAAATTTATCATTGAATATGCCTTCTAGACATTTAGGACTAGTTTCAACATTGGACCACAAACTTCTCAAAACACAAATTACTAGAGTTTCAAAAATAATATCCAAATCACTTGATATCCCACAGATAATTAAAATTGCAAAAAATTCCTCTACTGACTTTGCCAAAAAATTAAAACCTGCACAAAAAAAATTTAAAGTTACTATAGCAGTTGCACTAGATTCTTCATTTAATTTCTATTATCAAGACAATTTAGATGCACTGTACCGTGAGGGTGCAAATTTAAAATTCTTTAGTCCTATACGAGATAAAGAAATTCCAAAATGTGATGGACTATACATTGGCGGTGGGTTTCCTGAAGTTTTGGGAGAAGCACTTGAAAAAAATCAAACCATGAAAAAATCAATAAAGAAATTATCTGAAGATTCTCTTCCAATTTATGCTGAGTGTGGTGGATTGATGTATTTGACAAAATCAATATCTTCTTCCTCCCCTAAAAACAAAAAATACAAAATGATCGGTCTATTTGATGCAGAAACCAAAATGACCCAAAAAATGAGACTTGGTTATACCAAAGGTAACATGATGATCTCAAAAACCCCCATCTCTGAGAAATTGCATGGTTTTCACGGTCATGAATTTCATTATTCAGAACTTTGTTCAGTTGCATCTGATTCAAAATTTGCTTACAGTTTAGAAATTGGTCAGGGAATTAAAAAACAACAAGATGGATTGATTCAAAATAACACTTTGGCCTCGTATGGGCATCTATTTTTTGATAGTTCAAACTATGCAGAAATTTTTGTCAAAAACTGCTTTAATCATTCAAAGAGATGATTCTGCTCTAATTAATTTAAAAATTGCATTAATTACAGCAGATACTGAAGAACTTCCTCCCTTTCTGCCCACATTGGTGATAAATGGCACTTTTTGTAGTTTAGCTAGTTCTTGCTTTGATTCGGCTGCACAGATAAACCCCACAGGAATTCCAATGATTAAGGCTGGTTTTACAACACCTTCTTTGACCATCTGAATTATCTCTTGTAGTGCAGTTGGTGCATTTCCAACTGCTACAACTCCACCATCAATATCTGATATTGCTGCCCTCATCGATACCTGTGAGCGTGTTTTACCTTCTTTTTCTGCAAGCTTTGCTATCTCTGGTTTTGAAATATTACAAACTATGTTGTTTCCAAAATCTTTTGGGTTTTGTTTGTTCATTCCTCCAATCACTCCATTAACATCAACTACTATACTACAACCTGCTTTCAAAGCTTTCATTCCGCTTTGGATGGCATCTTTGTGAAAAATTAATCTGTTTTTATCTGCAAAATCAAAATCTGCAGTAGAGTGGATTATTCTTCTAACTACCAACCATTCTTTTCCATTAAATTGATGAGGACCCACCTCTTCTTCAATCATCTTCATGCTAGCATCCTCAATGGATTGACCTCTCCTAGTTTGCATCCTCAACCTCTTTTGCTCTCTCTAGTATCAAATCTATCATCTTTTGATCTGTTCCAATGTGTTTTGTAATGAAAGAATTTTTTATACTGGAATTTTTAAGTGCTGGAATCAAATCATTGTTGATGTCATTTTTTACATGTGCCCCCTCATGAAGAAAATAAAACACAATCACCAAAACTTTGGGATCATTTTTTTCACATGTTTTAATCCCCTCAAAAATATCTGGTTTTTCTATCTCCAACCAACATCTACTTACATTTCTATAGTTACTCTTTAGATTATTTACAATGTAATCCAATGACATCTGAGCCTTTGGATCCTTACTTCCATGCCCAATTATCATTATATCCACTTTATCATTTGAGAGTGTAACCTGATTCTCTTTTAATGCAGTACCTATTCTATTCCCAACTACATCTACCATAGTTTTATGCATGCTCATCTGTTTTGTAACTACAAATTTTACTTTGGTATCTTTTTGAAACTTCATCACATCAGTTACTGCATTTTTTATTTTTCTGCCAGGATACAAAAAGTATGGAACTATAGTTAGTGAATCAATGTCCTCTTTCAAACATTTTGAAATGCCATCCTCAATGTATGGCGGTTCCACCTCTAGAAAACAAAAATCTGTAAAAACATATTCACCCTTTGCTTTGATTCCTTGGCAGATCACATCTAATTCTTCAGATGCTTCCCTCTCTCTACTTCCCCTGTCAATTAGTAATAATCCTCGCTTCAATTTACCATCCTCCTTGCTATAGCTATAGTCAAATTTGGTGGGAATTTTTGCTTTTCTACTATTAATTGACCATTAGATACCTTGATGGCAGCAGCTTCTGAAACACTTGCAGTTCCCTCAAATGCTTTTACTGTTTGTGATGGATTTGGTGCAGAAATTTCAGCCAAATCCTCTCTGTTTACATATTCTACTGGAACTCCCATCTCCTCTCCAAGTTGTATCAATCCTTGTACATTTTTTGGTTTTTTTATTGATACTAGTTTTGCAATTGATTTTGAATTTAGCTTGAATTTTTCAAGACAAATATCAATCCCCTCTCTAATGGTATCCTTTGATGTATCCCAATGTAATCCAACTCCAACTACCAAACTAGGTGGTCGATAAATTACAGATTCTTTAATTATTTCATCATTGATGGTTCTATCAGAAATTATTAGACAAGCTTTGGATTTTGATCTCTTCAACTCCTCCATACTGTTATAAATTACGACATTTTTTGGTAGTTTTTTATACCAATTTTTCTCTCCTGTCTCTTGTAATACCCCAATTGGTTCCTCATTTACCATGTGTGCACTAATTTTTGTTACTGTGGAATCATCATCTATCTTCCAACCCCACTCTCTTCCTACAAGGTCAACTGCAATTGTCTTGTTTACATCAGCAGCTGTGGTAACTACGGGGATTGCTCCTACCTTTTCTGCAATCTCTTCTGTAAGTTGATTAGCTCCTCCTATATGTCCAGACAAAACACTAATCACAAAATTTGCCTTATCATCAATAACAATTACTGCTGGATCTGTTTTTTTATCTTTCAGGTGTGGTGCAATCAATCTAATTACTGCCCCCAATGAAAAAATACAGATTAATGCATTATTATTCTCAAAGAGCTCGACAATTTTTCCAGTTGTAGATTCTGTATACCATGTAATTCCTGTTGCTGCTTTAGTTGTCAATTTTATAGGAGCAAACACATCCCAATCTGGAAATAATTTTTTTAGATCTGCTCCTATGTTTATTCCATTTTTAGTGATGGCTAAAACTGATATTTTCTCCACAAGTAAAATCTTTAAACTTTAATAAAATACTTTACTGTTAAGATTTTCTAGCCAGAATATTCCCTTGAAAATCAAACAATACCACATCAATTGGAACTTTATTTTTGGAGTGTCCTCTCATGTGTTTATACGTCTCTGCACAAATCAAGTCAAAAAATCCCTCAATCTTGTTTTTTTGAATAATCTCTAAAACATGTCTTGCTGTGTTTGCTTTTTTTATATCACTAATTACACTTTGACTAGCATTACACCTCTGAGCTAGTTCTGCCAAAAAAGTCATATCCACTTTAGAACCCTTAACATGAGTCTGTTTAATCCCTACTGCCATCTTTGCCATCTTTCCAATAAAACCTACAACATATGCTTTCTTGATATTTTTTTTACTACACTGTTGAATTGTATATCCTGAAAAATCACCCATCTGCACAAAACAATGTTCTGGTAAATCTATAATTTTTTTTGCAAAATCCTCACTTCTTCCACCTGTTGTCAACACCACCGTATCATTACCCATTGCCACTGACACATCTAAATTCTGTCTAATTGATGCAGCATAAGCTGCTGTAGAGAATGGAATAACAATTCCACTAGTTCCTAAAATTGAAATTCCATTTGTAATGCCCAATCTTGGATTGTCTGTTTTAGGTCCAAGCTCTCTTCCCTTTGGTACTGAAATAACTATTCTAATCCCTTTCTCTGAAAGAATTTCTTCTCCTACCTCTCTTAGGTTTTCAGTAATCATTTTTTTAGGAACTGGATTTATAGCTGACTTGTTAATCTCCAAACCCAATCCTGGCTTTGTTACCATTCCTACTCCCTCGCCACCATCAATTTGTATTTCGCCTATTTTTTTTGTAAATGACAACTCTACAACAATTTCTGCTCCATGAGTAACATCAGGGTCATCTCCTCCATCTTTGATCACAGTACATCTTGCTCTCTCTGATTCAAATTCACACAAATGTATTGGAATTTTAATGTGAGATCTCTTTGGCAATAAAATATCGACATTCTGGATCTTTTTTTGATTAATTATTGATAATAACGCAGCTTTTGATGCAGCAGTTGCACAGCTTCCTGTAGTGTAGCCTGTCTTTAATTTTGCCTTCTCATCCACACCAGTTGTATCCATTTTATGGTATTAACTCTTATTTTACAACTTGAAAAACTATACAAATAGATTTAAAATTAAAACAAACTTTGGTTATACCATGACCAAACCTCTAAAGATCGTAGTTACAGGAGCCAGTGGTTTTATTGCAAAAAATCTTCGGAGGCATCTATCAGAAAAAAATGTCAAATTAATCTCCATATCCCGAAACAACTATAAGAATTTTAGATGTGAAACTAGAATTCTCTCAAAAAATTATCAAGAGAAAAATATTTTTAAAAAAATACAAAACTCTGATGCATTAATCCATCTTGTAGGGATTGGTAAACAATCTGTAAATGCTAATTATGAGACAATAAATACAGAATTGACAAAACATGTTGTAAATCAATGTAAAAAAGCTAGAATAAAAAAAATTATTTTTCTAAGTGGGTTGGGTGTTTCAGCAAATACACCACTATGTTATTTTATTTCAAAATATAATGCAGAAAGACAAATAATTGATTCTGGTTTAGACTATACAATTTTTCGACCCTCATACATTGTGGGAAAAGATGATTTACTATCAAAAAATCTAAAAAAACAGATCAAATCAGGAGGAATCACAATTCCTGGTTCTGGGAGATATCTGATTCAACCAATACACGTATCTGATGTAGTAAAAGTTATTTTTGAATCAGTATCTGAACCAAAATTTAACAACAAGATAATCGATCTTGTGGGACCTGATTATGTGAGTTTTGAAAAATATGTTAGATTATTTTCGCAAGGTAATAAAATAAAAAAAATCAGTCTTGAGGAGGCATACCACAAAGCAATAGTAAATTTAAAACATGATTATCAAATAGATGATCTCAATATTCTAGTTGGTAATTTTAAAGGAGATCACAACAGACTAGCTAAAATATCTAAAATTCAGTTCCAATCCGTACTAAAGTTACTACAATCCGGCAGACTGTCTTAATATTTTAGACTTGTCTGTTTTTTCCCAAGTAAACTCTGGCTCTTCTCTTCCAAAATGACCATATGTAGCAGTTTTTTTGTAGATGGGTCTCTTTAAATTTAATTCAGCTATGATCCCAGAGGGTTTCATATCAAAGTTCTTTCTAACTAGTTGCTCAATTTTATCTTCAGGAATTTTATTTGTTCCAAATGTATTAACGTATAGTGATACTGGTTCTGCAACTCCTATGGCATATGCTAATTGAACCTCACATCTATTGGCTAATCCTGCTGCTACAAGATTTTTTGCAATATACCTGCACATGTAACATGCGGATCTATCAACTTTAGAAGGGTCTTTTCCTGAAAACGCTCCACCACCATGTCGTCCAAATCCGCCATAACTATCAACAATAATTTTTCTTCCAGTCAGTCCTGCATCTCCGTGTGGACCGCCAATCACAAATTTTCCTGTTGGGTTTATAAGAATTTTAATTTCATCATTCCAAAGACTACCCAAAACTGGTTTTATTACTTTGTTTATGATCTCTTTTGAAATCTCTTCTTGAGAAACATTTGGAGCATGCTGTGTTGATATAACAACTGTTTCAATATTCGTAGGTTTGTTATCCTCATATCTTACAGAGACTTGTGATTTACCATCTGGTCTTACCCATGGTAAAGTATTATCTCTTCTTACCTGTGATAATTTTTCAATAAGCTTGTGTGCTAGTAGAATTGGCATAGGCATTAGTTCTCTAGTTTCATTTGTTGCGTATCCAAACATTAACCCTTGATCCCCTGCACCTTGTTCTTTTTTCTCAGTTGCAGTTACACCTTGACTGATATCTGGACTTTGTGAATGAAGTCTTAAATCAACCTTGCAAGTATTCCCATCAAACATCAAATCTTTGTCATTGTAACCAATATCTTTAATTGTTTTTCTCACCAACGCTTCTTGAGCTTTTTTATCAAATTTTGCCTCTGATGTGACCTCACCTGCTATTACAACATAATCAGTTGTAACCATTGTTTCAATTGCAACACGTGAGTTGGGATCTTCTCTGAGATATTCATCTAAAAGTGCATCAGAGATATTATCACAGACCTTGTCTGGGTGTCCCTCTGTAACTGATTCTGAGGTGAAAAGAAAATCATCGGTCATGTCTCATCTAGCTAGAGTTCGTTTTCTAGTTTGATAAATAATACGTTATTGCCCCTTACAATTACTCTGCCATAATTTGCAATTGTTTTACCCTCATGGATCTCTTCGGCATCAGTCATAATCAAATTCATATAGGAATCTACATTATCCATCTTTCCTTTGTATTCCACTTCGTTTTTTAGTCTTACAGTAACATTTTTTCTGGTACTTTTTTGAAGAGTAGTTAAAGGTCTTTTTGCGCTATTTGGTTGTTCCACTGATTGTTCACTTGATTTGCAACTTTTTTCTCTATCATAAAAGCCTTACCTCTTTTATGAAAATACAAATTCTTTAAATTTTTTCATCTTTTTTAATAATTATCCAAATGATCTCTACTGGTTTAAAGAAATTAGACAGATTCCTGTCAGGTGGAATTCCAAATAGTGTAATTGTAGATGTGTTTGGCGCAAATGGAACTGGTAAAACACTGTTCTTATTACAATTGTGCATAAATTCAATTAAAAATGGTGGTAATGTTCTATATTTAGACACCACAGGTGGGTTTAGACCAGAACGAATTATCCAAATCCAAAAAGAATTAAAAATAGATATTGATTTGCTTGAAAAAATAACTGTATCTAGAATTACAAACACCTCAGAACAGATCAAATCTATTAAAAATATTGATGAAAATAATTTTTCTTTAATAGTAATTGATAACGTTACTGATTTATTTTCTTACGAGTATCAAAGTAATGAATCCATTTATAAAAAAAATCTGTTATTTATGAAATATATGCATGAATTATCAAAGCTTGCAATTACAAAAAAAATTTCAATTGCCATGACTAACATGATTAGAAATATTGGTGATAAAGAGATTGAAAACATGCACAGTGCAATTGATCCCTTTACACATATCAAAATTCATCTCTTCAAAAATTCATCAAAATTTAATGGTGAGATTTATTGGGCATTAAAAAAAGAAAATTTTTCTTATACCATAGCAAAAATTGGGCTATGTGATGATGATGATGATACTGAAGATTTTTAATGGTCTATTTTTAAGCTAAATAATGGCAGGAATTTTTGATTCAATTCCAATTATTACCGTAGCTTTATTTGCACTTGGGTTAGTTGGTGTGTTTGTTTATGAGAGATCTAGATCAAATGATACTGCTGCTGACTCGTCTGATTCCTAGTTTTCTATTTGGAAAATTTAGATTTTCCACACCTCATTGAGATTCAAAAAAGGTACTAGTAGTTTTTGTATCTATTGGGAGATATCATCCTTTTCTTTTTTTTGGGATGATTTTAATTGGATAATGGCTATTACAAGTTGGTAAGCGTTAATGAATGATGAAGAAAAAAAGAGAGTAATGGCACTGTATGGATGTGACGAAGATATCACATCTTTTTTGATTTACTCTGGTACTAGGTTTGGCAATACCACTAAATCCAAATTGAAACAAGGTCATGTAGAAAAATTGTAAAGTTAGACTTTGATAGAACTGAAATAACCTGCTACTACTGCTGTTGTTTACCTTCCAACATAACTAGATCAAAAATATCATTCAAACAAATCCATAATATAGAATGTAAGAGTAGAATTTTTTAGTTTTTCTTTGTAATTTTAGAAAATGCCGTAACAAACAGTTCTATTCTTCCTTCTAGTCCTGATTTTGCATTTACTCCAGTTATGGAAATTATTTCTCCCAACTCACACTTGTCAACTATTCTTGCTTGGTCTCTCCAGCCTTTTACCCAAATTTGACCTGTATCATCTTCTACAAACATCTCTGATAGTGCTATTGACTCTCCTGATTTTGTTTGAACCTCTCGTCTTTGAGGAACTTTTAAAACAATTGCTTCAATACAATAATTTTCATCCACTTTGAGATCATTAATTTTTGTTCGAAGTTTAGATAATAGAGGAATGGATTCATCATTGTCTAATTTTCTAACAAAAGAATTTTCATCTAGTATAACTGAATTTCCATAAACTTTTGATGGCATACATTCAATGACATCCCCTTCTGCACAGATGCTAGTAGAGTTTGTAGAATCAGTAATGTTAAACAAATTTCTTTTACTATCCACTACTAGTATCATACTTTTGCCATTCTCTGCTGTTGCTGGTGTCATAGAAATAACTCTACCAATTATTGGTTCTGCTTCTTTGCTTCCTTCAATCTCTATAATTGTTGCATCATTTCCATGAATCTCAAGACCACCACCACGATCCGGATTTCCTGATTTTACATTGACACCAAGCAATCTTACTTTGGCTGACTGTGAAATCATATTTGGAATGGTAGATTCATCTTTTCCCCACAGAACCACCTTCATCACACTATTGTCTTTGCCTTTTAGTCTCATTCGAAGTGCTTTTCCAGGCTTGCCACGAGAAGTTGTATACTCTAATTTACTAATCATTCCATCAATGGTTCCAGAAACTACTAGATCTTTTTGACCTTCTTGGGATTCACTTACATCTTTTGTAATGGTATCTATAGTTGGAATCTCACTTTTTGTATCTGTAGTTTCTATATTTGATCCAGAACCAATGTTTAGAGTTGGTGAACCATCAAGATCTGATTTAACATAAGCTTTGATAATTTTAATTAAATCTCCTGGTTTTAAATTCTCAAGACTAGAAAGATTTGCTTTCTCATCCCACAACTTTACACTAGCAGTAGCGTCTGTATCATATACCGTCATTGTTCGAAGATAAAATGCAGAACCATCTTTTCTAGAAAACTGTTTTGTATCTGAAAGATTCAAAACTCTAGTCTCTAATGAAATTTCTTTTGCCCCAGCATACAAATCCTTTAGTGCTACATTGACTTTTTCAGGTCCTGATAAAGTGGTATCATAGTCTGCTGCAATTAAAAATAATGCACCTTGATCCGTCAGATATCCTGCACCAATCTTTTCTTTCTTTTGTGTAATCAGCTCTTGTAATGCCTCTTTGGTCAATTCTGGCTTTTGTTCTAAAAGTTTACTGCTGAGATCTTCAAACTCTGACAATTCATTATTGATTAGCTTGTTGTATTTATAAAAATTTCACTTTATTGAAATTTCAACTCTTTTAACAAAATGATCGCTCTGATATGTTTTATCTGATTTTTGAGTTATAATACTGCCTATTCTCTAAATTCTATACATGATTTATCATAATTAATCCAACTTTTCCAAAAAATATCACAATTTACCTCACTAACTAAATTAATAGGAAGATCGCAGTTTTGACATGTCCTGTATTGAAGTTAATCATTTATCAAAATCATATGGTACAGTTCTTGCTGTAGATGATATCGTTCTATCAGTAAAATCCGGCCAAGTCTTTGGATTTTTAGGTCCTAATGGTGCTGGAAAGTCCACTACAATTAAACTCCTCACTACCCTTATCCCACCTTCGAGTGGAACACTATCTATTTTGGGAGTTGATGCAGTTGCACACCCACTTTTAATTCGTCACAAAATTGGAGTGGTCTTGCAACAACCTAGCTACGAACCAACACTATCAGTAGAAAAATCCCTCGAAAAATATGGCATGATGTGGGATATCCCTAAAACTGAACGTAAAAAAAGGATGGAGCAACTCTTAATTGATTTTGATCTAGTTGACATTCGTAAAAAAAGAAATGAAGATCTATCAATTGGTCAAAGAAGAAGAGTGCAGGTTGCACGAGAATTTATGCATGATATGGAACTATTATTTTTAGATGAACCAACAGTTGGATTAGACCCTAGTGCTAGAAGAAGATTATTAGATTACTTGAAGAACAAAGTCAAAACAGGATTGACAATTTTTTACACAACACACATTTTACATGAGGCAGAATACCTATGTGATCAAATAGCTATTATTGATAAAGGTAAAATTATTACAGTCGATTCTCCAGATGCACTAAAAAACCGATTTGGAAAAGAAAAGACCATTAAAATCCATCTATTAAAAAAACAACCAGATACCATCTCTCTTTTATCTGGTATATCTGATTGTAAAGTTGATTTTCAGAATGGAACAAATATTGTTATTCGTTCTGAAGAATCTGAATTAGTATTGCTAAAGGTACTAAAAATACTAAATGAAAATAAAATTGATATTGAAGATCTTTCAGCAGTTCCAACAAATCTTGAAGAGATCTTTTTAAACATGGTAAGAGAAAATGCATCCAATAATTAGACTTGTTAATAGAAATCTTACGATCTCTCTTAATCCCGGATTCTTAATTTGGCAAGTGATCTTTCCTTTGATCTATATTTTTGTAGCAGGTTTTGCATATGCACCACTAATCAACGCAGTCCCATTTGGTGGTAAGGATCTTGATTATCCTGCATTTCTAGCATCTGGTATGATTGGATTTAACATAATGAATAGCACACTAATCTCTGGTATTATAATTTGGAATGATAGAAAACATGGAATGTTTGAGCAAATTATGTCCGGACCATTCACTCGTACTCATTACATTTTAAGCAATATCTGCACCATTGGGATAATAGGACTAGTTAGTGCCACACTAATTGCAGTAGTTGGGTATCCTGTATTCTTTGAATCAGTAGAATTCTCTCTAGTAACAATCCCAATAATTATTTTTGGTGCCATCACAGGCTCTGTTCTCTTTGGGTCACTAGCATCAATTATCTCAACTAGGCTCCATTCTAGTGAGGGGTTTAATGTAATTATTAATACTGTATTTCTTTTCTTTGCTTTTGTTAGTACTGCATTTTATCCTGCAGAGGGCGCACCAGAACCGTTACGAACAGCTTTTTATCTAAATCCACTAACGTATCTAGTAGATGTAATTCGGGCAGGAATCTTTGATACTGTAACTGAATTTGTAATTATTGAGATGTTAATTCTAGTTGTAATAGCTGCCACACTATTTGTAATTGCCTCTAAACTTCTTACAAGATTGGACTTTTAATTTATTGTTCCAATTCCTTTAAAAATTAATCCTGCATCTCTAACTGCATCAGATGATAGTTTCCCCCGAGTATCAACTATTATTCCAGATGGTTCCATCAGATTCTTTAGTGCGTTAAAATCCATCTTTAAAAATTCATCATGATCAGTACCCAAAATTACTACATCACAACCATTAACAAGATTTTCAATATTTTCTTCAATTTTTATTGATAGGAACTCTTTATTTACAAAGTAGGGATCAAAAATCTTTATTTTAAAATTTGCCTGTTTTAGTTTTTCAATGACTTGTTTAATTGGAGTCAGTTGAGTATCTCCAACATTTGGTTTGTATGAAATTCCCAAAATTCCAACTGTAGTGTTTTCAGATTTTTTATTAACCTCTTTTAGTGAATCCTCAACTAATTTTATTACATATTTTGGCATCTCAGAGTTTACTTTTCTTGCAACTCTGACTAGCTGAAGAATATCTTTTGATTCAGGTGCATCTAGTAGTTGGTAAGGATTGACTGGAAGACACGGACCACCAACTCCCGGACCTGGAAAATGTGGTATGAAATTATATTTTGTTTTGCAACCTTCAATCAATTCATTTACATCTATTCCAATTCTATCACAAAAAATTGCAATCTCATTGATAAATGCCACATTTACATCTCTGAAAACATTTTCAACTACCTTGACTGCATTTGCAGTTTTACAATTTTTTACACATACAACATTAATTTTAAAAATATATTGATACAGATGTGAAGCAAAGCTTGTAGATTTTTTGTTAATCCCTCCTACAACTCTTGGAATCTTGTCAAAGTCTGTTAGTATTGTAGATGGATTTGCACGCTCAGGACAGCTAGCAACACCAAAATCTTTACCAGCAGTTAGACTACTTTGTTTTTCTAATACTGGAATAACTTGATCTTCAACTATTCCTGGACCAACTGTACTCTCTATTATTACCAGTGAATTTTTTTTCATAATTTTTGCAATTTCTGAACAGCCATTTAACAAAAATTGATAATCTGTTTTTTTAGAATCATTTTCAAGAGGAGTTGGTAGACAAACAATTACTATATCTGCGTCATTTACTGATTCTTCAATTCTTGTAGTAGCTGAAAATTTTTTGTTTTTTAATACTGTATGTAATGCATCTTTTAGTCCTGGTTCGTCATTTATTTTTAATTCTCCTGTATTTGCAAACTCTACAATCTCTTGATTAGTGTCTACACCAATAGTGGGTAAACCAGACCTTGCAATAGCTACGGCAGTAGGTAGACCAATTCTTCCTAGCCCGATAACTGAAATTTTGATATCGTTTTTTTGAATTTTTTCTAGGTAATTCTCCAAATCCAATCCCAAAATTCCTTCATTTTCAGCCAACACTTTGTTCAATGTTGAAATTAATATTAAGTTATCATAACGACTAATCTCAAATTTTATTTATCATATAATTTCCAATTGCAAGATGTTTTAATCCCGATTTTTTCAAAGTGTTGATTGCATCAGTTGGTGTGCAAACAATTGGATATCCATGTAGATTAAATGACGTATTAAGTAAGGCTGGAATTCCTGTATGTTTTTCAAAATTCTTAATTAAATCATAATATGCTGGATTGAATTTTTTTTCTAAAAGTTGTGGTCTTGCTGTAAAATCATATGAATGAATTGCTGATGCTAATTCTTTGTATGCCCTCTTTTTTGTGTGAAAACCCATTACCATGTATGGCGCTCTAATCTTTTTTGGATTTTCAATATATTCTTCTTGCTTTTCTGAAATTATCGATGGGGCAAATGGCATCCAAAAATCACGCTGCTTTATAGCTAAATTGATATCTCTAATTTTATCAAAACTGCTAGGATCTGCAAGTATACTCCTATTTCCCAATGAACGAGCTCCCCACTCCATTCTATCTTTAAATCTTGCAACAATCTCTCCTTGTGATAATAATTCTGCTGTATACTTTTCAATGTCTTTATTGTTATTATATTCAACCGAAAAGCCTTTTTGCATATCATTTTTTTCTATCTCATCTGCAATTTCCAAATCTGAAAATTCCATACCAAGATAAATTGGTCCTAACGGTTCTAGATGAATTTTTTCACCCATCTCTTTTAAAATTTCTGAATAAACATACATCGCCGATCCTATTGCAAGTGATTCATCACCAGCACTTGGAAAAATGAAAATATCATCAACTTTATCCAACTCTGAAATGTGCATGTTAGCCTTTACATTCATAAACACACCTCCTGCACAAACAACTTTTCTACAACCTGTCTTCTCTAAAGCATTGATTACCCACTTTCTTAACAACTCTTCAGTTAGTTGTTGAATTCCGCCTGCTATCCAATCAAACCTATGATTTTCTAGTCTAGTTTTTAGAAATTCATAACAATAGTTTGTAGATAATTTAGACTTTGTACTAAATTCCAAACTAGATTCTTTTACCTCCAATAATTCATCAAAGACTTTTTTAGACTTTTCAACTCCTGTCCTATCAGCATATGGGGCTAGTCCCATAATTTTATATTCGTGCTCCCAAGGTTTCATTCCCAAAAGTAGTGTAACCCTAGAATAGATCTTACCTAATGATGCACTGTTTTCTGTTTTTGCAATTCTTGTAATTTTTCCATTCTCTCCAATGTTTACAGTAGCACAAATCCCATCACCAGAGCCATCACAGGTAAGAACTAGAATTTTTTCATCATTTATCCATGGTGATGCTAGATATGCAGAGGCAGCATGTGATAAATGATGTTCAATAACAGTAATTTTTTTCTCATCTATCCCTAGATGATTGGTGATAGCTTTTTTTCTATTCTTTAGCTGATTTTCAAAGTTTTCTCTGTCTCCTTTCTTTTTGCCATCTTTTAGCTGGTCATCAAAACCAACTTTGTACCAATCCCAGCTAGAATAGAACTTTTTCTCATGATTGAATCTACCAGCTAGGGCAACTGTGTGAATCTCCTCAACTTTTAGATTTGACAATTTGAGAATTTGCTCAACGGCCAATTTGGGATATCCTGCCTCGTTTTTATTTCTAGAAATTCTTTCCTCTGAGATTGCATATTCTATTTTGCCATTTCGTAAAAGAGATGCACCTGAATTATGACCATCAGTAATTCCTAGTATTATAATGTCATTCAACTAAAACACTCACATCAAACGTTTTATGATTGAATATAATCTTTCAATTTTTTCAATAAAGATGGTAGCCCGGCCCAGACTCGAACTGGGGTCAAGGGCTTCAAAGGCCCCTATGCTTGACCGCTACACTACCGGGCTGCTCAAAGTTTCTGTTTTAATTTCCCTTAAAATGTTATTCATTAATCATATCTAAAACAGATTCAAGTTTTTTTATCGGATTCTCCATGCTTTTTAATTCTTTTTTTGCACGATTCTTTAATGTGTTTGATTTTTTATTTATAATTTGCAAAATCAGTTTGTCTAATTTGTCGATTTTATCAATTCTTGTTACTAATTTTTTCTTCACCAAATATTCTTCTATAATGTTTGGAATTGCATTATATGACAATGTTGGAATTCCTCTAAGAGCTGATTCAGCAGTCATTGTACCACCAGAACCCACAAAAATATCTGTCATTGCTAAAATTTCTCCACTATCGACAGATTTTTTTAATACCAAAACTTGATCATCCAATCTCTTTGTCAATTCATCTATCTCATCAGAGTATCTTCCTAAAACTATTACATTTACATTTTCAATCACTGCAAGTTTTTTAATTATTTTTACCAAGTCTATCTTTTTAGTTGTGTATGATGCGTTTAATTCATGAGTTCTAAATAAAATATTTTTACCTTTTTTGTTTGTTTGTGGGATTGTATTCTTTTTTGGTTTTTGAGATATTATCAAAGCAGCATCTATTGCTTTGTAAGTGATAATATTTTTTGCTAGTATTCCATACTTTGTCAATTCCTTCTTTGGAATTATCCATGGGATTAACAGTTTTTGAATCAGTGGTATGGTTAATTTCATAACAGCTTTTGCATGAGGTGCATCACAAAAAGCTACATGCTTTATCTGTAATCCATATGAAATCCTTGCAGCATCCGGTGAGCAAAAACTAATTGTTACATCTGGTTTAAAATTTTCAATAATTGGCATCAAATATTTCATTCTATTCAGATTTGCCTTTAATTTTTCAGAGTTATTACCACCACCATGTCTTCCAACTATTTGCACTTTGAATTTTCTAATCCTTGCCAAATGATCGACTTCTCGATATTTTCTACTAGTGCACAAAATCTTGTGTTTTTTACCCAAATCCTTCACTATTGCTTCAAAAAACAATAATTGTTTAGGAGTAAGAATATCTATCCAAATTTTCAAGTAATTTTTCTAATTATACCAAGTTCAATAAGTTTTTCTTACTCTATGTTAGATGTACTGTATGGGAGGAACAAAAGTTGTCGTTTATGGTCTTAGTACTGAAGGATACACAATTGCATCTCAGATGGCAATAAAAGGCGCTGATGTTTACATAATAGATGAATCAACCCCATCGGCAATTTCACTCAAAGCCGAAATTGCTAAAACATACCCAAATGTCTCTTCTCTAAAAGAAGATGAACCTCTTTTAGCTATGGAACCAATTGATGTGGCAATCTCCAAAGCACAATATCTCTTCTTTACTCCTAGAATTAGAAAAACTGGGCAAGACATCAAAACTGAGATTCATTCAAAATTCAAAGATGCAATTTCATCTATGAAAAAAAATAGTTCTGTCATTTTTACACTTCCAACAGGATTTGGTGGCAACAATGAAAACATTTCACTGCTTGAGCATGTAACTGGTTTTGAGACTGGAAAACATATTTCATATTTTTATTATCCCCTCGAAGATCTCAAAGAACCGCCAAAAATTATTGGATCATTTAATGGAAAAGCAGATCCAATACTAGCAGATCTTCTCACAACAGGTAACAAAGAGAAAAAATTTGTGGCAATTTCATCATCTGAACACTTTCATGCCATTGATGTTTTATCACAATTTTCTAGTCTGTGTAGCATTTTAGAAATTTGTAAATATGCTCAAGATGATGTCACTAAAAATGATCTCGCTTTAGATGATTTTCAGGAAATATTTCTAGACAGCATGATTAATGGATTATTTGATTTGAAATCATTGGGTTCATCTTTTGAGGGTACAAATTCTCTCATGTACCTCATTAATGGCAGTGTCAAAGGAATTGATGGATACATAAAACGATTAATTGATGATATTCGCCTTACATTAAAGAAAAATAATCTCAAAGCAAGCAGAACCAAGATTGCGTTATCTTGGACCCTTGACCCGCATGCAATGCGTGGAAATAAAATTGAGATGCTACAAAACCTAACATCAAGATTGCGTGACTATATCGGTGATGTCGAAGCTTATGAGGATTCAAACTTTGATCTGTTTCATAGTGAAAAGACTACCATAGTTGTAGCTTGTTCAAAATTTGATTTTGATAATATTGAAAAAACAAAACACGATTCTGATCTAATAATAATCAAAGCTAATCCTTTGTGTGAAACTATCAATAATGGTATAAATTAGCTAGATTACTATTTTGATTAATTGTCTAACGAACCAAACTCTGATGAAATTCCAGTTGATGTAATAGCTGAAAAAATTAAAGATAATGATGATAATCATCCTTCCATGATCTATTCTGAGATTGATGAAAAAATTAAAGATGATGATCCTCCTCCTCCTCCCATGATCGATTCTGAGATTGATAAATTAACCAAACAATTAGAATTAGAAAAACAAAGATCATCTCAATACGAAGAAAAACTAAAACTTGCATTAGCTGACTATCAAAACCAGAGTAGAAAGACCCAATCTGATATAGAAAATGGAATAAATTCAAAAATTAACGAGTTTGCATTAGATTTTTTACAAATTTATGATGATTTTCTTAGAGCCAAAAAAGTCTTTTCTGAAAGTGAAATTAATTCAGATGGTTTAGATTCAATCTTAAAGAACATGGGCTCTTTATTACAAAAATATCACATTAAACCAATTGATGCATTAGGAGAGATCTTTGATCCAAATTATCATGAGGCAATATCAATGGTAACAGATCCGAATTTGGATGAGAATACAATTACCAAAGAGCTCAGAAAAGGATATCTCTCTCATGAGAGAGTTATAAGACCCACACTAGTAGAAATTTCAAAGAAAGAATGATAAAAAATGGTTAAAATAATTGGAATCGATTTAGGAACAAGTAACTCTGCTGCAGCAGTAGTGATGGGTGGCAAACCCACAATTATTCCTGCCGCAGAAGGTGCCACAGTTGGTGGTAAAGCATTTCCCTCAGTTGTAGCATTTTCCAAAAACGGTGATCTCCTAGTTGGTGAGCCAGCACGCAGGCAAGCAGTCACCAATCCTGATAGTACTATAGTTGCTGCAAAAAGAAAGATGGGCTCTGATCACATCTTTAAAATTTTAGACAAACAATACAAACCTCAACAGATATCTGCATTTATTCTTCAGAAAATTAAAAAAGACGCTGAGGCATTTATTGGAGAAAAAGTTAGCAAAGTGGTCATTACAGTTCCTGCATATTTTGATGATAATCAACGACAGGCCACAAAGGATGCTGGAACCATTGCTGGTCTTGATGTTGTTAGAATAATAAATGAGCCAACTGCTGCATCTCTAGCATTTGGATTAGACAAGGCAAAAGAAGATATGAAAATTCTTGTCTTTGATTTTGGTGGTGGTACACTCGATGTCACCATAATGGAGATGGGTGGAGGTGTCTTTGAGGTTCTTAGTACATCTGGTGATACCCAACTAGGTGGTACTGATATGGACAAAGTCTTAATTGATTTTCTCGTTGATGAGTTTAAGAAAAAGGAAGGTGTTGATCTCTCTGGGGATTCAACTGCAATGACAAGAATTAGAGAAGCTTCTGAGAAAGCTAAAATCGAACTATCTACTGTAATGGAGACTGATGTTAATCTACCATTTATTGCACACGATCCCTCATCTGGTGCTAAGAATTTAGAGTTTAGAATTACTAGAGCTAAACTCGATGAGTTGATCTCTCCTATCGTTGAGCGATGCAAGCCTTCTGTACTCAAATCACTAGAAGATGCAAAACTCTCAAACTCTGATATTGATAAAATTGTGATGGTTGGAGGACCTACAAGAATTCCATTGGTGAAAAAATTTGTCAGTGATTTAGTTGGTCAAGAATCAGAGTCTGGTGTTGACCCAATGGAGGCAGTAGCAATGGGTGCTGCAATTCAGGCTGGAATTATTGCCGGAGATGTAAGTAGTGATATTGTTCTTCTTGATGTAACTCCGCTAACATTAGGAATTGAAACTTTGGGCGGTGTAAGAGAGCCACTAATTGAAAGAAACACCACAATTCCTACCTCAAAGAGCAAAGTTTTCACAACTGCTGCTGATAACCAAACGGCAGTTACCATCCATGTTGTTCAAGGTGAAAGACCAATGGCCACTGACAATGTATCTTTAGGTAGCTTTAATCTTACAGATTTACCACCAGCTCCTAGAGGAATTCCACAAATTGAAGTTAAATTTGATATTGATGCCAATGGAATAATCAATGTTACTGCAAAAGATCTTGGAACACAAAAAGAAGCAAAAATTACAATCGAGTCTACATCAAAATTATCCAAAGACGAGATTGAAAAACTAAAAGAAGATGCAGAAAAATTCTCTGATGAGGATAACAAAAAGAAAGAGCAAATTGATTTAAAAAATGATGCAGAAAGTTACATTTACACCACAGAAAAACTGGTAAACCATGATCTTAAAGACAAAATTTCACAAGAACAAGGAATTAAAATTACTGATGCTGTCAAAGAACTCCGCGAAGTCTTGGATAAAGAACCTGATGAATTAAAATCTAAACTTGATGCGCTGCAATTATTAGTAAATGAAGTAACTACTGAACTTTACAAAAATGCCTCATCAACAACTCCACCTGGGGGAGAAGGAGATGGTACTGAAGGACAAGGTGCAGAAGGACAAGGCACAGAAGGACAAAGTACAGAAGGAGAGTCTGACTCAAAAGAACCTAATAATACAAAAGAAGAGTCTGATGCAAAAGAATCTAATACAAAAGAAGAAGGACAAACTAATGAATCACATTCAAATGATGAAACAAAAACCAGCTAATTTACCAATTCAATCATTTATACTGTAATTATGATAGAGGAATAATTCATGGCTACAAAACGTGATTACTATGAGGTCTTGGGTGTCTCAAAAACATCCTCCCCTGATGAGATTAAACAACAGTACAGAAAATTAGCATTAAAATTCCACCCTGACCGAAACAAGTCTTCAGAAGCTGGAGAACATTTTAAAGAAATCTCTGAGGCATATGCAATTATTTCAGATTCTGAAAAAAAGCAAGTCTATGACCAACATGGTCATGCTGGTGTGGATGGAAAATACTCTAATGAAGATATCTTTCAGGGGAGAGGAGGGGGTTTTGACTCTATTTTTGAATCAATCTTTGGTCGTGGAGGAGGCGGCGGAGGAGGATTTGGTTTTAATCAACAACAACAACAAGGTTCTGACATTCTTTATGAGACTCCTGTAACCTTGGAGGATGTATTGCATGGTAAAAAAATGGAAATTAATTTACAAAAACAGATTCAATGTGACACCTGTCATGGAACCGGTGCTAAACCTGGTACTAACAAGAAAACATGTAGAACATGTAATGGTCAAGGACAAGTAAGGCAAACTCGTAACATGGGATTTGCCTCATTTGTTACTGCCGCACCGTGTTCTGCTTGTAGTGGTCAGGGTTTCATAATTGAAACACCATGCAATCAATGCAAAGGAGAAGGAAAAAAAATAGGCACCAAAACTGTAACATTTGGTATTCCTCCCGGAGTTGATACAGGAGACTATAATGTACCTGGAGAAGGAAACGAGATTCCAAATGGTATAAACGGTGATTTGATTGTTAGGGTGAGGGTACAACCACATTCAAAGTTTCATCGAGATGGACGAGATATTTTTTATGATCATGATATCTCTATGATTGATGCTGCTTTAGGATGTGAAATTACTGTTCCTACATTGGAGAGAACAGAAAAGATCAAAGTTGGTGCAGGTAGTCAACCTAACACCATTATCAAATTAAAAGGCAAAGGAGTGACTCACATAAGTTCTAGAGGTAGAGGAGATCAATTTGTAAGAATTGTAGTGAATGTTCCTACAAAACTTAGCAAGCATCAAAAAAATCTTTTAAATGAGATCAAAGAATCTGGTGACTGATGGTATAATGAAAATTGCACTAGATGTTGATGGTGTACTTGCAGATGTTATTGTCCCTTGGATAAACTATAGTAACTCCATTAGACCTAAAATTGCTAAACACCAAATAACTAGCTGGGATTTTTGGAATGAATTTAATATAGATCGTTATGATTTTTATACTGAGCTTAGTTCTTGTTGGAAAGATTGGATGAGGGTTCCTACTACTGAAAAAAATTTATCCTCAACAACAAAGTCTCTTACTGATATTGGTCAAGTAGATATTGTAACTGCAAGAGAACACTCTACTAACTCTTTTGTAAAATCTTGGTTGGATCATCATAACATTGCATATGATAATTATGTGTCAGTGATTGATGGTCAAATGAAAGCTGATTTAGATTATGATATATTTATTGATGATTCACCATTAAATGCAGTACAATTTCTTAAAAATAAGAAAAAAATGATTTTGTATTCACAACCTTGGAATCAACATGTTTCTGGTAATAATGTTCATCGAGTTGCAAATCTTTCTCAAGTCATGGAGCAAATAAATAAACTTAGCTTTTTTTAAATTTTCTAATACTAACTTGATGACCATTTCTAATATGTGTAATGTGTGTCAAATTTATTAATTCTCCAATTTTGTCCTCACTGTAAAATTTAGTGTTGTACCGCCCTAAAACTTGCTTACAATTTGAACAGTACACTTCACGGAATTCCATCTTATCACTTGCTAATTTGGTAGTTGTTTTATAGTATAATAAAGAAACTTTTTGTATATGGTGCTTTTTTGTATGTATCAACATCGTGGATTACAATACATGTTAATTGATCGTAAAGTGATGAATCTTGGTAGTCCTTTTTTTTAAGATTCTGCAAGAATTAATTTTATTCTATAATTGAGAAAGACAAATGATGATGATTTGATTGATTAGCTATCTGCAAAAAACTAATGATGTGTATCTACCAAGTTCTGCTTGGCTGCTGGTACAAATACACTCTAAAAATTTCATAAATTATACATAAAATTTGAAAAATCTAATCATTAGATCGGCTTTTGTGATGTAGAGTATGATTTCTATGAATAATTTATAGAATAATTATATTAAATTCTCAAATCTGTTAAAATAATTATAAAAAATGACACTATTGTGGATGATTCGTCCACTAGGCTTAAATAGCAATTTCTGAGAAAAAAGTCAATAACATGAATAACGAAATAGGACGAAAAATAACTAGTCTTACACTAATGACAATTATGTTAGCAGGCGGTATGACTTTTGCAGCACCAGGAATGGTGCCAGAAGCACATGCAGCTAATGCTAACCTATTTGTCTCCGCAGAAAACTCACAGTTTAATGACTACATGTCAGGTCCTCAAGTAATTGAGGTAATTGTAATCAATTCTGATATCAATGATACAAACGAATCAAAAGGTGAGCCAACAGTTACAATAAATGGTAATGAGCTTAGAATGGTTCAAGCCGTAGATGGTAACTGGTATGGATACTTTGCAGACAGAACTCATGCCATATTGGCAGATTCAACAACAACTGTTGATGGATCTGGCTTAGACTTTGGTACATTCTGTGATGGAGAGACCACCGATCTTGGTACTTCTCCTTCTATAGTTACTGTAACAGAAACCGTAGGCATTGCAATACCAACAACAGGTGGTGCAAATGCAGCTATTGGATTTGATAGTGATGGTAAAATCACTATTGATTGTGATACTATAACTCTTGGAAACGATGATATCCAAAATGTTCTTCGTGAAGAAAAGGATATCAATTCATTCCCATCAGCAACTGAAGCAGGACAAATTGGAATCAATCCAGACTTTTGGCCTTTCATCCAACTCTACAATCTATCCGTAGGTGGCAATGTTAACATTGAGTACAACCCAGGTAGTGGTCTTCAATCAACATCACTTACCTTTGATACTACTGAATCATTTGCAAGCGTTGAGTTAGATAGAGCAACGTATCCACTAAATGCTCAAGTACATGTAACAATCACTGACTTGTGGCTAAACATTGATCCAACTGATGAAGATTCTTGGACATTTGGTACAAATGTGGAAGACACAACAACTCGTGGTCCACATTATCAAGTATTTGATGAGAATGGAGAGCATGTAGGTCATCCGATTAACCTTCGTGATGTCTCACGTGCTCTATCATGTGAAACCAATTGTGATTTGCTAATTGATGTCAATGCTCAAAATGTAGGCGCAAATGTTCTTACACTTCAGGATAACGGCGATACAGAACTCACACCCACAGAATCTAATGATGCAACCGCATTCTCTGTAGGAGCTTTTGGTAGTAATGCTGAGGTATTAGTAGCAGGTTCTGTACCTGTAACTATAACTGAGCAAGGTCCAAAGACCGGTATATTTGGTACATATGATGAATCAGATGTATCAGTGTTAAAGATTACAGACAATGCAGCAAGGAATACCTCTGCTACCTTAACATACAATGAAGATGGTCATACAATCCAAGCCGGATTTAGCTCTGCAACAATTGACATTCAACCAACCGATGATGTATGGAACTCTGGTGAAGAGATTCCTATAGTTATCATTGATGGTGATGCCAACAACAACAGTAGAGCAGATGAAGACTTGGACTTGTTTAATCCAGACGTATCACTAATTCCTACCTTCCAAACAGGAAACCCATTTACTTTGGGTAGTGGTGTTGATGATGATCGATTGTTAAATGTCACAACTACGCTTAATGTTGGTAATATTCCAGCTAATGATGATGTAGGTGATATTACGCCTGTGTTAACATTAGGAGCTGGCAACGCACTTATTCCTAGGACATCAGTAGTTGAGCTTTTCAGTGAAAGAGCTATAATCCAGGGCTTTAACATTTCGGATCCAAATTCTGCACTACAATACGATGGTATTGCTATTGATTTGAACCAAACATTGGAAGATCTTCAAGGTAGCATTAATGACAACAGAGATGGAGACTTTACCGGTTTCAATCTGTTTAATTATGATGTCAGAAGTTTCGGTCCAGATGCAGGTACTGTAAATATCTATTTGTTAAATTCAACTGATGGTATTTTCGGCACTCCCAATGCTCAGGGTTCCCCACCACTCAATGATGATGTTCGTGGAATAAAGCTCGTCGATGATGGTGATGCACAGGGTTATGTCTCAATTAATGGTACTGTCAGTAACGTACTGTTTGATATTCCAGATCCAGCTGATCGACAAATTGGATTGTTATTTCAATTCGAAGATAATGTATTATTCAGAGACGATAGATACCCAATAGTTGCAGACTTCTTCTCATTCGGATTTGAAAATGATGGTCGAGTAGGCGGTGAAAGAATCGCAAACCAAATCATCAGAATTGAAGCTGAAGAAACAGGTGACAATACAAGTACCTTTGCTGGTACCTTGGAATACACCATGATTAATCAGCTAAACATCAACAACCTCAACACATACCTAGGTCTTTCAACAATTGCAGATGATCCAACCTTTGTCGTAATTGAAGATTTGACAGATGAGGACTCTATTAGAGTCACTTATCTTGATTTAGGTGAAGATGGCGTTTCAACACAAATTTCTGATCAGGAGGAAGCTCCAAGCCACGCTGGTGTAGCATCATTTGATAGCGACACATACAAGAATGCTGATACTGTAATAATTACAGTTGATGATTTGGATCTTAATGTAGACTCTGATTTGACAGATATCTATACAGTAGTCACAATTCCAGGTGATCAAAACCGTGACGTTGTTGGTAGCGCAAATGTTACAAATGGCGGCACCTCCATTGCATTAAGTAATGGTGATCAACTTGGTAGACTATTAGAAGTCACATTTGATGATCAAATTTGGACTGAAAACAATGTTTATCCTGAAACTCAATGTAGACTGAATAATGGTGTTGACGCAGGTCTTGGTGATACCGGATTTACTCTGGCTGAAACCACAAAGGATTCTGGTCGATTCACTGGTAGCTTCCAAATTCCAGCACAATGGTGTAGAGATGGTGAAGTTACACCTGAAACTGCAACCGGTCTTGATATTGAAATCAATTACTTTGACTTTAGAGACGCTAGTGGTGAAATCAATGAAGTAGGAGACAGTGCAGGCGTTAGCGCAAACACTGGTTCTGTCAGTCTTGACAGAACAGTTTATCCTGTTCCATTTGGTGTAACCGCTGACTTTGGAGGTCCAGGTAATTCATCTACTCCAACAGATAGAACAATTGAACGTTCACTATTCCCAATTCATCAATCCGGCATTGTCGGAGATAATTTGAATGATGGTGAATACTTGAACGCAGGTGATCTATCAATACACGTTAGAGTTAATGATCCAGACTTTGATATTTCTGGATCAGGTGAAGATGTAATCAATGCAAACGGTGCTGCTATAGGCGACTTTGTCCCAGTAGGCCCAGTCAAGATCTCTGTTCTCAGAGGTTCTAACTCAGTCGTATTGGGTTATGCAGGTGGTCCTAGTATAGAGTCTGGTCTCATTGATGTTGGTGATGATCGTACAACTCATCGAGCAGATGGTTCAACACCACCAACAACAGTTAGATCATTTGGACCAATATCTGAAATCTCACCAAGTGCAGGAATATTTGAAGCTGACATCATTGTAAGATATACCGACGGTCCATCAAGTAATTTATGCCCAGATACAACAGTATTTACGGCAACTGATGGTACTTCAAATGTTGCTGAGCTTAACAGATTTGACGCCGTAACACCTTCCGGAGAAAATTATTGTATCCTACAAGGAGATATTCTCCAAGTAGAATACACTGATCCGGCAGATGCATCTGGTGATATCAACACTGTAACTGATTCAGCTACATTTGATCTTAGAAACGGTGTATTGCAATCTGACAAATCCGTATACATTATTGGATCTGATATGATCTTAACCCTCATTGAGCCAGACTTGGATTTGGACAATGACCAGGCTGAGACATATGACTTGGACTTGATCGAATGGGATTCTGACGCTGCTACTGTCACCATGGGTGATGCAGACGGCGAACAAGCATCTTTTGACCCAGAACCACTCAACTTCAGAGAGACAGGAGACAGCACTGGTATATTCCAGCTTGTTGTTGAAATCCCTGAAGCATTAGATAATGATCTCCTCGAAAGAGGTGAAGAAATTGTCTTAGAGTATACTGACTGGGGTCCATCCGGATCTGACTATGTAGGAGATGAAGATGAAGATGTCAACTTGACAATATTCACTTCCAACTTTGGAGCAACTGTGTCACTTGATCAAAAGGTCTATTCTTGGACTGATAAAGTCTACATTACCATTGTCGCACCAGATCACAACTTTGACAGCGACCTAGTCGACGAGATCGGAAACTCTAATGATGACCCAATAAAGGTCGCTACTAGAGGATTTGATATCGACGAATACAAGCTTGTCGAAACTGGTACAGACACAGGCATCTTTACTGGTGAGGTTATACTTACCGGATTTTTACACGATGCTGATGGTGATGGAACAGACGATCCTAACCCAAGAACCTCAGATTCTGGCTCTGGCCCAACTAATGGATTCCTACAATCTGATGAAGATGACGGACTATCTGTCTCCTTTGAATTCTCAGAGGATGAAACTGTAGTCGGTTCATCATTGATTAGATGGAATGTAGGTGAGATCCAGTGGTTAGAGGCAAGCTATCCAGCAAGCGGACAAGGCATTGTAAGAATAATTGATTCAGATCTGAATATAGATCCAGAAGCAGTCGACAACTTTGATGTTGATGTGTGGTCTGACTCAGACGGCGGAGGTATTGACCTTACTGTAACTGAGACTAATGAGGCAACCGGAATTTACGAAGGTACTGTACATTTCACAGTTACTGACGAATCATCTGGTCACAGACTCAGAGTCTCAGAAGGTGACACAGTCACTGCAGAATATGAGGATCATACACTACCAGATCCGTACTCAACAGCAGATGAGCTTGATGTTACTGCCACTACACTAATTGGCACTATTGTACCACCTCTTGAAAGAGCACCCGTCTCTAACTTGAGAACAGTTGATTCATTTGGCGGCAGTATAGATACTGTCTCCATTGACCAACAGGTACAAATCAGTGCTGACTTGATAAATGGTCAGGACAAACAGCAGCTATTTGCATATTTGATACAGGTTCAAGATAGTAACGGCGTCACAGTGTCTTTGGCATGGATTCTAGGTGAACTAGAACCAGGTCAATCACTTAGCCCAGCAGTTTCATGGATTCCAACTGATGCAGGAACTTATACAGCAACTGCATTTGTATGGGAATCTATTGAAAACCCAACGGCTCTGTCACCACCACTCGAAATAACTGTAAGCGTAAACTAGTTCGAATTCCCCTTTTTTCTTTTTTTTGAATCTATCTTAACGTAAGTTATGCACGATGATTTTACAAGCTAGGATATAGAAACAAACCTGACAGATTACAACTAAATTAATTACAATCAATATCTGCTCAAACTAACTGAATTATCTAAAACCATATGTATGCTCTATGCAGTAGTCATTATTACTGTAAGTCCTAAAATCGATCATTTCGTAAAATCAATATTATGATATCAATCTATGTTCACCAAATAGCCTACAATCAGTTTTACAATCTTTACATCTCAATTTCCCTCTTGAAATAATATAGTAATTTTTGGAATTACATGATCAACTCATCCGAAAACCGATCATTTTGTAAATATTTGATGACAATACAAATCTAACAATGACCAGTCATACACCACCTGTATATCTCATAAAGAATTGACCGACAAGCAATGGGATACCATTGCCCCACATCTACCAAAACCTGTCAAAACAGGAAGGCCAGGATGCGATGACAGGACTACCGTAAATGGAATATTTTTTGTCCTGACTACCTGCTGCAGGTGGGCAGAGATGCCAAAAAAATATGGCACAAAATCATCGGCACATTTGCGGTTCCAAAAGCTGCAGCAGAAAGGAGTGTGGAAAATAATCCTGTCTGATCTAATCAAGATGGTACACAAACAAAACAGAATCAACCTGCAAAAGATATCTGTTGACTCATCATCAATTCCTGTTAAAAAGGAAATGAGGTAGGATTTGACGGATACAAGAGAATAACAGGCATAAAAATACATGTTGACGTCAAAGAAAACGGACTGACGATTTCAATCGTGTCCAGTCCTACAAATATTCATGACAGTACCAAATTTGTAGATATGTTAGAAAATACTTTAGATTTTCTGGACCGTAAATCAGTCAAAAAAACCAGAGCCGTTTATGTAGACAAGAGTTATGATGCAAGACGTATCCGAGATTATCTGAAAAAAAAACATTACTTCACATATCTCAAAAAGAAATTTCAAGAAAAATAAGTACAAGCAGCACGACAAATCAAAACAAAGCAATTACCACATAACGAGATTTGTAGTGGAGCGTTTTTTTGCCTGGCTGAAGAACGGGTTTCACAGAACAAGAATCAAATATGAAAGAAAATGTGACAACTATCTTGGGTTTGCCTATCTAGCATATGTGGCGATGTATTGGAGGATTTTAGGATGAGTTACAATATTAAGCGATCATCTAGTCAAGGCATTGGAAACATGAGGGTATTTTGTTATGATCTCACACTTGCTAAAATTTGGTCAAAGAGAAAACAATCTCTTGGATTTCTGATTCATGATACTGCTATTTTTGATGGCGTAGATCAACGTCAAAGGACAGGTGCATCGCAGCTTGCAAGAAATACGTCTATGAATGAAGGTTTTCAATACATATGCACATTAAATTCAGACATGATTCCTCGTGATGATCTTGATGAAGATTTTAATTTACCGAAATATGTCATAAGAACTCTAACTGATGCCACAGATGATGATGATGATGGTGGTATTTTAGGAATTAAAGTTTAGTCTTATAATCAAAAATATTAAAATCATAATTTGTATCTTGATTTATCAAAAACTGTAAAGTGTTTCTGCCAAAGTTTAACTGTATTATCAAAACCATAGCCAGTATTGTTTTTTAAAATACTGTATGATGTAAGGAGTACAACAAAAGATATGCTATACGGAAAACATCTCATAATAGTTTTGGTCAAACGGCATACATATCAAATTGAAAGTTTTGTAAATCTCTCATGAAACTATGAGGTGAAACCTATAAAAATTACATAAAGAGCAGGCAGTCTTAGACTATCTAACAAGACGTGGATTCAACTAATTTTTGAAATAATTCTAAAGTAATGTAGATAACATAAATTTTGATGGTTCCCAAATACTGGGAAAACAGACGTCACATTTTAGATGGTAAAATTTACTTGATTCACTTTTTTATTATATCTGCAAAAAACCAATAACACACATCTACAATTACCAAAGTTCTGCTTGGCAGAAGGTACAAATCACACTGTAAAAATTTCATAAATGATACATAAAATTTGAAAAATTCAATCATTAGATCGGTTTTTGTGATGTAGAGTATGCCTTTTACAGATAATTTATCCAATAATCATATTAAATTTCTAAATCCAACAAAATAATTATAAAAAATGACACTATTGTGGATGATTCGTCCACTAGGCTTAAATAGCAATTTTAGTGAAAAATGTCAATAACATGAATAACGAAATAGGACGAAAAATAACTAGTCTTACGCTAATGACAATAATGTTAGCAGGCGGTATGACTTTTGCAGCACCAGGAATGGTGCCAGAAGCACATGCAGCTAACGCTAACCTATTTGTCTCCGCAGAAAACTCACAGTTTAATGACTACATGTCAGGTCCTCAAGTAATTGAGGTAATTGTAATCAATTCTGATATCAATGATACAAACGAATCAAAAGGTGAGCCAACAGTTACAATAAATGGTAATGAGCTTAGAATGGTTCAAGCCGTAGATGGTAACTGGTATGGATACTTTGCAGACAGAACTCATGCCATATTGGCAGATTCAACAACAACTGTTGATGGATCTGGCTTAGACTTTGGTACATTCTGTGATGGAGAGACCACCGATCTTGGTACTTCTCCTTCTATAGTTACTGTAACAGAAACCGTAGGCATTGCAATACCAACAACAGGTGGTGCAAATGCAGCTATTGGATTTGATCCTGATGGTAAAATCAATATTGATTGTGATACTATAACTATTGGAAACGATGATATCCAAAATGTTCTTCGTGAAGAAAAGGATATCAATTCATTCCCATCAGCAACTGAATCAGGACAAATTGGAATCAATCCAGACTTTTGGCCTTTCATCCAACTCTACAATCTATCCGTAGGTGGCAATGTTAACATTGAGTACAACCCAGGTAGTGGTCTTCAATCAACATCACTTACCTTTGATACTACTGAATCATTTGCAAGCGTTGAGTTAGATAGAGCAACGTATCCACTAAATGCTCAAGTACATGTAACAATCACTGACTTGTGGCTAAACATTGATCCAACTGATGAAGATTCTTGGACATTTGGTACAAATGTGACAGAGTCAACACGTGGCCCACATTACCAAGTATTTGATGAGAATGGAGAGCATGTAGGTCATCCGATTAATCTTCGTGATGTCTCACGTGCTCTATCATGTGAAACCAATTGTGATTTGCTAATTGATGTCAATGCTCAAAATGTAGACGCAAATGTTCTTACACTTCAGGACAACGACGATTCAGAGATCAGGCCAATGGAGAATAATAATGCAGCACGATTCTCTGTAGCACCTTTTAACAGTAATGCTGAGGTATTAACAGCAGGTTCTGTACCTGTAACTATAACTGAGCAAGGTCCAAAGACCGGTATATTTGGTACATATGATGAATCAGATGTATCAGTGTTAAAGATTACAAACGATGCAGCAAGGAATACCTCTGCTACCTTAACATACAATGAAGATGGTCATACAATCCAAGCCGGATTTAGCTCTGCAACAATTGACATTCAACCAACCGATGATGTATGGAACTCTGGTGAAGAGATTCCTATAGTTATCATTGATGGTGATGCCAACAACAACAGCAGAGCAGATGAAGACTTGGACTTGTTTAATCCAGACGTATCACTAATTCCTACCTTCCAAACAGGAACCCCATTTACTTTGGGTAGTGGTGCTGGTGATGATCGAACATTAAGTATAAGTAGTCTTAATGCACTGGGTATTAGTACTCCCATCGTAGTTGCTACTACTAATGTAGGTCACGTTACGGATCCTATAACATTACTTTCAAGCGCCGCAATATCATTTGATGCTGTAGAAGTTGAGCTTTTCAGTGAAAGAGCTATTCTTAAAGAACTCTCCTCTGTGAATCCTTTAACAACCAACGGTATTGTTATTGACTTGAATCAAACACTGGAAGATCTTCAAGGTACCATTAATGACAACAGAGGAACCTTTACCGGTTTCAATCTGTTTAATTATGATATCAGAAGTTTCGGTCCAGATGCAGGTTCTGTAGATGTCTATTTGCTAAATGCAACCAATAGCATTTTCGGCGCTCCAGATGCACAGGGCTTCACAGGATTATCTGATAATGTTCGTGGAATAAAGATCGTTGATGATGGTAATGCACAGGGCTATGTCTCAATTAATGGTACTGTCAGTAACGTACTGTTTGATATTCCAAATCCAGCTGATCGACAAATTGGATTGTTATTCCAATTCGATAATGTAGAAATACTTCAAGTTGCGGAATACCCAATAGTTGCAGACTTCTTCTCATTCGGATTTGAAAATGATGGTCGAGTAGGCGGTGAAAGAATCGCAAACCAAATCATCAGAATTGAAGCTGAAGAAACAGGTGACAATACAAGTACCTTTGCTGGTACCTTGGAATACACCATGATTAATCAGCTAAACATCAACGACCTCGACACATACCTAGGTCTTTCAACAATTGCAGATGATCCAACCTTTGTCGTAATTGAAGATTTGACAGATGAGGACTCTATTAGAGTCACTTATCTTGATTTAGGTGAAGATGGCGTTTCAACACAAATTTCTGATCAGGAGGAAGCTCCAAGCCACGCTGGTGTAGCATCATTTGATAGCGACACATACAAGAATGCTGATACTGTAATAATTACAGTTGATGATTTGGATCTTAATGTAGACTCTGATTTGACAGATATCTATACAGTAGTCACAATTCCGGGTGATCAAAACCGTGACGTTGTTGGTAGCGCAAATGTTACAAATGGCGGCACCTCCATTGCATTAAGTAATGGTGATCAACTTGGTAGACTATTAGAAGTCACATTTGATGATCAAATTTGGACTGAAAACAATGTTTATCCTGAAACTGAATGTAGACTGAATAATGGTGTTGACGCAGGTCTTGGTGATACCGGATTTACTCTGGCTGAAACCACAAAGGATTCTGGTCGATTCACTGGTAGCTTCCAAATTCCAGCACAATGGTGTAGAGATGGTGAAGTTACAGCTGAAACTGCAACAGGTCTTGATATTGAAATCAATTACTTTGACTTTAGAGACGCTAGTGGTGAAATCAATGAAGTAGGAGACAGTGCAGGCGTTAGCGCAAACACTGGTTCTGTCAGTCTTGACAGAACAGTTTATCCTGTTCCATTTGGTGTAACCGCTGACTTTGGAGGTCCAGGTAATTCATCTACTCCAACAGATAGAACAATTGAACGTTCACTATTCCCAATTCATCAATCCGGCATTGTCGGAGATAATTTGAATGATGGCGAATACTTGAACGCAGGTGATCTATCAATACACGTTAGAGTTAATGATCCAGACTTTGATATTTCTGGATCAGGTGAAGATGTAATCAATGCAAACGGTGCTGCTATAGGCGACTCCGTCCCAGTAGGCCCAGTCAAGATCTCTGTTCTCAGAGGTTCTAACTCAGTCGTATTGGGTTATGCAGGTGGTCCTAGTATAGAATCTGGTCTAATTGATGTTGGTGATGATCGTACAAGTCATCTAGTAGATGGTTCAACAGCAACAACAACAGTTAGATCATTTGGACCAATATCTGAAATCTCACCAAGTGCAGGAATATTTGAAGCTGACATCATTGTAAGATATACCGACGGTCCATCAAGTAATTTATGCCCAGATACAACAGTATTTACGGCAACTGATGGTACTTCAGATGTTGCTGAGCTTAACAGATTTGACGCCGTAACACCTTCCGGAGAAAATTATTGTATCCTACAAGGAGATATTCTCCAAGTAGAATACACTGATCCGGCAGATGCATCTGGTGATATCAACACTGTAACTGATTCAGCTACATTTGATCTTAGAAACGGTGTATTGCAATCTGACAAATCCGTATACATTATTGGATCTGATATGATCTTAACCCTCATTGAGCCAGACTTGGATTTGGACAATGACCAGGCTGAGACATATGACTTGGACTTGATCGAATGGGATTCTGACGCTGCTACTGTCACCATGGGTGATGCAGACGGCGAACAAGCATCTTTTGACCCAGAACCACTCAACTTCAGAGAGACAGGAGACAGCACTGGTATATTCCAGCTTGTTGTTGAAATCCCTGAAGCATTAGATAATGATCTCCTCGAAAGAGGTGAAGAAATTGTCTTAGAGTATACTGACTGGGGTCCATCCGGATCTGACTATGTAGGAGATGAAGATGAAGATGTCAACTTGACAATATTCACTTCCAACTTTGGAGCAACTGTGTCACTTGATCAAAAGGTCTATTCTTGGACTGATAAAGTCTACATTACCATTGTCGCACCAGATCACAACTTTGACAGCGACCTAGTCGACGAGATCGGAAACTCTAATGATGACCCAATAAAGGTCGCTACTAGAGGATTTGATATCGACGAATACAAGCTTGTCGAAACTGGTACAGACACAGGCATCTTTACTGGTGAGGTTATACTTACCGGATTTTTACACGATGCTGATGGTGATGGAACAGACGATCCTAACCCAAGAACCTCAGATTCTGGCTCTGGCCCAACTAATGGATTCCTACAATCTGATGAAGATGACGGACTATCTGTCTCCTTTGAATTCTCAGAGGATGAAACTGTAGTCGGTTCATCATTGATTAGATGGAATGTAGGTGAGATCCAGTGGTTAGAGGCAAGCTATCCAGCAAGCGGACAAGGCATTGTAAGAATAATTGATTCAGATCTGAATATAGATCCAGAAGCAGTCGACAACTTTGATGTTGATGTGTGGTCTGACTCAGACGGCGGAGGTATTGACCTTACTGTAACTGAGACTAATGAGGCAACCGGAATTTACGAAGGTACTGTACATTTCACAGTTACTGACGAATCATCTGGTCACAGACTCAGAGTCTCAGAAGGTGACACAGTCACTGCAGAATATGAGGATCATACACTACCAGATCCGTACTCAACAGCAGATGAGCTTGATGTTACTGCCACTACACTAATTGGCACTATTGTACCACCTCTTGAAAGAGCACCCGTCTCTAACTTGAGAACAGTTGATTCATTTGGCGGCAGTATAGATACTGTCTCCATTGACCAACAGGTACAAATCAGTGCTGACTTGATAAATGGTCAGGACAAACAGCAGCTATTTGCATATTTGATACAGGTTCAAGATAGTAACGGCGTCACAGTGTCTTTGGCATGGATTCTAGGTGAACTAGAACCAGGTCAATCACTTAGCCCAGCAGTTTCATGGATTCCAACTGATGCAGGAACTTATACAGCAACTGCATTTGTATGGGAATCTATTGAAAACCCAACGGCTCTGTCACCACCACTCGAAATAACTGTAAGCGTAAACTAGTTCGAATTTCCCTTTTTTCTTTTTTTTGAATCTATCTTAACGTAAGTTATGCACGACGATTTTACAAGCTAGGATAAAAAAACATAAATCGACAGATCACAACTAAATTAATTACAATCAATATCTGCTCAAACTAACTGAATTATCTAAAACCATATGTATGCTCTATGCAGTAGTCATTATTACTGTAAGTCCTAAAATCGATCATTTTGTAAATAATTGATGATTGCGGATCAAACAATAACAACACAGACATATTTTTTTTTTTTTATGATTGATCAAGAAATCTTGGATGTATCATGGAACAATCACACAATCTATCAAAACCAACCAAAACTAAGACCAAAAAACAATGATAAAACATATCAACTGAAATACTATCTGTGTTGATTACTGTTGGTGATGGTTTCATAGAATGAACGTATTGTGTATGAAGAAAAAGTTAAACACTGCACACATAAGAGATTATCTCAAGTCTCGTGGAATGAAATGTTGCATTTCTTACAAAAAATTCTAAATCAAATCAAACAAAGAAATTACAATAGACAAGATTGCTGTAAAAAGATAGGCATCCCAAGGCAGATTAGAATAACTAATCAGATACGAGAGGAATATGAGAACTAGATCTTTATATCTAACATCACTGATTACTGAAAGATTTTAGGATTAATTGCATAACTACATGATAAAGATACAAAACTAGTATCTAAAAATTTTATAAATAACAAACAAAATTTGAAAACCTTATTTTAGATAGATTATGATAATTCATGTAAATGGCACCAATTTACAAATCCAATAAAATAACTATAAAAAATAACACAATTATGGATGATTTATCATTAGGGTTTAATAGTGATTTTTAAAAAAGACTAATAACATGAATAATAAAACAAAACAAAAAATTATTATTCTTACACTATTGGCAATTATCATAGTTGGTGGTATCACCTTTGCTGCACTAATAATGATGCCAGAAGTGTATGTAGATAGCATTAACCTATTTGTCTCTGCAGAAAACTCTGAATTTAACAACTACATGTCTGGTCCTCAAGTAATTGAGGTAATTGTAATTAATTCTGATATCAATGATACAGACCAATCAAATGCAGAGCCAACAGTTACAATCAACGACAATAAGCTTAGAATGGTCCAAGCAGTAGATGGTAACTGGTATGGATACTTTGCAGATTTATACCAAGCTTTAGAGGCTGATTCAACAACAACTGTTCCAGGTTCTGGTTTAGACTATGGTACATTCTGTGATGCAGAGACTACAAATCTTGGTATGGGTACCTCAGATGTCTACACATCAGAAACAGTAGGCATTGCAATATCTAGATCAGGAGGTGCAAATACAAATACTGGATTTGTTAATGGTGAAATCACAATTGACTGTGATATTATAACACTTGGAGACAATGACATACAAAATGTTCTCCGTGAAGAAAAAGATATCAATCCATTTCCAGCAAATGGTGCAGGAGCAGGACAAATCGGAATAAATCCAAATTTTTGGCCTTTCATCCAACTGTATAATCTACCAGTGGGTGGGAATGTTATAATCACATACAATTCAGAAATTGGTCTTCAATCAACATCACTAACCTTTGATACTACTGAAGCATTTGCAAACGCAGAGTTGGATAAAACAAAATACCCAAACAATGCTCA
The DNA here is from genome assembly GCA_965262685.1 of Candidatus Nitrosopumilus sp. Classification (GTDB taxonomy): domain Archaea; phylum Thermoproteota; class Nitrososphaeria; order Nitrososphaerales; family Nitrosopumilaceae; genus Nitrosopumilus. Next base: position 921,123 of record OZ253552.1, read on the forward strand.
AGTACATGCAACAATCACTGACTTGTGGCTAAACATTGATCCAACTGATGAGGATTCTTGGACATTTGGTACAGATGTAACCCAATCAACTCGTGGTCCACACTACCAAGTGTTTAACGAGAATGGATTACATGTAGGTCATCCAATTAACATTCACACTCATCTAAGTAATCTATTGTGTGAAACCAACTGTGATTTATTAATTGATATTAATGCTCAAAATGCAGTCAACCCAGTTCTCACACTTCAAGATAACGGCAATACAGAACTAACGTTAACACCTAATGGATTAATTGATTCTGCATCATCATTTGGTGTAAAAGGTTTTGATAATGATGTTACCACTGATCCATTAAATCCAGTACTAGTACCTGGTTCTATACCTGTAACACTAACTGAACAGGGTCCAAATACTGGTATCTTTGGTACATATGATGAATCTGACGTATCGATACTAAAGATTACAAGTAGTGCAGCAAGGGATACATCTGCCACATTAACATACAATCAAGATGACCATACAATTCTAGTTGGATTTGACTTTGCAACAATTGATATTCAACCAAATAATGATACATGGAACTCTGGTGAAGAGATTCCTTTAGTTATTGTTGATGGTGATGCTAACAACAACAGCAGAGCAGATGAAGACCTAAACTTGTACGATCCAAACGTATCAATCATTCCTTCCTTGCAAACAGGAAACCCATTCACTTTAGGTAGTGGTGCTGTAGGTAATGACAGACAAATCAAAGTCGTTGCCATCAAACAAAATCTTATTAGAGATGATGGAGACACTCAAAGTCTAGTATCTCCATTTGTTGTAGATTCCAAATCCCACGCAGAAGACCTCAGAACGTACTATAATAGTACGACACTAGTTGACCGTTTTAGCCAAAGAGCTATAATCAACTTTAACAGTTCTGATACCACCATGGTAAGGTCTGTTGCTATTGATTTGAATCAAACATTAAAAGATCTTCAAGATACCATTAGTGACAACAGGAACAAACCAGACAACACAGCTAACCCATTTGTACCATTCACAGGTTTTAATCTGTTTAATTACGATATCAAAAGTTTGGCTCCAAATGCAGATTCTGTAAATGTTTATGTGCTACTTACAGACGGTGTTGTTATCAACTCCACAGGTATCGTACCTGATGGTGTTGATTCAATATGGATTCACCAAGATGGTGATGCACAAGGGTATATCCCAATTAGTGATGAAGCTAATAATGCATTGTTTAGCTTAACAGGCTCTGATGCACAAGCTCAAAACATTGGGTTACTATTCCAATTTAGTGGTGATGCAGCACTAGATGTAGACTTGTCAAAGAGATACCCAATAGTTGCAGACTTTATCTCATTTGGATTTGAAAATGACGGTTTAGTAAATGATGAAAGAATTGCAAATCAAATCATCAGAATTGAAGCCAAAGAAACTGGTGAGAATACAAGTACATTCACAGGTACCTTGGAGTATACCATGATTAACCAGCTAAACATCAATGATATCAACACATACCTAGGAATTTCAACAATTGCTGATGATCCCACCTTTATCGTAATGAAAGATTTGAGAGATGAAGTTAGAGTCATTTACCTTGATTTGGGTGAAGATGGCATAGAAACACAAATCTCTGATCAAGAGAAAGCTCCTAGTCACGATGGTGTTGTATCCTTTGATAGTGATTCATACAGGACTGGTGACACTGTAGTAATCACAGTTGATGATTTAGATCTTGACGTAAACTCTGATTTGAAGGATATATACACAGTAGTGACAGTCACAGATGATCCAAACCGTGATGTTGTTGGCAGTGCAACCACTGAGAATGGAGGCACCTCCATTACATTACGTAACGGTGAACAACTTGGTAGACTATTAGAGGTCACATTTGACGATCAACGTTGGACTGAAAACAATGATTGTGGTATACCCGCAAATGTTGATGCAGGTCTTGGTGCAACTGGGTTTACTCTGACTGAAACCACAAAGGATTCTGGTTTATTCGTTGGTAGCTTTCAAATTCCAGCAGAATGGTGTAGGACAAGTGAAGATACATCTGAAACTGCAACCGATTTTGATATTAAAGTCAATTACTTTGACTTTAGAGACGCTAATGGTGAAATTAATGAGGTAGAAGACAGTGTGGGTGTTAAAGTAAACACTAGTTCTGTCAGTCTTGATAGGACGGTTTATCCTGTTCCATTTGGTGTACCTGGTGACTTTGGTGAATCTACTTCAAGTATCCCTGCAGATATAACAGACAAGCGTTCACTATTTCCAATTCATCAAACAGGTATGGATAGTCCTGCTGGTTTAGATATTGGCGAATTCTTAAACGCAGGAGATTTATCAATTGACGTTAGAGTTTCTGATCCAAGCCTTGATGTTTCTGCATCAGGTATAGACACAATCAGTGAAAACGTTGCAGGTACTAATCATGGTCCAGTCAAGATCTCTGTTATTAGGGATTCTGACATCGTTGTGTTAGGTTATGCAGGTGGTCCTAATGTTATAGATGGCACCATTGATGTTGGTGATGATGGTAAGAACCATCATGGTACAACACCAGTCGATGCAGCAACCCGGTCATTTGGACCACTATCTGAAATCTCACCAAATGCAGGAATATTCAAAGTTGATATTACTGTAAGGTATACAGATGGTCCGGCAAGTAGATTATGTCCAGATACATTTGCATATGCACCAATTGATGGTAATGCAGGTAGTAGTCAAGTAGAAAACAGATTTGATGCTCCAATAACTACTGCAGGAGAAAGTTACTGTATTTTACAAGGTGATATTCTCCAAGTGGAATACATTGATTCAGCAGATGTATCTGGTGATACCTACACTGTAACTGATTTGGCTACATTTGACCTTAGAGATGGTGTATTGCAATCTGACAAATCTGTATATGTTGTTGGATCTGATATGATCTTAACTTTGATTGAACCAGACTTGGATTTGGATAGTGACCAGGTAGAGACATATGATTTGGATTTGATAGAGTGGGGCTATGATGCTGTTATTCTCACTATGGGTGATGCAAGTGGCAATGCAACAAAAGCTTTTGACCCAAAACCACTCAATCTCAGGGAAACAGGAAACGGTACTGGTGTATTCCAACTCGTTGTTAAAGTTCCCAAAGTGTTTGATAATAATTCTCTAGAACGAGGTAAAGAGATTGTATTAGAGTATACTGATTGGGGTCCATCTGGGTCTAAGTATGTAGGGGATGAAGATAAAGATGTTAGTTTGACAGTGTTTACTTCAAACTTTGGAGCAACTGTGGCACTAGACAAAAAAGTTTATTCTTGGACTGATAAAGTTTACATTAGTATTGTAGCACCAGACTACAACTTTGATAGTGATATAGTTGATGAGATTGGAGACTCTGATAGAGACCCAATAAGAGTTGCTACTAGAGGATTTAATATTGATGGATACAAGCTTGTTGAAACTGGTGTAGACACAGGCATCTTTACTGGTGAGGTCATCCTTACCGGATTTGAGCATGATGCTGATGGTGATGGAACAATTGACGATACAAACCCAAGAACTCAAGGTACTGGCCCAACTGATGGATTCCTACAAGCTGATAATGATGATGTACTAACTGTCTCCTTTGCATTTTCAGAGGATGAAACTGTAGTTGGTTCATCGTTGATTAGATGGAATGTAGGTGTTGTACAGTGGTTAGAGGCACACTATTCACCAAGAGGAACAGGTATTGTAAGAGTAATTGATCCAGATTTGAACCTAAATCCAGAAGCAGCTGACCACTTTAATATCGATGTGTGGTCTGACTCAAACAAAGGAGGTGTTGACCTTATTGTAACTGAGACTGGTAATGCAACTGGAATTTACGAAGGTTTTGTACACTTTACAATTTTTCTGTACGAATTTGAGCACAGACTCGGAGTTTCAGAAGGTGACACTGTTACTGCAAAGTATAAGGATAATACACTACCAGATCCGTATTCGACAGCAGATGAACTTGATGTTGTTACTACCATTGTAATTGGCAGTATTGTACCACCTCCTTAAAGTCTAGTTATAACTTGAGAACTTGATTCATTTGGTGGTTCTGTTATCTAGGATATAGAAACGTAATATGACAAGTTATAATTCAGATAAAATGATTCTAGAGCATCTGAAAACATTACCAGAAAAAAAATATAGAGAGAGAGATATGTGTAAATTATACTTTGGTCAATAGTACCAAGATCGTGATGGATTACTTGATGATCCAAAATATATTGAAAAATTAGAGAAAGAAACCAGAGATAAGCTAGACAGAATATAATGACATTTGTTTTTGACTTGTCTAGTTTGGAACAATTCAATTTGTAAAACTAGGCACAAATCTTGCAAAGAAAGGAGACTTGAGAACTAGCCATACAATTGTTATTCAAGATTGATTCTCCCAAAAAACTCAACTATGTTTTATCACATCAAACTGCTTTTTCAAGCTAGAAATCACTGATAAACTAATGTCTGGATAAATTTCATTAAAAAGTGGACGCATGGCATATTTGATACACGTATCTGCATCCTCTTTTGTCACTTGTTCTCCATTATGATAAAACTTGTTACGTTTTCTTTTCAAATCCATCAAGTCATCATAATCGATTTCATCAATTTTTCCTTCAATGTTAAGAATTTTAAAGATATAGTCAATTGTCCATTGATCTGGATTTTGTAGTTTAGATAAGCGTTTACCATCAATGTTTTTCTCAGAGAGTAACGTACGCCAAAGATTAGAGTATTGTCTCTCTATCACACTCCAACCCATGATAAAAGCCGGAGCAAATTCTGAGTTAGCAAAATGGGTTGCACCTTCGTTGAGTAATCTCATGTCTTCTGATAATTTTTTATGCACAGATAATTTTTCATACTCAAATAATTTTTTAGCGTTTAACAGAATTTCTTGTATGATGTCTAGTTTTACTTCAATTTTTGTAGATGGCGTGTTATGTTTGGGATTGAAGAACTCTTCTATTAGATATGCCCGTCTAGTATCTGAATTCCACTGTATGTCAGTCACAATTAAATTCTGTTTGTTATAGTCTGCCATAACTAGTTCATGCTCATGAACAGCATACAAAGTGAATCCATAAAACAGTCCATACGCCATAATTAAATTTAGAATTTTTAATGCATCTTCTTTACTTTTGTTTTCAACAAAAATAAATCCATCTTTGTTGACGATGATTTGATTATTGCCAATCTTCATATCAAATATTTTACTATTTATCTGGTCATTGGATGTATTGTAGACTAGTTCATCTATGCTGCGTTTGTATTTTGTACCAATAATAATTGGAGGAAACATGTGCACTCCAAATCCTGCATATATGTGATTTGTAGATAGTGCTGGTTGTTTTGGTGTTCTTTTTTGTTTGTTTTTGGCATTCTGTTTGATTTCTTGAATTGTCTTGTCGATTTCTATTCTATGATCAAGTTCTCCAATATTACCAACATGAATCCAAGTCCAAGTGTCTTCAATTGCAATACCAGTTAATATTTGAGGTTCCATTTTTTCTGATGTAAAAGAATGATTCTTGCTCTTTTCAACAAATCTGTAAATCTCCAAGGCCATTCTCTCACCTAATGTGTTAAATTGTTCATATTTGTCTGGTAAATTTTGCTTGATATCACGCATCCATCTTTTGTCTTTTAATATGGTGATTACTTTGGATTGAAATTCATATGGTTTGTATGGTCCGTTGACTATGATTTCTTTGTCAGGTCTGTTGTTAAAATTAGATTGTACTATTAGTTGATAATCTGGATTTACCATCCAAAAGATTTCAATCTGGCATGGATTTAAAAAATTATTTGTATTGTTTATGCCTTTTTTTTCATCTGTGGATAGCTTTTCATATTCTTTGCGAAAATAGCTAATAAAGTTATGATGCCATTGTTTTAAAGACTCTTGATTATTGACTTGTTCCAATATATGTGAAATGTGCTAATTAGATAAAAATTAGATCATTTCTATACTTTCAAACTTGAGATATTTCAAATGACTGTTTAATTGAGAACATGAAATGTAATACAAAGATTGAATAGAAATAAAATTACAATTTACTAATTATGTAGGACCCTGAGAAAGACTGAACCTTTTGAGACTCAACTGAGAATTCAACAGAACCAGTCCTATTGATGGCTCTAGAGGGTATGCAAGACCGGATTGTGTACGTCTCACTGGTGTCACTGCCAGTTTAGCAGAATCTAAGCATCAACTTGGAATATTTTCTGTTAAGCACATTGTACCTTGAGAAAAGAGATATCCGCATTGGCAGTTAACCCACTCATCTATAACGGTAAAATTTAGAGTCGATGAGTTGGCAGTAAATGCACTGATTGATTACTTTTTACAGCAAGCCAGAACGATGCAATCACTTATTTGAGATCACACATCTTACTAATCTACAGCTCAACCACCCAGTAAAAGATCCATTATACAGTATCTAAGAGTCAATAATAGCAGAAATTACATAAAGGATATTTACACGTGTAAGCACAAAAATTACAACATGTTTATTCTGATGAGTTTTGGTTTTTAAAATTCAATTGATCTTTTTTGAAACATTTCTGACACATGTTATTCTTGTATTTACTTAAAGTTTCTTCATCTCTTGATTCAATATGATAATAATTGTTATTGGTAGGAATAGACTTCCTAGATTTTACGGTTTTCAACGTATAACATGTTGTTCTGTGTATTCTAGCATCTTTTTGTACATGAATCGGATTTCTAAGTTTTGTAATCAACACAAAATCATTTTCTGGTACGTTGTTTAGCTGTTCTGGAGATGTAATCTTGATTTCTTTTTGTTTGTCCATAAATGCTTTATGAATATCTATCATGGTTTTAGCATATAACAAAAATAAATTCTCCATAAAAGACATGGATGGATTTAATTCTGATTGCAGTTTATTTTCTAATTTTTTATATGGTTCAACCGAATCTATAATTTCTTTAAAATAATCTGATAAAGTATTCTGATCAAATAGTTTTATTGATTCAAGAACATTTTCTGCATATTCTTCACGTTCTTCATTATTATTAGCAGATTGAAATTGAAAATAATTAGATAGTAAAATCAATTTATTTTTATTCGATTTGCCAGGTATTTCTTCAAACGAGTTGTGAAATTCTATTAATTTTTTGGGTTTAAAAGATGTAATTAGTTGTGCATAATATGAAATGCTTTTTCTATAAGATGTTTTTTTCTGAAACACAATATTCTTATCAAGAGAGATTACATCAAAACCTTTGAGTTTTGATTTATTTAATTTAGGATTTAAAATTAAATTATATTTTTGTTGCTTTTTTGGTTCTATAACAAATGTTGAAAATGGAATAAGACGCATGGATACAGGTAAAAATGAAAGTATTTTTTGTGGCAACTCTACATCGTTAATCAACAAAGCAATTTTTTTATTTCTAAATAATGAGACTAGAATCCTTTCTAGTATTAATTTCAAATTACAAGTTATTAATGGAAATAGTTGTGATGATGGATTTATTGATAGCGTTGGAAGAATTCCTCGAATGTACTTGTCTTCCAAATAAAAGTCATCAAAAATTCTACTATCATTATCACATTCTTTAAAATCTTTTTTAGAAAAAATAAAGGTGTGATTATAAAGAGTATTTTCTCTGCCATCATATCCTAATCCTATATTTTTGATTCTACTGTATGCAATTAAATCATTGTTGAATAAAACAAGAGACCTAGATTCTTGGAATTTACTTGGGTCTATATTAGTTGGGTAAACATATGATTGAAGTTTTGAAATAATTTTATCAGTAATTCCATCACTCTTTGCAACTATCTGATAACCTTTTTTGTTTTTAATAGATGCTGATGTATAAACAAATTGTTCAGTATTGATCAAGATTATTCATTTTTTTTATCAAGAATCCAAGAAATAAATTGCATGTATTCAGATTCACTGTATTTAAGCGGAATTTCTACTTTTGATTTTGCTTCATATTCTTCTTGATCTTTCATAGGATGTTTCTGATCAAACTGTTGCATGTATTCTTTTTTTATTTGTTGTTTGGTATTTTCAATTTTATCCCTAGTTTCTTCCTCATCTAGTCTCTCTTGTGCTGCTTGTATTTCTGCATTTGATACTGCTTGTTGTATGGCAGATTCAATTTGCTCATTCCATGTTTTTAATTCCCTTTCATATTCCTTCTGAACCTCTTCTTTATTTTTTTTAATTCGTTTTTCAGCTTCTTCAGGAGTTTCAATACATGATGACACATATACTTTGAAAAATTGGAGAAAATTTTGATCATGATTGATTCTTAAACTTGATACGAGTTCGGGATACTCTTTTGCCAATTCCTCAGCAGATTTTTCCTGATCCACTGAAGATAACAGATCAGATTTAGTAAAAACTATTGCAATGGGCGAATGAATAAGCTCATCGGAATCATAGTTACGTATTTTTTGTTTTATTTCTCTTATCTTACTGATCATTAGGGCTACATTGGCAATATCTGTATCCCACTCATCTTTTTCCTCACAATCAATCACAATTACATATTTTTTTGCAAATGCAAGATAAGCTCCATCTCCAGATAGAATATCTACTAATCTATCATCTATATTTGAATATGAAGAACTAGTAAGAAGATCTGAATAGTTTTCTCCAGACATGTCATGTAATATTAATTCAATTTTTGTTGGTTCTCCCTCCATACGGAAAATATCCAATATGAGTTTAGGATAAGTTGTATTGGATGTAGGCGATGCGAATCTTCCTTTTTTCATTTCTCGAATAATTTCATTTATTTCATTTTGTCCACTGCTAGTAATAGATTCCCATTTCCCATTGGTTTTAGGAATCCATAATTTAGTTAATGTGTATTTTAGGAGAGCAGATACTATAGTCTTTCCAGATTTTACATTTCCAATAACTGCAATTCTAATTTTACCCTGATATTCCTCACTTCTTTTATTGATCAGTTGTTCTAATGTTTCTTTTGCCATGCTATGATCTCACTTGATTAATGATTGAATAAGCTTTTCTTATTTACTTTATATTTAATGCCTAAATCTCCTTTCAAATCTGCGTCTTAATACAATGAACATTGCACCTAAAATTGGCAAAGAGGCAATACGAACAATATAATCTGCTAGCCTAACATTGTTTATTTGAAGGAATGACCCAAAAGTTCGTTCCAATGAAATCTCTAGTCGATATAAAGGATTATTCCAGAGATACATGGCATAATCGATATCGCCTAATGGTTTTATTTGGTTTATTGTGTTGATATCTGGATGAATGAAAAAATATGCAAGTGCTGATGAAAATAATGCAAATGAAAATACAGAAACTCTTTTGAAACTTTCCCCATAATTTGACAGTATGTTATAACAATTTGCAAGAGAAAAGTATCTACGCCATTTTTTAATTTTTGTCCTATTTTTATCATTGGCATCTTGGAAGTATATTCTTTTCAATTCCATTTCTTTTACAAAAAATTGTCCTGCCTCTTCATACATTAATTGGAATTCATAATTTTCTCGTAGATTTCTATAAACTGCAAGGACGGCAGATAGGTCTGATTCCTCAACATTATTGATGAGTTTACTTGCATCAAATATGACATATTTATCAGGTTCTCCCCAAATGGTATTACCATCAAATTTTATTCGTGTAATGTCAGTTCCAATAAAAGACACCTTTGACAAGTCCTCTGTAAAAATAACTAACTGTTGTTTTTCAAAATCAACATGATGGAATCTTGTTGGATGTATAAAATTTGTATATTGAAATGTTGTATTTGCATGAAATGATGATAGAGAAAATATAGATTCTCCTAAAAATTCACAATCTGAAAAATTTGTTTTGCCTGTAAATGTACAATCATCAATTGATAATTTATCCCTAAATGTACACATTCTAAATTTTGAATGATTAAATTTACAGTATAGAAATAAAAGAGTGTAGAAAGTGGTTAAGGAAAAATCACTTGTTTCTAAATTACACATTCTAAATTCAACTTTTGAATTTTTAGGATTATTAAATTTCACTGATACAAAACGGAATTTTTCACTGGTATCCACATTCATAACATGGAAATCCCCACAAAATGTTGCATTAGTAAAGTCCACTGTTTTAAATTGAATGTCAAAAAATTTCACACCTCCATGAAATTTTGCATTGATAAAATACACAGATCTGTTTTGATTAATACTATTTACTTCAACAGATGGAACATTACATCCTATGAAAAAAATAGGTTTGGATTGATCTTGTTCTTCTTTTAATTCTTTTAGAAATAATTCTCTAACATCTTTTTTATGTGTTTGAAAATAATGCTTATCATGAAATTTACAAAAATTGCTAGATAAAATACGCGATCTATTGCAAAAATAATCCTGATGTTCCCCTGTTCTTGTATCACCATACTCGTACTCATATTCACATGTTTTAGAAACGTTCTCCATGATTTAGTTATGAATTGTATCATATTATAGGATTCGATACTGTTGCGTTATCGAAGGTTAGATGAAAATTTTATTTGTATTGTGTGTTAAAAACTGACGTTTTGAATGATAGTTAACCACCTGTAATTTTAATGCCATCCTCAAAGCTGGAGTATTATTGTATTGGAGGATTTTAGGATGAGTTAATAATATGTCATTTTAAAAATACTTCTATTTTGGATGGAATGAAAGTTCGCTATAATTTCACTAAAAAACACAGGGTTTTGAATGGAAAACCTCAGCACAATCTTCATTAATTAGGATTACGGTAAGAACCAGTGGAAAATCATAATTTTAAATGATTCACTCTACAAAGATTTGGAACAAAATTATCTCTTGAAGATTATATAGAATTACAACTGTAATTCTTTATAAAACATTGAATATACAGTATATACATATCACACAAAAAACCAAAAGTAATAATTGAAAATAATAATAACAAAGAAAAACTTGCCAACCTACTAACCACAATATTTCAGTTTGATGAGGTTGATCTGGATTTTGGTATATACAAAATTTTAAATTACAAGAAAAAGGAAATTTCAAATTTTATTCAAAAAGACTTGATTAAAGAAATTACTAAACAGTTAGATTTTATTAGTATGGAAGAACAACAGAAGCACCAAACCGAGTTAGAGAATTTAAAAAAACGATTTATTGAATTAGAAATAAAAGATTACGAGCACCAGGAAAAATATCTAGAAAAAAAGAATCAGTCAAAAAATATTCATATCTCTAAAGAATTAGAAAAGGAAATCTACAATCACATATTTACTTTTTTTTCTAGATATTATGACAAGGGGGATTTTATCAGTAAGAAAAAATATGGTTCTAATGAAAAATATTCAATTCCATATAATGGTGAGGAAGTTTTGTTGCATTGGGCCAATAATGATCAATATTATATTAAAACAACAGAATCTTTTGACAAATTTTCATTTATAAATTCCGGATTAAAGATTAATTTTAGACTAGCTAAAGTTGAAGAAGAAAAAGATAATATAAAATCAGAAGAAAATAAATATTTTGTTGTTGCATCCGATAAAATTTTTGAATGGACGGGGGGGGGGGTAGAACTAAATATTTATTTTGAATTTAGAACATTGAAAGACTCGGAGAAAGAAATTCGTCCTAAACTAAACCAAGATAAAATAAATGAAAGAAATATCAAATTATTAACTGAGAAATTATCAAAAATAAATAACACAAATGAATTATTAAGGGAAGTAAATGGCAAAACTCCTCTAAGCAAGAACATCCACAAATATACTAGGAAAAATACTTCTGATTATTTCATTCATAAAGATCTTGGGGGATTTTTAGAAAGAGAATTCGATTTTTATGTTAAGAATGAGGTTGTAGACATAAGTGATGTTACTCGTCTTGATGTAGAACAATTTAATCACTATGCATTAGAAATAAAAGTATTAAAAGCAATTTCAAATAAAATAATTGGGTTTCTTGCACAGATTGAAAATTTTCAGAAAAAGATTTGGGAAAAGAAAAAATTTGTTTTAAAAACAGAGTATTTTATGACTTTGGATCTTATTGATGAAAAACATTATCAACAAATTTTAGAAAATGACAAACAAATAACAGAATGGAAAAAATTGTTTGCTTTTGACATTAAGAAAGAAATTGGATTGATGGATAAATCAAAAAAATCTCTAAAAAAAGATAAAAAAAATCAACTTTTAAAACAACACTCTACTTTGATAGTTGACACTAAATTTTTTGATGAAGAGTTTAAAACAAAAATTTTAGAAAGTTTTGAAAATATTGATGAAAAGATAACGGGAATTTTAATCAACTCTGAAAATTATCAAGCGTTGAATTTATTACTGGCAAAATATAATGATAAAATCAAATGTTGCTATATAGATCCTCCTTATAATGCCAAGTCCAGCGAAATTTTATACAAAAACAGCTTCAAACATTCATCGTGGTTATCGTTAATAGAAAATCGTTTAACTGTTGCAAAACCTTTTTTGAAAAAAGATGGAGTTTTCATTATTGCAATTGATGAAAATGAACAAGAACGTTTAGGATTGCTCCTTGCACGACTTTTTCCAGAACATGAACGTGTATGTGTCACTGTCATTCATAATCCTTCTGGTCAACAAAGTGATAATTTTTCATTTACCCATGATTTCCTCTATTTTATTTATTCTAAATGGAAAAGACGAATTGGTGTTCAAGATAGAGAAAATGATGTGGATATAAGAAATTTCAGAGACGTAACAGGGGCTAATTCTCTAAGAACTGCCTCAAAGAATTGCTTCTATCCAATACTTGTCAAAGATGAAAAAATTGTGGGTTTTGGAGATTTATGTGATGCTTCCTTTCATCCTGAATCTATTAATATTAAAAGAAAGGATGGGGTTATTGAGATATATCCAATTGACCCTCAGGGAATTGAAAGAAAGTGGAGGTTTGCAAGAAACACAGTGGAAAAAATTAGGGGAGAATTAGGTCTCAAATTTATTAATGGTAGAAAAGTATGGGATATTGAAAGGTCTAAAAATAAATTTAATTTCAAGACTGTGTGGACTGACAGTAAATATTCAGCTAACAATCATGGAACTCAATTATTAAATAACATACTAGGTAAACAATTATTCTCATACCCAAAATCAATTCACGCTGTTTATGACTCCATAAATGCTTCAACTCATACTAACAAGAATGCAATGGTATTGGATTTCTTTGCAGGCTCTGGAACCACGGCGCACGCAATATTAAAATTAAATAGAGATGATGGAGGAGCAAGGAAATTCATTTTAGTTGAAATGGGACAATATTTTGAAACAGTGTTAGTACCAAGAATTAAAAAAATTATTTTTGCTGATCAGTGGAAAAATGGAATCCCATTAAAAGGTGAAGGTTCAAAACAACAATTAGTCAAATATCATTATTTGGAACAATATGAAGACGCTTTAGAAAATATTGAATTTTCCCAAAAAAAACTAAGTGAATTTTTAGATTATTTTGTCAAGTATATGATTGATTTTGAAACCAGAGATAGCAAAACATTTTTGAATATAGACAATTTAAAAAATCCGTTTAATTACAAAATTAACATATTAAAAGATCACCAACAAAAAGAATCAATAGTAGATATTGTTGAAACATATAATTATTTAATAGGTTTTGAATTAAAAAATCAGAAAATATTTCATGACAAAAATCGAAAATATTTTGTTAATAAAGGAAAAATTGATAATAAAACAGTCGTGATTATATGGAGGGATCTTGAAAAATTAGATCTTGAGAAAGATAGAAATTTCATTCAAAATAATATACTAACAAAAAAATTTGATCAAATACACATCAATGGAGAAAATATAATTAAAGACGCCATTCTCATTGAAGAACGACTAAAAATATTGATGAATGGGGATTAAATGACAGAACAATCTAGTCTAAGACATAAACTTACACTTTTCAAATACCTGTTAAATTGTTTTAAAGCTTCAGATATTTCACCATTACAAGATGCACTCAAAAGGGAAAGAGAGGATTATGATTCAGATGGGAATAGTTATTTTTTTAATGCATTGAAAGGAATGTCAAAAATAAACGAAGATATTCTAGAAACATATGATCAAAATATAAAATTATATTTAGAATATATCAATAAACAGAGAATTGTAAAAATTCAATTGAAATATTTTCAATACATATCTATTTTATTTACGGAAATATTTCTGGATAATTACTTTAACAATAATGATACATTCTTTAAAGAACTAAATGATTTTGTTAAAAAAGAAAATAGTGGAAAAGACCAACCATTTTTTTTGAAAAATGATTTGTCAAAACTTGCTTTTTGGATGGCAACAGGTTCTGGCAAAACTTTGATAATGCACATCAATTTCTTACAATTTCATAAATATAATAAGAAGAAAATTGATAATACCCTACTCATTACACCTAATGAAGGATTATCTAGACAACATTTAGAAGAGCTAAGAAAAAGTAACATAAATGCAAAAATTTTCAATGAAATGAACATAGAAAAAAATATTATGCAAATCATTGAAATCCATAAATTAACTGATGAAAAGAAAGGAGAAGGAGTAACTGTAGAAGTTTCATCATTTGAGGGAAACAATCTTATTTTTGTAGATGAGGGTCATAAGGGATTTTCAGGCACAACATGGAAGGGTATTAGAGACAAAATATCTGAAATTGGATTTACTTTTGAATACAGTGCCACATTTGATGAGGCGATTAGTTTCAGAAATGATGAGCTGATGGATGAATATTCCAAGGCGATAATAATGGATTATTCGTATTCTCACTTTTACTATGATGGTTTTGGAAAGGAATTTTTTATTCTTAATTTAAAAAATATAGAACATGAAAAACACAAAGAATTTGTACTTTTAACAAACTTATTGTCATATTACCAACAATTGAAATTTTTTGAGAAGAACAATCAAATGTTACAAGATTTCTCATTTGCAAAACCTTTGTGGATATTTGTTGGGAATAGTGTAAGTAGTCAAAAAAAAGATAAGTTTGATAAAAACACATTATCTGATATACAATTTGTTGTCACTTTTTTAAATAAATTTCTTTTGAAAGAAATTGATTTTATTAAAAGAATTGATAATATAATGAACGATAAAATTTTATTAAAAAAGAAAGATGAGATAATCCAAATTTCACAATTACTACAACCAATAAAAAATGATAAATTGACTGCCAAAGAAATTTATCAAGACATTTTAAAATTAGTCTTTAACTCCGAAAGTGGTGGTAAACTAGAATTATTTCACATAGTTAATTCTTCTGGAGAAGTGGGTCTAAAGGTATCAAATTCATCAAAATACTTTTCACTGGTGTATATTGGAGATGTTGCATCATTTAAGAAAAAATTAGAAGAAAAAACTAATTTAATTTTCCATGATGATAAATTCTCTGATTCTTATTTTGCTACAATTAACAACAAAGATTCTCCAATCCATATTTTAATAGGTTCAAAAAAATTCATCGAAGGATGGAATAGTTTCCGTGTTTCAACAATGGGATTATTAAATATGGGAAGGAGTAAGGGGTCTCAAATTATTCAATTATTTGGAAGAGGAGTTAGAATCAGAGGCTATCAAAATCTAATGAAACGTTCAAGGATACTAGTAAATGAACAAATTTTAGAGAAGCAAGATCTCAAAATAGATCCAAGCATTTTGGAAACACTCAATATTTTTGGAATAAAAGCTGATTATATTGATACATTCAGAAAGCAATTAGAAGAAGAGGAAATATTAGAAGAAGAAATTTTAAACTTGAATATCAAGAAAAATTTAAATTTTCTCAAGAAAAAATTAGTCATACTAAAACAAAAGGGTGATGAAGATTTTTCAGATTTAATTAATTTAGAATATGATTCTTTAATTCCTACAATAAAATTAGATATGAGACCAAAGTTTGAAATGTTTGAAAGTGGTGAAACAGGATTTAATAAATCACAATTTGAAGAAAAAATTATCCCAGTTTATGACTATCTTGATTATTTTGATTGGGATGATATTTACTTTAAATTGTATAATGTAAAACAACAAAAAAAATTCCATAATCTCCATTTTAATAAGAAAATTTTAATTGAAATTATGAAAAAAAATAATTACAAAGTTGTTTTTGATAAAACATTTGAAATTAATACGTTCAGCCAATTTGTTTTTATAGAAAAATTATGTATAAGAATTTTGCAAAAATATATTATTGAATTTTATAATATTCACAAAAGAAAATGGGTTACAAACAATCTTGAATATGATGTATTGACAAAGGAAAATGAAAATTTTCAAGATTACAAAATTATAATAGATAAAAAAGAAACAATATTAATCAATGAAATAACTAATATGATAAAAGATTCAAAAAAAATATACAATGAAGATCAAAAAGAACTAAGTGTAGTTTTTGATAACCATCTCTATCAACCATTGATTATAAATAATAATAAAATTATCACTGTTCCAACAGGTCTCAATCATGGAGAAAAAAAACTAGTCATGGATTTGAGAGATTTCATATTGAAAAATAAAAATAATGTAAATATTAAAAAATTAGAATTCTATTTGTTTAGAAATTTAAGTAAAAAAGGTGTGGGATTCTTTGCAGAAACAAATAATTTTTATCCAGATTTTATTTTGTGGGTGGTTAATAATGAAAAACAAAAAATTGTTTTTATCGATCCAAAAAGTCTTATTCATGCCCCAGGCGATAAGATTCCCAAGATAGAAATTAAAAATACATTAAAAGAAATTGAAGCAAGACTCAATAAAACAAATTTTGAATTAACTTCATTTATAGTAGCAGGAGAAAATAGTTCTTTTACAAAAATAAAGGGATTGGGAAATATGAGAACAAAGGAAGATTTTGAAAAAAATCATGTTGTTTTTCAAGAAGATGTTGATTATATAGAAAAAATAATTTTGTCTGTAATTGATTAAAAAAATTAAATTTTATGAATTAATATATTTACTCGTATTTGACAATAAAGGGTTCTGTTGACTTATCGGGACGAGGGGCAAAATTTTTAAACTGTTCCAAACTCGGGACATTGACCCCAGTGTTCAATTCGGGACAGAGAAATTTGTTGAAAATTAATAATGAAAACAATTATGCAGTAGTGAAATAACTATTTTTTGAAGATCAATGGTGAACATACCAGAAATACCGTCAAGTAAAACATTGGCATTCATATTTTTTGGAGTTATTCTTTATATCAGTTCATCATACATGAATATTTTACAATCTGATTCTAGTATCATAGGGGTATATTTTGGTCTTGGATTAATTATCATTGGTACAATTGCACAAGTTTTAAACTGGAAACGGTATTTTTTTAAAAAAAAGACTAAAAACTCATCCTGAAATTTTTCAATGCATCATAATTGACGCCAGATACAAAAGTCCATAGTTATCACAGTTTCTTCGTATATGATTATATTCTTTTAACCCACTTTTGAGTCATCCAAAGAATCTTTCTACAACAAATCTCGTTTTATTGTAATCCTTTTTGAGCTTTTTCAAGGGATTTAATTTGAAATTTTTTTTGTAAGGAATGCAATATTTCATTTCACAAAATCTGAGATAATCTCTCATGTGTGCAGTGTCATAACCTTCTCTGCATATGCTGATGCAATTTTTTCTATGTAACTAGCACCAAAAAGATCTAAAGTGTTTTCTAGCGTACCAATGAGTTAGTAATATCATGATTATTTGAAGAATCATGTGACTTAATCATAAAGATCTTCCAAAATCTTTTTATTTATAATATCCAAACTAAATCTCCGAGATGATGTTTATTGACTAACAATCGTAACTATTATGATATTTTAAAAGTAAATCACACAGCAGACAAGGAAGAAATCAAAAGTAAATATGACGAACTAACCCTAGAATTTTATCTCGATGAGAATTCCTCACTTGACACAAACATGAAATTCTCTCACATCAACACGGCATATGAGACACTTTATGATCCACAAAAACGTAAAATGTATGATGTCGCGATCGAACCAGCTAAAGAACAAGAAAGCAAGCTAGATGAAGAGCAAGAAAACGAGCTACAAAAACGTGCAAGTCAGGATAAGAAATACGTGGCAGACACATTTTCACTTTACAAAGATTATATGGAAAAGCATTCAAAATACAGGAAAAAGAATCCAATCAAAAAGAAGACATCATTGATTACATCTGACCTGTTACTGGAGTTGGGAAAAAATGATCCGCCCTCGTCTTACATCGATTATATTTATGAGGACAAGTCTGTGACACATGACAGTATAGCAGATGAACAACATGATCCAAGCTCGTCACTGTATGACTATCCCATAGATGCCAAACCGCATGAGGAGGAAGAGCATAAAATTGAGCTAGAGAGAAGGCCAAGTACGGAGAATTTTCTTATCAAACACAACGTATCACAAATCAAAAAACACATCACCGTGTTTGAGAATGTACAAAATAACATTGATGAATATTTTGATACATCCTTGTTCAAAGTATTTCGAGATCTTGACAGCATAAAATGGGAGTCAAACAAGTACGAACAGTACCAGATAAACAAATGGTATTTCTTGTGTGATCAAAGAGAAGGAGTAGACATACAGAAAAAGTTTATACGCATGGCACTGTCCACACCTGACTTTGCGTTATTGGAAGGACCACCAGGTTCAGGCAAGACCACGGTACTTTGTGAACTAGTAAAACAGCTTATATCACAAAATAAAACAATATTGTTTTGCGCTCCAACACATGTGGCTGTTGACAACTTGATTGACAAACTGACTGAGAATTCGACTGAGAATATTCGTGATATCATCCCATTGAGGATCGCAGGAGACGAGAAAAAAATCACAACGGAGAATGCAAAGATGTATTCACGAAAAAATCTAGAAAAACTAACAAATAGTTTCAATACTGTTCAAGACCCAGAGGCTAAGAAGATTGTTGCAAAAACACAGCTGGAAAAGGCTATCAAATCTAGGATTGATCTACTCGAGTCAAAAACAAATGTCATTACAGTAGAGAAGATAGCAGATTCGATAATATGTGGTACCGTAATGGGTATAATGAAATATGTGAATGAATATGTGAATGAATATAAAGAACTCTTTGATGTGATGATTCTCGATGAGGCATCAAAGACCACATTCTCAGAGTTCATAGTACCGGCAATGAAGACAAAACGCTGGGTAATTTCTGGTGACACCAAACAACTGTCACCATATACAGATGAATACAGCCTTGTACCAAACCTAGGGAATTGTATGCCAGATAAGAAACTACAAAAAGCTTGCCTAGACGTGTTCAGTGCTTCTAAACATGGTAACTCTGATACTGTATTCATAGTGGTGGAGGATGATGGTGTGGTGGATACTGATGTGTATATCAAACAATGCAAAAAACTTGGAGTCAGGTTTTTTAGTATAAATGAAAAATACGACATAAAAGGTCATGGGGCAGATGCAGACGAAGAAGGTGCGATAGTAATGCGCACAAAATCACAAATGTTGGATATGAAAACACTGCCAAAGAAATCAAAGATATGCAACTACAAATTTAAAAAGAAGGAACTCCCTCTAGGATGGAAAAATTATTCCTTTTCAAATTCTGATTACACTTGGGCAAAAAATATAGCATGGCGCATGCAGGTAGGTGATAAATCAAAGATTGAATACCTTATGCCAAGCAACGAATTTGACGATTGCAACAACGTTGCTGAAGATATACAAAAACTGGAAAACATTTCCATGTTATCGATTCTAATAATACTAAAGGATGGTTACGAGGGAGATGTACACCAAAATAATACATTAGAGCTAGGTCTACCGAAGGACGCATTAAAGGACCGATATGTACTGCTGAAATACCAGTATAGGATGCACCGAGATATTGCAAAGTTTTCTCGAAAGTACGTGTACGACGGAAAAGCACTAAAGACGTCAAAATCTGTAAAGACTGATCTGAAATGGTTGTATCCAAGATACAAAAAGAAACTATACTGGATCGGCATAGAAGAATCAAACAGAAAAGGGGATGCAAGTCCTGAGGAGGCCAATAAGATAATTTCTGAAATTTCAGAATTTATCAAATGTGCAATAGAGAATACAGCAAAAGAGACAGCAAAAGAGAAGAGAAAAGAGACAACAAAAGAGAAGAGAAAAGAGACAACAAAAGAGAAGAGAAAGGAGACAACAGAAGATACAACAGAAGAGAAGAGAAAAGAGACAACAGAAGAGAAGCGATGGGATATAGGTATCATTGTGTTTTACAGCGAACAAGAGAAAATAATTAAAAAAAAGTTGGAATACCTCCACACACTTTCAGGTATAACCGGGGGGATTTTTGAGAATGAGGCAGTATTTACCACAATGGAAGAAAAACCTACAACGAAATTTGTCATACACTTTGGAACCGTAGATTCTTTCCAGGGAAGGGAGGTTGACATTTCCTTTATCAGTTTTTCAAAGAGTTGGCCGACATACTTTACCAACAATCTGCACAGACTAAATGTGGCAGTTACTAGAGCGAGGCATCAGTGTGTTATTCTGATGAATTGGAAATTTATTAGGAAACATAAGTACAAAAATATAAAAAATTTATTGGGTTCTAAATCTCGGCACAAAGATTATTATAAAAATTATTAACATTTGACTGTCTAGAAATCATCAAAGTTTTACTCATTTGTAGATCAGAATCAATAAAATGATCAATCAGAATGTTGCCGTTTAGTTGTTTTACACATAAATGGAAAATACAAGTGTATGACAGATACAACGATCCTTATTGCATAAGAAATACTACAAAGAATAATTACAAGAGCTGATGCGACAGGATTTGAGAATCGTCACTGCATGTGGTATTACATGTATTGTTGCTATCTTGGATACTCTTACATCAAGATATCAGCAGCTCTGAATGAAAACACAGCTGATCTGTTTAGTGGTAATTTAACATCATCAGATCCATGATGTGAAGCATTTTTCAGAGCTGTTTGCACGGATATTAAAAACTACAAAAATATGATGCATGATATTAGATAAGGGGTATGATTCAGAATCCATACATCAGATGGTCATATGTAAGATCATCCGGTCGGTGATTCCTGCAAGGAATTCTAATTGTCTTCTTAGCAAAACAAAGGGTCTACAGAAAACAGATGAAGAGATCATTTGATGATGAATTGTACCATCAAGGAAACACGGCTGAGACAATATTTTCTGTAATTAAGAGAAAGGTTTGGTTCAGAGATCAGTCATACATGATGATATGAAAACAAAGGAGATTATGTATGTCTAGTTTTAGCTTACAACTGTATAGAATGTGCATTATTTTTTTGATATTTTTGATGATTTTTATGCAGTCAGCATATATGATAATTTTTATATTCATTTTGTTTTCAAAAAAACATAGGGTTTTAGAATATGACATCTAAAAAAACTAATGCTGATGAATCACAACGGCATATTTGGATCTGCTGTTTTTTTATTCCGCTGATTATTATCATTCTAACTTTTGTATTCTTTACATCAAACCCAGATAAATTTCTATTAGATAATGCAAGATATTTTTACAGTGCAGTTTTTCAAGGTTTTGCAGCTTTATTGGCATTAATACTAACTGCTGTTCTGATTACACTTCAAAATATGAATTCACAAAGATACAACACCGAAGAACGAATCTATAAAATATTAGGTAAACGTTTTCCTACATACATTCCTGGCACCATAAAAAAGATAAAACAGTATATTATGGATAAACCGTCGTTTCACAGAGACTTTCTTGCATGTGTTAAAGAAAATAGCAAAATTTCGCCTGAAAAACATAAATCACATGTGAAAGAAATTACTAATGAACTAGATAGTATGTTTGCTTATCTTGACGACTGGGAGAAATCTAAATACGATTTGCATAAGTTTTTTGCATTATCTACTTTCTTTAACATAGTGGTTTTGTTTTATAGTGCTATTGCCTTGATACTTGTTGGTCCTCATGATGTTTTGGGTGTAAGTCCTTGTGTTATTTTATTTGGTGGCTTATTTTTAGTAATGGCAACTATAATATTTTTTGTATTGTATCTTTTTAAAATCATCAAAGCATGGACGACTCAACCAAAGAATTCCTGAAAAAATCACAAGCATGAATCTTAGATCAACGCATTGTTGTGAGTTCTGTCAATGCATGTTGTAATCAAGATGTATCAAATATAGCTGTAATACTGCATCTGATCTTCTTTGATAATAAAACCAATTACAATAAATCTGTAATAAATACATCCAAGAATGATTCCCGAGTCATTTTATCAAAATCAAAAATGAAATTAATCTAAAATGAACAGAAAAGCAATTTCATGACAGACTTTAGAATGTGCTGATTCAAATTTACAGTTATAGTTGAATGATTTTTCATGGCATCTAATAATACAACAGCAATAATTGGTCATAGATAAGACAATGTTCCTGAGGTTCTGTTGGAGGTAACTGGCAGTCAATGATCAAATACAAATTTTCTCCAAATTCAGAAAAATGCCTTGTTACTAGTATCACTCAGTAGTTTTGTGGAATTATAGTGATATAGAGATGAAATTATTATTGTAAAAAAAGAGTAAATATTATTATTTGTTATATTCACCATTGTTATCATTTTCTTGATCAGCGTGATTGTCTTGATCGTATTCCTCTTGTGTCTTATCTGGATCTCCATCTTTATGACTCATTTTTTATCAAATAATGTTTAGTTTTCTGTTATAAAAATCATGAAATATAATTCTATGAATTGAATAATCTTTACTGTGTGGCCTTCTTGATGAGGCATTTTGAATGATAGTTAGCCACTTGTTACCGCTGTAATTTCAATACTGTTCCCTCAAAGCTGGAATATCATTTTACAAACTTTTGTTGACTTGTGTAATTGTGGTATAATTGAATTCCTTGGAATAGCTGGAATAGTCTTTTTTCAAACCACTAAAGATTTTCTCACTGTCTTGAAACTTGCAGTTTAGTCTTTCTTGGATATTACTACTAGCTATTGATTCTTGAAATGGATATCTTTAACATGCTTTGAGGGATTGGGTAAGAAATTCTTTGGAGGATATTTCTTTTTTGCAGGTATCATTGTAAGCTATAGTTTGTCACAAATATACCCTAAGAACTTGCATTTTTCCTGGTTTTAACAAGCTTTGAGCATGCTTGAATTTTGAATCTGTAACCTACTGTGCAATCCCAAAATCTTGTTCATTCCATGATGGATAAAGACACAAAAAACAACTAACAAGAATGATTTGTAATCAAGCGTTGTTAACGCAACAGAACCTGGCATCAATATCATAACGTTTCACATATGTTTTGAGAATCATCAAATACACAGAGAAAAATCTCACAGATGAAATTAAAATCAGCGGCAAAAATAGAAAATGTTTTTATGTAGTTTTCTGTACAAAAATTTTAATCATGCAAAAAATCCAAAAATTTGAATGGATTGAATGGGAAGGGTGTAAGGTATCAAGTGGAGATGAATCAGAATTATACATGATTATTTTGAGTCAAGGTCCAGAAACGATTATACGAATGAAAACATCAGATGGTATATTCTTTCTAAAACCATTACAAGACCAAACTGTACGTATTAGTACTGATCTTGCAAGATATGACAAATCAATAGAATTCACATCCTAAGTTTTTTCTAATATTTTTATTCAAAGACAACTTGAATTTTTTATATTTTAATCTCATTTTTATTTTATTTTTAGAAATAAAGCTCTGTTGTGTTGTACAGGGCTAGATGAAATTTTTTTACACTGTTACATCATGGTAGTTTTTGCTGATTTTCTCAAATTTGAATTGATGTTATATTTGATTGGTAAGGTGTTACATTATGGTGTTGAATAAATTCAATTGTCTAGCAAGTATCTATGTTTATCAATATCAAGATAAACTAATTTGATTTCACCTAGAATTGTTTTGCATCTACTACGAAAATAATCATACATTTCTTTATCAGTTAAAATCATGTATTTTTTATCTGCTTTTGCTCTTGTCAATAAAAAACAGTCTCCTAAAATAGACTGATATGTATTTCCACCACTATCACGCTTGCCTGATTTTACCATTCCAATAATTTCTCTATTGTTTGGTTGATTCGGTGATTGACCATATAGTCTAGCTAATTTCATGATGTATGGGTTATCTAGAAAATTTTTTGTCTTTACATGTTGATTTTCATACTCTTTTCGTTTTTTCTCCAACTTCTCAATTTTTTTTCTTTGTGGTTGCGATGTGATGTCAAACTGGAATGGATACATTCCACCGTCATCACCCCAAAATAAAACTTCATCATTGCTGAGATTCATGTTGTTATTTTCTTTACTGCACCATAATCTAGCAATTTTTTCTTTTTCTAGTGGTGTTAGAACAGTCAACACTAGGATAGATGATCCACTAATTAAAAATATTATCAAAGTAGGACTCTACTATATCGCTCTTCCTCTAACGTTTTTTTAAAATATTATTAGCTATGGTTAATTCTCCAATGAGTCTTTTGAAGAATTCATTTTGTTTTTGAATATTTTTGTATGTATTCTATCTGAACCATCTGAAATGCTGATTTTCCAACCTTGATGAATTTCTCTTTCCAGGTGTAAAACGTATTTGGAGATAAATTCTGCTTTTTGCACAACTTGGCAAAACTGATATTTGTAGTCAATGACTATTACTATTCTGGTCTTTTCAGATACTGTCCATTTACCAATGGTGTATTCATCTTATTCTATTTAAAAAATCTTTGTAACCAAGTGGTCTAGTTCTAAAGAGGACAGACCAATTCTTAAAGATAAATAGTTGGAGTTTTTTAAAATAATAATTGAGAGATGTAGAGTTTTTTGTACACGTGTTTTTTGTAGATATGGTTTCATTATCAAACAGAAATCTAGGATCTACTGAAACGCAAAATAAAAAATTAGAAGTTGTGTTTAGTTATATTACAAATAGCAAAATTCTAAAAAATTCCCAAGACCAACTAATTATCTCACATACAGGGGATGGGGTAGCAATTTGTTTTACTAAAAATCCACGTTTACCTTTAAAATTGGCAATAGATCTTCATAAAAAATTAAATCGCTTTAATAAAAATAAATCAAAAAAAGAAAAAATTTCAGTTCGAATAGGAATCAACTCAGGCATGATTTTCAAAACAAGAGGAGTTAAAGGACAAGAGAATTATTGGGGGAGAGGTTTAATTCATGCTCAAAGAATTATGAATGTTGGAAATGCATCTCATATTTTACTTGATGCACATACAGCACACGAACTTATAGAAATATCTGATGAATATAAACAAAGTATGCGTTATATTGGCAATATTGAAATTAAACATGAGCAAGTAATTCCAGTTTATTCTGCATATGGGGAAGGTTTTGGTAATAAAAATAATTCGAAAATCATACAACAATCTACTCAAAAAGAATTTGGACGAACTATTTTTAAAGGATTAAAGAAAAATGAAATGAATTCAAAAAAATTGTTGGAGTTATTGAACCAAAACAAACAAACTAAATTATCACTACCTTCTAGAAAGAAGAGGAGAAAGAATTGAAAAGAGCCTCAATTGCAGTATCATTTGACCGAACAGTGTATCCATTAGACAGTATCATGCACATTCGTTTTAATCTCTTTGATTTAATTCCTAATGAATTAATCCATATGCAAATAATTGACAATAATAAAAAACCAATTATATCTAGAACCATCAATCCGTACAAGACACATAATTTAGAAAGTTCTTCGGGTTACTTATTCCAAACAGATGTAAGGATGAAGGGAAATATTTGGAAATTAGGACATAGTTATACTGTGATTGCAAAATATGCTAATCTAGAAGCATCTAGTTCGACTATTATTGCAAAACATAGACCTGTTATTCAAACTGACAAATCGGTATACATCAATGGTTCTGATGTGATTTTAACTGTAATTGCTCCTGATTTAAATAAAGACAACCAAAAACCAGAGATTATTGGGAATAAACCAGATCATAGATTAATAATATCATCAAGTCACGGAATGATTAAAAATTACAAATTAAAAGAAACCGGAGATTCTACCGGTGTTTTTCAAGGACTGCTAAAACTCGCACCATTATATGCATCAAAAAAAGGAAAGAGAGTAAAAAATATTGTAAAAGGAACAGGACCATTTAATGGTCAACTACCTGTTTCAATCGGGGAAAAGATCCTCATTGAATTCAAATCTAGTAGTGGAAATGAAAAACTAACAATTTTCTCATCTAATTTTGGTGTAGCCATTGCATTAGATCAAAAAATTTATGTGCCTACAGATAAAGTATATCTCACGATAGTCGCACCTGATTTTAATTTTGATTCTCATAAAGCGGATGTAATTGGAAATAGACCGGATTGTAAAGTTAACATATATACAAAAAAAGAAAAGCTTTTGAATTACAAATTAATTGAAACAGGTAAAGATTCAGGAATTTTTACTGGGGAAATTATCCTTACTAGTTCAAAAAATAATTTTCCAAAAAATATTAAAAAAATTCCAAAAAATATTGGAATCACAAAAGGTGTAGGTCCAGTAAATGGCAAATTGGAATGTGATGAAAATGATACATTAACTGTAGAGATGATTACTGAACACGAAAAATATACTTGCTCTGCAATTATTCTATACAATATAGGTGAAATTGAATGGGGCGAGGAGTATTATTCGTCACATTCTTCTGCAAGAATAAGGGTAATTGATCCTGATATGAATTTGGATCCTGAAAAAATAGATATTGTAAAAATTAGGGTTTGGTCTGATACAGACTTAGAAGGAATTGATATGGAGTTATCAGAAACGAATGAGGCTACAGGCATTTTTGAAGGTATAGTTTTTTTAGATAAAAAAATTTCTGGAAATAATCATCTTCGAATTTCCTCAGGTGATAATATTTTTGCAAAATATGTCGACTGGAGCTTGCCTGCAAATATTAAAAAATCAAATTTGGATATCATAGCAACTGCAAAAATAAATTTTGAACAGCCTCAGAAAACAGTGAAAATTTTGCCCGGATCATCTATTCCACATAATGGAGAATACCTAGAACCAAAAGTCGTCACTATTGAAAAAGGAAGCATTGTAAAATGGATAAATGTAGATAATGTAGCACATACAATTACTAGTGGAACACCTAATGGTGGTCCTGATGGTGATTTTGATAGTTCATTGTTTATGTCAAATGAAAAATTCGAACATGTTTTTAACAAAACAGGCGTGGTCAAATATTTTTGTATGGTTCACCCATGGAAAACAGGCAAAATAATTGTCAAAGAAACTGAAACAAAATCAAACAAAGGTTACCTGACATATTAGTTAAAAATTTTATTCATGTTGTGTATAGAGGGTTTTTTTGATTTTGAGACTGATGTATTTTTTCCAATTCAGTAAACTTACAGAATCAAGTTTATGATTTTCCAAATGAGGCCAGTAAAAGATTTTCTTCAGATTTAATTGAATATCTAAGAAAAAGAGTTCAAACCATTATGATATATTATATAATTGGATATGAGACAGGATTGCAGATAAAATTGCTGATTGATTTTAATTCAAGTTCAAGAACTTGTTTACCTTCAATTTATTCAATTCCATATAGGAATCATGTTGAATATATCGTTCATTACATTTTCAATTGGATAAGGATTTTTTGTTTTTTTATATGGGGTGATCTGCTTCAATCTATTTGAAAACAAAATTAATGAAATCTTAGTTTTTGATGGTATTAGATTGCAAATGTCATCGTGATATTTTTTACTATATGCCTTCGCTATTGATGTAACTAATGGGAAACCCTTTTTTTTGAATTCAGCAATTTCTTTTTGTTTAAGAGACTTTCCTTCTTTATTCAGATATGAATTAATGAGTTTGAGGATTTTAGTTTCTCCAAAATTATCTTCCTCAAAACTTTTCTTCCAGACATGTGACTTGAATTCAGAGTTTGTAATCTTAGATTCAATTTCTTTTATTTTTTCTTTAGAATTGCATTCATTATCAGCAATCACAAAAACAGGAATATGATCCCTTTGCGAAACCTGGATTATACCTTTGAGTTTCCTTGAAGTTAAATTTGAAATTCCCTCATAGTCGACAATTGTTATTCCATCATCAGAATTCACACCAAATTGCTTACAGATTTTTTCAATTATTTTTTTTTCAGTACTTCCTTCAACCAGAACAAAAATTCTGGTGGTGGTATTTCTGACAAAAAATTTAATAATTCCTCTTTGTGTCTTTCTAGTAGAATAATCAAAAGGTTTGGAGTATTTTCCTTCCTTCCATGTCCCATCACTTAGATCAAAAATGGTATCTGGTTCTGGCATTTTTTCATGGGTCAGATCATAAATGAATTGTGCAATCATCATTGACGTGTTGTAGTAAAACTGCGCCGAGAGCGCATCACCTTTGAGTTTTTGGATTGTACGTGGCCTCATTATTCGGATCAAGTCATACCATTTTTCCAAAGGATCTAGATTATGACCTTCCGATGCAAATATTCTGTAGAGATTTTTTATTTGTTTTAGTGAAAGACCTGTTTGTTTAAGCAGTTTTTTTGCGGAGAATTTTTTCCTTTTCCAATTTGCCCAGTATTGAAATCCATTTTTTGCCCTCCAAGATATGTCCATAGTCCCAAACGAATGAAATTTGTAGGATTCTTCTAGCAGCATCAAAAAACCCAAGTTTTCTATTTTTGTCAAAGGAGAATTTAAAAAGATATTTTTTCTAGAATCCAGATTTAACTTTATATTTGATAAAACTTTCTGCAGGTCTTTGTCATCGTAAGAATCATAGTGGATTAATGAAACCATTTTGTTCTTCATAATGTTGTGAATTTGAAATATCTGGAATGGATGATAGAACATCAATTTTTTGTCGTGCATTTCTTTCTTTTTATAATCGTGTTTGAATTCTTTCCATTCTTTGTAATCGTTGTTTTTTGGAAACTCGATGAATCCATGTTTGTAAAATCTCTTTATTCCATCAGCATCGAAAATCAGATTACTCTTTTGTATCTGTTTAGTGAGATTTACGCGGAAGATGGGTTGTAGCCAACCTTCTTGTTCAAATTTTTCTAATGTTTCTACTTTTAATTTGAATTCATACTGTTTAAGAAACTTTACAAAGTCTTTGGGTTGCATAAAATCCCCCTGAGTATACCTGTGTTCCAGTTTTTTTCTAATATAATATGAAAAGCTTTTTCTCATTTTGTTTTATTTATTCCTCAGAAATTATATAAAAATGAATAGACTTGAGTATTATTTTTCTAAAATTAGATATACCCATCTCAATACCACTAAATCATGGATTTCCATCCAATGCGAAACAATTTTGCTCATAAAACCACCTTATACAAAAAAGAGGAACTAGAGAGATACAAAAATAGATTGGAAAAATTTGTAGAAAAAGAACAGAAGCCCAAAAAAGGAATAATATCACAGGATGATCTTTGAGATTTGAATCAAAAAAAGGTAATCATAAGCAGTTTCCATTCAGGTTCAGTCTATGCACTTTATGACATGAAATGTGATTTTGACAGTATAGTTTCATTTGATTCACATGTCGATGACAGAATAGGAGGATATCGTCAAGAAGTGGTTGATGTGGTATCGTCTAATTTTAAATTAGAACAGACTTTAACTAGATCTGCTGTTCATGTGATGTTTAGAAATTCATTTAAAAATATAAACGAGATTTTATTGGTCATTCCCAAGATATGTTTTGAAAGTAATACGGGATGGGTAAATCATGATATACAAAAACAGTCAACAGGACATACCTTTGAAGAAATAGACTCACAGCAGGAGAAGAATTTTTTGAAAGAAATTTGGAAAATTGATGTACTCAATTCGCCTCCAAAAGATCCTCTTTCAGAGATAAAAAAATTCATTCAAGGAAAGAAGCCTGTTTTTGACATTGACGTAGATTATTTTGGGGATATGCAGAATGAATGCTATACACCGATGAAAGGTGCAGAAAGACATGATTTGGGCAATTTGGAAAGAACTATCAAGTTAATCAAAAAGGCCAAACCGGAAATAATCACTCTTTCTGAAGCTACGGTTGCAGCGCTTGATGACAAGAATTCAAAGACAAATCATTTGCTTGACGAATTAAACGAAGTTGGATACGAGCGGGAAGATTTTTTTATCTTTGACGACGACGACGATGAGGCAAATTATTATTTGAGAAAACTTGAAGATTTTTACAAATTTTTTAAAGAAAACAACACATCAGATTTTTTCAATACTGATGAAATTGTTTCTGAAGACTCATCAGAGAATTTGAGTCAGATGGTTAGAGATTTTTTTAAGGATGATCTTGATTAATGAAATAGATGATTATCAATTATTCGCCACTAGCACATAATCAAGTAATAAGTATCTTCATCTCTATTATTATATTTCCACACTATCTTGTATTGGAGGATTTTAGGATGAATTATAGAATTCTTCATCATTACTTGTCTATTATTTCATCATATAGTGAAAGATTTCCAATTTTTTTTATTTCGCGTAATAATTCGAAATTAAGTGTTCTGCCCATTTCAAACCAATCTTCTAAATCTTTGTTAGAAAAATTCTTATTAAAAACAATATTGTGAATAACATATGTGCGATTTTGGTAAAATTGACCAATCTTACTTTGAACTCGTTTATCTTTCAATATGTTAAACTCTCTAATTTTTGTTTCAAGTTCTTTGTAAGTTCCAAAACGTCCACGTTTGTACTTAAATAGTTTTTTTGTTTTTAGAGTAATTAGACGATCTAGATTATATCGTATACATTCAAAAAGAAGAGTGAATGCTTCCATCTGGCATCCTTTTTTGTGTTCGTCTGTTGCATTTTTTAATAAATTTTCAGAACTTTTAGAAGAATTCTTACTAATCAAGTCATATTTACAAGCCATTATAATCAAAATAAAATTTCATTAAATTCATCTAGTATTTCTTTTTCAATGGGGAATTTTGCATTAGGATTTTCATATATTTTTCCTTCTAATTTTACTGTAAGAGTTGTATCATCAACATACTGTCTTAACAAAATTACAGCACTGAGTAATGTTCCATTTTTGACTTTTTTATTGAAAGAATCATTTTTCCTAGTTGTATAGGAAGCTGATTCTAGTATTTTCAATGTATTGTTAATGGGTATTACAAATTGAAGTGTGCCTTCTAATAAATCTGTAATTTCCATTTCAGTAGTGCTTCGATGTTGATCATCGATTATCAATATTACTGGTGAATTCAAATCTTTTGTATCTGCAAGTTGAAATTTAAATTTATCAATAATTTTACGATTATGTTTATTTTTATCAATCGATTGAGCGGCACTGATGTACTTTAGTTTAAGATGTTGTGGACTTTTTGGTTGATAAATCTCAAAAAAATACTTTTTATTTTTAATATTGACAAGAAGATCTGCTTTCTTTTGATTTAATCTTGGTTCTAATTCGACTTTGTATTTTTTTTTAAAACGGGAATGTATGTCAAGTTGCATCAACGCTTCATTAAAACCTTCATTTAGTAATAATGATTTGATTTCTTTTGTTCCTTTGGGGTTTATTCCTATTAGACTCTGTTCCAAATTAGATAAAATAATTTGTGGGTGATATTTTCCGCAAAGTACACGTAGTAAACGATTTTTAAATGATTTATCATCAGTTTCATGGATCTTTTTGATAAACTTATTAATTTGTTTTTTTGTTACTTTTGATCTAGAAAGTAATAATACAAAAGGATGATTCCTTTTTTTATATATTAGTTTGTGAATCTTGTCTCTTTTTAAAAATTTTTCAATATTTGGAAATTGTTTTAGATTTCTTTTTGTTTGGATGGGGTCAATTGCTTTTTTGTTTAGTTTGATATTTTGAACAAGTGCTAGTGTATCCATTGCAGATGTTGGTAAATTCTCTTCAATTTCTAGATCAAAATTATAATGTATGCAAATCTTTTCAAGTAAACTTTTACAACCCTTATTGAGTTTTTTATCTATGTCGTGATATGATTGTGAGAAAAATATATCAATTATTCTTATAATAACATCTTTTTTGTTTTGTTTCTTATAGCATATCTTGTTGAGTAATGATAATAAATTATTTTGATTTGTTTTATAAATTTGACAAATCAGATGAGGAAGTGAAAACTCTAATAATGCATAAACAGATTGGATTTTCCATTTGTTTTTTCTACATTCAGAATTTATCCATGTTAAAAAAAACTTTTCAATCTCTTTATAGTCAACATTGGTTGAATCTCCAATTTGTATAGCAGCCCCATCTACATATTGGCCTAACATTACACCTTCGAATTTTTTTAGCCAGTTTTTTAAAATCACAAGACACTCCATTGGATAATCTGTGGCAACAGTTCCAAGATACATAGAAATTACATTAATTACAAGTTGTTTGTCATCTGTATTTGCGCATTGTTGTAACAACATCAATGCGCCATGAGAATTTTCTTTGCATATACTACCAGATAATTGAGCTATCCACATCTTTGTTTTGTCATCTGTTTTTGCAAGACGTATAATTTTTTTGAAAATTTTTGGATTTTTATAAAATCTGATCATCAACAGATTAATTGCACTGTGTTTTAGATAATCTAGTTTTGAATCCGTATACGAGGATACAATAGATAGTATATTATCTGGAATTTTATGATAATAACTAGTCTCCCACAACGCCCCAACAAGTACAGTTCCTACTATCTTTTTTTGCAAGATTAATCTAAATAGTCGCTTAGGATCATTTTCCCCCATTCCTCCAACAATTGTTCCTAATTTTATAGAGACTGCATCTTCATTTGATTTTGATAATTCTTTAAACAAAAACTCAAAGATTTCTTTATCGTGATTATATATTTTACTTAAGACCCGTGTATCTAAAAGATATGGGTCTTTTTTTGCAAGCCAGATAATAAAATCTGAAAAATATTTTGTAGGTGTGGCAGAATTTAACAATTCATCGTTTATGTATATTCCTGGATATGGGTATAGTTTTGCATATTCTTTTAGAAAAATAATTTTGTCTAATTTTGTTTTAATTAAACCACTTTTCTTAATTCGTTCATCAATTTCTTCGAATTCAAAAATTCGTTCTGCTACAATTTCTCTTGCCAGCTGCTTAATTTTTAATCCATCACTTGACTTAATTTTCAACTCATCCCTTGATTTAATATTACAGACATTGAAAATAAGGTTTTTTGATTATCATATATAATATGGAATATTGCAAATAGTTATCTCTCCCTATTTGACATTGTATTCTTCTCCTGCTTGTTTATCTATCGCTGTTTCTCCTTTTGTAGGCATTTTGCGTACAAACGCCTGAGCTGACTTTTCTAAGATATACTAGTTCAGGGACATGTGTGATTTGTGTAATTGTACCAATCAATTAACACTTGAATGCTTTTAAACCATTTTGAATCGCATGACAAAATCGTTCTAGCTTGTCATTTGTCTGCTGGTGATTCACTCTGGCCGAGTCCCTGAGGATTACATGATTGTACTGGAAAGGTGACTAGAGGATAATTACAGGTAATCTCTTTACAGAATACTAAAATCAGAGCATGAATAATTTATACCATTTTTTCGCCCCTACCATAGACTTCTTTGTGATCGCCCATTTTTTCCATATGTATTGTATGAGAATCAAAATCAATCGTATGCAACAACTAACAGATTTACTCAGATGGTATCCATGATAATTTACGTATTTTCCTGCTTTTTTTGAATCCAACACATTGAATCATCATCATCAGACAAGCTACCCAAATCCTCAATGAATGTATTTAATTTTTTAATCATTTTCTTGTCTGATTTATAATCCTTAATATCATTACAAATACAATCAATGTTGACATTCCACAAGATACGTCATCCTGCGATTTCTTTAATCTTTTCTAATGCTATTTTGGCTGGATAACCAGGCGCAATATTTTTTGGTTTGTTAGGATAATCCAAATCCTTTGGTAGTTTAGTCTTGTCTTTTATTTTCTCAAAAACATTGGCATTAAACACATCAACTCGTTGTCGTAAATTTGCAACATTTTCATCATAAATTTCTTGCCAATTATCAACTTTATCATTATAATAGGAATCATGATGCTGTATTCTTACACCTGATGCAAAAGTATTCCATATATCTTCACGTAAATTATAAGCTTGTCGTAGCA
Source organism: Candidatus Nitrosopumilus sp. (assembly GCA_965262685.1). GTDB lineage: Archaea > Thermoproteota > Nitrososphaeria > Nitrososphaerales > Nitrosopumilaceae > Nitrosopumilus. Next base: position 955,401 of record OZ253552.1, read on the forward strand.
AATTCAAAATGGTCTGGTCATATGGTAATTTATGAGATAGTATAGCAAGCAGCCCTTGAGAATACAGATTTAGTGCAAACATAAATTGCCTAAAGCATTTGTCATGTGGAATATCTAGTATAACCTGTGTAAAACAATCATCTATATCCACAGGACTAAACCTAATAGATGATATGTCCTGATTTTCAAATATATGTTTACAAAAATTTTCAAACTTGTTTGAAAATTCGTTTTTGTAGCTGGTGTAAAGATTGTATGGTACGTTATCACTATACATAGATTGTATTGTATCATTCATATTTTTGAATTCATTGATTTTTTTAATAATCAGAGATATTGCTTGTGATAAATCATCATCATGTTCAATTATTCTGGTATGGATATTCTCTTGAGAGTATTTGTAAATCTCTATATCCTGTCTGTTAACTCTCTGAATCATTTTTTTAGATCTCAGCATTGTTATCTTTTCTACAATTAGGAGAGAGTATGGACCGTTCTTGTACCAGTAAAATGCCAAAATTTCTTTAATTTTATTTTCTTCTGGCAAATCCATTTTTACATTGTACAAAATTTTCAGGATTTGTTTTTTGCTGATTCCAATCCTTCCTTTTTGTTCAAATTTTTCAAAAACATTACGTATCAGTTCTTCAAGAATTACGCTTTGCTGATTAACTATATCAGTCAAGTAATCCGATTTCCAAGATTGTATATTTAATATTATGGTTATACTCATGAATGGATTTGATTCTGTTTTTATGATTTAGCCGTAATTTTATGATACAGAAAATTCTAGTTCAGATGAGCACATTGGCAATTGCAGTTTTATCATTCACATCTTTAACCCATGTCTTAACTAAAATCAAGAATAATTCTCTCAAATAACAGTTATCTAGATAATTTTCTAGATGTAGTAGTTGATTGATGAAATAAAAACTTGTTACAATTTCATAAAGAAACACGAATCACTCAAAGGAAATACTCCAGCAGAACAAGCTATGATAAAAGTTGATGGAAAAAACAAATGGATTACCCTAATCCAAAATACTTTATTGAATAAGGAAAATTCGGGATAAAATCTACATTTCATGCCCATATCACAATAACTTTACAGACATTATATAGAAACTATTTTAAATCATAAAGAAAGATATTACATATGAATAATATTTCTGCAAAAAAGGGTCCTGGTGGAAAGCCTAGCGGATCTGGTAAACCATCAGGTAAAGGACGAGACAATAACTAGATAAACCAATTCAAGATCCTCAGATAAAAACAAACTTTTTTTTAAATCATCTATAATAATCAAGTCATGTAATTATTCATGAATTTATAAGAAATATCAAAACTAAATCAGACACAGATATCTAAAGCAAATATCACACAAAATACCTAAGAACTAGATAATAAAATAAAGGAATATCAGAAAAAACATGAAATCAAATCAATCAGTGAACTTGTAAAATCTGCTACAAGATATTTTTTGGGACAAATATACAAACAAAGATACACAGACCAATACTTACACCTCTATTTACAAGACCACAAAAAGAACTATACATGGACAACTAGATTAAAAACGAACTTGAATCAAAACTATGAAAAGAGATCACATTGAAATTTACAGATCATCTAAGAAATGATAATCACAATGTTGGCATTTGTTCATTATGTGAGATTAAGCATGTAATTTATGAGCATGCAAGAAAGAGATGGAGGTAGACATGCGCAGTAAAATTTTCACAAATAAAAACAAATGGTTTGAGAGTGGATAATCTGAAGATACAGCCATCAGGACATACGCATGTAGACATACAACAAGTGTTAGTACAAAACAACAAATACAAACATGATTTTTCAACCAAATAATGGATGTTCCAAACCAAGTTTTAATTGGAAAGCAGTTTTGGGATATCGTTATCAGGCTCATGTAGTTGTAGTATAGTTTGATTCTTGGTATAGCCTTTTTTCAATACTTTAAAGATTTTTTCTCTGTCTTGAAACTAACAGTTTAGCCTTTTTTGGATATTGTTACTAGCTAGTTGGTTCTTGAAATGGATTTTGTTGTGTTATCAAGAGCTAGATGAAATTTTATTCGTGTTGCATGCAAGAACTGATAATGGATATATCATACAGTATGTTCTGTAATGCTATTTGACATTGGGTCATAATCTTATTTGTGTAAAGTGTTGAAACATGACTAATCAGATTTTACAAAGAATGAGAAAATATGTTTAAGCAACAACTAGATTACAATTCCTACCAGTAACCACTTCCTTCCATGTCATAATAAACAACTACATTGGCATTTAATACGACTATTTTTTTACGATTTTTAAAATGTTCACAATCTTAAGATCTAAATCTGTAAACCATCTACAAACTGTTCAATTTCCTTTTGTAGTATCTGCACGGTTTAAATCATTCAGACTAGGCCAAAAAATCATCAAATGTTTTACTGCAAGTATTCCTATTTTATTAGAATCTGACAATTTGCTTAGAACATTATTAGCAATTTTATCTTATACGTCTATACGTCATTTTACCCTGTGACACAATATCATCGTACTTTTTGCATATTTCCAAATCTTGTTTACTCCAATCAGGAGTTGATATGGATTTCATGCTAATTATCTATAAAATGGACATTTTGACGTTTTTGGTATACTAAGAAGCGATTGCAAAACATGGTAAACCCGCATCCATACTTTTGATCACAACTACCAGTTGTGCAAACAAATCTGAATACAAAGAGGCCGGCGGTGCATCCAAATTTGAAAAGGAATTGGTAAAATCAAGGATAAAGCACAACTTGACCAAACTGATATTTGTAGTCAATGACTATTTTGGTCTTTTCAGATGCTGTCTATTTACCAATATGATGTATTCATCCTATTCTATTCATAGTCTTTGTAACCAAGTGGTCTAGTTCTAGTTGTATTTAAAATCATTAATGTTCAATCATTCTTGTTCCTGTCCAGTCTGTGGCATGGATATTGTGGGTTTAAAGAATAATTTGGATTTAGAAGGAATGCAGTCCTCTCTCCATTACACCTGCTGCTGAATCCCATATCTCAGGGAATGTCCAGAGTACTAAAATTAGTAGCACACAATTTGTTAGTCTCTTTGACCAACCCACTTTTTGATGATGATAACAGTAGTGTCTGCAAATTTAATGACAACGCATACTAATCATGATTACCAGAAATACTAGTACGACATATCGCATTTGCTGATATACATCAAATATTACATTACCTTGCTTTACGCCATCTACTATTTGATAGTTAATTTTTGGCATATCAAGAATTGCATAAATGTAGGATTCATCTAAGAGATTTGCCATCCCATTGCTACTAGACCTGTTTTAGATGGATAACAATTATGGCAAGAACGGTAAATACTGCTTTTATTATTTGTAGGATAATTGCCGGATGCTTTAACACATTATAAAATGGATATTACTATGGAAAATGAGTTTAGGGGTATACCAATTCTAGCACTAAAAATATGACATGATTTATTTTTAATGTTGTCTTTTTTTCTACCTGTATTAGCATTTAATGTCCTACTCATCAGGGTTTATCATCATCATCTGCATCGGGATCATCATAAATGTAGAGCTTTAACATCTTTTCAAATGCAAGGGACTCTTCTTTTTTCATCTTTTCAAGTAGAGATTTATCTTGGTGTCTTGGAACTGGTTTATCTAAATCATACGAGAATGGCTCTTCTGGTACCGACTGGAGACTCTTGCTGTCAAATACTGAGGTTGCTCGCTTTCGTTCATGTTGTATCATACGATCAAACTCTGAATGAGATCTAGTCATTACATGTTCAGCACCATCGCGAGATATTGTCATATCAGGTGTATCCTGCTGAATCCATGTACCATAACTATTCTTTAGCCATTGATAGTCATTTTTGTCAGTCCAAACATTGTATCGTCTATCATCTTGGGTTAGGATGATGTGCTGACCTTTGCCTTGATTTGTTTTTTTAATGAATATAGATGCAGTCTCTGCGGGGAGTAGTGATTCCCCTACAAACTCTACACCTTCATTAATGTGTGTAGTTGTAGTTCTTCTCTTTGAATCAATTGCAGATATTGATATCACATCGTGAGATAGTGGAGCATCGACTACAAATTCAATCTCAATATCATAACAATGTAATTCGGTGTGTGTATCATTACAAAGAGACGGTGTGATACTGGCAGTTGTATAGTTTACATTCACCAATGGCTCTATCTGCTCGTGTACAATCTCTACAATGTCATAGTCATTTGGATTATCATAGTTGCGCTCTAGATTTACAATAATGTTTGTTTCTGCATCAGATGTTGCACCAATCTCTGGTAGTCCCAAAGACAACTGGACATATTTCAATCCATCAAATGCAAAGACTCTCATTTTGACATGGTTTACCTCACCAATAATTGTTGTAGTTCTAACAAAGTCTGTGTGCCAGTTGTCTGTGATATCAAGTGAGTAATCATTGAAGGTGAATCCATTTTTTACAAACTGGTCAGAGTATACCTCCCATGACTTGCCAAAGGTTGGTTTCTTTTTCCAGTCTGAACTGCTACCGTCTGATGATGATGATGGTGGTGATGCTGGTGGTGGTGGTGGTGGTGATGCTGGTGTTGGTGATGATGGTGGTGGCGATGCTGGTGTTGGTGGTGGCGATACTGGTGTTGGTGGTGGTGATGCTGGTGATGGTAGTGACGGTGGTAATGCTGGTGACGGTGGTGACGGTGGTAATGCTGGTGATGGTAGTGATGATGGTGATAATATATTAGATCTTGACTCTGCTATACGAATAATTTGGATACCTGCATCATGTACAGCTGCAACTAGGGCGTATATGGATGAGCCAATTTGAACAGTGTCAATACTACTAGCACTCTTTAGTGTATTAAAACCCTCAACACCGTCAGTTATTGAATATACAGCAAGTGGGTCTGCAGGATTTGATATATCAATAATTTGAACACCGTCATCCACACCAGATACAACTATGGCATATGTGAATGAGCCAATCGTGACAATGCTGATATCACTAGCCCCATCAAGTACATCAAAGGTATTATTACTACTATCAAGACTACCATCAGTTATTGAATATACAGCAAGGGGGTCTGCTGGGTTTGATATATCAATAATTTGAACACCGTCATCTATGCCCGATGCGACTAGTGCATATGTGGAACCATCAATTTGTACAGTGATGGTGCCTTTAGCCCTACCAAGTACATCAAAGGTATTATTATTACTATCACGATCACCATCAGTTATTGCATATACAGCAAGTGGGTCTGCAGGATTTGATATATCAATAATTTGAACGCTGTTATTTTTGCCTGCTGTAACTAGGGCATATGTAGATGCACCCATTTGGACAGTGATGACATTATTAACTTCCTCAAGTACATCAAAGGTATTATTAGCACTGTCAAGATCACCATCAGTTGCTGAGGATACAGCAGTTGGGCTTGCGGGATTTGTTATATCAATAATTTGAATGCCATTATCATAAGCAGATGCAATTATGGCGTATATAGATTCACCAATTTGGAAATGAGCAATGTCAGCAGCTCCATCAAGTGTATCAAAGGTACTACCATCACGTATTGAAGATGTGACTGTTGGGTCTGCAGGATTTGATAAATTGACAATGTTAATCCTGTCGGTTGCAAAAGATGGAATTAGGGCGTATGGAATTGAGTCAATTGTGACATTACTGATTCCACCGGAATTTTCAAATTCCTTATTTTGATCTGTTGTACTATTGCCCGTTATTGCAGATACAGCTATTGGATTTTTAGGATTTGATATATCAATAATTATGATGCCATCATAGTCATCTGTAGTATTTGAAACTATGGCGTATGGAGTTGAGTCAATTGTGACAATATGGATCTCTGTAATACTACCTAGAACACCAGATATACTACTACCAGTTAATGAATATACTGGATTTAATTTGACAGTTTGAGCAAAAACATCAATCATACCAAATGACAAAATGAGTATTAGGATTGTAGAAAAACATGCTGTTATTTTTAACATCACAACTAACGATTCAAAAACTATATTAATTTTATTCCAAATCTTTTTTTTAGTGAGAGATGTTTTGAATTATGGTTTTCCATTTGTTCTTGTATTCTATTATCTTGAAATTAGTTTACCTCCTTGCTACTATTGAATATACAAAATTTGTCAAATACAGACATGTCAATCTTACTAGAGGCAAGGGTGTGTGTACATGTCACAGAGATTACACAACTACATGAACTTGAGCACCCAAATAATATAAAATTAGATGACTTGATGTACCATTTGAGTAACTCTGTTAGTTGTTATATACAATTGATCTTGATTCTCATACAATACATATGGAAAAAATGGGCCGATCACAAAAAACTCTAGTATAGACTAAAAAAATGGCATAAATTATTCAAGCTCTGATTTTAGTATTCTGTAAAGAGGATTCTGTCAAGTTATCTAGGCGTAGAACAAAATTTTATTCGTGTTAACTGTCGGGGCTTTTTGAGGCGTTCTCTATGATCGTTTTCCACTTATTATCACCCTTAATTTCGATGCCTACTCTGTTTGTAGGTGTATCCCCTTCCAAACCCCATGCGTGGTCTAATATAATTATGGTATAATCTGATTCCTGCAATATCTGAAGAATCATCTTTTTTCAATCCTCCAAACACTTTCCCTCTGTCTCTAAATTCACCGTTTAATCTTTCCTGGATATTGTTGTTAGCCATTTGATTTCTAAAATGAACTTCCTTGACGTGCTTTAGAGGTTTATGCAGAAAATTCTTTGGAACATACTCTTTTTTAAAGGCGTCATTGTAAGCTGGTAATCCATCTGTAACAAATACACTAGAAATTTTCTTTGCTACATCTTTTCCCATTTTTAAGAGGGATTGAGCGTCATGTTTGAATTTTGAATCTGCTACTTTCTGTACAATCCAAAATCTAGCCTCGTTGTCCATCATGGCAAAGAGGTATTTTCTATCCCCTTTTACTTTGAGCCATACCTCATCTGCGTACCATTTATCTCCAATTTGTGGAGTATATTGTGAGGTATTGGTATTGTGAGGTATACAGATTCCATCTGTGCAATTATCTTCTCAAGAAACACTACACATCACTGAACTACCAAATGATAATTCCATAACTGCATTCATCTCTTCAGTTATGATTCTTTTTAGTCCTGCCTAGTTTTCCCAAAATTGAATTGTTCTTGACCTGCGATACTAGAGTAATGGTTTTTGCATCAACCTCTTGATATCATCATAGAATCAGCAACATTTGCATTTTTCATTCCATTTTGCTTTATTATCTCTGATACTTGGTGAATCTAGTTTTTGTATGACTACTAGATGGTTTTTTCCTGTTCCAAACGTATCGTAACTTTAATTTAATTATAGAGTAAACTAATTTCAAGATAATAGAATACAAGAACAAATGGAAAACCATAATTCAAAACATCTCTCACTAAAAAAAAGATTTGGAATAAAATTAATATAGTTTTCAAATTGTTAATTGTAGTGTTAAAGATAACAGGATGTTTTTCGACAATTCTAATATTCATTTTAGCTTTTGGTTTGGTTGATGTCTATGCCCAAACTATTAATTTAACTCCTGTATCTTTACTAAATGATAATGATCTCTTTAGTTCACTTGCTACTGTTGCAGAGATTAATATTGTCACAATTGACTCAACTCCATACGCCATAGTTACAAATGTCTCAGATGACTATAATGGTATCATAATTATTGATATATCAAATCCTGTAAATCCAATGACTGTATCTACAATAACAGGTGATGTTTCAAAACATAATACATTTAGATATTCTAGTGGAATCAGTACTGTCACAATTGACTCAACTCCATACGCTCTAATTGCATCCTATGGAGCCGACAGGATTAACATTGTCAATTTATCAAATCCTGCAGACCCAACAGTCACAACTTCAATACGTGATGGTAGTACCTTTGATACACTTGATGGAGCTGATGACATTGCTCCTTTCCAAATTGGTGAATCTATATACGCCATAATCGTATCTGCTATAGATAACGGCATTCAAATTATAGATATAACAAATCCAGCAGACCCAACTGCTGTATCTTCAGTAACTGATGGTGATCTTGACAGTGCTAATAATACCTTTGATGTATTTGAGAGAGTTAATAATGTCACCACTGTCCAAATTGATGGGTCTACATACGCTTTAACTGCTTCTGCTCGAGATGACTCCGTTCAAATTATTGATATATCAAATCCTACAGACCCACTTGCTGTATATTCAATAACTGATGGTGATCGTGATAGTAATAACAATATCTTTGATACACTTAATGGAACTAGAGACGTCATCACTGTCCAAATTGATGGTTCCACATATGCACTAGTCGCATCTGGCAGAGACGCCGGCATCCAAATTATTGATATATCAAACCCAGCAGACCCCCTTGCTGTATATTCAATAACTGATGGTAGTCTTGATAGTAGTAATAATACCTTTGATGAACTTGGTGGAGCTAATAACATCAACATTCTTACAATTGATTCAACCATATACGCCCTAGTTGCAGCCAGTTTGGATAACGGTATCCAAATTATTGATATATCAAACCCAGCAGACCCCCTTGCTGTATCTTCAATAACTGATGGTGTTGATGGTTTTAATGCACTTGATGGTGCTGATCATATTGTCACTGTTCAAATTGATTCAACCATATACGCCCTAGTTGCAGCTTTTTATGATGATGGTATTCAAATTATTCGTATAGCAGAGTCAAGACCTGATTTATTATCACCAACATCACTACCATCACCAGCATTACCAGCATCACCACCGTCACCACCAACACCAACACCAACATCACCACCGTCACCACCAACACCAGCATTACCAGCATCACCACCGTCACCACCAACACCAACACCAGCATCACCACCACCAACACCAGCATCACCACCACCAACACCAGCATCACCACCATCACCACCAACACCAGCATCACCACCAACACCACCATCATCACCATCACCACCAGCATCATCATCATCAGACGGTAGCAGTTCAGACTGGAAAAAGAAACCAACCTTTGGCAAGTCATGGGAGGTATACTCTGACCAGTTTGTAAAAAATGGATTCACCTTCAATGATTACTCACTTGATATCACAGACAACTGGCACACAGACTTTGTTAGAACTACAACAATTATTGGTGATGTAAACCATGTCAAAATGAGAGTCTTTGCATTTGATGGGTTGAAATATGTCCAGTTGTCTTTGGGACTACCAGAGATTGGTGCAACATCTGATGCAGAAACAAACATTATTGTAAATCTAGAGCGCAACTATGATAATCCAAATGACTATGACATTGTAGAGATTGTACACGAGCAGATAGAGCCATTGGTGAATGTAAACTATACAACTGCCAGTATCACACCGTCTCTTTGTAATGATACACACACCGAATTACATTGTTATGATATTGAGATTGAATTTGTAGTCGATGCTCCACTATCTCACGATGTGATATCAATATCTGCAATTGATTCAAAGAGAAGAACTACAACTACACACATTAATGAAGGTGTAGAGTTTGTAGGGGAATCACTACTCCCCGCAGAGACTGCATCTATATTCATTAAAAAAACAAATCAAGGCAAAGGTCAGCACATCATCCTAACCCAAGATGATAGGCGATACAATGTTTGGACTGACAAAAATGACTATCAATGGCTAAAGAATAGTTATGGTACATGGATTCAGCAGGATACACCTGATATGACAATATCTCGCGATGGTGCTGAACATGTAATGACTAGATCTCATTCAGAGTTTGATCGTATGATACAACATGAACGAAAGCGAGCAACCTCAGTATTTGACAGCAAGAGTCTCCAGTCGGTACCAGAAGAGCCATTCTCGTATGATTTAGATAAACCAGTTCCAAGACACCAAGATAAATCTCTACTTGAAAAGATGAAAAAAGAAGAGTCTCTTGCATTTGAAAAGATGTTAAAGCTCTACATTTATGATGATCCCGATGCAGATGATGATGATAAACCCTGATGAGTAGGACATTAAATGCTAATACAGGTAGAAAAAAAGACAACATTAAAAATAAATCATGTTCTAAAACCTAGCGCACCATCTACTGTGTGTTATCTATTGGATGCTAAAGGAGAGGAAAGGGAGTTTGTACAAAATTACAGTTAGGTACACAAGTCACGTTATTTTGATTGAGGGACAAGCCTCGTTTCATAATTGTGAATAATCCTAACTACACTGAAGATAGCATTGAGGATTGATCTCGTATGATACATTCTGCCATCTTTTCATCGAAACTATTCTTTAGCGAAAGCTATGCCTCAATGTTTGAAAAAGAGATAAAGTATGAAAACAATTCACATGGATACAAACATAATTTTTCAACAAAATACATGGATGTTCCAAATCCAATTTTAATTGGAAAACAGTTTTGGGATTTTTTAGGGATATCATTATCAGATTTATGTTAGTCTAATGTAGTTGTAGTATAGTTTGATTCTTGGTATAGTCTTTTTTAATACTTTAAAGATTTTTTCTCTGTTTTGAAACTAACCGTTTAACCTTTTTTGGATATTATTACTAGCTAGTTGGTTCTTGAAATGAATTTTGTTGTGTTATCGAGAACTAGATGAAATTTTATTCGTATTGCATGCAAGAGCTGATAATGGATATATCATACAGTATGTTTTGTAAATTTTTATGCCCAAACCTCATATAATTAATTTTCAACTATTCCAATCACTGATCAAATGATCTTCTAATTCTGTAATAATATCATCTAATGCTTCACTCCAATTCTCAATGGAAATTTTATCAATTGAGCAGCTTTCACCTGTAGGTATTGAAAATACTATATCCACAAAACCTGTTTTATCTAAAATTTTAACTGGCAGACTTTCAATAAATACATCAATATCGAGTAATCCTACAAGTTTATTTTGAATAATTTCAAGTCTGGTAGAAATTGTATTATCTTTATAAATAAATTCAATATGATCTGAATGTGGTATATCATCAGACTCTATTTTATTTTTTATTCGTTCCCACAAAATCTGTTTGATAGGTCGTAATTTGACACTCAACATATTTTGACGTTTAATCTCTTATAAAAACTCTAAAAAGAAGATAATATATAATATGTTGGTGAAATAAAAATGATAATGAATAACATAGAAAAAATCATTGAGAAATTTGAGGGATCAGAGGAAAGGCAAATGTTTCAATTTGCAGGAATGCTTACAGACCCATTGACAAGAAAAATTATGGCAAAACTAGCTAGTCCTCAAAGTCCTATATCTGTTGATAGCATACCAACTAAGCTTGATGCTGATAAAGGTGCTGTGATTTCTCGATTGAGCAAACTGGAAAGAGTAGGTCTTTTGAGTTCTGAAAAAGTCAAAGCAGAAAACGGTTTTTGCAAAAAATATTTCATAAATGAAAAAGGTAAAAACCTTGTCTCAAACTATATGAAAAAAGAATCTCAACAGTTTGCATAACATCCTCTTTATTTTTATTCAACACTATGGTTCTGTTGTGTGCTGTGTTCCTAATATGACTGGTTTAATCCCATCTAATTTTATCACTATATTTTGATCAGATTTTTTTATATTTCATCAAACACAATTGGAAAAAAAATACAACAAATCACTACAAGAAATCATGTTTTGATGTCTTGGAATAATATCGTGTAGATCTGGTTAAGATAAATCATGGCAAGAAAACATCTATTGTAATCTTGAATGTTCATAGAAACATAGGATTGTCATATCTGTTCATCTCCATTTAGACAAAAGATTTGATAAAATTACATTCAAGTTACAAAAAAATCAGCAGTGACTGTCAATGTAAAGCACGAGATCATTGGTACCAGAACCATTCTTGATTACATGATTCACAAGCAGACAAAGACAATTCAGAGTCTGTAGATACACACAATCTTAAAAGCAAGACAAGATGTACTAGAGTCATCATGGAACCAAGAAAATTCACTATCCAGGTAATAAAGTCACCCGAAGGCGGATATACAGGACGATGTATGGAGTTGCCTGCAGCAATTAGCGAAGGAGATACAATGAAACAACTAGAGGCAAACATGAAAGAAACAGTTCAACTAGTTTTAGAATCAATTGAAGAAAAAATTAAATCATACAAGAAGATAATCATAGAGATTCAAACTGATTGTCTCAAAAATCACAATTAACTAGATTTCATAGGCATTAAACAAGTTTGGATATTTTATAAACAAACAAAGAGCAAGTTATCATTATAAACAAACAAAAATAAAATACCATTCTCAGTACCAACTATAACACATCAAAATATTAATCCCTAGCACCAAAGTAAATTAGTGTTAAAACCTCATAAATACAGCAAACATCCTGAATTTACAAATTTAGAAAAATTTGTCTGGCAGGGTCTAAACGACATTGGTAGAACCATGTCCAATATAAAAAAACAAGAGGACAAAACACTCGATGATAATTTTAAAGACAACGCATCAATTAACGAGCCAATTTGGCATACAAAATCTGAACTAGACAAGTATGTTGCACAAAGACTAGGATTAAAACTAGAAACCTATGGTAAAGACAAGAGCAAAAACGATCTTTACAAAGCAATTGCAAATGCCATCGGAACACTACGAAAATCCAACATACTCATAGATGGTAGTCGTAATAAAACCAGAGATACAGGAAGAGGCTTGTGGAGACTAGACAAGACAAAGCTTGAGGGATTTGAATCCAATAATGCTACTAGAGAGATGAAGAATAAAGATTATTATTCATATGGTACAGTATCCCCAGTCTACCAAAGACACAAACAAAATGCTTTTCGAAAGATACTATTCAAAGAATATTGTCAATGTGCATTTTGTAGATTTGCAATCCCAGATTACATGATTGGAGCTCACATTGTACCATACATGGTAATGCAAAAAGAGGACGCTGCTAATGCTATGAATCCTGTTAATGGATTATTACTATGCAGATTTTGTGATGTTGCTTTTGAAAGAGGTTCAATAACACTTGAACATGATTATGAGATAACAATATCTGAATATCTACACAAGCAAAAGAATTCTATTGTAAAGTCGTGGATTAAATCAATTCCCGATGAACTAGAAATAAAAAAAGATGCAGATTATCCTCCAGACCCAAAATATCTAAAATGGAAAAAGAAACTATTAAAAAAAACCAAAGTCTAAATAAAAAAATTAAACGACTATACTAAAAAATAAAGAAACTTATCCTAGATACCAAAATTTTTAATGCGGGAGTCACCCAGCTTGGCCAACGGTGTAAGGTTCAGATCCTTATCTTCTAGGAGTTCGTGGGTTCAAATCCCACTTCCCGCATTCTCTTTTTAATATTTTTTAATAAAAGAGCATTAACCATCTCACCAGAAGCTTTGCCTCGTAACTCTTTCATCACAACTCCCATTAATGGCCCAACTGCTCGCTCTCTCTGATTTTTAATAATCTCCTCATTTTCATTTACTATTTTTATAATGATTTCCTCTAGTTCTTCATCCCCAACTGATTGAATTGATGTATTTTTGATTGCATCAGTAACGGTATCTGCTTTCCCCGACATTATGTTTTCAAATATTATTTGAATTGATTCTTTGGCAACTTTTTTCTCATCTAACAAACCAAACAGTTTGAAAATTTCCTCATTTTTTAATAAACTAGAATTTAAACCACTTCTTTCCAAATTTGTAATTGTTGAGCAAAGAACTGATGCAACAAATGCCGGACTAGTAATTTGATTTTTTTCAACAACCCTCTCAAATAATTCCATATACCGTGAATCAAAAACTTGCTCTGCTAACTGTGAACTTAGTTTGTATTTTGTCTCTAGCTCCTGAATAGAGTCATCCCAAGATTTTGGGATATTGTTTTTAGCCTCTACCATCTCTTCATTTGTAATGATTATTGGAGGAATGTCTGTCTCTGGATACATTCTAGCAGCTCCTGGTCTTGGTCTTAGAAATTGTGTTTCACCTGATACCGTTGCTAATCTTGTATCTATTGGTATTCCATGATTTTTAATATGCTCAACTCTTAAAATAATCTGTTCAATTATGATAGAAACCTTTTCTTCAGGTAATGCCAAAATCAGATAGGCATCATTTTCATTAATCTTTGAAAACCTCTTTAATTTTTCCAAATCTTTTTCTTCTATTCCATAGTTTGGTAGTTCATCTGAATGAAAAACTCCTTTTACACCAAAGAATCTAACTAGCTCTGCGATCTCTTTGCCCAACCGTATGTCTTTGTACGGCAAGTACCCAAAAATTCCTGCTATACCTCTAAATGTGATTGCCATAATTTTTTGGTCTTTCTTTAAAGCAGACTGTATTATCTTTGATTTACAATCTGTGAATAGGTCTGTAATGTCTTTACTATCATTCCTATCATAAACCCATCTTTTCTCTTTGATCTTTTCTGAAATTTTTAATAAACCATGCTGTCTTTTAGCTTCATACTCTACAACCTTCTCTAGCTGGTCTAGTTGTTGTACCCCCTTTACTTCTATTACAACTCCCCTTCCATCTTTTATTGATACATTGACATCCTGTCTTATGGACCCCAACCCTCGTTTCACTTTTCTTGTACTCCTCAAAACTCTTCCTAGTGCAAGTGCAATTGTCTTAATCTCTGATAATTCCACCTCAAAGGGTTCTGTTGCAATCTCCACTAGAGGAACCCCTAAACGCTCCAACCCGAATTTTCTTATAGAATCCTCATCTCCTAAATTTTTGGCAGCATCTTCTTCCAAACAAATTGACTGAACACCTATCCTTCTCTCCCCTACATCAAAAAATCCCCCTTGGGAAATTAACATAGTACGTTGAAACCCAGTTGTATTTGAGCCATCAATTACTGTCTTTCTCATTGGATACACCTCACTAAAAATATTTGATCTTAAAGCAGAAGAAATTACTAGTGCAATATTTTTTGCATCTTCATCTAGGTTGTGTGGTGGTTCCTCATCTTGCTCAACTAAACAACTGTTTTGACTATTTGCATAGTACAGTATTGTCTTTGTCCTCCTACTTTCAAAGAGTGCTGCAGGGTCAAATTCCCCCAGCTCACTTTTAGATGCACGTAACCTTCGCTGAAATTTTATCGTATATTCGGCACTACTCTCTGTTGGATTACAACTGCAAAATAATTTCTTGCCTGTTGCCAGTTGTTGGTGTATCTCTAGTCCCACTTTTACCCCTAAATTTTTTATTGAAAATTCTTCCATGATACCATCACTATATTGAAAACTCCGATGCAATTGGCTCTAGCATAATCTCTTTGATTCTTTGTTGGTCCTCAGTATTCCCTGTAACCCACATTGCCTTTACTAAAGCAACCTCTGGAATCATGTCTTCTAGAGGTGTTACTCCCAAATCCAAAAGATCTCGCCCACTCTCGTAAACTGTCATTTTTACTCTACCATCTATACACTGTGATGTCATTCCCATAAAGATTCCTTTCTGCTTTGCCATCTTTATCACTTGATACATATTTTTCCCCACATGTCCCAATCCAGTACCTTCAAAAATTATTGCTGTGTATCCTGCATTTATAATATTTTTTAACATATCTGGATTATACCCGGGATAATATTTTACTAATGCAACTTTCTGATTTATTTTTATTCTAGGATTGTATTTACTAGTTTTAAAAAAATCTTCTTTCATATTACTGTAAACCTCGTTATTAATAATTAAAAACGCTGGATCATTTTCCCCCACTGTTTGGAATGCTCCCCTTTTACTAGTATGATTTTTTCTTACCCTTGTTCCGATGTGACACGCAATTTCCTGATCACTTTGGTCTTGATGCATAACTATGTAGATTCCATTTTTTTTAGTTTCTGTAAGAAATTTTGTAGCCCCAATCAAATTTAATGCAGCATCTGATGATGCACGATCAGATGATCTCTGTGAACCCACCAACGCTATCGGAATTGGAAATCCTGCCAATGAAAAAGAGAGATACGCTGATGTGTAATGCATGGTATCTGTACCGTGTGCAATGATGATTCCAGAATAATCTGAATCTACATATTTGTTTATTCTTTGAGCAATCTCTAACCAGTGTTCAGGCATAATATTTTCTGAATACTCTGAAAATAGTTCTTGAGTATCTATATTTGCAATTTTGGCAAGCTCAGGAACTGCAGAGTTTAATTCTTTAGCAGTTAGTATCGGTGTGACTGCACCTGTCCTATAATCAATCTTACTTGCAATTGTACCTCCAGTTGAGAGCAGTAGAATGTTTGGCAACTTTGTATTTTTCTCAATCTTTTCTGCCACAGATTTTTCTCCAATCTGCTCTACTGCAGATTCTTTCTCAACTTTTTTTATTTTAGAAATTTCCAAACCAATGTTATACCCACTCTTTAATTTTAAAACAATGTGTCTATCATCACTGTGTTGGTATCTTGGCATCACAATCCCTAAATAAATAATATCTGCTAGAATCTTTACAGAATCTCCAATTATGATCTCATTTTTTTTAAGAAATTCCAATGATTTGCCGTGATATCCAGTATATTCTGACATTACAAGGATTTGTGTATGTGCTATTTTATTAAAACTATCTGTAGTATGAGGCTACCAATTTTTCGCCTATCTTGAGGTCTTTTTGTTCTCGCACCTTCTTTACTGCTTTCTCAAAATGTTTCATGGTAACTTTGGCATCAACATCATTTTTCTCAATATCCTTTACATCTGGATGTGAATCTAAAAATTCGTGAATCACTAGAGATACTGCCGTATTTGCAATAGATGCAGTATCTGCACCACTCAATCCATCAGTTAGTTCTGATAGTTTTTCAAAATCAATGTGGTTAGGATCACTTTTCTCAGTTATTGTTGGAATCTTTTCGGCATTAATTTTCATGATACTCTTTCTACTCTCCTTATCTGGAAGTGGAATCTGAATAATCTTGTCAAATCTTCCCGGTCGTAACAATGCAGGATCTATCATGTCTGCTCTGTTTGTTGCAGCCAACACGATAACCCCGTGCATATTCTCCATGCCATCTAGCTCTGTTAGCAATTGACTCACAACTCTTTCTGTTACTGCCGTCTCCCCACCTGCTCCCCTAATTGGTGCAATTGAATCAATCTCATCGAAAAATATCACACATGGCGCAGATTGGCGTGCACGTTTAAAGATCTCTCTAATTCCTCGCTCTGACTCTCCTACCCACTTTGATAACAGTTCAGGACCTCTTACTGAAACAAAGTTTGCCTCACTTTGTGTGGCAACAGCCTTTGCAAGTAGTGTCTTACCAGTACCACTAGGACCGTGTAGTAGTATACCTCTTGGCATACTGTGTCCTAGTTTATCGTATAACCCTGGGTACTTCATAGGCCATTCCACTGCTTCTTGCAATTCTTTTTTAACCTCGTCTAGACCTCCAACATCTTCCCATTTTACATCTGGATTCTCTATGAATACTTCGCGCATTCCAGATGGCGTCACCTCAATGAGTGCTTTTTGAAAGTCATCATGATTTACAATTAGTTTATCCAAAGTTTCAGGTGGTAGTTTCTCTTCTTCTAAATTTAAAACAGGTAGTAACCGTCTCAAACACTTCATTGCAGCTTCTTTACAAAGATACTCTAAATCTGCACCAACATACCCATGACTAACTGATGATATCTTTTTCATATTAACATCATCTGATAAAGGCATATTTCTACTATGAATTGCAAGAATGTCATTTCTTCCTTTTTTATCTGGAACTTTGATCTCAATTTCCCTATCAAATCTTCCCGGTCTTCTTAGTGCCGGATCAATTGCGTTTGGTCTGTTAGTTGCAGAGATGACAATTACCTTACCTCTTGCCTCTAATCCATCCATCAATGATAACATTTGAGAAACAACCCTCCTCTCAACCTCACCAGTCACTTCTTCTCTTTTTGGTGCAATCGAATCAATCTCATCAACAAAAATAATTGATGGAGCTTTCTCTCTTGCTTCTTTGAAAATTTCTCTCAGTCTTGCTTCACTTTCACCATAAAACTTGCTCATAATTTCAGGACCTGATATACTGATAAAGTGTGCACTACTCTCATTTGCCACTGCCTTTGCAAGTAGTGTCTTACCGGTACCGGGTGGACCATACAATAAAACACCTTTTGGTGCTTCTATTCCGAGCTTCTCAAAAATTTCTGGATGTCTTAATGGAAGCTCTATCATCTCTCTTACTTTTTTGATCTCATTTGAAATTCCACCAATGTCTTCGTATGTTACCTGTGGAACTCCACGTAATGTTTCTCCTTTCTCTGCAATATGGAAAACAGTTTTTTGAGTTACCAACACAGCATCTGCAGATGGATTTACCCCAATAACTTGAAAAGTTAAACGTCCGCCAAAGTATGGAACCATAACATTATCTCCCTTTATTAGAGGAACACTCTCTAAAGCATCTGCAAGATATCTCTCATCAATTGGTGGGATTGCTTCTAGTGGTGCAACTACCACTTTTTCTGCTGCCACTGCCTTTATCTTTCTAACAGATATGGTATCCCCTATTGCAATTCCAGAGTTGTTTCTTCCTAGTCCATCAATTCTAATAATTCCCTTTCCCTCATCTGAAGGGTATAATGGAAGACACTTTGCAACTGTTCTCCTCTTACCTTTAATCTCAATAACATCGCCTGTTGAGGCACTTAGTGTATCCATAGAATCATAGTCAATTCTTGCCACTCCCCTTCCAACATCTCTGGTGTATGCTTCAAGAACTTTGAGTGAAAGGGCGTTTTGACTCATACATAATGACTCAAATTCTAATTTTTATACCTTTGTGGCAACATTCAAAATAATTGATAACATCACAAGCTTAAAATTCTCTTTACATTAGAAACGATCAACTTGGGTAAGAGACCACTAGTTCGAAGACGAGGCCGTGGAGGCAACCAATTTAGATCTACATCTACTGGTAAAGTAGGCACAAAGGCTAATTATCCACGTTTTCCGCTTTCAGAACAGCATGAAGGACTAGTCATTGATCTAGTTCATGAGCGTGGTAGGGAGGCACCGCTAGCCAAAGTAAGATTTGAGGATGGTTCTGTCTCATTTGTACCTGCAATTCTTGGAACTGCCGTAGGTGTTACATTACAATTTGGATTAAAATCAGAGATTAAGAAAGGAAATGTTATTAGTGTTCAAAATATTCCTGATGGCACAACTGTGTGTAATATTGAAAAGCACTTTGGAGATGGCGGCGCCATTGTAAAGTCTGCTGGTACTGATGCAACTATCTTCTCACATGGCGATGATGGTGTTACAGTCAAACTCCCATCTGGAAAATTTGCCATTCTAAACCCTAAAAATAGAGCCATGATAGGTACTCTAGCTGGTGGTGGAGCAAGTGAGAGACACTTTATGAGTGCAGGTAACAAGTGGCGCAGCTTTAAAGCTAAAGGAAAGAAATATCCAATTGTACGAGGTGTTGCCCAAGCTGCATATGTACACCCACACGGCGGTGGTCGTCATCAACACGTTGGACAGAGTTCTACTGTTTCAAGGGATGCTCCACCTGGTGCAAAGGTTGGTAGCATTGCTGCAAGAAAGACAGGTAGAGCTAGAATCAAAGAAAGAAAGTGATTTTTTTATACTAGCCCAAAATTGATTAACAGGTACAAATAAAATATTTTGTGTCTGTGTGTCGTGTAAGAATTTATGTAACTGGAAAGGTGCAAGGTGTTTTTTTCCGCCAAACCTTTAAAGTTATGGCAAAGAAAAATGGTATCTTTGGTTGGGTGAAAAATCTTGAGGATGGTAGAGTAGAAGCCGTTTTGGAAGGTGAGAAAGAAAAGGTTGACATACTCATTAAATGGGTACGTGCTGGTGGTCCTGCAAATGCAAGAGTTGATGATGTAAAGCTATGTAATGAAAAATTTACCAAAGAATTCTCAAAATTTGTTGTGTTATACTAGTGAATTTTCTCAAATGCATCTTTGATGATTTGAGTTGCCTCTAAAACTTGTTGCTCTGTATTTATCTTTATAATTTTAATTGGCTCTTTTCTATCTCTTTGAATTTTTAAAATTATTCCATTGTTGTCTGGTTCCACATCTGCAAACCATCTAAACGTCATTGATTTACCAAAAACTATTCTGTGCATCCTCACATCTTCTACCACTTTATCTCCCAAGGAGAGACAAAATTCTCTAATTGAATCAAACAGTGGTAGTGCAGTAGATTGAATCTGTCTCTTAAAGTCTTTGTAATCTCTTTTATCTCCAAATGAAATAATTTCATCCATGTGTTTGTACATTTTATTTTAATTATAAAGGTAGTAGTAGCAGCTCTGTTGGTTCCAGTCTAGACCAATAACCCCATTTCAAGGCGTACAAGATCCGCCACGTTGACGAGGAAGCGTGGATGCCCCACCTTAGGATTGCTCCCTCCCGGACCTCACCCCTTTCAATGGTTCGGTCTTAGAAGTTATTCCTTCGAATATTTCTAGTCCTGCAACCACCCGCCTCGGCGTGATTTCATTTCCGCACACCAAGCGGGAATTACCCATCTAGAGATTTACCCAACAGTTGCTGATCTCTGCATATAGCCGGTTTCAGAATAGGGCACGGCTAGCACCCTGATCCTACCTACTACCAATTTCCCTAAGAAAGTATGTTATATTTGCATTAGGTTTGTTCTCCCCTTAGTTTTAAAACTGTTGTACACACTGAGCACACATTACCTGTGCAGTCATTACCACATTTTTTACATTTTGTCTTTTCTTTGGAATCTGAATTTTTCACAGCTGCTGAAACTTTGAGAATCGATTTATACAGGTTATTTTTGACTCCACTATGTTGATCTTCTAACGAGTTTAAAAATTCACGAATCTCTGTTCTTATTCCCTCACTCATGTGCGGACATGGCTCTGATTGAAATGGTATGTTGTTTGTAAATGCATAAAAGACTATCTCAGATTCATAAATCTCACAAAACGGTTTTATCTTTCTTAGACTCTTTACTGGATTGTCAGGATTCATCCATCCGATCTTGGTAGTATCCCCTGAAAGCATGTTTATCACAAATGTTTGTAACATATCATCTAGATTATGACCTGTTGCAATTATATCTGCATTAATGTCTCTGGCTGCATAGTCTATTGCCCTTCTTCTAAGGGTTCCACATATTGAGCACGACGATGATGATAATTTTTTACTCTCCCGTAAATCTAGTGCTTCATCTAGTGTTAACTCAAAGAGATCCTTGTATGCGTATACACTGTGCTCTACATCAAGTTGTGCACAAAATTTTTCAACGATACCTAGTGCTTCATCTCTATACCCCGGTATTCCCTCATCAATGGTGATTGCCTTTATTCTAAAACTATGAGTTGATGCCATCTCTTTGATTATTTTTAATAGCGCTAGGGAATCTTTCCCTCCAGATACTGCAACAGCTACTAGATCATTGTGTTTGATCATATCATACTTTGAAATAGTCTTTGCAGTCTTTTTTACAATTGATTTTGAGAAACATTGCGAGCAGAGTATTTCACCTGAATACTTTCTTGTATATGCGGCAGGATTCTCACATCTGTTACAATTCATAAGGTTTCTAGAGTTTTTTCATTAATGATTCTTTAGGGATTATTTCCAAGTTTGATATTGTCTAGGCATAAATATTGAGGTGCAGTGCCTATTATTTCAAATTGCATTTGTAACTAATAACCTATTCGTATCAATCCTACGCAACCCGTTAAGTTACAAGATTTGTAAAGATTTAGAATGCGTTACACAGGGACCTTTACTTTACTTGCATTAACAATTTTCATGATGATATCCACAAATCCTGTTTATTCTGAAGAGTCTCAAAGTCATTATAAAAGAATAATCGAAAAGATTGATTCGCTAGAAAAAATTTCCTTAGATCATCATCTCAAAAAAGATCTAGACTACAACTGGGATACCATTTCACAATCCCAGAAACACGAGATCGAAGATATGATAGACGATATTACCATCTTGGAGAGTGTTTACCACCAAAAAAGTTATCCAGAGATTGAAAACTCTTTTGATAGATTCAGGTTTTCTTTGAATCAAACAAAAACAATCACAGACCTCACAGACCATACAAATCAAATAGATGAGCTGGAATCTGCCATTAGTGTTCTCATCTCTAGAAATGAGATAAACCACACCCTAAAGAACAATCCAATTTCAGATTCACAGACTTATTTGAATGATATATGGGAACCAGTACAAAATCAATTAGAAAGATCTACAACTGCCAATAACGTGTTAGCACTACGAGAAGACATTGATAAAATTAAGGTTATAGTACAGTACAACTCTGAAATTCATGAAAATACACATTCACCTGTGTTTGTTATGATAGACCCCCACATCAAATCAATATGGAGTTCATTCAAAAGTGAAATAGAAAAATCATCACTACTTGATGATATGAAGACAGTAGCTACAAAGTATCATCAAAACATGAGAGTTGTAGATGATGAAATTATATCAAAATGGGAGGATAAAGTTATCACTCTCCAAAAAGAAGCACACAAACAAAATAACAATCCAGAGATCATTCGCATAGAACAAAACATCAAAAATTTAAACATGGTAAAAAACATTGAAAGCAGCAAGAGTTATTTCGATGACGATTCTCAAACAAAAGCTATTCTACTCAACATTAGTGGGAATTATCTAAAGATCAAATCTGAGATCAAAGAGTATGATTTGTACCTTGATAAGAAAGGGCAGATGGAGCAAAAAGTAATCGAGTTACAAAATAAGGTAAATGATCAATCAAGCATTGAGAGAATGCCAGAATTTGAACCAAAGATAAAAAATACATTGAAGAGGGTATCATCTATTCAGAATGCTTTGGAATCTAATGATTTCAGATATGCACAACAACTGCTTAATGGGGTAGAACAAGAATGGATAAACTTTGAACGATTTTATCCTGAGATACGAAATTACACTCCAATTTACAAACAACAAAACATTACCACTGGAGAAAAGAAGCAGATCTATCTAGAACAGATTTTGGATATAGATAATTTGGTGAGGAGTATGAGTGTAAATCAAACTTCAGTAGACTATCAAAAATATCAAAAATCACTCCAAGAATCAAAGGTATCTATACTGTATGGTAACTTTCATACAGGACATGATAAAATCTACCAAACAATTGATTTGATAAATAATCTGTTTCTATTAGATGATCCCCAAATAATGATGAATGTAGACTATGCAATTGGCACCAATATTTTAACTGTAAATGGTGCAGTTTACAAACATTCTATGAATTCAAGAGACAGGGTTTCACTGAACATCTTTAATGCAGATGGGCAAATCGTAGAGGTTGATACACATACAACTAGACATGGAGAATATCAAATTCTTTGGCGCGGTGATATGAAACCTGGATTGTATGTTGCAGAGATTTATCATGGACCAACATCAAAGGAATCTCAGATAATATCAATCACAGATGGTACACAAAAGATGGTATTTACTCAAGACGAGCTTGCAGTTATAGAGATTGCAAACATATTTGAGAGTCTTGAGGGTTTTGTGGAAAAATTTAGCGGTTCTACCTCTGATAGACAGTTCTTAAAGATGCAGTTGTTGATAAATAAGATTAAAGAGAATCTTACAGACGGAGATATTGGACCTGCCACTGAATCTATTCAAAAATTCAAAAATAATATAAAACTATATCTGCCTGTACAGTCCCCACAGATTGTTATTGATTCTGCTGTTACTAGTGATGGTATCATAAAAATTACTGGCAAAGTCCAAAAGCTTGTAGAACACCGAGAGCCAGTATTTTTGAGTGTTTTTGATCAACATGGAAAAAAGATACATGAGCAGCTATCCCACGATGACAAGTATGGCAATATCAATTTAGAAATTCCAAAACGTATAATCTCAGGATTTGCAGTGATTCAGATAGAGTACCATGATTATTTGGCGCGAGATATCATAGAGATAACTAGTATACCGACATAGTTTTAATTGATTTTTTTAGTTACAATGTTGAATTGCCAAAATCAGATAATATCTGTAATCTTTATTTGCATTGTTTAACGTTTTAACAAAATTTCTAATTGTTTTTTGGTTTACCTGCATAAGATACAACTTTGTATCAAAATATTTTAGAGAAAATTTTTCTTTTAATCCTGATTTTAAAATGTCCTAGTCAAGATGATCAAGCCCCTAAAAGATTCTGCACGTATAATTCTGTGATCTCCATCTCATTTTTTATGAATTCTTTAACATCATTGTTATTCTCTGGTTTAACAATATTTGAAAATCCCTTACTGTCTCTTGTTACTAGATAGATATTTTCTATTCCTGCATATTTGACCATTTCAGGTTCAGAAAAAATTGGATAATAGTATTTTGATGATTTTAAACCATCCATAATTTATCACCTTCTGGATGCAAAACTAATGTAATCTTTTGTGACAAACCATTGAAATGATACAAAGTAAAACAGTGACAACTATTAGTCTAATTTGACCTTAGCATCAGGTCTGAGAACATATTGTTCTGGTTCACAATCTGGACAGTCAAATAATGCAACAGCATCCTCTTCTAGCTGTGAACTAGATTTCACAACAACTGTTTCTTTCATAGTTACTACATTTACAGAGTTGTATTTTAATCATTTAGGGTTAGTCAGTCTTGTGATCTAGTGCTTGAATGATAAATGCAAATCTCCGAATTGCTTTATTCTATAAAAAAACCTATGCTCAAAAGTGAGCTGAAACAAACCACACATCAGAATTCTACTATATGACCTGTAGTTTTGTTGATTTCAACTATAACATCAGAATCTAAAACACACATAATCTCCTCTGAATTGAAATCTTCTCAAATTTGGTATATACTTGAAAATATACGCTAAATTATTCTGTTTTAGTCATATCTGTTAACTTTAGTGATTTGACTGTTATTGACTCCTGCTGTAGGCCAACTAGATGCCCATCAGCTTTTAGTTGGAGTTTATTCTAAATCATAAAATGAATGTTGTGGATTTACAATCTAGTAAATTATTAATCCACATTTTCAAACTCGGAATTTTTTAATCTAAATAATATTACACCATAACTTTACAAAACCAATTCTAGATTGTAAACCAACCCGACTTCAAATACGACAAGGCAATGTTAAGACCAAACAACACAAAGGTGCCTGCATATATTACCCACATAACTATGTTAACAGACTTTTCTGAAAACCTCTTGTCAATAATTGTGTGAATAAATTTCCCCCCATCCAAAATTGGCAAAGGAAGCATATTGATGATGCCAATAAAAAATGAGATCATCCATAACCATAACAGAAACATTGAGATGCTAAAATCAACACCTGTCCAATCAATGAAATTCATCACCGGTTTATATGGAATAGAGTTATCCCTCATTATTCCTATCAACCCTCTTTCAGGATCATCAGGGGATGGTATCACCTCTAATGACTTTTCTAGTGTTTGACCATCTCTTAGTACAGTTACACTAGCTGTATCCCCCGGATTTAAAATAGGGAAATCAGCAGGACCATGAATCGGCACACCATCAATTGTAGTAATGATATCATTTGCAAGCAGTCCTGCTTGCTCAGCTCCTGAATTTTCTATAATTGAGAGTATCATTACTCCTTGTGATAACTCATAAAATATATCCAAAATAACATCTCCAAAGAGTGGAATGCTTTCTAAAACTATACCAAAAATTGGATTAGTTAGCATAATTACACCTAAAACAACTGCAAAGAGTACATTTGATGTAGCACCTGCCCCAATAACCCTTAATTTTGAAATTCTTTTAGATTTCTCAAATTCTTCTTCATCTGGCTCTACAAATCCTGCAAACAATGCAATAAATATTGCAAATCCACCTGTCTTGATTCGTATTTTCTCTAGTGCTGCCACTATACCATGTGCCCCTTCGTGCATAATTAACACAACAGGAATTGACAACAAAAAATACGCAATAGCAGGCCCTGATGTCAATGTAACCCCTGGGATTAGCACAGTCAACTCTGAAAAACTTGATGGTGCTGCAAAGTAGTTTGAGACATTATTTATCAAAAAGTAAAACGCAAAGCCCATCATCAAAAAACCTGCAACTACACTAGTATCGGCAAAAACTTTGATGCCCCTTTTGGTCCTGCCTAATAACCGTATTAGAACATCATTTACTTTCTTGTTTTTGTATACTAGGCTGTATGGCTTTAACTCAAAACCATACCTCTCTAACTTTAGAGCCTTTGCAGTCACAATAATGACAACCCATGCAATCAAGACGTAGATTATCGGATTATCAGCAATAAGATCAAGTTCCAAACTAATTGTTAATTTTTTATGGTACAGCAATTTATCGGTTACTATGAAACCAGTAATGATAGTCTCTACATACCCTGACAAAAAATCAATCACCAAAATCGCAAATGAGCTTGTAAAAAGCAAGATAGTAGCCTGTGTTAATATCACTAAAATCTCATCAATTTACACTTGGGATGAAAAAATACAAAATTCATCAGAATATCTAGCCATATTCAAAACAGTTGTAAAAAACAAAACTCTGCTAAAAAGAAAGATTTTAGAAACTCACCCCTATGATACCCCAGAGATAGCAGAAATTGACATCCTCTCAATAAATGACTCTTATCTGAAATGGCTTGAGAAATCTACTACTAGCTAGTCTACAGAATATCTCAAGAGGGCGATAATCCCACCCAAACCAGTAACTCGAAGACCAATATCAGTTGAGGAATCAACGCTGTAAATTTTCACTCCCTTACTTTCTACATCATTTAGAAAATCCATCATCTTTTGTTCACCATTATCCTGTATTGCTTTATCAGAGAACACTAGAGATTCTACTGCACCCATCTGATTTGCATTAAAAGTTTGGGCATACCCCATTGTAAATTTTCCACTCTTTCTGCTTGCAAGTACCATTACTTTACCAATAATGGATAAGACCTTGGCTAGTTTACTCTCTGACATTATCTCATGTATCGTCTCTGATTTAGTAAAGGTGTAAATCCCATCCTCACCTCCTGAATCAATCCCATCAACTACTGTAATTTTAGATTTTTGTAGTCTCTGTGATTTTTCTACAAAGTTTGCAAATCTTTTCTTTGTTTGACCAGGACCGAAAATTATTATGGTATCGCCCTGCTTGAAAATACTTGCAAGTGCTTGCAGTACCTGCTCAAAGAACTTTTCAATGTTAAAACTAGTCTTGTATCTTTTTCCACCAGATCCCGAGTAAATGTTTGGCATAAACTCCAAGTGTGTACCACGTAATCTTGCAATGCCACTATCACTAGTATCAATTGCAACTAGAACAAAACCAACTTGGTTGTTACCTGATTCCAAAAGTTTTTTCTCCATTGGTAACCACATCTTTTTTGAAATTGTAATTCCGTCATTTAGCTTGAGAATCAACGAGTGGTGTGACCCGTGTGGTACTGACTCGTTACTTGATTCGTATATTGTACCCCCCACTCTTAGTCTATCCAACACATCATCTAATGAAATTTTTTCAACCATCAATGCAACTCTAACTTTGATTCTCTCACCCTTATCGGGTCTTGAGTAATCTCTATCTTGCTTTAGAACTCTTGTTGTATCTCCAATTATCTTATCATCTTTTTTGATGATGCGGCGCAAATTCAAAAGATCTTCTGAATCTTCTGGAATAACTGATATCGAATTTTCATCTATTACCTTTGTAATCATGGTACCTTTAACACAAAAAAAATTTTATTTTGCAGCCTCGTTAGCTTTGGCCTCTTCTGATTTTCTTTTTAGATAATTCTCAACCCATTCCAAAGTAAGAACTCCAGATTCAGACAAATTTGTCAGAGAGTTTGCAGATGCTTCTCCTGTAACTTTGCCGTTGTTTCTGTTTCGTTGTCTCCATTTTAGAGACGTGTTACCACTCTTTGAATTATAAATTATACCTAAAACATCTTTACCATTTACAAATGTAATCTCTCTAATCTTTTTTAGAGTTACCTTGTCTGCTGCCTCGACATAAATTGCCCCTAGACCCTCTTCTCTTTCGGCAAAAACCTCTGTATCCTCAAGATATGCCCTTGGCGCATATGACATACACGTACTTGAAATGACAAATCTTCTGAAACTTTCAAGTGAGGCAGGGGTGTCTATTGTAACCATTTTGAATAAATAAACAACTTGCCATTTATCAAGCTTCTTGAAAGACTCAATAGGGAACTGCCTAGAATGTGCCTTGCGGGCAGTGATGTATCTATCCCTTTGATTGATGATGAAGATCTTGAGTTCTGAGCCCTGCTTTGATAGTTTTAATTAATTGATATTACAACAAAAAAATCATGAAATCGCTCACTGAATATCTAAAATTTACAGTAAAAACTCGGAGGGCATTTATCAATATTACCTTGGATGTAAATAAACTAGTAAAAAAAAGTAGAGTTCAAGAAGGTCTATGTCTTGTAAATGCAATGCATATCACTGCAAGTGTTTTTATCAATGACAATGAAGATGGATTATTACACGATTATGAAAAGTGGTTGGAACATCTAGCTCCGCATGCACCAACCACTAAATATGATCACAATAAAACAGGAGAAGACAATGCTGATGCACATCTAAAACGACAAGTGATGGGAAGAGAGGTAGTCATTGCAATAACTAATGGTAAATTAGATTTTGGACCATGGGAAGAAATTTTTTACGGAGAGTTTGATGGAAAAAGACCAAAAAGAGTTTTGGTTAAAATTATTGGAGAGTAATCACCCAAAGTCTACATCGCGTTTCTGACTTTGTGATTCGTTCTTTCTTGCAGCATCCCTGTACTCATCACTGTGGTTCTGAGCTCCGTGTCCACATTTCACACACGCAATCTTGAATCCGTCCTCATTTTTTTCATATGTTTCACATCCGCAAAAACATGCCATGAATTATATCATCTTTGAGATGATATATCTTTTTTGGGTGAGAATCTATTTGGACTTGCAACACTGGCCCATCGGGATCTCATGGTCATGTGGACACTTTCTTGGATGTTTTAACATTACACAAAGCGCATCTGTAAACTGTTTGTTCATGTGATGTTCAATTCCACAGACCATCTCCTCATCAATCTCCACTTTTAGTGCACTATCCATGAGAACCTCAAGCAACCTGCTGTTTCGCATCATGCTTGCACCTATTCGCTCGCCGTCTTCTGTGAGTTTTACTCCTGCCTTGTTGTAGTTTACAAGATTCTTTAGATTTAGTTTCTTGAGCATTTGGACTACACTTGGCTGTCTGACATTAAGCATCTTGGCAATGGTACTAATCTTGACATTCTCACCTCTCTCCTTGATGTGCCAAATCGCTTTGAGATACATCTCTACATGTTCTGCCTCTGCGGTTCCCACAAAGAGTGTCTCATCATCATCATCTATTTCATTCATGTTATACCTTCTTGGAATCTTTTAATAAATATTCAAAGTATTGGCGTGCAAATCCTGCTAATCCGGTGTGATCTGCCCAAATTGCAACAACTTCTGAAGAGTTTGCACCACCCAACTCTGGGCCTAGCAGAATCACCACATACCTCTTGTCTGATATTATGCCTCCTCCAAATAATCCCTTTTTTACTGATACAGTTGCAACCCTCTTGATTGCCTTTATCGACTCTTTATCCATTTTATCTGATGTAAGAATTGTAATGTTTACTCCTTTGTCATGGAGTGATCGCAGTTTTGGTAGGGCTTGCTTTACTAGTTCTAGTCCTGCTGCAGGTAATGCAATCATTACTTCAGTTCTACATGTCTCAACCATCTCCAAAATTTTAATTACAATGTTTGCAGCCCCTGATAATACCCAAATATCTGGCCTCTCACTTGTACCACTCTTCTCGTATAGCGGTACTAGCTCGTTTAAAATTACGTTCTGATTCTGTGAAAAATCTGTCTCCATCCTTTGTTTTGTAGTTTCTAGTCCTGTTGATGGAGATTTTGCAAAATATTTTGTAGGTCTTGAATCATCTGAACCAATCCATCCCTTCTCCTCAAGGGTTCCTAACACCTCGTAAATCTTTGAGTATGGTACCCCCGATTTCTGGCTAAGATCAGATGCTGTTAATTCACCTGATTTGAGCAAAGCTGAAAATGTCCTAATCTCATAGCTAGTTAATCCTATCTTTTCTAATGACTTTCTTGTCTTGTCTGATATGCTCATCTGCGATCTATCCGATCAGTTTTACTATTTAAATCAGGCATGCCTGTCTCCTAAACTCCACACGAGGACAAGTAGGAAATGGATTATATACTCTCTGAGAAAACTCAACTACAGATGGCATTAATTCAGATATCCAATCAATCTACTAAAAATTTAGGTAAAAAATCCACAATTAGGTTTACCCAAAGTATTTGTCCGGACTGTAATATGATCCTCGATGCTGAGGTCTTTGAGAGGGACAGCCAAGTGTTCATGTCAAAGGTCTGTCCAACTCACGGCGAATGTGAAGAGTTGTACTTTGGCTCTTATGAAATGTACAAAAAGTTTAGTACTTACTGGATGGATGGCAAAGGTGCTCATTCTCCAAATGTTATGATTGACAAGTGTTCATGTCCAAACAACTGTGGGTTGTGTTCAAACCACCTCTCACACAGTGGCCTTGCAAATATGATCGTGACTAATAGATGTGATCTAACTTGTTGGTACTGTTTCTTTTATGTAAAGAAAGGATTAGAGGGCGCATACATGTATGAGCCAGATCATACCCAAATTAGAGGCATGATGAAGACCCTACGAGCAGAGAGACCAATCCCAGGAAACTCTATGCAGATTACTGGCGGTGAGCCAATGCTTAGAGAAGATATTGCTGATGTTATTAAAATTATGAAAGAAGAAGGAGTTGACCACATCCAGATGAACACAAATGGTATCAGACATGCAATGGACCCAGAGGCAGCAAGAGAGGTAAGACTAGCTGGGTGTAACAATTTGTATCTGTCATTTGATGGTGTAACTGCAAGGACAAACCCAAAGAACCACTGGGAGATTCCATATGCACTTGATAGTTGTAGAAAGACTGGTACTACTGTAGTGTTTGTTCCAACTGTAATAAAATCAATTAATGATCACGAGTTAGGTGGGATTATTAGGTATGCCCAAAAAAATATGGATGTTGTACATGCTGTAAACTTTCAACCTGTATCCCTCACTGGAAGAATGGGAAAGACAGAGCGTGAAAAATATAGAATTACAGTTCCTGATTGTGTTCAAAGAATTGAAGAGCAGACAAATGGTGAGGTAACAGTTGATGATTGGTTCCCAGTACCTAGTTGTATGCCACTAACTAATGTAATTGAAGCTTTTTCAAGCAAACCAAAGTATGAACTCTCAATCCACTTTGCTTGTGGTGCAGGAACATACATCTTTGAGGATGCAGATACCAAAAAGTTTGTACCACTAACAAAGTTTTGTGACATTCAAGGAATGTTAGAATTATTTGAAGACAAAGCAGAAGAGATTCGCTCTGGAAAGAACAAATACTTTACAATGTTAGAAGTCGTAAGAAAACTCAAAGGATTTGTAGATACAAAAAAACAACCAGCAGGGTTGGATTTAGCAAAGATGTTTGGTAATATCCTCATGAAGAGATCATTTGATTCAGTAGGTTCTTGGCACGTTAAAGGACTATTCCTTGGTATGATGCACTTTCAAGACAAGTACAATGAGGACCTTGAAAGATTGCAAAGATGTGATATTCATTATGTGACCCCTGATTTACGAATTGTTCCATTTTGTGCATTTAATGTTATTCCAGAATGGTACAGGGATAGAATTCAGAAAAAGTACTCTATTACTGTAGAGGAATGGGAAGAGAGAGAAGGTGTAAAGCTAGAAGACGGTTTGTACAGAGGTCTTATGAGACGTGGAGCCGGTGATGATCTTGCATCAGGCTGTGCAAAGAGCCAAATGTTCCATGATGCTTCACAAGCTACAGTGTAGTGATATACCAAACCTTAAAACCTCATTTTTGTTTTCAATGTTGTGAATATTGGAATTATTCATGGATTTGTTGGCGGAGGAGGAGGCATTGAAAAAACACTTTATGGAATTTTTGATGCGTTAGAGCAGACAGAACATAACGTAACTTTGTATACATTTTCAAAACCAAAAGTTAAATCAAAAAAATTTACGATTAAAAGCATTCTGCCATTTTCGATTCCGGTATTTGGATTGTATCAACGTGCAATGGAATCTAAATTGATCTCAAAAGCTAAAAGTGAAGATCTACTCATACAAGCTTCTGGGGGGTTGGGGGTTCCAGTAACACTGAATCAAAAAATAATAATTTATTGTCATGGTGACTTTGCAAATGAATCAAAGAAAAGTATAACAAAATACAAAAAAGTTCTATCATTATACTACAAGTCATACTATACAATGCTGCAAAAATCCATTAATGGTATACAAGATTCTCGAATACATTTATTGAGTAATTCTGTGTTTACTCAAAACTCTATCCAATCAAAACACAAAAAAAGTTCAACAGTGTTGTACCCACCAATTGATTTAGACGAGTTTTATCCCAAAGACAAAGAAAACAAGGTGGTAACTGTAGGTAGGTTTTCTGAGGAGAAAAATTTTGATTTTGGCATAGATGTTATGAAAGATGTTGACTCAAAATATGAGATCATTGGAAACACAAAAACAAAATCAAATGAATTGTACTATAAAAAATTGCAATCTTATGTCTCTCAAAATTCTATGTGTGAGGGCGTTACTACATTGCTCAAAAATATTAGCCGCTCACAACTAGTTGAACATCTAAGTGATGCCAAAGTTTACCTCCACTGTTCTGAGGAGACCTTGGGGATATCTGTAATTGAGGCAATCTCTGCAGGGTGTATTCCAATTGTTCCAAATAATTCTGCCCATCTTGAAACGGTCCCCGTAGAGGAATTGCGGTATGATGAAAATAACAAGAATGATGCAGAGCAAAAAATTAAAAATGCACTCAATGGAGATTATGACAAACATCTTGGATTACTAAAAGAGAATGCTAAAAAATTTAGCAAAGATGTGTTTATGCAAGGTATGATTAAACAGATCGAGATGGTGTCTTTAAAAAATATTGACTAGTGATTAAAACGTGGTTTTCTGGAATTGAGCAGCAAAGTCTTCCTTGCAAAAGAAATAGAAGAAAATCTGATTGTTGACTAGTCATATCTAGATTATTACAAGTAGAAACAAATTCACATTCTCAAGATCATCCCAAAGATTATGCAGAACCTAGTTTTTGAGAACCTACAAAATCAAGGTTTGGAAATTTTATACTTTTTCCATCTCTCTGTATCCAAACTCATATCCATAGTTAATGGAGGACCAGAATAATCATCTATCGTCATTGGTTTAACATCAGGAGTTGTCATCTTTGCCAACTCATATACTGACATTTTTTCATCCCCCACAACGTGTACAATTCCTGTGATCTTTTCTTTTTGTACATCCTCAATTCCTTGGGCAACCCCGTCTGCAAAGAGGTATGTCCCATATCTATCTGTAAAGGCCTTTGGGTATGGCCATCTCTCTTTTGCAACAAAGTTTGTTCTTGCAATTAGAAATTTTGGTAATCTCCTCACCTCACTTTCCCCAACTAGCTTTGTTAAAGCATAATAATTTTCAGGGTATGGTGTGGAACTCTCCTTGTACATCTCATGATGGCCATCAAAAACACATGCAGTACTCACATAAACAAACTGTATATCTTGTTTTGATTGTATAGATGCATCAACTAGATTCCTAGTTCCTTCTACATTTGTTCTCCATGCAAGTGGTTGGTTCTCCTCACACGGTCTTATCCCAGTTAGTGCACCTGCATGAATAATCACATCAATATCCAAATGTTCTTTGAAATACTCTAGTACCTTACCGCCATCCCCAATATCTAATTCTTTGTGAGTTGGTGTCAATGCACCTGGGTACCTCCTCTTCAACTCTGAACCTAATGCCCCTGCTGCACCTGTGATGAGTACTGTCATTTACCTCTTAAAGATTGGTCCTTGTGTATACACTTTACGTTGTATTGCCTTTGAGTTAAAAAATGACTTGTAGTTACTGTATTTGTCTTGTTTGTAGTTTTTCACATCCTCTACTATTTTGGATTTAAACTCTTTTGCTGCAAAAGCAATATCTTTTTTTGCCTTGTAACCAAAGTGCTCTAATTTTTTCCCTGTCACCTTGTAGTCTCTTTTATCTACAATATCTGCTGATAAATCAATCTGGGCTGGAATCAATTTTTTTACGTCTTTTGCCATCTGATTAATGGTAAGATTTTTCCAAATTACATTGTATATTCCCTCCATCTGCTTCTCCACTGCAAAACTAAATGCCTCTGCTGCATCATCAACATGCAAGAATGGTCTCCATTGATCTCCTCCAAATACGGTTATCTTTTCTCCATTGATAGCTTGTGCAATAAACAGATTAATTGCAAGATCAAAGCGCATCCTGTGCGAGGCGCCAAACAACGTTCCTAGTCTAAGTATGGTTGGGTAATCATAAGCTTGTAGAATTGCACGCTCTGATTGAAATTTTGATAGTCCATACGAATCCAATGGGTTGACCTCAGAGTTTTCTGCAATTAGTTGTTGGTCTGGTTGTGCGCCATAAACTGAACAGGTACTAGCAAAGATAAATTGTTTTATCTTGTATATTTTACATAGTTCTGCAATGTTTCTTGTTGCCATAAAGTTAATCTCCATTGATGCTTTGGGATCAAGCTCTGCTGACTGGGTTCCAACAATTGATGCTAAATGAATTACAGAATCGATATTTTTTAGTGACTTTCCTACTATTGATAAATCCCTGATATCTCCTGTGACTAGCTCTAGTCTCTTGTTTTTAATATCTGCAAGGGACTCTTTTCCAAAAAGAAAGTTATCTAGTATTCTAACACTGTGTTTGTTTGCTAGTAGTTTTCTAGCTAGAATGGATCCCAAATATCCTGAACCGCCAGTAAGTAGGATTCTCATCTGTCTTTGACCTTCCAAACGTCTCCATATGTACCCGGATCCAATCTTTTGTCATCTGGGTTGTTTTTATCAAATGGCTCTGATGATATCCCCAGTACTATGGTGTTATCATCAAGTGAGACCCATCCTGTGTACACACCAGTTGGTATGGTTAACACTGTAGGCTTTAGCATCGATAACACAAATGTGTTTATCTCTTTGTATGTGGTACTATCCTCTCTATCATCTACTGCCACAAATTTTGCAGCACCTGCTGGTACAAAAAAAGCCTTTTTTTCTCGTTGGTGTTTGTGAAAACCCCTGATGGTTCCCTTTGAAAAATTTCCTGTTGTGTATATGCGCTTTATCTCAAATGAGTCGTCTCCCTCTGGCAGTATCTGTGCTAAAAAACCTCTGTCATCAACAAAAGACTCTACTGAATTATTTGTTATTCCTTGAATCAAATCTAATGAAGCTAAGTTGTGTTTTATTATT
Organism: Candidatus Nitrosopumilus sp.; assembly: GCA_965262685.1. Taxonomy (GTDB): domain Archaea; phylum Thermoproteota; class Nitrososphaeria; order Nitrososphaerales; family Nitrosopumilaceae; genus Nitrosopumilus. Next base: position 990,997 of record OZ253552.1, read on the forward strand.
AACTTTGCCTAGTAGATACCATCTGGGTAAAGTGGGTTTTTCCACTTTTTTTGATATGAACTGATGGCAAAACTTTTTTCAACTTTGGGATGATTCCACCATACCTTTGGTTTTAAAATCTCACTGCTTTTTTCTTCTAATATTTTGATTGTTTTTTTTGCACTGTCTGGTTTGCCGTATGGATTTTTCCAGTTGGGCTTTTTGTTAATCATTGTGTTTACAGCCTGTATGATGTGCTTTTTGTTGAGACCTGCAACAATGTTTGAACCTACTTTAACAGTCTCTGAGCGTTCTGTGCTTATCCTCATTGTGACACATGGTACTTTGAATATGCAGGAATCCTCTTGTACAGTACCTGAATCTGTGACGCAGCAAAATGCATTTTTTTCCAACTTTGAGAACTCTAAAAATCCTATCGGATCAAGTAACTTGATCCCTTTTGATAGTACTAAACCAAATTTTTTGATTGATTTACGTGTCCTTGGGTGGATGGGAAATATGATATCTTTATCATATTTTTTGTGTAGCTCATTTAGTGACTCTATGATATTTTTGAGGGGTCTTTTGACTCCGACATTTTCTGGTCTGTGGGCAGTGACTAGAAAATAGTCTTTTTTTTCTAATTGTAATTTTTCTAAGATTTTGTTTGTGTCTATCTCTTTTTTAAAATTATTCAGGACATCATGAATTGGTTTTCCAACACGGAAGATACTGTGTGGTTGGTGGCCTTCTTGCAATAAATTTTGTCTTGTATCTGTGGTGGGTGTGAATAGGTAGTCCGAGATACTATCAATTAATCTGCGGTTTTTCTCTTCAGGCATTCTCCAGTCATAGCTTCTCATTCCTGCCTCTAAATGAGCAATTTTTATTCCCATCTTTGATGCAACTATTGCTGATAGTGCTGGATTTGCATCAGAGAATGAAAAGACTAGATCTGGTTTTTCTTTTAGCAAGACTTTTTCAAATCTTTCAATTAGTGTTCCTAACTGTTGTGCTTGTGTACCTGATCCAACTTTGAGATGATAGTCTGGTTTTGGGAACTTTAGCTGTTTGAAGAATAGTCCATCAAAGAAATAAGAGTAGTGCTGTCCTGTGTGAACAATAGTGACATTACATCTTCTTTTTTTTAATTCATGTACAATTGGTTGGTAATTAATGATGTCAGGCCTTATGCCTAGGACGATCATGTATTTGAGGGAAGATGACACTATATTGATTTGTGTACCATCTCATATAACTTTAGTATGTTTTGGAGATAGATGTGAATTGTATTGAATCAAGTCTCTTCTTCTTCCCTAATTTGATTCCTAAGAGTTTTGTTCTAGATGATTCTGACAATCATCTTTTTTGTATTTCCATATTTTATTGCACTTTTTTTATCCAGATATTGATTTGTAGTATTTTCCAAATTACTAATTATTTGTTCTAAAGATTTATTCTATAGAATATACAAACAATACTCTAGGAGGTACAAATCTTATGCAGGAGAAACAGAAATATCTAGGATATCCCCATTGGAATCACGTTTTAATCTTCTTGCCTCTTCTGAAGCTTTTTCGATTGTAGCAAATTCTTTAATTCCTACATGATCAAAATCATCAGTATCCTTTGCATTTTCAATTTTATAATCTGCCATGAAATCTTTTCTTACGTGAGTACAGATTTCATCAGAATTTTGACATAATACATTTATTGCAAATCTAGGCATGGCTTATCACCATTGTTGTATCTTTTATGTCTTTTTTGATAGTGTGATGATATCTTTTGAATCATAATAATGGTTGTGAGGCGTACTCAAAAGAATGTGTGTTAGCTGATCTTGGTCATATTTTCATTATTGATATTTTTGTGAATATTATGTTGTGCTTTACATCATGATTAGATCTAATTAATTTACCACTCAATCTTTAGATCAAAAAGTTTTCTCATATCTCATGAAACACAATTGGAAAAAAATACAACAAATCACTAGTTAAAAGAATGGAAATCATGCTATTTTTTGATACCCTAAACCAATGGGACATGGAACTCAAGAAGATGAATCGTGGCAAGGAGGGACATCGATTTGTCTATCTTGAATCATTCATGGAAGCGTTAGGATGCTGTCATCTCTATATGCATCTCCCATTTAGACAGATAGAAGATTTGATAAAATCACCACCTAAAAGGAAAAACGAAAACTACAACGTATTGAATCATCTGAAAAAGAGTAAACAAGCTACACCTCAAGATACATCTGAAACTGGAAGAAAATATTGTCATTGTAATAGATATTTCTGAAATTGAGATTGTAGACAGGGGTGGATAAAATCCTACGAAAAATAGAGCAAAAAACGGTCCCATTTTATGGGGTAGACCCCTCCAATAATCTTTATTTTTTTTATCATTTTTTCTTTTTTTAAGATATAAAATATTATTTTCTAGAATAGAATTGTTGACATTATTCTAATTTTTCTAGAATTTCAGCTGCTTCCATAATCTCTTCTATTTTGTATTGGGGTTTTAATTTTAAGAACCATTTGATTGGATCAATTTCTTGATTTGATTTTTTAATAATTTCTAAAATATAAAATAATGAACCAATTAATTCAAGTTGATGCACAGTTTGTCCATGTTTATTAAAAAATGTTCTAGCTTTCTTTAATTTCTCAATATCTGTACTTGATAGTTTTATACTAGTTCCTTCTTTATCGTTAAACATCACTTGAGTTAGAAGTGAAGAATATGGTCCATGTAAATACCAACTAAATGATGATGAAAACCCTAGTTTTACCCCAAAGGCTTTTTCGGTAAGGTATACTATTTTTTGTAATTTGATTCTATCATTAAATGTGCTTATACTGGGTTTCATTCCTAATTTAGCAAACACTTCTTCTAATTCTGTTTTAGTCATCATTCATCTTTATTTAAAACATCTAAAACACTTTTTAGTTTTTGAATGTTATTTTTCACTACCATTTTCCCTTTGTCAGTAATTGAATAAAAGGCCAAAATGCGTCTTCCTGCTTCCTTTCTGTGATATTCTATTAATTCTAAATTTTCTAAAGCTTTCAAATGACTAGCCAGATTTCCCGCACTGTTAATTTTTGTTAATTCTTTCAAAAGTGGAAAACTAACAATTTTTTCCCGATATAATCCACATAAAATTATTAGTCTGTAATAGTTGAAAATTCCTGAATCTGAATACTCTAACAATGCCATGGTTTCAAATTTTGTAATCTCTTCCAGCTCTGTATTCTCTTCCAGCTCTGTATTCTCTTCCAGCTCTGTATTCTTTGTTTGATTATTCAAATCGTTCATACTCAAGATGTCTCTTTGAGTAAATTACTATCATTTATCTATTCACTTTGATTCTCAAATACAATTAACTACAAAATGTAATTAATTGTAACTATAGTAGATACAAATAAACATTTAAATACTATTACTTATGATGGTAAATAATAACATGTCAAAATACAATGAATACAGAAAGATCCATATCCAGATTCTAACGTTAGATGGAGGCGAGAGTAAATTCGAGTTTAATCTCGATGCACTAGTTGGTGCAGTCAAAACTGATGCTTTGGCACATTTTGGTATGGTTCCAACTCCAAGTGTAAAATACAAACTTGCCAAAAAGAAGGATAATAAATTCAGAATCTTTGATGATGCCAAATCTCTTGTAACAGAGGGAATACAAGACAAAGATGAACTTTGGTTATGTACTGAACAACTGGTAGGATCAAAATGAATTTCCAAAAATATGCTAGTAAACAAATGATTTGTAAGCATTTGTTATTACCATCTGCTAGTTTATTTTTTTTAAATATTTGTGTGGAAAATTTACAATGAACGATCTTCTAGCACAAAACATTAAACAAGAAAAAATTAAAATATTAATCAAAATTAGTTCAAAACTAATTGGTTTAAACTCTGTACAGGAAGAAAATGGATTTCTTTATGTTACTATTACTAGAAAACAAGATAATACATCATTTTTGCTTAAGATTATATTGCCTGATAATTTTCCATTAGAGCCTGGAAATTATCTATTTGTAAATCCCCAAACAAAAAATGATGATAGTGATAAGTACTGGCCACAAGATAATGAACAAGCATTCAAAATTAAAAATCAAACTTCACGTTGGATATGTTTAGCAGGTACTAGTGCGTATAAACTACATCATAATGGAATGTATGATCCAAATGTTCACAGTCTGTCTACAACTGTAATACACATCTACAAACAAATCATCGAAGTGAATTAAAATGAATAAAATACCCTCTAAAATTCATCATGTTAACATTCCAAATAGATTATTCAAAAAAACAATTCAACAATTTCAAAAAGCTGGTTTAGAATTCAAAGAAAATATTGCATATTGGATAGGAGAACTAGATGATAAAGACGCAGAAATTTCTAAAGTAATATTTGCTGAAGACTATCCTAAATTTAAAAATAGTCGATGTTTTGCCAAAGTTCCTTTACAAAGTACTTTTATGATTGCAGAGCAAATCCATAAAACAAATCATATATTAGTAGCACAGATTCATTCTCACCCTGCAGAAGCATTTCATTCGTTGTTAGATAACGAGCGACCGATTTCACATAGAAGGGGACTATTTTCTATAGTTGTTCCATATTTTGGGCGTGAAATTCAAGATTTTTCAAAATGTAAAATTTATGAATATCTTGGTTCTGGGAAATGGTATGAATTAATTAACGACGAGATTCAAAACCGGTTTAACTTTGTGGAGAATAAATAAAATGTCTCAAATTCGTCATGACCGTAGTAATTTACTTTTGGATAACCATATAGATAAATCTGATTTCAAATCATTCTATTCCAGAAATATTCTAATTACTGGAGATGAATATCTTGAAACAGAAAATGGCATTTTAATTGCCAGAACTGTTGTAAATCTAGTTAGCAGATTCACTAATAATCTTACAATCTCTTTACCTAAACAATTTAAAAATCTTCAAGACGAATTAATCTCTATTTCAAAAGAAATAGGAACTAATATTTCAGGAATCTCTCAAAAATTTGATATTGTAATCTCTATAGGCAACACATCAAATCATGGTATTTTTACAATCAGATTATACTCTGATGGATGGGTTTCACATCTATCTTGTAATAAACCACTTTTGATTCCTGATTCTCAACAAATTAATCCAATAGGAGCTATGGGAAGTGGATGTTTTGGAGCAACAGAATGCTTCAAACGTCTCTTAGAAATTGCTGGAAGTAAGGATAAACTAACAACTATGCATTCTGAACATTTTGTATTTTCATTTTTAGATTATTCATTAACTGATATAAATTCAGATTTTCCATCTAATATAATATTAAATGAAAATATATTACTTGTTGGAGTTGGTGCTGTAGGAAGTAGCGTGGTCTTTGGATTAAATCAAATTCCAAACATCAAAGGCAATGTATCGGTTATAGATCATGATTGTTTTGATGAATCAAACCTTAATCGATGCCCTATTGCATTTATAAAAAATTTAGATCAAAATAAAGCTAAAATTGCTGAGAAATATTCTACACAAAATTTGAAATTCAATGCATTCTCAATGACATTTTTAGAATTTCAAAAACAATACGCAACAAATCATCCTATAATTTTATCCACTGTAGATAACAATAATGTTAGATATGAAATTCAATCAGAATTGCCAAAGTTAATTTTTCATGGTTCTACTGGCGGAGTTTTGGTTTCTATCACTGCAATTAAATTCATGGAAAATGCATGTTTATGTTGTATTTTTGATTCTACACAAGAATCTAATCACCAAATTATGATATCTAATCATACTGGTATCCCAATTGAGATAGTTACTAATGCTTTTAATAATGATGAAAAATTCTCTCATCGACATTTAGAATTTTTAGTTAAAAAATTAGGATCAAAAGCAAACCAATTCAAAATTCACGTTGGAAAGTCTTTCAAAGAAGTATATGCAAAGGAAATTTGTGGTAAAATTAAAATTCAAACAGATCAAGGAGAAAAACATGCTAGCATTTCATTTGTTTCATTTTTTGCAGGATTAGGCATTATTTCTGAATTAATAAAATACAATAGTATTCAAAAAAATATTCCGTTAACTTCTAACGAAGATTTCTTTAGAATTAACATGTTCAAGCCAGATCACATTGGGCTTCCTCATAGATATCAAAAAAATCCTGATTGCATATTGAATTGCTCATCAAAATCTACACAAGATATATTTGCAAAATTATGGAAGTTATAAAATTAAACTATTCTGTATCCATGTGAATTGTTTTCATATTTTACCCCTTTTTCAAACATTGGGGCATAGCTTTCACTAAATAATAGTTCCAATGAAAAGATGGCAGACATTATCCATACGAGGCTTAATCCTCAATGCTATCTTCATTCTAGTTAGGATTATTCGCAGTTACAAAACGAGGCTTGACCCTCACATATTACAACGCAATTTATGGTGGTTCTAACTGTAATTTTGTACAAATTCTCTTTTATCCTTTAGCATCCAGAAGATGACACGCAACAGTTTGGATGCAGTAGCAATTGTTGCTTTTGATGATCCTTTCCTCTTTTTGAGACTATTGTAAAATTTTGTAATGTCACTGTTTGGGGCATGCACTGTATGTGAATGGGCACCACCCTCTGTGAGAATCCATCGAAGTGTCATGCTTCCTCTTTTTGTTATGGAACCGTAGTGTATTGTATCGGCTGAATTTCTAACTGATGGAACAACACCTGCATATGCACAAAGCTTGTGAGAGTCGTTGAATCTTGTAATATCTGCAATCTCAGAGGATACGACCAGTGCAGAGTAATCCCCAAATCCAGGAATTGTTTTTATCAGAATCGCATAGGGACTGCCTTTGTAGCAGCACGCACTTTAAAATCAGTCTCTGCAATTGGCAAGTTGAGATGATCAATTTGACTCAAAAACCCGTTTATACGATAGTCCTGTAGTGCCCTTAGGCTCTTGTTGTATATACCAGTAAATGTAGTACCTGGAATTTAAACTCCTTGTTGTAATAAAATTCCATGAACGTAATTCTTTAGTGACACTACGGATGAATAATGGCACATTGCATTTAGTTAGTGCAAAGAATCCAGAATCTTTAGTTTCTATGATAAATCTGAATAAAATCCTCATTTCATCTGTCGAAGATACAACAGAACCAAGATGAGAAATAATTATACCCATGTCTCATATATGTAAACAATTGATTCATGATTTATACAAAATACATAGAAAGAATATGTGTTTGGTTAGATAATTATTGAGTGAACATTTTTAACACTTGTTAAATTTTTATTTGGTATGGATGCAATTAATGGATATCCAATATACTATCCAAAAATACAGGAAGACGGAGGAACCGTTGAGATAATTTGTGCTCATTGTGAATCAAAGGTTGGTTCTATTGTACTTGCATTTATCATAGAGGATACTAGTTCAAATAGATATTCATGGGTTGTATGCCCTAATTGCACTCGTGGATCTATAGTTGATTTTAATAGAAATGTAATACCAAAGATTAAATTTGGAAAGAAAATCAATAATCTTCCATCAGATATAGAGAAAGCATATGAGGAAACACGTGCTTGTCACTCTACTAATGCATACACAGGTTCTGTTTTATTATGTAGAAAAATAATCATGCATGTGGCAGTCGACAAAGGTGCAAAAGAAGGGGAATCGTTTGTAAATTATTTAACTTATTTAGAGAAAAATCGTTTCATTACACCTAATATGAAAATATGGGTTGATCATATTAGAAATGAAGGAAATACAGCCAACCACACATCATTAATTTCAGATTCAAAAACATCTAAAAGCATATTATGTTTTACTTCTAGATTATTGGATTTGGTTTATACCGCAGAAGCTGAATCAAATGAGTTTACTAATGCGCAATCATGACTAAAATTCTTGGATGTCCTAAATGTGGGACTAGATAATCACTTGATCCTCCGGATGATCTTCACACCTGCATATCTACCTAAAGACCTAGTGATCATGGATTTCTTGAGACCTGAAAGTGTTCAGACCCAAATGGTAATGAAAATAGAAGAATTTTGCATGTTATTATCGTTTATTGGTTTGGTAGAAATACCTAATCAAAACATAGAACCTCTATCCTCTAACTAGATCATATTTTCAAAGATTCTGACGTATTCTATTGATCGGATCACCAAAATACACCAGAGCTTAAAATATGAAAATTATAAAAATGATCGCTAAAATTATTACTTGGATAATTTCAATAGTTGTATGGCCATCCCTGATTTTGAATCAATCATGTTGCCATTACTCAAATGTGTTCAAGATGATAAAGTGTGGTCAATGAGAGATGTAAAAAAATCCCTTATATCAAAACTTAAACTGTCAGATGAAGATGCTAATCAATTAAAACCTAATAATTTACATCAAACAATTTTTTCAAGTAGAACCAATTGGGCTAGATTATATATGAAAAAAGCTGGTTTGTTAATTGATCCAAAATATGGTTATACACAGATAACAAATGAAGGACACAAAGTTCTCAAACAAAATCTATTAGAAATAGATAGAACTTTTTTACAACAATTTCCATCATTCGTAGAATTTTATGGAAAAAAGAAATACGTTGGCAAGCAAAAAACTAGTTCTATTGACATTAAAACAGCAATTCAGAGTCCTGAGGATAAAATAATTGATGGGTTTAATGAGATTCGTAGAGGTTTAGAATCTGATATTCTTGAAAAAATGAAATCAAATCCTTCTGACTTTTTTGAAAAGACAATAGTTGTTTTATTAGAAAAGATGGGGTATGGAGATGGCACTATAACTGGGAAATCAGGGGATGGAGGAATAGATGGAATGATAAAACAAGACAAATTAGGTCTTGATGAGATTTATGTTCAAGCAAAAAGATGGGAAGGCACGATTCCTATCAAAGAAATACGTGATTTTGCAGGAGCATTATCAGGTAAAAAATCAAAAAAAGGAGTTTTCATAACTACATCATCTTTTTCAAATAATGCAATTGAATTTGTAAAAACAGTAGATAGTAAAATAATCCTGATTGATGGTACAAAACTTACAAAATTAATGTTTGATCATAATATTGGTTTTGAACAAGGAGATACATATCAATTAAAAAAGATTGATGAAGATTTTTTTGCTGAATAGTTATAGATAAGAAATTATGATTATGTTGGGTTGGCGAGACCCGAAGCATAAAATCATGATCTCCTAAAAATTAAAAAATAGCATGGATTTTTCTGAATCGTAATAAGACCCATATTTCATGTTTTAAAACCTATTCTAGTCCACTGTAACCCGATAAAATCGAATTCGAAAAGCCCCGACAGTTAACACGAATAAAATTTTGTCTCAAGCCCCGATAACTTAACAAAACCTATTTTAGAATGAGTTAGACATCTCACAAGAGGGAAAACATGATTCATGAGTTAAAAATGAAAGTTTGTTTGTACAACAAAATGATTGTAATGCAATAGGAAATTTAGAATGATGATTCAACCAAAGAATGTTAACAGTTTTTAGAGTTGGGAAATAAGGCAAAATAAGGAGCTAGTCTCAAAATTAGAATTACAGATATTATCTATTCATGATGAAAATAAATCTAAAAGATCAAATTGGATAAAATAACACATCAATGTAACAACTAATGATACTGATGATGCAATCATGAGCCCCATCGATATTCTTAAATGATTGAATTTTTTCTCTTGAACTTTTGCTAGACTGTAAATATTGTTTATGTAATCTTTGAGAATCTCTTCAGGACTGATATTCTCTAATTTTGTTTTATATTCTTCTATAGTAAATTGTACAATTGCAGGATAAAAAATTGCAGTTTCTCCTTTGATTTTTTTTGTTAATCTTGGAAATATTGTAAAAAATGAAAAACATATTGTTCCCAGTAGCAACATCATTGTTACAAATAATGGAATGATGGCATTTCCTAAAGTTTCTCTGTCAAAAAAAGACAACAATCCAAGAATAATTCCAGCAGAACCTAAAACAAGCCCTGCTTTGGTATCTATAAGACTGATTAAATCACTGTTATGATCTAATATGTTTTTTGCAAAATTAATTTTATTTTGATCTGAATTAGAAGACATTTTACACTAATGGATATCCATGCCAACATGCTGCATATTCGTATACTGGATATGGACGCTTTTTAATCTCCCATTTCCAATCTGAAACAGATATTTTTTTACATCTTTCTTTTTCATTTTGAGGTAAATTATCATAAAGATTACCGCCTAACAAAATCTGATTATGTGAAGCCAATTCTTCCAACCGTGATGCAATGTTAACAGTATTGCCAACTAGTGAGAATTGCGTTGAATTGTGAATTCCAGTTCTGGCTATCCCTGTAGTTCCAAAATCTATGCCAACACTGCAAGAAAATGTAGGGATGCCAATAATTTCAAAATAAGGATTGATTGAATATTTTATTTTTGTTAACATTGTTAATGCGCAATCTAGGCAGTGTTCGCATCCTAATTCATATGTTTCACCAATCCCAAAAACTGCTGTAACTTTATCGCCAATAAATTTTTCAACACGTCCAGAATAATCTCTAACAGTAACTCCCATTTCAGATAAAAATGAATTTATAAATCGTAATTTTTTCTGATCTGCTAACTTACTCATCAAGTAGGTATAACCATCCACGTCAATATGTAAAACCGCTAGATTGAATTGCCTTGCCTCACCGATCATCATTTGATCAATATTTGGAAATACTTTGCCTGTTTTTTGTTTTATTCCGACTCTGCTTTGATCAGAATTTTTTATCCGTAGGTAAGAATCATAGATGGTAGATTTCCCATTCCACATAATATTACTCATATCTAAGACTATTTTTTGTTTGTCAATGCAAAACTTGCATCTATGTAAATTCCAAGTATTGACCATTCTTTTTGAGATTTCGTAAAGTTCATAGTTGCTCTATAATTGTAAAGATCGGTTACTCAGTCATATTTTAAACATTATCTAGTTTGTGGTTGATTTTATAATGCTCCAAATTTTGGAAATTCTTGTAAAATTGTCGTTGATTTTTTACTATAGAGTTTTTTGATTCATCTGCTGCAATATACAAGACTGTTTTTTCTCAAAAATTTTTCTCTCAAATATTAATTCATAATGAGTATTAGTCCAGATATTTTATCATAAACTTGTGTTTATTACAATTTTAAAAATTAATGATTCAAACTTTAGGTTTTTTATACGTCTTAATGTATTACCAATCAATTTTTTTAAAAGAAGTTTCAAATTGTAACCAAAATTTTATTTTAAACAAGTATCCTTCTAATGAACCACAAAATCCTTCGATTGCAACATCGGACAATTTTTAGCAAAACCTGTTAGAAATTAAACAGCATAAAAATTTAGAATGATTGATCCAATCAAATAATATTAACAGTTTTTTGGGGTCGGAAAATAAAATAAGTGTTTTACACAAATGAAACAAGGTGTAAAGTTAGGTGGATGTTGTGAATTGTGTGTTTTCTTTGAAATAATCTAATCCCAACATCTACAAGTTCTTTTTTCTGCATATTTCTTTAACCCCTCTTCATCACCTGATTTTATGTGAAAATAATTATGATTAGTTGGCATTTTTGTTAGTGGATGTGTGTGATTATACATGACTGTCTCTTTGATCACCTTACAATCATATTTATGAAGCACATCATCTTTTTGCACGTGAACTGGATATTGTAATTTGGTCCTTAAAAAATATCCATCACTTATTTTTTTCATCTGCTCAATTTCAGTAATTTGCACATAACTCATTTTTAATCACTGATTAAATGATTTATCAGTTTTATAATAAATTATCTAATTCTGGTTCTGTTGGGTTGGCGAGACCCAAGACACAAAATACAGATTTAATTCCGATTCAAAAATTTGCCAAAAATATGAATAATAGGCTTTAATCTTTTATTTCGTGATAGCAATTATCACACACACAGATCTGTTTTTTCGTGTCTGGGTCTTTAACCCTAGTCCCTCGACAATCTGTCCCTTGCAGATATGACAAAAGTTATGTCTGTCTCCTGTAGTTAACGGCTCACCATTACATTTCTTGCAATAATATACTATAACATTTGGAATCGTTTCGAGGGGTAAACCCCTGCCCAGGCTTTTATGATTGAAGTTGATGGTCTGAATCGTTGGAAAACTATCATCCAAACAGCAAGTTTAAACAAAAATTTGGAATAAAGTCTATATCACGATTATTAGACAAAACCCTTTATTAAAAAATTTAAATAATTCTAAAACTATAATGTTATACGGCATCATATTATCTTGACATTGAAACAACAGGTACAGACGAAGTACGTAATAAAATAATCACGATTCAGTATCAAGAATTAGAACGAGGTACTGGAAAACCAATAGGTGATCTCCACATTCTAAAAGAATGGGAATTAGGAGAATCAGAGATGCTACAAAAATTTATTGTTGATTCGTCAATAGTTAATTCTTATCCTTTTGATTTTATTCCAGTTGGGGTGAATTTGGGTTTTGAGCATAAATTTCTCTTAGAAAAATCTACAAAGTATAAAAAATTTCCAATTAGCGTGTTCTCTAAACCGTTTATAGATTTGAAAAGTGTCTTAGTTTTAATGAATAAAGGAGAATTTCGCAATTCAGGCTTGGATAAGATGACTGGGAAAGAACATAGTGGAAGTCCAATACCTTTATGGTATAAAGAAAAACAATATGACAAAATTGAAGAGTATGTGATTAAAGAAACTTATGAATTTGGTAGATTATACCAATGGCTACATAATGAAATGCCTGGTCTTCATGGAAAATTTATGGATTTTATACATGATGATTCTTGAACAAGTATGATATTATGATTCTGTGGTTTGTATAATCTTTACTTTGGTGAAAGTGGGGATGAATGAGATTATCTCGATGTTAATAATTAAATCACAGAGTTAGTTCTAGATATTTTACAACAGGAGGAATAATTGTCAAGAATTCAGACATTGCAGGTTTCAATTCAGATTATACAAACATACTTTCAACAAATTTCTAAAACATTCCATTACCTGCTAATTTCAAATTACATTATTATCGGTTAAGAAATAGTTATGCCCATGTCTCACATATTTTATCTCTTAGAGATTCAATAAAACCACAAAAAAATAAATCATGTTAATACTTTTTTCACAGACTATGTAAAACTAGCATGAAAAAGACACTGTTTTTCATTTATTTTTGTTTTGGAAACACTCTTGATATTTGAAATATTTTTGTAAATTGTATCATACTGATGAAGAAAGTTATGTTTGGCAAGTTCTACAGTTTTTTTATCTTGATAAAAATCAATATTTATCATATCAGAATTGGTAAATTTGCTTAATTTCTCAACCACGGTTTGAATATCTGACGGTAAAATGTGCATCAGTGTTTCACTTCCTATTATAATATCATATTTGTTCTGATCAACATATTCTTGGATTGTAGATACTTTGAATTTAACATCCAAGTTAATACATAATTTCTTGGCATTGTTTATCTGATCAACTGACAAATCAAAAGCATTGTAGGTTTGAATAGGAAAATTATCAAGAATTAGTTTGGTAATTCTTCCAAAACCACATCCAAATTCCAAAACAGATGAAAATTCCATGGTCTTTAGATGGTTTAGAATGACATCTTCTTGAGTTTTAAAAAAATCATTATGAACAAAATTGTTTTGATATTGCACGCCCCTTTTTTGCCAATACTCTACTGGTTTGTATTTGTTAAATGGTATAATTTTTTTGATTTTAGTTAGACCCATCAATAATTATTTCATACTCGCATATCTATATAATAGTAATTTTAATTTCAAACATCGAAGATGATTTTTTTCAGAACAAAAGATGAGCTTCAAAAAACAAGTTGGGATAAACTACACAAGAAAGATTATCATCCTTCTGTTCAAGATAGTATAAAGAGAATAACAGACCACAAAACCAATAATTCATGGCTTTTTGATAGATGGAGTAAAACATTAAAGATTGACAACATTGACGTAAAAAACAAAACTGTCCTTGAGATTGGTTTTGGTGGTGGTTGGTTTCTTGCACAGATGTTATTTAGAAATGCTTCAAAAGTAATTGGTTTTGAAATCAGTGAAACAATCATTACCAAAGCTCAAGAAATATTCAAACAACTAAATCTAAAAAACTATGAATTTTATGAAGTAGACGAGAATTTCTTAAACGTAATCCCAAAAAATAGTGTTGACATTATTTTTGAAATGACTGTCTTTCAGCATATTTTTCCAGAAGCCACAAAAAATTATTTACAATCTGCAAAAAATATTTTAAAAAACAATGGAACAATTTTTTGCCAATTTCTTATGAATGATGCTAATCCTTCTAAAAATCCTTGTACAAAAAAAAGACAAGGAGTTGTATACTATTCACATCTAGAAATTTTAGATTTAATATCTGAATGTGGCTTTAAGGTTGATAACTTTGGAGACTATGACTGGACCGATGGAAACAATAGCTACTGGAGAATATACGCTTTCAAAAATATTTAATCAAACAACGATATACAAATTCTCTCTAATTTCTCATCTCACCTTTAGATTATCCATTTTTCAGCTCATACATTTATCCAATTCAAATTAAAGGAAACCATTCCTTCAAAAATGGCTTTAATTCTAAATCTTTTTCATCTGTAAGCCATTCTAAATCAAAACCTGTAAGATTGTTTTCTTTATACACTTTGTATCTTTCATCATTTCTTTTTTTAGAGATAAACCCATAATGAATAAGTTTAATTTCTGTCTTGTATCTTGGACCTAAATTTCCAGGAACTATACCTTTATGCAATCCATATTTTTCATCAACCTTTAATTTCCCACTGTTCTTCCACAACCTACACTGCCAATTTACATTCCATGTTTTATCCACCCGATAATTCTTATTTCCTCCCCACAAATTGTATATTAGAAAAGAAAACGCATCAATGCCTTTTTTATCTCCATATCGACAAAGTGATCTAATTCCAAAGTTTACACCATCTCTATCATAAGCTTCATCAAACGCCATATCCAATATCCAATCAGCTTTTAAGGACACTGCCATCTCAATCATTTCTTGATGATGTTTAGTTTCTTCTGCAAAACAATTCACACTTGAACGGATAATATGTTTTGTATACTTTGAAGCTATTTCATAACTACCATCTGTAGAACCATCATCATAAATTACTATCTCATCACAAATACTAGAAATATGATTCAATGCTCTTTCCAAATTACCTTTTTTATTTTCATTATACATAGGCATTATTCCAATCAATCTAACCCCTGACAAATTCTTATTCTGAAACTTTCTGATTTTCGAGTTTGAAACTTTGTTAATTCTGTATTTTGGCATTATTATCGGTCTGACTTTTCTATAACTTGGACCAACAAATTTTCTAAATCGTTTCAGATACAAATTCTCTCCAGTTTTTCATCCAAGTGTATTTGTCTAATCCTTTCTTTAATGCTTCACTTCTTGGATTATTCATATCAGGATCCCAATCCCAGAACACACCAGTCTTTGTAACATCCACAGGCAAATCACACATCATTGCCTCAACAACTGCCAATCCAAAACTTTCCACAACACTTTTTGCCACTAGCAAATCTGCACAGTTGTACAATTCTGCAAGAATATTCTGTGATACTTTATAAAATGTGACAAAGTTATGACCTGAGCCAATATCCACATCTTTTAGAACTAAAATCCAATAACAAGATGTATCCTCTTGAATCATCTTCTTAATGTGTTTCCAACCTTTCACAGGATGTGTGCTTCCAACAAAAATCTTTATTGTCTTATCTGTTGGCAAATCATATTTTTTCCTTAGTTCTTTCTTATCCATTGGTTTGAACAATTCATGATCCACGCCCATTGGTATGACCTTGAATTTACCTTCCTTGTGATACATATCTGCTGTAAAATTAGAATTGGTTACCTTGATTGAATCTTTCAAGGATTCATTCTGCAACTTCATTATCTTATCATAGAATGGACTTCTTCCTCTAAACTTCATCCACATTCTAGTTATAGGTGATTCAAGCAATCTCTTCATTTCAGGCCAAGGATTTTGTACAAATGAAATTGTCTTGTAATCTGTCAATTTTCCTAATATGGCATTTTGAATAACCAAATCTGGATTTAGTTCTTTTAGCTTTTCTTCCAAAGAGACATTTAATTCGGCGATGTTAATTGAAACTGAATCCTCAAACTCTTTTCCAATTCTGGACCAAAATATTTCTTGATTTGATTCTACTCCTCTAATAGAATCATTTAATATCACGATCAACGTTTACCTCTCATTACTCTTTTCCTTCTGATTTTTTATAATAATTTTGAGTTGACAACGGAAACCACTCTTTTGAAAACGGTTTTAATTCTATCCCTTCTTCATCCTTTATTCTCTCAAGAAGCCATCCTGTTTGACCATGTTCTTTATACATCTGATATTTTTCATTGATCTTCTCTGTTGATGAAAACCCATAATGAATAACCTTGATTTCAGATATAGATATTTTTTCCAAGTTTTGTGGACATTGACCTTGATGTAATCCAAATTTTATATCAAATGTCAATCTTTTGGTATTTCTCCACAATCTGGGTTGCCATAATTTATGCCACGACTCATCTACTCTGTAACAGTTCTCATTTTTCCATAGGTTAAATTCTTGGAATGAAAACCCATCAATATTTTTGGTTTGTCCGTACTTGCAAAGAGCTCTGATTCCAAAGTCTTCACCATCTCTATCAAAAACTTCATCTGCATCAAGCCACACTATCCAGTCAGGATTCAAAGACAATGCCAATTCAAGCAATTTTTGTTTATGTTCCATCTCATTTTTAAAATCATTTATCTTTGATCTAATGATATGTTTTGTATATTTGGAAGCTATTTCATAACTATCATCTGTTGAACCATCATCATAAATTACTATCTCATCACAAATCTTGGATAAATGATTCAATGCCCTTTCTAGGTTACCTTTCTTGCTTTCATTGTGTATCTGCAAAAATCCCACCAATCTTATACCATCTAAATTCTTATTCTGAAATTTTCTGATTTTAGAGTTTGAAACTTTGTTAATTCTGTATTTTGGCATTATTATCGGTCTGACTTTTCTATAACTTGGACCAACAAATTTTCTAAATCGTTTCAGATACAAATTCTCTCCAGTTTTTCATCCAAGTGTACTTGTCTAATCCCTTCTTCATTGCCTCGTCTCTTGGATTATTCATATCAGGATCCCAATCCCAGAACACACCCGTCTTTGTAACATCTACAGGCAAATCACACATCATTGCCTCAACAACTGCCAGCCCAAAACTTTCCACAACACTTTTTGCCACTAGCAGATCTGCACAGTTGTACAACTCTGCAAGAATATTCTGTGATACCTTGCAAAATGTGACAAAGTTATGACCTGAGCTAATATCCCCATCTTTTAGAACTAAAATCCAATAACAAGATGTATCTTCTTGAATCATCTTCTTAATGTGTTTCCAACCTTTCACAGGATGTGTGCTTCCAACAAAAATCTTTATTGTTTTATTCATTGGCAAACCATATTTTTTTCTTAGTTCTTTCTTATCCATTGGTCTGAACAATTCATGATCCACACCCATTGGTATGACCTTGAATTTACCTACCTTGTGATACATTTCTGCCATAAAATTAGAATTAGTTACCTTGATTGAATCCTTCAAGGATTCTATTTGCAATTGAGTTTTTGTTGCATATGATTGTCTCTTTCTAATCTTTAATCTCATTTTAAGCAAGAATGAATTACACGATTTGTTCATATGAAGAAACGGATTTTCTACAAATGAAATTGTCTTATAATCTGATATTTTTCCCACATCAGAAACTGAAATAACCAAATCAGGTTTCAACTCTATTAATTTTTGCTGCAAAGAAATATTTAGTTTGGCAGTATCTATTGTAACTGAATCTTTAAACTCTTTTTCAATTCTGGACCAAAATATTTCTTGATTTGATTCTACTCCTCTGATGAAAGGTGGCACTATTACAATCATTGGACTAAAAACTCACACGAGCATTTCAATGTCTGGTATTGCGTTTTAAAGTTTTGCAAATTTCTATGATGAAAACATCTATTCATGTTATTTGATACTTTTATTTTGTAGGTAAAATACACATCTGATTTTTTTGGAATGGAAATATAAATTATTTTATTTTGGGTTCTATTGTAAGGGTTGAATGTCAAATGTAATCCATGCTAGACATAACGTATTTTCTTGGAATGATATGGTATGATGTTATTGACCATCTCCTAAAGCTTGTAAGTTCATATTTCAAGGACTAGTCAACATATACTGCCAAAATGAAAATAATACAGAGTAAATGATATAAAGTAAATGAATATTACAACATAGAAACTCTTTTGTTAATATTTCTGAAACGCATTTGCATTAAAAGTTTTATAGGCATATTAATCAACAGCCTACATGCGTAATACCAGATCAAATGTTTGGCTTAGGGCATTTTTCTATTTTAGAACTGGTTATGCCAATTATTTTGCATTGATTGTTGGGGTTGTAAACATTCTGACAAGTAGTTATTTTCTTGCCATTGAGAAAGTCTCCGAACTGTTAATTATTTTCCCCACATTTGAAATCTATATTGCTATGGTAATTCTGATAGGTGTTCCAACTGTCATATTGGCAGGATGGATTCACATGAAAAAAGTAGGAACATATTCTGCTGAACAAAACATATCCAATGAAACACAACCGTTTAACTATAAAGCAGCGCCAGGATATGTAAAGGAGGCAGTTGTTCCCATACATCTCGAAATAGTCAAGATGTGGATCAAAAAGATTGAGGATGGTAAACTTGATGAGAATGACAGAAACAGGATTGACAAACTGGAGAAGGATGTGATTAAACTGATAAACGGTGGTTATGTGGGTAATCCACCAAGTGGGGCATCCTGAATTGAAAAGAATGCTTTACAGAATTTGGTTTTATTTTAGGACTGGATGTATACAGTATTTTACATTTGTGTTGGGTCTTGGAAATATGCTTATACTTACATACTATCTTGCAATCACAAATTACCCATCCATTAATTCATTGTTCCCCACATTTGAAATCTATGCACTTGTATCAGCTAGTATTGGTATTCCAATACTTTGTCTTGCAGGATACTTACATTACAAGAAATCACGTGCATATTCAACAGATGTTGAAATAGCAGTTGAATCAAACCCCTACAACTATAAACTTCCTCCTGGAATAACAAAGGAATGTGGGATGCCTTTTCTTTTGGAATTGTTGATCCTAGCAAAGAAGAATCTTGATGGTAAAGGTTTTGATGAGAGTGATTTACCAAGACTAAAAAACCTAGAGAAAAAATTTGAGTTGTTATCAAATGGTGGAAGTCTTCCAAAACCTAAAGAGTTTAGCAGAATATGAATACAATGAAAGTATCTATAATAATTCCTGTTTATAACACAGAAAAATTTATCGAGCCCTGTATAGAATCTGCTTTGAATCAAAGTTACAAAGATATTGAAATTATTGCCATAGATGATGGTTCAACAGATGATTCTTTAAAGATTCTAGAAAAATTCCAAGATAGAATCAAAATAATACACAAAGAGAATGGAGGAACAGCTACTGCACTAAATGCTGGAATTAAAGAGATGACCGGTGACTGGTTCAAGTGGCTTAGTGCAGATGATATTTTGTATCCAAATGCAGTTGAAGAATTGATAAAGGAATCAGAAAAAATTACAGACAAAACAAATGTAATCTTTTATTCTAATTATGACGTTATTAATTCAAAAGGCGAAATAATCAGACAGTTTATCGAGCCAGATTATAACGGATTAAGCACATTTAGGTTTAATGTAATTTTATTAGATCATCATATTGGGAATGGAACTACTAGTCTAATCCACAAATCGATGTTTGAACGATATGGGTTATTTAATGAAACTATTGGTTATTCAGAAGATCATGAGTTATGGTTAAGATTTTGCTTGATTCACAAGTGTAGATTACATTTAATCCCAAAAATTTTAGCAAAATATAGAGTACATAAAGAACAACTAACTCAGACCAAACGCGATGAGTCTATATCCCATTCAATTTATGTAAAAAATTCTGTTTTAGATACATTATCTGAGAATGAAAAAATAAAATATGAGATTGAACTTGAAAAATATCGTAAACAAAAACCAATAAAAATTCGTAAAAGAATCCGTAATATCCTATTTTTGATACTTCCAAAGAGAGTATTTGATAAAATAATTCATATCTATATGAAGCAAAAAAATCCAAGTTAGTAATAATTTAACCTTAAACATTTTTTCTGAAAATTGTAGTATGTGTTTTCAAAGTTTGAGAAGAAAAATGTTCAAATTCTATTAACAGTGCATGTCTATTTTTTTGTGCGTCCTAAATGTCTCAAACTATATCTGATCTTTTAAATGGAACAATTTTTCTGTTTTTAGATTTTTGGGGATATATCTTTGTAACATTATCGTGATATGGATTTTCTCCAGATTAACTGTATATGTGATTTTATCTACATTTTTTTGGTTCTGTTGCATCGTGGAAATAAACAAAACCTTGACTGTTTATGCATAACTCTTTAAAATATTCAATATTTGAATTACACAAATATTTTAAATTTTTTTAATCTATAAAATTAAAACATATTTCTTTCACTCTAAAATATGACAAAAAGTAATCAACGCAAACAGTCATTATTCAAACATACACTGATATCAACGATAGAGAAGATAGAAAAGAACAAAGAATTGCTAGAGAGTTTGAAAAAGCATGTAAGAAGAAACTGAATCTTGAGAAAAACAAGCATGAAAAGAACAGTGCAAGTGATTCTGATGGTTAGGTCTGCCTGACAGAATCGTTTAATCTTTCAAGTGATCCAGTCTTGTCGTAATTTGAATTTTATAGTATTACCAATTTTTGTGCTATAATGAATCCGAAAAGATACTACATTTTCTTGACACCCATACATACCTTTATTCTCTTTTTTTGCTCTTCATTCATTATGATTTTTCTTGATTCACTAGCCAATCTTTGATTATCTTGGTAGCCTCACAATCATCTCGGTTGTAATCAAGAATAAGATTCAGATGGACCTTGTTGGAATCCCTGACATAATTAAGATATAAACCGATAGAGTTCATTGCATCTACATCATTATGCTTCCATGCAAATCCCATCCATTTTGCTATCGCCTTAATTCCAGTACCTGGAAATGGAAAGACAAACTGTTTTGTTGTTATCTTGTGCAGATCAATTAACACGTGTTTTGATAATACCATGTCTTGTACTTTTTGGGATGTACCATATTTGTCCATCATTTTGGTAAGATGTGTCTTTTCATAATGATGCCAATGATATATGACATAGTCATTTTGCTTTTTCATAAAATCAAGAAATTCGTTTAGCATTTCTTTTTCTTTGCTATGACTGTGTGCTACAAATGGAATGTATTCTTCATTGCCGTCCTTGCGAACTAACACACCTATCAGATAATCTGTTTGAATGTTATCAAGGGCATCACTTGTTAATGCGTCCAATCCTTCTAAATCCAAGAAAATCTCTGTACTTTTCTTAGGTAGTGTTATTGTTTCTGATTTTTGTATTGTCTTATTAGCAGTTAATGCCTTTGCAGACATTATGTAGTTCTGTGCAGTCTTTTTTCCTATACGTGGTATTTCTTCAAGTCTTGATTCTCCACAAGTCAAGATATCATCAATATTTTTTATGTTATGATCCAAGAGAGATTTCTTTTTTCCTAGACCGATTCCATTAATCAAGGAAATATCTTTTGACTCTAATGCCATCTTGTCACAATAATTACTCCACGGATAACTGCATGAGCTGTATGTTGGAGATGGCATGACACCACTACGTATTTCATTAACGTTTTGTATGATTTGGAACAACTTTTCTTTATAGTCTGCAAATGCAAATGGTTTTTCTTCTTTTTTCATGTTAATAATATAGAATACCTCTGGTGTATTCCCCTGAATTTTTCCAATGATATAATTATAAAATGCAGCCTGAAGTATGTGGGATTCTTTGATATTTTTTGCAATCTTGATTTCTTTGATGACATAGTGGTATGAGCCAAAGACTGATTTGCCTTTAACACGAACAAGCTGGTCTGCCATTCCACGCATTCCGTCAGGCAGATAAAATAAAGGAGCACCCAAAAATGATGATATTCCTTTGGTCATGGAATCAAGAACTATCCTAAAGCCTTCTTCTTGCGTAGCAAACTTTACAGGAATCGCATCTGGAAACTGTTCACGATTAATCTCGGTTTCATGTTTTATTCCAGCTGTGGCAAGCTGGATCATGTATTGATCAGGTTGTGGATCCTTTTCTGATGAATCTACAAAGTAGTTGCAGTATATCTGAAATGGTGACCTGAGGTATGTTGCAACATCTGTTGCCTTGAGAGTGAATTCTGTGCCTTGCTTCATGCATGTTTCAAATAATTTCTCTACAGTTGGTTTTTTCTTTCTACCAAACATAAGAACTTTGTAAATCATGCCTTTAAAAGATGGACGATTTTGGAAGATTGATCATTTGATGGAATGATTCTCTGGAGAAAATTTATATTTTCAGTCCCGACAATTATACAGAATCAATGAATCTATTTTTAGGATCCATTTCTTCTTCTCGGATGTGATAAACAATACTATCACATACAGTAACATGCTTAATTCCACTGGCTTTAATTTTTCATAAAAATATATCCACAATTCATGATTAATTTAAAAGTCTTTGAATTAAATAAATTAAAAATCAATCATTTAATTTATCTTTTATAAAATCAATTGATCTCACAGGAGAAGGGTCAATTTTGGATATTACTGCCTTGTAAATACTAGCATAATCTAAAAAATAAATCAAATTCACCATCTTTGATAGAATACTTCCGTTTACTGAATGCACTTGCCTAAAGTCAATCTTGTTTTCATCAAAGTACTCTTTTACCATATTCCATCTTTCTTTGGTTTTAAAATAATCATCTTCTCCTTCCAACAAAATAGGTTGCACATTTGATGGTCTCTCCCATGCCACAATTCCGTTATGACAGGCCTCAATGACATCTTCTGTAATTGCATGCATCTTTACATTTTCTTGCAAAGAGTTTTTGAATCTGATAGCTGCTGACTGTAGTCCCCAAGGGTAGTAGATTAATGGAATTCCAGTTATCCATTCTGCCATGGACAATGCAGGATTCTCTTGATTCAAATTTTGTGATGAGATAACCTTACTTTGAATTTCCAACTCTTTTATTGATTCGTAAACATCATTTGTTCTCAAAGGAATAACAGGTTTTAGCACCTTTAGCATTGAAAACAAAAATGACACAAACGAAGCTCTAGGAGAATGAATCTGAGGAATCTCTCTGAACTCTATATCATTTTTAATCGAATAATCCTTAATTTTACCACCTGATGAGAATGCAATCATTTTACATTTTGTATCATTTGCAAGTTTTAGTGTGGATAAAATCTCTTGTGTATTTCCTGAGACGCTAGTAGATATCACAAGTGTATTAGAATCCACAGTTTTTGGCAAAAGATATCCTTTGATAACTGATGCATGAATGTTAGTTTTAGAAAGGATTGAGGCAATGATATCCCCAATTGCACCAGAACCACCCATACCAGCAAACACTATATGATCAATTCCATCAAAACTTGCTTCATTTTGTTCAGACTCAAATGACTCTCGTGCAATCTTTGGCCATATGTCATAGACTTTGTGCATTCCTTGTATATCAAAACTCTCCAATGTTTTTAGATCAATCAATGTTTTTCCCAATGTTTTTGGTGATATAACAGTTCAAAGAAGAAAAAGAACTAATTATTTTAAATATGGATAAGAAATTTTCTACTCATGGAACCTGACAGTATCATTGACTCTTCATTAAGAACAGTACAATGGAGAGACAATAAAGTAATTATGATTGACCAGACCAAACTACCAAACAAACTGATATTTGTAGAGTATGATGATTTTAACCAGATTGCAAATGCCATTAAAACCCTCATAGTTAGAGGCGCCCCAGCAATTGGGGTATCAGGGGCATTTGGATTAGCATTAGCTGCATTGCAAAGCAGAGCAGAAACAAAAGAGGGAATACTCTCAGATTTAGAAGATGCAAAAAAGATACTCTTTGCAACTAGACCAACTGCAGTAAATTTAGGATGGGGACTGGAAAAAATTATGAGTGTTGCTGCAACTGGGAATACGGTACAACAAATCCAAAAATTAGTTATCTCAGAGGCCAAAGAGATGGCAGAAGAAGATGTAAAAACAAACAAAGAGATGGGCAAGAACGGTTCAGCTCTTTTTGATGATAATGATACCGTAATGACACACTGCAATGCAGGAGCATTAGCTACTGTAGCGTATGGAACAGCACTTGGTGTGATTAGAGCTGCCCGTGAGAGCGGAAAGAATCTCAAGGTTATAGCAACTGAGACTAGACCAATCCAACAAGGCTCGAGACTAACAGCATTTGAGTTAAAGCATGATGGCTTTGATGTTAGTTTGATTCCAGATACTGCCGTAGGGTACTCCATGGCAAACAAACTAGTAGACAAAGTGATAGTCGGAGCTGATAGAATTGTAAGGACAGGACACGTCTTTAACAAGATTGGAACGTACCAAGTGGCAACAATGGCCAAACAACACGGAATTCCCTTTTTTGTTGCAGCCCCACTATCTACAATTGATTTAGAGACAAAAGCAGAGAATGTCATAATTGAGATGCGTAAAGGATCTGAGGTGACCGGAACAGGTGATAAAAAAACTGCACCTGATGGTATCACCGTGATAAATCCCGCATTTGATATGACCCCTCCTGAACTAATATCTGGAATTATTACTGAAAAAGGCGTGGCTACCCCTCCGTATGAGGAGTCAATCCCAAAATTATTTGAAGCTAATAATTAGAAAGTTTTTATTGTTTTTCAAACTGCTGTATACAATATGAGTACAGTCTCTGAGCAGGCAATCGAGGATTCGTTAAGACAGTGTATGGATCCTGAGGTTCCTCTAAACATTGTAGAGATGGGGCTGATTTACGGAATTAATGTTACAGAGAATAATGATGTTAATATCAAAATGACCATGACTACCCAAGGTTGTCCTTTACATGAGACGTTAATTCAGGATGCAACAAGATATGCCAAAAAAGTTCCTGGAGTAAATAATGTAAAAATTGACATTGTGTGGGAGCCTGCATGGTCGATGGATAAGATGACTGATGAGGGTAAGATGAAGATTAAAAATATGGGCGCTGCAATGAATACGCCTGCCCCAATAAACTACGATGTTGCACTGCCTCAAGGAGTTGGAAAGCTGGTACAACAAGACGATGGTTCTATGGTACTAGCAAATGAGCATGAACAAGGATTTATGGTTAATCAAGCTATAGTTGACTTTTGGAAGTCATGTAACGGTCAGCGTAAAGTGACAGAGCTAGTAGATGTGTTTGCTCAACAGACAGGAATGCAGAGAAACCAAGTTGAAAAAGAAGTCATGCAGCTACTACAACAACTGCGAGAGGGTGGATTAATTGCAATTGCAGGTCAGCCAGACACACCTAATGTCGAGTTTAAAAAATAAATGCAGAGTTTGCACCATCAAAATTTATTGTAACACCTGAAAGATATTTTATATTATTTTGAATAATTGATTTTACAAAGTCTCCTATCTCTTCAGGTTTTCCCAGTCTATTCATAGGTAACGTCTTTGCAAATTCTTCAATGTTTTCTATTAGCTCTCTTGTTCTGTCTGTGTTTATGTAACCGGGTGCAATGTTTATGCAACTGATATTTTTTTGGGCATAATCTTTGCTTAACACTTTAAAGACTTCGGAAAATGCGGCACGATATGCTGAGGAGATTATCAATTTTGTGTTTGGTTCTTTAATTACAGTAGAGCTTATCAAGAATATGTATCCATTATCATTAATTCTCATGTTTTGTAGTATGGTGCAAAACCCCAAAAATAGTTGGTTGTGGTATAATTTCCAGTCCTCTTCTGTTATTTCTGCAAATGGTTTTGGAGGAGGCCCACCAGTGTTTAAAACTAGGATGTCTGTTTGAGCATGATTTTCAACAAATTTTTTCACGCTATCCAAATCTGATGTATCAACGTCTGTCTTTGATGCAGCAAAGACATCAATGTCAATTGATCTAAGGGAATCGCAAATAGCTTTGCCTATTCCACGTGAACCGCCAAGAACAATTGCTCTAGTAGTCATGTTGTTTTTAAATTAGTCCTGATAATTAAATTTCTTTATTACTTGATTACAAATTATATCAGGGGGAATGGGGAAAGAGGATTACGGTTAAGCATTTGAGTCCAAATTTGAGTATGTAATATCTAGATAGGGTTGGAGAAAGCGAATCATGGTCAGGTATTTGGTTAAATGACTCTAAGAAATTCAAAGTTTTACCTGAGTATTTACTGGTTAGATCTCTTTAATCTCAGTTATAGTTCCCAATACAGAGTCCATCTGAACTATTGCCTTTTTTTCATCCCATCCTAGGGCAACATACCAATCTCCTGCATCATCGTGATATTTCGTCTCCAGAGTCTTGATATCCTCAGGTTTCACATCATACTTTTTTGCAATACCTGATACTGCTAGTGCAACGGCATCCTTTTCCTTCTCAAGGCGTCTTTTCATTAATCCTATTCCTGGAGACATGTATCTCCTATGGTACCTCATCTAATATAGTTAATTCATTGATGCCTACCTAAGCACTGAACTCTCAACTGATACCACATTTCAAATACCCCCCACAAATCAACAGGATTGCAGTGAAGCTAATTCAAAGACTCTCAAGTTCTACCCCTGGAAAATCCAGCACTCTTGTTTTCCTAGTTTCAATTTTAGCAGTGATTGGACCAATAATTATTGTTTCAGCAGGATTTTGGGATGCCATCTCTCATCTCCAAAAATCGCCGGAATTTTTCTGGAGTCCATCTCATATTGTGGTATACTTTGGAGTCTCTATAACTGCCTGTGCTGCAATAATGGGTAGTATACTGATTCTTCGCAAGTCTGTTCACGGCTCTCTTGGAACAGGAGTCAAGCTAGTAATCATAGGATCTGTTTTGCAAATTCTCTCAGGTTTTGGAGACTCGTTGTCTCATGACATATTTGGAATTGATGGATTAATCTCATGGTCTCACCAGCCATTGGAATTAGGATTAGTACTTGCATCACTAGGAGCAGTTTTGATATTAAAAAATAGGGAGCACACCAAACTCAAAGTATTTCTTCCCTTCTCAATAGTAACATTTTTGTTTTTTACAACTTGGTTGATATTTAATCTGCTACTAATATTTGGACATACAATCCAATGCATTCAAATCTATGAAATATTTGCTTCTGGCTGCTCTATCTTGTAATTTTTTATCTTTAGATATGATGTTACCATTATTACTAAAGCACCAACAAGAATCATTACTCCTGACGGAACCATTTTTTGGGAATTTGTATTTCCAAATTCTACTTGAATACCAACCTGATCTTTTGCAATATTTGTAATCTTTAATGTGTACTTTGCAGTTTCATCAAAGTCAAAGTATTCTACTGATAGTTTCGTTTGAATTGACTGTTCTTTAATTACATTCCCCCTCATATCTAATACCTGAACAAATACTCTCTCTCCTGAAAATTCTGGCATGTATAATTTGTAATATCCTATATCTGAACCATAAAACTCTGATTTTATCTCAAAAGAATTTGACTGTTTTAGTATGATAGAATCGTATCTTTTTTCAGACTCATCAAAAATGAATCCTGTCCAAACTATTCCTACTATTACTAGTGCCAACCCAATTTTGAACGGAGATACAATCATTCATTATATGATGAAATAATTTGCCTTATAATACAATCTAAAGGGCTCGGAGGGCTTCGATCCCTCGACCTAGCGGTTCGAAGCCGCTCGCACTATCCAGACTGTGCAACGAGTCCAAACAAGTAAGATTTTAACGGGTCTAAATATCTGTCTAGATACTTTGAAAGTATCAAAAAAGGTAGTCGGAGTCGAGTATGCAATCAGAGACGTTGTACTTGCTGCAAGAAAAGTTGAAGAAAAGGGAATCAAAGTAGACTATCTAAACATTGGCGACCCTGTCCAATTTGGATTTCAGCCACCTGACAATGTCAGACAAGCTTTGATTGATGCCATAAATAACGGAAATAACTTTTATTCCTCATCTGAAGGTCTCTTTGAGTTAAGAGAAGAGATTGCCAGAAAAGAGAATGCCAAGGGACTAGCAATATCTGCAGAAGACGTCCTAATCACAAACGGTGTCTCAGAAGGTCTTGATATGGTGATATCATCTATAGTTGAGGAGGGTGATGAAGTACTACTCCCAGGTCCGTACTATCCTCCATATGCCTCCTACATCAGATTGCATGGTGGTACACCAGTAGAGTTTGCCGTAGATTTGAACAACTCTACACCAGACATTGAGGATATCAAATCAAAGATAACCCCCAACACTGTAGCCATCTGTTTAATCAGTCCAAATAATCCCACCGGAATTGTGTTTAATGAAAAATCACTAAAAGAATTAGTAGATGTTGTAAACCAACACAACCTCTACATAATATGTGATGAGATTTACGACCAAATAGTCTTTGATGACAAGTTTGTCGGAATCGGTAAAGTTGCAGGCAACTCCCCCATAATTATCCTCAATGGATTCTCAAAGGTACACCTAATGTCTGGATGGAGGATTGGTTATATCGCATTTAATAGATCCCCCCAGCTTGAAGAGTTGCGTGAACATTTACCAAAACTAGCAAGAGTTCGGATTGCAACCAGCCTTCCAGTACAGTATGCTGCCTTGGAATCACTACGTGGACCCCAAGATTACATTAACAACTTTGTTTTAGAAATGAAAAAACATCGAGACTTTGTTGTCAAACGATTCAATGAGATACCTGGGTTATCTTGTCCCAATCCACAGGGTGCATTTTATGCATTTCCAAAGATTGAGAATAATCAATTCAAAACCGACAAGGACTTTGTAACACAACTACTACAACAGAAAGGTGTACTAACAGTTCATGGTTCTGGATTTGGCAAACAATACGGGAGTGGACATTTCAGATTGGTGTATCTACCATCCCTTGATGTCTTGGATTCAGCAATGAATAAAATAGAAGAGTTTGTTAAAACTCCCAGACTGTAAATTTCTCAGGAATAACCTCTATGATACAGTCAGTGTCATCTAACAACTCTTTTGCAGATTTACCCTCAAGTGTCTTGAAGTATCTTGACAAAATTTTCTTTGCAATTATTCTGACTTTGGGTATATCTGAAATGATCTCGGCATGTCCCTGTACTAATACGCCATAAATATTTGGGGCATCAATCCCAACATCCACACAACAAGAAACACGTCTGTTCTTTTTTACATTTCTTGCTTTTTGTGTTTTAGAGTTTGTACCAATATGAAATTTTTTGCCATCATACCTGTACCAGACAGGAACAATGTGTGGAGTTTTATTTTTACCAACTGTTGCTAGTCGCAACACTTTTTGATTTTTTAGAAATTCATCTTTTTTACTCATGTTTTACAAACCCCCACACTATCATAAAAACACCAAAGAGTAACATTGCCATTGAAACTTTTTCATTTGTAAATTCACCATTTAACAAAAAATCCCCAACAAACTCAATCCCCCAAATCAATAACTGCTGAATAATAACTATAGCACCCATAACACAAAAAAGTAGGCCGATTGCAGTATACCAATTCCTACCACGTTTATAGTATTCGTGACTCATGATAAACAAAAAATATACTTAGATTATTTTGATACCTGGATTTTTTATCTTATTTCTAATCATCGCATTAAGTAGTAACGGAGTGGACATTTCTGCAAGGTACGATAGTTCTATTGGTCCAAGGTAAATTGCTCGCAGTCCTTTAATTTCATCAATTAATCCATTTACTATTTGCACTGAAACCTCATTATCATCACCGCAAACAAAGATATCATAATCCAACTCTAATGTGGGATTTACCAGTTTCTTCTCAGATATTACATGAAATGCTGAGACAAGTTTTGATTTATCCTTCATGTGCCCTGCAACAAGCTCGTATGAGAATAGCTTTTTCTCTTTAATTGAAATACACTCAAATCCTACATCTGTTTTTACCATTGGAACAATTGGAGATACAACAACACAGCTATCTTTGATCTCTGGTAAAATTCCAGAACAAACTGAATCAATATTCTCATATGGAATTGATAAAATTAGAACATCACTTTGTTTTGCAACTGAAACATTACTATCTCCAGTAATTGATCCAGCAATTTCCCCAAATGTCTTTTTTGCAAGGTCTGTATACTCTGCTGCTGATTCAGATGCCCTTGCAGCATCCCTTGAGCCAATAACTACATCATTGTTCTGTGACCATCTCAGGGCAAATCCTTTACCCATCCCGCCTGTTCCTCCAATAATTCCAATCTTCATGATATCTATCTGACAATGTTATTATTATCTCTATTTGAACATCGATCAATTTGGGACAGATCATATTTCTTAGACACGGACAAGCAAAAAATAACACTGAAAGAATACTAGCTGGACGCACAAAGGGGGTTCCACTGACTGAAACTGGAATCAAACAATGTGAACATGCTGCTGAACTAATCAAACACATGAATGTCTCGGCAATCTACGCTAGTCCCATTCAAAGAGCAAGTCACACAGCAGAGATTGTCGGCAAACACAACTCTATTGATGTAACAACTGATGAGCGATTAATTGAACTTGATATGGGGAAATTTACTGGCATGCCATACGATGATATTTACACCAATCATGGAAATGTCTTTATGAAGTTTTATAATGGTGAATTAGAAATTGCCCATAATGGCGTAGAAACTTTTGATCAAGTCAAAAAACGAGTTTTAGGAATGGTAAATCATGTCATTGAAAAACACCCAGATGAAAATGTGGTGCTCGTAACTCATATGGACCCAATCAAAGCTATGCTATCCACCATTGTGAGTCTATCACCTACAAACCTCTTTGAGCTAGTCATTGCAAATGCATCACTTAATATTTTCAGAGAAAAAGATCAGAAATTTTCATTATCAGGACTCAATGTAATGGATCCATCTAGATTCGATCAGGTTTACTAGATAATAATCTTGAAAACCCTTAAATAGAAATTATAGACCACGTCATTCAATCACTATGAAGAAATTCGTTGGATTATTCCTAGTATTGGCAGTTTTGTTGGTAATCCCAGCTGTAGAGTTGGCATTTGCAGCAGGTGACGAACCTGGAGAATACCTTGATCGTAGAGTGGTTATTTGGAATTTATTTTATAGATTAATGACAGTTGGATTTACTGTAGGTGCAGTT
Organism: Candidatus Nitrosopumilus sp.; assembly: GCA_965262685.1. Classification (GTDB taxonomy): domain Archaea; phylum Thermoproteota; class Nitrososphaeria; order Nitrososphaerales; family Nitrosopumilaceae; genus Nitrosopumilus. The sequence goes on from OZ253552.1 coordinate 1,022,497, forward strand.
GTATCTGGAACTATTATTTGGCAGTGCTGGAGATTCAGAGAGTCTCATCCAAAAGCAAAACCGACTCCATACGAGGGCACAGACTGGTAATAATGGCTGGACACTCAAACTGGCCTGAATGGATTTACATTGGTGTAGTAGTTGCATTGATGGTTTGGGTAGGTGCAGAAGCATGGGAGGCAGAGAGACTAGTTGAACATGTTCCTGAAGGTGCTGAAACAATCAAGGTGATTGCCCAACAATGGTTCTGGAGTTTTGAACATGAGGATGGTACAAAAGAGATTGGAGAATTACACGTAGAAACTGGCAAAGCTTACAAGTTTGAAATAATGTCAAAAGACGTTAATCACTCTTTTAATATTCACGATTATGTTGTTTTAATGGATGCAATTCCAGGCAGAGTAAACACTGTGTGGTTTGCCCCAACTGATGCCGGAGAACACGATATACAATGTAGGGAATACTGTGGTTTGATCCATTATAACATGCGAGGAAAATTAATTGTGGAGGATCCAATAACTTGACAACACTTTTACCACAACTTTTAATGTGTGATTTTGAGGAGATGAATATCTAATGGTTCTAGAATTACAAAAACCACGTCCGATATGGCAGATAATGTTCTCGACACATCACACCGATGTTGGTTTACTGTATCTTATCACATCACTAGCATTTCTGTTCTTAGGTGGTAGTTTAGCTCTTGCAATTAGGGCAGAACTGTTCTTGCCAGGTGCACAAATAATCGGCGATGCAATGACCTTTAACAGAATTTTCACAGTTCACGGCACGACATTAATCTTTTTGTTTATCATTCCATTTGCATCTGCAGTTGGTAATTACTATGTCCCAATTATGATTCGATACAAAGATATGGCTTATCCAAAACTTAATGCAATTGCATTTTGGATGATTCCTCCAGCAGGTGCATTAATCTGGTTGGGATTTGCAGACTTTACTTGGTATGCAACTCCTCCTTATTCCATTATTAGCGCTCCTGGTCCTGCTGCTGATATGTGGATATTTGGATTAAAGATTCTTGGTATCTCCTCTGTGTTAGGTGCAATCAACTTTGTTGTCACGATTCTCAAGTGTAAACACCCTGATATGTCAATTGGACAAGTTCCGCTACTTGCATGGTCATTTCTGTCATCATCTCTAATTATTCTTGTTGCAATTCCAACATTTGCAGCAGCACTTTTGATGTTACTAACTGATAGACTAGGTGTGAGTGGGTTTTTCAATCCTGCAATGGGCGGTGACCCAATTGCATATGCACACCTGTTCTGGTTTACGTTCCATCCTGAGGTGTACGTACTAGTGATTCCTGCAATCGGAATGATGTATGAAATTATTCCAAGATTCTCAAGAAAGCCAATTTACAGTTATAATTCTGGTGTCTTTGCATTTGTTTTGTTGTCCATTGTCAGTTTTTCATCATGGGCACACCACATGTATGCAACTGGAATGTCATTTACTGAAAAGACCGTATTCATGGTAGGAACTCTTGCAGCAGTTCCCGCATCTGCAATGCATGTTTTTAATTTTGTTGCAACAATGTGGAATGGTAGAATCAAATTCTCAACTCCAATGATGTGGGCAGTTGGTGGAATCGCACTATTCTTCTCTGCAGGTGCAGGTGGTGTTGCTAATGCTGCAATGCCCCTAGACTTTACTACCCACGATACATACTGGGTAGTTGGTCACTTTCATCTCTTTGTGATGGGTACAATCGCATTTGGCTCAATTGGTTTTCTATACTACATGTTCCCATATGTAACAGGAAGAATGTACAATGAGACAATGGGTAAAATTCACTTTATAATGTCCTTTGTTGGTACTGTCTTGGTATTTTTCACACAACACGTACTTGGCTTGTATGGAATGCCGAGAAGAATTTTCGATTATCCACCAATCCCAGAATGGATTGCTATGAACCAAATTGCAACAGTAGGGGCAATGGTAATTGGTGTTAGTATGGTAATCTTTTTGGCAAATATGATTTACAGTTCTGGAAAAGGACCACTTGCAAATACCGAAGACCCATTTGGAGTCGGTGGCAAGTATTACTATCCATTTGAGGTAAAGAATCCATCCCATTAGGTGATATGATTGAGTAACGAAGATAATTCCCAAGTTTACAGAACAACTCCAGCTAGAACTGGAAAAATGATGATTATCATGCTTAGTATCTGTATTGTTGGTGGGGGAATATTCTTTTCAATGTGGGACTATTGGATATCACAACCAGCTCCTGTTGTAGCAATGATGGCAGCAGACTCTGGTGGTACTACTGCAAAGATTGGAGTGCACACTGGAGATACCATTACAAAAGAACTTCATTTTATAGAGTCGTCTGACTTTAGGACTTTGGCATTTAACGCACTACCAGGAGAGCCTGATAACAACCCCACAATTCAAATGAGTGTTGGTGACAAAGTCATCTTTAATGTTGATAATGCAGGAGTATCATTCCACTCTTTTGGTGTCACCTCTGACTCTGAAGGTTTTGAAGGAATCATCCCTGGAACTGAAATTGCACTGGCAATAAATCCATTAAAACCCGGAGATAGTGGCTCTTCTGAGTTTATTGCAGGCGAGGATGGAATTTATTATTACATTTGTACTGTTCCCGGTCACAGAGACCAAGGAATGGTTGGTAAAATCCTTGTAGGTGATGTTGAAGAACCTGTTGAAAAAGTTATGGAGCCAAAAGTTATGGAACCAAAAGCTATGGCAACAGAGCCTGAACCCGTCAAGCTTGATGGTATGATTTCAATTCCAGAAGGATCTGCCGTACCGGGGTGTGATGATACATACTCGTGTTATACTCCATTTCATGTACTAGCTACAGCAGGCCAAGAGATTACTTGGTCAAATGATGACTTTGCAGCTCATACTGTAACAAGTGGGGCACCTGGAACCGTAGATGAAACCTTTGATAGTGGCTTGTTTATATCAGGTAGTACATTCTCTGCAACTATTGATGAACCAGGCAAATATCCTTACTATTGTGTGGTGCATCCTTGGATGATTGGTAACATTACAGTAGAGTAGAACTGAATAATTTTGGCAATCCAATATCTCTCACTTGCAACACTAATTGTCTTGTATTCATTGATGTTCATTGGTGGATATATTTCAGCAGCTGGACTTGGATTAACCTGTCCTGAATGGCCGTTGTGTCCTAATGGTGTGATGCCGTCTGAAGAGTACCTCATTGAATGGATTCATAGAACTGTTGCTGCAACAACTGGGGTGCTAGTTATTGCAACTATGGTTGCAAGTTTCATACACAAAAATGCAGATTTAAAAATTAAAATCACAAGCTTGCTTGCAACTGTATTGGTTATTACCCAGATTACGTTAGGTGCTTTGGTAATTGACACACAACTTCACGCAGTACTAGTTGCGATTCATTTGGGGTTGGGAATCTTGTTATTTGCAATGGTGTTACTAACTACTTTATTTGCATTTAGAATAGCAAAGATTTCTAAACTGGGTACTACTACTTCTTCTTAAATTTTTTAAAAATCATTGGCAAGTAAATGTACAGCATAATTCCTGTTAGTACCAATGCTCCAGTAGTAATTGCACCAATGAAGAGGTACCCAAATGGGCTTTGTGTTCCCATGTTAAATGTGTAGGTTAGAACTTTATCCGTATTTTCTATATCGTACAGATCAACTTTGACAATGTGGTTTCCTATGTTTCTCCAAACGTAATCAAAATCCCAGTGTGATCCTGATACATGTGTAGGGGGGATTGCATCTACTTGTTTATCATGATAAAATACTCTGATACCCATCATAAACTCGTCTACCTCATCATAATCAAATCCCTGTGTTACCTTGACTAAAAATTGTGAGGGCTCATCAATTTGTGGGAATTCTGGTGCTGTAGCCACTTGTACCCTATAGCCCCCGTAGAACTCTTCAGCAGAGTTGAACATAGAGTGCGCATATGCCGAATCAAACCCTAAATACGGTAAAAACATAAAAACAAAGATCAAGAGAAATGATCGCTTTTTGGTCAACTAGTTATACTCTAAATTAGATGAATATATTGTAAGTCAATTCATAAGAAAATCTTCAAAACCTTTAAATCCTTATTGGCAAGAAATTTAATCGATGACTCTGGTTACAAAATCAATTGATATCAAGACTCCTGTAGATAATGTTTTCACCTACTTTGCAAGACCAGAGCATGTCTCTGATCAAATAAAAAATGACACAGTAGGTATGACAGTTGTTCCTATGGATATCAAGGAAGGAATGGGTGTTGGTACAACCTTTAGGATTATTGGTGACTTTGGAGGAAAGCGTCTAGAGTGGGATTGTGAAACAACAGAGTTTATCAAAAATGAGAGAATCTCTGCAAAACAAATTCAAGGTCCATTTAAAAACTGGCAAATTATCAACGAATTCAAGGCATTAGGCAATAATCTCACTAGAGTGACAATGTCTGTAGAGTATGATATGCCATTTGGTCCTTTAGGGGCAATCTTGGATAAAGCAAAATTTGCAAAATCTGCTGAAAAAGGAATGGAGACTGCTTTGTATAACGTTAGGGGATTGCTAGAAGGTAATGGTTCAATTCCTGTGTATATTACATTGGATGCATACAAGAAACTTTTAGCTGAAAAGAAAAAGATGAATGACGTTCCAGTCTCAACTGCACTTACTGCAATCATTGAAAAATACAATGAGATTGAAGCTAAAGCACAAAACTAGTTTTAATTTATTTTAAAATCTCAAGATTAATAACAACTCTGGGCATACTTATTTTGGTGGGTCTATGGCGCAGCCAGGTAGCGCACCGGACTCTTAATCCGGTTGTCAAGGGTCCGAATCCCTTTAGACCCGCTTTTATTATGGATTCAGGTTTTCTTCTAGTATGACTTTGTCATTAGGCAAAATCTCAATACATCTAAAATCAACTCATGTTTGTATACTAGTTGCCACAACTTGTTTTACTTGTTTGTTGATACAGATAGTATCTTTAGCACTTGGTCAATCTGTTCTAGAGTTGCAGTCTCTGGTGTTTTGAGTTTTTGTTCTTTGCTTAGCAGTGAATTGATATTTGTATGCTCTAGAGTTCCTCTGATCTGATAAATGCTTGATGTTAGTTATGCAAACAAATCTGAATGTAAAGAGGTGGTGCATCAGGATTTGAAAAGGATTGGTTAATGGAGATAATCATTTTGGTTAGAGTGAATCATTGCATACAAACGACAAGCTAGAATTATTCTGCGGTAATTCAAAGAAGGCAAAAATGGTTCAAAAGCATTAAAGAGTTATTGATTGGTACAACTATACCAGCCAGTCATTTGAGTGGGTAATCTGGGAACACCAGCTAAAACATTTGTAAAAAGATGCCAGAAAAAGGAAGCACAGTTATTGTCAAGCAGACAGGAGATAATACCTGCAGGGTAAAAGACGAACTGATTTTGGGATAACACCATGCAAAAATATAGATCTTTATAGAACTAGTCGTAAATTAGACCTTGGAACGCACAACAGGATCAATGAACGAAAATTATCACAATAGAGTGTTAGATTGGCATGAGGAAGGAAAACATATCCAAAAAATGTTACGAGAATATAATTGGGAATATAGGAAAAAAATATGCTCAAAATGTACAGACGAAATGCAGAAAAAATTACATTGTCGTAAAGAAGATAATTTTAAAGATGGAATTCAAGAAACATATTGTGATAAAATGACAAGAGCAAGAACTCAAAAATTCAGAAAAACAATTTCAAAGTATATGAATTTTCATCCATTAAATTTAGGTAATAGATGTTAGTTGAAGAAGCATTAAAATCTCTATTGAAGAAAGGGAAAAAATATAGATTTTTGTTATCATCTGCTTTAGCTCTTGCACGAGACGGAAAATCTACAGTTTTCATAACGTTAGATTCTGAAATTATACTTTTCAAAGACGATATAGAGAAGTTGGAGAATGGTGGTAAACTTGGAATAATTAATGGGTATAAAAAGAAAGAATTTCCAAATTAATTCTCTTAGAATGCTATGATGTGATGTTTATGAATAAATTATCTGTGAGCTCAAAAATTTATGTTGTTTTTTAACAGTTGATTGACTTTGTGAGAAAATTCTCAATCTGAAGAGATCTGTATTTCACGCCTATATCATATCACGATAATTTTGCCGAACCAATCTACGAAAGTATTAATAATGATTTTTGCATACTTACACTATGGACGAAGCAAGAAAAAAAGAATTAATAAAATCTGTAGAGGCCAGCATAAAACAAAACAGGCATGTTTACGAGATGCTAGATGACATCTAAAAATTTAACCTCTGAAGATGTTATTTTTATTCATAAAATATTAGTAAAGAAATTCAAGATACCTGCAGGACATATCAAAGAAGGTGAATTAGAAACATTGCTTGCAAAAATTTCTGGATCTTTATTTTCTGGAAAAACTTTTGAAATTTTTGAACAAGCTGCAATGTTATTTGAAGGAATTATTAGACTTCATATTTTTGTTGATGGTAATAAAAGAACTGCATTAGCATCTACCTGGCAATTTTTAAATCAAAATAATTACATGTTTGTTATTCCTCTTAGTGGAACTAACTTTACATATAAAATTGCACAAAATAAAACATCTAATATTGATAAGATCATAGCGCAAATTACTAATTGGTTAGATGCTCACTCTGCAAAAATTGATGATAAATTTAAAATTATGGGTCTACTTGTATTACATATATTATTACCGACTTCATTTATGGAGTTTTTCTCAAAAATAAAAATGACTAAACTTTCTAAATACATATTGCATAGATATCTTATAAATAAAGATCCAGAAATTACTGATTTTATGTTTACTTTATATAAAAAACAATTTAAATTTTTTAAAATTCCATATGGGAAATCAGAAAAAAAGATTAAAGAAAAATAACATTTTGATTATTTCTATTTGGGATAATTTTATTCCCATTATGTAGGAATGTCTCAAAAATCATAGTGAGAAAATATACTCAATCTGTAACAAGTTATTGTGATCACTCAAACCTGTGATTTTCCTGTAGTTCAAATTATTTTAGTAATTGTATCATCAAAATTGAATAAATTTACGCATAATTATGGATCGCATTAATCATCGAGCCATTAAAATTGAGCATATTGCAAACGGTTCTGTAAAATTATGTGGTCATAAAGCATAAAATACAGATCGACTTTAGATTAAAAACTTTCAAGATTCTAAGATGATTTTAGCGATGACAACATCAGACTCAGATAATCACATCGGGTTATGATCAATTTTCACCAGTAAAAACAATCGATCACGAGAAAATTCGCATTAAAATCATCCAGATGATTTATCAGAATATAATTATTTTATATCAACATTAAAAATAACGATGTTGGAATTATCACATATTCATCTCTAACCTCAAATAATGATTTTGAAAGTACCAATCCTTTTTTGTTATCTGTTTGACTAAGGAAATTTACCATAGGGGCTAATTCTTTGCAATCAAGTCTGTTCCTGTATTTTATCTCAATAGGGATTTCGATGGTATCTCCGTCATATAGAATAAAATCAACTTCTCTGTTTTTGTCATCTTTCCAATAAAATACATGATTATAGTAATCATAGGTCTGTTTCTTTTTGCTCATTGAAAATGCCCATCGAATAATGTGATCAGCAACAATTCCCTCAACAACCTTACTTTGATTAACCTCGTCTTCTAAAAATTTGAGGCTAGTCTCAAAATTACCATTTGGACTCATTAATCCATTAAAAATATGCAAAAAGAATGGATCATGAAAATAAAACTTTATATCCTTTTGAATCATGGGTATTTTTTTCCGATTCCCATAACGATGAATAATTGATAAAACAAACAAATCATGTAAAGTATGTCCATAACTTTGTGCTGTATTTGGACTTCCTAATGCAGAATTTTTAGCAAGATTAGTCCAAGAAATATGACCGGTTAAACTTTCGATTATAGCTCCTGCAAAGTATTTTAACAATGTTTCATTTTTATCTAATCCACTCCATTGACCTGTAATACTTTCTAAATAATTTGTATAGATACTTTCTTGAATTGTATTTGTTCTAACATATTCATCTATTACTTTTGGGGTTCCACCAGTTAACATATAATCATTTAACAGATTACTGATTTCATTTTGATATGAATTTAGTTTATCTATTTTTTCATCTACTTCACCTACAAGTAATTTTTTTAAAATTTTTTCTCTGTTTCTAAATGGTAGTAATTCATTTTCATAAATTAATTTTTTAATATCATTGTTTAACAATGATGCATATTCTACAAATTTCATAGGCAGTAAAATTTTATCATAACTGTCATTGATTATACCTTTACGTCCTGGTAATCTTTCAGTAGCATTTTTTAAATTGATAGCTTGTGAACCTGTAGCCATTATAGTACAATTTCTTAACTTATCATTGTCTACTAACCATTTGATACCTTTTTGCCAATTTGGCACTGATGATGCTTCATCTAAAAACAAATAAGATCTTTTATCGCCTCTTTGTCTAACACTCACTTTCAAATATGTTTCAATTAAATCTACAACATCCTGTTGAGTATTAGCTAAATCAAGTGAATAGTATAAGATATTCCACGGATGTACACCTTTATCTAAAAAATATCTAATCTGTAATTTCACTAGAGTTGTTTTACCTACTTGTCTGGGTCCACGTAGAGTATACACGACTGTATTATTTGGTTCAAAATCATATGTGATTACATGTCTTAGTCTAGGATCATATTTGATTTTTGATTCTTCCCATTCTTTGATTTTTTTATCCTCTTTAATCTTAGATGGATCTTTCCACCATGGATTCAAATCACGTACGTCAGATTCTTTGATCATGGTATTCCAGTGAACGGTTCTTTATATAATCAATGTCATTCCAGTGAACGGTTCTTTATATAATCAATGTCATTCCAGTGAACGGTTCTTTATATAATCAATGTCATTCCAGTGAACGGTTCTTTATATAATCAATGTCATTCCAGTGAACGGTTCTTTATATAATCAATGTCATTCCAGTGAACGGTTCTTTATATAATCAAAAATAAGGTTCTGTTACATTATAGACGCCTGAAAATATGAATTCTCCTTGTAAATTTGGGAACGATAACCATTAGATTTTCATAATTTGTTTTAATAGCTTCTTGCATTAATGCGTAAAACCTCTTGAAAATTAAATGGATTAAAGAGAATCAAATAACGGATCAGTGCAAAGCCTGTTCATCACGATTAGCTTTAGACCAAACCCTTGACAGAATTGAGCCTTTATTTTTGATTCTGTAACGTTGTTGAGGATACATGAAATGTTATTTTTATTCCACATCCTTGCTTAATGAGGAGTTTTGAATTATGCTTTTTCACTTGTTAGCCTCATCTACTTCAATCATTGATGCTTGTGTGGCTGTCTATAATACAACAGAGCCTCACTCAAGAATCTTTATTACACATGTATCATAAACAGTATTGTTGGAAAAAGAGATCAAATGTCCGTATTGTAGTTCTATATTTGAGAACAGCCCAGATTACAACAAGCACATTGACAAGGTTCACAATAACGCATTGACCTAAAATTTATGCTTGCAACTCTGGGAAATTCTTTGGTTGAATCATCCAAAGTTTTGTTTATTGTTTAAATAATTTTAATTCTCAAAAAAATTTAATGATTAGAAAGCAATCATAGAACTTGTCCAATTTTGGTAATTCCAGTACATTTACTCTAGTCTATGCAGATACTAGTTGGTGGTATGTTTTGTAAAAATCAAAGTGTGATACACTCTTGTAAGTGTAGACACAAAACACTCTAGAAAGCATCGTTTATTTTCTTACACTTTTCAATAGTGAAGTTAGTGTACCCACACTAAATTCAAATGACATTTTATCAGATTCAAAAAATGTAATCACTATCAAATTTATCCAGAATCGTACAACTTTATGTCATACACATGTGAGATGCAATAAACAGTCTGAACATATCAAAAAAATTTATTTTCTTTTAGATTGCTTTGGTGATAATATATCAAAGACTATCTAATCTAAAGCACAACACATTGCATCATGCCACTTTGATAGCTCCTCCCCAATTTTGTGAGGATTGTCTTCTTGAATAAAATGAAGCCCTGCTCCAACATCCACTGTCTGCAAATTTTTCATATTTTGTATGCTCCATTCAACTAAAGACTTACTCACAAATGCTCCAGGTGTTGCATAAAATAGTATTTTTGGAATCTCTGTTTCTTGTAACCACTGATTATAATTAACAGTAATTTTGTGAACATCAGATGGCTCTCCATCAATTGGGAGTTGATTAGGCCACATCCACACAGGTTTACGACTTTGTTCTGTAATGTATGGCTCTCTGTATCGGTTCATCTCCTTTTCACAAAGCTTTCTAACTATCAGTCCTGGCAATACCTGCTCAACAAACACGTTCTGAGTCATTAGTAGCTCTTTTCCTACTCCATCACTTCTAAATTTTTGAAGTGTTTCTTTTAAATCGGCTGGAAACTCATCCCAGGTTTTGGGTTTTATTAGTGCCTCCATAAACGCAATTCCTTTGATATTACCCTCATTACTTGCAGCATAGTTAAAACCCAAACTAGAACCCCAATCATGCAAGACCAATGTAATATTTTTTAATTCCATTTTTTTGATAAATGCATCAAGATACCTCACATGATCTACAAACCGATAATCAATATCTGGTTTGTCTGATTTTCCCATTCCAATCAAATCAATTGCAATGACACGATTATTCTTTGATACATAAGGAATTATGTTTCTCCAAAGATATGACGATGTAGGATTTCCATGGATAAACAATATGGGATCTCCTTTCCCTTGATCTATGTAATGTATGTTGGATTCAAATATTTTTATATATTTTGATTCAAATGGAAATTCTGCACTAATCTCTTTTTGTTTAGACATTTTTGTTTTACTTGTTGACATTAAATTTTTCCATGTTATAATGGTTGTTTCAAATTCAAGTTTTTGATCTTGAATTGTTTCGAATTAAGTTTGTTTGATGTTTTTGCGCAAAGTTTTGTAAAAATAATTCATTTATCTTTTTTATATAATCAATTTATCATTAGGGGAAAACTAACTATATCTTAGTTGCCTTGCCTTTTCTGCAATTTTTATGATTTTTTACTCTAAAGAACAATACAAAGAACTACATCGAGAGTTAGATGACTGAGAATATTCTGTTTTGGTATGAGAAGAGTACTTTCTAGACCTCTGAAATACCGTTATCAATCAATTATCTCATTGACTTGTTTTGCCAAATTTGAAATTGCCAAACTAATCTTATTTTCTCTTTGCAACAAATTATCTCTATACAAATTGATCTTTTGAGTTCTATCAGAAATCATCCTTTTTTGTTCACCGTACCCCGAAGAACCAAAAGAGGTTCTATCTTTTAATGATGAAACAACAGTTGTAGAGGATATGATCTTTGAGACTAGCTTGGGATCAACTTGAGTGCCAGAGACTGATTTCTTAATCTCAGCCAAACTCAGTTTTGAGATAGATTTTTTTGAATTATCAGCTAGCTGAACCAAAACTCCTGAAATTTTGTGCGTAACTCGAAATGGAATATCTCCTTCTTGGACCAATTTTTCAGCAATATCCAATGCAATTAGGTTGCTAGACTCTGTCACCTTTTTCATTTGTTTTTCATTTACTCTCAGAGTCAAAAGAACTGATTTTAAAATTAACAGTGCACTGATAGAAATCTTTGATGTAGACCAGATAGATGATTTAATTTGTTGCAAATCTCTCCCATACCCCGTTGCTAATCCCTTAATTGTTGTTAGAACTGTAGTTAGATTGCCAATAACCTGTGCTGTTTTACCTCGTGTAAGTTCTAAAATATCGGGATTCTTTTTTTGAGGCATCACACTAGATGGAGATGTAAACTCATCTGATAGTTCAATGAATGAAAATTCAGTAGTAGACCAAATTACAAAGTCTTCAGAAATTTTACTAAGATTAGTCATTAGTATAGAAACCATTGCTACATACTCTGCTACAAAATCCCGTGTGCTTGTTGCATCAATTGAATTTTCAACAAGACCATCAAAACCCAACATCTCTGCTGTACTGTGTCTATCAATGGGAATGCTTGTTCCACCAACTGGTCCTGCACCAAGTGGACTTTGGTTTATTCTCTCAAATGTTCCAAACAGCCGCTCAAAATCTCGTATCAAAACATCAGCATGAGCTAAAAGATAATGAGAGAATAGACCAGCTTGTGCTTGTTGAAGATGGGTGTATAATGGCATGATTGTTTTTTGATGGTTTTTAGCCACAGATACAAGAGCTTCAATTGTATCTAAAAGACAACTACAAATAATATTGATATCATCTCTTATCTTCATTCTAATATCTAATACAACTTGATCATTTCGAGATCTTGCTGTATGCATTTTCCCACCACTGGCCATTCCAGCTTTTTTTATCACCTGTGATTCAATTAGTTCATGAATGTCTTCAGCACCTGTTGAGCCAACAAATTTTTCATCTTTCAAACTTTCTAAAGCTGCCAAGATTTTTTTTGCATCAATTTTTGTAATGATATCTTTTTGAAATAACATCAAAGCATGAGCTTGGCTTCCCAAGATGTCATAAAGTGCAATTTCAGAATCATCATTAATTGATGAAACATAATCTATTGTGATATCACTCAAATCAGTACCAAGACGAGAGCGATACATTATCTAAGGTTTAGCACTGGTAAATTTATGTGATCTGTTCAAAATGCCAATAAGTGATAATATGCAGATTTTATCCAAGATTTTTTTGTGTGTCAACTAATCAAAAGATAGAGTATTTGATTATATGATATGCTGATTTTTGTAAATGCAATTTATGACTGATTTACTATAAATCAAGAAATTATCACCTATAGTGTCATTTTATCGAGTTTGTGCAGGGACTGATCCTGCCAAATCACACTCTGTTGCCTTGATATTTTAGGTGTGATATCTCTAGAGAAAGAACCATTCTATCATAAATTCGCATATTATCACTTGTTGCCCACATTAGATAACCACTAGACCAAATTTCTAAAATGATTATATATAGCATTAATGGTTTTCTCGACATGAGCCAAGATATCAAACTGGTGCGAGTAAAAATATTCGATGAGCTATCAAAGATTGTAGATCCTGAAATTAACACATCAATTGTAGAACTAGAACTAATTGACGAGGTCGACATCAATGATAGCAATGTCCGAGTAGATTTGCATCTTACCAGTCCCTTCTGTCCTGCAGTGTTTGGTTTTAAGATTTGTCAAGACGTTCATGATAATCTTTTAAAAGTTGATGGAGTTAATGATGTTAAAGTTAATGTCTCAAATCACTTTATGGCAGAACAGATTAACAATCAAGTAAATAATAGTCCAAATCCAAAAAAATCAAACTAACTTTTAAAACCTAACATATATCCACGAAGTAGCTGAATTCCCATAGCTGGGTCAACTCCTTTTGGACACACTTGACTACAAGAACCAGCAAAATGACATCTCCAGATGCCGTGTGATTCATCAATTACCTTTAATCTAGAATCTTTACCTTTATCTCTACTATCTGCAACATATCTATACGCTTGAGCTAATGCTTGAGGTCCAACAAAAGAAGAATCAGTAGCCATTGTAGGACAAGCAGAATTACATAAACCACATTTGATACAATTTGCAAATTGGATGTATTCTTCTACTTGTTGAGGAGTTTGCAGAAATTCTTTTTCATCATAATCTATATCTGCATCATCACGAATCAAATATGGTTTAATTTTTTGATGGCTATCAAATAATTTTTCAAACTTTACAGCCAAATCACGAATTACTGGGAAATTATTCATAGGCTCAACTGTGATAACCTCAGAATCTAATTCACTAATTTTTGTAAAACATGCCAATCTTGGTCTTCCATTAATAATCATTCCACATGAACCACACGAAGCTTGTCTGCAAGAATATCTTACTGCAACTGAATGATCAAAGTGTTCTTTCACATCAAGTATAGCTTCTAGAACAGTTGTCCATTTTTCATATTTGAGATTAAATTCCATAAATCTGCTGGACTTGTCATGTTCTGGATTAAATCTTGCAATTTTGAGAACGATAGGCTTTGCTGTTGGAGATTGTTCCTGCTGCTGCTGCTGACTTGAAACACTTGATGATATCTGTGCCATTTCTATGACATCCCCATGTTAGTCATAATAATTGTTCTAGAGCCGTAGGCTATTAACCCAATCATGGCAACAAAACAACCATAAGAAACAGCTTTTTCATACCTTTTTCCTTGTTTTAACTCTAGCAAGATCACTCGAAGCCCATTAAACCCATGGACAGATAATAAAATTAGAATCAACTCAAGCATTATAGCATATGGAACCAGTCTATAATTTGCAAGAACACTCTCATATTCTAAAGACTCTGCATATCCAATCGTAAAACGCATCAAAACATGAACTGCCACTAGTGCCACAGCTGCCAAAGCAGTCCCATAGTGAATTTTCATTATTGTACTTTCTCTCATTTTATTCACCAAACATTACTGCCAAACCATACATCATTGCAACTGCTGCAAGAACTATTGCAGAATAAATTCCTATCTTATGTCTGTAATTTTGTGATGCTGGATCATATGGATAATCAGGTCTTGTAGGTTTTCCTACAGCAATTCCTCCATGTCCTAACATCACTCGAATCCCATTAACAGTATGAAACACACACATTGCAATCACAATAGACATAATGATGTGTCCTTCAGTACTAGATATGATCTCCATAAATTCATCCCAGCCTACCTGACCTCTTAGAATATTACTTGTTTCATAAATATGAGCAATGAAATATGCCAACAACCCTAATCCACTTAACCTCATTAACAAATATGCAACACGTTCAATTCCATATCTGCGAGGATTAACCATTCCTTTAATGCCTTCTTTGTTTTCGTCTTGTGGCATCTAGTATTTCCTCTCCACAGGTTGGTACTTTGTAATTGTTACTGGATGTGTTTTCATGATTGGTTCATTTGGATCATAGTAAGCTAGGGTATGATGCAAAAAGTTATCATCATCGCGCTTTGGATAATCAATTCTTGCATGTGCACCCCTAGACTCTTTTCTGTTAATTGCACCAAGTAAGATGATCTCTGCAACTCTAAACATCGAGTCAAGTTCCATCACATTTGCAAAATTGGTATTGTACTCTTTTGCTTGGTCATCTACATGTTTCCAAGTCTGTGTCTTTAACTCTCGAATTTTTTTAAGACCTTCAACTAGGCTGGCATGATTTTTGTAGACATATGCTTTATCATTCATTGTATCAGTAAGTTCTTGTCTAATCTCATATGGATTAACATTACCATTTCCTCTAAAAATCCCATCATAAATTCTCTTTTCTTCGGCAACCACCAAATGATGAGGCCAAGGATTAGTCTGTGGATTATCTTGAATATAGTCTATTGCCAATTCGCCTGTAATTTTGCCCCAAACTAAACATTCAGAGGTGGAATTTGCGCCTAAACGATTGGAACCATGAACACTATTACACGAGGCCTCACCTGCAGCCCAAACCCCTTGAATCTCAGTTGCACCGTCAATATCTGTGTGCAACCCACCCATCATGTAGTGGCAAACTGGTCTAATGTCAAGTAAATCTGTGGCAGGATCTTGACCTGAAAATTTAATCGATATCTCTCTAATACCTCCCAACTTTTCTTTAATTTTTTCATCTCCAAGATGTCTTAAATCAAGTTTCATGCAATCAACACCAGTCTCATGTTTGAATCCACGACCTTGTTGAATTTCTGTCATAATTGATCTTGATACAATATCTCGTGGTGCTAGTTCCATCTTACCTGCTGCATAAGATTTCATAAACCTTTGACCTTGGTTGTTAAGAAGATAACCTCCTTCTCCCCGTGCACCTTCTGTAATTAGAATTCCAGATGGTAAAATTCCAGTTGGATGAAACTGGACAAATTCCATATCTTTTAGTGCCATACCTGCACGTAATCCCATATCCAAACCATCAGGAGTTGATGAAAGAGCATAAGTTGAAAAACTGTATAATCTCCCAGCTCCACCAGTTGCAATGATGAGAGCTTTTCCTCTAATAATGTAAAAATTACCAGAACCTAATTCAATTGCAGTGACTCCCATGAATCGTTTACCATCATGAACAATTGATGTTACAAACCATTCGTTAAGATATTCTATATTATCAAATTTTTGACATGTATCATACAAAGTTTGCATTTCATAGAAACCAACTTTATCAGATGCATATGTTGCTCTAGGAAAACTATACCCACCAAAATTTCTTTGATCAACTCTACCATCTTTTCGTCTTGACCAAGGCATTCCCCAATGATCTAACTGATGAATTTCTTGCGGCATCTCGACACATAGTCTTTTAGCAACATCTTGGTCTGCAAGAAAATCACTTCCCTTTACAGTATCATAAACATGAGATTCAATCGTATCCCCCTCATCCTCAAAAAGAACTGCTGCTGTCCCACCCTCTGCTGAAACAGAATGCGAACGCATTACTTGGACTTTGGAAACAACACCAATTTTTAGATGAGGTGCTTTTCTTGCAGCAGCAATTGCAGCTCGCAGACCTGCTAGCCCCGAACCACAAATGATCAAATCAAACTCTATAGAATCTACCATTTTTTAGTCAAACTTGTTTTGAGCCGGATAAATATGTAGTAGTTGGTTTAAAACCTCAAAACATTAAAATATATCACTAGTGATATCACTAGTGATGATCTCAGAGTGGTTTCAAAGGGTAGGAAGCTCAGTTCCTAGAGGATTTTCAAGATATTTCATTCTAGAATTATTAAAAAAAACACCACATACAGGAAAAGAGATCATTGATTATGCAGTAGAACAAAGTAACGGAATTTGGAAGCCATCTCCTGGATTGATTTATCCATTGTTAGGCAGACTGCTTGATGAAGGACTAGTTGAAGAGAATGAGGATGGAAGATATCAACTAACAATGAAAGGGAAAGACACTGCCGAAGATGTAGATAAAGTAAATGACATTCTCAAAAAACAGTTGGATGTTTTATTCAGGTTGGGCAATGTAGGACGATTTGTTGCAGTTGATTTATTGGAGAGAATATCAACAATGGGTTCTATTCTTAGTTCCAATTATGCTAACATGAATGATGATGAGACCAACAAATATCAAGAATTTTTAGAATCTGAATTAAAAAAAATTCAAGAGAATAAAGTAAAGAAGAAAGGCAAAGGAATCAAGATAGAGTGATTAAAAATTTGATTTTAAATTCTTTGATGATATATTAAAATCATAAATAGTTTAGAGAACTGGTTATAAAAATTTGTAGAGTATCTTTGAATCAAAAAAATAATAATAACAACACTAATTTCAGATGTTATGGTATACTAGTGCAATTGAGGAGAAGAGCTGATCTTACAAGTTTGACTAAGACCAAGACCAAATGTAATAAAACGTTATCTTTACAAGTTTTGCATGCAAACACTTTACAACAATAATATCTCCTAGATGAATTAAAGAATCCAGAGATACTAAAATACAAACCAACGGTTGTTAATTTTGATCAGTTTAGACTAGAGAAAAATGAAAAAGATAATAAAATAAAAAATTTCAAGCAAAGTACGACTAGGACGTAACTCTCTTTATTTCGATTTCTATTGTTGAAACGTTTCTCATTCTACCGTCTTGTGACTCTAATTGTTCTGAGCCAATTTTAATCTCTCCGATAGTGTAGCCTGCATTTTCTGTCTTTCTTGCAATGATTTGAGCTACATCCACAGCACGACCTATGCTGAGTCCTCTAGCTTTGATGTTGACGGTAGGTACGTTTGCCAATTGTATTAGCGCTGATGTCACATATGCCATCAATGGTTTCTTACCAATGAATACAGTGTCTCGAGTTTCATCTGACATGTAAATTTTGGTATTTAAGGATAATTTAAAGCTAGAAGGATATTTTTGAATCAAATGAAAAATTTGAACCATTATTAACTAGCATGCAGGATTTTACTCAGAACTTGGAAAATATTTCAAAAGTTTTAGAATTGGGAAATAGCAAAGAAAAAATCAAACTTTTGGAGAGACTAGATGATATAACTGATCCAAAAATTTTAAAGATGATAATTTCAAAGTTAGATGATGATGATCTTGAGGTTAGAGGAGAGGCATTTAGTTCACTTTTATTAAATAAAAATGATATTTCAAATTTTTTAATCAACAGTTTGAGTACTAGAAACAAAAACATCCGAGGTTTTACATCGTTGGTACTAGCAAACAGAAATGAAACATCATCAATTCCTGAAATAATCAAACTTGCAAAAGATGAACATTCTATGGTCAGATCATGTGCACTAGGAGCATTAGGTCACTTGAAAGCTCTAGAGGCTAAAGAAATTTTTCTTGAAGCTATGACAGACTCAAATATGGATGTTAAAAAAAGTGCATTGCAAGGAATAATTGATTTGAATATTGCAATTTCAGAAGAAAGAATAAACGAGATTTGTAAAGAAAAAGATTCTGAAATAGAAAAAATGGCTCTGTTAATAAAGAAAAAAAATTAAAAAGTGGACCGGAAGGGATTTGAACCCTCGATCCGATGCATGCCATGCACCTATCCTACCGGACTAGACGACCGGCCCAATAATCAGAATTCTGATCGAAATATCTTTTTTCAAATTGGTTATTAACGTTTAGCGGTCATGAAATCACGTCATAAAATTAACACAGTAATGAGGCAAAAAAGATGGTTAGCAAGGGAGTTGATCACACCAAACTTGGCTTTTGAGAACAATCCAAGGATGCTTGCAGATTTGTAGATTAAATGCATCTCACATTGTACCTAATGGTTGTGTATCTCCAAGCTTTGTAATGCCTAGACCTATACAAAAGATAGATCTTGGAGAGAGATCTCCTTCACTATTGACATCTAGAAGATTTTATGCCAATCCTCGATTAGTTGGCAGAACATATTATCACAATATATTTAAACTCGCAAATGCCTGATTCAATCGTTATGGTAGTAGACAACAAAGCAACTGTCACATTTGTTCAATTATTAAAAGAAGATCTTGTAATTTTAAGAATCGTGCCAAAGGATGGACCGGTACCAGAATATCAAGCAGGTCAATTCATCACCCTAGGATTACCAAATCCTGTAGAGGATGGAAAAATTGTTAGACGAGCATATTCAATTGTATCTCATCCAGAAAATAGAGACTATATCGAACTAGTTATCAGATGGGTTAGAAAACCACTTCCCGGCAGACTAACTACTCAATTATTTAATATCAAAGAAGGTGATGAGATTCTTTGGTTAAAGCCTACAGGTCGAGCACTACTAATTAATGAAGAATTTGCAAACGGCAAAAAAGATAATCGTCGAATTGTTTGTATCGGGGGCGGAACAGGTCTTGCACCATTTGTAAGTTTTGCACAACACCTTCATGATACTGGCGATAAACGAGAGATCATAGTTTTACATGGCGCAAGTTACGTTGATGAATTAAGCTACAAGGATTTACTAACAGAGCTTGAAAATGAGAGCATAGCTAAAGGTAAGGATTCGTGGAATTTCAGATACAGGGCTGCAATCAGTAGACCCCAAGAATGGTTTAACAGATCATGGGCCGGTCAAATAGGTAGAGTTGAGACATTCCTAAGACCTAGGGATAGTGACATCTCACCGCTAGAGGAGTTGATCGGAGAGAAGGTAACCAAAGAGAACACCATATTCTATGTTTGTGGTTGGCAAGGAACCATTGATGGTGTGATGGACTTTTTGAATCCCAAAGGCTTTGTTACTGAACATGCCAAACGTGAAGATGGAAGCTTTGAAGTCAAATACGAATCATACGGATAATCTTTTTAAAATTTCGATCATTGAAATATGAGAATTATTTACGTGATGTTAATTGATTACCGCACTATACTTGGCACATCTAAACCCTGTAACAAACGCACATGTAGAGATCATTACAGAACTAAAAAAGCAGGCAGATTTTGTCAAAGTGATGCCTGTCGTATTCAAAGTTGAAAATAGGGAAATAAACAGCAAAAGCTTTCCATTTAATTTTGAGACTCGGAAAAAAATGCTTGAAACCATTTTTGGTGATTCGATTCAGATTACTGATGATTATGCATTTTATGCACCATTCAAAAAATATTTGCCACCCCTAGTGAGAAGAAGATCATGGAGACTGCGAAAACAGATTCTAGAGGGAGTGAAAGGGGATTTTTTTTCATACACTGGTGATAAAACTGAAGGATACATGTTGAAACTCTATGGATTAAAACCAAAAATTGGGGAAAGAAAGTCGTTATCTGCAACATCCGTGAAAGAAAAATTGTATAATTCAGTTAATAAAGAAAATCATTCATGGAAAGACGATGTTCCAGAAGGTATAATCAAAATAATACAAGAAGAGTGGAACACAATTGAACGATTTGCAAATCAAGAAGATCAAACCACCAGAATTGTAGGAATGAAATTTCCTAAAGAAGGGTACTCAAAATAAATAGAAATTAATATCTAGACTGTAAAAATTTTCTATGGCACAACAACTACCACCTTTTTCAAAATATGTATGGTTTGATGGAAAATACATTCTCAGCGAAAAGGCCAAAGTTCCAATCACAACACATGCGCTTCATTATGGTACTACAGTCTTTGAGGGAATCAGAGCATACTGGAACAAAAAAAATCTCAATATCTTTAGACTAGATGAACACATAACACGATTTAGAAGATCAGGACAATTTTACAATATCTCACTGCCCTACTCTGATGATGAGATTACTGGTGCAATAATTGGCATTTGTAAAAAAAATAAAATAAAAAAATCTTGCTACATCCGTCCTTTCTATTTTGTAGGGGACTATGGAATTAATCTACATGTCACTAAAAAAGCACCAACTCGTGTTGCAATACTTGCATTTCCTTTCGGAGATTTGTTTGACAAAAATGGAATTACTGCTGGAGTTGTATCTTGGAGAAAGTTCTCTGATGCATCCACACCAACCCAAGCAAAGATGGGAGGAAACTATCTAAATTCCATAATTGCCACACAAGAGGCAAAACAAAACAAGGTTGATGAGGCAATCCTACTTGATCACAATGGAAATGTTAGTGAGGCTCCAGGTGAGAATATCTTTATTGTAAGAGATAACCAACTGGTAACACCGTCATTGGCCTCATCAATACTAGAAGGAATTACTCGTGATGCAGTTATCAAAATTGCAAAGGATTTGGATATTGATGTAATAGAGCGAGATATCTCACGCAGTGAACTAGTAATATCTGAGGAGATTTTTTTGACAGGCACTGCTGCAGAAATCATACCAATCATCAAGATGGACTCAAAGCAAGTAGGGGATCATGGCAAGCCTGGAGACATTACAACTAAACTAATGGAGGTGTATACAGGAATAGTAATGGGTAAAAACAATGATTACTCTCATTGGTTAACTGAGGTGTATTAGATGAGAATAATCCAGATCGGGACAGGGGGCTGGGGTAAGAACCACACGAGAATTTTATCACAGCTAGGAGTTTTGAGTGCTGTATGCGATTTAGATTCTCAAAAAAGCAAAGAGCATGGAGAAAGATATTCTGTCAATCATTACACCTCATTAAATGAATTACTAGCTGTTGAAGAGTTTGATGGTGCATTTGTAGCAACCCCTACATCAACTCATACAGATATTACAAAAAAGCTACTAGATGCAAAAAAACATGTCTTTGTAGAAAAACCAATGACTTACAAATCCCAAGACGGTCAAGAACTTGTAAAAATTGCAGCAAAAAACAAGGTAATCTTAACTTGTGGATACATTGAAAGGTTTAATCCTGCAGTTGCCACTGTCAAGAAGATAGTCCAGGAGAAAAAATATGGAGATTTAGTTATGCTTGAATTTCACAGAGATAACAGAATGCCTTTGCACATCAAAGATGTTGGAATTATCCATGATACATCAGTTCATGATATCGATACTGCAAATTGGCTCTTTGATGAAATGCCCCAAGTAGTATTTGCAAGGGCAGGTAAAATAAAGCACGAACACGAGGATTTTGCAAGTGTGATGTTAGGGTACAAAAATGACAAAGTTGCAATCATATCATCAAACTGGATCACGCCAAAAAGAATAAGGAGATTTAATGCAGTGTGTACAGATGCAACAATCTCATCTGACTTTATCACCCAAAAAGTTGTTGTAGAGTCAGATAATGAATCAGAAATAGTCATCCAAAACGAAAAACAACAAGAACCATTACTATTAGAAATTCAGAGTTTTCTTGAGGCAATCAAAGGTAATAGTGAGCCCGCCGTTGTAAAACCACAAGAGGCAGTCAACGTTACAAAAATTGCAGAAGCTGCACTTTTATCTAGTCAGAAAGGGATTCCCATCTATCTGGATCTAAAATGAATAAAGCAATGATGGATATTTTGGCATGCCCTATAGACAAACACCACCCTCTAGAATTATTTGAAATAAAACAGACAGACAATACCGTATCAGAAGGTGCTCTATTTTGCCAAAAGTGCTCTCGTTTTTATCTGATCATTGAGGAGATTCCAATAATGCTACCTGATGAACTACGAGATAAAAAACAAGAGATGGATTTCTTGAAAAAATACAAGGATCAACTGCCTGAAAAAATTTCAACAGCAGGGATGCCTTGGCATATTTGATTTAGTAGTAGTGATTAAATTACTAGTCTGCCAAAAAAGCCATCAATTAAATTTCAGTGGTATGTCACTGTGATATGTTACATATTTTAGAAAAAAGCCGAGAATTTGCAGACGAATACTTTGATAATGATTCAAAAATAAGGATTGGAAAAAATACAAAGATAGAACCAGGTGTTATAATTTATGATGGTTGTGTGATTGGAGAGAACTGTTTAATTGGAACAAGTGCAGTCTTGAAACCAAATACAACAATGGGAGATCATTCAGTTTTTGGAACACTGTCAGCTACAGAGGGGGATGTTGTAATAGGAGATTGGACCACAGTTAGTACTCAAATTCACATTACATCAGGAACGAAGATAGGTGATCGTGTGTTTATTGGTCCAATGGTGTATAGTACAAATACTCCAAAAATAAGTTTGGGTAAATTTGGTCGCCCAAACAGTACACATGACCCTAGAAAAAATATAGTCATTGAAGATGGTGTAAGGATTGGTGGTGGTGTAGGATTAGCTCCGGGGGTCAGAATCGGAGAAAATTCTTTGATTGACATGGGTTGTTTGATCACTAAAGATATTCCACCAAACTCACATGTCAGGGGAGGTAACGATTTAGTGGGTAAAGTCATAGGAGAAATCAAATAATTTAAAAATTAAATTTTTTGCTAAAAATTTTGTTTTTCATTTTAGCTAAAACAACTATCCATACCACCACTAAAACAACTGCTGCAATAGCTTTTAGTCCAGATGTGAGGTAATAATCAAAAACATCACCATAACCCTCTATTGAGATTGGTCCTAAAATCAAAACTAGAATTCCTCCACCTAAAACTATCAACCCCCACATTGCAAACATAAATACAAAAATATCTAAATTTTTCAAATTCGGTACCCCATCATAAATGCAGTAATCACGGCTAAAACCCCTGAAAATATTGCCAGTTTAAATATTGTAGAGCCTACCTGCTTTTCAGTCATTGGTCCTGCTGCAAGGATAAGTCGCACTAAAGTGACTGGTGCGCCTTTCACATCAGTTGCCTTTAGTTTAAAATCTTCAGTGTGCTCTACTGCCTTTGTTTTTATCTGCCTGTGTTCTACAACTCGTTTTACACTTGATAGGAACAAAAATGAGTTGATCACTGCAGGTAATAGGGCAACTGCTGCAATAATTTCCACACCACCTACAATGGCAATTGCGCCATACATTGCACCTAGTGTTAATGC
This sequence comes from Candidatus Nitrosopumilus sp., assembly GCA_965262685.1. GTDB lineage: Archaea > Thermoproteota > Nitrososphaeria > Nitrososphaerales > Nitrosopumilaceae > Nitrosopumilus. The sequence goes on from OZ253552.1 coordinate 1,046,503, forward strand.
ACCAGAATCTCCAGGAAAAATCTTGCTTGGAATTTTATGATATCTGTAAAATGCTAATGAGATAAATCCAAGCGGCAAACTAACCACTGCTATCTCATAATTTTGTACAATAAACAAGCATAGTGACAAGGAGAAACTTGCAATCACCATAAACCCACTTGCAACTCCATTTAAAACATCAATAGAGTTGATCGTGTTTCCTGTGATTGGTATCATAAATAGAATTAACACAAGGTATAGTACCGGAATTTGTACTGTACCAAACAGTGGGAAAGCCAGATTAGAGTCGTATGCCCCTAATACAATGATTGGAATTGCAGCTATTCCAAGTGCCACAGGTTTGAACCATCCGCCCATGACTCGTCTATCATCAATGTACCCAACTACAAATGCTGCAAATGTCGTAATCAGTATGGCAAGAATCTCATTTGTCTGTAAAAATGCATAAAGTACAATTTCAGATATTATGATACCTGCAATAATTGCTATACCCCCCGGTCTTGCCACCATGGTATCATCTCGTTTATTTACATCTCTTACTGTAAAACCTCTTTTTTCTAAAAATTTGATTAGTGGTGGTGTCATCACCCACACGACTAAAAATGCAACCATACATGAAAGAATAGCCGGAATTACAAAGTCAATCAGCAATTATCTCACCCTGTGTAATTCTACCTTTATCTTTGCTGCAATAGTTGAGCCAATTTTATCAATCTCAGCCAATTTATTTACAGGAACTTTTCTTAGATCATTTAGATTCTTTATTTTATGTTTGAAGAGAATACGTGCCCTGACCCTTCCAATTCCTTTGACCCTGACTAAATCAAGTAGTTCATCTGATATTCCATAAGCTATTCTCTTTCTCAAATCATCAAACTCTTTTAGTAGATCTGCCCTCTTACCATGTTTTGATATTTCCCTTAGACAATAAGTGAGCCAGTTGGCATTTTCAGTCATTCTATGCATGTCTCCAGACTCGATTCCTAGTTTATCTGAAAGAGACAGCTCTGTTGTCTCAGTAATCCATGACTGTAAAGCTAAAAGACTCCTTGTGCAATCATACTCTGATATTGGCTCTAGTAGTTGAGATGAGTGGTTTTCAATCATCAAACTTGCAGTCTCGTAATCTTTTTGACGTAGTGTAAATTTTGGGAAAAATTCCTCACAGCTTGTGATTAGATGTAAAAATCCAAATGTGTGCTTTCTTTTTTGGGACACACCCTTTATTGAATCTCTAAAGTATGTTGCAGTTAATGGATCAATGTATAACATTGATGTCTTTTTTCCAAATTCTGTGGCAGCGTATCTTTGACCTTTTTTAATTATCAAATCTTTGCTTGAGAGAAAACGCAGTGATATATCAATTGCAAATTTTACTGTTAGTTTTCTTGATTGCAAGCCTCCCAATGTCTGCAAAAAGAATTCTAAAATCTCTTCTTTTTTAATTCCTGGACGTGTAACTACCACACTGAGTATGTGAGTTCGCAAAGATTTATCATCTGTGATCTTTGAGAGTATCTCCTCAGGCTTGCCATTAATGTAGTGCTCTGTTAGTTCTTCGGCATCTCCATTTCCTACGACAATAATTGATTCTCCACAATCGTCATACTGTGGCCTTCCTGCTCTTCCACAAAGCTGTTTGTATTCCAAGATACTAATTGGTCTGTTTGCACCAACTTTGGCATTATACCTGTTAACACTTGATATTACCACCCTCCTTGCAGGAAGGTTAACTCCAGCAGCTAGTGTGGGAGTAGATGATAACAGTTTGATTGTACCTTTGCGAAATTCTACCTCTATTGCCTCTCTGCACTTTTGGTTTAGTCCTGCATGATGGAATGCAACCCCTTTTTTTACAAGTAGTGCCAAAGTTTTGACTAGTTCTGTGTGTTCATTTTCTGACAGAATCTTTTTTGATGTTTTTTCCAATTTTAGAATATCTTCTTTTTTTAGTGTCTTGGAGATTGCATCTGATGCTTTTGTGGCCAAGGATTTTGAGCGAACACGAGTCTCTGCAAACACTAGTGACTGACCCCCTTGGTACACTGATTGCACTCCTAAATCAATTGGTGTTCCCATAATGGTGCGTTCAACCTCAAAGGTTCTCCCATCATTCATGGTAATCTGACCTTCATCACAGACTCCTTCAGAGAGTGGGACTGGTCTCCAGTCATTTTTGACTAGTATACATCCAAGCCAGTCTGCAATCTCTTCAGAATTTGTAATTGTTGCACTAAGACCTACAATTTGTGGTTTCACATCTAATACTTTGAGTCTAGTGAGAATCATCTCAAGTGTTGGACCCCTACTCTCATCGCCAATCAGATGAATCTCATCAGATATTACTAGTCCTATCTCATCAACCCATTCTGCATTATGCCTGATTACAGAGTCCATTTTTTCATTTGTTAAGATTAATACATTATTTTTCTCTAAATTTTTTTCAATAGTTTCAAAATCCCCTGTCGATATTGCAACTTTGGCTTTATTTTTTAATGCAACTTTTTCTAATTTTTTAAACTCTGCAAACTTTTCAGCAGCCAAAGCTCGTAGTGGACTAAGATAGATTACCTTTCCTTTGTTATTTGAGAGATAACCTAGTATTGCAAGCATTGCAATGAGTGTTTTACCACTTGCAGTGGGGGATGACACCAGAATGCTTTTGCCATCTAGTAAACCAGAATTTACACTATCTGCTTGTGGAGGGTATAATTTTGTAAAACCCTGTGATTTTAAAAACTCGATTGCACAATCAGCTAGTTTTAGTTTGTCTATTTTCATACTCTGTTATAGTGACCCGGTCTTGATTCATAAATAGATGCTTCCCTGAGCATTCTTCGGATGTAGTTTCTTGCCTCTTCCTCTGTGAATTTTTCGCTCTTTTCTAGTTCTTTGACAAAGTCCCTCTCCTCTACTGGAATCTTGTTATCTCCCTCAAGACCCTTGAGGACATCCATGAATAACTGCATCTTTGAGACCTCACTTCTTGGCTTTCCTTGCAGTACTCCTAAATCCACCTTACCTGTATTAACATCTACACCCGCATCTTGAAGCATGCTCTGAATTAGAAATATTGCACGCTCGGCGTCTTCCTCATCTACTTTATCTTTCATTAGTAGTCTTGCCCTAGCAGTTGAGAGACGGATTATACCTTCTAACTGTCTAGGGGTAACTGTGATCATCTCTTCGGACTCTACATTTCTCATCTGTAGATAGTAGTCCAGAATCTTTGTTTCTGCCTCTGCTGTTAGTTCTGGCTCTCCACGTTTTGCATATGATAGATACTTTGTAAGTAGGTCAATCTCAATTATTGACTTTTTGTTTGTACCTTGGGCAGTGTTTCTTTTAATAATGTGCTTTGCAATCATTGTATCTCTTTCTTTAGTTGGAATGTCCCTTACTACAAATATCAGATCAAATCTTGTAAGTAATGGAATTGGTAGATTAACATTTTCTGTAATGTTTTTGAAAGGATCATATTTTCCATACATTGGGTTTGCTGCAGCCAAGATTGAGGTTCTTGCATTTAGTGTAGCTACAATACCTCCCTTTGCAATGCTTGCAGATTGTTGTTCCATAACTTCGTGCAGTGCACTTCGGTCTTCAGGTTTCATCTTGTCAAATTCATCTATACTAACTAGACCTTGATCACCTAGTACTACAGCACCTGCCTCTAACATCATTATTCCTGTTTTATCTCGAACTACTGCTGCTGTAAGTCCTGCTGCTGTTGAACCTCTACCTGAGGTGTACAACCCTCGGGGTGCAATCCTTGCACAAAACTTTAGCATCTCAGATTTTGCAGTTCCTGGGTCTCCTACAAGAAACACGTTGATATCTCCCCTAATCTTACTTCCATCACCTAACAACCTTTGATTTGAGCCGACAATCAGTAATAGAATTGCTTCTTTGATTAGTGATTGACCCTGAATGTGTGGTGCAAATGAATCAATCAACCTTTGATATACATCAGAGCTTCGGGCAAGTGATTTAATCTGTTTTTCTTCCTCGGGGGATACCTCTTCTCTGCCAATCTTTCTATCTGTTTTGGAACCACGTCCACTAAGAAATTCAATGTTATTCCCCTCAATCCTTAATCGGTATAATCCACTGTGTCCCCTCTGAATACCTGCAACTGATTCTTGCTCTACTCTAACCACCCCAGTTAGTATGATTCTATCCCCCGGCCTTGAATTATCCACTAGGTCCTGCCTAGTTGTGACATCAACATAGTGGGGCAACTGTCCGGGTGGTAGGTCTTCGGGGAGTTCTTGTAGTCTTAGTATTTGAAAGTCGATAAACTTGCTTGCCTCAGGATTTAGCTCAAAATCTCGATGTTTACAGCTAGGATTATCACAAACTATGGGAATTTTAACATCCATGCCCTTTATCTGGACAACTTTGGTTGGATGCTCATCAGGACACACAAAGACTAGTTCTTTTGCAAGTGGCTTTACCTCTGATGCTCTTACCACCATTCCTGAAACACTGGTAATCCTTCCAATGGTTTCAGCAGTAATCTGTCTGAGACTTCGCTCTAATGGAAAGTTGGCCAACCTTACACGAACTTCATCTTTGATCTTTTCTGCATATTCTGGAAATCTTGTTTGTAGTGCTTCTTTGATTGCTCGCCCAAATGCATCAAATAGTCTGTCAGGATTTTGGGAAAATATTTTCTCAATATCTGGCTCTCCTACTAGATCATTGTAATCGACGACGATATATTTTGCATTCCTTGGCATCATCTCATCGATTGCATCGACATACTTGTAGTTACCATCTCTATCCTTGAATCGAGTTAGGAATTCTTTTACTTTATCAGACAATGCAGAGTCTGTAAATGTACTAGCTTGGGCCATTAGTTTTTCTTCTCCCTATCACCCATTGTATGTTTTTCAAACTCTATACTGTTATCATAAATTGTTTTGTAAAATACACTCTCCTCAACTGTTAGCTTGCCATACAGCTCTGAATTTAGTTTCATAGTGTCTGCAGTTTTTACCAGCTTCCCTCTCCTCATTCTAAATAGTTCCAACATCATGCCTTCAACTTTGTCAAAATCAACACTGTTTAGTTCTTTTATTGACTCTTTTAGCTTTATGTAAAAGTGAGGATCAAGTGTAGATATTTGGTATTCGCCTACCATCTTTTCTTTTGAGAGTGCTTGTTTTAGTTCTGTTATCATATTTGGAGATTGTAGTGTTCCTATATCACCCTCTGTTAGAATCTTTCCTATCCATTGGGGCATGTTGTCTGTATCTCCCCCAGTCCCCTCAATCTTCAAGCCTGCAACGTTGAATTTAAAATCTTGATTAATTGTAACCTTGGCATCCTTTAGGCGGTATCCAATGGAATGCACTTTTTCGACTCTATTTATTTTCATTTTAGATCACTCTTTCTGATTTAGATCCTCAAGTATCTGGTCGATCAATTCTATTAACAATTTAGTTAGATCAATTGATCCTAATCGATTTCAGGCTGATCGAACACAACTATGCCTAGTTTTGATTTTAAGATAAGGTATATGATAATAACCAACTCGAATTTATAATGGGGTTTGGCAGCTAGTAACGATGGCTGCAACTGGAATGTGGGTAGAAAAGTACCGGCCAATGAAACTCTCTGATGTTGTAAATCAAACCGAGATTATTGGTAGTTTGGAGGCATTGATTAAAGATCCTACAGATATGCCACATCTAATGTTTTCAGGTTCAGCAGGAGTTGGAAAGACGACAGTTGCGTTATGTATTGCAAGGCAGGTTTTAGGTGAGTATTCCAGGGACTACACATTGGAACTAAACGCTTCTGATGAGAGGGGGATAGGAATGGTTCGAGAGAAGGTAAAAAAGTTTTCAAGGTTTGCTGGGATGGCCCAAGTTCCTTTTAAAATTATAATTTTAGATGAAGCTGATGAGATGACAAATGATGCACAGACTGCATTGAGAAGAATAATTGAGGATACTGCAAAGATTTGTAGGTTTATCTTCATAGCTAATAATATCTCAAAGATCATAGACCCTATCCAGAGCAGGTGTGCAACCTTCAAGTTTACGACAATCTCTGAGGATGATATAATTAGTAGATTAGCAGAGATTGCCAAAAAAGAAAAGGTGACCTCTGATAAAAAAGGTCTCAAAGCAATCTGTGATTATTCTGAGGGGGATTTGAGACATGCAATAAATTTGATGCAGGCAACTGCAAGTCTTGGTGGTATAACTGAAGAGAATGTGAAGTCCTCTGCTGGTCTGACCAAAACTAGTGATGTCGATGAGGTTTTAAAAATTGCACTTGCCGGAAATGTTGCAGATGCCAGAGAGAAAACGATAGAGTTGATCAAAGTTTATGGAATGTCTGAATCTGATTTTCTAAAGTACATCAACTCTGCGGTGTTTAAATCAAAGCATGATAGACTGGCAGATATCTTGGAAATAATTGCAAGATATGATTATAGAATTCTAGTTGGAGCAAACTCTGAGATCCAGTTATCTGCCATGCTAGCAGAGCTTGCCAATATAGAAAAGTAAAATGTAGAGATACCATTATTGTATCTCGCATGAGATTATTCGTGATGAGTGGTTGTTGAATTATTGATTTCTTATATAGCCATCTACATTTATGGGATTCTCTTCATAATTATACAGAACAATGTGGGAGCCGGGTGCTATATTGCATGAACCAGGTTTACTGAGCCATCCTTTTTCATATTCCTCACACGTATAGTATGTTCCATCTCTATCAGCCATGAAATTATTAACATCAGTGGTAGGTGGTAATACAAATATCATAAAGCCATCAAATTCACTATTTGTAGTAAAGCTATAAGAAATATTTTCACTGCATATTTTCCACCACATATACCATTCAGATTTTATTGTTGTATCTATAGTCCAATCATAATTATCATATATTTGATCACAGTTAGATTTTGGTTTAGGTGTAACTGTGGGAATGTAATTATTATTATTAGAAGTATCTATCGGATATTTTTGTTTATATTTTACATTATTATTTGGGTTTGTAAATCCATCTTTTCCATAAATTGTTTGTACAGCTTCTAGATTCAATGTAGATGGTGTTTTACTTTTAGAAGATATAGTTGGACATGTATCTTGACCTCTTTCTTTACTGCACATCAAGTCACCTTTTTTATTGAATGTATGACCTACTCCCATCGCATGAATAAATTCATGAGCTGCGGCTGCAGATACATCCTCATTTCTTACTTGGTTTCCTCCAATTTGTGAACATACTACTGTATTGACAGGTTTTAGTGGCTTTGGAGTATTAGAATATGCCCAGCCTGCCCAATCACCATCACAATTAAATCCATTACCTCCATCTGCTCTAGTAACCAAATTTACAACTATGTTTGGATTAGATCGATCAAAATCTCCTGGTGAAACCACTTTAAAGTCTACATTCCAAATTCCACCATAATTGTATTCAAGATAATTTGTCCACATCAGTATGCCTTCTTGAACAGGAACTACATGTTTACGGACATCACCAGGCCTATCAGGATCAAGAATTATTGAAACTCTTGGTGTGTGTGGTAAATCTAAAGCATAACGTAACTCCATGAATTCTCCTTTTGATTTGTAATCATTTGGAGGAATTACAGGGGAAATATATTTTAAAATTCGAAGATCATTGGTATTAGTACAACCACTGCCACAAGTAGTCAAACGTTTTAAAACGCCATTACCTTCAAAAACAGCATATATTTCAGCATTAGGGTTTGGATCAACATTACTTACAATCCAATTTGCTGAAAATCTTCCATCTTTACCAACATAACCTGTTGCAAGTAGATCATCACGACTTAATGAATCCTCATCTTTGATGTACACTATGGCACCTTCCGGGCTATGATTATCAAGGCTCAATGTACCCGTAAATATTATCTGCTCTCCAATTCTTGCACTAGATGGAAAAGAATCTAATGTTATGTATCCTCCATGTTTGTAGACACTTAATATTTGATTTGCAGATCTATCTCTTTTGTAATTTGAATCACCATCAAATACTGCATAAATATCAAAATCAGTCTCTACTAATCCTGCACCAACCTTCCATGGAATGGAAAACCTCCCATTAGAATCCGTTTTACCAGAACCTAATCGTTGATCAGGTCCTGGATCATCTTCTAATATTTTCACTAGTGCATTTTGTAGAGGATATCCATTTGATGTAACAGTACCAGTAAAGGTAACCGTATCAGCTGCATACGCATATGAATCAATTCTATACAATGTGATTGATGTGGATTGTTTTGAAGGACGGTCATGCACACTCATCTCTTGATTGTATGATCTTGCTCGCTCATAGTTTGAATTACCATCATATACTGCATAAATATCAAAATCAATCTCTACTGTTCCTGCACCAACCTTCCATGGAATGGAAAACCTCCCATTAGAATCAGTTTTACCAGAACCTAATCGTTCATCGGGTCCTGGATCATCTTCAAATATTTTTACTAGTGCATTTTGTAGAGGATATCCATTTGATGTAACAGTACCAGTAAATGTGACAGTGTTGCCTGCAAAAGATTGTGAAGGAATTGAATTTAACGAAATTGCAGTAGAATGTTTAGAGTTTGTTGGTGGATCATAATTGTTATTTGAATTAGAGTAAGAGGATGATACTTTGACAGTATACTGACTACTCTTTGCTTTACTTATTTGATTAGAGCCCTCATATGCTGCATAAAAATCCCAAGACCCACTACTACGCTGCTTTGCAGTCCACGTGGTGTAAAATTCTCCATTATAATTTGTGGTTGCTCTTTTTATGATATCATCACTGCCAAAACGAACATTATCTTTAATGTAGATTGTAGCATCAGATACGCCATATCCTGAAGTTGTGGTGAGCTGTCCTGAAAAAACTACAGTACTGCCAGTTGCTATCTTGGAGGATATTGGGTTTAGTGTCAAGTCACCCCTATGAGATTGAGCCTCTGCAGTTAGCACACCAGACATGATCAGTACACAAGATAACATGAATAAAATCACATATTGTAATACCAACACGTGTAAATTATGCCAAAATAATAAAAGGATTCCTAAAAAATGGCTCAAATTTTTGACGATCTAGTATGTTGAATACAGTTTTCATATATGACTTTGAATAAATTATAGTGTAGAGGATAATAAAACCTGTAAATCTACTTAGATCTATTACAAATATTAATTTCAAATAAACCAAAATAATGATACAGAACTAGTCTATGCATGTGTAATTACAAAACCTTGTGTTTACAAGAAATGTTATTTGATATTATAATTTTATTAAAAATTGGGTTTATTCAAAATTAGTTTTAGATTTTAGAATTAGTTTTTAAAAATTTTTTTATGAAATAAAACTTGATTAAACTAGCTTGGTTTGAAAAAATTATTTCCACTGTAATCATCTATACAGGATTCAAACATACGAATGTATGAATTTTCATTATAGCCAGAGTTTAATTCCTCCAAACGTTCACTTATCTCATAATTTCTCTTTAGAACATTATTAAAAATATCTTCATGTGGTAAACAATCAGATTTTGTACAGTTACATTGCTGACATGCTAAAACACAGTTGTAGGTGTCTGTTGAAAATACATAGTTGTATGGAATCACATGATCCACATGATAGTCAACAAATTTGTTAGAACAATAAAAACATCTTGTGTCCTGATGTCTTTCTAACATTAATGCTGTTGTGGTCTTTAGTGGTTTTCGTTTTATTACATCACTTTCAACTTTATGAGCAATCTGAGGAGTCATACGATTTAATTTTTCCAAATATTTTGATATCATATGATTTAGACTCTTTTTTAAGAGTATCTTATTAGTAAACAAAAATTCAATCACACCTTCATCCAATTCAATAACGTTAGGACTGATCTTTTGATACAAATCATTCATATCAGTCTTCAAATGGATTAACACCTCAGGTTTTAAACTCTTTTTAATTACTATTTTTCTAAAACCTGCCATGCATTCATGTGAGATTTGTTCAATTGTGGGAGGCTTCTTTTTTGGATTGTGTATTTCTTTGATTATTCTAGTAATGTTTGCATCCTGAGGATCTTGGGATTGACGTAAATGAAAACTATATTCCATGTCCCAATAATATTTTGCAAATCTTGCTGCTATGAAATTCAAATCAACTCGAATTTTTCCTTCTTTTCTCTCCAACCATTCATCGCCAATGATCTTGTCACCTTTATTGTGTAAATTACCAATATCTAACAAAGCTCGTAAAAATACTGGTTTGTATGTGCTAGACATTCGATTTTCATTTGAGAATAGACGGTTAAACATCCGCATGTAATGATGATCTGTCATACAAAAAATACTAATTGATGATATTTTTAATTCTTTCATTTATGGTTTTTCATCATTTAAAAAATATGCTGTAGGTAAATATTCAAAATAAAATATAGTTAGAAATGATAAACTCTCATTTCATGAGTTTGAAAAAATATAAATTTAATATTCCAGTATTTGATATGCTATGAAAAGTATGGGTCAACTAGAAAAACAAGGAAAATCATCTACAACAACCAAACAAAATCCAAATGAAACATACTATCAAGAATCACTACAAAATACAGATGAAGAATATCAAAAGATCACATATTGGAAACATGGGGAATTTGAGACGGTATCTGGCTTAAAATTCACACCAATTGATCTACAAAAAGCTCTACATGAGACAGAAAAATTACTAGAAAAATACCACGAATCAATTGGATTTAGTAACGGCAGGAACAAAGATGCTATACACATAACTAGAAATGCAAAAGATCAATGGGCAGTACAATGTCCCATATTTACTCGAGATGAATGGGATGGCTATTACTGGAGAACAACCACAAATACCAAAAAAATATTGGACGTCATAAGATTGTTCTTTGATGAGTTAGAATGGTTTGATATGCTTGATTTTAAAATGGATAAAAATTCAGATTGATTTATTCTAGTACAATTCTTTAGAATGCAGATCTAAAATATTCCTTAAATAAAATCATTATTAGTGATGAAATCAAAAAAGTTGAAACAAGATATATTCGAGATTAACGTTCTTTTGTCATATAATACCAACAAGTTTACAAAATTGTAAAAAATGTGATCATGTGTGAGATATGATTATTTTTTGATAAACAAATGTCAGGATCGCCAAGTTTGGTATGGCAAGTGACTGAAAATCACTTTACTGTGTACAACGGTTACGTGGGTTCAACCCATCCCTGACGTGTATTCCATGTTAGTGTATACCCTGTGTTATCTCAGATACTGCATCATCATATTTTCCACCTTTAGATTTGTCTGGAACCTCTTGTATTTTCCAAAATGATAGTATCTTCAAAGTAGTGTTGTTGCTTTTTTTACTAAATTTGCATAATCAATCTGCGATAACTTTTGAACATTTCCAATCTATGTTTGAAATCAATTAACAATTACATGCCATCTTTGATTTTTAACATGTGTACAGCAATATCATAATTTACAATTCTATCATACAATTTATTCTCTAATCTAAAACGAGTAAGAAATCTGCACTAACAACAAAGTATTTTTTTGGCATACTTTTCTTGTATCATCCACACGATGTTAACTGAATATCCACACACCAGATCAAACTTGAAGAAAAAACACATTTTTGTTCATTGCAAATAATATAAAAATAATAAAAACGCAGAGAGAGGGATTTGAACCCCCGTATGCTTGCGCACACAGGCTCTCAAGGCCCGCGCCCTACCGAGCTAGGCGACCTCTGCAAAAAGTCTTGGATGATTACCGTTAAAATCTGTTGAGGTAAATAGAAAAATAAGAAAAAAGAAAAAATTCTCTTTAATCGTGTGCGTGTGGGTTTTCAGAACCGGATTTCATAAGTACATATGTTCCAGCTGATTTCTCGTGCCATTCTTGGTTTGCTGACTCTATGAGAATAGATCCTTCAGGACAGATTTCTTGACATGCCATACAAACTGTACAATCATGTTCTCTGATTGGTTGTGATTTGTCTGTATAATCTAATCTTTCATCTTGTTCTGTCAAACCAGTTCCCTCAAAGGTTTCTCCCATGCATTGTGCTGCAGGAATATCTTTCTCGGTTCTAAACCATTGGAATGTTTGAACTGGACATACACTCATGCATGCACCGGCTGCAACACAGGAATCCCAGTCAACTGCAACAGTGGTACCGTGAATTCCAAGAGGAACTTGTTTCTCACCCCTTTCTGTGTAGGCTGCTTTTACATCCTCGTTTGAGAATGCCGCACCGTCTGTTCTTCCGTCACCCCAGATATAATGGAAATTTTCACCATCTGCATGGCTGGTCTTTCCTTTTGGTTTTACATCGTTGTGACAAAAATCTTCAGGTATTTGTAATTCTGCCATGACCTAATTACTTTAGAATATTATTTAAATCTAGACAAAGTTAGTTGAGACTAAATAAAAGATGATAATATAAAAATTAAATCTTTAGATTCGAGATTCTCTGCTGTATTAGAGAGTTTTTGCAGCGCCTTCGTGTTTTTCAACGTTTGACTGATCAACTTTGATAGCAGCAGGTGGACATACTGAAACACAGGCCATACACCAGATGCAATCATGCTCTCTGATTGGATCTGCTTTATCAGTTAGATCCTTGCGCTCATCTTTCACATCACTGCCAGTACCCTCAAAGGTCTGACCAACAACGTCTTTTGCTGGAATATCTTTCTCGGTTCTGTACCACTGGAATACCTGTACAGGACAGGCCTCAATACACGCACCATCTGCAACACATGAATCCCAGTCGACTGCAACCATCGTACCACTAACACCTAGTGGGACATGCTCTTCTCCCTTTGCTGTATATGCTGCAACAACATCTGTGTCTGTCAAGGCCTCTGCTTGTGAGCCATCAACATTTTTGGTCTTGCCTGGACCCCACATAATGTGAAAGTTTCCATCATCGAGATTAATTTTTCCCAGTGGTTTTAGACCTTCTGGAAAGTTTTCTGCTATTGGCATGATAGAATTTTCTTTTGGTTATTATTTAAAGCTAGATAGCTAAAATATGAACAAACAAGTAAAGAATCGATCAATTATGAAGGAAATTCCCCTACGTTCATAACGATCAAGTGCTAATCTTTCGGATATGGATATTATCAAATATGACGTGTATAGAGGCCCAAATCTTGGGGTATACATTACTGTAAATGACAGTATAGGGCTGGTTCCGATGGGATTTGCCCAGACAAAAGCTGACAAACTTGCAAAATATCTCAATATAGAAATTCATCATACTGCAATTGCAAATACTCGGCTGATTGGAGCACTCTCAGTTATGAACAACAAGGGGGTCTTGCTGCCAAACACTGCATATCAAAATGAGTATGATTATCTAAAAGCTGAAACTGATCTGGAGGTTGGTGTTCTTGATACTAAATTTAATGCTCTAGGAAATGTAATCTGTGCAAATGACAAAGGAGCAGTAGCATCTCCTTGGTTATCAAGACAGGACTGTCAAAGTATCTCTGATGTTTTGGGAGTCGAGGTGATTCAGAAAAAAATTGCAGGATTTAACCAAACAGGTGTTGTTTTGGTTGCAAACAAAACTGGTGCTGTAATACATCCAGAAGCTGATGAAGAAGACATGAAGACCATATCTAATGTGTTGGGCACCCATATTGAACACAGCTCAATTAATAATGGCGTTCCGTATGTGTCATCGGGAATTTTGGTCAATAACCACTGTGCAGTTGTAGGTTCTTTGACTAGCGGTCCTGAGATTATGATGTTGACTAGAGCTTTTCTAAATTAAGAACAGACTTTGGGTCTTTGCAAAGTATCTCCAAAGAGATCGTTCCTTCAGTTCCATCTATCATGTCTTTGAGAATTACATTCCCATCTTCAAGCTCTTGTGGTCCTACTATGATTGCAAATCTTGCGTTTGTTGCAATATCCATCTGCTTTTTCATGTTTCGTCCTGCCAAGTCAATGTCAGTTTTAATGTTGGCTAGTCGCAGTAGTGATGCAATGGAATGAGCAACTTTTTGCATCTCTTCATTTATGTATAGTACTGCAACTCTGTTTTGTTTTGCATTAGAAATTATTTTTTGCTCTTCCATGACTAGCATTATTCTCTCTACCCCGCCTGCAACTCCTGTTGCACCAATGTCTTCTCTGCCAAATGCTTTTGTGAGTGTGTCGTATCTACCACCGCCTGCAAGTGCACCCAAGGTTGAATTTTTATCAAACACCTCAAAGACCACTCCTGAATAATAGTCTAGTCCCCGTACGATTCCGAAATTAATTCTGACATTTAAGATTCCTCTGTTGGTTAATGAATCAATTAATGATTTTAATTCATTCCAGGACTCTAACTGTGAGGTATCAAAGTTATTTTCTACTTCTGTGATTGTCCCTTTGATTTGTGAGAACTGGAGAATTTTTTCTAGTTTTTCAACCTCGTATCCTTTTTCTTCAAATTCTTTTAGAATTTGCTCTTTTGGTTTTTTTGCAGTCTTGTCTATTGCCCGTAAGATATCTGCAACTAGCTTTTGATCATTTGAGCCAAAGACTTTGTTGATGTAGGATTCTGCAAGGTTTCTGTGATTGATATCAATTGTTATATTTTTTAGTTGCAGTGAATCAAAGAGTCTGGATGTGACCTCAATAATTTCTGCTTCTGATTCGATATTTGTTTTGCCATAAACTTCGATATCCCATTGGTGAAAGTATCTGTATCTTCCCTTTTGTGGTTCATCGTATCGAAACACTCCTCCAAATGCTGAGATCTTTGCAGGTAGTTTAATTGATTTTTGAGCAGCGATATACCTTGTGAGTCCCATGGTAAAATCAAATCGTAATGCAACTTCTCTCTCACCTTTGTCCTTGAAATAATAGATCTCATCTCTGATGCCGGGTCCTGACTTTGTCTCCAATGTTGATAGCAGTTCAATGGGGGATGGGTCCATAAATGAAAAACCATACAAATCTGATAGTCTCTTAAAATGGTCTCTGATCTGCTCAATTCTTGCGTTTTCTTTAGCTTCAAAGTCTTTCATTCCGCGTGGTAATTCCAAGATATCTAGTTCTCAGATGATTGGAATTTAGATATTTCTGTAAGGGGAGTGATGGATTGTTGTATTTTTGGGGAAAAAGTTCACTATTCATGAGAGATAACTTTGATCAAATTCTGTAAATTTCTGGTTCTTGTTGCTGATGTATGTGGGGATAACATACTTAGTTTTATGAAATATCTGTTGTTTATTTTTTATAAAATCACAAAATCTTTGTTTTTATCTATGGTTAACTATCTTAATTGTAGATTCAAAACAAATAGAACAAATTCAGCTTGAGAGGTTATTGGAGTGAGACTGGTCTCTGACCAAACTTTCTAAAAATTATATTTGCACTCTCTACAAGTGATTGGACGTATGGATAGTTTGGATTTTTTAAAATGTCATTTTTGATAATACCAAGATAGCGCCTTTGCTGTTTTACCAGTTGTATCTTTTTTGATTTTGATGCAGCAGAATTTTTCAGCTCACCCAAATTTGCAGAGATATCACACAGCTTGATTAGTTTTGCATTAAATGATGATCCTTTGAGTGAAATTACATATGCTTGCTCTCGTTTTTTCCTGGATAAACTCATATCTTTTGAGATTGATGATACCAGTACTGCAATCTCGTCTTCAAACTGTTCATACAGATCATCAAAAGTGGTATCTGTGTTCTCTATGGTATCATGGAGCCATCCTGCAGAAAATATTTGTGCATCTATTACCCCTAAACTTTTGAGTCTGCTTATGACGTCATCAAGGTGTTTAGAGTATGGTGTGGTCTTGTCTGCTCTAAACTGTCCTGCATGTTTGTCTTTTGCAAATAATTCTGCACTTTTTATAATATCCAAGACTAATTTTGTTGTGTGTGGTTTAATATTATCCTAACAACTTTTATCTCAAAGAGATACCATTACCTTTATGCCAATTGAGATGGTTAATCTTGGAGACTTGGGGATTTGCAGAATTCTTAATGGAATGTGGCAGGTTGCCGGAGGTCATGGTAGTATTGATTCAGAATCGGCAGTTAGTGATATGGAGAGATACCACAAAGCAGGATTTACCACATGGGATATGGCAGACATTTACGGTCCTGCTGAATCATTGATTGGAGAGTTTGGAGAAAAGGTAGATAAAAATAATTTTCAGGCATTAACAAAGTTTGTTCCAAATCCTGGTCCTATGAGTAATAGTATTGTAACGTATCACATTGAACAGTCATTGCAAAAGATGAAGACAGACTGTATTGATTTGTTACAGTTTCATTGGTGGGATTACAGTGATATGCGATATCTTGATGCATTAGAGAACTTGACAAAACTACAAAAAGACAATAAAATCAGACACATAGGACTAACCAACTTTGATACTGCACAGGTAAAAATCATAAAAGAGCAAGGATATGATTTGGTATCAAACCAAGTCCAGTATTCGATATTGGATCAAAGGCCAGATAAAGTGATGGCGCCATTTCTTGCAAAACACGGAATGAAGATTCTTTCATATGGGACATTACTTGGAGGATTTTTCTCTGAAAAATATGTGGGGGCTGATGAGCCACACAAGGGTAATCTAGATACATCTAGCTTGAACAAATACAAGAATATGATCGATGTGTGGGGTGGATGGAGCTTATTCCAAGAACTGTTAGTGGTGTTAGATGAGATTGCACAAAAACACAGTTGTAGCATTGCCAATGTTGCAACACGTTTTGTTTTAGATAAACCACAGGTTGCAGGAGTAATTATTGGTGCAAGGTTGGGGATTTCAGAACACCTAGAAGATAATGGTGCAGTATTTGATGTGAGGCTTGATTCACAAGATGCCTCATTGATTAAATCAGTCACTGCAAGGTCTAATGACCTCTTTGATATTATTGGGGACTGTGGAGGGGAATACCGATAATCTGTACATGGAAATTTATACAAGAAAATAATACAGGGATTGCTTGACTGGAAAGGCTTTACCACTAGAGGATTCTGATTTTAGTATTCTGGGAAGACAAGATGAGAGTGATCATGCATGTGTGGTACCAACAACACCACCACTACTGGCATTACCAGCACTACCAGTACTACCTGCACTACCTGCACCACCACCTGAGACTGGTCCAAAATCTGATGGGAGATTGCTTGTATTGTTTGGAATAGTATTTGTTTTAGTTGCTGCAGGAGCATTTGCATACTATTTTTTAAATCAAGACGAGATTGATTCACAGATTATTGATAGTACCGAATTTAGTACAACACCTGATGAGAGGATGGCAAAGCATTATGGGGTAGGCGCACTTGATAGTGACCATACACATGCTGCATTGGCAGTCTTTGTAAACGGTGACCTACTTGATTTTTCACATCCACAGTTTCAGATTCAAAGTAAGTACATTCATCTTGAAGGTGCCAACTCGCATCTGGTCCACAAGCACGCAGATGGTGTTCCATTGGATATGTTGTTTGCATCACTTGGGTTGAGGATTACACCAGCGTGTATAGAACTAGAGTACAAGGATGTAGCAGCAGGTGTAAATAGATACTGTGCAGATGGGGGTAGCAGCTCTATGACGTTTTTGATTAATGGAGAGGTGTTGCATGATATCCGCCTCTATGAGATAAAGCATGGTGATAGAATTTTGATCTCGTTTGGAGATTCCAAATTGGTTTTAGAACAGTTTGAATACTTGGAGAGGCTGTATATTCATGGTGTTCCAGAAACTATTCCAACACTTCCTGGAGACTATATCTCAGTTTAGTCTGTAAATTTGGATTTTGCATGTAGTGGTTATGGTTGGATTGGAAGAAGAAAAAATAGATGACTGATTAGAGTGTAAAGATTATAGTAGTTGAATATACAGTTTGTGTAATTTAGAGTATATGTTGTGGAGATTGTAACTATCAAAACTTGGTAAAATAACAATAAAGAAATTTTTTGTGATGTATAATTGCTTTTGTTGTTATACTTTAGATGATTAGTAAAACATCTGAAAATAAGAGAGGTGATATTTGAGTTGATATATTGTCCACTGTTGTATTCCCATAAATCCAATACTGTTATGTTGATAATGTGTATGTAGTTTTATGATGGTTAGAATTTACAAGAGATGTGATGTCGATATGGTGTTACATCCTCAAAGTTAAGACGTGGAAACGAGACAAAATATTTCTACTCTTACTATTGCCCAAAATGTGACTATGCAAGATGTGTAGATATCAAAATCCCAATGCTTATGTTGGTAATTTGTTTAGTAGCTGTATGGGTAGTATTGTAGATGGGACTGGTACATCCCTCAAAGGTGAGATAAATGAAAAAGCTTAGAGAGTCACAATGGTATACAGATGATGATAAGAGTAGTAATTTGCCTGTACCATCTGATGATGAGGAAGAGTACCGAAAAATTATGATAAAACAGAAAGAAGAGTTTGAGCAATATAAAGAGAGACAAGGTGACTCTGATCTGGTCTTTAACAGAAAAGACGGTAGGAAAAAGCAATGAGACTGGTACTAGTTGTTGCAGTGGTAGTTCCAGTTATAGTTGCAGCAGTCTTTGCGGTATTTTTCATCCAATCAATAGAGAGTCCTGGGACAGATATTAGTCAAGGAGACGATCAAACCAAATGGCAACTATACCAAAAGACGTACCTTGAGCAAGAGTGTAGGGAAAAATATATCGGTCAGCCCGCAGAACTAGAGAAGTGCTATGACCGTATTGATGAAGAGCAGAGACTAAATCCTCCTACTATTAGTCCATAAAATACTAGAGAGGAAACTTGCAAGTTTAGATTTTTTGGGGAAAAAATATTATTCAGTATGCTGATTCTTTAACCACATATCACATTTTAGATTAATTGTAATTAGTTAGATTTGATTTGTAGTTTACATCTGTGTACATGAGATACTGTTTGTCATTATGTACCTTAGAATCAAGTGTTATCTTGATTGTAAAAATTTACTCTAATGTCTTTTGGGCAAAAATGGAATTATAGAGCGTACAAACTCCATTACATTTTTTGTCTGAATGTATACAGTTCCAGGTCCTGTGATTTCTATAACTAGTGCCTCTCCTCCAAATAGTGTAGTTTTTAGACTTCCATGTCTTGTGACGTTATAGCCTGCAGTTGAACTCAGTGCTACTAGTTGATAGTTGTCAACTATCATTTTTTCACCTGCTTGTAATGTATGTGAAATGATTCCTCCCCACGCGTTTACAAAAATCTCGCCATTGCCTACTGTTTTTAGCATGAACATGTTTGTTCCAAAGATTCCTTTTGTGAATCCTTGCCATTTTGTATCAAGGGTTAATTGACCAGTAGAGCCTACAAATGCGCCTGATTGTATGATAAACTCTTCTTGTATTTTGATTACTTTGATATCTCCCAGTGTGTTTCCAGTTAGTCCTAGCTTGCAGTTGTCTTCTTGAGCAATGAACTCATTTACAAAAAATGATTCACCTCCAAATGCTGCTGCTTTTATTGATTTTAGGAATCCGCCCTTTCTCATTTTAGTTTCAGTTAGGATGTTGCCTTTAATGTATACCATAGCAGCAGCTTCGGCTGTAACTTTTTCATTTTTGTTTAATGTAAACTCGATTAGACCCATAGGATTTTTGAGAATTTCGTATTGCATGGTTTGGTGTTATGGTACGGTGATTTGAATATTTCTGTAGAAAGCTACAAAGAACGAATATTAAATAAGATTTTAGCTTGAATTCCTAAAATGAGACAAGGTGTATCAAAATAGACACAAAAAATGGCACAATTAAGAGACAATAAAGTTGTAATGAGAATGCCTCAAAATAAAATGGTCAAAAAACTACTCGTGTCAAGATCAACTACGATAAAAGATATCTCCGTATTACATAACCAATCAAAAAAGTTGATAATGGAATCTTCTAAGCATGAACATGTTTTGGAATTAAAATCAGAAATGAAGGTTGACAACCCGAAAATACATTTATGCATGTAATGACAATATTTACAAAATTTTAACATATGTTAAAAGATGTTCATGAAATTTTAGATTATATGCTTGTTGTTAGAATAACTAACATAATAGAAAAAAAGTGGCAAGAAATACTTGTCGGAATGGAACACATTTCTAAATATTATTAGAACATATGGAAATTACTAGTAATCAATCAAATATTACTACAGATCATCAAAATAATCAGAATCCAATTTTTTTATTTTATACGTTTCATGAATTGAAACGCCTAAATTATGTTCAAATAGTAATTCAGACAATTTATTCCCATCAATTAAAACAAGATCTTTACCCGTAATTTTTTCAGAATATTTTAAAGCGTCGGAAGAAAAACAACTTGTTGTAATAAAAATTCCTTTTTTAGCATTTTGACCATCTAGTGCACCGACAAATGTATGAATATTAGGTTCAGTCACCAGAGCCTTTTGTCTTTTTGTTTGTACATAGATTTTTCCTAATCCAAGTTCATCTTCTTTAATGATTCCATCAATTCCACCATCACGAGTTTTCTTTGTAACCACACCTTCATTCATAGGACCACCATATCCCATCTTTAGTAAAAGTTCAACCACCAATCGTTCAAATGAAAAATGATGCATTTCTTTTATGGTTGAAAGAATATCTTCAATAGTGTTCTGTTTTAATTTTTTATAATTATATTCTAAGATTTCTATAGGAGATTTTTTTTCGTGATCTTTAGATGATGGAATTTGTTTAGAATCATCTTTATTAACACCTGTAAATTTTTTAAATTCTGGAAATTGAGATAACAGTTTATTATCAATGGTTTTTGGATTTTTTGAAAGAACATTTATGCCTCTTTCGGTGATTTTTAACACACCTCTCTCTAAATTTTCTAAAAGAACAGTATTACGTAGTTGAGATACAGCCCACGTTACTCTAACATAAAACGCAGAACGTTTTCCCACCGGTGTTAATCTTTCCTGCTCATTTTTAGAAACTTTATACTCTTGAGCAATACACTCTACCACATTTCTAAATTTATGAGGTTTTTTATCGTTTAAGATTTTTAGAACTGATAATTGAATATGGTTGATATCTGGAATCAAACAAAGTTTTTTTAACATTAAACTATAAAACTGTTCATAAAAATAAATTACAATTTTTTTAAATTCATAAAAATACACTTATAATTTTAAATCAGTTTGAATTTTATCACTGACTATTTTATTTTAATTTTTTGTAAATTATTCTATAAATAATGTGGATTTTCAATCTAGAGAAATTACTATCTCATGTTTTATACTTTGATAACCTCCACAAGTCATCTAAATAATATAGAAATATTAGACACATGCTAATCTAAACATGGTCTTAACACAAAGATCAACACAATGCTAAAAAGAACATTGACGATAAAATAAAAAATATCATGAAAAAGGAATATTATGAATTTTCTAATCTAGTTGAGATTTTGCTAAGAAAACAGTTGAAGATGATAAAATGAAATCACTTTTAGGTTGCTAATTATAAAAATAACTTGAGAAAATATCCGACATGCAACAAGAATAAATTTTTCACCTAATACCCACTAACACAACAGAATCATCGTTTCAAAAGATACTAATGTGATTAAAAAGTTAATGCATATTTTGATGTTATCTGGAATTAAAAAATCAAAGATTTTGATCGTGGATTATAATACAATATAGATTTCTCATAGGGATCAATTTAAAGACATGTAATAACATCGTTGAAACATGAAATTGGTTGACGCAGAAACAAAAATCAATACAATTGAAAATAACGAAGAGAGAGAAGTTGCAGAATTGTTACTAAATATGGGATTTACCTTTATTGATTCAAATTCCAAAATAAAAAATTCATCTAATCAATTGGTAGGCGAAATAGATCTTTTGTTTTCATTTGCAGATTACCTAATAATTGTAGAGGTTAGTAAAAACCATCATGCAGGAAATGCTAAAAAAATTACTTTTTTTACAAAATGGTCAGATAGATCAAATCAATCACTTCTTCAAAACCATCATAGTCTTGGACCAAGAAAAACATTGAAAGTGTATTTTGATTTGGCAATAAATACACTTGAGAATCCTTCTGCTGAAAGTTCCAGATTAACTTTAGATGGAACTGGAAATAAAATTGCATATCTTGCTGATTATGAATATTTTTTGGACAGTCTAAAGAAAGTAGGTCGGTGGTCCAAAAATGACTTTTTGGATTGGTTGGATTTTGAAGACGAACCAAAAACAAAATCAGTAGATGCAATTCAATATTATATTGGAGACATACCTGCATTTTGTTTTGTAGAAAAAGTACCTAATTTGCTTACAAGTTGTTATGTTTCTAGAAGAAGAACAAATGATATGGGATATCAAAGAGCCTTGAAAAAAAATAGAGTTACAGGAATTTCTCAAAATATCAAAAAAGGTGAAGCATTATCGTTTCCAAATTCAATTTTGATCAATGTTCCAAATCTTACGGATACCATTGCTGAACCTGAAGAATGTCCAAAAGTGGTAAAAATTCATTTTCCTCTCAGTTACAATACTTGTAGAATTATTGATGGGCAGCACAGATTATTGGGTTTTTCAGCAGTACCATTAGAAACTAGAGAAATGCATTATCTGCCAGTAATAGCATTACAAGATTATGATAGAAAAAAAGAGATCAAGACATTTGTAGATATTAACTCAAAACAGCAAAAAATCGATGTTAATCTGATTTTATTGCTTAAAGCAGATTTAGAATGGGAAAAAGGTACAAAGGAACAAAAAGAAAAGATTGCAGTTGGTGTATCTCAAAAACTAAATAATTCTTTTCTAAAAAATCGAGTTTATTTTGGAATGGCAGATGAATCAAAGGGTAATAAAATTACCTTAAGTACACTAGTATCATCATTAGTAGGTAACGATCATATTCAAGAAACCGTTGCAAAAACCTACAAAAACATTAAAGAAATTTTTAAACTTATTCAAGAAAATATTCCAAAACATGCGTTTCACGAAGGAGAATATTTTGGAGGAAACCAAGGAATCAGAGTACTATGCAGATTGTTGTATTTGTATCAACGAAATGTAGATGTTGCAAAAATATGTATTTCAAAAGAAGATTTTATTAAAAGTCTTGGAAATATTATGAATAAAAATATTATTGTAGAATTAGATGATCTTTATGGAGAAGGTGGTGCAAATTCTGCATCTACATTATTAGTTGAAAAATTACAAACAAAATTTCCTAATAAATACAAAGATATGGTAACCAATCTTAATAATTTAAAGAAGAAGAATAAGTTCAGCTAGATTTTCCTTATACATAATTTAGATCTTGATGTTTCTAAAATCTTTACTACTAGAAAGAATAGATATTCAGATGAAATAATTACTTGTTTTATGCCCAAAATTGCAGATGACTAAAAAACCATCCAAATAATTATGATCTAGATAGAACTCAATGTAAAAACATAGACCTTTCTAGACAATTCATCACTTCCCAATTGAATTTTTCTCTCATATTCTTGCATCTTCATTTCTCCAATGTATTTATGATCACTATTAATGTCATATTGCCAGAAAAGATGGATTTTTGTTCTAGAATATTTAGCATTGGCTAATTTTCCATTAGCTCCAGTTAGTGATTGGTTACCTTTAGTCCCTTTTCCACTATAATAGTAATTTCCTGATTTTTCATCATATTTGTCAAGATATGGATTACTTGGATTTGGATTATCTCTATGGGCATGTTTGAGTATGGTGATAAAATTATAATCTTCATTGTAATTAATTCCATGTTGTCTATGACAACAAAGAGTCCTTCTGATGTTTTGAGACTTGTAATAATGATTTTTCTCAAATGGAAAAGAATCATTTAAAAGATCATCAATTTTATTTTCAGCTCTAATTTTTTTTGGAATTTGAGATAGATCATCGCATTTGGGGCATTTAGGACCACTGGCAGTTTTAGTTAGTTTTGAATCACATTTTTCACAAAATTGCAATGTACATTAGTGTTTTATGAAGTATTTTAGTATAGTCTAAAAAATTCTGTTTTTGAATATTCTGAATATTTTTATGTTGTATTATATCAATACGCATGTTTTGATATATACTCGTATTAAAAAGAGGTTTTTGAGGAATTGACCATAATGAAGGATAATCATGTGAGCTTATAGACACAATTATTTTTTTTGGGGAACATTGCAAGTTCAAACAGAGACTGAATTTGGCTAAAATTTAAAATCTGTTTCACTGGAAATTATTAGAATATTTTAAGAGACCAAATATGGCTCAACTTGTAAAATCTTTCATTACAAAGAAGATCAAATATGAAGAGATATGTCAGAGTCAAAAATCTTGTAGATCATATAAAATTGTCAAGCTTGCAAATGACATGAAAAAATACAAGAATGTATTAAAAATTAATGAGCTTCAAGTAGGTTAGGTGCTAAATTACCATCTTTTCTAGAACCAAGATAACATCAAGACTATTTTTCATATATTTTGTTAGTTTCATACTAGATGTATTGAAATTTTTGATGTGGTAATTATCGAGTTCTTACATTACTGTGTATTTTCCAAGTCTCAAAGATGTTCCAGACCCCATTTCCTTATCTTTTTTAGTGAGCAAGTGCTTGTTTTCTCTATGTATAATAATAGAGCAGTTCTATGTTTGAAGAACAGTTCTATATTTAGAGAGCAGTTCTATTTGGTGAGCTTATGAGATTTACACCAAAGAGATACAAAATGATGTTTTACATGCTCACCCATGAAGATTTTGCACAAAGAGAATTAGCAAGGAAATGTTTGGATAGTGACAAGTTTGGAGCGACAGTAAACAAGTTTGTAAAAAAGTTAGAAGATTTTGGATATGTTGCACAAACTGGAAGCATAAAACAAGGTGGTCAAAGATACCAAGTGACATCACCAATAGGTCTAATCAGTTTCTATAGCAAGTTTAGAAAAATGTCAAAATTAGACAGTTTCACCATTGGAATATCAAAAGAAAAAGTGATTGAATACTTGATTAAAAAAGGAGCTATCCTATGTTTGAATACTGCATTGACTAAGTATGATGCACATTTTGTAGATGCAGCAGTTTACGCTTATCTGCCAAAAGAAAGTCAAGGTGTTTTAGAGGATGAAATAAAGAACATGGAAAATGGAAAAATTCTTGTTAATCTGTATCATTATGATTTAGAGGATAACATAGTTGAAAGAGGGAACAGAGATTTACCTCAAAAGCAAGGACAGTGATTGATCTTTACTGTGATAATAAATCAAACCAGGCTGAAAATTTCGTTAGGGAGTTATGGTAATCCAGAAAAAGTAATATTTGAGGGCGGCAAAATGTATGTTCAATACCTGCAGCATTGATTACATTCAAAATTATTGCAGCACAAGAAAGAAAATACGATATGAGATATGAAACAGATGAGAATATCTCATGGTTTCAAGACAAGATCAGAAAAGACTATCTAGATATTGTCAGACTGATAAAAATTTCAGATTTGAGTAAAGAAAAGATGCAGGAACTGTATTTGGCTACTAATGTAAGCAAGGATGCAGGATAAATTTCTACAAGATTACAAAAAAAAGAATATGTAGATATTCTGGAAAGAACCCGTTTATCGTTTAATAAGACAGAATCTGCAATCAAGGCATAGGATGAAACTAGAAATTATTTTTGGGTTTATTTAATGTAGATTTTTGATTTGTCAGAAAATTTTGGAAAACCATTATTCAAAACTCCAGTTTCAACAATGAATCAGAATCAAATTTGTATTTAGTGTTTATCCCTAGATTATTAGATAGAGTCTTAAGAATCAATTTTAATTAATTCCTCAACAATTTGTTTAATTCTATCTCTTTTATATTTATCAATTATATTAAATCTTAAATTGAATACCTCATGTTCAGGATATTCGGCATTTTTGATTTTAGGATAAAATCTGATGATTATTTCACTATCTCTTTCAACAATCTCAACTGGATAATGTCCTAAAATACTCCTTGACATATAATTATAACTCCTATTAAAAATATATATCTTGATAATTCTTATTAAATTAATTTAGAGATGGATTAATGAAACAAATTATAAATATTGAATTATTGCTACTAAATTTAAAATTTAGGTGTAACAACAATAATTGTAGATATTTTATGTAAAATGTTAAAACAACATACTATTGAAAAAATGAATCTATTGCCGTTTTAGGAATTTCATAATAAATTAAAATCTAAAAATCCAAAAAAATGTCAAATGCTATTTTTGAAAGTTTTCTTAACAAAAAAAAAAGTGAAGTCGCCGTAGTTGAATTTCGCAGACGTTACTGCCTCTGGCAATCCCGAGGTCTGCTGGGTCACTCCACCTGATAATAGTACAACATTTTAGATAATAAACTACTATCTGGTAAAAATTCCAGAATTGTAGAAAAATTGATGCTACAGGTTGAATTTCGCAGACGTTACTGCCTCTGGCAATCTCGAACCTGATAACCACTGTTGTATATCCGCAGTCTTTATCTCTCATTTTCTTCATTGATTTAATCAAAAATATCCTATTCCAATCTCAATAATTCTGCGAAAAAATTCTTGAATACATCATCATATTTACTAAAATTGGTAAATTTTCAATAAGAAGATTTTTTGTAGTTGAAGTTAGATGATTAGTTTTGTTATTAGATATTTTTAGTAGTGATTGTGCAGATTCACCCCACCCTTTTGAATTAATACTTATCAAATCAAGAATTCTTATAATTATAATTAGTATATTTTTATCTTGTAAAATTTTGGGATCATAACTTAAAAGAAAAGAAATTACTGTTGGAGATAATTGATGAACCACTCCATTATCATTAATATATAAAGGAAATAATTTATCGATTGATTTTTCTATATTGTTTTCAAAATCACTAATTGATCCAAAAGAAGAGTCAAATATACCACCCTTTTCAAATGAATTGCTTTTAATAATTTCTGAAATATCAACAAACAGTTTAGTCATTTTATCTACATATGTGATGCTAGAATTTTCTTCCAAGAATTGAAGTTTGTTTTGCATTACAATACTAGTTAAATGTGTCAAGTCATTTGGTTCTATTTTTTTACCGACGTTTCCAATGACCAGTGAATAGTATGGATATGAAAATTTTTGTCTTAAAATTAATCCAGTAAACATTTCACCTTCTTTAAATGAATTTGCAACATTTTCAATTAAAAAAACCCTTTGTTCTTCAGAAGAAATTTTATTTCCATCATCTACAAGTATGATAACCTTTGCATATAAGCATCTAATTTCTTTTGTTTTTAAAATTGTTAATGATTCAGTTTTTCTTTCAATTTTAATAATTTTAATCAAAGTTTTATTTAATTCTAAAACATTATTTTCATAAATTTTATCGCTCGAGTGATAAATTAAATTATTAATTGTTGATGAATTCATCTTACTGGGAGCAGGTAAATTCCAATAAGCATATTCAAAGCAATTATCGATGATTTCTTTTTCATCAAGAACACATTCGCTACTGCCTCCCAAGCGTAAAATATTCGTAGATGAAAATTGAACGTATTTTCTACCATTTTCGTGACTAAATCTAATGTAGATACCATTTCCAATCGAATCAATGTCTGAATTATTAATAGAATTTAATCCTATTTTAGAAAGAGACACATGATTAAAATTTAACAAATAACATGGTATGAATTCTTCAACTCCAGGATTGGATGCATTACGAATTTTTTTATGAAGATTTTTGAATGCTGGATGAATGTGATGAATGATTGGCATTGGAAATTTTATTTTAAAATAACTTGCATCTCCATCTTCATTTCTTATTGTAAAAAATCGTATGAGATTTGAATCATTTCTATTTTTGGAAGATGTTACAAGTGATAATCTTTGGATTCTTGTTTGAATTGATTTACAATCGTCAATCATACGTCCTTTGATATTTTTTTTATAACAAAAATCAAATTTTGGAAGTAACTTATCAAATAAAGTAAAATCAAAGTCTCGTTCCCGGTTGAATTCTGCATTTTCAGGATTATATCTTCTATTACTATGCATTTTCCTTCCTAATTTCTTCAGACAGTTTTAACAGCATTTGTGAAAGATCAACAGCCACATCTCCTTTTACTTTTAGCATTATTTCATAATTTGATTCTAATGCACCTTTTGAAATATTTGCAGATCCAATTAATGCAGTTGTTCCATCAATTACAACAAGTTTTGCATGTAATATTTTATTTAGATTGTTAATTTTTGTTTGTTGAAAAAATTGTGGGAAAAATTGTTCAGGTTTATCATATTGTAATTCTTGAATTTTTTTTCTAGCAAATGGAGTAATCGTGTTGTTTTTTTCATCATCATTAATGATTATACTAATTTTCATGTTAGCATCATCAAGTTTATTTTTAAGTAAATCAAAAAAATGACGCATTTCATCACTGTTATGACCTGTAGAAAATGATGAAATTTGTATAGAAGAGTCAGCTTTTTCTAATTCACCAAACAGAAGATCAGCAATATCCATCGCATGAAATCCCATCCATACTTTACCTGATGCACCAATTGCTTGTACATCTCCAATCGAATAATTATCCATCTAAAGTACCTCGAACTAAATTTCGATCTAAAAATTTGTTAAGATAGGCACAAGAAGTTTCTGAATTCATCAAGCAAATATGACATGCTGCACCGGTTCTTTTTTGACTATTGATTTTTGATGTAGAACATATCGGATCATTAGAACATGAAGTTATTTTACGTAAGGTTTTCTTTACAATAATTGGAAGAATTCTATTATCAACTAAACTTGTTAGACCCCCAAGAGTTCCATCAGTGCCTGGACTTGAAGCATAAATGAATATGCCGGCAGTAAATGTACCATCAGATTTCTTTACACAGTAAATACGTTCTCCAAGAGAAACTCCTGAAAATCCAGAATCAATTGAAAGTTGATTAATAAATTCATGTGCAAATGAATGCCACCAAACAAAAAGAGGATTTGTTTGTAGATTCTGACGTTCTAATGCATCTATCTCTTGTTCAAGCTCTCCTTCTTTTTTTAATTGTTTGATTCTAGAATTATTTTTCTTCAATGTTTCTTGATGAATTTTCTTCCATACGATATAATCCTCATTGTTTGGTTTTTCAAAAATTTCCATTGCATCCTTGTGTATTTGTGGATCCAAATGTATGAAAATTCCTTCTCCACGTAATTGATTTGCAAGATACCATTTTGAATCATTTTCATCTTTGTAAATTTCGGTTTGTGAAACTATCTTACCAATTCTTATATCCGAATTTTCATCTTCATTAATTACAGGTGGTTTAGGGGGTGATATTTCCCTACTATATCCTGTTTGTACTTGGGTTACATTCACACCTTCAAAAGGCATAGATTCAAAAGATAAATTATAAGAAGTTGGGAATCTAATTGGAAATTGTTTTCTTGTAGAAGTAGTTCCTGGAGTAATTGGCACACCAGGACCATTTTCACGTGTCAGAGTTTCTAAACTACCAAGTTCTTCTTCAAAGGATTCTTTTTCTGATAATAATCCAAAATCTGTATCACGTTTTGCAGCAAACTGTTTTATTTGTTCAATTACATCTGCAAATACATCTTTTTGTGCATTTTCCGTTTTTCGAATCAGTTCTGATGTAATTTCATTATGTTTCTTTTGTTTTTCTCTCAAAATTTCTACAAAATCTTTTTGGGTAATAGTTGGTTTTTCAGGATGTACGTATTTTAGGTATGTTTCTACAAACTCTGTTATTAATCCTGCAATAGGTTCTAAAGTGTTGAATAAGTGTGATTTTTGTGGTTTAATTTCCATTGAAGTGGCAATAAGAGACATTCTAATACTCATTTGTGTTTTATTGGTCAATTTTGCTTTGGACATGTTTCCATTTTTTTTACAACCACGTTGTTCATTATGATTAATTTCTGCAATTTTTGCTGAACAATAGATTTGACCCGTGTTAGATCTTGCTTTAAGTTCTAAATTAGCTACAGAAGCATTACAAATACTTTTAACAAAAATATTTTTATTCCAATGACCTCGACAACGAATTACAGCATTGTTATTATCACCTGAAGAAATTACTGAAAATACATTTCCATTACATTTAGTTTTATTCTTACGATGAATTTCAAAACTCCAATTCACATCATCTAGATGGCCTTCAGAACAAGCAATCACAAGAGTTGACGCAACATAATATTTACTTTTTTCATTATGATCAACTAACAGTCTTTGACATTCTGGACACTTTACATATGTTCCATCATCAAAGTTAAGTTCAGCCAAGATTTTTACATTGCCATGTACTTTATTTGTGCAGTATACCCATTTTGGAAAAGCATCACAACGATAAACTTTTTCTGTTGATGGAATTATAAGAGATGTGTTTGTAGGCAAAGAAAAAAGTTTCAATTTTTGCCAACTAATATCTGTATTAGTTCTAAGTAACATTCTTTTCATTCTAGAATCATTAATTTCATATTTGTACAATCCTGAAATTCTCTGTAAATCCTCATCAGCAAAATTACCTTTGCCCTTCAAATTTCCAATAAGACTTTGAATAGATGGAACTACAAAAGTTTTATATTTTGCAGATAGTAAAGTGCCAGGTCCATAACGCGTAATGAATTGTGAAGGACGAATCTCTGTACTAACATCTAGTCCACCATAAAAAGTTGCAGTTGGTTCTGTTTGTCTAAGCGAATTAGGAGTATTTTCAAAGGCATGAGGCAGACTGCGAACTTTATGTCCGGGAGTTCCAAGAACTACACATTTTTTAGGAATGGTATTAGGAATTCGTTCCTGATAAGCAAATTTTTCTCCTTCAGTGTATAACTCTGTTGCCAATCTATGCCAACGTGCTTTAGACTCATCAAAATGAGTTGCAAATTGTTCAGCATACATTTTTCTAAAAGATGCAATTTCATTAGATTGAGAAATTTCGATTAATGCTTTACGGATTTCCAAGACATCAGCATCATTATTATGATCTCTCATACGATCAGGTCCTTCCTCATTTGCCATCCATTTACTACTAACAGGAATTCCATTGATATCCCGTGCATTTCTTAAAATTGCAACCATTATTGGGCCAAGACATAACTCCATAGCTTCATCTGAAAATGGTGATGCAGTAATTGGTTCTACAAATTTATGTATCATTCTATGATACCCAATAAAATTTTCATAGTGATTAAGATCTCTTGCACGACCTGCACGTAACCATGTTAACACAAGACCGAAATTATTTCTACCCACACGTCCTGATGATTGAATATATCCTGAATTTGTTTTTGGTTGATTCATAATTTGGATTACACCAAGTCTAGTTACATCAATACCAGTTCCAAATACGGGAGAAGTTTGAAGCGAATCAATAATAGAAGTTTGTAATTCTTCTAAATGTTTTACAAGGTCTTGTGCATTAGTTTCGCTAGATAATTGAACATTTCTATCATCTCTTAAAGATCGTGATGTAGAATTAAGATTGATTTTAATAGAATTATTTTGTAATTTAGAAAGATTTTGAAAAGTCTCTGGAAAATTATCAGGAACTTGTATTGGATTTGTTTCAAATGAATCTAATTGTGAATTTACAGATTCAAATTTAGTAGAAGAATTATCATTAATTACTGAAATCCATATTTTTTCATTCTTTTTTATTTCATGGTTTAATTTATTATCAAAATTAAAATTATTTTCACCAACAATACATTCTTTATATTCAGAATCAACTATTGGCGATCCTCCGACTGGATTACCATCTTTATAAATAGCAATTCGAATTCGGCCAATATCGTTTGTACAAAAAATACTCACAGTTTCAATAAACATATCTTTATCTGAAATAATAGGGAAAAGTCTTAATCCTTCAGAAAAAGTTTGATCGTCTACTCTTATTGAAGAATTTAGAACTTTGATAGTGCTAAATCTATTTACATTTGGTACAATATTTTCTAAATAATAATTTGTGAATTTTGATAGTAATGATAAATCTGTGAAATAAGAAACAAAAGTCCAATATGGATCAGTTTCTTTAGTTATATCCTTTCTTTCCTTAGGAGTTAAATCATATAATTCAGGATGTTCTCTCATTTTAAAAATTTCAGCCATTATAATTGACTGAGCTTGAATTGGAAGATATACAGCAGTTTTTCCACTTAGCATACCAAGATAAAGTCTGCCATATTCTTTTTCATCAATACAGGATGTATCTTCTTCAATTTTAGAAAAATAATTATCGAAAGAATTAATTCCAGGACTAGGAAAAATTGAAACCTTTTTTCTAAAGATAGTTCCAACTTGGCTTTTAGCTTCTTTGATAGTTGCACTAGATGCAATGTATTTTGGTTTCAACCCCTTGTTAGAAAGTACATCTACTGCCATCTCATAAATTCCCATCATACTTCCTAATGGACCCTCGATAAGGTGTAATTCATCTTGTAAAATCAATGATGGGGGATTAAAACCAAAAATATCTTCAAGGTCTTGAGGTAAGATTTTGTCTCTACCGCTACCACCCCTTTTCAAAATAGGAGATTCGAAAATATTTCTTCTCCCATATCCGAAAACAGAATGAATGACATTCACATTTCCAAAAATAGATGCACATTTGGGCTCAAAAGGAAGATTTGCAAATTTATCAACTGTTGCAATTAAAAAGCTAGGACATTTTGAATAAACTTGATCATCATATACAAAAGCCGAAATTGGTACAGATGTTGAAATATTTTTAGAATTTTTAATTCTAAAAGCTGGAGGTATGACTGCATCAAATTTATTTTCAAGTTTTTCAAACCATTCAACTTTATTTAATTCACATTTTTCATTTGTACAAAACATTGCAAAATCATAACGTTTTCCACCATGTGTAAGAAAAAAGTAACCCGGCATAGAAGGAGATGTAGATTGGAGTGGATCCTCCTCATTAGCAAAAACCAATCTGTGTTTTACACAATCTTTCCACCATACATCAATTAAATTCCTGTCAAGTGATCTAGTATTCATTTTAGGTTTAATCTCCATAGCTAATCTATAATAGAATTCATTATCAGATGGATGTGAAATAATTTCAAAAATAGGTTTTGTTTTAAGAATAATTGAATTATCTTCAAACAATTCTTTAGATAATTTTTCTAGAACATCTTTAGTTTTAGATAAACGAACTACCCAAGTAATTTTTGTAAATTCTCGTTTGATCTTTGGTTCTTTTGGAATACATAAAATATTTTTACATAATGGACAATTCTGTACTTGATCAGGATCTCCTGCTGATTCAGAATTTTTACGTATTTTACTCCATGTTGGTAATAATGCACCCTCACAATTAAGAATATTTTTGTTTGTAGATTTTTTATATCCACACAAAAATTGTTTTGGAGTAATTTTATTTCCTATCCAAAGACCAATAGAAAATCTTTGATTTCCCCAAAAAGTTTGTTCGTCTAATTTTTTTAATAAAATAGGATCGGATATTTTTTCAGAGCCTGTTATTGCATCTTGAGGCAACCAATTCATTACACGTTTAATATCAGCTACGACGATGGCACCCAATGCACGATGAAATTGCTGCACAGTAAGCAATCTTAGAGTATATCTAGAAATAACACTGACCCCACCATCATTACTTAGAGTTATACCATTACTAGAATTGGAATCAAATGATAGGCGTCTATATGCAATAGCAAAAATTACAATTCCAAGATATGCTTCAGTTTTACCACCCCCTGTAGGAAACCAAAGTATGTCTGCATAATCTCTTTCTTCAGGGATTTCTCCAGTAACTCCAGTAAGACTTTGTAAAATAAATGCCATCTGAAATTTTCTCCATTCAAGCACAGATCCTTTAGGATTATCATCATCTTTTGTTTCATTGATTTGTTTATCATTCATCACAGTATTCATAAAACAAAAAGCTGCTCTTGCTTTTTCATTATTAATTAAAAAGTCGATTCCTTTTGAAATTTTTTCTTTTGATTTAGTACAAACTTTGAGATGTTCAATTCCAGTTTCTTTGATAGATTCACTAATTTTGCCTAGAGTTGTATCTTTAGATAGTTCTTCATTTTGACGATTAATCCAATCTTGATAGTCAAACTCTATATTTCGAAGTCGATCTTCAAGATCTTTTTTATTCCAAGTGTTTGAAAGTATTTCTGCATTAAATTTTTGTTTTGATTTAGTATCTGGATTTAAAATAGAATAAAGAGGAAGATATTCTGTTCGTACATGTGTCTTTCCTAGAAAATTTTTCCTTATTTCTTGAGGAATAATTTGGGAATCTTTCCAAATTATATTTTTAATGTCACCTTCAAAATATTCAGGATCTACATCTTTCCATACTGCAGCACAAAGATATCCCCTAGCTTTTGTTTTTAGATTATGATACAATAATGTATCGGATTTATCTTGCTCATCAAAATCTTGAGAATCAACAGAACCATAATCTTGAGAATTAACAGAATCTAAATCTCCTAGTTCACTAGCGTCATTTACAATTACTCTAATTTGTGGTTGAAAAATCCTATCAACTTCTTTTTGACGTTTTGTAACATCATATTGAGATTCATTTACTAAAAATATTCTAACAACCCATTTATCAGAATCCTTAATTTTAGTGGAGATTATGTGAAGGAACACTCCTCCATGTGTAACTATACTACCATTAACACCCGATGTTAATTCACGATGAAATAAATCAACATCTGAATTAATCCAATCAGTTACAAAAAAATTAGGATGTCTATTAAAGATTCTTGGTATTGGGCCAAATTCTGAATTTTGAGTGTATCTCGCCCAAGTTAAACAAATTTTAAATTTTGGAATACGATTTCCATCATTTTGAGTTTTAGTAATATCATTTTTAGATTCCAAAACAAACGAAAGTCCAAGAGATGATGCCCCCTTCACTAAATTTAATTCTGTGTCAACATTTCGTCTAAGATGTTCTAAACCTTGGGTATTTTCATTATTAGAATATGTTTCAATATCCTCTTCTTGAATTTCATTAGCATCAGGATTAAGTGCATCATCTATCTGTTTTTGATCCAAAGATACTTGTTCATTTTCAGGCAAATATGATGAATTTAAGACCCCTAATTCATATTTCACATAAGGCTGCTCGATAATTTCATTAGGACCTAATTTTGGTCCAAGAAGATTTTCATATAGTGATTTAACAAGATGGGTCCGAATCATGATTCTAATACCATGAATTATCATAGTATGAATTAAAGATGATCATGATTTTTAGTTTAAACTACTACTCAAAGCAATAAGTAGTTTGTCTAATTTTTCAATTTT
Organism: Candidatus Nitrosopumilus sp.; assembly: GCA_965262685.1. GTDB lineage: Archaea > Thermoproteota > Nitrososphaeria > Nitrososphaerales > Nitrosopumilaceae > Nitrosopumilus. The sequence continues at coordinate 1,081,839 of OZ253552.1, forward strand.
ATCCTTACTCACCATATCTCGTATAATTTTAACAGCATTATCCGATAATCCATTAAATTTAGAACCTAAATCAGCTATTACATCATCAGGAATCTGATGAGTCTTATGTACACTAGGAAGACGTTTTCCAGTTTTTTCATCAAATTTCATTGGAATGACCTCCAAACTATCTTTTGACCTGGTTTTAGTATGAGAGATTTCACATTCTGTTTTGCCTCAGAAGGTTTACGGATTACTTGATCCGCCATCTTTCGTATTTTTGATTTTTTTACTTTAATTTCATTACATGGCAAAATATCTGGATTGATTACTTTGACACCACACAGGATCGCAGCCTCTGCAAGTCCTTTATCACAAGTTACTAAGGTGGTGTTAGTCGCTTTAGCATATGCCAAAATATAATCATCGCCACCATGTAAAGTTGTACATTTGGTTTGCAAGTATAATGCATTATTCACCATTTCATTAGTGACAGTGCCAAAAACAATTTTTGCACCAATTGTTCTTTGGATTTGTTGGGTTATAGAATCTACATCACGACCTAGTCTCTTTATCTCCTTCAAAGTTTGTGTGGTTAGATATATTGTGGAATTTTCAAAGTTTATGATACAAGACAACATGCTGCCGACGTTTTCATTTTCATAAATTTTGATTCCTACACAGGTATCAAATGTATAGTTATGTTTGTTTGACTCATTTACCATGTAATGTAAAAGGTATGTATCTATATAAGTATATCTTTATATCTAATATAATGTCATTATAGTAAATATAATGTTGATCTATATATGATAATTTTATGCCTAATTTCTTGAAATAATCTGATCGCTTTGGATAAAAAGATATTTTTGTCTTTATACATAGTGTTTTATAGTAACATCTAATGTAAAGACCATTGAAAAAGAAAATTCATTATGAAGTAATGGATAAACATGCAGTACAAATAAAAGAATTTGTAAAAAATGAGAGATATAGAAACTCTGATATTTTCATCGATACTGCTGTCAATATTTTGCTAACTTGGGAGAGTGATCATCCGGAAGATACCATGAAGATTATGCAATCGATGATGCCTTTTACACCTGTTCAAGAAAAATTCATGAAACAAACGATGAAAGATCAAGAAAGGGAAAAACATTTTGGGAAAAGTGACCGAGAAGAAGCAATAGAAGAATCAGAAAAACAAAAGGCGCTTGCAATATCAGATCATGATCATTTAAGATTACAACGTAATATTGACAATGTTTCAAAATTCATATCACAATTAGAAATTTCAAAACCAAACAACGTATACGAGTATGATGGATATCCTTTACTATTCAGATTTTATAGTAGATTTTTTCCAGTAAAAATAGTAATGGCAGTATTAGCAAATATACTGTATGAGAAAAACCAGACTAAAGTAAAACTAACCGATTTCAGAACAGCAGCATATGATATTGCTGAAGAGATTTCTAATCACCTCACAGAAATAGAAAAACAAAATAGCACTCCGAGAAATAAGAAAATTTCCACTGGACTACCAAAGAAAGGAAAAGAAGATACAGATATAGAAAAAACGGCACAATCTCAAAAGAGGTTCAAAGATCAATATATCGGAAGATTACGAAAAAATAGAGAAACAGGTGAAGCGTTTGTTGAAGGTGCACCCGGAGCATTAGAATTAATTTATATTTTTAAAGAAAATGATGAAAAATTTGTGTCAATGACAGAAAAAGGAAGAAAATTCTCTTTGATGCATAACCCAGTTATTAGTGGAAACTATAAAGAAAATGCAATCACAAAAGAAGAGTCAGAATTTATCCTAAATGAGCTAATTCCAGATTTAGAATTAGAAAAGACACTCATAGATACAGCCCTGACCACCATCAAAAATCACAAGGGAAAAGAGAAAATTACCGATGTCTTAGATGAAGAATTTCTTAAAACATTCAAAAAATTTAAGGATAAAAATTCAAAAAAGGCTACAGACTATAATTTGAACAATCTTTCAACGCTTGCAGATGATATAACTAAAAAAAGGATTGTAGGATGGAGGGTTGCCACTATGGGAAGAATATCCGAATTAAGAATAGTCAACTGGGAAATCAATTCAAGTGGGGAATCCGAATACACACTTTCATAACTGAAAGAGGAAACCAATGAATCCAAGTCATATTTGAACAATAAATCATCTTGTAAAGTGTGGAGAAACGAAAATACATGTATTCATGAGTAAATTCTTTAGAATTCTAGAAAAAATATAATGCATCTATTAAAAAAATAGTTATAGTATATCTGTTCTAAATTATTTTGGATTGACCCGTAGTTAGTCCAAACATCATTTTTGAGGCTAGAAAGATCATTGATTTGAAACTATATTGACACTTGCAGTGATTTTTAGAGAATCATTTTTTTGGTATGGTTTGGCTAATGTAAAATCCATATATTCTGCAATAACAGAATTTCTAGAAGAAACTTTGAGAAATATACCAACCCCCACCTCAAGACAAAACTATAATCTGCAGTATTTACAAGAACAAGAAAATTAACAAAATAGAAGACAGAGGTTTTCTGCGGGTTACCCTTTACAAGTCATGCATGGTAGGCTATAACATGTAACACGACAATAGGACATTTGCCTTATCCCACCCATGTTCTGTCTTCAGTTATAGTTAGGCACCAGCAATAATAAAGCATATCCCTGATATTATATAAATTTGTAAACATTACAGCATATTTTTAAACAAATTTTAAGAATTAGCTCAGAATCCTTTAAATCTCATTTCACTATACTGTAACTGACGAGGGCTATCATACCTGCTGGAATTCAAGGTATAGGCTTTGAGAAAGTGGGCAGATAGGGAAGGACACGAAATGGATAGAAGTGTTCAAAATTCGTAACTTCCCAGCATACCTCGTTTCCTATTTCGTTTTAAAATAACATCTAAAAATTTTTAGTAAACAAGCCTGGGGTTTGTAGAATGGATGATCTGTTCCTCAGATAGTGTAATATCACCATTTGTGATCTTTTCATAATTATGATGGCTGTGTGAGATATTGGATGTCCCTTTGCATAAATGCCATTTGCAATTGCAGCCCCATCACACCATGGAACCTAGACAAATAATTAATTGCCAGTCTAACACAATTCTCTAAAATCAGTAACCTTAACTGCAAAAACACTATTCAGTTAGCAGTCAATGAATATCCGAATCGGTTGTACTGGATGGAGCTATCAAGGGTGGTCTGGCACATTCTATCCCAAAAACCTAAAGAGCTCCAAATGGCTAAACTACTATTCTCAAATTTTTGATATGACGGAAATCAACTCAACGTTTTACAGAGTACCTGCTCAAGAGATAGTTAGGCGATGGAATGCAGACACCCCCAGGCATTTTAGATTTACAGCTAAATTCCCATCTACAATAACCCATGAGAAGAGACTAGATAGGGTAAACTCTGAAGTGTTTTCATTTTTGGCATCGCTTGCTCCAATTCATGAGAAAATTTCAGCCCTTGTACTACAATTACCACCATCACTGTCCTTTGAGGAGGCAAAACCAAGACTAGGAGATCTCTTTGATCTGCTTCCAGATGATTTTGTATACCCAATTGAGGGCAGACACGAATCGTGGTTTTCTGAAAAAGCAGTGGCATACCTCAAACAGAACAACCACTGCCTTGTATGGAATGAGGTGGCAGGTGTGAGTAATCCTATGCCTGTAACATCAGATTACCTCTATGTCAGACTAATAGGAGACAGGTCAATCCCGGATTCAGAATTTGGCAGGGTCTCAAAAAATAGAGATGTACAGATTGCAAAGTGGGCAAAAAGACTCCAGGATACCCGGGACACCCCAAATGCGATGGTTATGACAAATAATCACTTTGAAGGGTTTGGTCCTGCAACTGCAAATTCACTAAGAATGCAGTTGGGAATGCGGGAACTAGTCTGGGACGAAAAGAGACAGAGAACTCTGGGCAGTTTTTAGAAATAAAATTCTACTAGGAAAATATCTGCAAGCAGAGGACATGTATAACATCTTTAATGTTAATACAGAAGAATCTAAAGACCTAATGCTTCACCAAAATAATACCCTGCAAGGATTGTTCCAGCAGACCAGACACAAGAGCCTGCAAATGTGTACAATACAAATTTAGGAATTTTCATTTTTAGCAATCCTGCAGGAACTGAGATCATCTCCCTCATCACCGGAACCATTCTTCCTAGAAATACTGCCTTGTCACCATATTTTTCAAACAAAGTTTCAATACGTTCCAATTTTTTTTCATTTACCTTGACATATTTTAGATATCGAAGCAGAACCACACGTCCCAGTTTTAGCGCAATAAGGTATATTGCAGATGTTCCAATAGTTGCACCTACTGCACCAAGAATGATCATTGGTATTAATCCAAGTAGTGTCACTCCTTGTTGTGATGCTAGAAACCCGGCAGTTGGAAATATTGCCAATGTAGGGATTGGTGGAATTATGGTCTCAAGTAATGCTGCTAGAAAAATTCCTTCATAGAGGTGTTCTCCTAAAAATTCTGAAATCCATATCAAAAAAGAATCAAAAGGCTCCATTTGTTTCTGAGTAGAAAATCTTACTAAATTACCTTACGAGCAGGGATGGATACGGTTTGTGCCTAAAGACTGGGGTCAAAAATGGAAAATGCCATATACAAGTAAAATTATAGAATTTTGATATGAATAAACTGTTAGGTGTTGGAATTGCCTTAATTGCTGTTGGAGTAGTTGCAGCATTTGCACTATCACCATACCTTACAGAATCAACTATTGATGAGGACATTCCAGGTGATGCAATAATTCCATCAAATATGATGGATGATGATAAAATGATGGATGATACCATGATGGATGATGATAAAATGATGGATGATGATACCATGATGGATGATACCATGATGGATGATACCATGATGGATGATACCATGATGGATGATACCATGATGGATGATACCATGATGGATGATACCATGATGGATGATGATAAGATGGGTGGCGATATGGAAGAGACTATGATGGGCGATGACAAGTTGGGTAGCAATACAGATGATACAATGATGGATGACAAAATGATGGATGATGGCAATATGGAAGAGACTATGATGGATGATACAATAAATGATAAACTGTTGAAACTAGAAAAGGTCACAGTAGAAAAGTCCACAGATCACATGATAGATGATGAGATGATGGTGGATAGTGATCTAATGGATGAGATGATGGATGATATGATAGAAGATGAGATGATAGATGCAACCCCAATGACATATGCAGGTACATTTGTTGGTATTGGTGATGGAGTTCATGATGCAAAAGGAGATGCACGAACCATTCCATTAAAGGATGCCAGTACCGTACTGAGACTAGAAAACTTCAAGGCAACTAACGGTCCAGACCTGTATGTTTACTTGTCAGCTGACGAGGGTGCATCAGATTTTGTCAACTTGGGAAAACTCAAAGCTAGCAGTGGCAACCACAACTATGTGATTCCAGATGATACCGATCTGGACAAATACAACAAGGTACTAGTTTGGTGCAAGGCATTTAGCGTCTTGTTTGGCAGCGCAGAGTTAACTTCTTCCTCTTCTTCCCCATAACAAACCCATAAAGAGAGTTTTTTTATATAATGTTGATTCTAAATAATCAATGTTCACATCAACTATTGCCTTACCTACATTTTCATTTCCACAAATTATTCCAAGGTTGCCATCTCTGTTTTCAGGGATAGACAGTTCTCAGGCAGAGACCAATCGTAGGTTCAAGATGATACTCTGGTCAATCATTGCAAGCACAAGAGGTGGCGTAAACAGGGCAAAGATCCTTAATCTAGTCAAAGACACCCCGATGAATGCAAACAAGATCGCAATAGTATTGAATCTAGACCCCAAGACGGTGACTCATCATGTAAAAATTCTTGTAAAAAATGAGCTTATCACAAAGCAAGAAAAGGAATATGGTGCAGAATACTATCTGACAAAGATTATGAGGGATAATCAGAATGTCTTAGATGAGATAATGGCAAAAATTGGAACAAAGTAGATTAGCAAATTATGATAGTGATTCACATTGACAAATCTTATTCTAGCTGCAGTGATTTCTGCGTTTCTCAATATTGGATTACTGTTAGTTGTAATTGCAACATATGTGCAAAACATGAGGGTGATCAGATCTTACTATACGTTAGGTATGGTTTTAGTTGTTGTGCTGTTGATAATTCAAAACATTGTGATCATACTGTTTTGGTCAACATTTTACATGGATGACCAAGCATTGATGGTCTCAGCAGACATGGTATCATATTATCTGCTTGCAATCAATGTTACCCAGACTATAGGACTATTAATTCTGGTTTGGATTACTAGAAGATGACCTAAAATAAAAGATGGGCAGGAAAACAAGCTGGTAGCACTAAAGATGAGGTTGGGTTATTTTTATAAATCTCTGTTGGATTTTTTTTAATCTCTTATCTGTTTTCTAAAGTTATGACTTTAGAAGAACCTTCAAAGTATCAGGTCTCCTTGCATGTTTTATGGCCTCTGAGATTTTTTCCAAAGGGTATGTGGAATCAATCATAGAGTCGACTAGGACCATACCAGAAGCTAATGCATCAATTGCTGGTTTGAATACTCCACAGCGAGAACCTACCAGTGTTATCTCATTGACTACTGCCGGTGTCAAGTCAAGATTCTCCCTTGAGGCAATGGTGGATTTTAACACTACAGTTCCACGGGGCTTGATCAATCTCATGGTATCTGCAAATCCTGAACTGCTTCCGGTGGCCTCTACTGCCAAGTCAAATGATTGTTCATCAGAGGATTCAATGCCAATCTTTACTCTGATCTCTTTATCTGCCATTTGTTCAAGTTTGTTTGCATGCCTTCCAAAACATGTAATATTGGGACAGACCAATTTTAGGACCTGAACAATTAGTTGAGCCAACCGCCCATCGCCTACTACTGCTACTCTCCATTGGGGTTGTAATGCTACTTGTTCTTTTATCTCAAATGCAGCAGCTAGTGGTTCGACAAACACTGCCTGTTCATCAGTAATACTATCAGGAATCACATGTAAATTCTTTTCAGGCAGCGAGAGGAGTTCGGCAAAGGCGCCATCTCGTTTTAAAATTCCAAGGACTGTTCTGTTAGGACAATGTCTGCTCATTGCATTTGCACAGGACTCACAGGTTCCACATCCAGCATTAATCTCACCTACGACTCGTCTTCCAATTAGATCTGGATTTTTGGATTTTTTTACTGTACCTACAAACTCGTGGCCTAGTATTCCCTGATATTTCATATAGCCATCTAAAATTTCTAGGTCTGTCCCACAAATTCCTGCCAGACTCACCTTGACTAGTACCTCATCAGATTTTGGATCAGGGTAGTTTGGTTCATAGTTTATTTTTTCCCCATCAAAATATGCTGCCTTCATGAAATGGGTGATACGCCTTCTAATTTTAAAATAGTGAAATTGGTTCTGTAGGGTAGTATGAAATATAGCTTTTATTTCAAATGAATATTGAATCTTGAAGAGGATGAAACTATTAGAGTTTGTGTTGATCTCTCTTAGAAATTTGAGGGATACGAATAAAATTTTAATTCAAATCCTAGATTCTTGGGATGAAGAATTTTTATTTTCTAGATGTGCAAATATTTGATATGATGTAAAGAAGATCTACTAAGAAGCAAAATTAAATTCAAAAAAAAAAATAAAGATTGAAATTAAATATAATGGGTGGGAACAGTCCATCGTATAATGATTTTTTGTGTAGATTTCTAACAAGTTCCACCATGTTTTCATTTCTTAGTGCAGTGATCCAGTGTTTTTGCATAAACCTAGTCCTATATTTTATCTCTTGACATTTTCTCTAATGAATAAATTTGCTTTACTTTTGATAACTGCTTTGGAATCCATTCTTTGAGAATCTGCTCTTACACTTTTCACCAAAGGCATCCTCTGAAATTCTATCCTAAAGTCTCCTCTTGTCCACGTTGTTAAATCTGGAGGGTAACGGACATCCTTTGAAACATCTTCAAGTGTATATAAGAGACCTTTACATTTTTCTATTGCAAGTATTTCTGAGAAGAAATTAATCTTTAGGAATAAACATTACAGTACTGCCTGAGATAATCACAAATACTGCAATCACGTTTTGTATGCTTTTTTGTGTCTCTCTGACTTTGATATTTTGATGAGATACCCAACGGCATCTCAGTACTACCTTTTAGCAGTACATTATGTATTGGATTTGTCAGTTTTATTGACAATTTCATTTCTATTTATTTTATTTGTTGTTTTAATTATTTCTGACAAATAATAGTTTCATTGACCAACGGTCGTGTTGTTTTATTTAGAAATTGTATAGTATTGAAATTTTCATAGACCGAAATAATCGGTTTCGTTACGCCCAAAACTAAAGGAAAGACGTACACTCGCCAGTATGATTTACCCGTAAATATCAAAAAGTATCTTTCAGGATGGGGCTTTAACCCATCATGTCTTTTGACTTTAATTTATTTTTGTTTAGTAAAAATATGGATCCCAAAATGGAATCTCACTATCGGTGTTTGCTCTAAAGCTTGTCGTCAAGTTTGTTTCGGTTTATTATGTCAACAAGCCTCTTTACGATTTTGTCTAAGAACCAGTATTTGCAATATTCATTTGATACTGATTCTAGATCATCTAAGAGTTGCTTACATTTTTCCAATGGGAGTTTGATTACTATACCTTCAAGTTCCCAATACTCCAAATTTAAAAATTCAGGTCTCCGTCCTTCCCCATTCTTACTTTCAGGGTATGCTACAAGAGATACCATTTTTTTATATTCATGTTTTAGCGTGTGTCCTGGCTCGTGTTCTGGATACGTGATATGTGTATTCTCATACTCTTCAATCCTAAGACATAGATTAGGTTCACGGAGTGTGAAGGTCTTTTTTTCACCCTTGAAATCTATCGAAAGTTTGTCATTTCTCAAAATCGCAAAACAAAGCTCTTTTGTAACAAATTCGATCTGCTCGTTTTTGACTATTGATTTTATATCATACGTATCTATTCCGATTTTTTGAAAAATTTTTCTGCATTGCAATAGGTATGTGCAGGTGGGTTTTTTGCTCTTTATTATTACCTTTCCTGAATGTTTTATTTCAATATCACCCAACTCTGCAACCTCGTCACTGAATACCAGAAAGTCTTGATCTTCTGCTATTAGGCACACATAATTTTTTTCGGCAAATGCAAGTGCATGGGCGATTATCTTTATATCATTTTTTGCATCACTATGGATTTCATTTAGAAGTTTCTCATCCGGTATGTTCTGATTCGTGTCATGTTTTGGTCTCTTTTTCTTAATCCATTCTAATTTCTTCTTGTCTGACATTGTCTTTAATTCATAGACTTTATTCACTTTGGATAGTTGGTCATCTGAGTATTCTGCGGTTTTTTTACAGCCATCGTACAATGACAACTCTTCACGCAATACTTTACGCAATCTTTCATGTAATGCTTCATGTAATTCCTGATACCTTTCCTCACCATAATCCTTTATTGGGTCAATCACTAAAGCTGTCTCAGAATACACCAACTCTGGTATGTACACTCTGTGTATGTTCTTCTTGAGATATATTGACAATGGGTTACTTTTTTGTTCATCAAGCCATATTGTTTCATCAACATGGTATTGTGCTTCATTATACCCTATTGCTTTGAGTAAAACACTGCTGTCAAGAACTAACAGTTTTTTTTCTTCGTTGTCTATATTTTTGTGTTGGAAACCATCTTTACTAGCTTGTTCTGTGTCTTCACTTGTATCACACACACTATTTGGTCCGTCATCATTCATCAATGTCATCACCCTCACTTTTATCTAAAAGTTTTGTAGTGGCACTGTCTTCAATTTTTACATCATGATTTGGGAAACTCTTAGAGTATTCTACTGCTTCCTTTATACTATGTATTGATCTTTTTAGCTTGATTTTCTTTTTGATATCATCAATAAACGTGGTCAAAAAGTCGTCATCTATTCTTCTTCCTACTAGCATATTTTTTTTACCTATAACAAAGGTCGTTATGCCATATTTGTCAATTATCTTGATGTATCCTTTTACCCCACTCTCCCTTAGAATCGAAAAGCATTGGGTAAAATAATGTCCATTGTTTGTTTCTGTTTTATCATTTGTTGGTTTTATCTTTGTTGACATTTTCTCTACATTCTCTATATGTTGTTGTCATTTTTAAATTATTATTGATGAAAGGTGATCCTTCAACCAACTAATACACATAGTGTGTATCTATTTCATATTATGCAAAATATTATATTAAATTATAGAATTGTGGATGTTTCTGATCTTTCTGTCAGTAAACACCCACGTCATTTAGGAGGTGATGTTTCCATATATTCTTTCAAGTATATAATAATTCTGGCTGTCTAGAAATCATCAAAAATGCCAAAAAAATAACGTGCATTCTATGGCAATTGTAAGTGGGAAACAAAACAGAAATCGCCCCATTAGAATCTGCTCTGAAATTTTTTATACAGTTTATTTTAGTCTAATTTGTTTGGAAGCATCTCTGTGATTTTGTCTAATAACCACCATTTCTTGTCATTATCTTTACTGATTTTAGATCTTCTAAGAGCAGTTCACATCTTTCTAGTGGGAGAAAATTTGCTATACATTCAAGTTCCCAATCTTTTAAATTGAGATTATTTTTGTATGCCACTAGATTCACCATCTCTTGGAATTCATATTTTTTCATTTCTGATGAAAATATGATGTGTGTATTCTTATACTCTTCAGTAATCCTTTTTGAGAATTCTCAAATATTAACACGTGATTCAATTTTATCGAGTGTGAAGGTATTTTTTTCACCCTTGAAATCTATCGAAAGTTTGTCATTTTTCAAAATTGCAAAACAAAGTCCTTTTGTAACAAATTCGATCTGCTCGTTTTTGGCTATTGATTTCATATCATACGTACTTATTCCGATTCTTTGAAAAATATCTCTGCATTGAAATTTGTATGTGTCGGTGATGGTTTTTTTGTTCTTTATTACATCCCTTGAATGTTTTATTTCAATATCGCCCAACTTTGCAATCTCTTTCTTGAATAGCAAAAAGTCTTGATCGTTTGATATTAAGCATACATAATTTTTTTCGACAAATGTAAGTGCATGAGCTATTATCGGTATATCCCTTTCTAGATCGTTATGGATTTCTTTTAGAAGATCTGTCATGTTCTGATTTGTGTCATGTTTTGGTCTCTTTTTCTTAATCCATTTTAATTTCTTCTTGTCTGACATTGTCTCTAATTCATAGACTTTCTTTATTTGGGATAGTTGGTCATCTGAGTATTCTGCGGTTTTTTTACAGCCATCGTACAATGACAACTCTTCACGCAATACTTTACGCAATCTTTCATGTAATGCTTCATGTAATTCCTGATACCTTTCCTCACCATAATCCTTTATTGGGTCAATCACTAAAGCTGTCTCAGAATACACCAACTCTGGTATGTACACTCTGTGTATGTTCTTCTTGAGATATATTGACAATGGGTTACTTTTTTGTTCATCAAGCCATATTGTTTTATCAACATGGTATTGTGCTTCATTATACCCTATTGCTTTGAGTAAAACATTGCTGTCAGGAACTAGCAGTACTCTTTCTTTCTTGACTATATTTTTGTATTGGGAACTATCTTTACCAGTTTGTTTTATGTCCACACTTGTATCCTTTGTTGACATTTTCTCTACATTCTCTCTATGGTGTTGTCATTTTTAAATTATCATTAATAAAAGGTAATTTTTCAACCCACTAATACCATAGTGTATGTGTATCAATTTCATATTATGCAAAGTATCCTCTTACATTGTAGAATTGTGGGTGTTTCTGCTCCTCCAAGCAGAAACATTCCCGTTATTATTATTGCTGCAGTCTCTTCGATGCCGAACGTCTGTAGTTTGTCATTGCTCGATTCTGACCACAAATCAATCCTTCGTGCAGAACGTTATTTTCTTGGGAAGTTATTGCCAAAGTCATTGATTTCATAGTTTCTATATTCTTTAAGTAAATAATAGATCCTATGTAATCATCAGTTCATAGTCTGAAATATGAATTTTCTTCAATACACAAGAACTTTTTACAGTCAATAATATCAACACTTGGTATCAAAATATAACATTACATGACTAGTTATCATAAGACAAAAACTGTCAATATTGGCAGATGGTGGGGCAGAAAGCAGTATATTAAATAACTGTAAGGAATGTTTGGGCGAAGAATTTGAATATTTAGGTATCCGGTACAAAATAATACAATGCTCAAAACCATCGGGAGAGACAAAAACCGATTTTTTTATAGTTGCTAGAAACATACTCGAAAAAAATAACAAAACATTCAAGATATCCTATAAAAAACACTCATACTCATTTGTGGAAAACAAGGTACAGAAATATAGAATAGAAGAACTTTTCGGCTGTAATTGGAAAGAAATAATACAAAATCAGATAAATACAAAGCTTACGGAATTTAGAGAACATCCATTAGTTAACATGAAAAAGAAAACGATTACTATTGGATGGAGGTATGAAATAGAACAGCAGGACAAAGTAACATCATGCAGGACATTATCTGCATCAATAGTTGAGAATATTGCATCACAGGTTATCTGGGGGGAACATACAGTAAAAAAAAGAAAAGATGCAAAAGTTGACGGTGTGGAGATATTAAACAGTGGTGTGCCTGATTACATAGTCATAGCTGATCCTAATGAATTATCTACATGGCAGGAATTTTTTAATAAATTGATAGACATTAAAAAATACGCCCGTAACCATAACAAAATGCAAGCTTCATTCATCACACAAAATTGGAGATGGAATGATACGAAAAAAAAATGGCTAACAGAAGGCACATCTAGAGATTTTGTCGTATGGGTAAAATGGAGAGTGGTAAAAGGAAAATTAGATGGTCATGTAGTATTGAACCAACCATTTCAGAAGAAATCAAAAGAAATAGTATCTGATCTTGAAGAATGTTTTGAGAAGATGAATATATCAATTGACTCTAAACTTATGGAAAATCTTAGCAATAACATATCTGATAATACTACTCTAAAACGATGATTTTTTGCCTTTAAAATATGGCATGATACAATTTGCTATTTCTTGCATTAATTTTGGAGGCACTGCATTTCCTATTTGTTTGTAGATAGATACTATATCTCCTGCAAATTCATAATCCTGTGGAAATCCTTGAATGGCGGCACATTGTCTCCATGATAACCTACGCAAATCTTTGGCAACATATTTTCTGTGTTGTTCAAATCCTTTTACCATTTCTTCATCACTCATATCTGACATTTTATCATTATCCCACATTTTAGTACAGTCAGGGCATGCAGGAATTTGGCTTGCTTCTGCTGGAATGGTAAAACTAGGCTGATTCCATTTTCTTATTCTGTTCCTTGACATATAGCGTGATGAAAAATAATCTTTTTTGTTGTCTCCTGATTCACGATATATGTCAGATTCATTGACTTTGATTTTTTTAATACCGTACTCTTCCATGCTTATACCATTAGTTGTAGCCTTTGGAAATTTGAAGTTGAAATCTAAATCATTACGGACACCAACAATAATAACACGTTCTCGGTCTTGGGGTATGCCAAAATGTCTAGCATTATGCAATTCGTAACATACCGTATAACCTACATTTTCCAATTCGTTTATTATCGTTTGTGCAATCTTGCCTAGTCTTTGAATTTTGCCATTCTTAAAAAACTGCTTGCCGCCCTTCTCTCCAAGTGTAACAAATCCTTTAACATTTTCTGCAACGAAAAACTCTGGTTTTACCTGTTTTATTGATTTTTTGAGATATTGATAAAGTTGATTTCTATTATCATGGGTTTTTCTTGGTCCGGCAACACTAAATCCTTGACATGGAAATCCTCCAGTGATAACATTTGATTTTTCAAATTCATCCACATTTTTAATATTGTCTTTATGAATTACCTTTTCACCATACCTCTGTATTAGGGTTTTACACGAATCTGGATTATTGTCATTGGCAAATACCAGATTAAACCCAGCATTAACGAAACCTAGAGTATCTCCACCACCACCTGCAAACAATGTGGTGACAGTTGGATTGTTATTCACTTTTTTAGATTTTTTTATAATGTTATTTTTTAATATTAATTTAGCCAAAATTGATCTATCACACCTTCTTTATTATGGCAATCCAGCTATCATTATTTTTGTCAATATCCCACTCAACATGGTCTCCTTTCCCCAATCCTAATTTTTTGGTTATGTGTATTGGTATAGTTGTTCTTAATGAATTACTTTTAGAAACTGCAAGGGTAAGAATAGTTTCACTATTTTCTAATCTTGCCATGCATGTAAATAGCTTGTATATTATATTAATTATATAAAATTATTATAGGTAAAATAATTTACCTATAATTTATATATGCTGAACTATTTGCCTACAACATGAGCGCAAGAAGGCAAAGAGTTAAGCAAATCATGGCTTACTAGATTATGTAAAGTTATTGAAAATAGCCAAATCCAGATTAGATCACAGATTGGACAAAATATCATATTATCTCAAGAATTGATAACGGTCTAGTATTTGAGTATCTTGATCATCGGGAATGGGAAATTTGACTGTAAACACATCAAGATAACATTGGATCTAATCAAAAAGAATACGAATTAAAAACAAACATTTAGAATCATTTAAAGATCACTAATCAAAGTACACAAGTTTTGTGATTCAGGCAATATTACAAAACAAACAGTTAGAAAAACCAAAAAAGTAAATGTTCAGAGATATTTATGTAATGATTGTAAAAGAATATTCAGCACAAACTTTGAATTTGAAAAAAGACAGTTTGGTGAAAACACTATAACCGGTGCATTACAAATGTACTACTCAAGAATGAGTGTAAGGAATATTTCTAACTACTATGAGATGATGATGAAGCTCAATCTGATAAGAATTCATGAAATTCCATAATTGATGGGCTTTCAGCCTAACATGAACGCCTTAAAGAAAATGTTTGATAAGAAAACAAACCACGTTAGACATATTCACTTGAAAGGTGATATGAACGATAACAAAATGGAACGATTGAATAGCAAAATCAGAGATCGTAAAAAAAACTTTAGAGGCTTAAAAAAGATGGATACTACAATATTTGATGAAATGTATGTCTATTACAATTTCACAAAGAAACATGGAGATTTGAATGGCAAGATCCAACACTGGCTTTAATGATTGAAATAAATGATAAGAACAAATGAAAAACCATTATACAAAACTTCTCATTGAGTAAAAATTTAGAATAAAGTCTACGAACTAAAAATTACACATAATCTCTTGTTGACTCTGTCATGTTATAGAGACCTACTACGGTAATGTGTTTGATTACAATTTTGAGAAATGGGGCGGATCAAAGACTATTGGGTGGCAAGGGTAGGATTAGAACGGCATAAAATAATGGAGGAATCTCAGAAAGGATAACAAATTCCAAAAAACGTTGATTCCAGGTACCAAGACACAAAAAATGACATATTTGAAATAATAACCAAACCTGACACAAAATCAGACCGCCTAAATTAATAATCCGACCTGCCACAAATTCTCAATTGAGCTACAAATTTTTAGATCACGCAACTGATGCAATTATCGAGGTGACTGCAAAAAACCTCAAGGAAGCATTTGCAGTGGCAGCAGATGCAGAGATCAACCTCACACTAGACTCAGATAAAGTAGAGGAGAAAGAACAGATGAAATTCGTTGCTAGTGGAAAGGATCTACATTACCTGCTGTATAGCTGGCTAGAGGAGATACCATTTATTCTAATTACTGAGGGATTTGCAATCAAAAGAATAGAATTTGACATTAAAGAAGGTGATAATGGATACAAAATCAACGCAACAGCACACGGTGAGCCCCTAAATGTGAAAAAACACAACTTTAAAGTCGAGATCAAGGCTCCAACGTTTCATGATATGGAGATCCGGCAAGAGGCCAAAGAGGGAGTTTATATGCGATTTTTGCTTGATCTGTAAAGTTTGTGAATAATTCTTTGCAATTCCCTAGAAGAAATTACACGTGTTTTTTAAAAGACACTACTGTAAAACCATTATTGTGAGAACAAATCTAGGACTATCATCTGCAGCACTACTACTACTAGTCTTAATAATAGCTATACCTGCTGTTTATGCAGATGTAAAAACTGTAACCCTAGATAAGACAAAATTTTCAATTAATGACAGCTTTACCATTGTAGGGACAGTAGATGATACAGAAACAACAGACATAACTGCTGTATTGGATGGGCCATTTGTTAAAAAATTAATCCGGAGTGCACTTTCTTTAGATGGGGCATTCACATTTACGCCAGTCAATGCAAAAGACTTTTTCAGATCTGATGGCACTTACACAATTAACGTATTCACAGCACTTCAAAAACCAATAAATGGAACGATAATCAAAATTGAATATGACGACAAGGTTGCCATCATACTACCTGACTTTGAGTTGGTCTTAAACCCCATTGGAAACCAGCAAGTCAAAGAGGCTGAAAAATTATCCTTTACTGCAAGCATTACTGATTCAAAGATTACTAATGAAGAATTCACACTAAAGGGACATCCCAACGGTGCTGCAATTAACAAAAATACCGGAGTATTCACTTGGACTCCAACTGAGACCCAATCCGGAGGATACATCTTTGATGTTATAGTAAATGCAGGTCCACTAGAAGAGAAAGAGTCCATTACAGTTACCGTATTGGATAAACCGCGGGTTATAGTTTTAGATCCTACTAAACTAAAACCTCCAGTAACAGAACCCGAACCAGAACCAACCACACCCGAGCCGCCTGCACAGTTGGGAGTAGCATCATTTGTTGATGGTACAAAAGATCCACAAAACTATGTAAATAGATACAACACTGAACCCTCCTACAAAAAATGGTTTGATGATAACTTTTCAGAGTATGATTCCATCTACCAAGCAGTAGGCCTAGAAGAACCACTTGGAGTAGCATCATTTGTTGATAGTACAAAAGATCCACAAAATTATGTAAATAGATACAACACTGAACCCTCCTACAAAAAATGGTTTGATGATAACTTTTCAGAATATGATTCCATCTACCAAGCAGTAGGTCTAGAGATCGCTGGGGGTACACCTGATCCCTCATCTGCAACAGAGCCAGACTCTTCTTCTGCTTCAACTGGCACAGATTCAGATACTACCACCCCTGAGGAAGAGTTTGGGGAATGCGGAGTCGGGACTGACCTAATTGATGGAATGTGTATAATCATTGATGACTCTGAAGGTGATGGTGGGGGCTGTCTTATTGCCACAGCAGCATATGGCTCAGAGATGGCACCACAAGTCCAACTCCTCAGAGAGATCAGAGATAACCAACTAATGAGTACGGGGGCAGGCACATCATTTATGGTAGGATTTAACCAGTTGTACTATTCATTCTCACCCCACATTGCAGATATGCAGCGAGAAAACCCGGCATTTAGAGAGATGGTAAAAATTGGAATCACCCCCCTCCTCTCAACGTTACCTGTAATGTCACACGCACAAACAGAGTCTGAAGTGGTATCATACGGAATCGGTGTAATACTACTAAATCTAGGAATGTACATGGGAATACCCACAGTTATAATACTCACGACTAAAAATTACATCATTAGAACCAAAAACTCTACTAGATATAGTAAACCTCAATTGATCTAATGGGTAGTGAAATTTGCTTTCTGATTTTTTAACGACGAATTGTCAAGACTAGTCACGCATTGAAAAACAAGATAATCTTTAGCATACTACTACTCACATTATGTATCGCCTCCATCCAGCTTGGATACGCCGAGCCTGAATTCTCTCTCAAATTTGGATCAACTGGGACAGGAAATGACGAGTTTGACAACCCCACAGATGTCCTAGTCAGCGAAAACGGAAAGAGCATCTTTGTTGTAGATAACAACAACCACAGAATCAATGTTTTTGAAGATGATGGGGACTATGATTTTAAATTCGGCTCCTTTTGTGATACCACATCAATTGATGACTGTAATGAGGATGCAGACGGTGCAGACAGTGTCGGGGACGGACAGTTTGATGATCCATTAGTAATTGCAAAGGATGCAGCAGGGAGAATATTCATAATTGATGCAGATAACGACCGAGTTCAGGTCTTTGATGGCACTGGAGAATTCAAATCCAAGTTTGGCTCATCAACTAGGTCAGCAGACGAGTATCTGGGGTCTGCCACAGGAATTGTGATTCAAGAATCAACTAGAAAAGTTTTGGTATCAAACACTGATACAGACTCTATATCTATTTTTGATTCAAGTGGTGAGTATCTATCTGAATTTAACAGCTTTGATGGAAATAATCGTTTTAACAATCCAACAAACATGATAATTGATAACTCTAATCAAATTTTGTACGTTTCAGATTCTGGAAACGACAGAATTGTAATCTTTGAACTAGTCACTGGTAATACCTGTCCTACTGGAACAGAAGAAGCAGTTGATGGTGTTTGTTTTGTTGAAAAGTTTGGATCAACTGGTAGTGATAATGGGGAATTAAACGATCCAGGTGGATTGGCATACGACTCTATAGATGATCTACTTTACGTTGCAGATTCAGATAATGACAGAATCCAAGTGTTTGGAATAGTTGATAGTGACACCTGCCCTGATGATACTGATGAGATAGTAAACGGAATCTGTTTTATTGAAAAGTTTGGAACAACTGGTTCTGGCAACGGGGAATTTAACAAACCGTTGGGAATTGCACTAGATCAAACCAATGACTTACTAATGGTGGCAGACTCTGCCAATGACAGAATCCAAGTCTTTAGTCTTAATTCTGGACCTATAGTCTTACTTCCATCTAGACCAGATCGTCTTGAGGTATCTCCAGTATCTCCAAATGCAATAATCCTTTCATGGATTGAACCAAACCTGCGAGAAACTATTCCTATAATTACAGGCTATAAAATAGAGTACAAGATTGGTTCTGGAAACTATATCACAATAACTGAAAACACTGCAAGTAAAACTACATCATTTATTCATCAGGGTCTGGATCCAAGCCAAAAGTACACTTATCGTGTTTATTCTGTTAATTCTGAAGGAACCAGTACAACATCTGTAACTGATTCGACAAAACCCGAACACACAACAACCCCCATTGCATTAACTGCAACTGCCATTGCATCAAGCCAAATTAGATTATCTTGGCTGCCACCATCTGAAACTTTTGGACAGTCAATTAGTGGCTATGATATCAAGCGGGAATTAATTCCAAATGTATATGATGTTGTGGGAAGTACAAATTCAGGAACAAAAACATTCATTGTCAGTGATCTAGAAGTTGATAAAACATACACGTTTGTAGTTAGCGCAAATATTGGGTATGGTTCTACTGGAGAGTCCCCCACTGCATCTGCTACCCCTCGAGAGGACTCTGTAAATCTAGTAGATGATCCAATCACATCAACTGCAATCCAAATTGCAGAGTCATCTCCGCCAATAAAATTAACTGCATCAGTTGTATCTGCTACTCAACTCAATCTAACATGGAGTCCACCAACAAAAGATGGGAATACCCCAGTTTTGGGCTATACCATTGAAATGAAGAAAGACAAAGGCTCATACACGACACTAGTTGCAGATACAAAAAGTACAGAGACGACATACGCACACACTAGTCTTGATGCTAGTTCAAAGTACACATACCGCGTTTCTGCAATTAACGTTGTGGGGACTAGTGAGCCATCAAATGAGTATTCTGCCACACCAAAATCAACTGTTGTACAACTCAGTCCTTTAGGTAAACTAACAATCGATGAGGGCAAACTCCTTTTGTTTACTGTCAAATTAACAGATAATTCAGTCAAGGATGTGGTGTTTAGTTTGGATAAAAATCCTCCAAAAGGGGCTAAAATTATATCAAACACTGGTGTGTTCTCATGGACACCGACAAGTTCTGATGGTGGAAAGACATACTCACTTGTTGTAGTTGCAAAAAAGGATGGGTCAACTGACAGGGAAACGATAACTATTACTGTAAACAAGATAACCAACAACTCTCAAGTTGTCTTAGAGCCTGAACCAACTGTAACAGAGCCTGCACAACTAGGAATAGCATCCTTTGTTGACAGTACCAAAGATCCTGCTAGCTATGTGGATAGATACAACACAGAGCCCACCTACAAAAAATGGTTTGATGAAACTTTTCCAGAGTATGATTCCATTTATCAAGCAGTAGGATTAAAAGAACCAATTGGGGTAGCATCCTTTGTTGATAGTACCAAAGATCCATCAAGCTATGTGGATAGATACAACACAGAGCCCACCTACAAAAAATGGTTTGATGAGGCCTTTCCAGAGTATGATTCCATTTACCAAGCAGTAGGCCTAAAAGAACCCTTACTGATTCCGGCACCGTTTGTTGATCCAACCTCTGATCTATCAAGCTATGTGGATAGATACAACACAGAGCCCACCTACAAAAAATGGTTTGATGAAACTTTTCCAGAGTATGATTCCATCTACCAAGCAGTAGGAATCTCTGAACCTATCCCAAAGGAGAAAAAGGAAGGAATTTGTGGACCTGGAACAAAACTAATTGATACTGTATGTACCATTGTTGATAAATCAGCAGCAGCAACAACAGCAGCAGATACTACTGCAAAGCCTTGGTGGCAATTCTGGTAGCACAATTAAAAGCTAAGTTTTAATCACAATACTTTATCATAATTAATCATGGGCAAACTAGGCAGAAACCTAAGGATTTGCGGAGAGTGTGGCATTGCATACACTTCGGTGAGCTTTACAAAGTATATCGACCAGTGTCCAATTTGTAAATCAAGACGATATGAGGCAATCCCTATCAAATCAGATGAAGGGCAGTAGTAGGTATATCTTTTTTAGTAGAGTTACATTTTTGATACACATGTCTGAAGACCCCGAGATTGCCAAGATTATGCAGAGAAAGCTAACTGAGATGCTCAAACCACAACAACCCGAAATAGAACCTGGGGTCATTGATTTAAACGAGTCAAACTTTGATCAGCTAGTATCTGCTGAAAATCTTACCCTAGTAGATTTTTGGGCCGAGTGGTGTGGTCCATGCAAATCAATGTCCCCAATATTTGAAGATCTATCCAAAAAATATCCCAACATAAAATTTGCAAGAGTCAATGTTGATCAAAATAAAAACATCTCAATGAAATATGCCGTCCAATCCATCCCAACTTTTATCATGTTCAAATCAGGACAAATTGTAGATAAAATGATGGGGGCAGTGGGCGCTCCTGGTATTCACATGATATGCAAAAAGCATTCTAGTACTACTACTAGCTAGTATGCGTATACTGATTCTATCTCTCGCTGAATTTTTACAATATTGTTAAACACCTCTTGTTCTTGAGGACTAAGCTTGTGCATGAATCGATTGAGAATTTGTTTTGCCTCATGTGATGGTGGAAATGTATAGTATACATCCTCCTCAAATATTTGTCTGCCAATTGTGACATCTTTAACAGAACATGCAACCTCGTCTCCCATTTTTGCAGATGGTACAGTTTTTTTATCCAGCTGAAGCTGGTGAATATATCCGACCTTGCGTCCAGACATGTTCATAAATGGAATTTTGTGTTTTAGAGTTCCAACATCTACACGCACACCAAAGACTGCAGGATTGTTGTTTCTAAACACCAATCCCTTGATGAAAGTAAATTTGGATACTGGGACAAGTTCTGCAAATACTGCATCCTCCTCATTTGCAGAATCCTCTTCTACCCAAGCATTGTAACTATCAATTAAACTGTAAATTACTTTGTCCTCAAAGAGTTTGATGTGGCTGATATCTGATTCGTCTTTTGCATCAGGTAACATCTTTACATTAAATGCCAAGACAACTCCTAGGTGCCTGTCTTTTTCTTTGATGGCTTTGGCATCAATTACATCTCGTCTAGTCACAGGACCAATGTCTGCTTTAGCAATAGGCACTTGAGATTGCTTTAGCATCTTTGTTATTGCCTCTAGTGAGCCGATGGTATCACACTTTAGAACCACTCCACTAGTTTGAGTATCGACAAAAAATGATTTCATCTCAGATTCTATGAGTTTTGTATACCTTGCAATCTCCTCATCATTTGTTGCAACATACAGGGTACTACCCGGAAGAACTCCTTCCAAGTCCGGTGATGCGATTTTTAGCCCAGCTGCTGCTACTGCTTGAAGAACTGGCTTGAACTTGTCACGTGGATCACGCATCTCATCGAGTGGTTTTGGTAAGAGTAGTGCTTTGGGTTTTGTAACAATTACTGCATCGCGCTTTGCAACAACTATACTGTTCTCTTTTTTGATGATACCATCAATTAATATTATATTTGCCGTCTGTCCCAACCCTATCTCATCTTTTACTTCAAGCACAATTCCGCGCGGTTCCTTTTCTTCTTGGTTTAATCTCTTTTGGAGGTACTGCTGTGTTAAACCAACTAGAACACTCAACAGTTCTGGTATCCCGACTCCTAAACGTGCAGATATTGGAACTATGGCAATCTCTGTCTTAAAGTCTTGTACACGGTAAAATGCCTCTGATTTGTATCCTAAAATTGATAGTGTTCCTACAACATCGTACACTTTTTGATCCAGATCAGCTTGGATTGATTCATCTTGTTCTTTGATGGCTTGGGTTATGAACCTTGTATCTGATTTTCGCCATCCCGAGATTTGATCACACTTGTTTAGTGCTACAACAAACGGAACTTTTCTGTTTTGTAAAATTTTCAAACTCTCATTTGTTTGCGGCTGAAATCCACGATTCACATCAACTACTAGTATTGCAATATCAGCAGCAGAGCCACCCCTAGAGCGTAAATTTGTAAATACCTCGTGTCCGGGGGTATCAATTACTAGTAATCCAGGAACCTTGTTTTCTGATTGTTCTAATTTTTTGTATAGCGGGCCGCACATCTCTTTGATGGTTAAAGTTGGAAGAAAACTTGCTCCAATATGTTGGGTAATTCCTCCTGCCTCCCTACCTTGAACGCCTGTTCCACGAATTCTATCTAGGAGAGATGTTTTTCCAGAGTCTACATGACCGAGAACTGCCACTATGGGCTGACGAATTTGCAAAGCAGATCACTCAAATGCTACCCTCGATTCGTGATCAAAACTTTCCTGTGAATCTGATGCATGAATAATGTTTTCGCTAAACCCCAATCCATAATCCCCCCTTATGGAACCTGGGTCTGCTTCAAATGATTTTGTTGCACCAATCATTATTCTTGTAGTGGCAATTGCGTTATTACCTTCGATGATACAAGCTACAACAGGACCTGATGTGATAAATGTTGTCAGCTCACCAAAAAATGGTTTGTCTTTGTGTACACTGTAAAAGTTTTCAGCCTGCTCTTTGGAGAATTGAAACATCTTTAGTTTTAATAGTTTGAATCCCTTTCTTTCAAACCTTGATATGATCCGACCCACTAGATTTCTAGATACGGCATCAGGCTTTACAATGAATAGTGATTGTTCAGTCAAAAGTAACTCTACCTTTTAATTCCGCCTTTGACGTACTTTTTTGTCCATTTTAGTTTTCTTGGATCACGTTTTAAGACTAGGGCATTTTTTTTGCATTTTGAAGAACAAAACCACAAAACAGTTCCATCGTTTTTGGCAAGCATGGTACCCGACCCTTTTGCAACTGGTCTGGCACAGAAATTACATGGTTTAACTAAAAGACTCATCTTAACACCTAATGAATTTTCTTGGCTTCCCTCTCGGTTTCTCGTAGCATCAGAATTTCTCCCATCCTAACAGAACCTTTGACGTTTCTTGTTAGTATTCTTCCCTTGTCCTTACCAGTGAGAACTTTGACTCTAACTTGGATTACTTCACCGGCAATACCTGTTCTACCGACAATTTGTATAATTTCAGATTGAACTACTTCTTCGGCGTTTTGACTCATTCTTCGGTCTTACCGCCTTTAATTTTAGCTATGGATGATACAACTTGGTCTACAATGTGTTGTGCATCACCTGCATCCAAAATTGCAGCAGCAGCAGCAGTGATATCAATACCCAATGATTTGCCCAACTCTACCTTACTTGGTACAAATGCATATGCTGCACCTTGCTCCTCACATAAAATTGGAAGATGAGCAACCACCTCTGGAGGTTCAACATCTTCAGCAATTACAATTAATTTACTAATACCCCTCTCTATTGCCTTTGTAGCCTCGTTAGTCCCTTTCTTGACTTTGCCGCTTGTGGATGCCACTTTGATAGCTTCTAAGATTGGATTAACAAGATCTTCTGGTGTCTCAAATTTAACATAATATGCTTTTCCCATACTTCGTCACCCTAGGGGTTCATTCTCCATTATATCCATCGATGAGTTTGGTATTAAAAGTGTTATCGGAAAATTATAGAATTGACTTTTTGAAGATATTCGGAGATTAATGCATCTAGTCTCTTTTGGCTTTCAGCTTCTGCATACACCCTAATGGCAGGTTCTGTTCCACTTGGTCTGATCATTACCCAGTTTTTGGAATCAATTACAATTTTAATCCCATCTGTTAGATCAGCATTTGGGAATTCTTCTTCAAGTGTAGATATGAGATTAATCGCTTTTTGCGTAGAACACAAGACCTTTTCTTTTGTGGTAAATGATGAAGGTAGATTGGTAGTCTCCTCAGATAGAGACATTTTAGATGTTGCCAACAACTCTAGCATTAATGCCAAAGTCATGCAACCATCTCTTACTTGATTGTGTGCACCATACATGAAACCCCCATTCTCTTCAAATCCAACTAGTGCATTTGTTAGAACCATTCTTCTTGAGACCTCGACACTGCCAACTTTGGTTCTGATTACTTTTGAATCAAATTTGTTAGCTAGTGCCTCAATGCCAGAGCCAGAATTTAAACAAGTTACAACCAAAGAGCTTGGATCTTTTTTTAGAATATGTCGTACAAGTACCAACGCAGACTTGTCTCCAGTTAATATTTTTCCATTGTTATCACAAAAAATACTTCGATCTCCATCTCCATCAAATGCAACTCCTAGGTCTGCATTATTTTTTAGTACAGTCTTTGAGAGCTCTGAGAGATTTTGTGGAGTTGGCTCTGATCCACGTCCGGGGAAATCCCCATCAATGTTTTCATTGATTAGAAATGTTTCACAATTAAACAGCTTGCAACAATTGGGCGCAGCTACTGCTTGTGCTCCATTGCCCAAGTCTAAAACAACTTTGAAATGTTTTGATTCTATTAGTTTAGAATTAACTTGTGAAATAACTCCTTTGAGATAAGATTTGATTATGCGATCTTCTGTTTTGGTTATTCCCCAACTTGTAGCAGCAGTAGGATTTTTTAACCAACTTTTTTGCATGTAAATATTCTCAATGGTTAATTCATCCTCACGTGAAATCTCGACTCCATCTTTGGCTGCTGGTTTGATTCCGTTGTATTGGGAAGGATTGTGTGATGCAGTAATCATTAATCCACCTGAATACCCCAATGTCTTTACTGCAAATTCTAGAGCAGGAGTTGGGACAATCTCTGTTGCAATATTACAATCAATTCCAATGGAGTTAAGGGCAGATGTTATCACCTTACATATGGCAGGACTAGAATCACGTCCATCATACCCTATCAATATGGGACCTTTTTTAAAATATGTTCCAATTGCAAGTGTCATATCATGAATGAATTCTAGTGTAAGGTCTTTGGCAAAGACTCCACGAATTCCATTTGTTCCAAAATATTTTGCCACACTATTGTACAATATTGGATAAATTTGTGGGTATCTATTGAGTGGCAGTTAATGGATTATATCATACGTGGTGAATTTATCTAGATTGGTAATATCTAACCCTGATAAAGCGAATATTTTCCTAGTCGAGACATCGTGGGTTCAAATCCCACACTCGCCTGTCTCATTTCCTCATTTTAATTTTAAAGAGGTCTTACGCATGAACACAAATCTATGTGTAAAACAAATCATGGACTGGTGTACTGTTCTCAGATAAATTATAACACTTGGGGCCACAACAGCTAAATGAGTTATATTCCAATATGGAATCCATATCTGAGAAATACTGTCTATTATTTTTGAGTAATACACACACAGAGAAAAACATGAATATCTAAATTGATTTCTTAGTCACCAAAAAGTCATAAAGAACTGTCATGTTCCATTAATATCAAACATTGTTTAATCTTAGTATCATTTCTTAGTATCATCAAGTGTTCAATTAGATAATATGTGTTAAGTTATCATAATGAAGGTCTGCACCATTTACAATCACGATATCTCATGGAATGTTTTCTAGACAGTCTTTGAGCTATACTTGT
This sequence comes from Candidatus Nitrosopumilus sp., assembly GCA_965262685.1. Classification (GTDB taxonomy): domain Archaea; phylum Thermoproteota; class Nitrososphaeria; order Nitrososphaerales; family Nitrosopumilaceae; genus Nitrosopumilus. The sequence goes on from OZ253552.1 coordinate 1,108,259, forward strand.
AGCAGTTTGAAGGTTTGATGCAGTATGCCAATCTGAAGTTTCTGCGTGAAGATCTCTATTTGTATATGCAGTACAATTTATACGATGAATCTTAATGTCTGAAGCTTTTGGAATATCGTGATAAATTGCAAATCTGTCAAGCATAAAATAATGATGTTAAACTACTATAAAATTAAAGTGGTATCTTGAGCCAATACATACTTGTCATTTGATAACTAGCTAAACTTGCATGTGTATACAGTCTTAGAATATCATATATCTCATGCCATATTTTCTTCCCAAAATCTGCATGCTATCCTAAATTCCATTCGTTGATATTTTTTGATTTTTTAGCCCTGCTCATAAAATTTGGTCTGTCCATATCTCCTGTGACTAAAGGTACTATATTCTCTTTTTACCCGTATTCTCATACGACTTTTTTTTAATTATATAAAATAGATCAAACCTATACTGAAAATTTGAGTTAGACTATCGCTCAAAACAGTTAACTTTGTGTTAAATGTCAAATCCGTTGCGGGAGTCGCCCAGCCTGGTCAAAGGCGTAGGGCTTAGGACCCTATATCTCAGGATTTCGTGGGTTCAAATCCCACCTCCCGCACCAATTTGTATAATGATTAATAATGAGAAAATTCACAGCAAACAAGTCATGAAAAAAACAATTCTCGGAATTACCGTAGTTGGCAAGGACAAAGAAGGAATTGTAGCTGCATTTACAAATTTTGCATTTTCCAAAGGTGGAAACATTGAAAAAGTCAATCAAAACGTAATCAAAGGTCTGTTTGGAATGCATCTCAAAGTATCATTTTCAAAGGCAGTAGATACTAAGAAATTTGATCTTGAGATTCAAAGTTTGGCCAAAAAAGAAAAGATGGATGTGAGTACACATCATGAAACAAATTCACAAAAAAATATCGCAGTGTTTGTAACCAAAGAACCACTCTGCCTTCAAACCATTCTTGCAAACACAAAATCCATTCAAGGAAAAATTTCAGTAATCATTGGCACTGAAAAATCATTAGAACCACTTGCAAAAAAAGCAAAGATTCCATTTGTTGTAATAGAAGAAAAGACACAAAACAAAGCTGAAGAGAAAATTATTGGAATATGCAAAAAATACAACATTGATTTAATCTCACTTGCAAGATACATGAGAATTCTTAGTCCCAACTTTGTTTGGAGGTACCCAAACAGAATAATCAACATACACCCATCATTATTACCTGCATTTCCTGGAGCTTCTGCATATGAGCAAGCATTTGAAAGAGGTACAAAAATTGTAGGTGTCACATCCCACTATGTAACTGAAAGCTTGGATCAAGGACCAATCATATTCCAAGACTCTTTCAAAGTCGATCCAAATGATACACTAGAACAAATCAAAACCAAAGGACAAAAACTAGAATCAGAGATGTTACTAAAAGCTATGAGAATGCATTTAGAAAACAAGCTTGAAGTTCGTTGGAGAAAGGTTCACATCAAATCAAAGTGAGTCAAATGACCGACATCAAAACACAATTTGATCCTAGTTTAAGAAAATTAATCACGGCTAAAAAACAGATAGCAGTTATCCCGGTAGGCTCTATTGAGCAGCACGGACCACACTTGCCAATATCAACTGATTCAGATATTGTAACTGAGATTGCAAAGAGAATTGCAGAAAAAAATAGATATCTGTTGCTTCCCACACTAAACTATGGAGTATCATATGAGCATGCACCATTTTTTAATCTAAGTGTAAGAGAATCAACTCTACAAACAGTTCTAATTGATCTGTGCTCGTCATTACTATCAAATAATATTAAAACGATATTCATAATTAATGGCCATCATGGAAATTTAAAACCAATAGAAAGTCTGAATATAAAACTTGAAAAGACCTTAAAAAATAAACTACTCCAAGTATTTCCACTCTCCTACTGGCATTACATGAAAAGAGACTTTGACCATGCCGGGTTTGTAGAGACCTCCCTAATGCTGGCAATCTCTAAAAACGTTAAAATGAATTTGGCAAAAAAAGGTCTGGTCACTACTGGAATGACAAAACAAGAGATAACCAATCTTGGAAAACTTGCAAATCGTTCCTTTCCAAAGGCTACCAAAAACGGAGTTTGGGGTGATCCAAGAAAGGCTACAAAAAAAGACGGACAGATAATTTTAGCTCAAATCATCAAAAACCTTGGAAAAAAGTGTCAAACTTGTCTTACAGAGCATAAATCATAGCTTCACCAATGGAAATTTAATATAACACCTAGTTATCAAAGTCAATAAGTGATTATTGATGTCCGTTGATATGGCTGTAAAAGTATTAGATGAGAGTATCAATCAAGTTGTATTGATAAAGCTCAAAGGAAGTAAAACCATTAGAGGAACTCTTTTAGGTTTTGACCAACACATGAACCTGTTACTTGATTCTTCAGAGGAGATTCCTGCTGAAGGTGATTCTCAAAGTCTTGGAAGTATTGTAGTGCGAGGGGATAACGTGGTTATGATTTCTCCCCCACCGGTACAAAATTAGGTGATAACATGACTAAAGGCACAACTTCTATGGGTGGTTTTACAAAGAAAAAAGTTCACATCCGCTGTAGAAGATGTGGTAATAACTCACTCCACAAACGTCATCACCAATGTGCTAGTTGTGGATTCCCAGATGCTAAACGCAGAAAGTACTCGTGGATTAAATGGTACACGTAGATGCAAGAAATCGTATTAATTCTCAGTTCACTAGCAGGTGTTGCAACAGCTGCTGCAGTACGTAAAATTCCAAGAAACAAAAATCAATTACTCAGTCTTGGTGCAAGCTCACACATCAAGAGCCAAATCACATCACTAAAAATTGAAAAAGACATTCTAACTAAAACTATTTCAAGATTATACCAAGCAGATTCAGAGTTTTCTAAAATTCAAAAAGACAAACTGCTACTAAAATATCAACACCAGTTAGGAATTGTACTGGCCAAACTTGAAAAACTTGAACACTCTAGTCAACACCCAGACTTGGGTCCAGTAGGTGATGGTTTAATCACACTAATGGATCAAAAATTATCAAAACTAGATGATAGATTATATGAACTCTCATCAAAGATTACAAGTGTCAAACCTGAACCACCCAAAGTTACTACAGAACCAAAACAAAAAACTTCCAGTGTGTTTAATTTTGATAAACCAAATAAGAGTAAGATGGAACCTGTTGAAATTCCTGCTACAAAATCAAGACAATCCTTTGAATTAACCACACTAACTAACATTTCAAGGACAGAGCCAAAACCCCCATCAATTCAAACTCCTTCTCCAACAGTTGTAAAGCCAATGCCACAACCAAGAGTGATTCCAACACAACAACAACAACAACCCCCCTCACCAAAAGATGATGACATTGTCGGAAAAATCACACAACCAAACCCAATAGCTGACGACAAAAATGATATACTCTCCTCCTCATTTACACCAAAAGTTGATTCAAAGACCCTTCCAGATTTGGATACAATAACAAAAATTACAAAACTCAAAGCACTTCCAGAACCAGTTAAGGAAAAACCATCTATTACATTAGATGATGATTTTGTTGATGATGATAATGATGACGATGATTTAGATAAAATCAAAGGCAAAATCATGAAGGTACTCTCAAAACTAGATCAAGCAGAGGTAGAGTAATTGACCTATGATGATGCCATCAAGGCATTATCAAATGACGCACTAAAATTTGTCAAAGACGATTACGTGATTGGATTAGGTAGCGGACGGGCAGCAACAACTCTTGTAAAATCACTATCAAAACTAGTCAAACTAAAGGGATACAACATACACGCAGTTCCAACATCATTACAAATTAAATTAATTGCAGAAAAATGTGGCATTCCCCTAGTACAGGCAGATCAGGTGAATCACATTGATGTCGTTTTTGATGGTGCAGACCAAGTTGACTCACAAAAATATGTGATCAAAGGCGGAGGTGGAGCTTTATTGCAAGAAAATATCCTATTTAGTCTTGCAAAGAAAGTTGTGGTAATGGCAGATAAAACAAAGTTTGTGAAAAATTTTACAAGAGCAGTTCCAGTAGAGGTTCATCCCCTTGCAAGAAATACAGTCACAAAATCAATTAGTAAACTTGGTGGAGTTGCATATATTCGCTCCCTTGATAGGGGATATCCATTCTTTACAGAAAATGGAAACATAATTTTGGACTGTGACTTTGGAACAATAAAAAATGATCCCAAATCGTTGAGTCTGAAAATTAAACAGATTGCAGGTGTTTTAGAGTCTGGAATATTTCTTAAAAGACCAGATGTGATTTATAGAGCCCGAGAAAACGGCAAGTTTGATACCCTTCTTCTTTAGCCATTTATCTCACATGTGAACCAATTTTTCTATCAACTAACTTGCCATGATTTGCTCTTCCAATCACCTCAAAGTTTTCAGCCACAATCTCACCTCTACAGATCGTTTTTACAGGCCATCCTGTTAGTTTTCTACCCTCATATACAATATAGTCTGAAAATCCCCCAAACAAATCAAAAGTTACAGTCTTTTCTTTTTTTAAATCAATCATCGTTATATCAGCATCAGAATTCTTCTCAAGGGTTCCCTTTTGTGGATACATTCCAAAAATTTGGGCAGCATTTTGACTAGTAATCCTCACAAACTGTTCTAGTGTGATTCTCTTTTGATTAACCCCGTCATTGAGTAGTATAGGAATTGCTGTTCCAATTCCGGGAAATCCTGCAAGGGCACCCCACACGTCATCACCATCTAGTTTGAGTTTTAGCCGATTTGCAACATGGTCTGTACCTATCGTATCTATTTGGTTATTTGTTAATGCACTCCATACTGAATTCCTGTCATTCTCTGTTCTAATTGGAGGCATAACTTTTGCAAGATATCCTGTTTGTTTCTCATAAGACAAAGTAAGATAGTGGGGACAAGTTTCTACAAATATTTTGGTTCCAAGTTTTTTCTCTTCTTTAATTTGTTCTAGTGCACGTTTTGAACCAATGTGAACAAAGTAAATCACACAATTATAGTCTCTACCAAACTTTGATACAGTTTTAATTGCTTTAGCTTCAAATTCTGGAGAACGACTAGAAGACCATGCAGACAACCCATCTTGATGTTTTTCTTTTGCAGTTTTAATTCCACATCCACATGATTCATAGTCTTCTGCATGAACTAGTACGGGACATCCAAGCTTAGCTGCTGCCTTTACTGTTTGCTCAACTAGTTTGTCTGTGACATTTACTTTGGTTTGAACAAGCCTAGAAGAATTTGGCGGCATATCCATGTACACATGACCTACCTCACCTCCAAGATTCATGTAAATTTTAAAAGACGTAATCCCTTTTTTCACACAGTAATCCATCTCGTTGATCTGTTGTGTTGTAAAAATTGAAGCATGAATTGCATAGTCAATATAGTGATTTTCTGATGCAGCATCTAGCTGTGATTGTAAAGAGTTTGTAAATGAATTCTCTAATCGTAGCATTCTCATCATGGTGGTAACCCCCCCAATTGCTGCAGCGTGTGATTCAGTCTTTGCAGCCTTGTTAATTGGAGAATAAACACCATAATGAACATGAGTATCAATAGGTCCTGGAACTGAAACTAGCCCTGCACCGTTAACTTTTTTATCACATGCAGGTATATCCGTTGTAAATCCTACAATCTTTCCTTCATCAATTATGATATTTTTCTCAGTTATACCTGTAGGAAGCATAACGTGCGAATCTGTGATTACTGTATCATACGTCATGTGTGGTTTATGAGATTCAGACTATTATGCGTTAAGAAGATAACCTAGGATAGTCAAAAATAGAGAAAACAAGATCAAGCTAGGCATAAACTTGGTTAATCAATTCTTGTGCAGATTTGGATGTTTTGTTTTAAAATTCTTTCATGTGTACATGATTCTTCTCAGACTATGAGAAAATGAATAAAAGAACTACTAAAAATAGAATTCTAGGGGCCGGTGGTTTAGGAGTATAATGCCTCGTTCGCAACGAGGAGGTCGAGGGTTCGATTCCCTCCCGGTCCACTTTCCAGAAACCATTATACATAAATGAAAAATAGCATTAACATGAAAGTCTTTGATGGCAAAAAAGCTGCACAGGATTACATGTCAAAGCACACATTGGCATTTTCTACTCCAGAGCTGACCCTGATGAGATTTGCGTTTTGGTTAGGAGATTCAGTACCTGATGTAGAAAATGAGGGCAAAGGCATCCCAAGAATGATGACATATCTGGTAGAACAAGACTTTGAACCAGTCTTGATTGATGATGAAACATATGTTCCATCAGGTGCTGTAAAAAGTTCAGCAGTGGTTGGAAATGCATTTAATGAAAAAGTCCCCAATGGAAACTTTTGTTCTGAATGTGGTAACAGTTTATCAAATACTGTAAAATTTTGTCCTGAATGTGGAACAACACAATAAATAAAAAAAATAATTTTTTAATCTTAATTTTATACTTTGGCTCCGCACTTTGTGCAAAACTTTGCATTTTCTCGTAGTGGTACACCGCATGAAGAACATCCGTTTCCATCTTGTTGTGGAGATATTCTCTGTCTTGGAACTAGTGCAGGATCTGGTGAAGGTAGTGTCCCAACATCTCCAAATGCATCTTGTGCTGAAACAATTCCTGGAGGACTACCAGCACCACCAACAGGATTTTCTGCAGTTCCCGCCCTTGCAACTTGTCCTGCTCCGCCTGCCATCATTCCTGGTTGTCCCATCCCTGGCATCAATCCAGGAGACTGGGTATTTCCAGAACCTGTTCCTACAGATTTTTTTAATTCAAAGATCACCTTGATGGCCAAAAATTCTAATGCAGAGTATGCAACTGTATAATCACCTAGTTTTTGAAAGAATTCTTTGTCACTTAGCAACCCTTTCTTGTACATGTTGTTTGTATCAAGAAATGATTCATAGTACCCTTGAGATTCATCAAATAAGCTTTGTAGCTTGTCAAATAGCATGTTTAGTGTATCTACTTCTCCAAATGACATAACCACACTAAATTATCGGAATATTAATTACTTTAGGATCAAAAAAGGGGAAAAATGTGTTTGAATTTATCCAAGTGCCCTATCAATCATACCTTTGTATGATTCTTTAGATGCTGCACCTACTTGCTGGCTAACTATCTCACCTTTGTTGAGGAGGATTAAAGTTGGAATACTAAAGACGTTGTATTTTGATGCTAACTCATTGGCCTCATCAACGTTAACCTTGACAAATTTTACTTTGCCATCATAGTCAGCTGCTAGTTCTTCAACTACTGGACCTACCATTCTACATGGACCACACCATTCGGCCCAAAAATCCACAAATACGGGAATAGGCGAATTTATCACGTCTATTTCCCATGATTTTGCGTCTGAAATTTGTGTAACAGCCATTTAGTATTGTTTTATTGCACATACCTAAAAATGTTAACCAGAATTTACACCGTATTTTTTGTAGGAAAATTAATTTGATATATACTTAAATGACGTTTTGATAAATTTCAGATATGAGTTCTGAGTTTAGACTTAAAAAATTAAGAGGTTCTGGGGGCTACATCATGGCCTCTGTTACTGATGAGCAACAAATGAAAGGGAACTTGGGCGGTCCTGATCTGTTTTTAGCTCCAGTTGGAAGACTAGATGGCGATAAAATTACTAAACACTTTTGCAATACCTGTGAGAAAGAGTTTGAAGGTCCTCCAAAAATAGAATTTGAAAATCCAAATGAAGAAGTTGCAGAAAATTTGATTCTTGCAGAGCGAGGTCAATACATTTGTAATTCATGTAATGCACCAATTGCTGAATACCGGGAATTTAAGAAAAAAGATGAATCCGGTGAAGTTGGAGTTGCAAAACCGTTGGAATCTCAGAATACGCCTGAACAAACTACTGCTCCACAACAAAATGTAACACAGCCAGAAACCACACCTGAACAAACAACTGCTCCTGAACAAACTGTAACACAACAAACTGCTGCTACTCCAGAACAAACTGTAACACAACCATCTCCTGTAACCTCAGTTACATCCATTGAAGGAAAATCGGTATTTGATGAGAATGCAAATAAGATTGGTACTGCAAAACAAGTTGGGATTGACTCTACACAATCAATGGTTCTAGTAATTGCCAAAGATGATGGTACAGAAGGTAGCATACCATGGACTAGCATCAAAAAAATTGGCCAAGTTGTTCTTTTGGGAAATCCTAAAGATGATGCTGCTGCTGCTCAGCCCGGAGAATGCTCAAACTGTGGATTTGTAAACAAGAAAGATTCTAAATTCTGTGAAGACTGTGGAACCAAAATTCAATAGTTGGTAAATTTAATCAATGATACTAAAGCGAGAATGTAATTGGCAAAAATAACAATCCCTAAAGGAATAGTAAAAGACATCATAATTGTCGCAGTAGGTGCACTAGTTATTTGGGGCGGTATACAAGTAGCATTTGGAACATCAAATCCATTTTATGTTGTTGCAAGTGGAAGTATGATTCCCGTTTTAGAAGTGTATGATGTTTTGATAGTTTCAGGCCATGTGCCTTTTGAAGAAATTGGGATTGGCGATATCATTGTGTTTAATAGACCATCAGATCACGATAGAGTAATCGTACACAGAGTTGTATCAATTATTAGTGAGGATCCTAAAATCATTAGAACCCAGGGAGATGCAAATCCAGCATCAATTCCAGGAACAGACTTTCCAATTACAGACGAGGAATACATTGGAAAAGTAGCATACACTCTTCCACAAGTAGGGTATATCACACAATTTCTAAAACCTCCAATCAACTATATCCTAATTGCAGTGGTGATTGGAATTATGGTGGCAAAGCAGATTATAAAAAAGAAAAAAGAGAAGAAATTACCGTTTACAGACCCGCTAACTCCACCTAAACCTAATACAACATTTTCTGATACTGATAAAATTAAAAAAGATTTAGAATATTCTGAGCATGTTGAAAAAACCAAAGATGTAGGGGAATTAGATGATACTGACGAGGTTGAAAATTTTACAAAAACAAACGAGATCAGCGATAAATTCGATGAGATAGGTGATGCTATAAAAGACAAACCCTCAGAATCAGAAGAAAGTCAAAAGAAAGAAAAGACTGATTCTTAAAAATTCAGGCAAACAGGTTCACATATGTCCAGTGTATAATAGTGATAGATAGTTTCTGTTTGGTGGTGTAATTACATCAAATTTACTAAAAACGATTTTTGAGAAATTACTAGTTTCAAAAATAGGATTCAGGTTATGCAGACTTGTAAAAAGACTATGGATTGTTGGTAAATTGTTAAGATAAAAAAATCAAGATTCTTTACATTTTTTTAATAACAACAGTTCTCATACATGTGTGAGAGAAATCCAAAAATATTACATTGAGAATAACCTAAAACAAATAATAATTTTTTAAATTATACCCATTGTACTTTATTAAAGTCAGCCTCTAGCATTTTACCGTTTTCAAAAAATTCGTCTTTTGATTCTGGAAAAGCTTGTACATAACCTGTAATAATTTCTTTCAGTTTTGTTTTGATCTCTGTTTTGTTTTTACCAGTTACGATTATTTCTGGATTGTCTTCAGATTGAGCTAGCATACCTTCTTTGGTCTTTGTTAATTGTATTTGGAGTTTGGTCATTTTACGTCACAATGAATTAATTTTACAGCTATTTATGTAATTTGTGGATCTTGATTTTTTGGTTAGTTTTGATTCTCATATTTTGATTTGAAGACTGATCTTAAAATTAAAACAGTTCCTAGTTGTGCATTTCTCAAATACATAGATATTTTGACTAGTTTTGTATTTAATTCAGTTCTTGTCATCCTACCCTTCATGGAATTGGCACAAAAGCTGCTTATTTCCATCAATATCTATCGCTATTTAAAGTCGGTATGATGGCATGTTGTAAAATTTCTGTATGGAAATAATGATGATGATATCCAAACTGATAAAATAACAATGGTTTCACAAGTGATATTTGTGTAAACCCCAAATTGGTTAATCAGGCCACATATTTTTGATAGCAAAGAAATAACAATTAAAATTATCAAAGAATTCCAGACACTCTTTCGTTATGATCATCTATTTAATCCTGCAAAGTTAAAGTGGTGCCTATGTTTTTGCAAGCCAAACACCATCTGAAAATTTGATTTAGTCAAACTTCACTTGATGGAGAGAAATTGCAATTCACGGATACAACAAATGGATAACATTAATCCTAAATGCTCCAATTTCACCCCTTGAGAGTTAATAAGGAGAAAAATCACTTGTTAAGTTAACAGAACCAAAGACAAGATCATAATAATGTCTGGTTTCTTCCAGAAATAACATCCAACATTCTCTTAACCGATTTTTTGTCTTCTTTCTCAATTCTTAATTTCAAAGCAGTTAGTGACTTAACATATTTTGAATCGCCTTTAGTTTTTCGAGAATAAGTTAGAATATAATACTCTATATTTCCAGGAACTCCTCGAATTGAAATTGTTTCTCCAAGTTTTTTACCCAATACTTCAGAAATCCTTTCTTGATATTCACCTTCAATTGTTTGTTCGTTAGATATCTCATACAACAAAGCCTCAGCATTAGCATCGTCATCTCTCCAATAATCATTCCAAGTAGATTCAATAGCTGCATTACCTTTATCCAATTTACCTTTAACTCGTGAAAGACCCTGAGAACCCACATTTATCATAAAATCTTGAGCAGGAAAAGAATCGCTAAGAAATTTTAGAGTTTTCATTTTTATCTCTAAACCTTCAGGATCTACAAAAGTAAAAACAATGGGATTTTTGAATCTAGATTTGATATTATTAACAACATCCTTAATCACAACATTACAATCACCTTGAATCACATTGAACTTTTTAATAGAGAACACTTTAGATAAATGAGTTTCCAATACTTGAGATTTTTTCCGATCTTTCTCCACACACACAGCATAATCAAAACTCAGTTTAGGATCAGATAACGCACATAGAGAAGACCCGGCAATTATATCACCTGTTTCTTTTAGTTTAACCAAGCCAGAACCTGCGAAGAGATCAATATAGACTGCACCGTCATAATATTTTTTAGCTTTTTTATTTTGTTTTACAACATTAAGAAATGTAGTTTTGTAATAATTAACGGATATCAGCTTTAATGCAGTGTATTCTGCATATTCATTCATTATTTTATTTTTGGGAACTTTTTGTGCAATATCCACTAAAATTTGTAATTTCTCACGAATCCAATCCTCTTGTTTTCTTTTAGCTGGCATATTTATAATAACACATGTGAAAGTAATTTTTAAGTATTTAAAATCATTGATTTTTTATTATCCATTAGCAATAATCTTAAAACGTTTAAACTTAACCATTTTTCATTCTCATCATTGGCAATAGGTTCTGAAATTGAATGGACAGAAGCTACATGGAACCCTACAAGCGGATGCACCCAAATCTCTCCAGGCTGTAAAAATTGCTATGCTGAAACTTTGACAAAAAGACTCAAAGCAATGGGACAGCAAAAATACAAAAAAGGATTTCAATATACAGAACATCCATCAGATATCAAATTACCATTAACATGGAAGAAACCAAAAAAGATATTTGTTAATAGCATGTCAGATTTATTTCATGAAAATTCATCCTTTGAATTCACAGGAAAATGTTTTGCAACTATGATTCAGGCAGACCACCATGATTACCAAATTCTCACAAAACGCCCAAAAAGAATGTCAGAATTTTCAGAACTGTTCTTTAAATATTTTGGACATAAAATTCCAAATTTCATGTGGATGGGAACAAGTATTGAAAGTAAAAATTATGTTTCAAGAATCAAAGATCTAAGAAAAGTAAAATGTCATACAAGATTCATTAGTTTTGAACCGTTAATTGATTCAGTAGGTAAAGTAAATCTAAAAGGAATTGATTGGGCAATTATAGGAGGCGAAAGTGGACATCACTTTCGTAAAGTAAAGAAAGAATGGATTGAGGAAATTATCAATCAATGCAAAGAACAAGCAGTACCTGTATTTTTCAAACAATGGGGAGGGTTTAGACCAAAATCTGGGGGCAGAACCATCAACAGAAGAAAATATAGTCAATATCCAGAAATTAAGAAAAGAAATAGTTTGAAGAAGGTAAATTATGATGAAAATACATTTGCAGAAATTTGTTTAATCAACGAGGCTCGAAAACACAAGCAAATACCAACGTCTCTTTGTAAATAAATAAACTCATCAAAGAATCACTGTTTATCTCAAGTGCCCTCAAAGATGAAACCCTGTTCTCACATTGGTCCAATGTATAATATTTGCAGGATCTAAACATCATAAGATTTAATCAAATCTTAAAGAACAGAGTCTTTAGTTTTGAAAACTCGCTTAAAATATTCAGATGGCTCATCAACCTTTTCAATATCATTTGTAATGCCTGCCAAATTCTTTGCTAGATTCTTTTTGTAACCTACCTGCATCTGTCTTTGAATCTGAATTCTCTGTGCTTGTGGTGAGCCTGCACCATGCATTGACTCTGTAAGGTACCCAACTGCATTTCGTCCCAATGTCATATTCTCAATTAATCTTAAAATCCTCATTCTATTCTCCACATCCACTCCCTTTCTACCCACAAGGTACTTTCGAAGCAATGGTCCTGCTTCAGGATGCCTAAAGTCCTTCTCAGATGGTAGTGTAACTACCAATCCACCGGCAATGTCTTGTGCCAACCTACTAATCTCATATGGAAACCTAGTAACATTGTGTTTGCAAACTTGTGCAAGCATATCATCATTTAGATAAACCCCGGACTTCATCTTCCTTCCTTGATACGATGATGCAATTCCTGCTGCAAAAATTGTTTCATTAAGATGGGTCATCTCTACAATCTTATCTTTGATGTGAGATACTTTGGGGATACCATTATAGTCAGCAATTGTAGCTGCTGCTCCAATCAACACATCACCCAACCCTGTCTTACACACATAGCTGCGTCTGTGATAACACGTGAATCTATCTATAAGCATTGATGCAAACTCATACTCGCCATGCATGAATACTTTGTCCCATGGAATAAACACTCTATCTAAAATCATCAAAGCTTCTTGACCGCCAAACTTTGCATTGCCAACATCAATATCTCCCTCCTCCATACTTCTAGTATCACAAGACTGTCTGCCGTAAATGTAGGTAATCCCTTTGGCATCTGCAGGAACTGCGCCAACTATTGCCCAGTCCTTATCATTTTCAGTTAGTCTAACTGTTGGCATTAAAATTATCCAGTGAGAGTTGATACAACCTGTTTGGTGAGCTTTAGCACCTGAAACATAAACACCTTTCTCATCTCTATCTACAACTCTAGTAAACAAATCTGGATCATCTTGTTGTGCAGGACCCTTACTTCTATCTCCCTTTGGATCAGTCATTGCTCCACCAATTACAAGATTTTCTTGTTGTACCATCTTTACAAATTCCAAGAACCGTTTATGATAATCAGTTCCATGTTTTTCATCAATTTCAAATGTGGTAGAGTGCAAAGAGTTCATTGCATCCATCCCAACACATCTTTGGAAACATGTCCCCGTGTTTTGTCCTAGTTTTCTCTGCATCTTATTTTGTAAAACCAAGTCTTCTGCACTCTCTACAATGTGTAAAAATCTGTTAACTTTTAATCCAGTAATTGATGAATCAGCAGAAGCTAGTGCTTCCTCACGTACTGCAAGATCGTATGTTTCTGCCACAGCATTAATTGATGGTCTAATCATCGGATGGTCTACTGGTTCATTTACTAGTTCTCCGAAGAGATAGATTTTGAGATCTCGGCCTCTAAGGCTTTGAATATAATCGTCTCCAGTTCTGATCGTCTTTAAGACATTAGCCATGTAGTTATTTGTCCTTATGTTGTATAAATATTCTAAATTAGCGTAATAATCTTTAGGAATGAACTGCGATCAGAGACCTATTCTGACATCTAAAATTTTGCAGCCTTTGCCCTTTTCCATAACTAGTACAGGATTCATATCCAATTCTTTGATCTCTGCAAAATCTGAAACTAGCTGGGATAACCTCTGGATACATTCAGATAGTTTTGCAATATCTGATGGTTTTTCACCTCTAACCCCTTTGAGTAATTTTTGAGTTTTAATTGATGCAATCATATCATCTGCTTCTATGTCAGTTACTGGTGCAAGTTTGAATGTGACATCTTTGAGAATTTCTACGTATATTCCTCCCATTCCAAGCATAATTACAGGACCAAATCCAGATTCTAGTTTTGAGCCTATGATTAGCTCTTTACCACCTTTTACCATCTCAACGATTAGAACGCCTTTGATCTCAGCTTTACTGTTGTACTTTTTGGCATTTTTAATTATAGTTTTAAATGCTGATTTAATCTCTGCAGCATCTGTTAAATTGACTTTAACACCACCTGCATCTGATTTGTGAATTATTTGTGGTGATGCAATCTTCATTACAACAGGATAACCAATCTTTTTTGCAATTTTTACAGCATGTTCCACCGATGTTGCAAGTTCACTTTTAGGTAGTGGCAACCCATATGCTTTGAGAACTTGTTGTCCTTCTTCTTCTAACAGGTTGGGTCTATTTTCACTTTTTACTTTATCAAATATTTTCTGTGCCTTTGCTTTGTTTACTTTAAATTTTGTAATCTTTCCATTTGGAGATTTTATCCAATTTGAAAACCTGATCATCGCTGATAGTGTTCTAATTGCCCCCTCTGCATAGTTGTAGTATGGAACATTTCCTTGTGCTAAAATTTCTCTGTTTGTAATTCCCTCATCCAACCCCATCAAACTTGCAAGCATTGTTTTTTTATATTTTTTAGACATTGTAACAATTACTTTGGCTAATTTATCATAATCTAGTGTACCTGATGGAGTACACATTGAGATAACAGAGCCAACCTTGGGATGTGCCAACACCCTGTCTAAAACATTATGGAATCTATTAAAATCTGCATCACCTACAATGTCTACTGGATTTCTAGAACTTCCCCAAGGGGGAATCACTGCATCAATTTTTTTTCTTATACTTGTAATGTCTGCCATCTTGATCTTTAACTTTGAGCAAGCATCAGTTGAGATAATTGCAGGTCCACCTGCATTTGAAACAATTACAAGATCCCCTGATGAGGGTAGTGGCTGTTTTGAAAATGCAGTTGCAAGATCAAACAATTCCTCCATGGTATCAACTCGTATTGCACCTGATTGTTTTAGTAATGCATCATAAATCTCATCTGAACCCATCAAAGCTCCTGTATGTGACATTGCAGCTTTTGCACCCTCTGGACTACGTCCTGCTTTGAGTACAAGTACTGGTTTTTTGAGTTTTTTAGTAATATTTTTACAAACCTTTAGAAACTCTTGACCATCACCCATGTCCTCTAGATACATCACAATAACTTTGGTTTGTTTGTGATTTGCAAGAATTTTCAGAGTGTCAACTTCACTCATCACTGCTTTGTTTCCAAGACTTAGAACTGCTGAAAAACCTATTCCTTGAGCACTAGCATCTTCAACTAGAGCTGCACATATTGCACCACTCTGTGATACAAGTGCAATCTTTCCAGACTTTGGCGTCACTTTAAGGAATGTAGAGTTCATCATTGTTTTTGGATCAAGATTCATAACTCCAAGACAGTTTGGTCCAATTATTTGAATGTTGTATTTTTTAGCAATATCTTTGATCTCTTGCTCACGTTTTGCTCCTTCTTTATCAACTTCTTTAAAACCTGCGGTAATAATGATGACTCCTTTGATCTTTTTCTTTCCACACTCTTCTAACACTGATGCAACTAGTGTATTTCTAATCACAATAACTGCAAGATCTATTGGTTTTGGAACATCTAGCACTGTCTTGTATGCTTTTTTGTAAAAGACCTTATCTCTAGATGGACTAATTGGATAAACAATCCCTTTAAAACCATTTATGATATTTGATGTGATGGTGGCACCAACACTCCCTCTCTTATCAGATGCACCAATCACTGCAATAGATTTTGGTGATAATATCACAGATTCTACCATGTAAGTTGAGTTTGAATTTTGTATAATAAAGTTATTCTCGGAAATTCCTGATCTATGGTGGTTTAACTACCCAGCATCTTTCCTGCTAAATTCTCTTTTCTTGGGATCCAGAGAATTGATAAATTTGAGAATTTTGCAATAATTACCCATGCCTCCCTAGCTAGTTCTCTTAGGATCTCATTGTTTACTGCAAATTTATGATTTAATTGGTTTACCGTATTTTTAGAATCGCTGTAAATGGTGATCTCTTCATTTGAATCAACATACTTGTTTAAAGCAGAAATTATGGCTAAATATTCTGCCTGGTTGTTTGTTAGCTTGGGTTTTTTTTCATAAAATGATTCTCCAGTCTCCTTTACAAAATAGCCATACCCACTGTTTGGACCACCAGAACCGTCAACGTAAATGTTAATCTCCATCTTTATACAACCTTGTTACCTTTACAATAAGATTTAGCACCATCATGTAAATAATTGTAGAGATTCCTTGAGATATAACTGATGCCAAGTACGGATCATACTGTATGGTTAGAAAGTAATACTGTAATGCCCATCTAACTATTGTATACACAACTTCTGCAATTCCCAGAGAGGTGATCAACTTTTTTAGATCATGTTTTAATTTTACCGTATCTGTCTTGCCTGTTGATTCTAACTGATACTTTTTTCTGTTATCTAAATAAAACAAACTGCTGAAAACTGAAAAATAAACTACATAGTCTGTAATTGTAGTGTATGTAGTGTTTAGATAATCAGTTTGATCAGATAAAATTTGAGCAATAATTGCTGAAACTATTATTGATGCTGTAAATGCTAGGAGAATATTTTTATTTAATTTGAGATGTTTTGTTAGCACACATTTAATTCTAATCTGTTACAAATAAACTAAGGTTAATCCAATGTAATCTTTAAAAATATTATCAATCCTACAAGTTCTGTAATACCTACCCCTAACATGTATGGGAATATCTCATGTGAAAAAAGTGCATCCATTGAAAAATAGGCTAATGCACTAATAATATTATGTAAAACCAGCATTACTGCTACTACTATCATACCTAAGGGAAGTTCTGCTCTAGTCTTTACATACATTTTTCCAAATATACCAATCAGAATTCCTAGTATGCATATGTCTGCAATTGAGACGATAGATAACACTAGAGAGGTTGTTTCCATTAGAATATAGTACTAAAAAATCTCTTATTTATTTTTATCTAATTTTCCTTTAATGTCTTCAAATGTCTCCATATTCACTTCAATAAAAGTTGAGAAAAAATATGTTACATTATATTTTTCTCCAACCTTACTTATCATATTATTTTTTTCCAATACTTTGATGTGATGCTGAATAGCCTTGTAATCTAGACCCAACTCTTTTGCTAACTGATTTATGTTAAATGGTTTTTCCTTGAGTTTTGAAATTATTTTTAGTCGATTTACTCCTCCCCGTGAAGATGTAAATACAAACTGCAATAGTCTTTTTACATCAGGGTCATCTACCATACATTGTTAAACTCCTCATCATTTATTACTAAAATGTATTAGGAGTCAAACAACATAGTAGAAAGTATAAAAAAGATAGCTAAGTAATCCCAATGAACTAAAAAATGATGTTAAATTATGATGCGCCCCTGTACAGACCACCATCAGAAGCTAAATCATTAATTTTTCAAGTTACATTGGGATGCTCATTTAATGAATGCTCATTTTGTGATATGTATAGGTCAAAAGAGTACTCTCAAAGACCATGGGAGGATATCAAAGCAGAAATTGACATGATGGTAAAAAGTCAACCTAACACTAGAAGAGTATTTCTTGCAGATGGAGATGCATTAAATCTTGATTCTGAATATATGATTAAAATTGTAAAGTACATTAGAGAAAAATTCCAAAACATCCAAAGAATCTCTTGTTATGCAATGCCTATGAACATACTAAAGAAAACACCTGATGAGTTGAAGAAAATTAATGAGGCAGGACTAGACATGTTTTATCTAGGGATTGAGAGTGGTTCAGATGTTGTTCTCAAAAAAGTTACAAAGGGAGCTATTGCAAAAACAATCATTAAATCTGTAAACAAAGCAAAAGATGCAGGATATGTAATGTCATGTATGGTAATTTTAGGACTAGGTGGGAAAAAATACTCCAAAGACCACATTACAGGTACTGCCAAAGTGATTGGTGCATGTTCACCAAACTATGTTGGTGCATTAACACTGTATTTAGAAAATGGAATTAAACAAGAATTTATCGATAAATACGAAGGTGAATTTGTTAAAATAAGTGATGATGAATCATTAGAGGAACTATACGAGTTGATAAATCAAATTGACACAAAAGATGAGATTGTATTTAGGGTAAATCATGGTTCTAATGCATATAGTGTAAAGGGGACATTTCCTCAAGACAAACAAGAAATGTTAGAGAAAGTCAAATGGATGAAACAACACCCAGAGACTGTGCGCCCAGAAGGACTGCGTGGATTTTAAATTAAATTTTCTTCAGATGTGTATACCACTTTGAAGATTTTAACAAGGTATTGACCATCAAATATTCTAGTTGTAATGCCATTATCAGAGTTTAACACCCTAAATTTGTATTTGTAGTTGCCATCTGAGCTTACATTAGTTTGAGCAAAATGAACTGCATCATCATCACCATTGAAAATTTGAATGATTACGGGATAACCTTCCACATGATTTGCAACCTTTCCTTCAACAAATGCCCATGGTAAGGTGTTATCACTATCAGAATCAAAGAGAATAGTTGTTTTTTCAATACCTATCATTTTAGATAAAGGAACAATTTCAGTTTGAGGTGTGTGTGTATGACCATTAATTAGAATTTGGCCTGAGTGTGGATGTGCAAAAGCAGGATCTAGAGAAGATGTCAATACAACCATTAGAACTAGAATGCTCAAAGATAATACAAATTTGTTCATATTAGAATCAGATATACACAGTAATTAAATAATTCTTTGTTTATAGAGCATCAATTACAGATTTTAGATTTTCTGGAAGACTAGGCAACTCTGTGTGACTCTCATTGTTTTGAAGAATATCTGGACCTATCCTCCTAACTCGTTGTGTTCCAATGAGGAGATCAATATTTCTCTGAATATTTTTTTCAGATAGTATTGTCTTTAGTTTTTCAGTGAGAATTTCTTCATTTTCATACTTTTTGATCCCATATTGTACCAAAATGATTATTTCTTCAGATGAAAACTCGGTGGTCATATTTTTGCAGAGTTGTTATGGGTAATAATCTTTGGTTAATCAAAGAGAGTTAAAATATGATGAACTTTAACTAAATTTGTTTGGCAAGTAAATTACAATTAATATCAAATGTATTAACAACAAAGAGATACGCCTCTATTGCTATCACTAGTGGTGTAGGACTAGGAATAATCTATTACTTTTTGACAATGTCAATGCTGCCAACGCATTTGAGTACCACCATGGAGATAATGCCATCATACATTATTACATCGGTGGTATTAACCATAGTTATATCATCACTAGCAGGAATAAATTTTGCAATGATGGCATTTAAGATAAAAAGAATTAGGATGATAAATTCTGTAAAATCAAATTCCTCAGCAGTGTTAGGTGGAGCATTTGCTGCATTCACTCCGGGGTGTCCTGCATGTACTGCACCACTAGCAGTAATTTTAGGTGCAGTCGGGGGATTATCACTATTTCCAATGCAGGGATTGGAATTGAAATTTATCTCAGTAGGTGTTTTAATTTTCTCTATTTGGTGGATTGCTCGAGGGTTGCAAAGTAAAAGTTGTTGTAAAATAGGTTAAGTAATTACTATTTTTAATGTCAAATAACATAATATTTTTTCAACAAAAAAAAAAATTATTTTATTGATTTGGTATAAAATTAATTAGTTGTGTCTTTTGTTACCATAAATATCAGCATTAATTCTATGAAAGTCACAAACAGTAAATTGAAATTGTGATAATTACCACATCCCTCATTAATTGAGATTTTATCTGATCGAAAATATCATAGTAAGCTTGTTGCAAAGAGCAGCTATACTACGATAACCTCATCAACAATTGAAAAAAAAAAGAAAAATCTTTTATCTAAACTTTGAATTTGAGATAAGAGATCAAAAAGTTTCTGTAAAAATTGATTCTCATACTAAGATTTTAAAAATGAAAGAGATCATAAAATAAATGATGAATCCAAAGATGAAGATAGTAATCCATTCTTTTTTTACAAGAAACAATACAACAAACTAAACTAGATCTTTGAGAAAAACAACTCTAGTGTATTTTCAAATTGTTTGTTTAGTTTTTGAAGGTATTTTGAATCTATGGATAGCAAATCTTTGTCAAACCAAGGCTCTTTTAAATACAAATCTCTATTCATCTCGACTTGAATCCAAGGAACTGGATTATTTCCATAGGTTCTAGTAATGTGACCTCCATGAAATGGATCATTTAAAGAAATTTCTTCTCTGTTAATAGAAAATGATTTTGAAAGAGAATCTGCTAATAACTCCAACATTTCTTGTGAAGATGTTTTACCATCATTATTAGATATGCAAAACATGGGTCTCTTTGAATGACTCTCATCTGGAGAAAAATGTGGGGCAACTGATGCCATCGAATGGCAGTCTAAACATAGTTGTAAATCTAATTTCTCTATACTTTTTTGAATTGTTTGATGGTACGGATGATAATATGACTCTATAAGCACTCTCACAAGTGAATCATCTGGCTCTTTTCCATGTGTGTAAATTGGTTTATCATGACATGTTTTACTCTTGATTAATCCATCTGGATTATCAGGAGATATATCCTGTACAGAACGATTAAGATCTACAAATGTTCTTGCAATGTCTGTTTTAATTACACACTGAACTCTATCTGCTAAATCATAGAGTTCCATTACAAAAGGATCAGAATCATCAAACAGATCCCTGTCTGTTATGGATAAATGCCCAACAAGTTCTAAAGGTGTCTGTGTTCCTCCATGTGGAATTGATAACAAGATGGGAAGTGTGTTCATTTTGGTCCTTCTGCTGTTCCATCACGTCTTACTTCGGCAACTCCATGAAAGTCGCCTTGTGTCTGACATTTCATAACTGCATGAATTGCACCATGATAAAATGAGTATCTGTCCTTTACCGAAATATTATACCCCATCTCTTTAAGATAGTCAACAATTTCAGTATCAAATCCCCCATCTTCAATGCTTACTGTACCGTCAATTGAGCAATGGAATCTAGGCTTTGCTATTGCCTGGCTCATTGGTAAATCCCCGTCAATTATTCTTGAGAGAAATTGTGTTACAGTGGAAAATATTCTTTGACTACCCGGACTTCCAAGCACCATCCAAAGTTTTGAATCATTAAAAATTAATGCCGGAGACACCGAAGTCCATGGGATAGCGTTAGGTCTAATGTAGAAAGGATGATTTGGGTTTGTAAATTCAAATGCAGACATGTAGTTATTGTATAGAAATCCTAGACCATCTGCTGCTGCTTTTGAACCATATGCAAGTTCTATAGACTGTGTTATTCCTACTGCATTTCCTTGATTATCCATAACAGAAAGATGTGTGGTATCCTCACCACCGCCAAAATCTGGATCAATCATGGGTAGTGTGGCATCCATCGAGTTGTGGATGGATTCGGCCATCTGTTTTGCAAATGATCTTTTCAGATGAACTTTTTCTTCAATTTGATCATACGTGTGAGGATTAAATGGATGTTGCACTCTGTGTAAGAATGCCTTTCTAAAAGTCTCTGCAACAAAGTGGTATGAGCTAGGTTTTGAGCTGCGCAAAAACTTTGAAGGGAGATGATTTAACATCATCAAAGTAAGTAGTAATGTTCTTCCAGCAGCAGGAGGAGGCAATGTAACCACTGATAGATGTCTGTATCTTCTACTGATTGGTCTTTTCTGAATCGGTTCAGGAATGTATGCCAGATCTTCTTCCTGAATCAATCCATGATTATCTTTCATATCTTGAATAATTTTTTTGGCAATTTCTCCATGATAAAAAGCACTATACCCATATTCTGAAATTTGTGTTAGTGTTTGAGCCAAATCTTCTTGAATGAACCTATCTCCAACATCGTATGGAACCAACCCATCTTTTAGGAAATACTTTGCACCAGATTTTGATTTAATTGAAAGAAAGTTTTCTAGTTCTTTTTCTTGGAGATCGTGTTGAAGTTGGGTAATCTTGTATCCTTTTTTTGCAATATTTATTGATGGTGCAACTATCTTTTGCCATTCAAGATCTCCATACCGCTTGTGTAAAAATCCAATTACAGCTAGAGTACTTGGAATTGTGGTTGCCTTGTATCCAAGTCTACGGTTTTTCTTGTTTGTGTATATGGATGAATGAGCCAAAGATGGAGACCTGCTAGAGCCATCAATTGCATATGATTTTCCTTTGATGTGAATAATACCCATGGATTGACCCCCAATTCCAGATGCTTGAGGCTCACATACTCCTAAAGCAAGGGCAGTTGCACAAGCTGCATCAATTGCATTGCCACCTTTTTTGAGCATTTCAACTCCTGCTTTGGTAGCATTAGAAAATGCTGATGAAACCATCCCCTTTTTTGCCACAGAACATTTTTTGTTTAGAGTTGGTCTAAAAGAATTTTCTATCTGTTTAATGTTCATTTTTGTGTTTTTCCAGATGATGATGAAAGTTTGTTTAATACAAGTGCCAACAAAACACTCCTGTCAATTAGACTGTCTTTGTAGATATGTTCATTTGGAGTTCGATGATCAGAACCAATAGGACCCATAGAACCCACCATTGGCAAGTCTTGTAAAATATTACACAAACTTGATGTAGCATACCTGTGCATGGATTCAATTTTAATATCTGATTCTTTTGCAGTTTTTTTAATTAATTCATAAAGTTTAGAGATGTTGTCTGACTTTTCTACAGGATCTCTTGTCGCAATCTTTGAAATGTGAATATCTAACTTTGTTTTATCCTTCTTTTTGGAAATTCTACGTAGTTCTGAATCAAATCGTTGTCCTTGTTGTGGAGTCGCATATCTTGATTCTAATGATAGCTGTCCATGTTCAGGTGCTCTTCCAAAAGAAGTGATTGCTCTAAATTCTGAAATAGTAATCCTTGCATCATTGTGATTCTCTGAAATCTTTTTCCAAGCAACAACTTTTTTACACATATCTGGAATCACATCTTTTATTGTTTCATCAGGTCGTCGTATGTGTGTTAAATCAATGTGATATCTAGTTACACCAGAACAAGATGTAGCGATACCTCCATTTAGTAATCCCCACTTTAATTCAATGATATTTTTTGAAATTTTTGCAGTGTCATGTACTAGCTGTTTACTATGACGACCACCCAAACTATCATCAGTGATAATTAAAATACCACACTTTATTTTTTTGAGTTTTCTTGCAAAACGTAGAGCCTTTAATGCAGCAATCATGGTTATGAGCCCACCCTTACTTTCTGCAATTCCAGAACCATACAGCTTGTTTCCAACTTTGTAAAAGGGAGTGAAATCTTGATTGGTATACCATGTATCAGTGTGACATAACAACAAAACATCATTTTCCTCAGAATCGTGATTTGTAAAATAAAGCATATTTCCAACATCAAATTCATGATGTTCCCTTACAGTAAACCCTAGATGGGAGAATCTAGCAGTTATCATTTTACCCAACTTGTTTACATCCTCCAAGTTAGTCACACTAGAGTTCACATTAACAAACTGCTCAAGTAATGCTTCGTTTGATAGGGCATGACTTCGAATGTGGCTTTTTACAACAGAGTGTAATGGTTGTGATTCAATATTTTCAGAAGACTCGTCATGTTTGTGTGATTCACCAAAATATCTCAAAGCTGCAACGTCTAGCATTTTATTGATTAGTGTATCGTATGTGTACCCTGTAGTTTTAGCTGCTGCATAGTACGAGCCAGTAATCCCTAAACTTGCCATAGAGTTGAGTTCTAAAACATAGAAATGTCCATCTGCACTCATTCGAAAATCCACACGAGTGAAATCATTTAGTCCCAACTTTCTAAATGCAGCAAGTGAAATTCTTTTGATCTCATCAGTTTGTTCTTCAGTTAATGGTGCAGGACATATCTTGTCTACTGGTGTCTCTTTTTTATCAGTAATAGTTTGAATACGATTTGGATCTCCACTGAGATCCATCTCTACAATTGGTAGAATCTCAATGTTATTACCATTTCCTAGTAATCCTACTGCAAACTCTCTTCCCGGAATGAACTGTTCAACTAGACTATCTTGAGAATATTTTTCCATTTGTTTTGTAACTGCACTGCGCAAGTCATCCCAATTATCAACAACTTCCATTCCCATCGATGTAGACTCCATTTTTGGTTTTACAATCACAGGAAACACCAAATCATCAAATGTATCCTCTGGAGATGTAAAGACCCAAAAACCTGGTGTTGGAAGATTATTTTTCTGCAATACAATTTTTGTCATTACTTTGTCTTGAACTACTGCATGTGTTTCAGGTCCAGAACCAGTATATGGGATTCCCAACATCTCTAGCATTGCTGGAACATGTGTGTAACGATTTTGTCCTTGGATGCCATATGCCATGTTAAAGACCATTCCAGGTCTATCCCCTGAAACAACTCTTGGCATGAAATCTTTCATGTCGTCTATAAAGTTCATCCCGCCCTCAATAATTTTTACAGAGTGACCTCCCTTCTCTAGGGATTTTGCGACCTTTTCTACAGTTTTAATGCTATAGTGTTCTTTTGTAACCATTCCAAAGACGTTGATTACATCATTTTCATCAAGAGACTTTTTGTTATACACTATTGCAACTTTCAATAATTACAAATGTTATGCCTAGTAAAAAAACTATTCAGATCTAGTCTGATTTTCGTCTTTTTGCTTGTGATTCACTAATGATTGTACAGTAATCCTTTTGTATTCAAATTTGCCCAAGAGATGATAATATGAATAGTAAAACAAAGTATATGATTCCTGCAGTAGTAGCAGTAGTCTTTGCTCTGATGCTTGTTGTAGCAGTACCAAGTACAATGGCAGAAAGAGGAGAAGGAGGAGATCACGCAAAATGGAAAGATGGAGAATACCACAAGAAAGGACATCATAATGGATACAAGGCCATACCAGTTGAAGGATTTACTGGATCAATTACAATTCCAACAGAGATGACAAAAGATACTCATGCTGAGCTAAAAAGCCTAGTAACAGTTTCACTAGGTAAAGCAGTCTCCATTGCTGAAAGTAATGGTGTTACTGATGCAATAAAAGCAAGCATTGGAATTGCAAAAGAAGGTGATACAAAGTATCTTGTGTGGACAGTTTTTAGCATGAACAAAGACCACGAGTCTGATGTTATCACTTGGAACACTTTTGTTGTAGATGCAGGAGATAGTACAAACTTTACCACAGTCACCAAAACCTTTGATCATTCAAAGATGAACAGTTACAAGACTGAAAAATTTGAAAAGTTGCAAGAAAAATTTGTTGTACCTTCTGGGGATGTAGATATTGATGCTGCAAAGGCTCAATTTACAGACTTGTTGCAACAGCTCAGAGATGCATACAAGAACCAAGATTATGAGACTGCAAAATCCATTAAAGAACAACTCGAAGAACTGAAACAGACAGTATTTCTTAACATGAAAAGTCCACGTTTCTAAGTTTCTTTTTTATATTTTTTCTTTTTAATTTGGGATTTGCTAATTATTGGGTTATCCTGTATTCCTGTGACTAGTACACAACAGTTGGAGGTAGGTCATTGGAGATTCCAAAGGATTATTTTGAGATAATTAAAAACTTGGCATACAACAAAATAAAATTCCTAGTCTTGAGACTGAAAATGAAAAATTTCTAGTCAACTCTTGATAACTTTTAGTACCATTCTTAGATAGTAATAATAGTGATAGAGTTCCAAATGGAATATTGATCAAGGCACTCTCTTTATTTGCGATGTTTCTGGTTTTAGTGGCATCTGCTGCTGCCTTTACAGTTACTGCATTTGCAGATAATGATGATAATTCGATGAGGGTATGACTTGAATTTACTGTTGATCTACAAAGACTCTAAAATCATCAACAGTGATATGCATATCACCTTCATTTGCACCAAGTTCTTTATCTAATTGTTTTCTAAATTGATCTGTTTCATTAGAAGGAATTAGTGCAGAAGCTGCAACACACCATTTTTGATTATCAATTTCAGCATTAGTAGTGTATGCTTCTTGGATATGACCAAATTTCTTAAGCATGGCATCTCTGATTGTTCTACAATCATTATGTTCATTTTTAGAACATTTGACGAGTACAAGTGCACTTTTCAAATCATTAGATTGTTTTAATTTCATCATATTGCTACACATATTTTGTATATATAGTGTGTTAGTCCTATTTATCCCCAGAAAGGGTAATGGGCCCACGGGGATTTGAACCCCGGATCTTCGCCGTGTAAGGGCGACGTCATAACCGACCTGGACTATGAGCCCAAAAACCTACTTTGTTAAAATCCATTTAAACTTTGAGACAAGTGTAAATCTAGAAATTTGACGAAAAATCAAGAAGATCATGAATAATGTTTGTAGTTTTTTTTCTAGTCCTATCGGGCTAGGACACGTAACTCGAGATATTGCAATTGTTAATAATTTTGAAGGTATCACAACAAACTTTGTCACAGGAAGTGGTGCTGCAAAAATTTTAGAAAAATTAAACTATAACGTACAAGACATTTACAATCCACCGTCATTTATTATTGAAAATGGAGCACTCAAAAATCCATCAAAGTGGCTGTGGAGTTACTACAAATACTATAGAGAATGTAAAAATATCTCAAAAAATATTCTTCAAAGTGATACACCAAATTTGGTAATTAGTGATGAGGATTTTGCATCATTGAGTGTAGCACAAGAAAAGAAAATTCCAACTGTGTTAATCACTGATGTTTTAGAGACACATTTTACCAAAGGTATATCAGCATTTATTGAAAAAAAGATGAATAAATCCATGCAAAATATTATTAAAAAATGTGATGCAGTAATTTTTCCTGAAATTGGTGATGATCATGACAACATTAGAATGGTAGGTCCAATAGTTAGAGAGACCAACTACACCAGAGAAGAATTGCGGAAAAAATTTAACTTTGTAAAGAGAACAATACTAATTTCCATAGGTGGCACCCGTGCAGGATTATTTCTAATTGAGAAAGCACTAAAAGCACTTTCAAAGATTAACCAAGATCTA
The DNA here is from genome assembly GCA_965262685.1 of Candidatus Nitrosopumilus sp. Lineage (GTDB taxonomy): Archaea > Thermoproteota > Nitrososphaeria > Nitrososphaerales > Nitrosopumilaceae > Nitrosopumilus. The sequence goes on from OZ253552.1 coordinate 1,135,525, forward strand.
GATATTGTTCTAGTTTCAGGTCCGGCAGTAGATAAGAAATATGAAAATGTTAGAAATTTAGGATTTGTAGATAACCTACATGAACTAATTTATGCCTCAGATATGATCATTTCACTTGCAGGAAAATCAACCATAGATGAAGCTCATGCATATGGCACTCCGGCAATATTCATACCAATCAAAGGACACTTTGAGCAAGAAGACAATGCAAAGCAACTAGGTTTTGCAGTTGAGGATATTAACAGACTGGATAAACTGATTTTGGAAAAGCTAGAAGAGAAGAGAGATAAAACAGGTAATTACACTGCTGGTGCCAAAACTGCATCAGATATTATTCAGAAATTAATCAACCCACAATCAAATGCTTAATAGAAGGTGATCTGACTTTGATAAAACACTATGACAAAACTGATAATTGCTAAATTTGGTGGCAGCGCACTAGGTCCAAACGGTGAGACAATTCCAAAGATCATCCAAAGAATTACAGATTTAAAAAAAGACTCCAAAGTCATTGCAGTTTTTTCAGCCCCACTAACCATACACAACGAAAAAAAGCGCTCACTAACTGATGTAATACTAGAACAGGGTAAAAATGCAGAAAATGGGATAAAACCATCCTTAGATATCGCACAATCCACCTATCAAAAGATTCTAGAGCTGGTTGATGATAAAAATAAAGAAAACTGTGAAAAAACAATAAAGTACTACCTACAAAAATCACAAAATGCACTAGATTTAGCTTATAGTAGCAGAGAATTTGCTAACGAAATACGTTCTAAAGCATTAGGATTTTCAGGTGAAATATTAATGTCTCATGTGATGAATCACATTCTAAGAAGTAATGGTATCAAAGCAGAAGCTGTGAGATTTGAAGATTGGCCAATAATCACTGATAAAAATATAGAGTTTACAAATTTTCTTGCTGCTGAATCTCGAGGGAGAATAGACCACACTGCCAAACTAGTTGAAGATAACGAAGTAGTCACCATAGGTGGATTTATCGGAAAAACAGAGGATAACATCACTACAACATACGAGCGCGGAGGTTCAGATAGAACGGCTGCCGATCTAGGAATACTGTTTCATAAAAAATATGATACCAGTATAGATTTTGAAAAAGACAGCTCTGTTGTTTCAGCAGATCCAAAGATTGTGGACACTGATCTAAGAGAGATCACACAACTCTCATACAATGAAGCAAGACTAGCTGGGATGTTTGGAATGAAAATTCTAGATCCAATTGCGATCAAAGAAATAGTAGAAAATGGTGTAGATATGCCAATCACCATTACAAATATGAAAACTCCAGAAAAAACAACCATCATAAAACGAAATCTAGAAGAACAGAAAGGTCATCCAATAAAGATTGTTACAGGAAAAGAGAACTGTGCCATTTTTAGAATTGAGACTAGTGCAATTCATAAACTACTAACATCACTAAACCAAGACAGACATTATAGTGAATTTGTTATTTTATCACCATTCACAAAAGATGGTATGGAATTCTCAAGGATACTATTTTTAGATGGAGAATATGTAAAGCGAAATGAAAAATACCTTTTAGCTTTTGACTCCCTTGCCACAATAACATACAACAGGGGTGTCATCACACTAATTGGCGATGAGATGTGGAGAGTGCAACAAGTGGCATCAAGAACTAGTGCAAAGATTGGTCAATCAGGACTTAACATATTGAATATGGATGCACAAGAGGAGACATCCAGAATAATTATCGTAGTAGAGGATGCACCTGAGGACATTGCAAAAGCTATCCGAGCAATTCATCAAGAAATTTCCTTGATAAATTTTGATAAGTAAAAGTGGCGTTACGGGCTTTCACCTGTAAACTGCCATCCTGGGTTTATTCTTGGACCTTTATCTAGATTTAGTCCGGCGTTACCCAAAACACGCGATACTTACTGGTATACTTTCTAGTATTTAGAGATGATCTATATAGATCTCTTCACACACGCTCAGCTATAAACCAAAGAACAATGCCCATGCCTAGTAAAGCATACCATTTGAAGTTCTTTTTATTCATAAAGATATTTGCCGAGCTTGAATCCTCGTCTCTGTATACACTCTTGCGGATATTTCTCATCTCAAATGCCTGACCAACCAAGCCTACTACAAGCAAAATTATTCCAGCAAATCCTAGAGTCCACTCCATAATGTGATTTATGACTAATCAAATATGTAGTTTAAGGTGATTGAATAATGAAAAGATAATTCTTTAAATTAGCTTGTATATTTTGCTCTCCTATGAAAGAGATTGGCAAAATATGGATGAATGGGAAATTAGTACCATTCAAGGATGCAAAAATTCACGTACTAACTCATGCGTTACATTACTCAACATCCATCTTTGAAGGGATTAGATGTTATGATACTCCAGCTGGACCTGCAATTTTTAGACTACCTGAACATGTTGATAGATTTTTCAAATCTGCAAAGTTGTATTCCATGAAAATGCAATTCACAAAAAAGATAATCTCTGATGCAATTATTAAAACTGTCAAAGTGGGAGGACTCAAAGAATCATACATCAGACCTTTGGCATACTATGGGTATGGCAATATGGGATTGACCCCAACTCCCAACAAAGTTGATGTCTCAATCTCGTGTTGGGAATGGAAGATGGGCGAATCAACTGCTGGAAAATTTTCAGGGGCAAAGTGTAAGATGTCTAGCTGGACTAAAATTGATTCACGGTTTCAGCCAATGCAGGCAAAAGCTGCATCAAACTATGCAAACGCAGCACTTGCAAGGATGGAGGCATTAGAAGGTGGATACGATGAGGCCATCATGATGAACCATCACGGTAAGGTTGCAGAGGGAAGTGCAGAAAATATTTTCATTATCAAAGATGGTACAATTCAAACTCCTCCACTTTCAGCAGGGGGATTGGCAGGAATTACCAGAGATAGCATAATTCAAATTATTAAAAAAGATGGTGGTGAGGTAGTTGAGTGTGATCTAGAACGAGATGATTTGTATGATGCAGATGAGATATTCATGACAGGGACAGCAGCTGAGGTAAAGTCTGTAGCTCAGGTGGATAGGGTAAAAATCAATAATGGAAAGATGGGTACCGTCACAAAATCACTACAAAAGTCATTCACAAATGTGGTAATGGGCAAAGATAAACGATTCTTGCCTTGGCTGAGATTTATTTAACTACATTGGGTTTTTTACTTGCCGCAAAAATTAGTAGTATGGATTCGTGCTCTACTGGTGAGACTCCAGAGATCTGTTGGTTTTGTAGAAAGGGTCGTCATGCAGATTGTATGGGGGATATTCCTGTACAGGGAAGATCAGATGGGCCACATGACTGCACCTTTGATACAAAGATTATTCCATGTAAATGCCAACACTGACAACAATTTCAAATACTGTTGTGTTTAAAAGATCTTATGGGATATGATAAAGATTTTTGGAATAAATATTCTGATGAGAATGAGACAAGATACAATGAAGAATTTGCAAAGTTTCTCAGAGATTTAGTTGCTTCTTTGCGTTGTACTAGTGTGTTAGAGGTGGGTTGTGGAACAGGGATTGATTTGAGACTGTTTCCAGATACATTGCAGATTGGAGGTATAGATCTAAATGATCATGCATTAGAAATTGCGCAAGAAAAGTTACCAAACGGAAATTTCAAAAATGGCTCCATCACCAATCTTCCTTTTGAGGACTCGTCAATAGATTTTGTATTTACACATGGGTTGATGAATTATCTAGATGATGATATTATTGAAAAGGGAGTTGCAGAGATGTTTAGGGTTTCTGCAAAATGGATAATGAACTGTGAGAAATTCAAAAGTGGAGAAACACAAATTGATGAAAACCGAAAATCATGTAACATGCAAGATAGGTGGTTGGAGTATAAAGTAAAGATGGTAAGTAATGTGGATATGCATGAGGAGATAGAGCCAGAAAAGCCTAGGTTTACATTGTTAAAGAAAATTTAGTTTGTTTTGATTGTGTTTAGGTTTATCTTTTAATTCATTCTTTTGATTGACTAAAATTTGATGTATTCTGTGTGTGTAATACTTGGAGGCTTACATATACGGCAATATATGATAAGAATGAAAATAAAGTAAAATTTGAATTAAAATATGACAAGAATGGAAATTGTAGAAAATTTCACTATCATAAGAATGGAAATGTTAGATCAGAATTTTAATATGACAGAATGGAAATGTCAAATAACTAATAATTAATTTAAATTCAAATTCTACCAAGTAAATGAAAGTGTATTTTTTCACTTACAAATCCTAATTTTCATCTTAAACTGGCGCAGTAGGTACTGGTGAATCCCCGAATTATCATTCATTCCAAGTATCGCATTAATCAACCTGGAACTATCTGCATCAGTTCTAAGTTTACCATTCAATCTTAGGTTGTGGGTACGGCAATAGATTTAGATATTAAACACACGCAAATTGATAATAATGGAAATCCCAAAACCCAAATTAAAATATGATAAGAATGGAAATAAAACACATGAATATCAATATGATGAGAATGGAAATGTCAAATCATGTATAGAATATGATAAGAATGAAAATATCAAAGCAGAATACCAACAATATAATGAAAATGGAAAACCCATATCTGGTATAGCATATGATGCGAATGGAAATAAAACACATGAATATCAATATGCTGCGAATGGAAATAAAACACATGAATATCAATATGATAAGAATGGAAATATCAAAATTGAATATCAACAATTTAATGAAAATAAAAAACCCATATCAGGTATAACATATGAAAAGAATGGAAATAAAGTGAAATATGAATTGAAATATAACGAAAATGGAAATTTGAAAACAAAAGTTGTATTTTATGAGAATGGAAATAGAAAAATAGAATTTCAACATGATGAGAATGAAAATATCAAAACAATCATAAATTATGATGAGAATGAAAATAAAAAATATGATTATCAATATAATGAGAATGGAAATATCAAATCAGGGATAGCATATAATGAGAATGGAAATATCAAAGAAGAATATCAATATGATGAGAATAAAAATCTCAAATCAAAATTAACCTATGATGAGAATGGAAATAAAAAATATCAATTTCAATATGATGAAAATAAAAAACCCCAATCAGAGATAGACTATGATGAGTATGGAAATAGAATACCTAAATTAGGAATAGAATATGACGAGAATGGAAATGTTAAAGCAGAATGTCAATATGATAAGAATGGGAATATCATCGTAAAATTAACCTATGATGAGAATAGAAATCCCAAAGATAAATTTCAATATAATGAGAATGGAAATGCTAAATCAGGAATAGAATATGATGAGAATGGAAATACCAAAGCAAAATATCAATATGATGAGAATGGAGTTGTTAAAACAATGATAGATTATGATAAGAATGGAAATATCAAAACAGAATATCAATATGACGAGAATCAAAATGTTAAAACAAAATTGATCTATGATGAAAATCAAAATGTTAAAATAAAATCGAGCTATGACAAGAATGGAAATGCCAAAACAGGAATAGAATATGACGAGAATGGAAATGTTAAAGCAGAATATCAATTTGATGAGAATAATCATATCAAAGTAGGTATCAAATACAATGGAAATCTCAAAGTAGTATCACAATTTTATGAAAATAAAAATGTCAAATCTAATATACAATATGATGAGAATGGAAACATCAAAATAAAATCACAATATGATGAGAATGGAAATATTAAAGCACAGACACAATTTGATGAGAATGAAAATATCGAAGTAGAACTGCAATTTGATGAGAATGGAAAGACCAAATCAAGTATAGGATATTATGAGAATGGAAATTTCAAAACAAAATATCAATATCATGAGAATGGAAATAGTAAATCTAGAATAGAATATCATGAGAATGGAAATATCCAAGTGGAGACGCAATATGATGAGAATGGAAATGGTAAATCGGAAATAGAATATTATGAGAATGGCAATAAAAAATCTGAAAATCAATATAATGATGATGAAAATGGCAGATCGGGAATAAAGTATTATGAGAACGGCGATAAACAATATGAATATCAATATCATGAGAATGGAAAGGCTAAATCGGGGATAGAATATGATAAAAATGGAAATATCAAAGCAGTATTTCAATATGATGAGAATGGAAATGGTGAATCTACAATAGAATATAATGAGAAAGGAAATATTAAATCAAAATATCAATATAATGAGAATGGCAATGTCAAATCGAGAATAGATTATGATGAGAATGGAAACATCAAAGCAAAATTAGAATATTAGGAACATGGAACTATCAAATAACTAATAATAAATTTAATCTAAATTCTACCAAGTAAATGGAAGTGTATTTTTCACTCACAAATCCTAATTTTCATCCTGAATCGGTGCAATAGGAACCTGTGAATTCCAGAATCATCATTTATTCCAAGTCAAAATCACCACACACTGTACGGTTATTCATTCAATCTTAGATAATTATTAAATTCCAAGTTAATCATTCATTCCAAATACTGTATTAATCAGTCTGGAACTATCTGCATTAGTAACAAGTTGGTCATTTAATTCCAAGCTGTAGGAACTGCGCAATAGGACTGCTGCGATAGATTTAGATATTAAATATACTTAAATTGGCAATAATGCCAACACCAAAATCCAAATCAAAATATGATGAGAATGGAAATAAAACACATGAATTTCAATATTATGAGAATGGATATGTCAAAGAAGAATATCGATATGATGAGAATGGAAATACCAAATCAGAATTTCAATATGATGAGAATGGAAAAGCAAAATCAGGTATAATTTATGATGGTAATGGAAATATCAAAGGAGAATATCAACAATATAATGAAAATGGAAAACCCATATCAGGTATAACATATGATGAGAATAGAAATAAAATAAAATTTGAATTTAAATATGATGAGAATGGAAATTTCAAAAAAGAACTCCACTATCATAATAATGGAAATATCAAATCAGAATCTCAATATCATGAGAATGGAAATCTAAAAACAAAAATGGAATATGATGAAAATGAAAACGTCAAAGTAGAATTGAATTATGATGAGAATGGAGATGGTGAATCGGAAATAGAATATGATCTGAATGGAAATATCAAAGTAAAATATCAATATCATAATCATGGAAATATCAAATCAGGGATAAATTATGATGAGAATGGCAATAAAACAACTGATTATCAATATGATGAGAATGGAAAGACCAAATCAGGGATATCATATGATGAGAATGGAAATATCAAAGCAGAATTTCAATATCATGAGAATGGAAATATCAAATCAAAATCAATCTATGATGTGAATAGAAATAAAACATCTGAATATCAATATCATGAGAATGGAAATGTCAAATCATGTATAGAATATGATCAGAATGGAAATATCAAAGCAGAATATCAACAATATAATGAAAATGGAAAACCCATATCTGGTATAACATATGATGAGAATGGAAATAAAGCATATGAATGTCAATTTCATTATCATAATAATGGAAATACCAAATCAAAGATAAATTATGATAAGAATGGAAATAAAACATCTGAATATCAATATGATGAGAATGGAAATGTTAAATCATGTATAGAATATGATCAGAATGGAAATATCAAAGTAGAATATCAACAATATAATGAAAATGGAAAACCCATATCTGGTATAGCATATGATAAGAATGGAAATAAAGTAAAACTTGAATTTAAATATGATCAGGATGGAAATTTCAAAAAAGAATTCCACTATCATAATAATGGAAATATCAAAGCAGAATTTCAATATCATGAGAATGGAAATGCTAAATCGACAATAGAATATGATAAGAATGGAAATATCGAAGTAGAAGCTCAACATTATGAGGATGGGAATCTCAAAACAAAAACACTATATGATCAGAATGGAAATAAAATATCTGAATATCAATATCATGAGAATGGAAATGTCAAATCATGTATAGAATATGATAAGAATGGAAATATCAAAGCAGAATATCAACAATATAATGAAAATAATAAACCCCTATTTGGTATAATGTATGATGAGAATAGAAATACAGTAAAATTTGAATTGAAATATGGTGAGAATGGAAATCGCAGAAAAGAATTTCATTATTATGAGAATGGAAATATGAAAACAGAATATGACTATGATAAGAATGGAAATACCAAATCAAGGATAGATTATGATAAGCATGGAAATATCAAATAACTAATAATTAATTTAAATTCAAATTCTACCAAGTAAATGTAAGTGTATTTTTTACTTTCAAATTTTAATTTTCATCTTAAACTGGTGCAGTAGGTACTGGTTAATTCCAAAATAATCATTCATTCAAGCTAAAATCACCGTACACTGCGATTATCCATTCAATCCCCAAATTATCACTCATTCCAAGTATTGCATTAATCAATCTGGAACTATCTGCACTAGTTCCAAGTTGATTCTGCAAAGCGGTATAATTTTTTATATAATAAATATGCGTTAATTATGTATGAACAAAAACATAACCACCACTAGTCAGGAAAAAGGTCTTTCTAGTGGAAACTTTATTGGAGGTGGCTTTTAATTGATTATTAGACTAGCTGATGAAGAAATACTACACAAGCACAAAGCTAAAATGAAGAAATTTGGTAAAGGCGTATTTTATATCACCAGTCATAGACTTTGTTTTGAATCAAACGACAAAGGTGTTTGTTTTGATTTGGGGTTGAACTATTTGTGGAATTGGAATTACAAAGAAAGAAATAACAAAATTACTCTAAGATGGATAGAGCCAAAACCTGGATCAGAAGTGAACATACATGACAAGAAATTTGAAGTTGAAGTAGAGTTTGATTTGAAAGATGAGAAATTAGAATCTGTAAAAGAAGTTCATTATGAACTGTTTTATGCAAAGACAGGACTATACAAACATGGTGCAGCAGCTATGGGTTTTTGGATGGACGAAAAAGACAGAGCATTCAACCACTATTTCTGTAATGAAAATAAATCTATAAAGCCAGGCAGTTTTTTCGCCGAAGAAATCAGAAGTAAAATTATTAAAGAACAAGAAGAATATCTTAAAAATGCCACAGGTGAGACATCACTTGATCAAGTTGCATTTGAAAGAATTACAATGTTAAAAGCCGAGATTATAGAAAGTGGTGTTTGGCTTGCTGGTGATAGACCTGAAGTAAGTTATGAAGATTTGACAGATAAACAATGGTATAATTGTTCTATTAGCGACGAGGCTTTAGAAAGAAACAACGCCCATTTAACAAGAATGCATGGAGAGATTGAGGAATTTATAGCAAAAGACAACAAAAAGGAATTAAACAGATACATGCCTCCAAGTCATGGAGTAAAGTTTTGGCATTTACCATTTAAAGGTGGTTCGAGAAAAGATCTTTATGAACACTGTGTGAACGCACATAAAATTTTAATCAGAATGTCCGAAATAACAAAAAACATGAGATTCAAATCGGACGGGGCTTGGTGTGACTATATGGACAGACTTAACATTGCTTTGGTAGAAAAATTCTTAAAAGACGGTAACATTAAAGATTACAACCCAGACGTTCCTTATGTTGAATCACTTTTAATCGAAGCCCAAGAAAAAGTTAAAGCATATAAAGAAAAATTTATACCAATCACCGACTTTTGAAAGGTCCTACAAAGTTATCGGCAGTTGATTTTATTTCAAATTCACCATTTTACAAAGAGACATGAATAACTTGAAGGAAAAACACCAGCAGAACAAGATATGATTAAAGTTGATGGAAAAAACAAATGGATTATACTCATTCAAAATGCTTCACTTTATGGAAGAAATTCGAAATAAGATTAGGTCTCTATAACCCGACAGAACCATTATTGGTGATATTCTAGTATGCATGGTGTCCTTAAAAAATGTCAAAAATAAAGCGGGTCTAAAGGGATTCGGACCCTTGACAACCGGATTAAAAGTCCGGTGCGCTACCTGGCTGCGCCATAGACCCTCATAAAAAATGTCTTTAGCGTATAATTTAGTCTTTTTCAAAAGATTTTGCTGTGACATAAACTTTTAATCTAGCATTTTAATTCTAACAACTTGTGCCCTTGTAGTATAGCCCGGTCTAGAATTCGGCCCTGTCACGGCTGAGACGCGTGTTCAAATCCCGCCGAGGGCGCCTTGAATCTTTTTTTTAACTCTTAGTGAGAACCTCAATAAAAAAGAGATTTCTCAAAAAATCACCTTAAATATCGATCAAACTTTATTTGCTGTCTCATGCATGACTAGAAAATGAAGAAAACTTTACAATTATGCAGGTGAAATATACAGCATAAGACAAAGACTTTCAGGTATTCTGCAAGGTGATGTTCCTAGTCTGGGTCTTGGTCAAAATTATGATTTTCTAGTCGTGTATTTCTTTACTTTGTAAAATCTTAAACGCTTCTAGATAGGTCTAACCGTCAAGGATGAAATAATTGATATTGCAATACTTGAAGGAATGAGGGTTTACTATAATTTCATCAAAAAACATGGGTGTACTTTGAAGGGTAAGACCATTAGGCTCAAGCCTCATTAATTGAAATAGACGCTAAGAATAAATGGAAGACGATCATTTAAAATGCCAGATTATTGCAGTAGTTTCTTAGCTAAACAATCAGGGCATAAGATAACTCCTTTGTTGTTTGTTAACTTGTGCATTGTTTTTCCATAATCCTTGTTGTCTTTTCTGACTGTTTGCCACCCGTTCTCAAAAAATGAAATACAGCATGGAGATATGTTTTCTTTTATCCCTCTCCAAAAATATTTTCCTTCCTTATTCATCAAGAAGTTTGAATCTACAAGCGATCAAAAAACCCCTGATATTGGATCGGTTGACTAATGGACAAAATCTAGTTAACAATTGGTCTGATCCTTTAAATAAATCATCTATAATTATGATCATGGGAAAATTTGATTATGCACAATGCCCTAATTGTGGCAAAGTAGCACATAATAGAACTCAAGTCGATGAAACATTTGGCATTAGAAACAATGGTGGCAATATGATGGTTCAGTCATGGTGTAAAAAATGCCGATGAACTAACCTTTATCATTTTATTTTTTTCTAGGTATCGACATTCCACACTAGCAAATTATGAAATGAAGCCCAGTTAACTTGATAGAACCAAAAATAGTAATTGGCATATTTCTTAATTGTGCTATGTTTAGAGATTTTTGACGATAATAATTAATTCATATCTTTTCTAGTATTGCCTTCAATGCTTACCTCAGGACATAAAAAATGCTTTTTGTCTGAAAAATCAAGTTTTTTTCTGTATTTTCCATTAATTGACTAAACTTTAATTTATATATATATGAAAACCAAAAATTGGTGTTTAAAATATGATTAATGGTAAAATTGAGTTTACTTCTGCAGAACCTTCTAAAGATGATAATCTAGCAATAAAAGAAATTAAATGTGCAATTCACAAATTAGATTTTCAACAATTTTTGAGTCTTGATAAAAATCATGGAAAAAATATACGTCATGTATATGCAGCATCAATACGAATTGAGGATGAGTATGTTTCCATATTAGATAAAACTATTGGAGAACTTGTAAAAAAATATGCACTTAAATTAATTCATTTGACTACTGTAAAGAATGAAATTGAATCATATTGTAATTGTTCACTACATGCACATGTAAAAACACACCATGATTCTGTCTCTTTGGATACAAAAATCAAAGCAGGTCAATATTTGGTAGTGAATTCTGATAGCACAAAACAAATTTCACAATTAATACAAGATATAGATGATCCAATATTACGTTTTCATTCTATATTAGATAAAACATCCAAATTAATCTCTAAAAATAATCTTGCAGATGAAATCCATAAGATGGATAATATGGATAACACCATTCCTTTAGGTAAAATTTAACGTAATCCTTGTCAGCTCACCACAAATCAAATTCATTATGTTTGGACACTAATGTTTTAATTTGGATTTTTTATCCTCTTAATCGTTATAATGATCTATCTACAGATGATAAATCACATTATAATGCATCTAAGAATTTACTTGAATTAATTGCAAACAAAAAATATCATGCATCTATACCTGTTGTAGTAATTGGAGAGTATATTGCATTTTTCAGTAAGAACTATAAAGATTTTAGTGACAATTATGAAGATAGTAAAAAAATGTTGCAAGCACAAATAAATTATTTACACGAATTTTGTGAAATTATCGATTTTCAATATTCTTCAATTCCTACATTGTTACATTCTATGATGGAAATAAAATGGTATGGTATGGATTCAATCATTGCTGGACACGCTGATAAGAATAAGCAAATTTTAGTGACTTATGATCAAAAATTCACTCGGCATTTAACAAGAATTCATTATGATCTTACTGTAATGATCCCTGAGGATTTATCCTAATTGCCGCATTTGATTATATTCAGACTAGCTTGCTTAATTTTCTTGTAAAGAGATTAATTTTCAATGTACCATTCATGAGCATTTTGCACTAAATGCTACAAATAAAAGAATTTGTTCTCGCAAACCACCTCTTACATCCTTGGATCTGCTGTTTATGAACCAGTTCTAGACTGAAATTTGAGATATCACTTACAAATACTCCAATAGCACCATCACTCTATCCCCAACATTTCATTATCAATGCAACCACGATCAAATTTCTAGAAATCACCACTAAAAAAGAAACAAACTTTTGATGAATCTCACAAGAATATTAAAATTCAGGCAATTTTAGTGAATTTTGTTGTCTGAGGAGAAAAAAGAATCCAAAGTAAAAGAAGAGAAAAAAACCATAGATACAAAATCCCCAGACAAAGTCAAAGTAGCAGATAACGCTAAAACCGTAGATAAAGCTAAAGCACCAGAAGATACCAAACCCACAGACAAACCCAAAACACCAAAAGACCCAAAACCCACAGACAAAGCCAAAATAGCAGAGGATGCAATATCTAAAACCGAAGCAGCAACCAAAGCCGTAGAAGAAGCAGAAGCAGCAGTAAAAGCAGCTCTTGCAAAAGCTAAAACAGCAAAAATTGATGCAGAAGCTGCTGCTGAAGAAGAATACAAAGCAATTGCTGCTGAAGTAAAAGCAGATGCTGCTACAAAATCAGAACATACCTACAAACGTCAAGGTGAAGAAATTTTCAGACGTGATATGGGCGAGCCTGAATTTTGGTTAGAGAAAGGAGATCGTTTTCCAAGACCAATCCTTTCAGCAGATGAACAAGAATCACTTACTAGAAAAGCAGAGATATACCAAGACCGTACCCCTGCTTACATCCCTCAACACGTTCTTAGTCCAGAATTTGCAGGTGTCTCAAACTATGAACGAGGCGTTGACTCTTTTCTAGAAGAGACAAAACTAAAACTTGAAAAATTAAAAAGTAATCCTAAAGCAACTAAAAAAGATATCAAAGCTATCAAAAATAAAATTATCTATCTAGAATCACTACATGAAAATTTCTATATCGGAATGAATGTTTTTAGAACTGCTAAAGGTGGTCGGGACAAGGTAAAAGCATAGGTGAATAATTGGACCAAGTATCTTTTGATGTTTTAAACGCACGGGTAACTTTTAAAAACATTCCACTACACACATTATCAAAATTCACCTTTAAAGACATTGCAGCAGCATGCACAGAATTTAAAAAAATTCCAGGTGTTGAAGAATGTATAATCATTCAAACTGCAAGTCGTGTAGAAATATTCACAGTAAGCAATGTAGAGACAGTTGATTCCCCTGATGCACGACGAGTTGAAGGTAAAGCCCTCGTACTAAACCAAATCAAAGACACTTGGGTATCCCTCTCCACCTTGGAACAAATTGACATTGATCACTTTGATCAAACCCTCGAAGTTTACAAAGGTGATGATGTATACCTACACCTACTAAGACTAGCATCTGGATTAGACTCTGTAGTTGTAGGAAAGCAAGAAATTTTCGATGAGATCATTCAATCCCTGGAAAATGCAAAAAATTCTGGCGCATCTGGAAATATTCTCAACAAGCTCTTTGAGAGTGTAATTAGACTAGCAATACGCATGAGGGATACCACAGGAATCTCAAAGGACGTTATCTCACTAGGTGATATCGCAGTAAAGCTAGTTGATGAAAAAGCAGGTCTTGATTCAAAGAAAAAGGTACTCTTAATTGGAACCGGCGAGCCTGCTGCAATGCTTGCAAAGACACTAAAGAGAAAAGACATCCCCTTTGATGTAACTAGTCGAAGTTTAGATCGCGCTACTGGTTTTACAACAATCCTTGGTGGAACACCTGTGGATTTTGATAATGTTTTAGCAGGATTTGATAAATATGATATCATTTTTGTAGCAACCACATCTGATTATTTCCTAATAACCTACGATAGAATCCGACTAGTCATGGAAGACAAGAAGAAAGGCACACTAGTCCTTGATTTATCTGATCCTCGAACAGTTGATGAGGGAATAACTGCACTTGCTGGAACCAAACTGTTATTCCGAGACCAAATAGCAGAACTTTATGAAGAAAGCGTAAAAGCTAGAGTAGGTATAGTTCCAGCAGTAGAAAAAATCATTGAAAAAGAACTTCCTGTACTATCTGCTAGAATGAAACGACTAGATGTTTAATTGTTATAATCCTTGTTTTCTTAGGAGAAACTGCATGATTGCCTCTTTAGAATAATCAATCCCGTGTGTTTCATCTGTATGAGTTTTAAAATTATCAATAACTGTCTCCATCTCACCATCTGCTACAAAATCACACTCAAACCCATAATCGCTACACTTGAGTTTTGCCATACTTTGGTAGAAAAATAATTAGTATAAAAATCCACAGGTGTATACTAAACTAGCTGATGTTAAAATACCTAAAACAAATTATTGTTATTGTTTTTAAATTATTATTATCCATACGATTCAAACTTTATACCAAAACTCCCGTCTGGCTTTTTTTCATGTTCTGTAACAAAACCTTTTTGCCCTAGATGTTCAATAACCCCATCAATTGTTCCTTGATACCCACAAATGTAGATAATGGTATTCTCTGGGGTTAACTCCTGACCTACTGCCACCTCAACAGGTGATAATCCTGATTTCTTATCTGGCTTGAAAAATGATTCGACTCTACCCACATGACCATTCCAAGACCTATTGAAAAATTCTTTTGGTCTGCTAATTGCTGCCATATACCTAAAATTCCAATCTTTTCTTCCACTTTTTTCACTCTCCAACTCTAAATCAGTTAACAGTCGTTTGTAGCTCAACTCATCAATGTAACTTGCACCATGTAAAACAAGGATCTCTCGTTTGTCATCTGTGTCATGGAAATGTTTTGCAAATGCAATAAATGGTGCTAATCCAGTACCACCCCCCACACATATCACTCGTCTGTTGTCTTTTTGCCCGTTAGGCAATTTATCACTAATTTGTAGTGCTGCACCAGTTGGGTCTCCTAGTGATACTGTATCCCCAACACTTAGATAAAATAATTCAGTTGTCACACGACCCGGAAGTGGTTTTCTTACCCATCTAATCACAAATTCAAAATAGTCTCTATTCTCTGAATGCGATGCAATAGAGTATGCCCTTCTTACAATCTTTTTTTCTGCTGGGATTGGAAGACCTATTGTTAAAAATTGACCTGTCTGGTACTCTGGCATTCCTTTTTCTGGTACTAGTCTAATTATGACTAGATCCTCTTTGAGTAGTTCTCTGTATACTACTGTTGCTTTCATCTCAGTTACCATACAAAATATTTTTCTTGACTTTGGTTAAATATATTTCTCTTAGGATTATCTGATTTCTTGATAATTCATGATTTGTGTGTTATTACCCAAAGATTAATCATTAATCTGTGATACTATCTCATCTAAAATTTTCTGATTTGCAGCAGCAATAAAAGAGACTCTTGTTCCATAGTCTAAATCTGCATCAAGTGGATTCAATTTTTCATCTAGCAGAATCCCGCCTGCCTCTTTAATAATTAGATAGCCTGCTGCAATGTCTTGAATTCTTATTTTACCTCTTAAATCAATGAATGCATCCATTAATCCTCTTGCAAACATTGCCATCTCTAGTGCATTTGCACCAAAATGTCTGGTATGATTATGATTTTCAAAGATTGGGTGTAGCTTGTTCATTAGGGTAATTGATGCCCCTGATGTGTTGATTCCAACTATTTTGTAGATTGGATCTTTTTTGTGTACTTTGATTTGTTTGTTATTGAAAAATGCTCCCTTGTTTTTTGTTGCCCAGTACGTCTCATTATTTGAGAGATTTTTAATGACTCCATCTGTAATTGAGCTAAGTTTATTCTCTGTTGCAAATGCTAGTGAACTACAAAAAAATGGAACACCCCTTACTGCATTTGCAGAACCATCAATTGCATCCATTATGAGAAAACCTTTTGGGTTATCTGATAGTGTCACCTTACCACACTCTTCGCCTAAAACTGTACATTGGAAATTGATCTCTTTTAGATAATCTAAAACAGTTTTTTCAGCAATAATGTCAATGTTTCGTGAAACGTCTCCTCCTGCACCAATCCCAAAATCACCTGCTGCTGCTTCTTTGGTTCCTGCCATGTCTTTGACATTTTCATAAATTCTATCTGATGCTTCACGGAGAATATCAATTATCTGCATGTTGTAAAATAATTACTTTGTAATTTAAGTGAAGAAAATATTTGATTTGAAAGCATAAATAACAATAAAAAAGCTTTAGGATATGAGCGGCAAAGACCAATCTGTAACTAGCAGAGAATCTTTAATGAGTACCAAACCTGGAAGAAGTATTATAAAACAAGCTCTGCTCAAATCTAAAGGCTACAACCTATTTAACAAATACAAAAAAGAGACAGAGACACAATTCCCAGATTTTGCAAAAAGATTTGCCCAAGGATTACTACATGAAATAACATCTGATATGAATCCTAATGCTACTCAACAAGCTTTTGGCAATGAGGTACACTCTACTGAAATCATATTAAATGCCTCTGAAATTGAGCCTATAAAATCAAAACTATTGAATATTGATGTAGTACAAGATAGAGTTGATCGAATTTTAAATTCAAATTTTGTAAAAATGACATTTCCTGTGTTCAATGGATTGTTTGATGCAGCAGCGCAGTACAATGCTTTAGATGATCCTCAGCTAAAACAAGATATGGTTGAAGGTCACATCCTTGCAATTGACCTGAGTGAACCTATGGATAGAATTGTAGATAAAGATGAGGATTTAGAGTTTCTTGATGATTACAAGCTGATGAATCCATACATTTTGAAACTAGCCAGAGATAAAATATCAAAGGGTGGGGACAAAGTGCTAAAAGAGTTTGAAGCTGGATTCAAAGACGCTAGAGTTGGGCAATATCTAGATGAAAAATTAAAATCAAAACCAACTCAAATTACTGAAGAAGAGATGACAATATCTTACAAAAAGTATCGCGCCGTTATGGGAACTGCTGGAAAAAATATGGCATTGGCAAAAAATCCATTAGGTGAAATCTTTTATTTGGGCATGGCAAAAGCTGCTGAGTGTGTTGGGTGTGGAAATGAAATTGAAGATTCAATCAAAAATGGCTTTGTAAAAATTCCTTCTTGGCCTTTATACTATTCCTTACTAACTAACGATGTAAAAAAAGGATTCAAAATAACTTTGGATAAAAGTGATCTGTACTTACAAGATGCAAGATTAGCACTAGAGTTGTTACCAGATGATTTCTCACACACAGAATTTTTAGAATTTTTATTTTTGAGTGTCGAGCATTATAACCATCACTGGTACAATAAACTCGATAAAGCTAATAAATGGTCAGAGTACCAATCAAAACTCCCTTCTCGGTGATTGCCATGATGTGGTCTGAAAAATATAGACCTCAGATAATCTCTGAGATGGTGGGAAATGAGCAAGCAAGAACTGATATCACTGAATGGTTTCTCAAATGGAAGAAAGGTGCAAAACCATTACTACTAGTTGGTCCTCCCGGAACTGGAAAAACTACAATAGCATACCTTATGGCAAAAAAATTTGGGTACGACATGATAGGACTTAATGCCAGTGATGTTAGAAGTAAATCTAGAATTAATGAAATTCTTGTGCCTGTTTTAGGTAATGTATCAGTTATGGGAACTCCGATGATATTTGTTGATGAGGTAGATGGAATTCATGGCAGAAGTGACTATGGTGGCGCATCAGCACTCGTTGATATTCTAAAGGGGTCTACTGTTCCAATTCTACTAGCTGCTAATGCAGATACATCTGATAAAATGAAGGGCATCAAAAAGACTGTCAAAACAGTCCAGTTTAAAAAAATCCCTCCTAGGTTATTGAGGATACACCTTGAAAATATTTTAAAAAAACAAGATGCAAAACTTAGTCCCGGTCATTTAATCCGTGTCATTGATAAATCTCGAGGTGATATTCGTTCAATGATTAATCTTGCACAGTCTTTAGTTACTGGATTTAATCCACAAACAGATCAGTCTTTTGAACGTGTTAATGTTGAGGATGGTGTGAATGCTTTCTTTAAATCAAATACAGTTGAAGAAGCTAGGATGATTCTTTATTCGATGCAAATTGATCCTCGAGAAAAAATTAATGCATTTTACTCTAGTATCATCACTAGTGAGCTTGATAGTACCACACTAGCAAAGTATCTAGGAGTAATATCAAAAGCAGACATGCTTTATGGTAGAATCATGAAGACACAAAATTGGAGGTTACTTCGATATCTAAATGATATTTTAATTAAACTGTACCAAAATGATGAGCGAGTTCGATACGCTCAATACAATTTGTCATGGCCTTTACTTAATAGAATTCGCTGGGATGGTGCAAAAATTAAATCGTTATCCTCTGTTATGGCAAAAAAGTTGCATCAATCCTCTAGTTCCTTTGTAACTCTATGTCTGCCTCTAGTTTTACTATGCATCAAAAACAAAACACTTGAATTGGAACTAGAAAATACATTTGGAGATATCATTGAAAAGGAGATTGCGTTAATACCATGAGCTGGAGAAAGATTCCCATGAAGTTCCCTGGTACCTGCATTGTTTGTAATGGGCCAATACCTGTTAATGAGATTGGTATGTGGGCTAAAGGCTTGGGCGTAAAACATGAAAAATGTGCCAAAACTGACGAGATACAATGTGTTGTGTGCGGCTCTCCTGCTGGGTGTGCTATGTGTGAATTTCAAGATATTTGTGATATTCCAAAGGTTTCTGAGTTGTGTATCTGCAAGAGGTGTGCTGATGAAAAGGATGCATTTAGTTTATATCAAAAATCTGTAAACAAGAAATTTCCAATTCTAAACTCTTAATTTATCAAAAATCTGTATTTGTTGGTTTTTTTCTATGAATCGTAAATTGCCATTCTCAAACTAAATTAATATATGAAACCTTCTTGGTTTGAATACCGTGCATTCTGAAAAGATTCAAGGATATACCAAAAAGACTGACACATCACTCCAGGGAGGCGGTCAGGACAGAATCCACGCTCAACACGAAAAGGGGAAACTTACTGCCCGTGAGAGAATCAACCTATTACTTGATGAGGGCACTTTTACTGAAATTGATCCATTAACCACCCACCACTACCATGAATATGATATGCAGAAAAAGAAATTCTTCACTGATGGGGTAGTTGGTGGATATGGTAATATCGATGGCAGACAAATCTTTGTCTTTGCATATGACTTTACCGTCCTAGGTGGAACTCTAAGCCAGATGGGTGCCAAAAAAATTTGTAAACTAATGGATCATGCAATACAAACTGGTTGTCCCATCATTGGTATTATGGATTCAGGTGGTGCTAGAATTCAAGAAGGCATTATGAGTCTTGATGGATTTGCAGATATCTTTTATCATAATCAATTGGCTTCTGGTGTAATTCCACAAATTACTGCTAGTGTTGGTCCTTCTGCAGGTGGTTCTGTTTATTCACCTGCAATGACTGACTTTGTAATTATGGTTGATAAAGTTGGAACAATGTTTGTTACTGGTCCTGATGTAGTAAAGACTGTACTAGGTGAGGAGATTTCATTTGATGATTTAGGTGGGGCAACAACCCATGGAACAAAAAGTGGTGTTGCACACTTTGTAGCTCAAAATGAATATCAATGTATGGATTATATCAAAAAGTTGATCTCATTTTTACCTCAAAATAATACAGAGGCACCACCCCGTGTTAGTACAGATGATGATCCAAACAGAATGGATCACAATCTAATTAATATTATTCCAGAGAATCCTTTGCAACCATACGACATGAAAGAGATCATTCATTCTATCGTTGATAATCGTGAATTCTTTGAGGTTCATGAGTTATTTGCCACTAATATCCTAGTTGGTTTTGCAAGAATGAATGGTAAGGTGGTTGGTATTGTTGCAAATCAACCAATACATCTTGCTGGTGCACTTGATATTGATTCATCAAACAAAGCTGCTAGATTCATTAGATTCTGTGATTCATTTAACATATCAATTATCACTCTAGTTGACACCCCGGGGTATATGCCTGGTTCCAATCAAGAACACAACGGTATAATCAGACATGGTAGTAAGTTACTATACGCATACTGTGAGGCAACAGTCCCTAGAATTACTTTGGTAATTGGTAAAGCGTACGGGGGAGCATACATTGCAATGGGAAGTAAGAATCTTAGAACTGATATTAATTATGCCTGGCCAACTGCTAGGTGTGCTGTGTTAGGTGGAGAAGCCGCTGTAAAAATTATGTATAGAAAGGAACTCAAAGAATCATCAGATGCTGAATCTCTAAAAAAGCAGCTAATTGATGAATTTGCAGAAAAATTTGAAAATCCTTACGTTGCAGCATCGCATGGAACAGTTGATAACGTCATAGACCCTGCTCAAACACGACCAATGTTGATTAAAGCCCTTGAGATGCTTGAAAATAAACGAGTAAAACAACTACCTAGAAAGCACGGAAATATCAATTTGTGATTAGTATGATTGAAAAGGTACTTATCGCAAACAGAGGAGAGATCGCTTTACGTGTAATTAAAACATGCAAAGTCTTAGGAATAAAGACTGTAGCTGTTTACTCTGATGAGGATTACAACTCTATGCATGTAAAACAAGCTAGTGAGGCATACCACATTGGAGAGGCTTCACCTGCAAAATCTTATCTAAATCAAGAAAAGATTCTTGAGGTAATCTTGGCATCCGGAGCTGATTCTGTTCATCCGGGGTATGGCTTTCTATCTGAGAATGACGATTTTGCAAATCTCTGTGAGAAAAACAAGGTTATCTTTATTGGTCCTACTGCCCAATCTATGAATCTTTGTGGAGATAAAATGAAATGTAAAGCAGCAATGTTGAAGGCTGATGTTCCTACTGTACCTGGAAGTCTTGGTTTGGTAAAGGATGCTGATGATGCAGAAAAGATTGCAAATGAGATTGGGTACCCCGTGATGTTAAAGTCAGTTTATGGTGGTGGTGGTCGTGGGATTCGCATTGTAACTAGTGATGTAGAGCTGCGTGATGGGTATGAATCAGTTACTGGTGAGTCAATTGCAGCAGTAGGAAAATCTGCAATTCTTGTAGAGAAATTTCTGGAAAAGACTAGACACATAGAGTATCAATTTGCAAGAGATACCCACGGTAATACAGTACACATCTTTGAGAGAGAGTGTTCCATCCAAAGACGTAATCAAAAATTGATAGAACAGACTCCTTCTCCCATAGTTGATGAGAAGACTAGAGGTGTGGTGGGTGAATCTGTGTGTAGAGCAGCTGATGCAGTTGGGTACACAAATTTGGGGACTGCTGAATTTTTACGGGCAGATAATGGAGAATTTTACTTTATAGAGATTAATGCAAGATTACAGGTGGAGCACCCCATCACGGAATTTGTATCTGGATTGGATTTGGTGAAACTGCAGATAGATATTGCAAATGGTGGGGAGATACCATTCAAACAAAGTGAT
Source organism: Candidatus Nitrosopumilus sp. (assembly GCA_965262685.1). Classification (GTDB taxonomy): domain Archaea; phylum Thermoproteota; class Nitrososphaeria; order Nitrososphaerales; family Nitrosopumilaceae; genus Nitrosopumilus. The sequence goes on from OZ253552.1 coordinate 1,157,490, forward strand.
TTGAGAATGAATGGTTATGCAATAGAGTGTAGAATTAATGCAGAAGACACCTTTTTGGACTTCGCTCCATCTACTGGGGTTGTTCCTGATGTGGTGATTCCTGCTGGACCCGGTATTAGATGTGATACGTATCTGTACCCAGGGTGTACTGTATCTCCATTTTATGACTCTTTGATGGCAAAACTTGTCTCTTGGGGTCAAACATTTGATGAGTCAAGAACTCGAATGCTTGCAGCATTAGATGACTTTTACATTCAAGGAGTTGAAACATCAATACCGTTGTATAAAACAATTCTAAACTCTGATGAATACAAAAATGGTAATCTCACTACGGACTTTTTAAAGCGGTATGATATGATCGATAGATTGGATAAAGATTTACAAAAAGAGAAAGAAGAGAAAAGTTTAGCTGGGTTGGCTGCTGCTGTAATTTACTCTGAATACTTTAAGAGTAAAGTGGAGAGTAATACTGCAAATAACTCAAACTGGAAGTACAAGTTGGATTGATGATTAATGGATTACAAAATACAAGACAAATCATTTGAAGGGAGGATTGTAACGAATCTTGGGGGTGGTGAGTATGTTATTAAGATTAATGACATTGAACACAAGTTAAAAATTATTTCTATGGACTCTAAACGAGTGGAATTTCTTTTAGACCAAAAATATCACAAGGCAAAATATCTTGAGCAATCCACAAATGAGATGAATATTGTAATTGATAATGTTCTTTTGCTTATTAATCGTAATATTCACTTTGACAAAATTGTATACAAAAACTCTGGTGGGTCCACTAGTGGTAATGTACAGCTAGCTTTGAAAAGTCAGATTCCCGGTAAGGTTGTGTCCGTTGCTATTTCAGAGGGTGACACTGTAAAGAAGGGTGATGTTGTTTGTACCTTGGAATCAATGAAGATGCAAGTTGCTATTAAATCTCACAAGGATGGAGTTGTTAAAACCATTAAAGTTAAAGAATCTGGAACAGTTGCCAAAGGTGATGTTGTTGCAGAGATTGAGTAAATGATAATTATTTTAAGAAATTTTTAATCTCTTCATAGTTTGGCTCTTTTAATGGGTCTTCTGATACCCACTTGTAGCCAATCTTTCCATCTTTGTTAATTATGAAGATAGAGCGCTTTGCGGCATTGTAGTTTTTTATGTGAAGTAGGTCTGGCATCAACACATCGTAATCTCGGATTGTTTTGCTGGTGTAATCTGCTAGTAGTGGAAAGTTGAAGTTATTTTGCTCTGCAAATGCCTTGTTTGCAAATGGACCATCATTGCTGATTGCAATTATTTTGGCTCCTGTATCTGAGATCTCTTTCCAAGAGTCTCTAAATGAACATAATTCAACTTTGCAGACAGGTGAACTAGCTGCAACGATAAAAGATAGTACGACTTTACCATCACCTTTGAATTCATCTAAATTTCTCATTTTTAGTTCTGTATCTGGTAACTCAAAGTTGGGTGCAGTGTCGCCTACATTTAGTGTCATGGTGTGTTTTGAGAGGTTTACCTATTAAGTCCTTTTCAAAAACAGGTTTTTTGCGTTAATAGAGAACTTGGATCATAATTCTATTCGTGTTACTGTAGGGGCTTTTTGAATTATGATTAAGAGTCAATATCTGCATCTAATATTTTTAAAATATCCGATCCGACTGAATTTCCTGCCCACACGTTACCGGTGTTTGTATCAAAAAGAAAGTGAAATTCTTCCTGTTGATCATAAGTTTTAAAATCAAAATAAACATCATATATGCCATTTCCTGTTCTCACATTTGGTAATGCATCCCAACTCATCTTAGTTAAAGGATGATTTACTATGTCTTCTTTAGGATAAGATACTTGTACTATTATGCTGATAACTTCAATTAAGGTTGAACCAGTACCGTCATTACCTTGATAATTTTGTACCGTTTCAATTACCACAATCCAATCTTTTGAATCATCTACATCTAATGATTCATCTACATCTAATGATTCATCTACATCTGATGATTCATGTAAAAGAGGAATTGAAATGATGGAAATTGCAAACATAAATGAAATAATGATAATTATGATGTTACCGGTTTTAGCTATACCTTTTGGTTGTACGTTTTGTAATATGGATATTCTTCTATTTCGTAAACCGAGTCCGATTATAAATAACAAAATTCCAAAGAAAGCTATTTGTATATTCAAATCAAAAATAATATCAGAAATAATTGCGGGGATACGATCATAATTGGTACCATGTCCTACCAATGAATATATCGCAAGAAATATTCCAAGTAATCCTGATCCCATCAGTGTGTTGGATAGTTCCATGCGTTGTTTTTTCCAGCGTGGTGACATTGTTTAATTGATTATTATAACAATCTAATCTATTTTGATGTTGCCATTAAATTTATTTCAGCATCAAATAGTAAGTCAAAATAGATTTTACTAATATCTAAATCTATTATCTTTCAATTATTAAAGCGGGATGAGATGTATCTTGAATAATCTCATTTTCAGATATGGGATGAGTTGGATGTTGTTTTTGGTTCTTTAATTGTTGTATTCTAAATAAGTAAGACACTTGGCATATAGATTACATGCTAATTTCTTTTCAGTATAATCACATTTTGATGGTTTGTATTGTTTCTTTTATTTCAGGATGTTTTTGTAAATACATTCCATTATATCACTAATTTTTGATGCAACCTCTTCTCTAGTTTTTGTGTAAATGCTGACAGGTTTCATTACTGGACAGTATGCTATGAATCTGTCTGTTTTCTCATCAGGTTTTCAACTCATCCCAAAATCGATCATTTTATAAATATTTGATGCTGATGTGAGTCTAATAATAATAATAAAATAGACATATTTTTCATAATTCATAAAGAAATATCTGCTGTTCAATGGAACGCAATTACATCATATATGCCAAAACCATCTAAAACTGGAAGGCCTAGGAATAATGATAGAACCATATCGACGAATATTGCTTGTGTTAACTACGGGTTGCAGGTTTGTATCTGGCATCAATCACGATGTATTGAAGGATTTTAGGATAAGTTGTACAGATGCAATATCATAACAGAACACACAGACATTTCTTGATAATTTAGAATTTAATTAATAGGATGAGTACGTGCATAATTATTTAATTTGTATATTTTTTCCATTATTGGGGTTTTATTTTTTATTGGAAGTCGAGATACTAAAAAAATTTCTGTAATTGATTTCAAATCATTAGTGAGATATTTCAATTCTTTCCCATCCTTGATAATATGTTCTTCATTTATATCATTTCCATGCACATTATAATTTCTAGTATTTACTATTTTGTCTACAAAATTGTCTTTGCTAATGTTTTCTCTGATTTGTTCAGGACAAAGATCTAGAAACCAATTTATCTTGTTTCTAAAATTTTCTCGCTTTTCTTCAACCATATCATAAAATCTTTGTATCACATGTGTGTGTTCTGCAAACATTGTATTTAGTGACATGTTACTCTCAAATATATTGAAAAAATCATACATTATTTCATTATTATTCATCCATATTTCATTCCATTTTTGAATTATCTCCTCAAAATTATCTTTTAAATCGTAGAATCGTATTATTCCACCATTCATTATATTTGGATTCTTGAATTCATTGTTTCTATGATAACGTATAAGCCAATAAGGATAATACTTGAAAGTCTTTGAATTGGTTGTGGTTCCTAGAATATATTTTGGAAAAACTGTTTTGCCCATACATAGTCTCAAAAAATGATTTATTGATTTTATCTGTTTTGCCATCTTACATAATTCCATTTCAGATTCTACTTCAATCTGAAAAAATTCTGATTGTGTTGTTTTTTGCTCCAACAAACTAAATTCGCTTTCCATGTTTTGTCCTATGTTTAATTTTGTAGAATCATTGATATCCACTGTTTTATTAATTGTACAAAGTGCTCCACATTCTACATCTTCTGGTTTTTTTTTCATGAATGGTCCCCAAACAAAAGGATACACAAATGACAACGTTTTGATCATATCTGATTTTTTGTAATGGATATCTAAAATTGCATCCCCGTACTTGTATGTTCCAATCTTTGAACTTGTTGAATTTAATTCAGAATGCATTTCAAACACGTTTGTTAATGTTACAGTTTTTTCTCCAATTCCGTACAAGATTGGGATAATGTTAGAATTTGATTGTAATGTGAATTTATTTTCCAGTTCTTCTAAATTCGTAGTCTGAAAAGTTTCTAATTCTTCTCCATTCAACGTACCAAAAATTTGCTTTTTTGAAGTATTAGGTTCAAACCATATAGCTTTTATTTTCAAATCATTCTGAATAGAAGAAATTACCATGATATTAGATCTAGTTTAACATTATGATATATTTTAAAGGTTTGAACTGATTTTTTAAGAAATTTTTATTTTACACTTGTAACAATTTTCTCTAATGTTCTAGAAACCTAATTTGACAGTAACATTTACTAACTGTAGTCTTGATATTACACCCTTGTATTTTCTCAACTGTGAAAATTTTTCCAATTCTTAAATCGTATTTTGAGGATTATATAGTATGAGTTGTATACATTATTTTTTGTATTTCTAACAATAATTTGTAATATATATAGAACAAAATTACGCTTTAGAATCTTATTTGAATATTATTAAGAGTATTATTCAAAAGAACACAATATTATGAATCCTGCTAATATATGAGTAAAGAATATGGCTATTACAGAACCCAAATTAATGTTCTGTTAACTTATCGTGGCATAGCATAAAATCTCCCTCATGTTAATTGTCAAGAGCTTGGATTCTGTCAGGTGTTATTTAGGGACTTATCACGAGGTTATGTAAAATTGACATGAAAAAAGTAACTGTTTTTTATTTATTTTTATTTTGGAAACATTTTTGATATTTGAAATATTTTTGTAAATTACATCATATTTATGAAGAAAATTATGTTTGGCAGGTTGTATCGTCTTTACATATTTGATAAAAATCAATATTTATAATATATCTAAATTAGTTAATTTACCTAATTTTTCAACCTGTCACTTGAAAGATAATTTGACTGATCATCTCCGTAATGCCTTTGGACCAGTCTCTAGTTTCTTTATGATTTTTTTAAATTCTGCAAACAATTCCTCTAGAGTAGGTGTCAGGTATACCCCATCAAGGCCGTTTCTGTGACCCATTAATTTCTCTGCAATGTTATAGTTTACGGAATTACTCATCTTTAGTATTGTGTTGAATCTCTTTCTGAATCCATGGTCTGTCTGCACATCATAGCGGCTGTTCTCTTTGTGTCTAGTTATGCTTCTTGATACGGCCCTTGAGACTACTGATCTTGCTCCACTCCATCCAAGCTGTTTGCAGTCTGCACTCATTGCAGCAAAGATAGGAGTATCTTCACAAAATATCTCACTACACTGTTTGCGATACCTGTGATAAACATTCAATGCCTTTGAGGCTTGCGGAGTAAGAAAACTCCAGTATTCCTCTACATATCCTGCATAGAGTTTTACTGCATAACAACCATGAGGCATTTTTTTGACATGGCTCATTGATAACTTGTGATCAAATACTCCTATCCTCGCACCAGTTGATGCCAAAAAATGAATCAGTGCGGTATCCCGTAGGTTTTTTGTATTAGATAGAATTTGTCTGATCTCTTTTGTGGTGTATGATCTTAGATATTGAGATTTTTGTTTTTGTGGAAACATCTTGTGTATTATCTCCCAGTTGAGGTTGATTCTGTTCATGACACAGAAATGCTTTATTCCACGAAATTTGGATGGAATGGAGTTTGGATTTGTATTCTGTTTTAACGCTATTAGATAGTCCTCCAATACGTCTTGCAGATCTGATTCTGATATTGTTAACAGCTCATCAACGGTCTTAATTCCAGTAAAACCCTTGAATTGATTTAGATTGGATATGTAATTCTTTTTTGTATATTTTGATTTTATTGATTCTTCAAACAGTGTGATGCTTCGTTGTCTGGTTCTTTGGATTATCAAGTATTATTTGTTTTACAGTATGTGTATTTTTGCACATATGTTCACAAAACTAGATCTCTTTTTGGCAATACTGCCTAGTCATTTTTTAATCCGGATGTGATTGACATCTACACAAATAATAGAGCAAAAAACTCTAAGTAATATGGAATTTTTGAATGTCAAGACAAAGGTCAACAATGTGGTATGCACTGCTAGCTTGGAACAGGCAGTAGATATAAGACGCATGGGAAATCTTCCCTGTGGCATATATGATGAGGCCATCTATGGCGGTAGATGCGGTTATGTCAAGATGCCTGACATGAAAGGACGTGTAACTGTATTTCCTAGTGGAAAAATGATCTCAGTGGGGGCTATATCTCCAAATAAGGCAGTCAAGCAGCTACAAAATGCAAAATTTTATCTTGTTGAACAAGGCCTTATACAAGATATCAAAATTCATCCAGTCATTAGAAATATTGTGGCTACTGCTGATACACATAACTCTATACCCATAAACACACTGTCATCTAAAATTTCAGGTGCTGTGTATGATCCTGAAACATTTCCTGCAATGATACTGAAGGGATTCTCAAGTTGTAGTTTTTTGATATTTGCATCAGGCAAGATAGTCATTACTGGTGCAAAGTCTCTCAATGAACTAAAGACTTCTTTATCTGATCTGTTGATAAGATTGGATAATTGATTATAAACATGCTAAAATTTTATTGGCAAGTAAAATTTTAATCGATTTGTTTTTTAGTGCTTTCACTTTTTGTCGAGTTTTCTGAATGTATGCGTCAACTCCAGACAGGATTGACGCAATCTTTTGTTGTTCTTTAGAATTTGAAGTAAATGGTAATTTCACTTTTACAATTTCATTTTTATTAATTGCGTCATATGTTGTACCTTGAGCATATACAAGAAATTGTTTTTTATTAAATGAGATTAAAAAATAACAATACATTAGAATGTTATCCAACACATCTAGAGAACAAACCCCACGCCCTAAACAACTTTTTTCTTTTGTAATATTGATTTCGCCCACAGGGGCTCGCACAGAAAACAAAATTTGATTTTTTTCGGCAATTTTTTTAGGTTCAGAACACCAAACTGTTGTCGTGGGGTAAATATCTCCAAAATCTGTTACGCCTTGATAGAAAGGTAATCCAATTTCATCTTCGTTATAACTCTTTGAAGGAGGAGACATACCCATTGTAATTTTCATGAAATTTTGTAATAACCTTAATTCCCATTCTTCTGGAATCCAAACCTCTTTTTTAAAGAATCCTTTTACTTTCTTGAATTTTGCATGTTCAATACCTCTAGTTAGCAGCTTCTGCATCAGCCCTTTCTTCAACTGTTCAGATTTATCCACAACATCCTGTGTAGATTCAATCAATGCGTCAACATTACAAAGGATTGACGCAATCTTTTGTTGTTCAGTATATGGGGGTATTATTATCAAAAGAGAATATATTTCATTTCTACTTATTCCTGGTTTTGAAGTTACAATAGCATAATTTTCTAATTTCATATTTTGGATATAATAAAAAAGAAACAATATGTAAGATTCTGTCTCATTTTTTGTGATATAGTATACAGTATCTATAGGGAAAAAATCTCTCATCTCATAAAATGTATTTCCCAAAGAACCTTTTCTAGCTACTAATACAGCAGGACCACTAACTATGGGTTTTGAATGAAAACCAATAATTCCTCCAGAACCATAAACCGGTTTACCCAGATTATCACGCTGTTCTTTAGTTAAACTAGAACCATATTCCATTCTAATCTTTGAATTAAATTTTGTAACTTTCCACTCTTCAGGAATCTCAATCTCTTTTCCAAATGACCACTCTACAAGTTTATATCCTTTCTTTGGTTTTATTACTTGATTCAAAGCTTTATGTTCAATTCCTTAAGGTCTGTTTCTACTAATTTCTTCAATTTTTCTTGTTCTGCATTGCTCACTTTGAGCTCATCATACGCATTCTGAATGTCAATCTCTTCTTCAGGCTCGGAAATGTCTACATATCTTGGAACATTAAAGTTGTATTCATTTTCTTCTAATTCTTTCTTCTCTGCAACATGACAGTATCTATCCTCATCTTTGAAATTCTCTACTGCCAAACTAATTTTTTTAATATCTTCATCTCTGAGTGTATATCGAACCTTTTCTTCTTGGTAATCCTTGGCAGCATAAACAAACAAAATTTTCCCTTTTCTCTCTTTTGATTTGTTCTTGTTTAATAGTAAGATACAACCCGGAATTGGTGTTCCATAAAATAATTTTTCAGGTAATGCAATTATTGCTTCAACTGCATCTTCTTCAAATAGGGCTTTTCTGATTTTAGCTTCTGCACTGCCTCTGAATAACACTCCCTGTGATGATATAATAGCTGCCTTTCCTTTGTCATTTAATACAGAATACATGTGTTGGATAAAAGCAAAATCTGCCTTACCCTTTGCAGGCGGTATTCCTAATCGAAATCTATTGTATGGATCATTTTCTTTTCCTGCGGCTTTCCAGTTTTCACTAAATGGATAATTTGCCAGTACACGGTCATATTGATTTAACTTTCCTCCTTTTTGCAATAACGGCTTTTCTAAAACATCTTCATGTACAATCTCAAAGTTTGCAACGCCGTGCAAAACAAGATTCATTTTTGCCATGCCCACTGTTTGAAAATTACTTTCTTGTCCGTGCAGTATGAGATTATCTGCACTACCCTGTTTACCTTTTACATAACTATAGGATTGTATCAACATTCCTCCAGAACCACAGGTAGGATCACATATTTTCATTCCTACTTTGGGTTTTGTTAATCGCACTAACAACGCAACAACCTCATGTGGAGTATAGAATTGGCCTCCTTTTTTCTTTGTCTCTGAAGCAAACTCTGCAAGCATGTATTCATATGCATCACCAAAGATATCAGGTCTTACTAAACTGTCATTAGAAAGATCGTATTTGTTAAAGTGGACTATTAAATCTTCCATGGTATTATCTGGAAAATTTCGTTTGTCATCAAACTTTGTAGAAGTTAGCACTCCCTCCAGTCTTGGATTTTCCTCCTCTATTGCTCTTGAAATTTGATTCAATTTTTGACCAATTGATTTTTTTGTATTAAATAATACGCTCCAATTTGCCTCTTTTGTAATTGTAAATGGTTGGAAAAATTTTTTTCTTGCCTCTTTTTCAGATTTACCTTGTTTTAATAATTTTTGCACATTTGACTCGTATTGATCATTTAATTTTTTTATAAATAAAACAGTCATGATAACTGGTCTGTATTCTTCAGGATTGAGTTTCTTTCTTAGAATATCTGATGCAGAAAATAGATGGGATTTTAATGTGTCAAAATCAAGTTTTTGTGTCATGTATACATCACAAATCACAAATAAATTAAAACGTTGTTAAATCTATTCATAAATAATTACAGAAATGTAGGTTTTATAAGAAAACAAAATATGGATAATATAATGAAATATTATGAACAAAAGGGATCAGAGTTTACAGAAGTAGAACTTCCAATACTAGAACTGTTGAGTGAATCCTTAGGTTATGACTATATGCAGCCATCAGATGTGAACAAACTAAGAAAAAAAGACAGCGAAGTAATCTTGTATAAGAGATTAAGAGAACAGTTGCCTGAATTAAACCCATGGATGAAAAAATACCCTAATGCCATTGATAGCACAATTGAGAAAATCACCGAAGAGAACTATCCTCACATGCAAAATCACATAGATGTCAATGAAATTATTCATGCAATGTATGTAGAGTTGAGTATGGACAATCTAACCCCTTGTGAGATCCTGTTTGATCGTGGTATGGGTGATGAAAACATTACAGTTCACTTGTTCAACTTTAAGGAACCTGAAAACAATGACTTTTTAGTTACAAACCAACTGTCTTTTAAAAAATTCAAAGGCTCCATCAGGCCAGATATCACAATCTTTGTAAATGGATTTCCGTTGGTAATAATTGAATGCAAATCTCCGAATATTGCAGATCCAATAACAGAAGCAATCCAAGATAATTTAAAAAAATATCAAAACAATAACAACGGTGCAGATAGATTATTTTTTTATAATTTATTTCTAATTGCAGCTTGTGGAGATTATATAAAACATGGCTGTATAGATTCTGATGTTAATTTTTATTCTAAATGGAGTAGCACATATCCCTACAATAACGAGGAAGTTGAAAAATTGGCAAAAAGAAAACCTCGTGAGCAAGAAAAATTGATTATTGGAATGCTCAACAAGAAAACTTTGATAGATCTTTTAGAAAATTATGTCATATTTGACAAGGCATCTGGGGAGAAAATAAAAAAAATGGCAAGGCATCAACAATTCCGTGCAGTATCAAAGGCAATAAAAAATCTCAATGTCACTGTAAAATCATCTTCTCCTCTTGGTGGAACAATTTGGCATAGTCAAGGATCTGGTAAATCTCTTACTATGTTTTGGCTTGCAAAACAGATTAAGCAAACCATTGAAGGCAATCTGCCAATACTTGTTGTAACTGATAGAACATCACTTGACAGTCAAATTCATACTAATTTTCAAGGTGCTGGATGGAACAAGCCAATCAGAGCAGAAAATACTGCACACTTGATTGAAGAACTAAAAAGTCCTGAGAAAAAAGTCATAATGTCCACTATTCAGAAATTAGGGTTAAAAGACAACCCTGACATTCTAACTGATAACAGGATTATAGTCATAACTGATGAATCTCACAGAGGGCAGTTTGGACCAACTGCAACAAAGATGAGAAGTGCATTACCTAAAGGCATATTTTTTGCATTTACTGCAACGCCTATCGATAAACCACACCGGAAGGTATTTCGAACATTTGGTGATGAGATTGACAACTATACTTGGGCAGAATCAAGAGAAGATGGAGTAACTGTAGGCATTGAGATTATACCCAAATGGGTACCAATGTACACAAAAGGTATAGATTTTCTAAGTGAAGAATTTGAAAAAGAATTTGCAGAATTTACACAAGAACAAAAAGACGCGATAAAAAAAGATCATATGAAGATGGAGAATCTAAAACGAGCCACAGAAAGAATTCAAACTATTGCAAAAGACATTGTAAATGATTTTAATGCACGTGTTGGAATTGAAGGATTCAAAGCTATGATCGTTGCATCAAACAGAGAAGCAGCAGTAAGATACAAAAAAGCACTTGAAAAAATAGATAATGCACCAAAATCAATCATAATTATGACTTCGGAACTTGGAGAGACTGGGATAGATGGAGACAGTTGGGATAACTATCATTTGTATCCAAAACAACGAGAAATAAAATCTAAAGAGTTCATAAAACCAGATAATGAGAACAAATTGTTGATTGTCTCTGACATGCTTTTGACAGGTTATGATGCTCCAATCATCCAAACAATGTATCTGGATCACAAGCTAAGAGAACACACTCTTCTTCAAGCTATTGCTCGTGTAAATAGGAAATACAAAACTAAACAATTCGGAGCCATAGTAGATTATGCTAATGTCACAAAAGAACTAGAAGTGGCAAAAAATCTGTTCAAAACAGAAGAGACTAGAGACATAACATTTGATAAAGAAGAATTAAAAACAAAACTAAAAAATGCATGGAATGCTGTGATGAATGATGTAAAAGGCATAGATCCCACAGAACGAGATTCTGTATTGGATAGATTTTCTGCACTTGATAAACGAGACAAGTTTTATGCTAATTACAAAAAATTTGAAAAAGCCCTTGATGCTTTGATGCCTGATCCAAGTACAAATGAATTTCTTGATGATTTTGCTCAGTTATCTGTTGCAATTAGTCATATACGAAACTATCTAGACAGTGATAAATTTTCAACCATACCTTATGGTAATAAAATTCAAAAATTACTTGACAAATATGTCAAGACTGGAAAAATCAGAGGTTATGGTAGTATTGACTTTGATCATAAACAGTTTGGAATAGAACTAGCAAAAATGTCAAAAACTGCCCAGAACGCTGCTATGTCTGGACGAATAACAAGAATAATTAAAATAAAACATCCTGACAATCCTGTATTTTATACCTCAATTGAGGATAGATTAAACGAGTTATTACGATCAGAGCAGGAAAAACAGATTGATACAGAGTTGTTATTTGTCAAGCTGAGTGAACTTTTTAGAAAAACACAAAGTGAAGCACAAGAAAGGGATATTTTAGGATTAAATGGATATGAATTTGCAGTATTTGGAGAATTACAAAAGATCTTAAATGATAAAAAAATTTGTGTTAAATCATGCAGATCTATTTATGACAATATATTACAATTTACTGAGTTTGTGGATTGGTTCAATAATATCAATGCTACAAAGAATATGCAAAAAATTATTTATAATGAATTAAAATCTAATTTTCCTGAAAATAAAATCGACGAATTAAGTGAAGAAATAATGAATTTGGCAAAGAGGCACTTGTATGAAAGGTAAATTTAGGTATGGAGATACAATAATTCCATACAACATAATACAGACAAAACGAAAAAAGACCTTACAGATTTTTGTAGAAAAAGACATGGTTGAAGTAAGAGCTCCAGAATCCAACACAGTTCAAGAAATAACACAATTGCTACAAAACAAAGCAGCATGGATCTTTAACTCACAACTAAAACTAAAAGACAGGAAAATACATGTTGGACAAACTAAAAATTCTTTTCTGTATTTAGGCAAAGATATTCCATATGTTGTTCATACATTGAAGGAAGATAATAAAATAATCTTAAAGAATAATGTATTTCAAGTGTTCACAACCTCAAAATCTATTACTTGTATTAGAATTAAAAAAATGTATCACGATTGGCTTTTGTTAAAATATTCCCCATACATTGAGAAAAGAATTAAATTTTTTTCAGAAATGTTAGATGTGACACCAAGAGAATTTAGGATTAAAAATCTCAAAAGTAAGTGGGGTAGTACAACGGTACTCAATATAATTCATTTAAATTTACATCTGTTAAAGGTACCAAGAAAAATGATAGACTATATAATTTTACATGAGTTGATTCATCTAAAAATAAAAGGACATAGATATGAATTTTGGAATTATTTGCAAAAATTTATGCCAGATTATGAAAAAAGAAAAGCATGGCTTGATAGAAATTATGTTGAGATTTTGGAGAGTTGAGAATTATGAAATCAGGATATAAGAAAGTCAAATGGTTGTTTGGAAAGGAGATTGAAATTCCACAAGATTGGGAGATTAAAAAATTATCTGAAATCACAATAAATGAATCATCTAAAAATGGGATTAAAACTTCTGATTATTTAGAAAAAGGAAAATACCCAATTATAGATCAAGGCAAATCAAGAATCGGCGGATATGTTAATAATTCTTTTTTACTCTATAAAGGTGATTTACCCGTAATCATTTTTGGTGATCATACTTTAATTGTAAAATTCATTGATTTTCCATTCGCCTGTGGTGCTGACGGTACAAAAATAATTCAAGCAAACGCTGAAAAATGCATTCCTAAATTTTTGTATTATACTATTAAAGATAAAAATCTTTTATCCGAAGGATATAAGAGACATTTTTCAAAATTAAAAGAACAAACTTTTGAAATTCCTAAAGATAAGAGGGAACAACAAAAAATTGCATCAATCCTTTGTAATGTTGATGCATTGATTGAATCTACGGAAAATATAATTGAGAATACTGAAAAGTTAAAAAAAGGGCTTATGCAGAATCTGTTGACCCGTGGTATCGGACATGACAAGTTTAAGAAGGTAAAATGGTATTTTGGAAAAGATATTAAAATTCCTGAGAAATGGGAAATCAAATCAATTGAAGATCTTAACATTAAATCTACTAGTGGAGGAACGCCAAGTAGGGATAACTCTGAATATTATGAAGGTAGTAACATATGGATTAAAAGTGGTGAATTGGAAGATAATTATCTTAATGATTCTGAAGAGAAAATAACTTTAGCAGCAATTAATGATTCTTCCGCAAAAAAATTTCCAAAAAATACATTATTGATTGCAATGTATGGTGCAACCATAGGTAAAACTGCTATACTATCTAAAGAAGGAACTACAAATCAAGCTATATGTGCAATTTTACCAAATCATAGTTTTGATGAATATTTTTTACAACAATTTTTCATAAATAATAAACAGATTTTAGTTTCTTTTGGAATGGGTGCAGGACAACCAAATATTAGTCAGAATATTATTAGAAAATTTCTAATAATATTACCTTTAATATCAGAACAACAAAAAATTGCATCAATCCTGTCTGGAGTTGACGCATACATTCAGAAAAATCAAGAATACAAGAAAAAATTGGAACTTCTAAAGAAAGGCTTGATGCAAAAACTACTAACCGGGAAGATACGTGTAAAAGTATGATCTTTCAGTGATCAAATAAAAGTAGATTTTAATAAAAATTCCACTATTTCTAGGCAGTTTATTTTAAACTAACCATCTTTAGCATTTTATCATGCCTATTTGGATAGACTGAGAGAAGTAGGTCAAGAGTCACCAAAATCAATCTTGTTATTTCAATCCTATGGTCTCTTGGTATCTTATCTGACATTATGTCATAGTTGTAGAGTCACAATGTGCAATTTTTTTCCGAGTTGCACTTGTTACATAACCTACAACTTGTAACATGGATTTTTCCATGAATCTTTGTGTTTAATTGTTGTATGAATTTCTATTTCAAGATTTTGCTCTAAATGACATCTCCTCATAATACTTATCAATCATTTGATTCTTGTAAACATTTTACTCGAATTTCAGACAATCACATACATATATATCAAATTCATGTCATTAATTACAATGCCATTTGATACTCATTCATTTTCTGCTATTGAAGAAGCCTATATCAAATATAGATTACAAACAATGAAAGATAATGGTAAATTAGTTCTGGAAGTAGAAGAGGGAATTAGATATCAATATGAACTACATGAAAAAGTAGCTAGTTATCTAAATGATAAATATCCTAATGGCTTACCCACACAATGTTCCTCAATAGATAAAAGATTAGCGATATCACATTCATTATATACACAAAATTTTAGAATAATTGGTGATGCATATACAATAATTCTAAATGGAAATATAGCTGCATCACGAGTTCTTGTAAGAAAAATCCATGAATCTATCTTGGCACAATATTATGTAGGATTATGTAATGAAGCTGAATTTTTAGATTATGTTGAATTATCAGAAAAGAACCAGAAACCATATAAATTAGGTTATAATTTTTACAAACAAAAATTGTATACAGGTGATCTTTTGAAAAACATGTCTGAAATTTATTCCAAACTTAGTGATTTTACCCATCCAACGTGGAAAACATTGTTTGATATTAAATATGACAAATCTCTTATTAGAGATGCTCTCTTAGGTTTACGTCACAACTCGCTGTTTAACGTGTTATCTTATTGTCAAGTGTATACATTTGATGAAAGTTTTCTAAAAGAACTTTTCAAATCTGTTCAGCCATTTGTTGATGAGCAACTACATAATTCAAATTATCGAATTAATGAATTGTTTCCAAATAAAGAAAATATTACTGATAAACTTTTATGGAATCCTCGTAATCAACATCATAGTTCTGTATCTCGATGAGTACAAAAACTCTAAAACGATTGAATTATATACAAAAATTGGAATAAAAAGCTAAATTGGTCGGAGAACTAGCTGGCAATTACAGTACCGTTGTATTGATGTTTGGCTTTGCCGTAGCAGCTATGGCTCCAGCTTTAATCATCTCTAGGATGATCTCTCCTCGAAAAATAAGCAATCCTGTAAAATTTTTGCCAATGGAGTGTGGTCAAGTTCCTTCCGGTGAGGGTAGAACACACTTTATGATGCAGTATTATCCGTATATTCTGATGTTTGTAGTCTTTGATGTGATGGCAATTTTCTTGTATGCGTGGGGTAGTGCACTATTAGAAATTCCAAAGATGGCAACTCTACCCATGATGGGGTTTTTGGCCATCATGTTTGGAGCAATGGCATTTGCATTATACCAGTCTGGGAGAAGAAGAATATGGTAGTTTTTATACAAATTGTATTTAGGAAGATAGGGGATAAGATTGCTTAAAGATTTACTAACACCAGAAAATGCAAATGTATTCATCGGGAAATTAGGGGACATTTTAGAAAAAGCAATTGACAAACCATTAGGTTATGCCGTTAATTGGGGTAGAATTTGGTCCCTCTGGCCTGTTCACATTGAAACAGCTTGTTGTAGTGTAGAGTTTGGTGCAGCTTCTAGTCCCAGATATGATGTTGAAAGATTTGGCATCATTGAAGCATTTGGTTCACTCAGACAATGTGATCTTGTAGTTGTACAAGGAACCATCACAAGAAAGATGGCACCACGTCTTAGACTAGTTTATGATCAAATGCCTGAACCAAAGTATGTGATTGCTATGGGGGCATGTGCAATTACTGGAGGTTTGTATTTTGATTCATACAATGTACTTCCAGGAATTGATGGAATCATTCCAGTTGATGTCTATGTTCCAGGTTGTCCACCTAGACCTGAAACTCTTATCCAAGGATGCATGTTGTTGCAAGAAAAAATCAAGAGAATGAAAGCTAGAAAGGTTGTATAATTTTTAGTTTGTAAAGTTTGATATTTTTATAATTTTTACACATGAAACTATGATTAAGAAATAAAATCATCATTTTATAATAATTTGGTAGATATATCCAAAATGATAAAATTAGAATAATACCTCCTAGAGATCTTGTAAAGTTTCTGGGCTTGGTTTCTGGACTGATTTACACCAAAAACAAAATTACTTTTTTAAATTTATCAAAACAATACAGCTTCAATGGGGCTGTAACTTTATCGTTACAGAAATTCTCTAATGATTGGCTCACCCGCTCCTCGGATGTTCTCGCTTCAATGGGGCTGTAACTTTATCGTTACAGAAATTTGTTGATTTTATCGGTGTCTTCCGTCTAGCCTTGGAAGCTTCAATGGGGCTGTAACTTTATCGTTACAGAAATTTTTTCATGTATTCGGCATTATTAGGGGTATCAACATAGCTTCAATGGGGCTGTAACTTTATCGTTACAGAAATCAGTCATTAACCTGGTTAACACTGCTCAATAGATGCTAGCTTCAATGGGGCTGTAACTTTATCGTTACAGAAATATTGCTTGTTCACCAGATTCAGGGGTGTATTTTCCTTTGCTTCAATGGGGCTGTAACTTTATCGTTACAGAAATTCCTTGATCATACGTATGGTACATTCGATTTTGGCGAGCTTCAATGGGGCTGTAACTTTATCGTTACAGAAATTATGGCTATCACAATCTCATACCAAGACGGAGAATAGGCTTCAATGGGGCTGTAACTTTATCGTTACAGAAATTGCCAGGCCCTCGAGGAACATGTCACTTTTCAGATTGCTTCAATGGGGCTGTAACTTTATCGTTACAGAAATTTGTTGACATTGAAGCACTACCCCGAGCAAAGGCGCTTCTGCTTCAATGGGGCTGTAACTTTATCGTTACAGAAATCCGGTGTGGTTGCAGATGTTCTTAATGAGCGGTCACCGCTTCAATGGGGCTGTAACTTTATCGTTACAGAAATTAATTTTGTTGAGAACAAAGCAGAAACTCACTTCATTGCTTCAATGGGGCTGTAATTTTATCGTTACAGAAATGTGTGTTCTTCGCTGTTATACACACGTTGAGGAAATGCTTCAATGGGGCTGTAACTTTATCGTTACAGAAATTAGCCCATGCCTCGGTGACTTGCGGACCCTCTCCCGTGCTTCAATGGGGCTGTAACTTTATCGTTACAGAAATCAATGCCTAACGCAGACTTTGAACGAGAAGTTATGGGGCTTCAATGGGGCTGTAACTTTATCGTTACAGAAATTCATAAAGAATCAGACCGTATTAAGATAAAAATACTCGCTTCAATGGGGCTGTAACTTTATCGTTACAGAAATTTGGACCAAAAAATAATCTGCAAATAATCCATCATAGCTTCAATGGGGCTGTAACTTTATCGTTACAGAAATTTGCATCTACTCACACAGCTGAGGAAATAGACGATGCTTCAATGGGGCTGTAACTTTATCGTTACAGAAATCTGTCAGGTGTTTTCACACTAACGCAAGATTTGGAATGCTTCAATGGGGCTGTAACTTTATCGTTACAGAAATACTTGATACCGATCTTGTCATCCAGTAGGGAATCTCAGCTTCAATGGGGCTGTAACTTTATCGTTACAGAAATTTACTAGTCGCATTGGGTGCCACGCCAGAAGTCACACAGCTTCAATGGGGCTGTAACTTTATCGTTACAGAAATTTGAATTCTGTTTTTTGGCCAAGATTGATTTTTCAGGCTTCAATGGGGCTGTAACTTTATCGTTACAGAAATCTGCCCTATATGTCATTGTGATCTAGATACTACTGTGCTTCAATGGGGCTGTAACTTTATCGTTACAGAAATAGTTGAAGCAGTCGCTTTATCGTCGGAGGCTAAATGGCTTCAATGGGGCTGTAACTTTATCGTTACAGAAATTCTCTAATGATTGGCTCACCCGCTCCTCGGATGTTCTCGCTTCAATGGATCTGTAACTTTATCGTAACAGAAATTCTATCTTGTAAAAAAGTAGTTCATCCCCTAGCTAAACATGCAAAATCTGTTAAAGACAGACACATCAGTCTTGCCAGAGGTACAAGTGCATGGACATGGCACAAGGGATTACACAAATACATAAACTTGAGCACCCAAGCAATAATGACTGACCATGATGCACAGTTTTATGCAAACTCCAAACAGCTCAAAGAAAAAGGAAAAAGTGGATTTGAGAAAAAACTTGTAGAGTTGGGCATACGACAGATACTTGCAGGAGTTGGACACCGTCCACAAACTAATGGCAAACTTGAACATCTTTATGGTGAGATTCAACGCAAACTACCACGATTTGAGGCAATCATGATGTGGAAGAGTGATCCGATAGATTTGTTCATGAAATGGTATAACTGCAACAGACCAGTCCCTGAACTGGAATATCTTAGAAAAGCAGCTCAGGCTTTTGTACGTAAGATGCCTCCAAAAGGAGAAACAGTAATAGATGAACAAACAGGAGAAGAATACAATGTCAAATAGGGGGCGAACTACTTTCAATATTCCACAGCCCATGCCTCATCATGAATGACGTTAAATATACAATAGCAGGTTTTATTATTGTTTTAACAATTGTGATAATTATAGGTGTAGGTGTTATGACGCTACTTAGTATTGGAAATGATGAAGTATTAGAAGTACCTGATAGATTAGAATATAGTAATAGCTCAAGTGAAGCAGAAGAGTTTATTGATGATGCGTTTTCAATTTTTACTAGTACGTGGCTTAAGTGTCAGGATATCGAGTCAAGATCTGATATCGCTAAATTTGAAGTATATTTAGCAGATAATGAAGAGGAGCTTCGTTATATGATGAAAAACTTTCCATCTAAGATAGAAGAATATTTTGTGTTGGGAGTTTTTGATAATAATAAACAATTAGCGCAAGAAGGATTACTTGTAACTGAAGCTTTTAAACGTATGAGCAATTGTTTAGTTGACATTGATTTGAGGTATAATCAATAACATGGTTGATATTTATTTTGATGACGGGACAGCAGGTAAACGTGTTTGTTTTTATGATGATCTTACTGATAAGGCATGTGTATTTGAGGATAATAAGATTATGTCTAGTTATACGAATAATGAATTGGAGTATATTGCTTTGTTGAATGCCGTAAAGTATTTTGTTGAAGTGTATTCTGATCATGGTGACAGGGTTGGGTTTATGGGAGATAGTCAGTTGATTATTAGGTAGATGAACGAGCAGTATGCAGTCAAGAAAGTACATTTGAAGGATAGGAAGGAAAAGATGCTTCAATGGGGTTGTAACTTTACCATTACAGAAATAACTCTGTGGGTCACCATTTCCATCCATCCATACATCGCTTCAATGGGGCTGTAACTTTATCGTTACAGAAATCAGATAGAAGAATTGCCACACCGATAAACACAGTGATGCTTCAATGGGGCTGTAACTTTATCGTTACAGAAATTTGTTTGAGAGCATCCATTAGCGGTAAATCCTCACTACTACGAATCTCATTACACACATTCTCATTTAGCATTCCCCTATATCTTGATTTATTTACATGAAAAATATTTTCAAAATATATGGTCACATCAAGTGTTAATCCAAGTCTCATCCTAGTAAGAATGCTAACACAATTTGTATACTGTAAACGTTGCATATATGGAATGGGTTCAAGCAGAATTTGAATACAATCAAGATGTAATAGATGGTAAATACCAACACAGAAATGTAGACAAACCATCAGGAGGAAAAAAGCTTGAACAAAGTACCAATAAAGATGATGAAACCATAATAGAACAGATTCATGCCAGATCAATTACTTTATCTGATATAGCACTTGGATTGATATCTAAAACAGATCTACTTGAATTAGATGGAAATATTGCAACACCAATAGAATACAAACGTGGCAACACACCTGATACTCCAAACAAAACATACGATGATCACATAATACAGTATGTGCTCAAGGACTCTTACTTCGTGCAAATGGATACACATGTACAAAGGGGTTTATTTATTATATTGCATCAAAGCAAAGAATTGAAATTAATCTAGATGATAATACAATAAAAAAAACATTGCAGATGATCAAAGAGATGAAAGAAATGGCAGAGTCTGATACAATGCCTGCCCCGTTAGTTGACAGTCCAAAATGTCCAAGGTGTTCTCTTGTGGGGATTTGTCTACCAGATGAAGTCAATCTGTTATCAGATGAGACCCACCAAACAAACAACGAACAGATACGTAGAATGTATCCTATGAGAGGTGACACCATACAGTATACATCCAAGAACAAGGTGCACGTGTTGCAAAATCAGGTGACTGTATTCATGTAAAATCAAAAGATACAACAATAAAGAAGATTAGATTGATAGATATTTCAGAAATTACACTATTTGGAAATATTCAGATCACAACACAGGCAATAAGGGAGTTAAACAAGCGAAATATCCCTATTTGTTATATGACGTATGGGGGGATGGTTTACAGGTATTACTACTGGACTATCACATAAAAATATAGAATTACGAATAAAACAGCATAAAAAATATGATCTCAAAAATGCATCCATTGGAATAGCTCGTCAGATCGTGTTTGGAAAAATAAAAAATTGTATGACTCTGCTGCGTAGGAATCACAAATCTCCACCTATAGATAAGATAGAGCAGATGAACATATTAGCACAACGTGCATGTACTGTAAAACAGTATGATACGCTTCTTGGACTAGAGGGAATGGCTGCACGTATATATTTCTCAGAATTTAATGGCATGATAAAATCTGAATCAATGGATTTTAATTTCAATGGAAGAAACAGAAGACCTCCCAAGGATCCCATTAATGCTGTCATATCATTTTTGTATTCCATGTTAACAAGGAATGCATTAATTACAGTTACCAGAGTGGGTCTTGATCCATATCTGGGATTTCTTCATATGCCAAAATATGGGAAACCAGCACTTGCACTTGATATGATCGAGGAATTCAGACCAATTGTGGCAGATTCTACATGCATTACGCTTATCAATAATGGTGAAATTTCTTCATCAGATTTTGTAAAGACTGATTTTGGAGTAAACCTTACCAATAAAGGGCGCTCTACAGTGATATCTGCATACGAGAGACGTATGGATTCTGTTGTTACTCATCCACTTTTGGGTTATACTGCTAGCTATAAACGCATCATGGAAACCCAAACAAGATTACTTGCACGGCATATTCTTGGAGAGATTCCAACATATCCTGCATTTAGGACAAGGTGAAAATTTGCGCAACAGATATTTTGTATGTTATGATATACGTGACCCCCAACGATTAATACAGATACATAAAAAGATGAAAGGGTATGGAGAAGCTGTACAATACTCTGTGTTTATGTGTGATCTCAACTCCAAGGAGATCATAATTATGAGAGAAGAACTAGAGAGTATCATGAATATGGCTGAAGACAAAGTTATGATAATCAATCTAGGCTCTATAGAGAAAAGCCAAGAAAAAATATCTGTAATAGGTGCACAAATTGATACTGAAAAGGAGACATCTATCGTGATATGATGAATAGAATGCGAGGGGCTACGAGTTATTGTAAACACGCTGTCGCACTCGCTGATGTATTATATATGAAAAATATATCTTGCCACAGTAACATCTATGATGTGTTTAAACCGTCAGATAACTATTGCAAAACAACTCAAAACGAAGATGTAATAACGGTTTTAGAGACAATTACAGGATTTCTGTAACGATAAAGTTACAGCCCCATTGAAGCGTGTCCTTGTACCCTAATTTCTTGGCGACTTCCAAATTTCTGTAACGATAAAGTTACAGCCCCATTGAAGCAAGGATCTCTGTTTGTTGTATTAATACACAATCCATATTTCTGTAACGATAAAGTTACAGCCCCATTGAAGCGATGATATACTGAGCTGTTAAAAAACTAGGCGTGAGATTTCTGTAACGATAAAGTTACAGCCCCATTGAAGCGTTATTCCTCTGACCCAGTGACCTTTTGAGAATAACCTGATTTCTGTAACGATAAAGTTACAGCCCCATTGAAGCACTCTGACTGTACCATTTATTCCAGGTCCAAACAGAAAAAATTTCTGTAACGATAAAGTTACAGCCCCATTGAAGCTTCTAGTAGGGTCATATTGTCTTTAGTTTCAGTCATATTTCTGTAACGATAAAGTTACAGCCCCATTGAAGCAAAGGAAATAATTCGTTAATTATTTGTATGAATCTAAATTTCTGTAACGATAAAGTTACAGCCCCATTGAAGCACAGAATGACATTGAAGACTGTATTAAACCAGGTGATAATTTCTGTAACGATAAAGTTACAGCCCCATTGAAGCGGAGGAATTTCATCATTCTTTGAAAGCAATTCTACAATTTCTGTAACGATAAAGTTACAGCCCCATTGAAGCACGGACATTGAGAATATAAGAATAGCGCTGTAAAGTCATTTCTGTAACGATAAAGTTACAGCCCCATTGAAGCGTGGAATCCATAAAGGGGATCGAGTCTATGATCATAATTTCTGTAACGATAAAGTTACAGCCCCATTGAAGCACTGACAATATCAACAGATTCTTGTGTGTCATCAGAAATTTCTGTAACGATAAAGTTACAGCCCCATTGAAGCAGGGCGATCTCCTCTTTCCAAAGTATTGGCTTGTCACATTTCTGTAACGATAAAGTTACAGCCCCATTGAAGCCCTTATCCATTCTCCACTTTCAATGGTATAACAGAAATTTCTGTAACGATAAAGTTACAGCCCCATTGAAGCTTTGTTACCCATGTCTTATTTACGGACATATTGTATAATTTCTGTAACGATAAAGTTACAGCCCCATTGAAGCCTATATGTTCCGTAAAGAATGCATCGTGGTGGATGCCAAATTTCTGTAACGATAAAGTTACAGCCCCATTGAAGCATCGGACTGGTCCCAAGTAGGGGGGTTGTAGTTTATGGGAATTTCTGTAACGATAAAGTTACAGCCCCATTGAAGCAGTTCCATCATGGCATTAACGCATTTGAGGAAGTCGCCATTTCTGTAACGATAAAGTTACAGCCCCATTGAAGCGGGTCAAGGTCAATTTTCTCCACTCGTACATCTCTGAATTTCTGTAACGATAAAGTTACAGCCCCATTGAAGCGTGTCCATCATGAACACGGTGCCTGCTTTCATCAGTGATTTCTGTAACGATAAAGTTACAGCCCCATTGAAGCAAATATTACCAAGTTACCACAATAGACCACTACTAACATTTCTGTAACGATAAAGTTACAGCCCCATTGAAGCTTTGGTAGAACAGTGACCACTGATGATCCTATAATCAATTTCTGTAACGATAAAGTTACAGCCCCATTGAAGCCAGGTTATCATAGTTTTATAGACAAACCCCAACTCAATTTCTGTAACGATAAAGTTACAGCCCCATTGAAGCATGGCTTTTGCAGCGAGTAAATATTTTCCATTTTTAAAATTTCTGTAACGATAAAGTTACAGCCCCATTGAAGCTTGGAACTAACCACCTGGTGTCTTCGTTGTTTTGTAGGATTTCTGTAACGATAAAGTTACAGCCCCATTGAAGCCGACTTGTTTGGGTTTTTGTATTCTGTGGTATGTTTATTTCTGTAACGATAAAGTTACAGCCCCATTGAAGCATACAGTGGGAAGGATTACACTGCCCCTGCTGTCATTATTTCTGTAACGATAAAGTTACAGCCCCATTGAAGCTTGATTGGTTGGTGAGCGTTTATGAGGATTTACAGTATTTCTGTAACGATAAAGTTACAGCCCCATTGAAGCACCCATTTTTAGATCAAGGGATCAGATTCAAAAGCGTCATTTCTGTAACGATAAAGTTACAGCCCCATTGAAGCTGGACTATCTCGGTATTCTTCCAAGACCCCAAAAAATTTCTGTAACGATAAAGTTACAGCCCCATTGAAGCTTTTGAGTATAATTACAAAACTGTTGACGGTCATAAATTTCTGTAACGATAAAGTTACAGCCCCATTGAAGCATGAAAAATGGCAAATATCTTCTTGCTGCAAAAACCATTTCTGTAACGATAAAGTTACAGCCCCATTGAAGCATAGTTATGGAAGATAATCCTTTAAGGTTTAATGAAATTTCTGTAACGATAAAGTTACAGCCCCATTGAAGCTTGAATTGGGTGGATCAGCGACAAGGAGGTTTAAGAAAATCTCTGTAACGATAAAGTTACAGCCCCATTGAAGCATTCCTGCGTATTATCACGACCGAAATTGTGAGAATGATTTCTGTAACGATAAAGTTACAGCCCCATTGAAATTATTATACTGCAAAAATTTCAGAACATTTTGAGCATTGACAAGCTGATTCTTTTTTTGTGCCAAACTCGTATCTACATTTAGGGCATTTTACGACTTTCACTATAATTTCTCTCCTGACTCAACCGTTTCTGGCGTTATATTATGTTTCATACTTGCCCAATACAACATTTCTATATAATAATATCTTATAAGTATAAAATAATTTAGGTATAAAACACATTTGGATAAGATAAAATGAATTCAGATTTAACCCAACCAACCTCACCTTTTTGGCCTTGAATTATTCATCAAGTCCTGGAAAGTCTATTTTTTGGTTCACAGGTTCTTCCGCTAACCCACAAATTCAAAACAATCTAAAAAAATAAAAAATGAGATGATCACAATTTGAAAACTTTGTAACATTGTGAACATTGTGCAGTTTCTGACTGTCTCGTAAAAAATTTGTGGCCACATTTTGGTCTTGGACATACTGCAATTCGTACGGTCATTGCACAGTACTCCTTATGATCTCTGACAATCCCTCCCCAAAAACTCCTTTCTCAACTTTGATTTTTTGAACATGCAAAAAATTTCCAATACTCACAAACCCCCAAAATTCAACATCACAAAAATTACGACCTTCATCATATTTTATGACTATATCTTTTATGTCTTTATCGTTTTTCTTGATCCTGAAACTCAATGTTTTTTCACCATAATCAAATGGT
Organism: Candidatus Nitrosopumilus sp.; assembly: GCA_965262685.1. Taxonomy (GTDB): domain Archaea; phylum Thermoproteota; class Nitrososphaeria; order Nitrososphaerales; family Nitrosopumilaceae; genus Nitrosopumilus. Next base: position 1,183,134 of record OZ253552.1, read on the forward strand.
GATGCATCTAGAGTCGAAAAAAGACCCTGTTCTGTACTATCTGACTTTTGATTGATTTGTCTAACCCTTGTTTGGATTTTTACCATACTTATTTAATACATGATTTCTATATAATTGTATTTTATAAGTATTTAAAAAACTAGACATGAATAACCTAAAAGATCTCATCAAAGATTTTTTGTCTTTTTCAATCAAGTGATAACGAATTTTTGTAACGATAAAGTTACAGCCCAATTGAAGCTTCATATCCTTGTAACTGTCTATCACTTGTATGGTTATTTCTGTATCGATAAAGTTACAGCCTCATTGAAGCAATTAACATTCTAACATAACAAAGATTGAACTCACTTATTTCTGTATCGATAAAGTTACAGCCCCATTAAAGCTTGTTGGTAATACAAATCCAAACCTCACGGTTTAGCATTTCTGTAACAATAAAGTCACAATCTTATAAAATAGAACATAAAGTAAAAATAAAAAGTCTTTTATAAATAATTATGATTGCAATTCAAATCAAATTAACAACTGGTAAATATTATTCAAAGCAATGGGGAAACTCAAACAGAAATGTTCCCGAGTGGCCACCATCTCCGTATAGGTTTTTTAGAGCAATGATATCCTCTTGGAAATACAATCTACCCGAATTAAATGAAACACAAATCTATTCTATAATCCAAAAATTATCAAGCATGCCTCCAAAATTTCATATTCCATATGCATCATACATGCATGTTAATTCTAAAAAAAATAATAGTATAATTTTAGATACATTCATTCGTATAAATAAAAATAATCCAGTCAATATGATTTGGCCTAATTTGAATCTGAATCTTGAAGAAGAGTCTATTTTAAAACAAATCTTATGCAACATACATTATCTTGGAAAAATCAAGTCATGGTGTAATGTGCAAATAAAAAAAACAAAAAACGTCATAAACTGTATCCCATTTAATGAAACAATCAAGATACAAAACAGTGAAAATCAAAATATTCTCAAAGTGTTATTACCAAAGCAAGATATCACAATGGATGATCTATATACTATTAACAATAATATTAGAAAGAAAGAGTCAGAATATCCAAATGGATCATACATGGTAAATTATATAATGAAAAATGATCAAACGCCACAAACCTCAACTGAGTGAATAAACCACATTGTTTTTGAATATCATAAAAAAGTTTATTTTTATAAGTAAAAATCAATTATCATGAATAATTACATCAGTGACACATTTGAAGAGTTTTTCAAAAAAGCTACAAATTTTTCACCTTATCCCTATCAACAAGACTTGTCACGTTTGGAAGAAATTCCAAATATTCTCAACATCCCCACAGGTGCTGGAAAAACAGAAGCATCAATTTTAGCAATATATCTGTGGAGAATTTTAAATTCTGATGAAAAAATACGACAAAGCACCCCGCGAAGACTGGTATACTGTTTACCAATGCGTGTACTAGTAGAACAGACTGTAACAAGAATTGAAAAGTGGTTAGATAATCTTGGATTAAAGGATACAATCAAAGTAGTTACAATGATGGGGGGAAATGTAGATAAACAATACCTTATGCATCCAGAAGAAAATATAATACTGATTGGTACACAGGACATGCTTCTCTCAAGAGCACTTAACAGAGGTTATGTGGCAAGTCCATACCAATGGCCAAGAGATTTTGGATTACTAAATAATGACTGTCTGTGGATAATGGATGAGATTCAACTAATGCGCAATGGACTTGTAACATCAGTTCAACTAGAAGCGTTCAGAAATAAGATGGGAACATATGGCCCACACAAGACAGTATGGATGTCTGCAACTGTAAACCCACAATGGTTAAACACAATAGATTTTGATAGTAAAAAATGCTCCCAGTTTACGCTAGGTGATAAAGATTCAAAAAACAAAGATCTTGAAAAGAGAAATAATGCTAAAAAACAACTTGTAAAGATGGATATTACTATACCCAAAAATGATTACACAAAAAATGAGATAGCATCAATTAAGGAAAAACATATTGATGGAACTATAACTCTTGTTATAGTTAATACGGTAAAGAGAGCTCAGAGTATATTCAAAGAGCTCAAAAAAAGTATGAATGATGATTGCATGCTTGTACACTCTAGATTTAGAAAAAAAGAGAGACAAAACCTAAACAAACAACTAGGAGAATTAATCTCCTCAAATAAAAAAAATATGATAATTGTATCGACTCAGGTAGTTGAGGCAGGAATAGATATTTCTGCAAAAACATTGATTACAGAAATGGCCCCTTGGTCAAGCTTGGTTCAAAGGTTTGGACGGTGTAATAGAAAAGGGGATTATGATGATTCTAAAATTCATATAATAGGATTAGATGACAGCAATTTTAATCCATATGAAGAAAAAGACATGATTGAATCCGAAGAAGAGATCGAACAAAAATATGGTCAATCCATGTCTCCTAATTCATTAGGTTCACAGAAAAAGGAAATGATTCACGAATCTGTGATAAGAGAATCAGACATTATCGGTTTGTTTGATACGACTCCAGATATGACTGGGAATCATACTGATGTTTCTATGTATGTGAGATCACTTGACATATCCTTAGATGTGGCAGTCATTTGGAAGAATTGGGATAAAAAAATAAAACAGCCTCCAAAACATCGCATATCTGATGAGGAAATATGTCTAGTTCCAATATATGACATGGACAAGTTTAGAAAAGCCAATAAAATATTACTTTGGACATATGATATCCAAAGTGATACTTATGAGGAAGCCCCTCCCCAAATATATCCGGGACAAACACTTTTGGTTCGTTGTGATGATGGTGGATATGACGACGAGATTGGATGGGATCCAACGTCCAAAAAATCTGTAAAGGAACAAATCAAAGATGAGTCATACAATGAAGAAGGAAATAGCAATGATCCAGAATCAAATAACATGAAATGGATAACTCTAAACGATCACACTGTGCATGTAATCAAAGAGGCAGAGAATATAATCAAGCCCCTATACTATCTGGATAAATTAAAAGATACTTTGTTAGATGTTGTAAAATATCATGATGTAGGAAAGGCACATTATATATTTCAAAATACGATGGTAAAAAACCATGGTCAGAATAACGTATCACGCGATGAATTTTGGGCAAAAAGGGATGGATTCGCAAGACATGAAATTGACAATTACCGTCATGAGGCTTTTAGTGCTTTAGCTGTGCTAAATATAGAAAACATACCTAATTTGGAACTTGTGGCATATCTAACAGCATCACACCATGGTAAGGTTAGACTATCAATGAGAACCATGCCAACACAAAGAAATATGCCAATACATGATAAAAGATACCTCTTAGGAATTGATATGGAATGTGGTGCAAAGGTTCCAATATTTCTATCAGATAAATGGCCAAAATCAAAAATGAGTAAAGAAAAGATTATGAAAGATACTGGTCTGCCAAAGGAAGTAGATATAGTTGCAGATATTGCCCGAGTTGGAAATACAAAAGATAAAAAACAATCTTGGTTGCAAATGACATTAAAATTGCTAAAGGAATACGGACCATTCAAGTTGGCGTTGTTAGAGGCAGTTATTCGTGCAGCAGACACCAAAGCAAGTGCCAAGGAGTCTCATAGTAATGAATAAAATAAAATTGAATGGTTGTTCACCTGATCCACTAATGTCTAATCTTAAGGCATTGGGAATATTTCGTATTGTTGCAGAACAGATAGATTCTGAGGTAACTGCATACTGGGAAAATGACATATTTGTACTTGAAACAAAAATTACAAAAAATGAGTTGATAGAGTTTTTTTTAGAAAAGTATATTCCAACACCTATTGTATCTCCTTGGAATAAGCATAGTGGATTTTATAATCCAAAGAGAACTCCTATTGATAAAATAAAGGAAAATAATGATCATAGATTTGACAAGTATAGACTAGTTTTAAAGCAAGTAGATGAAATTGTTGGTGACATAATTCCAGAGTATAAAAAATTTATTAAAAAAAGAATTGAAGACAAAGATAACACATCGTTAAAAGATGACTCAAAAGAAATCAAAGAAATAAAAGATAAGAAGAAAACTGTGTTGTTAAGACAATGCCGTAATAGATTAGAGAATGCTGTAATTCCTTGGATGGATGTGGGATACGTTATGTCCTCTGATAAGCCAGAATATGGAACAATACTTGGAAGTGGTGGAAATGATGGTAATTTTGAAATTTCATTTAATTTCATGGACCATTTAACAGAATTAATCATCAAGCCTGATGAATCTGAGAAACCAAACAAAAAATCAATTTATGCTCGTAGAAAAGAACTCATCAACAATTCATTTTATAATACGTCAGTAGAGTTAGAAGAGTCAAGTTTTGCATATTTTCATCCCGGGAGATATACTGGAATAGCTTCAAGTGGGAGAAAAACATATAATTTTATTAATCCATGGGACTTTATACTTACAATAGAGGGCACAATGCTTTTTGCAGGTAGCATATCAAAACGTTCTAATTCAAAACGAGCCGCATTTCCTTTTACTACTAATTCCTCCATTGCAGGATATTCAACTGCATCTGATGAAGAAACTAGAGGAGAGATATGGATCCCACTGTGGAATAATCCTGCCACATATGATGAAATCAAATATGTTTTCAATGAGGGAAGAGCACAAACAAGTTCAAAAAATTCAATTACCGGTGTTGATTTTGCACGAGCTGTGACCAGTTTGGGAACAGAAAGGGGTCTATCAGAATTTCAGAGATTTGGATTGTTTAAGAGAAAAGGAGATGCATTTTTTGCCAATAATATATCTAGAATAAGTGTAGTAGAAAAGTCAGAGACATCATTATTTCTAGACATTGAGGAATGGATTGATAAGATTCGTGAGAAATACATTAGAAATAAATCTCCAAAGTCTGTTGGTTTACTATTACGCAGTGTGGATGATGCAATTATAAATTTCTGTATATATGGTAAACAGAGATATTTACAAGACGTTTTGATAACAATTGGCAAAATAGAGAGAACAGTTTCACAGTCTTCTAGTTATTCTAAAGATATAAAGCCAGTACAAAATTTGTCATCTGAATGGATACAAGCATGTTATGATGATACACCAGAGTTTAGGCTGGCCGTGTCACTTGCAGCAATATCATCTGGAGAAAAAAAACAGTTAAGACATAATTTAGAACCTATCGAGATCAATCATTCCCTAAAATGGGAACCTAAAAGTTGCAGTGCAGTATGGAAAAATTTAGGTATAGTTGAGAACATGATCAAAATTCTTGAGAGAAGATGTATGGAGGGGCAGATGCATGATTCTAAAATACAACTAAATTCTACAATATTTTCTCCAGTTAAGGATGTAATGAGATTCATAGAAGGCAGAGTTGATTATCAGAAGATATCTGATCTTTTACTTCCTCTCTCAATGATCAATCATAAAGATAAATATCTTGACTACAATCAAAGAGATTTGTGGATTCTTCCAGATTTTGTGCCAGAATCATACATAGCATTAAAATCTAACTTTCCTCCCAAGGAATTTAAAAATAAAAATACTGTTAAAAATTCCTTGTTTGAACCCATAATTATAGGATTACTCAAGGCAGGAAAGATAGACAACGCAGTACAAATAGGAAGACGACGGCTTCGCATAACAGGCCATGATGTATTAACATATCCTAAAACACAATATCATTATAACATTGAATCCAGACAGAGAATTGATAAAATTACTGCATCATTATTATTTCCTTTAGAAGAGTCAGATAGAGAAAAGATAATTGCCAGAATATGTAATCCAAAGAAACCGATCGTATCTCAATAGTTATTATCTAGTTTCATATACAATATCAGTTAAAAAATATTTGATAAAATAACCTACACAACAAAAAATAATGTCATGTTAGTTGTCACACCACACATCTTGCTCAGACGTGTTAGTAAACTTTAAAACAATAAATTAATAAATGTGACTTTTATTTGATTGCTATGTATTCTGACAATAATAGACTACTCCTGAAGGTTGAATTGGAACCAGTACAAGGTAAGAGATTTCAGCCTACTGGGTTTCCTGATTTAGGTGCAGCAGAAATACAACTAAGTACAGGTAGTAGATCATTATTGGTTGAATCTGCTCAAAGTATGGCAAATCGCTTGGAATTAGTATGTTTAAATAAAAAGGGAGCTGATTTTTCAGAATCATTACGTGGGCTAACTATGGTTAAGGTAATAGATAAACATGGGAATCATCTAACAAATTCTGTTTTAGAAGCACATCGAATATGTTCAAATTATATAATTCAAGACTCTACAATTACAGAAATATTAGTAGATTTGCAAAAGAAATATCATAATGGTGTTAATATTCAAGAGACTGCCAAAGTATTATTTGGATTGGATATCAATTCGTTAATACATGGCATTTGGGCTTCACAAATTAAACCAGGAGGCAGAATAAAGATTCCAAGAGCACTATCTGCATTTATCGAAGCAGACAATGTAAATGATGTAATAAGCGGGGGTGTGAAGTTTGATAATATTAATCCCAGTAAAGATGAATTAGCTGGTGGCGCTGAAAAAGGTCAAGGACACATACCATTTCCACGTATAGAGTACACATCTGATTCTATACATGCATATTTTAATTTGGATCTAGAACAGATAAGAAATTATGGTTTAGATGAAAATCAAACAGACTTGTTGATAAACATTGCATTGTGGAAGATAAGAACATTTCTAGAAAAAGGATTAAGATTACGTACAGCATGTGATCTCAAAATTAAAGGTGATATAGTATCAGAGTCTGATGGATTTGTACTACCCGATAAAGCCACTCTTGACTCCAAAGTCAAAGAATTGATAGTAAAATGCAAAAATGATTTACCAGCATCAACAACGATTACATATAAAAAATAGACTAGATAAAGATAAGAAATGTCTATGTTAACATTTTGGTTTTATCATGGAAATGAGTAAAATATCCCAAGAGAAGACAGGACTGACATTACAGTTTGAGTTTTTAGCAGGACGATACCATGCAACAAAATGGGGACGTAATGTCAATGAAGGTTTGATAGATTGGCCACCTTCACCTTGGCGTATACTGCGAGCAATAATTTCATCATGGAAAATATATCACAGTGATATAGAAAACTCCAAAATGGAACCCATACTAAAACAGATGTGCAGTAGTAAAATATCATTTAAAATCCCAAATGCAATACAATCTCATACAAGACACTTCATGCCAATCAAAAACACCACAGAGATGGTGATTGATTCCTTCATAATGGTAAATAAAGACGAATATCTTTATGTGAACTGGCACGATCTAGATCTTAAAAGTGAACAAAAAGAGATACTAGCAAAGGTAATTGACACAATAAAATATCTTGGCAGAGCCGAATCTTGGTGTCATGTCAAAATAACAGAAGAAAATATCACATCAAACTGCACTCCATTAGAAGATGGCCGCACCAATGATAATGACAATATTATAACTATGATAATTCCTACACCTGATGCCACACTTGAGAATTTGTGTGTGAATATCAAAGACATGTACAAGGCAAAAAAATCACATCCAGATGGAAGCCAATTTGTTCAATATATTCGACAAGCAGACTGTCTTACACTGATGCAACATACTCCAAAACCAAACAATGCGCAGATAAATATAGTAAGATATGTAATTGCGGGAAACGTACGTCCAAAGATTACAGATACAATTATTGTTGGAGACATTATCAAAAGAGCTGTAATGTCCCTTTACGGAAAAAAGAATGATGGAAAACTTTCAGAGACATTCTCCGGTAAAGACTCTAATAAACAAAAACTTAGTGGTCATACTCATGCATATTACCTTCCTACAGATGAGGATAAAGATGGCATACTAGATCATATCACAATACTTTCAAAAAAATTCTTTAATGAAAAAGAGCTTGAGGCATTGAACATAATGAAAATGATAAGATCTCAATCTCAATGGTTTGATCTTGTGTATCAAGCTCGAGGAAAAATTACTGATTTTGAACAAATACCAATTCTACGTTCTTCAAAAAAGTGGGAATCAGTAACACCATTTGTACTTAATCGTCACATGAGTTTAAGAGGAAGTGAAAATGATAGACATGTCAAGGATGGTCCGGAAGATCAATTAAGTGATGAAATAAGAAAAAGATTTGAAGGAAAAATAAAAATTAAGAGTCTAAAAATAAGTGATGCCAAATCTAAAATGAGATCCGGAATTATGCCAATACAATTCAAAAGATGGAGAAAATCTAAACTGCCCGGATTTGGAGCATATAATGTACAGATAGAGTTTGAAGAAAGTATACCGGGACCATTGTCTTTTGGACATGGCTCACATTTTGGTTTAGGTTTGCTTGCTCCCTGTGATTGAGTCAGATAAAATAATGTCCTAAGATGCTCTTAAAAATATAATTTATCTAAATTAAAAGTCAGAATCCACATAAACTCCAAATACCATCGCTATACTTGTGTAAAGTTTACGTTAGTCAAGGAGGTTCGGATTCTGATAATATGTTTATCACGCACTTTAATAAAAAGTTCTCTATAGTCTGTAATTATAAAAATAGAACTACTGCCAATATCTCACACTAGTACCCATATCTAGAAAATTCACAAATACTGCCAAATATCGATCTTTGGTATGTATATAAAATCCCAAATAAACGCTAAAATGTATGACGACTAGGAAGTTTGTATAATGGGTGCTGAAACTGAAAATCCCCCTTCTGATACTAAACCTAAAGTAGAATCTCCAACAAAATCTGAATCTCCACCAAAACCTACTCCTGAATATCCACCAAAATCTGAATCTCCACCAAAATCTGAATCTCCACCAAAATCTGAATCTCCACCAAAATCTGAATCTCCACCAAAACCTACTCCTGAATCTCCTCCCCCTGCAAAACCTACCACTCCACCAAAACCCACCACCACCCCTGCAAAACCAACATCCGCCCCACCCGGTCAACCAGCATTTGAAAAAAGTATCTCTGATAAAATTATTGAAAAATTCGGTGAAAAAACCACAGTTGGATTTATAAAAAAAGACAGAGTCCGCATCAACGTAACCAAAGAACATGTACACGATGTTGCAGAATTTATTCGTGATACCCTAAACTATGATCACGTAGAATCAGTGTCCGGTGTTGACTACCCAACAGATAACGAAATCGAAGTTGTTTACCATATAGGTTCCTACAGCGAACCCTCCCTAGCAAGACAAATTCTAGTTCTTGCAACAAGAGCTCCCCGCGAAACAAACCCAATCCCCGGAAGTGATGCAACTCGACTCCCAACACTTCGAGACATATTTTACAGTGTAGAATTTCATGAAAGAGAAATTTTTGAAATGTTTGGAGTTTTCTTTGAAGGCCATCCTGATAACCGACGATTACTACTGCCTGAAGATTGGGCAGACCTACCACCACTTCGAAAGGACTTTGCAATAAAGGGCAGATAATAATGACCATGGACTTACCCCCAGGATTAGCACTCCAAAAAGTTGACGAGAGAATAATGACTCTTAATGTAGGACCGCAACACCCCGGTTCTGGACACATGAGACTAGTTGTACAAATTGATGGTGATTACATTGTTGCATGTGACCCCGATCCAGGATACGTTCACCGCGGTGAGGAAAAGATGGCTGAATACCGTAACTACATCCTAAATATCCCCCATCTAGAAAGACCAGTAATTCATGATTCTTGTAATGTGTTATACCCATACGTCCTAGGGGTAGAAGAAATACTTGGCATCGAGGTCCCAGAACGTGCAAAGTATGTCCGTGTAATTGCATCTGAACTAAACAGATGCATCTACATCATGTACTGGCTTGCAATATATGGAATATTCCTAGGTCATTCCACTATGTTTATGTGGCCTGCAGGAGACCGTGAACTCCTAATTGATTTAATGGAGAAAATGACTGGTGCCAGAGTAACACACGCCCATTTCGTACCCGGTGGAGTAAGAAATGACTTGCCACCAAACTTTGAGGAGGTCTGTTTACGCCAAGTCAACTATTTTGAGAAACGTATCAAAGAGTACGCAGCCGTATTCTATGACAACCCCATCTTAATCTCAAGAACCCGAGATACAGGTATCCTATCCAGACAAGATGCTATACGATATGGAACCACAGGTTCTGTACTTCGTGCTAGTGGTGTTGATTACGACCTTAGAATAAAAGAACCATACGATGTATACGATGAATTAGACGTTCACACAAACGTACTCAAAGAAGGTGACTCTTACGCCCGCTCTAAAATTCCGTGGCTTGACATGATGGAGAGCTGCAACATCATCAAAGAAGCATTACAAAAGATGCCAAAATCCGGTTCTGTAAGAGTCAAGCTAAAACCAAACCCCAAAGGCAAGGGACTAAACTCTGTATACAAACGCGTAGAGTCTGGTAGAGGTTCACTAGGTTGTTACATCGTATCAGATGGTAAAGCAGAACCATACAGAGTAAAACTCAGTGTCCCCTCATTCCGAAATCTTATTGCACTACCAAACCTCCTCAGAGGTGAAAAGCTCGGTAACATGCCATCAGTTTACTGGAGTCTAAACTACTGGCCAGTGGAGGCAGATAGATAATGTCAGTTATTGCACCAAACTTCAAACTAAGTGAGTTTATCAAATCACTACTTGATAACATTTTTTGGATAATGTTACTAATGGTTCTAGTTGGTCTTCCGGCAGTATTTATGATTCTGTTTGTTGTTGAAATGCCTGTAATTGATGGAGAGCTACTCACACCATTTCTTGCGTTATCTTGGTTGGCAGACCCTTCTAGAATAGTTCCGGTAATCAAGGCATTTATGGCAACTGATATCTTTAGAGTGATGGCATTTCCTGGATTTGGATTTGCCGCATTATTAGCTGCTGGCACAATTTTTGTAGAAAGAAAGATGCTTGCAAAACTACAACTAAGGGTCGGTCCATTCTACTGCGGAAAGTTTGAAGGAATTCTCCAACTAATGGGTGATGGCTTAAAGTTAATCTCAAAAGAGATCATCATACCTGCAAAAGCTGACAAGCCAATTTTTTGGGCAGCTCCAGTCCTATTTGTTGCAGCTGCTGCATCCTTTGTTGCATTCATCCCAGTTGCCCCCGGTTGGGTTGTAGCAGATGTAGAGATGGGGCTACTAGGTGTATTTGCAGTGATTGGATTCTTTCCAATTATTACTATTCTCTCTGCATGGTCTGCAAACAGTAAATTCCCATTCATTGGAGGAATCCGAGCATTATTCCAAATGGTCTCATTTGAAATTCCATTAATCTTATCTTTGTTGGGAGTTGTCATGTTAACTGGCTCCCTTGATCTCTCTGAGATTGCTGCCAGCCAATCTAGTTTCCCATGGATTGTATTTTTACCTGTGGGGGCTATCGTATTTTTTATTACAATGCTTGCAGAACTAGAAAGAATTCCATTTGATCTACCAGAGGCAGAAAGTGAGATTGTCGCAGGATGGTTAACTGAACTATCTGGCATGATGTATGGACTAGTACAACTAGGGACATATCTGAAACTATACGCTTTTGCTGGGTTGTTTGTTGTGATATTCCTAGGTGGCTGGAATGGCCCTATGGTTATCCCACCATTTCCAGAAGAACTTATAACCGGAATAGAGATGGGTCCAGTCACTGCAACCATTCCTGGGCTACCACTCTTTGAGCAATCAATGCTTAATGGCGCATTTTGGTTTGTTCTAAAAACTGTAGCAGTAATCTTCTTTATTTTGTTGCCCAGAGGCGTATTCCCAAGAATCCGAATTGACATGTTGCTGAGTCTTGGATGGACCAAACTAATTGGGCTTGCCTTCGTTAACATCTTTATTGCACTTGGTTTACTTTACGCTGGAGTGCTAGGACCGGGAGGATTACAATAATGGGAACTGCAACTGGTATTATTCGTGCATTAAATTCTGGCATCAAACACATTGCCACAAAGCGATTTACCCTTCGATATCCAGAGGAAAAACTAAAGTTTGTAGGTGATGGTTATCAATTTGATCCATCTACAGGCGTTGGTATTGCAGGGTTGAAAGGAAGGCACATGTTGTTCCATGACCATTGCACTGGGTGCCAACTATGTTCGATTGCATGTGAAGGTGTCGCAGAAGCTATCGCAATGGTCAAAGTTCCCGAAGATCAAAAACAAAATAAAAAATCAATAATGCCGCAAATTGACTATGGAAAGTGTGTCTTTTGTGGTTTGTGTGTTGATGCTTGTCCCTTCTATGCGTTATACATGACTCATGATTACGAGTTATCTTCATTTACAAAAGAAGGTCTAATTTACACTCCTGCCCAACTACAAGTAAAACCATACGTTGCACAAGACAGTGAAATAAAAATTTCTGATAGGGGCGCAACACATGGCTGATGCTGCCTTTCTTGCATTAACTGTGATAACTCTTGGCTCTGCTATTGCTGCCCTTGAACTCAGATCATTAATTTATGGTTCTATTGCATTGATGGGAACACTTGGTGGTGTTGCAGGATTCTTTTTTCTACTTGATGCGCCCTTTGTTGCCTTGTTTCAACTAGCGGTATACGTTGGGTCTATCGCTGTTTTGATACTGTTTACTGTAATGTTGGTAAAAAGAGAACTAATCTTTAACAAAATAGAAGACAGGAGACGAAAGTTTGCAGGCATTGGTTTGATGTTAGTTGTTATGGTATCTTTAGGTGCTGTATTTCTAGATTCTGGAATTAAAACAATTACCACTGATGAGCCTGCCCCCAATTTCCGGGATATTGGAACTGACTTTGTAACATACTACTGGCCTGCTTTAATCTTGATGGGATTAATTCTTGCCGGTTCAGTTACTGGTGCACTAGTTTTGGCAAAACGAGAGGATGTGGAGAATGACCAGCGAGCTAATTGATTTTACACTAGTGTCAGTTGCCATGCTTGGTATAGGAATTTACGGTCTTGCTGTTAAGCGTAACTTTATTCGTATGTTATTTGCAGTTGAAATTATTATCAATGCTGCAAATCTAAATCTGGTAGCGTTTGGAAGATTTTTACCTCACAGTGCTGGTCAAAGCATGGCATTATTTTCAATTGCAATTGCAGCAGCAGAGGTAGCAGTTGGTTTGTCATTAATCATTGTGGCTTATCGCATGTATCAAAATGTCGATATTGCAGACTTTAGGAGCTTGAAGGGATAATGGAATATGCATTACTGCAGGCAGTGTTTTTACCACTACTTTTGTCTCCAGTTGTGTATATAGTTGGGAGGAAGATGGGGCCGACTCACGCTATGTGGGTTACCTTTGCCATTTTGTTGTATAGTACGATTCTGATAATTAATGCTGCACTTTCTGGCGGTACCGTAGAGGAGCATTACCCATGGACTGAACAGTTTGGAGAGTTTGGATTTTTACTTGATGGGTTGGCATCACCATTTGCAATTATTATTTATGTGCTATCTACAATTTTGGCACTCTACTCAAAACCATACATGATTCACAAGTTTCATGAGCAATTCAAAGAAGAAAATAATCTAAATGTATCACATGGTAGTGGTCAAACCTCAGTTGTAGAATCTACATCATTAACTAGTTACGTCAATGCAAAGTCTGGACTCTACTTTGCGTTATACCTCGTCTTTGCAATGGGAATGCTTGGAACAGTTTTATCTACCAATCTTATCGAATTTTACATCTTTTTTGAAGTTATGTTGATCCCAGGTTTCTTTCTAGTTGCTCTCTGGGGTGATGGTCCAAGAAGAAAGATAGGTCTAATGTTTCTGTTTTGGACACATGCCGGAGCTGTAGTTTTATTATTAGGATTTTTAATGATAGGTCTAACCATAGGAAGTTTTGATTTTGCAGATATAAAAGAATCTGAAATTCCCGCAGACATTGCAATGTATTCAGCAGTTGCAATCTCACTAGGGTTAGGAGTCAAACTAGCTGTATTCATGTTCCATGTCTGGCTTCCATACGTTCACGGTTCTGCACCAACCCCAATCAGTGCATTACTATCCCCAGCAATGATAGGCATAGGAGCTTATGGCATATTTCGATTAATTGTAGAGTTTTTACCATTAACATTTGCAGACCTTGCAATCTGGTTCCATATCTGGGGACTAGTCACCATGATTTATGGTGGTGCTATGGCGTTAATGCAAGATGATCTAAAACGGTTACTTGCATACTCTAGTATTAGTCAGATGGGGTATCTCTTGTTTGGTATTGGTTCATTATCAGTACTTGGTTTAGCAGGCGCTGAGATGATGTACATCACACACGGAATTGGAAAAGGCATTCTATTCATGATGGCAGGAATCATCATACTCAAAGTTGGAACTAGGAGCATCTCCAAGTTAGGTGGGTTGGCAGGAAAGATGCCAATCACTGCTGTCTGTGCAGTTATTGGTGCATTAACAATTATGGGCATCCCACCAACTAGTGGATTTATGGGGGAGTGGATTTTGTTTTATGGAGCACTGGAAACTGCAGTTGAAGAGGGCTCGACACTACGTGCTGTAACGTTTGGTTTGGGTCTTGTAGCTACTGTCCTTACAATGTCGTATATGCTTTGGATGCTAAAACGTGTATTCTTTGGAAAAACCCCTGAACACCTTGAGAATGTCAAGGAAGGTAGTTGGTACATGACTGCACCAATGATGGTACTAGCTGGATTCTCAATTGTAATTGGTATTTATCCAGACATCTTCCTAAAGACTATCATTCCATACATGGGTGGAGTGTTGGGAGTTTAATATGGCAGCAACTGAAATGATACTTGGATTACCCTTTGAGTTTGCTGCATCAGCAGCTTGGCTGGTCTGGATCTTGCCATTTGCAGCAGCATTAATCATTCCCGGCGTTGGTAAACTATCAAAACATGCAACTGGTTTTGTTGCAGTAGGATTTGCTTTAATGAGTGCGTTATCTGCTGCATTCCTTCTTCTTCCAATGGCTTTGGAGGGAGGATACGAGGTTCATGATCAGGTGATGTGGATAGAGGCAATAGGTCTCAAAGCAGGTGTACTAGCTGATCCACTATCTATAATTATGGCAAATGTTGTTGCATGGATCTCATTTCTTATCATAATTTACAGTACTGGCTACATGAAAGGTGACAAAGACATTACAAGATTCTGGTTCTGGATGTTATTCTTTATTGGTTCAATGCAGTTAATCGTGTTATCTGATAATCTGTTACAAGTCTTCTTTGGATGGGAAGGGGTGGGACTAGCATCGTACGCTTTGATAAGCTTTTGGTATCGTGATAAAAAGAAAGACCATGTCGGAGTTGAGGGTCGTACTGTTCTTGGTATCCTGGATTACTATACCCCAACACATGCCGGAATGAAGGCATTTATCATGACCAAAGTTGGTGATATAATGATGCTTGCAGGCATGCTTTTGATATTTTTGTTTGCAGGAACGTTTGGATTCAAAGAGTTGATGGATTCACATGACTGGGCAATTGCAATGCAAGCTCAAGGGTTGTTGGTCCCTGCATTTGTTTTACTATTTGGAGGAGCTATTGGGAAATCTGCACAGTTCCCACTAAATGAATGGTTGCTAGAGGCAATGACTGGTCCTACTGCAGTATCTGCATTAATCCATGCTGCAACAATGGTAAAGGCAGGTGTATTCCTAGTTGCAAGGATTGGTCCGTTAGTATTTGCATTAGGTGCTGCAGGAATTATGGCAGATCAATTCTTTGAGATTATTGCATGGGTTGGTGCAATAACTGCTTTATTACTTGCAACACAAGGAATGGTTAATCCAGAAATTAAAAAAGTTCTTGCATACTCTACTGGTTCTCAAATTGGTTACATGATGATGGCATTAGGTGTTGCAGGGTTGTCACATCAATATGTTGATGGTTATACAGCAGGATTCTACCATCTGATATCACACGCAATGTTTAAAGCGTCATTATTTATGGCAGCAGGTTCGTTGTTACACGTTGTTGGCTCTAGATTCATGACAGATATGGGAGGCCTAAGAAAACAGATGAAAAAGACATATGTGTTTATGTGGGCTGCCGGTCTCGGATTGATGGGTGCGCCATTTATTACCACTGGCTTTTGGAGTAAGGATGCAATCTTTGCAGCAGTTTATGAATCTGGAAATGAGTGGGCAATACCCCTATACATTATTGCAGTACTAACTGCTGTGATTACTGCATTTTACACAACAAGAATGATCGGAATGGTATTCTTTGGAAAGAATAGTAAACACATCGAAAAGCTCAAAGAGGCAGGACACCACATTCATGAGGCACCTGTATCCATGTGGGTTCCATATGGTATACTTGCAGTACTAACAATTGGTATTGGCATTATAGGGTTGTCTGCTGAGGAAGGGTTGCACCACCTATTTGGTGAATACCTTGAGGAGTCATTTGGTATTCATACAGAACATGTAGCAGCTGCCGAGTCATCAATCCTACCAGAATTCTTGCAAGGACTAAACCCAGTGGCACTAGGCTCATCACTTGTCGCATTTGCTACAGGTATTGGACTAGGATACATATTTTACATTGGACGATGGGTTGATCCAGTTAAATTCGTAAACTCTAATATCGTTTTTTATGCAATCCACAAAGTTATCTTAAACAGATGGTATCTAAATGCCATAATCTACTGGTGTTTTGTTGTAACACCCCTCTGGTTAGCAAGGGGCGTATTCCGATACTTTGAAAAGACCGCAATCGATTACGGTATGAATGCTGGAATGCAAAAGGCAGTTGGATGGAGTGCCAAAGTTGTGCAAGGAACCCAGACAGGCGTTTCACAATCATATCTATTCGTATTTGGAGCTGGATTACTATTTGTAGTCTTGATATTGCTAATTTAGGTGATTGATGAAATGATCGAAGTTACCTCAACCCCGCTTGTATTAATTGGAATTTTAGGAACTGTAGGAATACTACTCCCAATAATTAGCATCATAAGAAAAGAGCAACAAGGCTCAAACTCGCTTTATGCTGTAATTGCATTTGCAGCACTAATTGTATCTCTGGGGTATGTTGGGTATCAATTTGTTAGTGAAAATATAGTTTCAGCTGCTCTGTTTTCTGAGGATGTAATTGTCGATGATGCATTTGGAGGATTCTTTGCAATTGCAATGTTAATTGTTGCAATCTTTACAACTGTTGGCTCTTTTAACTATATGAGAAAACATGATTCTCCTGCAGTTTACTATTCATTAATTTTACTTGCAACCATTGGTATGGTACTAGTTGCATACTCCACTGATCTGATAATGTTATTTGTTGCATGGGAGCTAATGAGTATCCCAACGTATATCCTAGTTGGATACATGAAAAAGAATCCTAGTTCTAATGAAGCTGCACTAAAATATTTTCTCTTTGGCGCACTCTCATCTGCAATTATAGTTTATGGAATTTCAATATCTTATGGATTAACTGGCTCTACAAACATTGGTGAAGTTATTCAAGGGTACGCTACACTTGATCCTTCTTTACTACCACTAGCACTACTTTCAGTTGGAATGTTTATTGCAGGATTTGGATTCAAGATGGGATTGGTACCTTTCCATCAATGGCTTCCAGATACATACGAGGGTGCTCCTCCAACAATTACTGCACTACTAGCTGCTGCAACAAAAAAGGCAGGATTTGCTGCTACAATTAGGATTATAGTTCTTGGTATGGTCGTTTTGAATCTTGATTGGACTTTGGCACTAGGAATTCTTGCAGTAATGACTATGACAGTTGGCAACGTTGCAGCTATCATGCAAAAAAGTATCTCAAGAATGTTGGCATACTCTAGTATTGCACATGCTGGATACATCTTGATTGGACTTGCAGTAGCTCCGCACAGCTCATTAGGATTACAAGGCTCACTATACCAAATAATGAATCATGCAGTAATGAAGGGTGCGGCATTTATTGCAATTACAGGTATTGTTACAACTTTGGCAGTCACTCACATTGACAAACTACAAGGATTAGGTAGGAGGATGCCAATCACTGCCCTTGGTTTAGTCATTGCACTTTTTGCACTAGCTGGTGTGCCACCCCTCTCTGGTTTTTGGAGTAAATTGTTGTTGTTTGGTAGTGCACTAGATGCTTCATCTACTTTGTGGTGGGCCCCTTGGCTTGCAATTGCAGGTGTACTAAATAGTGCCCTCTCACTTGCTTACTATGGTTGGATTACCCGAAAGATGTACTTTGAGGGTGAAACTGAAAAACGAGTTGTAGAACCAAGATCTATTATTGCTGTAATGATATTCTCAACTATATTCTTGGTAGGATTTGGTGTATATCCTGAACCCTTACTAAAGTTTGTAGAGTTTGCAACACCAGTAATTAGTTTGGGTCTTATGCCTTAAATGATGTAAATTTAATCAAACTATCTAGTGTTATCTTGGCATCACTATCAGGGATATCCCTTAGTGCAGCTCTTGATTTTTCTGAATACTTTATTAGCATCTCCTCCATTTTGTCAAAGACATTTCTTGGATCAGAACTTTTTTTGATTAATAGATTAAAGAGTTTATCCTCATTTTTCCAATCAAGGAGATCATCTCTAATTTGATATGCAATCCCCAAATTTTTTCCGTATTCAGTTAAATCCTCTATCTGTTCTTCTGTTCCATTTGCAATGATTGCACCAATTCTTGCTGCAACTTGAAATGCCACAGCAGTTTTGTATTCAATTACTTTGAGGTAGTCATCAAATGTTACATCGTCTTGACTAGTCTCTAATCTACCTTCAATCATCTCCCCTTCACTCATTAGCATGGCAGTGGTGGCCAAATCTTTTGTAATTCTAGGATTATCTAGTCTAGATGATATTGCAAGAATCAACCCTAAAACAAAGTCTCCAGTTAGTACACTGGTGTTATACCCATATTTGATGTGGAATGGTTCTTTATGTCTGCGCATTGTTTCATTATCGATAATATCATCATGAATTATTGATTCCATGTGGAGAAATTCAACAGCACATGATGCAGATAATACATTCTCATCAATATTCCCAATACTCTCTGCTGCCAAATTCAAAATTATGGGTCTAATTCGCTTTCCCCCCTCTAGGGAGTATTTTAATGGCTCGATAAACTCTGATTCAGAATAGATGGCAAGCTCGTTTTGTAATGCCTGATTTATTTGTTGAATGTACCTGCCACAAGTTTGAAGTAGAGGATTTATCTCGATATTTTTCCTGTCCAAGATGGGCCTGATAAAAAATTTTTGTTTTACATAAATAAATCTTGGTTATCGTAAATGAATTGGTGCTCCAGCCGGGATTTGAACCCGGGATCTTTGCCTTGAAAGGGCAAAATGCTTGACCGGTCTACACCACTGGAACCTATGAAAATTATTTTTTATGACCATAAAATCTTTTGTAAACCAGATTCTGTCTAATAATAGGGACATAGATTTTATTACGAATTTTTGCTCAAACTTGCGTTTTGAATATTCTACATTTTGGTTCTGTTTGGTCTCGCTAACCCAACAGAACCTACAAAGATTAGATTTATAATTGAAGGAAAAAAATACTAGTCAAAATTGGCGAATGAGAATGTTAATCGTGGATATGAAAACGAGATAGTGATTGGAGAGAGTGTATTAAGAGAAAGAGCTATACAATTCTCTAATTCCCACAGAGATGATTCCCAAGAAGAAGGCCAAAAACAGACATTTTGGAATGATTTTTTTGAAATTTTTGGATTGGAAAGAAGCGAACTTGCAGTATTTGAATGTCCTGTAAGAAATCTAGATGGACAAACAGAATACATGGATCTATTTTGGGAAAATACATTGCTTGTAGAACATAAAACTTTGAATTCAGAAGATTTGAACACCACAATGAAGAAACAAAATATAAGATACTATTCAAATTTAGAATTAGATAAACAACCAAGATATTTGATTGCTTGTGATTTCCAAAATTGGTATCTATTAGATAAATCAGACAATTCCAAATATTGGTTCAAGCTGTCCGAACTAGTAGACAATCTAGGTCTGTTTGGATTCATGACAGGTAGATCTAAAACAGTACAGGCAAACCCCGTGAACATTAAGGTTTCTTTAATGATGGGTGAAATATTTGACAAGTTAAAAGAGTTAAATTATGGAAGCGGACCCGCTTCATACTTTCTAACCCGATTGGTATTTTGTTTATTTGGGGATTATACTGGTATATTTGGAGATAATGGTAAATTTCAAGATTATCTAAAAAAGTATACTTCAGAAGATGGTTCTGACATGGATAACAGCATAGAATACTTATTCAAAATATTCAACCTACACAAAGACCAAAGAGAGAGAACAATCAACCCCTCACTAAACTCATTTCCATATATCAACGGTGAACTATTTTCAAATAGGATAGATTTACCCCCATTCAATCAAAAATTACGTGAGTTGATTTTAGAAGCAGGAAATCATGATTGGTCAAGAGTGTCTCCTGCAATCTTTGGGAATATGTTTCAGACTGTCATGGACCAAGAACAAAGACGTGAACATGGTGCTCATTATACAAGTGAGGAAAACATACTCAAATTGGTTGGTCCATTGTTTCTTGATGAACTAGAAAATGAATTTGATATAATTGACATGATTCAGGATGACACCCGAAAAGACAAATTCAAGGAATTTCAGAATAAACTATCTAATCTCAAATTTCTAGATCCTGCATGTGGAAGTGGTAATTTTCTAATTATTGCATATAGAGAAATCAGAAGACTTGAACATAGAATCATACATGAAATTTACAAAAATACTAACAAAAGTTTACATGCTGATGAGTTATCAAAAGTGGATGTTGATCAATTTTATGGAATTGAAAAAATAGAATTTTCTGCACGAATTGCAGAAGTCTCTCTTTGGATGATGGATCATATAATGAATTTGGAATTGAGTGAAAAATATGGAATCAATATGCGTAGAATCCCAATCAAGAAAAAACCCAATATTTTATGGTGTGATGCCTTGGATTATAATTGGAATAAATTGTTACCTTCTTCTGAATGTGATTATGTGTTTGGCAACCCTCCATTCAGTGGTGCTAGACAGATGTCTGAAAAACAAAAAGAGCAAACGGAAAGAATTACTGGTTCAAAAAACTTGGATTATGTTGCAAATTGGTTCATAAAAGCTATTGAGTATATACCCACACACACACACACACACACACACACACACACACACACACACACACACACACACACACACACACAATTCTCAAATTGCATTTGTGTCAACTAACAGCATAACACAGGGCGAACAGGTACAATTATTATTTCCACAAATATTCAGTAATGGTTTTAAAATATCATTTGCTTACAAATCATTCAAATGGGAATCTGAATCGAGAGGTACAGCACAAGTGACAGTAGTCATAATAGGATTATCAAACAGTGACCATAATAAAAGACTGTTTGAATATGATAATGAATTGCTTGTTGAAACAAATCCAAACAACATATCTGCTTATCTTAGAGATACTGAAAATAATAATCCTATAATAGTTTACGATTCATCAAGGCCGTTAAATGGATTACCTGAATTAAGGGTTGGTTCACAACCAATTGATGATGGTAATTACATCTTTACTCAAGAGCAAAGAAATGAGTTTATACAATTAGAACCTGATGCAGAAAAATTTATGAAGTCGTTTGTAAATGCCAAAAATTTCATAAATGGTCATGTATACTACATCTTGGAATTGCAGGATATTTTACCAAATGAATTAAGGAGACTTCCACACGTATTAAATCGGGTAAACGCAGTAAGAGAGTTTAGATTGTCTAGTAAAAGAGAAGAGACAAAAAAACTTGCAGATACACCTACTCTTTATGCTCATACTAGAATACCTGACTCACCATTTTTACTAATACCTCGTGTTAGTTCAGAAAAACGAGACTATATCCCAATCGGGTATATTACACCACCTTCAATACCTAGTGATGCCACAATGATAGTAGAAAATGCTAGTCTTGGATTGTTTGGATTATTAATATCAAATATGCACATGGTCTGGCTAAGATCTGTTGGAGGTAAATTAGAGACCAGAGTGCGTTATTCAGGAAGTATGGTGTATAACACATTTCCAATACCTGATGACACACTTGATTCTCTTTCACCATTTGCAGAAAAAATTTTAGAAACACGTGAAAAATATTCAGATTCCACACTTGAAGACCTGTATGACCCAATTACCATGCCCACAGATTTAAAAGAAGCCCATAAAAAATTAGACAAAACAGTAGACAAATTATATCGAACTGAATCATTTGAATCTGATGACGAAAGACGAGAGTTTCTTTTGGAAAAATATCAAGAAATGATAGGAACACAAACCACACTCTAGGTACAATTTGACGAAAATTCATATTTCAAGCCTCTATAAACAATCACAAAGATTTTTTATTGGTAATATTTCAGATATGTTATGGATATAATTAAGAAAATTGATCAAATGATTGAAGAAAAAAGTTTGTTAAAACACCCCTTTTATCAAATGTGGTCTGATGGGAAATTAACCTCAGAATCCTTGGCAGGTTACTCTAAAGAATATTTTCAACTAGTTCGAGCAGTTCCATCCTTTATGAGTATGATCATTGAAAAATCCCCAAAATCTGTAATTGGAGAGTTGATAGAAAATCAGCAAGAAGAGTCTGATCATATCAAACCCTGGATTGCCTTTGCTGGAGAACTAGGGGTAACTGAAAATGAGTTAATCTCATATTATGGAACTACCAAAACACAAAAAGCTGTATCTGATATGAATCAACTAATGGATACTTTTGATGGCGGTGCATGTGCAATGTATGCCTTTGAAAAAGAGATTCCTAAAATTAGTCAAACTAAACTTGATGGTTTGGCAGAATTTTATGGAATGACTAGCAATGAATCTACAGAATACTTTAAACTTCATACAGAGGCTGACATTAGACATGCAGCATCTTGGAGAGATATTCTAGTTGGATCTGTTATTGATTATAGTCCCTTGATCGAAATTGCTGATAAATCAATTTTAGCACAAAATCTGTTGCTTGATAGTTGTTATGAGCAATATTGCTAATCTCCTAACATTTTATATCTAAGAAAAAATTACTTTGCTTAGGGCCCGTAACTCAGCTTGGTAGAGTAACCGGCTCATAACCGGTGAGCCAAGGGATCAAAGCCCTTCGGGCCCATCTATTTAATTGTCCTAAAAGGTATACTCTTGTAAATATTTGTTGATAATATGGAATTAATAGTAATAATATCAATCTACTTTTTGTGATTCATAAAGACATCTCTAATCAACAATGGAATGCAATTGTATCACATTTTCCAAAAGCTGCTAAAACTGGAAGACCTCGAAACAATGATAGAATGATAATTAATGGAATACTGTTTGTGTTAACAAAGGGTTGTAGGTGGGCTGAAATACCAAAGAGGTATGGTTCAAAATCTACTGCACATTTGAGATTCCAGGAATTGCAACAGCGAGGTGTTTTGAAAAAAATTCTCACCAAACTAATTCTATCTGCACGCAGACAAGAAAAGGTTACTCTGAAAAAGATTTTAAGTGATTCAACTATTACTGCAAAAAAGAGACGATGATGATAATTCTATAAGAGTATCTATATCGTAAAAGATAACCAAGCAGTAAACAAATTAGATGATAGATCTGGTTACAAATACAAGTAAAACAAAGAATATCTGATCAATCCCAGTATGTTCTATCCTTTTATTTTTATTATACCGCAAAAACACGTGATCTTGATTATAATATACGTGCTGAATCATTAGTAATTTTAAAAGATCATCTTGTTGCATCTAGATTGTTTTTTAGGCGAGACCTCTAAATGATGTGTATTCTGATTGATCATCTCATATACTCTGATATACAAATGAGTGAATTTTTGATGATTTTTATACCATCCACACAAACTTTAAATTAATATAATGTCTCAATTTTTTAATAAAATAATTGGCTTACAAAAATTTAATGGCAGTAATTGCAGTCTCTTCAATTCTCCTTGTATCTTTCGGGGGAGGGGGTGCAATCTATGTTTTTGCTCAAACTGTTAATTTAGCTGCAGTATCTTCAATAACTGATCTTGGTGCATTTGGTTCAATCATTCGTGTTAGAGACATCCATACTGTCACAGTTGACTCAAATCCATACGCTCTAGTTACAACTTTTGAAAATAACAATAGTGGTATGATAATTATTGATATATCAAACCCTCTAAAACCAATGGCTGTATCTACAATAACGGGTCCAGGTACTGAACTAGATAATGAATTTAGAAATCCTAATGCAATCGAGACTGTCACAATTAACTCAACTCCATACGCTCTAGTTACAGCTTTTTTTGGTGATAGTGTTAACATTGTCAATTTATCAAATCCTTTAATCCCTACAATTACATCATCAATACGTAATGGTACCTCTGATCGTCTTAATGCTGTCTTTGATACCCTTGATGGAAATAATGACCTTGCTATAACCAAAATTGGTTTATCCACATACGCCGTAATTGTATCTACTAATGATAACGGTATCCAAATTATTGATATAACAAACCCCGCAGACCCACTTGCTGTATCTTCAGTAACTGATGGTGACGTTGATAGTGCTGGTAATACCTTTGATACACTTGATTCACCTTCTAACATTACTATCACCAAAATTGGTTCATCTACATACGCCCTAGTTGCAACTTTTACTGGTAGTGGTGTCCAAATTATTGATATAACAAATCCCGCAGACCCACTTGCTGTATATTCAGTAACTGATGCTGGCGTTGATAGTGCTGGTAATACCTTTGATGCACTTGGTGGATCTTTTAGCGTCACTACTGTTTCAACTGGTTCATCTACCTACGCCCTAATTGCATCTCTAACAGATGACGGTGTCCAAATTATTGATATAACAAACCCCGCAGACCCACTTGCTGTATCTTCAGTAACTGATGCTGGCGTTGATAGTGCTGGTAATATCTTTGATACACTTGATGGATCTTCTGATATCACTACTGTCTCAATTGGTTCATCCACATACGCCCTAGTTGCATCTTCGGTTGATAGAGGTGTCCAAATTATTAATATAACAAACCCCGCAGACCCACTTGTTGCAGCTTCAGTAACTGATGGTGATACTGATAGTGCTAATAATCCCTTTGATACACTTGACGACTCTCGTGACATCTCTGTCATCGAAATTGACTCATTCATATACGCCCTAGTTACAAGTAATGATGATAACGGTGTTCAAATTATTCGTATAACAGAAAATCAACCAGACCTAGAAGAACCTATCACAGTAGGATTCAATCTTGCAATAACATCAACTATGTTTATCACACAATCCAATCCGTCAACGATCACATTCAATGACGCTACAGTGGATGTCTTTTTGGATGATACAGGCAAGGGAACTTTTGAGTATGCCTCACTAATAGATGGTACAATAGTTACTACACGAAATCTAGGCAGTAACGTAATTCAATTCACACTTGATCCTGCCGGTCCATACAATGACAGAAATCCAGATCAGGCCGGTATGCCTGATGAAGATCCATTTCAGATACAAAACTTTCAGTCTGGGGTGCATACTGTAATGTATAATAAAACTCACTTTACATTCAATTTTGATGACCCATCTTTTACAGGTCTTACACCAGCTATAAGTTTTCAGGCAGCTACTCATACAGCTGCTGATGCTTTACCTGCTGTAGATTCGGATCTAGCTAATATCACATTTAACATCACAGATGTCACGGTTTGTGAAATTACAGTAACTGATTCATCCCTTGAATTTGGTACAGTGGATGTGGGTGCCATATCTAGTGAAGGCTCTATTGCAGTACAAAACTCTGGCAATATGGATAATGATGTAAAGATTGGAGCCGACTTTTGGTGTGATGCAAAAGATAATGGATGTACTGGTTTTAATGGTGTGATATCACCTAGTCAGACTAGCTTTGGTATAACATCCCCAAATACATCATACGCTTCAAAGCAAGCATTTAATGATTTCATCTACGACAATACAGGTGCAAGTCCAGTTCGTGGGGTTCCAACCTCCCCATTTATGACACCTGATCTGTTCACTCTAACACCTAATCAAACAGATACGGTATATCTCCAGACTCAAGTTGAGCTGATTCCAAGGGATGGTGGATCACTAAACAGGTTTACAGGGGATATATCACAAGAGATAATCCTAGATTCTGACTGCGGCTAGTCACACTTTACTGTAAACTCGTTTTAAAATTATCAAATACATATC
This sequence comes from Candidatus Nitrosopumilus sp., assembly GCA_965262685.1. GTDB lineage: Archaea > Thermoproteota > Nitrososphaeria > Nitrososphaerales > Nitrosopumilaceae > Nitrosopumilus. Next base: position 1,209,403 of record OZ253552.1, read on the forward strand.
TTGATACCAGATACCAAAATTTGGTTCTCACAATTCCTTTTGTGTTTGATTATATTATTCTAGATCTGCATGAGTTATATCCAGAATCTCTTTACAGAAATCTCGTTTTATTGTACCTTTTGGAGATTTTTTGAGAGGTTTAATTTGGAATTTTAAGGAGTGCAACATTTTCTTCTACGAGATCTGCGATAACCTCTATTATGCAGTGCCTACCTTTTCTGCATAACAGATACAGTTTATTTATGAAATTATCCTGTGTAACTGTTCCGCCGTGTACTATTATACATCTGAGATTTCTTGATAAATCATGAAAATACGTTTGTGTTGTTATAGTTGAATCTATTATAACAAATATTACGAAATGATCTATTTTAGAACGAGTTGTTATTATGCAGCAAAAACATGTGATCTTGATTATGATGTGCGTGCTGAATCATTAGTAACTTGAAAAGTCAATCTTGTATTTCGATTGTTTCTTTGGTGGTGATGTATCTCTAAATAGTATGCATTACTATTGATCATTTTATTTATTCTGATCTACAAATGAATAAAGTTTTGATGATTTCTAGACTCCAGTTCAAAAACTAAAATCTATATATTATAACAATTCTTTCACATAATAATTGGCTTACAAAAATCTGATGGCAATAATTGTAGTCTCTTCAGTTCTGCTTGTCTCTCTTGGGGGAGGGGGTGGTGGAGAAGAGTATGCTTTTGCTCAAAATATTAATTTAACTCTTGTATCTTCAATAAGTAATGGTGATGATAGTGTTGGTACTTTTAATATACTTGATGCACCTATTGGCACAACCACTGTTACAATTGGTGAATCCCTATACGCCTTAATTACATCTAGCAATGATGACAGTGTCCAAATTATCGATATAACAAATCCTAAAACACCAATTATTGTATCTTCAATAACTGATGGTGATGTTGATGGTAATGGTGATACATTTGATCAACTTGATGGAGCTTATAGTATCATCACTGTTACAATTGGCTCATCCATATACGCCCTAGTTGGAACTGTTCCTGATACATTCAGTTCGGCGTCATCTGGTGGTATTCAAATTATCAATATAACAGACCCTGCAGCACCAACTGCTGTAACTTCACTAAATCGTAATTCTGATCCTTCCTTTGATACACTTAATGGAGTTAATGACATCGCCATTGTTGAAATTGATGGCTCTACATATGCCGTAGCTACTTCTGCTGGTGTATTTACTAAGACTCCAGGTATACAAATTATCAATATATCAAACCCTGCAGCCCCATATCTTATATCTTCAATAACACCTGATATCAATAATGGATTTGATGAACTTGACAACCCTAAGGGCGTCACCATTGTAGAAATTAGTGGTTCCACATACGCCCTAGTTGCAAATAAAAGTGGTGACGGTGTACAAATTATCAATATATCAAACCCTGCAATGCCAATTGCAACATCTTCAGTAACTGATGCTACTGCTGATAATGGTAGTACCTTTGATACCCTTGATGGAGCTAGTGACATTGCCACTGTCACTGTTGGCTCATCCACATACGCACTAGTTACAGCTAATAAAGATGACGGTATACAAATTATTGATATATCAAACCCTGCAGACCCAACTGTTGTAACTTCAATAGCTGATGGTGATGCTGATGATAACGGTGTTCGATATGATAGACTTTTAGGAGCTAACAAGATCAGCACTGTCTCAATGGGCTCATCCACATACGCCCTAGTTACATCTATTAGAGATCAAAGTGTCCAAATTATTAATATAACAGATCCTACAGCCCCGACTGCTGCATCTCAAGTGACTAGTATTGAATTACTTGCAGACGCCAATGACATCGCTATTGTTACAGTTGGCAGTTCTACATACGCCATAGTTACAGCTACACTAGCTGACGCTGTTAATATTATCAATATAACAGACCCTGCAAATCCAAAGAAGGAAACTATAATATCTGATAATGCTGTTACATTTGATGCACTTGGTGGACCTATTGACGTCACCACTGTTACAATTGGCGGTTTTACATACGCCCTAGTTGCATCTTCTGCACCAGCAGGTGGCGGTGTCCAAATTATTAATATAACAGATCCTACAGCCCCATCGGCTGTATCTTCAATAGCTGATGGTGACCCTGATGGTAGTGGTGGTACCTTTGATGAACTTGATGGAGCTCGTAGCATCACCACCGTCAAAATTGGCTCACTCACATACGCCCTAGTTGCATCCATCAGAGATGACGGTGTACAAATTATCAATATATCAGACCCTGCAAGCCCACTTTACACATCTTCAGTAACTGATGGTGGTTCTGATGGTGCTAGTGGTACCTTTGATAAACTTGATGGAGCTCGTGACATCACTACTGTCACTATTGGCGATTCTACATACGCTCTAGTTACAGGCTTTAAAGATAACGGCATCCAAATTATTGATATATCAAACCCTGCAAACCCAACTGCTGTAGAATCAATAGCTGATGGCACTGGTAGTTTTGATACACTTAATCAAGCTCGTAATGTTACCACTGTCGAAATTAACGGTTCCACATACGCACTAGTTGCAGCTAGTGGAGATACAGATAACGGCATCCAAATTATTAATATATCAGACCCTGCAGTCCCAGCTGCTGTAACTTCAATAACAGATGATACTGGTAATTTTAGTACACTTGGCGGAGCTCGTAGTATCACTACTGTCAAAATTGGTGATTTAACATACGCACTAGTTACAGCTAATACAGATAACGGCATCCAAATTATCAATATAACAGATCCTACAAACCCCATTGCTACATTTTCAATATCTGATGATGATGATACCTTTGTTGGAACTAATGTTAACGGCTCACTAGACCCTTCACAACCCGCAAAAGCAGATGGTGATACCTTTGATACACTTGCAGGAGCTAATGGCATCACCACTGTCGAATTTGATGGTTCCATATACGCACTAGTTACATCTAATATAGATAACGGCATTCAAGCTATCAATATAACAGATCCTGCAAACCCAACTGCTGCATTTTCAGTAGGAGCTAATGATACGTTTACACCTACAGGAGCTAGTGGTGCGGCCACATCTGCAGCAGCTAGTGGTGCGGCCACACTTGCAGGAGCTAATGGCATCACCACTGTCAAAATTGATGGTTCCACATACGTAGTAGCAGCAGCTAACGGAGCTAACGGCGTCCAAATTTTCCGTATAGACGGGTCGGCATTAGAATTAACTTTGAATATCACTCAAACACTGCCAACGATCACATTTAGTGATGGTACAGAGGATATCGTCATAGATGAGAATGGTGTGGGATCTCTAGAGTTTGCATCCCTTGTAGATACACTAGTTACAACAGAAAATCTAGATAATACAAATGTGATTCAATTTACACTCGATCCTGAAGGTCCATACAATGACAGAAATCCGGCAGCTTCATCAAGTATGGCTGATGAAACTCCATTTCAATTAGCAGGTTTTCAGAGTGATCAACATACTGTAATATATAATAAAACTCATTTTATATTTAATTTTGATGACCCAAAATTCACGGGTACTACACCCCCTGTATCATTCCAGGTAGCTATCCATACAGCTCTTGATATGTTCCCAATCATACATTCGGATATAGGTACTATCATATTTAACATCGAACCCCCTCTTCTCTGTGAGATGACAGTAGGTAACGTATCCCTTGACTTTGGTTCTTTGGAGATAGGTATGGAATCTACTGATGGCACCATTGTAATAGATAATTCTGGTAATATGAATAATGATGTAAAGATTGGAGCTGACCATTGGTGCCTTCCAAATGGATGCGTTGTTAATGATGCACTGACTATTTCACCAATGGTTAATTCCCAGACACGCTTTGCTATGACCGCAAATACGGTGTATGCAGATAAAGATGCATTTACAAATTTTGAGTATGATATTAGGGGTCCAACCCCAACTCGTGAGGGTCATCCTACAGATCCATTCACAACTGTTGATCTGTTCAGCCTAATAATAGGTACAAATAGTACAGGTACGGCATATCTCCAGGTTGAAGTTGCACTGCGCGATGTTGCCGGTATTGAACAAAACAGGTTCACAGGAAGTACAGCACAAGAGATAATCCTAGAGTCTGACTGCAATACAAGCTAGTATTCCTTTTTCTTTGTGTGCATGTCATGTTGCTTCTGTACCTTACCCACTATGTTGCTCCACTATTTTTTTTGTCTGGAATAGCAGCATATTGCAATGTATCCTCCGCGCAGAAGATCTGCTAGTATCTGACATCCATCATGTCTGTCTTTTTCTTGGATACTGCAATTGCTTTTGTCAGATACGGGTTTGACAGTATTACATTTTTGTATCTTAACTCATCTGTCAGAAATCTGTATGTGCATACCTGACTGATGATGACTTTGTGACTTTGCAAAAAGTAGTATTTTTTTAAAATGTTTCTTGATTGATGGATACGTGTGTATTCTCAATTTTTTCATTTTTTGGTATCTTTTCATTTTCATCTGTTATTGCTACTTGAAGAAACTTTTTGTGCAGGTTAATCACACATCTACTATTACTTGATTATCCCTAACTGTTTCTTTGGAATTCGTTTTGAAGATGGTGGTGATGCACTAGGTTTTGAAGCGTGATTTATTTTTTTTATATGTTGTCTGATCTCCTTCTTCATATCTTCACATATAGTTAGTTAATGTAATAGGAAATTTAGAATGATTAATTCGTCCAAAAAACATTAATAGTTTTTGCAATTTTAGAAGCAAAGCGAATCCTGAGCTCATCTTTTGATGTCTCGTAGCATGGACTCCATGCGGAACCGTATGTTAATTACACTACAATGCCTTTTAAGTTTTGAGGAGTTTTTGTGCTTACCAGCAGTGGTAGCTGCATGTTGCTTGTATGCAGGTATATTTCATAAAGTAGTCATGCACAAGTGATGCAGGCTATGTATCTAAGAATTAGAATTAACAAATATCATTGGTAAAGTCTCCTCAAAATCAATTCAAGGCTATTTTTTTCGTCTTTTAACTTTCTTTGGACTGTCAATGTCTTCATACTCTATTTTCTCCCCACAAAAAGGACAAAAATCAATCACAGTTGTTGAGTGTCCATCATACGTTATTTGGTCTACAATGCCAAACTTTCCTTGATCATAATTCCATCCAGTAAATCTCTTACAATAGTTTTTGAATGCATCACAACAAAACTCTGTGTTTCGTTGCAATGTATAATTTAGATATGTTTGACCCTCAATTGTAGGATCTGATAATGTTTCTTTTTTGTATGCTGCTTTCATTACAGATTTCTTCTCTTTCTATCTACAATATCATAGCCAATTTTTTTAACAATAGTGTCCAACACCCTTCTCAAATCACTTCCTTTTTTGTAGTTTCCAGAATAAGGACCAACTGTAATTCGTTTTCCACGAGCAAGTTGGTATCCCTTGTTGATGGTGTGTTCTCCTGCTATACCAATACAATTTCCTCCGTATCCCTTTACGGTAGAAAAGCATGGAATATCCCCTGGACTATCCCCCAAGTAGACCATGTATTCAAAAGGGATACGTCTGTCTTTATTTTCTATTGGATCATTTACGCTAAATGGCCATTGTCTTAGTTTTTTCCCAGTAATTCCTTTGTTAATTGCATAAAGAAATTTTGTCTTTTCTGTAAATGTAACTGCTGATTTTATTCCATCGATTTTTTTGGTTTTAAGATTCTCACTAAATCTTCCTGCAAAAATATCTGTAAAATGTTTTGATAAGACACTACCTTTTATCAAGTCTTCAAAACCCGAAGAGATAATGTAAAACTCTATGTCTATTTTTGCCTCAACAAAATCTTTGTTTTTATTTACAATAGACTTTAGTTGTGGAATAAATTCAGGTACCCCGTCATATGGTACTATCTTTTTTCCCAACTCTCCGAGTTTTTTGTTGGTGTTTTGTTGTATTTGTCCTGCTTGGATCATTTTATTAATTTCACTCATCCATGCAATAGGTGGATCCCAACCCTGTGATACCATTTTAGTGATTTTTTTCCAAAATTGTTTTGTATTAACATCGTTTTGCTCTAGCAAGAAATCTGTTGTATCTGGTGCAAGTGTATCATCACAGTCACATATTATTGCAATTGTATTTTGCATTAGATAGATATCAAATTAATATCATATTAAGTAGATCATTAGTTTCATTATTTACAAGCGTATAAATTATAATTTTTAGATTTAACAGAATTTTATAATTTTGGATATTCATATATGGTAAAATCAATTCCTGCTTCGGATTTGTATCCTACAGGTTTCTTTTTACAATTAATCTCAAAAATCAAACCGTCACTGTAAAGAGACATGCTAGAAATTCATCCTTGTTTATCTGCAATTAATGAGGATTCTCAAAATATCTCCAATTCATGCTCAATTCAAAAGCAATCCTTCTATGATAAACTAAAGAATTTGTCTCAATTATGACTAAAATCGGTGATCAATAAAGATCTAGAACAAAAGATTTCTTACAGGTCATGGAAAAACATGAGAAAAACTGCTTGGATCTCACACCTTTAGAGGAATAGAAATCATTTTTATCTATCTAAATCCTTTATTTTTAGAAGGAGTTGTGTTGTGATACCATCTAAATTAAAAGATTTGGAAATAAAAAAAGAGACCATACACAATGATACTGTTAGAATTTGCATTGAATGTGGCAGTAAAACTATATTAATTAACAATAAAATTTACTGTAAAGATTGCAATTCAAAATTAAAACAAGGGAGGATAACTAATGACTGTATCTTGTAAAGGACTAAACAATAGGTTTCAATCAAAATCCTTTGGAAATGTTTCCAAGTATACTGATTATTACAAACGATGTAGCTACGGTGGTGTCTTTATGAATATTACTTCATTACGTTATACATTGAAATTACATACAAAGTCAGATGTAAATACAAAACAAAGAGGTATTCAAAATGCCTGAGCCTTGTAGAAATATCTGTAATTACTATGATGCAAAACCTCCAAACAATGTTGTGCACAATAATAATTTTAAAAAGTTTTGTTCTGTTTGTAACAAGTCTTTGATTTCAAAATATCTCAGATGTCCATGTTGTCATAACGCATTTGAAACAAATGATTCCTAATGTTCATTTAATGTACAATAACATTTAATGCATCATATCCCTGAGAAAGAAATATCTTAATTAGACCACATGACTGTTGTAGAAAAATTTCAATTATCAAACAATAAATTATTAATTATATTCATCAAGACACCTAATCAAAACATATGAAAAAATTAATTCCTTGAAAAATCAAACTTTATCAAAGATTCCAATATTTTTTCAGATGATGATATTAAGATATCTAGACTATCATTGAAAATATGTTATCTGTATCTGATGATGGATTCACATCTGTTATAATTTTAAATCAAGTAAAATATTCCCAACCTCTAAAAATTTGGCTCTTCTCTGAGATTACCAAACTGATTAAACTTTGCTCTTGGTTATATGAAAAACTTTTTTTTCCTGTCTGGTTATCTACATTATGCACTCTCAAAATAGACTAGTTATACCTGAATTAAGCCCAAATATACAAGCAAAATATTCCAAATTCCTTTGAGACCCTCATTTCAATTAGTTTTAAAATGAGCAAATTAAAAATCAACTGGCTGCAATGAAGAATCAGAGTTATATCTGAATTGATGATTGGAAGGCATTTGACTGAGCTGCCAAAACTCATTTGTTGACTAGTTTCCCCCCTCCACTCTTCTGAATCAATTATTCTGCTCAACTCGACAATTATCTAAAATCAAGTAATTTACCTCATAATTTCATCTGCCTATATTCACAAAAATGATCATGACTTTTCCCTTCAACTATTCTTGATTAATGGTTAATTTTTTGGTTACCTCTGATTAGAGATTTGATGGTTTTAGCTGTTGTTGTTGTTGTTGCAAATACCTGATGTAACAAACCACCTGAAAAGCCAATATTTTGCATTTTACCAAATTCCATTTTCAAGAGATTAACCACCATTTTCTTCTAAATCATGTATACATAACACTACAAATTGACACAATACAACAAATCACAAGCCCCCAAATTTTATCGGTACCATTTTGATGTAAAAATGTCGCAAACTCTTTACAAGTTTTGTCAAAAAATCAACTACGCTGGATTTATTTTGTTTTGTATCATACCACAATTATGCCTGAAATCTGGTTAAACTATGGACTCACAGATGTGGTTTTGGATATAAAGGCAGAAAATTTAGAGCAGAAAATTGACTCTGAAGGCAAAACTCTAGATGATTCAGTGATTAATGAAAAACTAGCAACAACTCTAGATTTGTCAAAACCTCTAGAACTAGTGGTGCTGCACAACTCTAAATCCATTCTAAAAATAATCTCTTCCTTGTTTACATTGTGTGAGCAAAAATCCAAGCCCTTTCCAAAAATTCTAACTGACAAAAGAATTCTAAACTTGGTAAAATCAGGATTGCCTGAAGGAAGCTCAATAAATGAATTCAATGTTGATACGGGTATATCAAACGCAAATCTGGTATTTCTAGCAGAGATTGAATTTAATGGACTATTTGGATATGAGACAATCGCTACTCGTCTTATCAAAAAATTTGGTCAAGAATCGATGCTTTCAGCATATGCAAAAAGACATGGAAATCTTCCTACACCAGGACAGTACCCTGAAAGCTTGACAGAGGCTAAAAAATTTGCAGATAATTTTGAGATTCAAGGAATAGAAATAATTGCAAACTCTGAAGGAATCGTCGATTTTTCAATCGGACATCCATCCGAGACTGCTGCCTCATCAACTAAAATCTTTGAATCCCATTCTATCAAAGATGTTGGTCAACACAAAACACTAGTAATAAGTACTGGAAAAGATTCAAGCAATGACACACTTGGAAATTCATTATCTTCTCTCTGGAATTGTTCAAATGCAATCAAAAAAGACGGTCTTGCAATTTTAGTTGCTGAATGTAAAGGAGGATTGGGTTCTGATACACTCCAACAATACGTTGAAAACAGATTAACTATAGAACAACTGCGAAATCCATCAAAATACATAAACGGAATGGAGGATCTGTTATATCTCTCAGAAATACAAAAGAATTTTCAAATAGGTCTTGTCTCAATTTTACCTGAATTTTACGCCAAGAAACTAAACATGATATCCATGCAAGGAATAAAATATTCTATGGATTATATCTTAAAAACACAAGGATCACGCCAAAAAGTTGCAGTAATCACTGATGGTGCAAGACTATTACTAAGGTAGAACGCCTGATAAAAATTCTGTAGGTAGTGGAGCACACAAGACTGCCAATACAATAATTCCAATATATGCAAGTTTTCTGTTTTTTGTTAGTGGTGATACATCATCCAAGGGTGAAGCACTAGGATTTTTTGAGCTCATAAACAAAATCAAAACTGCCATTAACCAATAGTTTAGTAAAACAAGAATTGCAATGCTTCCATATGTTGCGTACCTATGAAGTTTAACCCCCAGTAATGTCCTTGCCATGTGTCCTCCATCTAACTGCCATGCAGGTAACAAGTTCAAAAATGTAATTAGAAAACCAATCCATCCTGCAAACAAAATTGGTGTCATGTATACTGGATTCTCATACGTATCCCCTTTACCAAACATTGCTAAACTAGCAGTCATTAGTAACGGTTCTCCCAAACTCCATTCAGTTAATCCTGAATCTTCAAATAACTCTCCGGATAAACCCTGCTCCAAAACTGGTGCAGTGTATGCTCCATACATTGTAACTATTATTGCAATAGCTAATCCTGCAATAGGACCTGCAATGGCAACATCAAATAGTATTTCTCGATTAATCGTTAATCCTTTTGATTGAATAAATGCACCAAATGTTGGAATCCCAATTACTGGCAACCCCGGAATAAAGTATGGCCATGTTGTTTTTAGTCCATGAGCTTTTGCAGCAACAATGTGACCTAACTCATGAATCCCTAAAATTCCCAATAATGATAATGTGTAAATTGCTGCTATCTCTAGTGGGTCACCCAAATCCACAAACGTGTTTCCCAATGTTGTTCTATAGTATCCATCAATCATAACAAATGAAATGACAATTCCAAACAGTATTCTTGGAGTCCATGATGCACTCATCCATCTTCGCGGCTTTTTTGGGGTAAATTTCTGAATGATAATGTATAGTCCCCCATCTTCCATCTTTTCTAATTTACAAACGTACATCATGCCTTCTAGTCTCCTTGCCAATCCTTCAAATTTTGATTTAAAATCGATATCTTCAATCTTAAATTCTAGTGAAAATTCAGTTTTGGTGAAATTACTTACCTGAAATGTAGAGTTTACTGTTGAGACAATATCGTCTTGGGAGGAGGGGTCGTCTTCTTCTTTTTCTTCCATCTCTTAAGGCTGAGATCTCTCCATTAAATGGTCTTTTGGTTTAAAATTAAATATTGACAATATCTACATCTATCATGCAAGTAATTCTAAGACAGCTGGGAGATTGCAATATTAGACGAGCTGGACCAAGCGATCTAATCTCGGTGATGGAGATCAATCTCAAAACTCTGCCAGAACACTATTCAGATTATTTCTATGAGAGCTTACTTGCAGATTTACCAGAGGCCTTTATTGTTGCTGAAATTGGGGGTAAGCACGTCGGGTACATTATGTGCAAGACTGAATTTGGTTTTTCAAATTTTAAAAAATTAGGCTTTGTCAAAAAAGGACATGTTGTATCGATTGCCGTAATTGAAGAAGAAAGAAAAAAAGGAATAGGAAATGCGTTAGTTGAGGAATCTGTCAATGGCGTAAAACTAAGAAAATGCGATGAATTCTATTTGGAAGTTAGATGTAGTAATACTGATGCTGTACGATTATACGAAAAAATGGGATTTACAATTAGACAACAGCTAAATACCTATTATCGAGATGGTGAGAATGCATACTTGATGGCAATCGAATTAAATTAGTTCAAACCAATAAATAACTAATAAAAAAAAATTCTTTGTTATGGACAAACGAAAAGGAATGGGCATTACCATTTTTGTATTGTGTATTGGCGGTTTTTTCCTTTATGCGTATCTACTGATGCTTTCTGAATGGAGTCCCATAGTACTACAACTATCTGTCTTGATGATTGCCGGTGGAATTTTAGGTGTAATTGCATGGATTGGATATGTAATGGCAACAACAAAGCCTTCATCTGCATCTATCACTTCTGAAGATTAGATACTATTTAGAAATTTTAACATCCACAACTGTTTGATAGTATCTAGGACCTACTGCTCTTACAATTTTTGAGTCTAGTATCTCTGATTTTACTTTGGTAGTTTTGAGATAGTGTTCTTCTGAGAGTTTTCCTGCATCTCCTTTTTTATCTGCATGAATATGAGAATAGTAATGAATGATACCTCCATCTTTAGTTGTGCTTGTTGCTGATTCTAAAAATTCATCTGATCTTTCAGGTAACAACATTAGTGTTCTATCTGATTTATCTACTAGTTGCTCTTTGATGATATTTGTAGTATCTCCATTAATTGAAATTACATCTCCTACAAGCTTGTTTAGTTGTATATTTGCCTCACATAGTTTTGATGCAACAGGATTGATATCTAGACTAAACACCGTACATTTTTTCTTCTTTGCAGCCATGATAGAAAACATTCCAATTCCTGCAAACATGTTAGTTATTACCTCTCCCTCTTGAACTAAATTGGCAATTCTCTCCCTCTCAGTAGAGAGTCTAGGTGAAAAAAATGCATTTTTAACATCTACTGTGAATCTGCATCCAAACTCTTTGTATGTTGTCTCTGTGTTGTCTGCTCCTGCAAGAATCTCCAAATCTCTTATTCTGTAATCCCCACTCACAGCAGAAGCTTGGTAAAATACACTCTTGACCACTTTGACATCATTTAGTAGCGTCTCTCCAATGATCTCTCTTTTTGATAAAAGTGAATCTGGAATTCTTACAATAATTATCTCACCTATCTGATCAAAGGCAGAAATTAATTCATTACTCTCACTTTCTGTAAGTACATCTTCTAGTGCTTTTTTTAACATTCGAGTCAATGCTTGTAATAGAAATTTCCACTTGTTTTTTGACTCTTATCTAACCTGCTTTCTAATTTGTTCACACGAGGTCTTAGACTTTTTTCATCTCTTCTAAATGACATATCCAATGATTTTAGAAATCTATTCATTGCCTCAGGCTTTGGCATCGGCGATGTGGCAACACCGGTTGTTCCTGACTCTCCTTCAAATATTATCACTGAATCTGATATTAAATCCATTAATTGTAAATCATGATCAATTACTATTGCTGATTTACCAAAGGAGCGAACAAACTTTTGTAAAAATTTTGCAACAGCAATACGGTCCTCCACATCTAAAAATGCAGATGGCTCATCTAACGCATACAAATCAACTTTTTGTAGTAGACAGGTTGCAACTGCCACTTTTTGTAGTTCTCCCCCAGAGAGATGCTTTATAGATTTGTTGTAAAGTTTTTTAATTCTCAAAGGTTCTAGAACTTGTTCTTCTTCTATACTGCCTTCGACTGGGCTCTCATTTGCTCTATCTAACACTGAGATTACTTCTACATCAAGGTCGTTTTGGAGGTATTGTGGTTTGTATGCTATCTTTATTTTTTTATCAATACTGCCTGAATTTGGTTTTTCAACACCTGCAATCATCTTCATCATGGTTGTTTTTCCCAATGCGTTGGCACCCATTATTCCCAAGACTTCCCCTCTTCTTACCCTTCCAGGTTCAATTGTTAGTGAAAATGCTGGATACTTTTTCTCTAATTTTGGATATGAAAGAATTTCACTTCCCTCTTGAAAAATATCTGTAGTTGAGGATGATACATCAAAAGAAAATCGTTTATCTCTAAACCGTACATTCTCATTTGGCAAGTACCCATCAAGAAAAACATTAATCCCAACTTTGGTTGATAAAATGCTTGAGACAATTCCGTATGCCGTAGGCTCTCCGTACAATACTTCGATGTAATCACTTAGAAAATCCAACAACGTTAGATCGTGTTCTACAACCATTACACTTTTTCCAATCTTGGCTAAATTTTGTATTACCCTTGCTACCCCAGTTCTTTGGAAAACATCATTGTATGATGATGGTTCATCAAAAAAGTAAAACTCTGTATCCTTTGATGCAGCAGCAGCAACTGCAATTCTTTGTAGTTCACCACCACTTAGTTCATTCAAACTTTGTTCCATGGAATTTCCCAATCCCAACTCTTTGATTAATTCATTTGTTACTCCACGTTCATCATACTTGTCAAGTAACTCTTTTCCCGTTCCATTAAATGCTTGAGCAATATGGTGAACTTGTTGTGGTTTTATCGATGCTCGAATTTGTTTTTGTTCAATCTTTTCAAAATGTTGTTTTAGCTCTGTTCCACTGTAATGTTTTAAAATCTCATCCCACTCTGGTGGATTCTCGTATCTGCCTAAATTTGGTTTAAGATTTCCTGATAGGATGTTAACTACTGTACTTTTTCCCATTCCGTTTCTTCCCAAGAGTCCTACAACTTCACCTTTCTTTGGAGTGGGTAATTTGTATAATCGAAATGAGTTTGTTCCATACTGGTGAATCTTCTCTATTGCCAACTCACTTGCTAAATTGACAATTGTTATGGCATCAAAAGGACACACTTTGACACAAATTCCACAGCCATTACAGATATCCTCATCAATCTGAGCCTTTTTTGACTCTTCATTAATGGTAACACATTCAGCACCTGACTTGTTGACTGGGCAATATTTTATGCATTCCAGCCCACACTTTTGTGGTTGACACAGATCTTGGTCTAAAACTGCTACTCTATGAGTCATGTTATAATTTGATATTTTCTTTGCTTTATACTTATTTTGGGTATTTTTTTAAAACTGGCGTTACGTTAATAGATGAGAATTTGGCACCAAACTACAAGCCGGCCATAGCGTTAGGGTGCGACCCAATCCCATTCCGAACTTGGAAGTCAAACCTAATGTCGCCGTTGTGCTACTAAGATGCGAGAGCTCTTGGGAAGCAACGGTGCTGGCATTTCTATTTACAACCAATCTTTTAATATCGATTTAATTGAAGAATTTAGTAATAATGCCAAATTGTAGTGTTTGTGGAGAAATCTGTGATAATGATATTAGACTATTAAACCACATGATGGAAAAACATGGTTGGAGAAATCCCAATGTCGGTATTGCTGATAGAAATAGTAGGGGATACTAGTTACAAATTTTGCAAATAATCTAAAATTAGTCTAACACCAAAACCTGTCGCACCTTTTGGATTGTATGATTTTTCTTTTGTAGATGCTTGTGTCCATGCAACTCCGGCAATATCAATATGGACCCAAGGTGTTTTCTCAATAGCGTTTTTCAAAAATGCAGCAGCAGTAATGGTACCTGCCGCTCTTCCTATTCCAACATTTTTCATATCTGCAACATCTGATTTTATCATATCCATGTAATCTTGGTTTAGTGGCAGCTCCCAAACTTCCTCTGTTGTTCTTTTAGAAGAATCTGTAATTCTCTTTGCTAGTTTTTCATCATTTGAAACAATAGCTGCTACATTAGTACCTAAAGCTACAATACAAGCTCCAGTCAAAGTTGCAAAGTCAATTATTGCTTTTGGTGTGTACTGTTTTATTCCATATGATAATGCATCAGCTAAAATCAATCTTCCCTCAGCATCTGTATTTAGAATTTCAGCAGTTTTTCCACTGTATAGTTTTATTATATCTCCTGGTTTGTATGCATTGCCATCGGGCATATTCTCTACAGAAGGAATTATTCCTATAACGTTGATTGGGAGTTTTAACTCTGAAACTGCTTTCATTATTCCAATGACTGTGCAACCACCACACTTGTCAAATTTCATCTCATCCATTGATGCGCCAGGTTTTAGTGAAATTCCGCCGGTGTCAAATGTGACTGCTTTACCTACTAGTACGATGGGTTTCTCATTTCGTTTTCCTTTGTTGTGTTCTAGAATGATTAATTTTGGTTGGTTTTTACTTCCTTGACCTACTGCTGAAATACCTCCAAAGCCCTTTTTCTTTAATTCTGGTTCTGAAATTATTTTGCAGTTTATTTTATTTTTTTTAGAGATATCTTTTGCAAAGTTTGCCAGTGTTGTAGGTGTGCATTGGTTTGGAGGTAGATTGGCAATACTTTTGGTAAATATTGCACCATCTGTGATAATTTCGGCAGTCTTGATGGCCTTTGAAATTGCATTTGATTTTAAAGTAATTATTGTAAGATCAGGCAAAAAATTTAATGTCTTTTCTGTTTTGAATTTGTCAAATTTGTATAGAGCCATCTTGGAGCCTTGGACTATTTGAGAGACTGTAGAGATTGGTTCAGATACAAAACTTGGTGGTAATATTATTGAAAAATCTCTTAATTTTAACTCCCTTGCTTTCTGGGCAATTTTCCCTGAAACGAATCTAATCGTGTCTTTTGTCAAATTCTCTTTTTTTCCAATGCCTGCAAGCAGGATTCTTTGTGTTGTTGTTCCCCCAGAGACTGGAATAACACACAGCTTTCCCATCTTTCCTTCCATATCTTTTAGAGACTGTGTTATTACAAATTGAGTTTTAGTGTCAAATTTTGGCAACCCCAAAACTTTGTTAGAATTCTCTATTACAAATCCACAAAGCATACTACTTTTTTTCTTTTTTGTAAAACCTTCACTTTTGATTTTCATGTATAGTCTAATTTTCAAGTATTATTTAGATTTACTAGGTCTATTACCTTGCTATTTGTGATTATACTAGCTGATCTTACAAATACAGCTTTGATCGTTTTACAATCTTGCTGACATTTATCATCAATTTTAATTGTTGATGATTTTTTTGTCTTTTCAGTTAAAATTGATCTTATCAATGGATACAAAGCTGCCCTTCCACCACATGCTCTTTTTTTAGTAATAAACCAAAACATATCCAATGCTGTATCATCTAGAATTGATTCTCTTATCTTTTCTCCTGATTCTGAATAATGTCCAATTATTGTCATTTTGCCTCTGGCAAAAAAGTTGATCATTTTTGCAAATTTCATACACAAATAACATTGATTATCAAATAGTATGATTGGGCTTTCTTCAATCTTCATAATGGTGTGATGTCGTGATCAAATTAAAATTTTACATATTTGAGACCTAGATTTATTGTGGTTACTGACTAAATTAACTTGGGTAATATGGTAGGTCACACAACATGTAATCTTCCAAAGACTGGAATTTGATAATGTTGATAAGAAAATTTGTATTTCATTTCTGTCTTGCTTTTTTACATGTTTTGTTGGAAATACCAGTTAATTTTCCAGTGTTTATTCAGAGGGTTTTATCTGAATAAAATTCAAGTGTCAAGATATTACAAAACCTCATCAGATATGGCATAATTTATGGTCATTCCAGATGATAGAGCAATTAATAATAATAATAATAAAAAAAAATCATATTTGAGGATCAACTAAGACATCTATCCGATACAAGAAAAACCCTGTATTGCAATAGACTATTTTTTCATATCTGGATTTTCTAGAATAGTTGATTACTTTGAAAAGATAAACAACTGTAATACAGAACCCCACTGATAGAGTTCCAATGTTATTTATCCCTGTAGATAATGGTGTTAAATGACTAGATGGTAAATATCTGCACAATAAATGAATTAAAATAAATTTAAGAGAAAATAAAATTGAATCACTAACTCAAAATACCGAAAAATTTAATCAAAGAGGCGAATATCTATAATGTAAATAGTTTTTTTCAGGCACTGGTGCATCGCAACACAATTTATCTTTTGTACAGTATTTTAAAATTCTACTGACAAATCTCTATATCTGATTTTTCAATAATTCCTACAAAATTGTTAATTGTTTTGTTACTCTGTATACTTTTTCTCATTTTTGATATTTATCTTCAAGAATTGTTTTAAAATAACTTTTGAAATTTAATGGATGTAAGATACCTAGTATTTACTAGAGATAAACACTATACCATTTTCAACTTTACAAAATCCGTGGTTGGAATTGAATCATACCATCTACATTTGCATGAATGCTTTAGCATCTCACTATCTTAACAGTAGATAGTGGTTTTTCTTTTGGTATTATACTAGAACATCATAAAATAACTTTATAATTTTTTGATATGATCAAGTGCACACAAACATGACAGCTCATGTATGTCAATCTGTTGTTGTGGTTCCAAGACAACTTTGAAAGATTTTAGTTAATTGACAAATGATTCATATTTGACTTTACTGTCTAAGCAGTGCGATGTGTTGTGTATGGTTGTGTTTTGACTTTGGATGTGAAAACAACATAACAAACATTTCTCAACGATGGCAGTTGCATTTATCATTATTGCATCTTTTATGTGGGGGAAAGGACGACGACCCCATCTAAACTACACACATTCTAATTGATCATTTTATTTGCTCTGATCGGCAAATAAATGATATTTTGATGACTTTTAGGCATCTTTTATCAACCATGTTTTTATATTACTTTTTTTTTCATAAAAATTGTGAATAGACTATTACCCACCACCATATTCCTTTTGGCAATAATTGCATTATCTCCATCTTTTTCAGACTCTGTCTTTGCACAGACAATAATACCACACACCATAACTGATCCTAGAATAGATGGTGATGTATCTAAAGCTCACATTAATTTTGAAAATACTTTTGGTGCAGCTGTATCATTAAATGAAATTCTAACTGGAACCACTAGAGCAGACACTGGCATTACCATATCAAGTCTTACATTTACTCCAGTGCCATACAGTCCACAAATACAGTCACAACTTGATTGTAATGGTGATATCTACATTACTACAGGAACAACTAGTTATAGTGACACAGATTTACCAATATCTATCATCATTGATAATCCTGGAACAAGTAATTTTGCAACAGGTGATACACTCAATTTGGTGGTTAGCATAAATACTAGTGAATATCCGAAAGTAGCAACTGAGCTTTTTTGTCAACCAGGAACACCTGAAACTCCTATTGCTGTATATTCAATAACTGATGGTGTTGGTGGCTTTGATGAACTTGATGGATCTAATGGTATCACCACTGTTCAAATTGGCTCATCTATATACGCCCTAGTTGCATCTGACATCGATGACAGTGTCCAAATTATAGATATAACAAATCCTGCAACCCCAACTGCTGTATCCTCAATAACTGATGATGGTATCTTTGATGAACTTGATGGAGCTACTGGCATCACCACCGTCAAAATTGGTTCATCTACATACGCCCTAGTTAGTTCTATTATAGATGACGGCATCCAAATTATAGATATAACAAATCCTGCAACCCCAACTGCTGTATCCTCAATAACTGATGGTGGTGTTGATGTTAATAATAACACATTTGATGAACTTGATAGAGCTACTGGCATCACCACCGTCCAAATTGGTTCATCTACATACGCCCTAGTTGCAGCTAGGACCGATGACGGTGTCCAAATTATTAATATAACAAATCCTGCAACCCCAACTGCTGTATCCTCAATAACTGATGGTGGTGTTGATGTTAATAATAACACATTTGATAAACTTGATGGAATTTTTGCAATCACCACCGTCCAAATTGGTCAATCCACATACGCTCTAACTGCATCTACTAGAGATGACGGTGTTCAAATTATTAATATAACAAACCCTGCAACCCCAACTGTTGCATCTTCAGTAAGTGATGGTAGTACCTTTGATGAACTTAATGGAGCTCGTGGCATCACCACCGTCCATATTGGTCAATCCACATACGCCCTAGTTGCAGCTTTTGAAGATGACGGTGTCCAAATTATTAATATAACAAACCCTGCAACCCCAACTGCTGTATCCTCAATAACTGATGGTGGTAATGATGATGCAGGTGGTATCTTTGAACTTGATGGAGCTCGTGATATCACCACTGCCACAATTGGTTCATCTACATACGCCCTAGTTGCATCTTATTACGATGACGGTGTCCAAATTATAGATATAACAAATCCTGCAACCCCAACTGCTGTATCCTCAATAACTGATGGTGGTAATGATGATGCTGGTGGTATCTTTGGTGAACTTGATGGATCTTATAGCATCACCACCGTCCAAATTGGTTCATCTACATACGCTCTAGTTACAGCTATTGAAGATGCTGGTGTCCAAATTATCCGTATATCTGAATCTCAACTAGAACCAGTAACACCAGAACCAGTAACACCAGAACCAGTAACACCAGAACCAGTAACACCAGAACCAGTAACACCAGAACCAGTAACACCAGAACCAGTAACACCAGAACCAGTAACACCAGAACCAGTAACACCAGAACCAGAACCGGCAACACTTGAAAATCCTATAGCTGTATCTTCAGTAACTGATGGTGTTAATGGCTTTGATACACTCAAACAAGTTAGTCATATCACCACTGTAACAATTGACTCATCTACATACGCCCTAGTTGCATCTATCGCAGATGACGGCATCCAAGTTATCGATATAACAAATCCTGCAACCCCAACTGCTGTATCTTCAATAATTAATGGCACTAATGGCTTTAACACAATTGGTGGAGCTCGTGATATCACCACTGTTACAATTGACTCGTCCATATACGCCCTAGTTGCATCTGAGACAGTTGACGGTATCCAAATTATCGATATAACAAACCCTGCATCCCCAACTGCTGTATCATCAATAATTGACGGTGATGTTGATGGTAACGGTAATACCTTTGGTGAACTTACTGGAGCTATTGGAATCACCACTGTCAAAATTGGTTCATCTACATACGCCCTAGTTGCATCTTACTATGATAACGGCATCCAAATTATCGATATAACAAACCCTGCATCCCCAACTGTTGCATCTTCAATAACTGATGGTGTTGGTGGCTTTGATGAACTTGATGGAGCTTTTGGAATCACCACTGTCAAAATTGGTTCATCTACATACGCCCTAGTTGCAGCTTCTCTATCTAACGGCATTCCAATTATCGATATAACAAATCCTGCAGCCCCACTTGCCGTATCTACAGTAACTGATGGTGTTGGTGGTTTTGATAAATTCGATGAAATTACTCAAATCACCACCGTCAAAATTGGTCAATCTACATACGCCCTAGCTACATCTGCTCTCGATGACGGTGGTGTCCAAATTATCGATATAACAAACCCTGCAACCCCAATCATTGTATCTTCAATAACTGATGGTGATGTTGATGGTAATGATAATATCTTTGATGAACTTGATGGAGCTTATGGAATAACCACTATACAAATTGGTTCATCTACATACGCTCTAGTTGCATCTATTATAGATGACGGCATTCAAATTATCGATATAACAAACCCTGCAACCCCAATTACTGTATCTTCAATAACTGATGGTGATATTGATGGTAATGATAATATCTTTGATGAACTTGATGGAGCTTATGGAATCACCACTGTCCAAATTGGTTCATCTACATACGCTCTAGTTGCATCTATTATAGATGACGGTGTCCAAATTATCCAGCTTACAACATTAGAACAAATGCTAACTATCACTCATGTGGGTGATGGCCGAGAAGGACTAATTTCATTTACTGATGATATGACCCTAGATACAAACACTCCTAGATTCATTGGTACAAGTAGTGATGTAACATTCCTTACACTAGACATTGATGGTGACCTAGTAGGAAACAGCAGTGTTGTACGTTCTGATGGCACTTGGCAACGTGATTGGAAACATGACCCACTAGCTGATGGCACATACACACTAAATGTGAAAACTCAAAACAATGTAAACAGTGGGACATACACTTTTACCATTGATACCAATAATATCACTGATACCGTTGATGTGCCTGTAATAACACCTGTGGTAGTTATTACCAATGTGGATGTTGGCGGAGAAGTACCAATCCCCTTTACTGATAACATGACCATAGATACCAACACCCCTAGATTCTTTGGTACAAGTAATGGTGTAACATCACTTACACTGGACATTAATCGTTATATAGCAGGAGTCAGTGTTCTCATACTACCTGATGGCACTTGGTATCATGATTGGGCAAACGAACCACTCGATGATGGCACATACACACTACATGTGAAAACTCAAAACAATGTAAACAGTGGGACATACACTTTTACCATTGATACCACCAACATCCCCGATACCAATACCATTGATACCACTAACATCCCTGATACCAATACCATTGATACCACTAACATCCCTGATACCATAAACCCTATAGTTGTATCTTCAATAATTGATGGTGATACTGATGCTAATGGTAATTCCTTTAATACACTTGATGACCCTCGTAAGGTTGCCACTTTCCAAATTAACACATCTACATACGCCATAGTTGCATCTAATAGAGATCACGGTATCCAAATTATTGATATATCAACCCCTTCATCTCCACTTGTTGTATCTTCAATAACTGATGGCAGTGCTGATAATAATGGAACTATCTTTGATACGCTTGGTGGAGCTAGGGGCATCAACACAGTCGAAATTGACGGATCCACATACGCTATAATTCTAGCATCTGAATCTGTATCTTCAACAGATAGAGTGCCCTTTAGAGATTACGGTGTCCAAATTATTGATATATCAACCCCTTCATCTCCACTTGCTGTATCTTCAGTACGTGATAATGTTGGTGGCTTTGATACCCTTAGAGAACCTTCAGGCATCACCACTGTCAAAATTAATGGATCCACATACGTACTAGTTGCAGCTGGTATGGATGACCACGGTGTCCAAATTATTGATATATCAACCCCTGCAGCCCCCACTGCTGTATCTTCTGTAACTGATGGTGATGCTGATGGTAACGGTGATATCTTTGATGAGCTTCTTGTAGCTATGGACATCACAACTGTTAAAATTGGCGCTGCTACATACGCCCTAGTTGCAGCTTCTTGGGATGACGGTGTACAAATTATTGATATATCAACCCCTGCAGCCCCAACTGCAACATCTTCTGTAACTGAGGGTGGTGCCTTTGAGGAACTTCGTGGAGCATCTAACATCACAACTGTCCAAATTGGCGCTGCTACATACGCCCTAGTTGCAGCTTATCTAGATGGTGGTGTCCAAATTATCGATATAACAAATCCTACAACCCCAACTGCTGTATCTTCAATAAGTCATGGTGATGTTGATAGCACTGGTGGTGTCTTTGATAGCCTTCGTGGTGTTTCTGATATCATTGCTATAAAAGTTGGTTCATCTACATACGCCCTAGTTACATCTTATCTAGATGGTGGTGTCCAAATTATCGATATAACAAATCCTACAACCCCAACTGCTGTATCTTCAATTATATCTTCAATAAGTCGTGGTGCTTCTGACATCACCACTGTCGAAATTGACTCATCCTTATACGCATTATCTGCATCTTGGCAACATGACCGTATCCAAATTATCCGCCTAGTCGAATCTTCACTAGAACCTGCAACACATGTGGTATCTATTACTCATGTAGATGTTGACGGAGAAACAGTTCCCTTTACTGATGGCATGACTATAGATACCGATACCCCTAAATTCTTTGGCACAAGTAGTGATGTAACATTCCTTACACTAGACATTGATGGTGACCTAGTAGGAAACAGCAGTGTTGTACGTTCTGATGGCACTTGGCAACGTGATTGGAAACACGACCCACTAGCTGATGGCACATACACACTAAATGTGAAAACTCAAAATAACGTAAACAGTGGCACATACACTTTTACCATTGATACCAATAATACCGTTAATGTGCCTGTAATAACACCTGTGGTAGTTATTACCAATGTGGATGTTGGCGGAGAAGTACCAATCCCCTTTACTGATAACATGACCATAGATACCAACACCCCTAGATTCTTTGGTACAAGTAATGGTGTAACATCCCTTACACTGGACATTAATCGTGATATAACAGGAATCAGTGTTCACATACTACCTGATGGCACTTGGCAACATGATTGGGCAAACGACCCACTCGATGATGGCACATACACACTACATGTGAAAACTCAAAACAATGTAAACAGTGGGACATACACTTTTACCATTAATACCATAAACCCCATTAATATCCCAAATACTATTAATGTCCCACCAACACCTGTAGTATCTATTGCCAATGTGGATGTTGACGGAGTAACAACCCCATTCACTGATGGCATGACACTAGATACTGATACCCCTAAATTCTTTGGTACAAGTAGTGATGTAACATTCCTTACACTAGACATTGATGGTGACCTAGTAGGAAACAGCAGTGTTGTACGTTCTGATGGCACTTGGCAACGTGATTGGAAACACGACCCACTAGCTGATGGCACATACACACTAAATGTGAAAACTCAAAATAACGTAAACAGTGGCACATACACGATTATCATTGATACCAATAATACCGTTAATGTGCCTGTAATAACACCTGTGGTAGTTATTACCAATGTGGATGTTGGCGGAGAAGTACCAATCCCCTTTACTGATAACATGACCATAGATACAAGCACCCCTAGATTCTTTGGTACAAGTAATGATGTAACATCCCTTACACTGGACATTAATCGTGATATAACAGGAATCAGTGTTCACATACTACCTGATGGCACTTGGCAACATGATTGGGCAAACGACCCACTCGATGATGGCACATACACACTACATGTGAAAACTCAAAACAATGTAAACAGTGGGACATACACTTTTACCATTGATACATCACCAGTAGCTAAATCACAAGCACCTCTAGTATCTGAACCAGAAGCACCTCTAGTATCTGAATCACAAGCACCTCTAGTAGCTGTACCAGAAATAGCTGAACGAATACTTTCAATAGATGACTCAGAACCTCGAATACAATATTATCCAAATGGTGCTCAACACAGAGTATATGATTCTAATGGAAATATAGAATATGAATATTATGAAAATGGACAAATAAAATTCCGCTATGGTACAAATGGGGATTCTAACGGCATTCCCCTTGAGGCAAAGTGGTCAAATGGAGAATATAGATATACTTATTGGAATTATATGAGTCTGTTACAATGGTGGACTACAGAATGCAGTGTCATTAATGGTGAGAGGTATTGCGGTTTTGCATTAACAGATGAAGAAAGGGGAACGCCTATAGATGCATATGATATTAACGGAGTAAGAACATTTGGTTATCATCCCGATGGACAAGTATCAAAAATATACAACTCTGATGGAGCAACTATAGAATTCCAATATGATCAAAATGGAAATCAAGTATTTCCATAATCTAAAAAGTAGGTACATGCTAGATAAAAACTGATTTTTGATCACATTTTTTATATCATTTTGTTTTGTTTCATGGCTACAAAAACTGTCAACATTTTGATTGAATCATTATCTCTCTAAATTTTCTGTTACATTGTAATCATTTATTCCAAATGATCGTGACTTTGGTCTATTAGAGGTGAACTAATTTTAGGATAATAGAACAAAGTTGACAGCTACAAATCTTTATATTTTTTAGAATTTGCGATTATTACATGTCTAGTGCTATGATAACAATAATCCTCATTGTCTTTTCACTTTTTGTCTTTCTTGGAGAAACGGGGAAGGAAGAAGAGATGGCTTTAGCAGAGACAACAGTACCATACACTATAACTAATCATAGAATAGATAGCGAGGTATCTCGAGCTCACATAAATTTCGGTAACACTTTTGGTGCGGCTATATCTTTAGATGAAATTCTAGAGGGAACAGCTAGAGCAGGTACTGGTATTACCATAGCTAGTCTAACATTTGATAATACGTCTGCTGGTTCTCAATTTAATGCATCTCTTGACTGCGATGGAAAAATCTACATAGATACAGAAACAACTACTTTTACTGATATAGATTTTCCAATAGATATCATCATTGATGATCCTGGAACAAGTACTTTTTCATCAGGTGATACACTCAATTTGGTGATTACCGTAAATACTAGTCAAACCCCTAAAGGTACTACAGAACCTCTTTGTGAACCTACGGAACCTGCAGAACCAGAAATACCTGAAATATTTGCAAGTCCAGTAGCTGTATCTTCAGTAACTGACAATACTGATGGCTTTGGTAGACTTGCGGGAGCTCGTGACATCACCACTGTTGCAATTGGTTCATCTACATACGCCCTAGTTGCATCTCTGAATGATGACGGTGTCCAAATTATTGATATATCAAATCCCACAAGTCCAACTGCCGTATCTTCAATAGCTGAGAATGCTGATCGTGGTGATGGTGGTATATTTGATGAACTTGATAATCCTCGTGGCATCACCACTGTTACAATTGATTCATCTACATACGCCCTAGTTGCATCTGGCGCAGATAGTGGTGTCCAAGTTATTGACATATCAAACCCTACAACTCTAATTGCTACATCTTCAATAACTGATGGTGAAGATGATGGTACTGATACTAATAGTACCTTTGATCAACTTGATGGAGCTCGTGGCATCACCACTGTTATAATTGACACATTCACATACGCCCTAGTTGCATCTGTAAGAGATGGTGGTGTACAAATTATTAATATGACAAACCCTGCATCCCCAACTGCTACATCTTCAATAACTAACGGTACTAATGGCTTTGATACACTTGGTGGAGCTCGTGCCATCACCACTGCCACAATTGATTCATCTACATACGCCCTAGTTGCATCTGGATTTGATAGTGGTGTTCAAATTATTGATATAACTGATCCGACATCCCCAGCTGCTGTATCTTCAGTAACTGATGGTGAAGATGATGGTGATGGTGGTACCTTTGATGAACTTGGTGGAGCTCGTGCCATCACCACTGTTACAATTGGTTCATCTACATACGCCCTAGTTGCATCTACCTCAGATGACGGTGTGCAGATTATTAATATAACAGACCCTGCAGTACCAACTGCTGTATCTTCTGTAACTGATGATGATACCTTTGATAGACTTGATGGAGCTTCTGATATCACCACTGTTACAATTGGTACATTCACATACGCCCTAGTTACATCTCGTGATGATAACGGTGTACAGATTATCAATATATCAGATCCTACATCCCCAACTGCTGTATCTTCTGTAACTGATGATGATACCTTTGATAGACTTGGTGGAGCTTCTAGTATCGCCGCCGTCAAAATTGGTACATCCACATACGCCATAGTTGCAGCAGAGACAGATAACGGTGTACAGATTATTCGTATAGCAGACACTCAACCAGATCCAGAACCAGACCCAGAATCTAAACCCCAAGTATTTGCAAGTCCAATAGCTATATCTTCTGTAACTGATGGTGTTGATAACTTTAATGAACTTGATGGAGCTGTTGCCATCACCACTGCCAAAATTGGTCAATCCACATACGCCCTAGTTGCATCTAGGCTAGATAACGGTGTCCAAATTATTGATATAACAAATCCTGCAACTCCAACAGTTGCATCTTCAGTAACTGATGGCCAGACATTTGACACACTTGAGAGAGTTTCTGATATTATCACTGTTACAATTGGTGCATCCACATACGCTCTAGTTACAGCTCAAGCAGATCGTGGTGTCCAAATTATTGATATAACAAACCCAGCAGTAGCCCCAACTGCTGTATATTCAGTAAATGATGGTGACGTTGATGGTAATGGTAATACCTTTGATGAACTTAATAATCCTTATGGCATCACCACTGTCCAAATTGATTCATCCATATACGCCCTAGTTGTATCTGGGTTTAGTTCAGGACGTGTCCAAATTATCGACATATCAGACCCTGCATCCCCAACTGCTGTATCTTCAGTAACTGATGGTAGCGTTGATGGTAATGGTAATATCTTTGATACACTTTCTGGTGGTCGGGCCATTACCACTGTTACAATTGGTGAATCCCTATACGCCCTAGTTGCATCTCTACATGATAGCGGTGTCCAAATTATTGATATAACAAACCCTTCATCCCCAACTGCTACATCTTCAGTAATTAACGGTACTAATGGCTTTGATACACTTGGTGGATCTCGTGACATCACCACTGTCACAATTGATCAATCCACGTACGCCCTAGTTACATCTCGTGATGATCGTGGTGTCCAAATTATTAACATATCAAACCCTGAATCCCCAACTGCTGTATCTTCAGTAACTGATGGTGAAGATGACGGTGTTGGTGGTATCTTTGATGAACTTAATAGTCCTCTAGGCATCACCACTGTTACAATCGATGCATCTACATATGCCCTAGTTGCATCTGGCTTCAATGCAGGTGTCCAAATTATCGACATATCAGACCCTGCATCCCCAACTGCTGCATTTTCAATAACTGATGGTAGCGTTGATCGTAATGGTAATACCTTTGATGAACTTCGTGGTCCTACTGACATCACCACTGTTACAATTGGTCAATCCATATACGCCCTAGTTTCATCTTCTGGTGGTGACAGCGTCCAAATTATCCGTATAACATCTGAACCCGTTTGCGAACTTACGCTGGGTGCTATATCCCTTGACTTTGGTACTGTGGATGTAGGTACCACATCTGATGAAGGCACCATTGCAATACAAAATTCTGGTAATGTCTATAATGATGTAAAGATTGGAGCCGACTTTTGGTGTACGGCAGCAGATAATGGATGTACTAGTTTTAATGGTGTGATATCACCTAGTCAGACTAGCTTTGGTACATCCCCAAATACATCATATGCTTCAAAGCAAGCATTTGTAGATTTTCTCTACGACACTAGCAGTGGAAATCTAGTTCGTGGGGTTTTGACCTCCCCCTTTGAGACACCTGATCTGTTCACTCTAAAACCTGATCAAACAGATACGGTATATCTCCAGACTCTAGTTGAGATGATTTCCGAGGATGATGGATCACAAAACAGGTTTACAGGGGATATATCACAAGAGATAATCTTCGAGTCAGAGTGCAGCGGCTAGCCTCCTTACTGTGTATGTGTGTGTAATTCATTGTGTCCATCTGACTTTATACATGCCTTCAAAAAAAGTGACTTGTAGCAATGTCTATAGACAGATATATCCCAGAATCACCCTGCATAAGACACTTTCTAGAAATTATTTTATAATTTCAAAGAAAAAACTTTGCAGCAAAATAAACAAAGTATCTAATATCGTGTGTATCTTTTTATAATTTATAACTCATCTTAAAATCGATCATTTTGTAATTGTTTGTTGATAATGAAGAATCTAATATTAACAACAACAAAAACATCTTTTTTGTGATTCATAAAAAAATCTTAGATGTACCATCGAACACCATTGCACCACATCTACTAAAACCGACCAAAACCACAAACCAAGAATAGTGATAGAACCATAATCGACGAAATATTACTTGTATTAACTACTAGTTGCAGGTTTTAAATCAAAACCATTCACAGTTGTGAAACCAACAAACTAAATTTATGTTATGGAGATTATGCCAAACAAAAGTAAACACAAAGAATTACCAAACGTAAATTACACAAAACTCTGATTAATGATAAGCTAGAATAGATAAAAAATTGGATTTTGGTCCAAACCGACTAAACAGTACTGGGAATGAATTGGTAACCGTACTGTGTACTATGATTGGGCTGGGAATGAATGATGATTGGGCTGGGAATGAATGATGATTGGGCTGGGAATGAATGATGATTGGGCTGGGAATGAATGATGATTGGGCTGGGAATGAATTGATAGACAACTTGGAACTAGTGCAGATTGTCTAGAGAAATCTATTTTGATGTTGGGGTTCAAAGTGGTTAAAAACTCAATTATTCTTAACATTGTAGACTGAGTTGAATCTTTATTAAGAATCATGAGTTTAAAAAATACAGTGTCTATTAATTCAGGTTTTGATTATGTGTTAAATAATCCTAAAGAAACAGGAAAGCATTTAGGTAAATGGATTTTAGTATTTGAAAATAAAATTGTGGCTAGTGATGAAGATTTGATTAAAATTTATCGACAATTCCAAAAAAATAAACCCAAATGTGTGCCTTTTGTTATGAAAATATCTAAAGAACCAAATATGTTATTGTAATGAATTATAGAAAAAATGATAAACGTACAGTTAGGATAAAGTATATGCCTTTCAACTACAAAGGTGTAAATAGATTTTTACCTATGGTTCATATTTGTTTAAAGCATAATGGATATGATATTCCAAGCATCGCATTAATTGATTCAGGAGCTACATCCACTTTTATCCCGTTATCTTTAGCAGAATTGTTAGAAATAGAATTGAAAAATCCTAACAATAATGTTTCTGGTGCTGGTGGTTCTTTTCAATCTTATATTACCCCGATTGAAAGAATATCTGTAATTAAAGGCACAACAGCATTAACAGAATTTGAAAACATAACTGTACGTATTCCATCTGAAAAAGACGGAATACCTTTTGTTGTGTTGGGTAGAGATTCAATTTTCTTGAGATTCGATATAAAATTTCAAGAAAATATACAACAAATTCAACTTCAAAGGAAACAAAAATAAATAATCTTGGAAATTCCTTTTGATAAATTGCCTAACAATGTGTTAGAATATTTGCTTGAAAGAAAAGAATTCCAAGAAAAGATAGGTGGACCCCTCTCACCAATTAGTCTAAAATGTGATATTATAAATGACATATACCATGGAAAAATAACAATCAACATCTGGATATGTATTCTTATTAGCACAATTATTTTACTTTTATTGGATGGTTCAACAATATAAGAGACGAATTGAAAAAATCTCTCTCTAGTCTTGACACTTTACATAATAAGATTTGTAACTAGATCACGCCAAGTTAGCAGAACCGTACTCTCAGTCCTTTTTTAGAAGTAGATTTTTATTTAATTTACCAAAATATTATTACAGATGGGTCTTTACTATTACCAAATAAAGAAAAATGTTCTCAGAGCTCGTAAACTAGTGATAAAGGGAACTAGTGCGGCAGGCTCTGGTCATCCCGGAGGTTCATTTTCTATGGCTGAGATCTTGGGATGTTTATTTACCAAACATTTGAAATTTGATCCTAACAACCCTCAATGGGAGAATAGAGATAGATTGGTACTATCAAAAGGACATGCTGCCCCAGGATTATTCTCTAGTATGGCAGTTGCAGGGTATTTCCCAGAATCTGAAATTGAGACACTACGAAAATTTGGCAGCAGACTACAAGGACACCCAGATTTAAAATGTCCTGGAGTGGAATTTTGCGGTGGCTCTTTAGGCACAGGATTATCATACTCTGTTGGCATTGCACTTGCAGCAAAAATTGATTCAAAAGATCATCACATCTACACCATTATTGGAGATGGCGAATCTGATGAAGGACAAATTTGGGAGGCAGCAATGACTGCTTCAAAATACAAAGTTGACAACCTTACTGCTTTTCTTGATAGAAATTTCATTCAACAAGATTCGTATACTGAAAAAATTATGCCACTAGATGAAAATTTAGAAGGTTCAGATATTTCTGAAATGTGGAAAGATGCATCAAGATGGAAAACTGGTGACAAGTGGAGATCATTTGGATGGAATGTCATTGAGATTGATGGACACCGAATTGAGCAAATTGATGCTGCCATTACAAAAGCAAATAGAACAAGGGGCGTTCCAACCATAATCATTTCAAGAACAATTAAAGGAAAAACCATAGAACACATGGAGAACAACCCCCAGTGGCATGGAAAAGCTCCCGACTCTAGTGTTGTCCCAATAATTAATCTAGAGTTGGATTCACAATTTGTGGTTGCACCATCCATCATTGCAGGAGATATGACAAATTTAGAAAATGAAATTAAACGATGTGTAACTGGCAGAGCAGACTACATTCATCTTGATGTGATGGACGGTCAGTTTGTTCCAACAAAAACATTTGATCACAACAAAATCAAAGAACTACGACCCCTAACAGTAATTCCATTTGATACCCATCTAATGATTACAAACCCTGTAAAACATCTCAAAGACTATGTTGATGCTGGCAGTGATATCATCACTGTTCATGCTGAGGTAACAGACGAATCTAGTTTTGGAGAAATTCATGATACCCTAAAACAAAATCAGATAGGTGTGGGTCTATCAATAAACCCTGATACAGAGTTACCACAATGGTCTTACAAATTTTTACAATCCCTTGATGAGCTTATTGTAATGTCTGTTGTACCTGGAAAATCTGGCCAAAAATACATTGAACAAACACATGAAAAAATGAAAAAGATGGACTCTATACTAAAACAGCATAATTTTTCAGGCTATATTGAGGCTGACGGGGGTGTAAATATTGAAAATATTGGCTCTATTTTTGCTGATGGTGCACGTGCTTTTGTTGGAGGTGGTGCAATAATTGGTCAGGCAGACGTTAGAACTGCAATCAGAGATTTTAAAAATGAGGTTTTCAAATCACGAAGACGTGGATTACTTGCAAAAGCCCACACGTTGGGAGGAACCAACTTGGTAAAGAGATGGATTGACCTACATGTAATTGGAGAAAAACAAGAGCAAATTAAAAAAATTGCACAAGAGGCCAAATACATTGAGTGAACCAATAATGACTGATATGCGTTTAGAATATTCTAAATCACTAATTCAGATAGGACATGAAAATACTAACGTGGTTGTTTTAGGCGCTGATACCACTGATTCATTAAAAACTTCTGGATTTGGTAAAGTGTTTCCTGACAGATTTTTTAATGTAGGTATTGCAGAAGCTAATCTTGTAACTGTATCTGCTGGATTGGCAATATCTGGAAAAATCCCCTTTGCTAGTACATATGCAATATTTTTACCGGGTAGGGCGGTGGATCAAATTAGAAATAACATTGCGTATCCATCACCTCCGGGAAAAAACGGTCTTAATGTAAAATTAGTCACATCTCATGGTGGTTTATCAGTTGGGCCTGATGGCGGTTCACACCAAACAATTGAAGATATTGCTATCATGAGGGTTATCCCAAATTTCCGAGTCTTTATTCCTGCTGATACCATCGCAGTCTCAAGATTAACTCAATTAATGGTTGAGGAGTACGGTCCATTCTATATGAGGATGGCTAGATCAAAGACATCTCTGGTCCATTCTGATTCTCAAGAATTTCAAATTGGGAAAAGTATTACCTTGAGGGATGGATCGGATTGTACTATTGCTGCATGTGGTATTACTGTTAGAATGGCTTTGGATGCTGCTGAATCATTACAACAGGAAGGAATTTCTTGTAGAGTTTTGGATATGTTTTCGATTAAACCAATTGACTGTGCAATTTTAGAAAAAGCCGCTAGAGAGACTGGTTGTATTGTAACTGCTGAAGAACACAATATTATTGGTGGGATGGGTTCTGCTGTAGCAGAATCTGTTTCAGAATCATACCCTGTACCAATTAAGAGGATTGGTGCTCAAGACATGTTTGGAGAGTCTGCACGTGATGATGAGGTTCCACTCCTCTTAGAAAAACATGGAATAACATCTTTTAATATGGCAAAGCAAGTAAAGGAGATTAGGAGTAAAAAGATATGAAAATTTTTCTTGACACTGCAAATCTTGAATCGATAAAAAAATTTAATGACATGGGTTTGTTGGATGGAATAACTACAAATCCGTCATTGCTCTCAAAGGAGAGCGGTAATCCAAAAGATGCTATGGAAGAGATTACAAAAATAATCCATGGTGATGTCAGTTTAGAAGTTCTTAGCACTGAATATTCTGGAATGATGGAAGAGGGTAAACGGCTTCGTGAATATGGAGATAATGTTATAGTCAAAGTTCCAATGACCCCTGATGGTCTTAAAGCATGCAAGTCACTGTCTTCTCAAGGAATTCCAGTTAATGTCACTTTGATCTTTTCTGCAAATCAAGCATTGCTTGCTGCAAAATCTGGAGCTAAATATGTTAGTCCATTTATTGGAAGACTAGATGATGTTGGTCAAGATGGAATGCAACTAATTCAAGATATTAAAAAAATTTTTTCAAATTATAATTTTGGAACTCAAATCCTAGTTGCTAGTGTTCGCCATCCTATACATGTAGTTGATGCTGCAAAAATTGGTGCAGATGTTGTTACGTTGCCACCAGCAGTGTTGGATAAAATGATGTTACATCCACTAACAAAGATTGGTCTAGAAAACTTTTTAGCTGATTGGGAAAAGCTAAAATCTGGTAATCCTGATATCAAAATATAATAAAATTTTTTGAGAAGATTAAAGAAAAATTATTTTTCTAATTCTTTATCCTCTACTTTTTCTTGAACCAGTGCCTCTACCTGTACTTCGAGTCATACCTTTGGTATCAGGTGTTTTCTTTGATTCATTGATGTCTCCTAATTTTTTTGAACCAGTACCTCTGCCTGATGAGACTGTTCTATTTGCTGCTGCTTTTTTTCTTGCTGCTTGGATTTTTTTAAAGTCCTCTCCAGACCATTTTGAAGCATCATCGTCAACTTCTATAGTTCCTGTGCCTCTACCGGTTCTAATTTTAATTTTCCCCATAATTTAGATAAAATTCTCTTGTATTTATCTAAGCTCATTTGCCTGAATGGCCTAAATTTTTTATTTAATTGCTGATCCAGCCTAATTTTTTGAAATATGTAAACATCATGATTGCAGGAATTGCCGATGCAATTATTATTATTATAAAAGTGGTAAATGGGCCTAAAATCACTAAATTACTCCCAATACCTCCAGGTAAATCAACGTTCATTCCATAAAATGTGCCAATTACAGTTGATGGAATTGCCAGTGTGAAAATTATTGTTAGTACTGCAAGAACTTTGTTTGTTTTTTCAGTACTTAGCACAAAATCTGTATCTTTGTAAATCTCCATAGTCTCCCTTGATTCTTCTAATGTTTCAATCACTTTATCGATGTGATCGATTACATCATCATAGAATAAGGCAAGTTCATCATCTTGACTACTAGAGAATCCTTTAACATGTTTAGCTATCTCTATTACGAATCTCTTTAGTGGGGTTGCTATTCTTCTCAACCTATTAATTTCTCTTCTTAGTAATGCGATGCTTCTAGCAACTGGTCTTGTTTCATCAAAAACTCTGTCTTCAATATCATCTAGATTTGCAATTATTTTCCTTGATGTATGTAAAAGATCGTCTACTAGTACATCCAATATTTCGTGAAGTAGTAATCCCGATGATTTTCCCAATAACCTATCTTTTCTTTGCTGATCAGAATTTGTTTTACAAACATTTACTAGTTCTACTAGTGGTTTGAGGTCACCTTGATGAACAGTAACCAAAAAGTCTTTTCCTACAAATAATGATAGTTGACTATTTTTTGATACTCTAATTTTTTGTGCCAATGGTGGAAAATGTAAAATTACAAAGAAATGATCATCATAACTATCTAATTTTGGAAGCTCAAATTTGGTCATACAGTCTTCTATGTTTAATGCATTGAAATTGTATTTTTCAGCCAATTTTTCCACGTCATTTCTATCGGGATTTTGTAAATCAATCCATACGAACTTTTTCCCTTCGATAACTTGGATTTTACTTTCAATGGGGATATCTACTGATTTTTTATTTGAACGTAATCTGTTGGTAATGAAACCTTTTCGCATAACGAAAATCCTGATACAACAAATTTAAAGCGATCGCTATGATATGAAACTGAAATTATTTAGAATAAGGCTATCTGATGGATTTATTGTA
The DNA here is from genome assembly GCA_965262685.1 of Candidatus Nitrosopumilus sp. Classification (GTDB taxonomy): domain Archaea; phylum Thermoproteota; class Nitrososphaeria; order Nitrososphaerales; family Nitrosopumilaceae; genus Nitrosopumilus. Next base: position 1,244,115 of record OZ253552.1, read on the forward strand.
CCCATGGAAGAAGATGGTTAGTACCTACCCAAACCAGTCCTATAGAGATTGCCATTGCAATCCACCATTTTCGCATGTATTGATTTTAACCTAGTTAATAATAAATCTACAGCCCATTTTTATCATAATCTTAAAGATTATACTAGATAAACAACTTTGTTTTTCTGTGGCCCTCGTAGTACAGTGGTTAGTATAGAGGATTGTGGATCCTCGGACAGGAGTTCGATTCCCCTCGAGGGCCCTTGCAATTAGTTCTAGTTTTACTATTTTGTGCAGCCAGTTAATACAGGTAATATTGTTGATTGTGATACATCTTACTCTTTGGTCCGTTTCGATGAGTTTGGTAATGTGGTATACCTTTTTGTACCATCTGATTTTCTTTAATCCTGTTTTGATTATTACTACCAAATACACATTATCAACAAATACCACAAAATGATCGGTTTTAGGTTGTGTTGATGATATGATTAATGTAACCCTGAACAAGTGATGATACAAATTGCCATGACAAATTTTGAATAGTAAAAATGTAATCTGGAATTGAGAAATAAGTTACTTGTACTAATTTTAAACCATTGACTTTGCAAAATCAGTCATTATTTTATTCCAGTCCTTTGCCTTGATAATTCCACTTGCAACTAGGATTCCTTTTGAACCCAACTTTATTGCTGTTGAAACATCTCTTCCTGAAACGATTCCTGCTCCACAAAGTAATTTTGTACTATTTTTTTCATTTTTAATGGCATGTGCTGCTCTGATAATTAATTCTGGTTTTTCTTTGGATACAGCTTTTCCAGATCCGATCAATTCTGGGGGTTCTATGGCAATGTAACTTGGATTTAATTTCACATATTTTTTAACTTCAGCAACATCTTTTACACACAAAATTGATATCATTTTTAGTTCTTTTAATTTTAAAATTAATTTTTCAATTTCTTTGCTTGAAATTCTATGTTCACTATGGTTGATTAATGATCCTTTCACTTTGGATTTTTTTAATAATTCGGGAATGATAAAACCTGTCGTGCTACCTATTTTAGAGTCATCAATGTGTTGAGCTAAAATTGGAATCGTACTGTTGGATACTAAACCAATTAGATGTTGAGGTGGGGCGATGGCTATTTTTATTTTGTATTTTTTAGAAATCTTTTCAGCAGTTTTTACAAATTTGATGATATTTTTTCCTGCAATCTCTTCATAGTTTTTACAATTAATTACAAACATCTTTCTTTGTAACTTTGGATATTGTATTTAATTCTTCAAAAGACATCAAATTAAGGCACTGATGTATCATGTAGAGTGAATTTTCTTCTAAATTTTACTTGTTATGACCATCATTTGTAACTTGTTGATTCTCTTAAAACATCACTTACACATAATACGTTTAATTGATTTGTTTTGATATTTTTTACAGTTTTAGTTTTTGGCATTGACTAGTGTTTTAATATTATTATTGTTATTTTATTGCCTTTGCTTGTTTTCCAATATTTTATGAATTCTCTGATTTCTATGACTACTCATTGGGGGTTTTTGCCTTTTGTGTCATGTTTTATTTTTTCTTAATTGCCAAATAATAATTATAGCTATCCAAATTAACATAGATATAACTGGGATCATTAAAGAAACAAATTCTCCAACAGATATGTCATCTATTAGAATAGTTGGTCTGTTCTCAAAGCATTCTGCACGTATTTTTATGTCATTATAATCACCACACATGATTTCTCCTAGATAAAAAATTTGACAATTTTGTGGTGGATTCCACAACCACTCATCACAAATCATAGCATAATCATCATCGCTGTCCACCAACGTAGCGTAATAAAATTCATTAGTTGCCCAACCTTTGTATTTGATAGTTGGTGTTACCACAGCTAATAATAAAAATAAAATTAGAAATATGGTAATTATAATAACGTGCTTATTTTTCATAATACAAAAAGAAAGGTTTTAGATGAACTCATAGTGCATGGTGTTGTTTGTGCAAATGTTATTCTAGGTATGATGAGTATTGCAACAAGAAATGGTATTGTATATTTTACGTTTTCAACAGTCATAGTTACCAATAATAGTTTAGATTAATAAAGATATTATCTGGTCCATCTAAACTAGATCACTTGGTTACAAAATTACCAGTTCTACAAACACAGGATGCAAATTTCCAAATTATAATTCAACTATGAAATGTAAATGAGATCACAAAAAATTGTTGGTGATTGCAGCATAATTAAAAAGATATATCAAAAATTCACACAACTAAATAAAAAATCAATCGCATCTGTTTTGAAGGATATCTATCTTGCATATCCCGAGTCTATCTTAAATTTTTCACCTGCTGCAGCAGCAGTTTTTAATTCTTCTTCTTCAATATCATCATCAAAATCCCAATCAAATCTTTTGTTAAAGGCTGCCCATTCTTTTTCTGTAAAATGTTGATAAGTTCCAGGTCTGCCTAAAACTTTCGGAAGTACATTTTTCATGCTTTCCATATCTATATCAACAATTGCGTGACTTCCATCTTCTCCAACTATCATAAGTGATGCTGCATTTGATAATTGTTTAGTCACCTTATTGTCTTTTGTGAAATAACTAAGAAAAATTTTTGGAATCATCATTCAAATATCTCCTTGTATATTTTAGTTGCCTCCTTTAAAAAGTCATGGTCTATCATTGTAGTAGTGTCTTTTTCGCCTCCTGGATATTTAGACCATGCAGATACTTCACTATGCAGTTCGTTAAATGCCAAATCTTTAAAAATTTTTGTCACATTGTGATTTTCTCCCAATTCGTCTGCAATTTCTTCATATTTGTTAAAGTGTTTTGTAGTGTATGATGTCGTGTACCTGAGTTTTGGATTTTCCATTATTCTTTTTTCCCATTCGTCTTTTTGCTCATCAGTAATTACGTTATGCCATTTCCAATGCCCTGACTCGTGTACTATCAAACTATGACAAAAATCTTGACTAAGTTCAACTATTGCATTTAGTCTAATTGTGATGTCATTTTTGCCTGGACGATAGAAACCTGGAGTCCATGCCACATCTGTAGTAGAACAGAGTATAAATTCAGAAGGACCATGTATATTAGATTCTGGTAGTGCATTCCAAGCATTTTTTATTTTTTCTGCTTGTGACTTTCTAATGTACCCTGTTTTAGATATTTTTAGTTTTTGACCTTCCCTAGTTTTCCAACCGTCTTTTTTGAAATCTTTATTCGTCATTATTGCTGGAACTAACGAATGGACTTTCGCAAGAACTTCTTCAGATACATCACCTTTCTTAGAATCAATATATGCAATTACTCGTTTATTATGTTCCAGTGATGCTATTCTTGAACCCATATATTCAATATACTTAATCAAATTAATTTCTTCTTTGGTTCTTGCATGATCCACTTGAGATTTTTCTTCTTTAGGTTTTTCTTCTTTCTTTTCGACTGAGTTCTTGTCCATCTTAAACCCCTTCTCATTGGGTTCTTCCCATGCATCTGATTTAAATTTTTCACCTGCTGCATCAGCAATTTTTAATTCTTCATCTGTCCCTCCATCTAATTCATCATCTAAACCAAACACTTTGTTAAAAGCAGCCCTTTCTTTTTCTGTAAATGGATAATACCATTCCATATCTGTCAAATCTTTTTGGCAGTGCAGCCCTTTGCATTTCGGTGACAATTGAAATGATTCCATCCAATCCCTCTGAACCTAATGGCAAAACCATGCTGCTTCTGATAATTTATTAGTGATTGCATTATCTTTTGTATAACACCCTAATGCAATTTTTCCATTATCCAAAGATCTTCTCTTCTTCCTCCTCAATCAAATCAAATTCTTTTTTAATTTCTTCAACTTCTTTAGGAGTATAGTCCTTAGAAGTATTAGAACTATCTAGAGTTTTTGGAATACTCGTCATTGAACTTGAATTCAATACTTCTGAATAGAAAGAAAAATTCCCTTCCATTTCAGGGGCAAAAACATCAATTGCAGATGCTTCGCTTAACTTGTTTGTTGAATCCCCATTTTTTTTGATATACATGAGATCAATTATCATCTACTCAAACACCTCTCCAAATATGTAGAGCCCTTTCTTTATAAGTTCGTAATTTGGGGTTATTGCAAAATTTGTCGGTTCATGTACAGATCATGCAGAAATTTCATTATGTAATTGGTCTGGTCCCATCTAGAACTGACTGTTTGATTACAAAATTTATTAGTCTTACAAATACAGGATGCAAATTTTTAAATTATAATTTAACTATGAAAGGTAAATAAGATTACGAAAAATTGTTGGTGATTGCAGCATAATTAAAGAGCTGTATCAAAAATTCACACAACTAAATAAAAAACCAATCGTATCTGTTTTGAAGTACATCTATTTTACATATCCAGAGTCTAGCTTAAATTTTTCACCTGCTGTTGCAGCAGTTTTTAATCCTTCTTCTTCTTCCCTGTCATCATCAAAACCCAAATCAAATTCTCCATCAAAGGCAGCCCATTCTTTTTCTGTAAATGGGTAAAACCCTTTGATATTAGACAAATCTTTTGGAAGTGCGTTTCTTCTGCCATCTGTATCTATTAGAAGAATAATATCAAACCCATCTAAAACTTCTATCAAAACTTCTTCTGCCTCTGATAATTTTTTAGTTGTTTTATTTTCTTTTGTGAAATATGCAAATAATATTTTTTGAATCATCCAAATACCTCCTTAAAGATTACACATGCCTCCTTTAATAGTTCATGGTTTGGAACTGTTTGGGATTGTTTGGCATTAGGATATTTAGTCCATGCGGATACTTCATTGTGTAATTCGTTAAATGCTTTATCTGCAGCGAACATAACGGCTGGAGAATCATCAAAACCATCATTTATTTGTAATGCAGTGTCATACAAATCAAAGTATTTTTTGGAGTATGTTGTAGCATATCTTAGTTTTGGATTTGGCATTATTCTTTTTATCCATTCTTTTTTTTTTGCTCACCAGTAATTTTCGTACGTCATTGACAGTGTTCGGCTTTATGCATCATGAGAGTATTCATAAACCTGCATCTTTTTCATTTCTGGAAATGTAGTTTATCATGAGTCTATTTTTAGATGACTGTGTATTCTGGAATCTATTTCTCAGTTGTATTTATGAATCTGATAACAAATTCACTAGGCCACCTTTGTAAGAATCTGACAAGTTATTCCAAGCGGTCTGTACGTTCTCAGCATGGGCATCTCTGATGTATACAGAACATACTGTAAAAAGTGAGATTAAAGAAACGGCCATAAATGATTAAACTTGAATTTGTATTTTATTCCAGCTAACTAAATTATAAAATGAGTTACAGGAGAAAATGCAACCATTCCAATGATTATAAGTAAAATAGGAAATTTATCTGCAAAAAACCCCTGTTGTTGCAACTGATCCTATTATAAATAAAGAATCCCCGCTGCTTGTATATCATAATCATAATCTTACATCGCTAATCCTTGGTCAATTTAGCATATAACTTTCGTCAAATTTTATAATACACATATTATATTTGCTAAAATATGCTAAAAATAGCATCTTAAGATTATAACATGGCAGAAAAAACAACCGTAGATATCACACCTGACAAAAGCCTAATTCAAAAACTAGGTCTCACTGGATACAGAACTGTCGATGCTATCTCTGAATTATTGGATAACTCAATAGATGCAAGAGTTTCAAACCAAACTGAACGAGTGGATGTCGTTTTCGATTATGGTGGAAAAGTCATATCAGTATCTGATGATGGACTTGGAATGAATCTTGAAGAATTAAAAAATGGGTTAACTATAGCGAAAGGTACAAAATTTGAGAAAGGAACATTAGGTAAATTTGGATTGGGGATGAAGAGTGCTTGTTCTACTTTGGGGAAAGAATTTACAATTACAACATCAAAATCTGATTCAAATTCAGAATTTTTTATACATTATGATGAAGAAAAATGGCTTGATGATTCATCAAGCACTTGGAAAAATTTTGAAATTGAAACAAGTAAAAAAACACATCCATGGCATGGTACCACAATTAAAATTACAAAACTAAATGTTCCATTATATCCAAATCAAGCAATTACGTTAAGAAAAAATCTTGGAATACGATATGAACCATACATGACATCTAACCAAGTTTCTTTGTATGTTAACACAAGAGAATGTGAACCACTAAAAATTTTAATCCAAGAAAAAAGTAAAAAAGAATTCAATATGAAACTTGCAAATAATCATTATCTGAGAGGGTGGATAGGGTTGTTAGAAAAACGTTCCATAAGCGGTGATTATGGAATTCATTTATACAAAAATAATAGATTAATCAAAGCTTTTGATAAATTTGGTATACGTAATCATCCTGAAGTTGCTAAAATAATGGGCAAACTTCATCTTGATCATGTTCCAGTTAATTTCCATAAAACTGGTTTTATTGAAGATTCATTAGAATACACAGAAGCACTACATGCATTCAAAACAGACCCTGACGTTGTTGCAGTACTACGCAGCTCTATAAGTAAAGCTCCACCTACATCCTCTATTCAATCTGTCTTGAATTATTTTGTTAATGATAAAACAAAGGGAAAGATAAAAACTAGAATGAGTAACACTAATTCCAAAATTTTGCTCAACAAAGCAGATTCATATAATATTCAATATGGGGTAAAAAAAATTGAATTTGATTTTGAAAATGGAAATGATGATGAATTATACCACATTGAAAGAATGCCTAATGGAGCAAAAATCAAAATCAATAGAAAAAGCCCAATTTTTACGATAATTGGAAATCCTTTGTTCCTAATAGGCTTGATAGAATTAGAAGTAAAAACCATAATAGATGATCCGGCAAAATATAGGGATTTTTTGAGAGAAAGAAATGCTAGCTGGAATAAATTCGTCCAAGATTGGTCTGAAAAACAAGAAAAAATTACAAAAAGAAAGCCTCCTAGAGTAATTCCACTACCTAATTATTCACTTGTAGGTGATTTAGGTGAACTTTGTGAATTTTTGAAAGAGAAATTTGAATTTAATTTTCAATTTACAGCTCTGAGTACACTTGCTCCCTACTTGCAAAATGCCTACAACAAAATGATCTACAATGTGGAAACAATTAGAAATACTGGTCAAAATTTGCATGATTTGATAACTGATTATGCAGGTATAGAGTTTACAGTTCTTTTAACTCCAAAAACTGGGGAGATACAAAAAGCATTAGAATACTCTGAAAAAAAGAATTTTATTGTAATCAGAGAATACTCTAATGTGTCCAAAGATATTTGGGCTCCACCCGATAAAGCCTGGTTGGATTTATTTAGAGAAATCAAACGTGGTCCTTACTATATTCGTGGTGATGAAACAGCAAATATTCTTGATTATTTATTAGAAAATAATCTTACGACTCTAAACAGATTAGAAACTACAGCTAGGCATAAAAATATGATAAATGATTTAAGGAAATATTTGGATAATACTGAATAATGGTATATCATTTTGCAATAAAATTAAAAAAAGATAATATAGAATCAATCGTAAACAAATTTGGTTTTAGAAATACATTATATGTTGAAAAATTTATTATAAATTTTGAAATGAATTATTATATTTCTCAAAGAATCGATTGTTTGTTACGTGGTGGTTGTGTATGTCGTTTCATTCAGAGGTGTGTGTGTGATGATTAGTTAGATATTGATTTGTTAACTAGTTTGCTGGTTTAAATTTTTCACCTGCTGCTACAGCAATTTTTAATTCTTCATCATCTTCTTCCTCATCATCTAAACTGAATGCTTTATTGAAAGCAGCCCTTTCTTCTTTGGTAAATGGATAAAATCCATGAACATTAGACAAATCTTTTGGAAGTGCATTCCTTCTACTTTCGGTATCTATTCCTAGAATACCATCTAATCCATCTGAACCCACTATTAAAACCTCTACTGCATCTGATAATTTATCAACTACCTTATCTTCTTTTGTGTAATATGTAAGTGATATTTTTTCCATTATCCAAATGTCTCCTTGAAGGTTACACCTGCTTCCTTTATTAATTCATGATTTGGTTTAGTATTGGACCCTTTAGTCTCCACTATGACAAAATTTTAAAAAATACCATGTTTGCTAGATTCCATCTCTTCTTTGATGGCTAGTTTGAATCTAGGGGATTTCTTTTCAATATTTTTTGTCAACCACGTTAGAAACTTTTTCTCTATCCCCCTTCCCTTTATTTTATCAAAATCTACTCCCATCATTTCAACTAGTTTTTCTACCAATGCTCTGTTAACACTTAGCACAAAAAAATGCCAACCAAACGCAAATTCAGAGTCTGTCATTACAAAATCATCTTTTCCATGAACCATCTCTTCTAAAAGGGATAGTTGATGAGTTAATGCATTGCTAGTTTTCTCATAATCTACTGCTGAAACATTGATGTTAATTCTACTTTCCATATTTGGTTTATGTAAAAACAAAATAAAAGGATTACACTAGTCATTCTTTTAATAGATATTCAAAATCTATGTCAAAATGTACTTTCATAATGTTAATGTATGTTTTAATCGACTCTGGAATCCCCTCTCCACATGTGACCCCTAACTTTTTTGCATTTATCCAAATCATTAGTGTTTGAATGATTGTTAAAAATCTGTCATTTTTAATTTCTGGTGATCCAATTGATTTGGTATATCTTTCAGCAAATTCCCAAGCTGTAACAAAATCAACACATTTCACACCAAAAATTGATAATAACTGCTCTTGCATGTTTTGTGCTTTTTTGAATGGAACTTTGTTGAGAATGTATGGAAAATCTACTTTTTCAGGAAGACATTCTGACAGAGGTCCCCAAATTGTAATTATTTTTGTATCCTCTTTTAGCTTTTCAAATTTTGTTATCATTTTATTAATAATGCTTTCATCAGTAAACCAGAATAAAATTACTGATGCATCTGATAGAACCGACTCTTCTATATTTTGACAGATCAAATCTATCTTTAGATCTTTTTGATCAAGATTATTTTTTGCTTGTTCTATTTTTTTAGAATTATTATCAATCCCAACTGCTTTTTTAACACCAAATTCATTTACAGCAAGTTTGAGTCCTTGCTCATCTACACATCCTAAATGATAAAAAATATCACTCTGACCTAAATTTACAAATTTAAAAATTTCACGAAATGATTTTTTAGATAATTGAACATCCTCACCACTAAGCAAATTTTCAGGAAGTGTTTTTAAATATTCTTCAAATTTCATTATCTCTAATATTTTATACGGGAATTTATTCTCTTATGCTTTCTAATTTTGAGACTGCTTGCCATAATTGAGTTCTAACGTATGAAGGCATGTTTGGATCTTGTGTTACATCATCTAGTAGACTAATGGCATTTGCTGCTCTAACAGATAATGAGTATTCTTGACTATTAAGATTCACAATTAAATCTGTAATTGATTTCTTGATTGTTTTTGGAGTTGAATTGCTAGAAGTAATCTGTTCTAATGTTTCAATTCCTTCTTTCATAGATTCTTTATTTTGAGAGTCGTCAACCATTTCTACACCTTTTCTTAAAAATTAGAAGTATATAGTTTCTTTCTAGTAAAAATATGACCAAATTAGAAGAGACTGAAATTATTATTGCACTAATGTTGTAGTTTGGATACTGATAACCCAAAATTCCATTAAACTCTCTTTTTCTGACTTTGAGTTTTGTTCATACTATTCCAGAAAGTAGGCCACCAAGTCCCTTATTGTGTTTTTAAGCCATTTACTTGATTAATCTGGCGTGTAACTAACGAGTTGGAATTAGTATCAGTTGATCACTGCCTAATTGGTTTTGGAATGTCATTAAATGTGGATATCTGAACCAAGTGGTCTCAAGAAACGATAGGCATTGATGTTTTAAAAAGTCACACATGACGAAATCATGCACATGTATAATTATCAGATCTCTACAAATACATTATCTGATTCTACAACAACTTTGTATGATGTTAAATCCCTAATTTTTGCTGGGAATTTAATTAATTTACCAGTTTTACAATCAAATTCTGCTCCATGCCATCCACAAGTAATGGTACAACCATCTAGTTTTCCTTCCGACAAACTAGAGCCAGAGTGAGTACATGAATCATCAGTGGCACAATACTCTCCGTCAATATTTGCAACAAGAACATCTCTACCATCAATGGACACTTTGATCATTTTCCCAGGTAGAATATCTGATGTTTTACCAGCTATAATTTTCCCCATTAATTTTTTTTAATTCAATCATCTTAATAATTTTTTGTATGTAGTTAAACTAAATTAGTAAAGCAGATGACTAGAATATCCCTGTCTAAAATTTTGTTAAAATACTTTATCGTGAGTAGATCATATGAAAACATGTTTTGGGGATTTTTGATTATTTGATGGATATTTGTTTTTAGGTTAATGGTTGTTATTCTGATATCTGATAATTGTTGTATAGATTAAAGAATCAGTGAATATACCACATCACCAAATATTGCATCTAAACTAGTAAATGCTAAAATTACGAGTTTGGAGCAAAATCTATCTTTTTCACATACACACCAATTGATACAGAAAATTTTGTTTAAATTTTAATGAATAAATTTTTAATTATAGCTATTTCTCAAACCTCCAATTACTCTATTGAACCAAAAAATAATCATAGTTGTAGTCCATTTTTAAAAAATTAGGCAATTCACTCTATGTGAAATTTGGAGGTACTGTAGATGTGACATTCAAATCATTTTATATCTTAAATAGAGATGTAACCTCTTTAATTTAACAAAATTTTTCTTTATTGTCATTTTAGCTATCTAAGTTTTGGTAGAACAATAACAATCCCTTTTTCAAATTCTAATAAATTTGCATACAATATTTTTTTACAAAATTTTAGTAAAGCGAGAGAAAAAAAAAACTATGAGCGAATCCAAATTGACTAGAGAAAAATTACAAAGACAAATATCTGAATCTACTTTGTAAACAAATAATCACTGTTTTAATCAGATTTAATAACTTTTATTGAGTTGCTTAAAATTCCCAAATCTTCTATCTCCATCTCCACTGTATCCCCATCTTTTAGAAACACTGCATTTGGCTTGTTTAGCATTACTCCTGCTGGGGTTCCTGTAGAAATAATGTCTCCTTTTTCCAGTGTCATCACTTTGGAAATTTTTGAAACAATTTCAGGAATTTTAATAAACATATTGCTTGATGAAGAATTTTGCCTTAATTCTCCATTGATTTTAGTTGTCATCTTTAGATTTTGAGGATCTTTAATCTCATCCTTTGTTGTAATCCATGGCCCACACGGTGCAAATGAATCAAAACTTTTCCCTCGTGTAAATTGCTTATCCTTGAATTGAATATCTCTTGCTGAAACATCATTGAGTATCATGTATCCAAATATTACTCCAAATGCATCATCTAAACTGACATTTTTACAATTTTTACCAATAATTAGGGCCAACTCTATTTCATAATCTAACTGTGTAACAAAGTCAGGACATATGATCTCTGAATTTGTACTGTTTAATGCAGTTCTTGGTTTTATTACCAAGGCCGGATCTTCTGGCGCTTCTAATCCTTGTTCTTTAGCATGGTCTACATAGTTGAATGCTAAACAAATTATCTTGTTAGGATTGGGAATTGGTGCTAATAATTTGTATTTTGAAATATCATCCCCATATGGTAAATCATTAATTTTATTTTTAATCTCATCATACCACCCATCGAAAAGAAAATCCTTAATATTTTGAGGAATAGGAACGCCTGTCAGGTAAGTGATTTCATCTTTAGTGGATACTTTATCTCCATTGACAAAACCATATGTTTCATTGTTACCTTGTGATAATCGTGCTATTTTCATGGTTCATCACTTGTGTGTAAAAATTGCCTGATTTTGTGAGTCTTTTCTACAATATCCAAATCTAACAAATTGTATTTCTTCTCCTTCTTTTAATTGTAGATAATGTGGTTCTGTATAAACATCCAGCTCTTCTAAACTATCCTCGTTGAATTCATCTCCATTAAACAATGTTTTAGGGATGATCATCTTTATTTTATGCGCAGTTTTTTGTGCAACCCATTGAATTTTTGGAATATCTGTCTTTTCCCCATTTTCTATAAATTCTCCTTCCAACTCTGTAATACCATGTTTTGTAATTTTGATATTGCCCAACCCTAAAAGACGAATCTGTGTATCTTTTTTGATACTTTGTGCATCCTCTCCAGAAATGTAAAAATTCTGATCAATTGCAATGGTCCTTTTCCCCATATCGTTAACTGGATGATTTGGAATTTCAACAAAAGATATTGGCATATTTTTTACTAGTAACTTTTTTGCATCACTTACCATAAACAACCTAACACTATTTGCATCAACAAATTTTCTGTTAAATGCTTCTAGAGAATCAAATGGTGCCAAAGTATTTGCTTTGGTTAATCCTAAAGACATGATGAATTTTCTAATTGCCTCTGGTTTTATCCCTCTTCTTTTTAATGCCTCCAAAGTTGGCAGTCTTGGGTCATCATACCATGAGACTTTTCCCTCCTCAATTAACGGTCTGATGATTCTCTTTGATATTGGCATACCTTTGAATTCCAATCTAGAGAAAAAGTCTTGTGCTGGCTTTCTCATGTTTAGTGCATCTAAAATTGCATCAATTAGCTCTTTTCTTAGTTCAAATTCTTTTGAACGAAAAGCATGAGTGACACCATCTATACTATCTTCAATGGCAACTGCCATATCGTAACTTGGCCAAATTCGGTATTTTTCTCCTAGTGTGTAATGTTTTCCTTCAATGATTCTAAACAAAACTGGATCTCGCATAACTGCATTGTCTGCTTTGATATCTCCACGGAATCTAACAACTGCATCACCTGGTTTGAATTTGTCATTCATTTTTCCCCAATCTTTTTTATTGTTTTCAACATCTCTTTTACTACACTTGCATGCTTTTCTCTCTCTTCGATTTTTACTGATATTCTCTCTTTTGCACGTGCAAATGTATGCATTTCCTGAATTGATTAATTCAACTCCTTTCTCATAAAATATCTCCATATCATCAGATGTACTTTTTATGGTATCAAATTTTATCCCCAACCATTCTAATCCAACTTTGATGGCTGCATGATACTCCATTCTTTCTGCTTCTGGATTTGTATCATCCATTCTTAGAATGAATTTTCCTCCATACATCTTTGCATATTCTGAATTAATGATAGCAGCTTTTGCATGTCCAATGTGAGGATACCCATTTGGTTCTGGAGGAAATCTTGTTATGACTTTTCCATATATTGCATCTTTTAGTTCTGGAAGACCTTCCCTCTCTTTGATCTTTTCTTTAGGTGCTAGAATTTCTGGAAAGTTTTCTTTGATCTCTTTTTCTTGCTGTGCTGATGATAATTTATTAACTGATGAAACTATCACTGAAATATCTGCTGAAATCTCTTTTACCTTACTTCTAAATTCTGGTTTTACTCCAAGAATTTTTCCTAAAATTATTTTATCTCTAGTCTCTCCTCCGTGTTCAAAAGCATTTTGAAGAGCCATCTTTCTAATTTCTGTTTTCAACTCTTCATTCATAGTTCACACCTAATTAGAGACTCCGTTTAACCACAAAATCCAACAATGATAATAGTTCTGTCTTTGCAGTACTATCTGAATAATTTTTTAATGATTTTTCTGCTTTTTCAGCATATTTTAGAGCCTGCCCTCTTACAGTCTCTTCTATTCCCAAAGACCTAATGACTTCAACAGCTTTGTTTAGATCACCTCTTGATATTTTTGAATTTTCAAAAGCTTTTAGAATTATCTTTTTTTCATTGCCTTTTGCTAGTTTGATTGCCATCAAAATTGGAAGTGACTTTTTACCTTCTCTTAGATCATTTCCTACTGGTTTTTTTGTTATCTTGGCATCTCCCATCACGCCAATTAGATCATCAGTTATTTGAAAAGCGATTCCCAAATTCCTACCAAATGATGAAAGATTTGAAATATCTTTTACTTTATTTGTTGCACAAATTGCACCCATTGCACAAGATACATCAAATAACGCTGCGGTTTTTTTACCAACCATTGTAATGTACTCTGCCTGTGTTGGAATTTTTTTCTCCTCTCCCATTTTTACATCTAATAACTGGCCTTCACATACATCTACACAAGCTTTTGCAAGTCTAGACACTAGTTGAATGGTAGCATCTGATGATAATTTCGAGTCTGTAATGATTTGAAATGCTTTTGAAAATAAGACATCTCCTGCAAGTATTGCAATTGGCATGCCAAATTTTTTGTGCACTGTAGGAACGCCATGACGCATTTCATCTTTATCCATAATATCATCATGAACCAATGTAAAATTATGAACCATTTCTACAGCACCAGCAGCTGGTACTGCATCAGATACTTTGCCTTTTAAAATCTGGCAACTTTTAATCACCATGTATGGTCTTAGTCTTTTTCCTCCATTAACAATTAGATGTCCTGCTGCATCATACAGTTTCTTGGGATCTCCTTTTAATTTTGAATTTAGATACTTGTTTACTGTTTTGGCATTTTGCTCCATTGGTTTGATTTTATTCATTTACTAATCTCCATTTGTTATTTGGCAGATGGATTTTAATTGCTTTTTGTAATTCATCATGAATCTCACTACCTGTCCATGTAGATAAGACGTTTGCATACTTTGCAAGCATGGATTTATCTGATTTTTCCAATAATTCCAGTGCTATGAGCATCCATGGGCAGTAGATTTGTGGACTCTTTTTTATTTCTGCAACTAGTTCCTTGGCTGAAATCCATCTAATTTCATCAATCTCGCCATCAATCTCCTTTAACTTTGTAGATTTGTCAATTATTCCAATTAGTGTTCCACATATCTCATTTTCAGAACCTACTTTTTTGTATGGAACATGATATTCAAACTTGTGTAAATAATCCAGTGTACCACTAATTCCCAACTCTTCAGGCATCCTTCTCTGACCTGATGAAACATACGTCTCTGTCTCCCTTGGATGGCTTGCAAATGTTCCATCCCAATCACTAGGCCATAACATTTTTCCTTTAGCTCTTCTTGTAAGGACTAGTCTTCCGTCTACATCAAACAACAATGCCGTAAATGCTCTATGTAATTTTCCATTTGGTAGGTGACACTTTACTTTTTCTTCATGTCCTATGGGGTTGTCTTTCTTATCAACTAAAATTACAAATTCTTTAGACATTTCTTTTACCTCTAAACAATGTTCCCTCATACGTCTTATCTTTAACTGCTTTGAGAATTCTTTCAGGTTTGTTGCCATTTACAAAAAATACTGTTATCCCTATCTTTGCAATCTTTGATGCCTCCTCAACTTTTCTAGTCATTCCTCCTGTGACATCCATCTTATTATCAGAAATAGTTGGAGATTCATCTTGTAGCTCACGAATCAATTTTTTTGTTTTTAAATCTGAATACAATCCATCTTCATTTAATGCAAAAATACAAACTCTGGGTTTTAGAATTTTTGCAAGAAGAGTCATAATTTTATCTCCTGATAAAATGTATGTTTTGTTCTGACCGTACCACAACGCATCTCCATATGTGACTGGAATCATACCTGATATTGCAATTTTTTTGATTTCATTGATTTTTTTAGTGATCGGTTTATTGCCAAACATAAAATCAGTCGGAGGAAGAGAGTATGGATTTAGTCTGTTTTTTAGTAGTGAATCTAGAATAATTTTATTTAATTCAATCATTGAATTTTTAACAATTGCCACTCCTTTGGGGTCGTATCTTTTTTCTTTTGTATGCATATCATATTTTACAGACCAGTAATGCCCATAAGATCCTCCGCCATGAACAATAATTATTGGCTCTTTAATTTTTCTCAAACTTTTAGAAATACCCTCTATTGTTTTTCTCCTAGCAGATAATGGTTTTTCTTTATTTGTAATGATAGATCCTCCTAATTTTATTAGAATCATATTATTCAAAATTATCTGATCAATTATAAAGTATCCAGACCTTTAAAATCAATTTTAACTGAAAAACAATCATAATTCTTGTTATCTTTGAATTGATTTATCGTCTGCTCTAAATTTGATTCATTTGTAAGGGCAAAGATACAACCACCTCCTCCAGCACCTGTAATTTTTGCGCCAAATGATTCACTTTGACCTAGCTGGATCATCTCCCTTAATTTATCATTTGAAATTCCTATCGTTTCTAGATATTGCTGATTTTCTCTAATTTTAACTCCTAATTTTTTAATGTTATCTTCTTTTAATAACTCTAAAACCTCTCCAATCAATTTTGATTCCATTTCACACAATGCAGAAAACTGCATTTCATCGCTTTGTTTAAACTCTTGTACTTTGCTTACTAGTAATTTTGTAGAGTGCTCAATGTTTGAATTAGCAATTACTAGATGGAAACTAGGCTCAGATTCTATTTTACGAAATCCATTTTTCTTATCATACTCCATAATTCCACCATACGTACACACTGTACAATCAGCTCCTGATGTATCTGCAAAAATTGTTTTTTCAGCCTCTATTGCCAAAGCAAGAATTTCCTTCTTTGTTGTTTTTTTAAATAATCTCGAAATTGCTGCTGCCCCTGCTACACAACATGCAGATGATGAACCTAAACCAACTCCTAATGGTATATTTGATTCTACAATAATTTTGATTCCTGTATCTTTATTTTTTAATATTTTGTTGGCTAAATAATAAAATGGTTTTAATGGTGAGTTAATATCTGAAATTATTTTTCCAGGTTCTGATTCAAAACTTCCAATATTTGACTTTATCAATATTTTTTTCTCATCAATTTTTTCTGCAGTTACTGTAACTCTTTTATTTATTGCACAAAGGATTGCTTTTACTCCATAAACTACAAAATGTTCTCCAAAAAGAATTACTTTACCTGGTGCAGAAGCTTTGGATTTCAATTAAACACTTTAAAAGATTTATTCGACTTCCTCTTCGGTAATCTTTGTTTCAAAATCATCTATATCTTCTTTCATTTGCTCGTCTTCTTTTAATTCTCCTCTCTCAATTAAGATTTGACGAACCAATAACCAGTAAACTGTAGCTAGAGCCTTTCTGCCTCTATTGTTTGCTGGAATAATTACATCTAGATTAGATGTGATGTTGTCTGTATTTGCAATTCCGATAATTGGAATACCTGCATTTGTTGCCTCTATAATTGCTTGTTCATCTACTTGAGGATCTGAAATCAAAACTAATTTTGGTTCAATGTAGTATGGCAATGAAGGATTTGTTAGTGTTCCTGGCATGAATCTATTTAGTAATTTTTTAGCCATTAAATATTCACAGAATTTTTCAACTGGCGTTTCTGCATGTTGTCTACCTGAGCATACTATGAGATTTTCTGCACCTACTCTATTGATGAATTTGGCTGCTGTTTGAATTTTTTCTAATGTAATATCTAAATCTAACATGTATAGTCCTTCAGGACTTGCTTTGGTGATGAATGGTTTCATAAATTTAGTCTTAACTTGAGTGCCTACCCTAATCCCTGTAGCTAAAACTTTCTTTTTTATGTCAGTTCCTTCAGTTTGTTGACTCATGACGATTTTAAATCTCTGCCATGCCACATATTAAATCATGCTTTGATAATCGTAATAATTCATTGAGTTTTGCCACCCTTTCTCCCCCTACAATGCCCACTTTGAGCATTTTGGACTTTGTAGCAAGACCAATATGGACTATTTGTGAATCTGCTGTCTCCCCAGACCTGTGTGATGTGATTAATTTTATGTTGTTTTGAGTTGCCTCCTCGGCAAACTCTAAAGCATCAAAAAGACTACCTGCTTGGTTTACTTTTAAAATTGCGGCATTACATGATTTTACCTTGATTGCTTTTTTTAGAATATTTTTGTTTGTTACAGTCAAATCATCTCCTGTAACTAACGTGTTTGGGAATTTTTTTGTTAGTTCTGACATGTCCTCAAATGCTTCTTCATGAACTGCATCTTCAGCATAAATTAACTTGAATTTTTCGATAATATTTGCTGCAAAATCAATCTGTTCTCCAGTTGAATTCTCAAATCCTGCTCTATCATAAACATACTTTGCTTTTTCTTCATTCCACTGTGTTGATGATGCAAAATCAACTCCCAATGAAACTTCTTTTCCCAAAGTGAATCCCAAGTTTTCACATGCTTTTGTAGAAATTTCCAATGCCTTTAGATTTTCTAGTTTTGGTGCCCAACCACCTTCGTCTCCTCTGCCGTTTGTAAAACTAGGATCTTCTTTTTCTAATACACGACGTAATTCTTTATGAACTAACAGATTAGTTTGAATTGCATCCTCGATGGTTTTTGAGCCTGTTGCGCAAATTAGTATCTCTTGAATATCTGGAGTTCCAGGACCTGCATGTGCTCCACCTCCTAAAATATTTCCTAGTGGGAATGGAAACTTGAATGATGATTCTGAGGAGAGTGTTTTGAATAATGGTTCCCCCAATGCTTTTGCTGCTGAATCCATAGATGCAATTGTAACTGCAAATGCTAATGCACCTCCAATAACTGAATAATTTGTAGAGTCATCCAAGCTTTTTAGGACATCGTGAATTCCTTTAATATCTGATGACTCTAAACCAATAAATTTTTGGGAATTTTCTTTTAATATTTTGAGACTCTTTTCGGGTTTTTCATCTGGAAAACTAACTGCTTCATATTTTCCCACACTTGCACCAGAGGGAGCACACACTCTTCCTAAAAATTTGTTATCTGATAGAATATCAACTTCAATTGTTTTACTACCTCTACTGTTGTATAAAATACGTCCTTCAATTGAGGATATCTTGGCCAAATTATTCTAACTCAGATTGAACTTCTTGCTTTCTTCTCTGAATTGCTTCATAAAATGGAATCACTTGTTGAATTGTTTCTACAGTGGTTAAAAGCATTCTTCTACAACAATATCTTTCAACTCCTAAAGAATCAAGAGATTTTGTGGGATCTTCACCTGCCTTGATTTTATTTTGATAATCTTCAAATTTATCAGCAATTAATTTTCCACAAGTTAAGCATCTAACAGGAATTAACACGAACGAAAAAGTAACCAAGGATTATAAAAACCATGCAAGAAATCTCCCTTGCGGATGTCGCCCAGCCTGGCCAAAGGCGCTAGCTTGAGGGGCTAGTCTCTTAGGAGTACGTGGGTTCAAATCCCATCATCCGCACTATTCTCTGTTTTAGATTATTTCTCTAATTTCTTTAAAATCTTGATTAACTCTGTTCGTCTTTTTTCTTCTGTAATTACAGATCTGACGTCATCTACTAGGATTCTATTTACATCGATCTTTCTTCTTGCCTCCTTTACTACTTTGTCGTACATTGAAAACGTGTATAATTGAAGATACAGGTTTTCCATTATCTCAAAAATCCTTGCCGCCTCATCAACTTGATCAATTCTAATTTTATCAAAAACCTGTCTTTTTAATTCACCTACACAGTCCAATAATCCTAAAACATATGATTCAGGCATTACTGCCAATTTTTTATCTGAGGGAATTTCTTTTTTTTCAACGATCGCAATCAAACATGCGGCTTCTACAAATTCTTGTTCTGGAGTTATTAGATATCTTTGGAGTCCTCCTGTTGCTTTTTTCTTGTATTTTTTTAATAGCGTCTCTGCTTGTTTTAGATTGTTTTTTCCTGTAGTTAAATCTCCTCTGTGAACTGCAATAATTGATTTACTGCATAGAATTACTATCTCTCTTGTATTTTTTAATAGAAATTCTCTGGCATCTTGGACTGTTCCTAGATCTTTTGCAATCTTGTTTAATGAAGGTTTTACATTTTTTAGTGTCATGTGTATTATTGTTTAAAAACTAGGATAAAGTTGTTTGCTAAACTCTTAATATCTCAAATATTTCCAAGCACAATTTTCTTTACTACGGCTAGTGATTTTTTCATTAGTTATCAATCTAGTTCCTTTACAACTTTTAAGACCTGCAATAAAAGTTACAATTCCAAGAATGACTCTCATAATAGATGAGAACATGAGTGAATTAATTATAATTCAGGTATATGCTGAAATTGATTTTTGTACTTGTGGAAAAACTCCTATAAAACTGATAAAAATTTGTAAAGACCTGAATCTTGTAATTCTCTACTAGTAATTCTCTTAGAATAGATGGCAAATTAATCATTTAGCAAACTAATAAAATTCCTTTTTCATGTCCGATTTCTTTTTTAACCACATAATCCTATATCTAGTCATGAAACATGGAAAACATACCCCAAATGACTATCGTTCAATGTCAAAGAATTCCGAGCATACCTCTGGTCAGGCAGCAATATCTAACCATACTGCACAAGTATCATCCAACAAAAAAGCGGAGATTTCTTCAAGTGATGATTCTAAAGATTAGTTCTTTAGATCATCTTTTTTTTATGAGAGTGAGAAACAATAATGTTAAGTGATTCAAAAAAACAACAAATTACCACATCAATTACACAAGCATTTAACAAGTGGAGTGAAAAATACCATCAAAATCTATTTGTAAAATCAGATGATTCAGATTATCCTAATGCATTTAAAACTGCAGTAAAAGAACAGCGATTTCTTGAGAAACGTGCATTAGAACTTGGATTATACATAAGTGTTCTAAAGTCCTGTAATTCAAATAAAACAATATCCAAACACCGAAAAACATTAACCAAATCTTGTATTCTTTCTATTATTGATGATAGTTTTACGTTACCTGATTTACTTCAAAACAATACTAAAAGTCAATCAACTGATGAAACTGTTTCAAATCTAGGATACACAAGAAGACAAATGCAGAGATTAATTCATGAGAACTATGACGAATCCTTTTTTGAAACAAATTCCCAGATAAATTCTAAAGATGAACGAATAAATCATTTTTCTAGTGTTTTCTCAGATGTATCATTACCTGATAATTCTGTAGGAATTGAGGTAAAATCATACCTACAAAATCAACAAAAAGTACTAGCTTCAAATAATGGTGTTTTTGAAAAACTATTTTTTAATTCTGTATTACGCTTTGCATTTCCTCAGTTTTTTACAGATTTGGTAGAATTCAAAGAAGAGTGTAAAACTGTGTTTGAGAATTTGGGAAGAACTAATGATAGGATTGATTTTCTAAGAGAAGAACTAACCAAATTTTGTCCTACTTTGACCACATTTTATTCACATTTGACTTCACTTCTTGCATTAGAGTGGTTTCGTCAAAAATCAGAAAAAATGCAAATTTCTATTTTAGATTCAAAATTGAAATTACAATACAAAAAATCAGATGCAGAAAACGTAAAGAATCAACTTGTATCTCTTACAAATTCCAATGATTATTCGAGTTTTTTATTATATCATTGCGCTAATGCATTTGTTTATTACAATGATCCTATAAACGCAATTTCATTATTTGAACAATGTAGAGGTCTTTCAGACGGCATATTTGAAAAAGGCACACATTCCCAAAATATTGCAGTAGGATATAGGTTAAATAATAATTTTAAACTCATGTTAAAAGAAGCCAAAAAAGCTTTATCATACTATGAAAAAACAGATAAAATTTATCATATTTGTTTGGCTCTCAAATTAATTGGTGAGGCTAAATATTATTTAGGATTCAAAGAATCTGCAATTAGTTCATTTCTTGATGTAGAGAAACGAGCAAATTCACTAGAACAAAACAAATGGAAAGTACTGTTCAACATAGGTATGTCATTTCATCGTTTAAGGGAGATACGATATAGAGACAAATATCTTGTAAAATGTCTGTCAATTATTCCTGAGGATCAAACAGAGATGATAATACGTGTGAATCAAATATTAGGATTCAAATAATTTACGTTCTAAATATTCACAAGATTTTCCTTCATGAATACGACTTTTTTTATAATTTTGTTTTATCAATAATTTTTTGACTTAGTTTTTGTCGTTCATTTTTGGTTAGTGAAAGTATGTCTTTCTCTAAATCGCCATTGAGGTATTTTATCATAACTTCTCCAATAATTGTATAGTAATTTGCTTTGGTTTTAGCATGCATGTCTCTCATCAAGATTAAATCATGAACTTTATATTTAATTTTTTTTACTCATAAAAAAATTCATAAAAATTGAATTTAACTGATCAGTTGTTACTGTAAACTCTTATTTTAGATATGATTTCATCAATGATATGGAGATTACTGTTGATCAAATGTACAATATTGAAAACAAAGGTCATGATATGGGATTTTTAAAAAAATTCATGATGGAAAATGCAGGAGCTGCTGCAGTTAAAAGATTGGTTGAAAAAATAGATGTAAAATCCAAAAATATATTGATTTTTGTTGGATTGGGAAATAATGGTGGTGATGGTTTGGTAATGGCAAGACATTTGGCAGGATATGATGCCAAAGTCACAGTAATGCTTCTTGGCAGTCCTGAAAAAATAAAAACAACAGAAAGTAGCTGGAATTGGTCAATCTTGCAAAAAATGCCTTCTGTGAAATTAATCTCTGGTGATTCTCTTGAATTTGATTTTAAACCAGATGTGATAGTTGATGGAATATTGGGTACTGGAATATCTGGAGATATTAGAGAACCATATGCTGCTGCCATTAATTACATTAACAAAGTAAATTCTTACAAATTTGCAGTAGATGTTCCTTCTGGACTAGACCCACAAAGTGGAGAAACTGCTAATATTTGTTCCAAATGTGATATGACTGTGACTTTTCATAAAATGAAACAAGGAATCCCCAAACGCAAAGATTTGACTGGCGAACTATTTGTAGAAAAAATTGGAATTCCACCCGAAGCCGAAGAGGGAATACTATGAGAGTACATCAAATTCAAGTTGGAAACATGCAGAATTTTTCATACATCGTTGAAGATGAAGATACCAGTGAAACAATCATAATTGATCCT
Organism: Candidatus Nitrosopumilus sp.; assembly: GCA_965262685.1. Classification (GTDB taxonomy): domain Archaea; phylum Thermoproteota; class Nitrososphaeria; order Nitrososphaerales; family Nitrosopumilaceae; genus Nitrosopumilus. The sequence continues at coordinate 1,266,998 of OZ253552.1, forward strand.
TCATGGGATTTAATCGAATTGGAAATGATCATTAAAAGAAATGATCTAAAGATAAAATACATTGTAAACACTCATCATCATTTTGATCATACATTGGGAAATGAAGCAATGGCAAAATCCACAAAAGCTCCAATCATTCAACATGAATCCTCAGAACTCAAACACGATATTTCAGTAAAGGATGGAGATTTCATTGAATTTGGAAATTCAAAATTAAAAGTTTTACATACTCCGGGTCATTCTCAAGATAGTATTTGTCTTGTAGGTGATGGAAAAATTTTTTCTGGTGATACACTATTTGTTGGAAATTGTGGTCGAATTGATTTACCTGGAGGTAATGCAAAAGATCTCTATCATAGTCTATTTGATGTATTGCACAATTTAGATGAAAATCTAGTCATGTATTCTGGTCATAATTACGGTGGTTCTGAAACTTCTACGCTTGGAGAAGAAAAACTCACAAATCATGTGATGCAAAAAAGAACCGAGCAAGAATTTCTTGATGTGATGGGTTGATGATTTTAATGAAAGATTTTGAAATATTTGGAAATGTGGAACAAGGAAAAATTTTTCTTGAATCTATGAGGTCTAAAAGATCTCTCTTTTCTCTTGTAATCTCTTACACTGAAACCTGTGAGATTCCAGGAATTACATTTGCAGGTGCAGATAAAGACTCCATGCAGTTTACTCCTCCTGCAGATGCTGAATACTTGCATTATGGATATTGTAAAACTATTGATAAAATTCCAATGACTCCTGATGGTAAACCAACTCCTGGATTACTAACAAAGACTGCTTTGGAATCTGCTAGTATTCCACATTTGGTAATTAATGCCGGAAGCAAAATCTCGCCCCAACTTCCATTTATTGAGACTGGCATGTCTTTTGGAAAAAATATTGCTACTTGTAATGCCATGACTGATTCACAAGTATCTCACGCTGTTGATTATGGACGAATTGTAGGGAGAAATATGGCATCTTTAACAGATTCTTTGATTATTGGTGAAAGCATTCCTGGTGGCACTACAACTGCCCTAGCTGTACTGAAAGCACTAGGCCATGATGCCAAAGTTAGTTCTAGCATTCCAAATAATCCAACTGAATTAAAAGATCAAATTGTTGCATCTGCACTTGAGAGGGTAGACTCTGAACACCCTTACAGTATTGTAGCAAAAGTAGGTGATCCCATGATTCCATTTGTTGCTGGAATGCTAAGTTCTGCATCTAGTATATCCCATGTATTATTAGCAGGTGGTACTCAAATGGCTGCTGTTTTGGCATTTGCATCAAAAATTGGGTTTAATGAAGAAAACACAACAGTTGGAACAACCTCATACATCACTGATGATCAGAGTGCAAATTTTACTAATCTTGTGACTAAAATTGCAGATATCCCAATAATTTCGGTAAACCCTGGACTAGAAAATTCAAAGCATTCTGGTTTGAAGGCATTCTCTGAAGGATTTGCAAAGGAAGGTGTAGGAGCTGGAGGGTGTATCCTCGCTTCAATGATTAAAACTGGAAATGACTCTACAAAATTTTTAGCAATGGCAGAAAAAGAGTATCTTCGATTATCTACTTTACTGAAATAGTGTAACGGTTCTGTTAACTTACAGTTGATCATTAGTGTTAATGTCAGTTGATTCAAGTTTTTTAATTCTTTTTTCTAGTTTATCTATTCGATTTTTATTCTATTCAAATGCAAGATTAATTTGTCTGATTATATTTCAAATTTAGGTATAACATTATTCTTGGCTTGTCTTTTACCGTTTTTAAGAGGGATTGAGAATCCATGTTCAAACTTGTTATCTGCAGCTTTTTGTGCTATCTGAAATCTATCAAATTTCTCTATCCGCTTATAGTTAACATGGTTTTTTATCAACGACCCCCTTGAGATATTGTTGTATCATACTTGAATTACCATTTACACAAATTCAGGAGTATCCATAATGATCGTTGTTTTAGATGAGGATATTTTACCAACATACATTTCTATGTTTCCAAATTTATCGTACATTTCTTTAACCAAATCAATTTGATTAATACCGTGTTTCTGGAAACACCCATCAACAAATACTGCATATTTATCTGCATATTCTGGATTGTCTAAATGCATTTCCACAAAATCTTCAAATGCTTTTTTATTTCCTGAATTCCTGTTATTTGTAATTTTTTTCAATGAATTATAATTTGATAACCTTGTAATATGTTTAACACAATCACAAAAAATATAATTTTCTTTAGTATTAGATTATAGTTGTACATTCTGAGAACAAGATTCTATTTTGCTTATTATCTCTCTTACCTTATAGTCTAACATTACATGAACATCAGTCTGAAATGCTGGAAATAGTTGGAAACTAAGATTGAACAGTATCAAAATTATCAAATCAATATCCACCTAGTCGTAAATCTTTGATTATTTTCTAATTATACTGGAGAATAACAGTTAGATAATTTGAAATCAATCTAAAATAGTGTTATTATTTCACTGTAACTGATTTTGCTAGATTTCTTGGATAATCCGGGTCGGTATCTTTCTCAAGTGCTGCATAATATGCCAAAAATTGAATTGGAATGATCTCTGAAATTGGATATAACACTTGATCTATTTTTGGTATTTCTATCCAATGATCATAAATGTCACTTTTAATATCTGAGACACCAATAATTTTTGCTCCACGAGCTTTGATTTCTCTCGCACTAGTTAACGTGTCTGAATATGTAGAATCATTTGGATTAATTATTATCACAAATACGTTTGAATCCATTAATGCAAGGGGTCCATGTTTTAATTCTCCGCCTGGAATTCCTTCAGCATGGATGTATGTCAATTCTTTTAATTTCAATGATGCCTCCAATGCAATTGGATAATTGATGCCTCTTCCCAGCACATAGATATCTGAGATGTTTTTCATCTCTTTTGCAATTTCTTTAATTTTGGTTGGATTTCCTAATATTTTTGAAATTGATTCTGCAAACTTTTCAAAATTAATTGTTATTTTGTTACCACTTAATTTTTGTACAATTTTGTAAAGCACCACTAGCTGTGATGTGAAGCTTTTTGTTGCAGCCACCCCTATCTCTGGCCCACAATTCATTCCAATAACAATATCTGCTTCCCTAGCTAGTGATGATGTCATTAAATTTACTATACCTATGATCTTACACTTTGCTTGCTTTCCAATTCTTACTGCTTCTAAAACATCTGCACTTTCTCCACTTTGAGATATTGCAATTATTATGGAATTCTCCTCTATACTATCTGATGAAAATTGGAGCTCACTTGACATGATCGGCTCTGCTTTGATTTTTACATATTTTGAAAAGATTTGCTTTGCAATTAGTGCTGAATTGTAACTAGTTCCACTGCCTGTAACATAGATATTTTTTGCATCTTTGATATGATCAGCAGTTTTTAGTATTGCATCTTTTGTTTTTTCTCCTGCCTTTAATATTGTCTCAGATTGCTCGTAAATTTCTTTTAATGTAAAATGTGCATAGTCTCCTTTGTATGCATCTCCAAATTCTTTGGATACTTTGGTAATCTCATATTTGGTATCTTTTCCATTAAAATCTAATATCTGAAATTTATCTTCCTTCAAAATTACAAAATTCCCGTTTTCTAAATAAATTGCATCATCAGTATACTCTATGAAACCTAACACATCACTGGATAGAAAGTAATCCCCTTTCCCTACTCCTACTATTAGTGGTTCATGAAATCTTGCAGCAGCTAGTTGACCATTTTCAAACATTGCCACAAACACGTAATGTCCTTTGATCTCTGAGACTGTTTTCAAAATTGTTTCTTTAACATCCTTTGTCTTCTCATAGTGTTTTTGGAGCAAGTTGGCAATAACTTCACTATCTGTATCACTTTTGAAATGGTACCCTTCATCTTTTAATTGTTTTTTTAGTTCTTCAAAATTTTCTATTATTCCATTATGTACAATTGCAATTTTTCCTGAATTACTTTGATGTGGATGTGCATTAAACTCTGTAACTTTTCCATGAGTTGCCCATCTAGTATGTCCTATGCCAACCTTTCCAGGAAGTGAGTCTAGCTGAATCTTTGAATTAACTTCATTAACTTTTCCAATTCCTTTTTTTAACCCAATTTGATTATTTGATTCAGTTGCTACTCCAACACTGTCGTATCCACGATACTCCATTCTTTTTAATGCCTTTACAATGATGGGTGCTGCAAATTTTTTTCCATAATAACCGATAATTGAACACATTATGATTCTCTTTGATAACTGGGGTTATTTACTGATAAGCCTATTTTTTTGATTGTTCTGTTGAAGAACTATCGTCTTTTGGGGTGGTTTCAGTTGGAGGAGTCTCAGTTGTACTAGTCTCAGCCTTTACTGCACCATCTTCAGCCTTTACTGCACCATCTTCAGCCTTTACTGCACCAGCTTCAGTCGTCTCTTCAACTGTAGCCTTTACTGGTTCCTCTTTTTTTGCTTTTTCTAGCATTTCTGGAATTTTTGATTCTGGTGCAAAGTGAACACTGCTTTCTTCTTCAACGGTAACTGTGTATGATGGAATGTTGATCTTTCTTTCACCAATCATAATGTGACCGTGAATAACTGCTTGTCTTGCTTGATATGGTGTTTTAAATCCTAATTTTTTTGTAACAATAGTTTGTAATCTTCGTGAAAGTAAATCTGTTGCATTTAGATTAAGAACATCATCTAATGTTGCCTCTGCACTCACTAGTCCTATTCTTGTAAGAGACTTCATTAAAATTGGTTCTTTCTCAGCCCTAACTTCTTGTCTTAATGCAAGTAGTGATCTAGCTTGATGTCTCACACGTGATAACTCTGTGTGTGCTTTCCATAATTCTCTTTTAGTTCTTAATCCAAATGTTCCAAGAGTTTTTAGCTCTTCCATCTTTAATTCATAGTTGAGTGGTCTCTTTGGTTTTCTCCATACTTTACGTGGGTATTTTGGATCTCCCATTCAAAACACCTATTTTTTCTTCTCCGCTACTGCTGGAGTTTCTGCTGCCGGAGCTGCTGCTGCACCTGCTTCACCCTCTGTTGTTGCTGCTGCTCCTTCTGCTGCCGGAGCTCCTGCTCCTCCTTTCTTAACTGGGGCTGCCAGTCCACCTTTAGCGACACCTACTGCTCCACCTTTTCTACCTGAAGTTCTGGTTCTCTGTCCTCTAACTTTAAGACCGCTTAGATGACGATAACCTCTCCAGCTTGCAGCAATCCTTTCTCTTTCAATATCATTTCTTAATGTAAATGGAATATCTGATGTTAACAAATGCAAATCTGCTCCAGTTTCAATATCTTTTCTTCTATTGAGAAACCATATTGGAAAATCACTTGCGATTGGATCTGTAATTAATTTTTCAATTGCTTTAACGTTCTCCTCTGTAAGATTCCCGATATTAGAATTTGAATTAATTTTAAGTGTATCTAGAATTGCTGTTGCAAAATTAAAACCTAGACCCTTAATCTGGGTTAATCCGATAACTGTCTTTTTCTCTCCACGGATATCGTTTCCTACAATTCTGACAATGTGTCTATATTCTTGTTCGCTCAAGTATTAAAAAATTCCAAGAATCCCCGATAAAAACCATGCTAGGCATCAAATTAGATGCTTTTTGAATTGGATCTAATTCATCTTTTTTAAGATCACGCCTGTAATTCAATTCTCTGATCTAAATCATCTAAAGTCTTCATCACTAGTCCAGTCACTACCTTGGATATTCCATTGATTGCATTTACAGCATTTTTTGATGCCTCGTTGGGCATCAACATCGATACAAAAACAGTGAATTCCTCTCCCAGATGGATCCTTACTACAGAGTTTTTGCACGTTTTCATCAAGGTCTTTTTCTTAATTATTCTATTGGAATGATATTTCAAAAAGTTATAACGTCAAAAATTCAGTGTTATATCATGAGTGAGACTTTTGATCGGGAAAAAATTATAGATGCTATGTTTGATCCTGTGACTTCGTCTATTTTGGCTGAGCTTGAGGATGGGGAAAAACAGTGTTCATTCTTGGCTCAACAGGTATCTATACCAGAATCTGAAGTTCTTGAAAGATTATCTTATTTGATTGAACATGAATTTATTTCTAAAAATAATGGTGATGACGATAATAAAAAATGTTCACTTGCTGCAAATTCTGATAAACTTTCAAGTATCATGGAACACGGTGATAATTTTGATGCCACTATTAGCGGTTTAGAAAAAATGGATAGCTATCTTAACTGATCTTTTCTGTTTCTAATCCCGTTAATCCCCATAGCTGCTAAACCTATCATCCCAACAATGAGAATAACAAATGATATTATGGAGAGGGCAAATTTTTTACTTTCATCAGGAAGCGGTCCAATTGCACCTGTTACATAAATTTCATCATCTCTAGAAGAACTCTCAATAACTAACTGATAAGTTCCAGACTCAAACACATCAAATTCTTTTTCAATGATTTCATCATTTATTTTTTGAGAAATTATTTCAATATTCATAGGATCCAACACTTTTGCAGAAATCACATTTTCTTGGAACTCCATTACTTGAACTGCAAAAATTCCCACTGGGGTTTCTTCTTTATCAATCTCAACTGAGATAGTTACAGTTTCAACTGAACTAATTTTTCCGTTCCCCTGATTAATTCCACCTAATGTCACTTGATTTTCAACAACTGTCATTGCCAATCCTGCAACTATTAGTAAACCAAAAATCACAATAACTAATCCTGTTTTTTGCACAGATTTAGGTTGATTATCTTTAGTTTAAACCTAATTTTTTAATAATTTACTAGTCTTGTGCAAAAAGTTAGATTAGGCTAAAAAAGTTAGCTTAGGGTAAATTTAAATAAAGAATTTATCATTTTCTAATATCTTGGCAACAAGTCGTTCAATCATTATGATCTCATTACTGCTTGTGGTGATTGGATCTTCGATAATTGTATTATTTCCAACTTTCTCTGATGCTCAATCAGAATCTAAAACATTTGTAACTCATTCAGGAGCTGTAATACACACAACTGGTCAAATCATAGATCCTCTGTATACTGTCTCAACAGTTGATTTTGATCCCATGGAATATCTAAGGGAATTCAACTATGGATCTGTTTCACAGCTATCTGATAATACGACACTACGAGAATTTACGATAATTGCAGAAGATGATAAAATTATGGAGGTATCTCCAGGAGTATTTTATAATGTGTGGACTTTTAATGGAACTGTTCCTGGTCCTACCATTAGAGCAACTGAAGGAGATTTACTTCGAATTAATTTTATCAATAATGGTTCTAAAGAACACACCATACATTTTCATGGAATTCATCCTGCTGGAATGGATGGGGTCTTTGAACCAGTTGGAGGTAATGGTGGGAGATTTGTATACGAGTTTACAGCCGGACCTGTAGGGGTGCATCCATATCATTGTCACGTGATGCCTCTTGAGGAACACATTGTTCATGGTTTGTATGGAGTCTTTATAGTAGATCCAAAAGAGAAACGTCTACCAGCTGATGAAATGGTGATGGTGCTTAATGGATTGGATACAGATTTTGACACTGAAAATAATTTCTATGCTGCAAATACTATTCCGTTTTACTATCAGCATCATCCCATCCAAATTAACACCGATGAATTAATTCGAATCTATGTTGTTAATATGGTGGAATTTGATCCGATAAACAATTTCCATCTTCATGGAAATTTGTACAAGTATTACCCCACCGGAACTGATCTTGTGCCCTCGTTTTACACTGATATGATTACCTTATCTCAAACTGAGCGTGGAATCATGGAATTTCAATATGATTTTCCAGGAAAATATCTCTTTCATGCTCATAAGGTAGAATTCTCAGAAAAAGGATGGGTTGGAATTTTTCTTGTAAATGACACAAATGGGAAAAATCTTCAGGAATTAGATTATGGAACTTGATAATAATTACTCCAAAGGAAAAATTATTGCAAGTGGTGTTATCCCATTCATCTTTGTTATTCTAATGATGGTTTACATTTTTGGTCCAGGTGCTGATTTATTAGATTTTGGAATACTTGTTCCAGAGATCACGATTGAAAAAATTGATTTTGTTGATTCTGAAATCCAAGCAACTGTGAGAAACACTGGTCCTATTCCTGTAGAGGTGGTAATGGCTGATGTAAATGATAGAATCCAACCTGCTGCAGTTGAGCCTGATAAATTTTTAGAACGATTTGAAACTACTTTGGTTAGAATTCCTTTTGAATGGAATGAGGCTGAACCATACACAGTTGGAATTACAATTGAGGATGGGACTAGATTTGAAAAAGAGATCAAAGTAGCTGCTCCTGCATTGGAATTATCATTAGATCTTGCAATATTTTTTGCAATAATTGGAATGTATGTTGGAGTAATACCTGTAATGATTGGTTTGTTATGGCTTCCATTTATTAAAAAAATTAGTAAGCAAAAATATCATTTCTTTTTAGCATTAACTGCTGGATTATTACTTTTCTTGGCAATTGATTCTATTGAAGAATCCATCAAGGTATCTGATGAGAGTTTGGCTGATAGTTTCAATGGAACATTACTTGTAACTACTGTAACAGTATTGTCTTTTCTTGGATTATACTATACAGGAAATAAACTCATCAGTAAAGCGAGTTCCTCCAAACTTACCAAACCCGTAGCTATTGCATTAATGATTTCTATTGGTATTGGATTACATAATTTTGGTGAAGGACTAGCAATTGGTGCTGCAGTTGGAATGGGTTCAATAGCATTTAGCACTTTTTTGATTGTTGGCTTTGCACTACACAATACAACTGAAGGATTAGCTATTGCTGCTCCTATGTCTAGAGGCAAATTGATGCTGGGAAAATTGGCTGCTATGGGAGTCATTGCAGGAAGTCCTGCTATTTTTGGAGCATGGATTGGAGGTTTTGTTTATTCTCCATTTACATCGGTAATTTTTCTAGCAGTTGGTGCAGGTGCCATTTTTCAGGTGATACTTGTTATTCTAAAATGGATACAGGATCAAAGTGATCAAAAACTGTCTAGTTTTGCAGTAGTTTCAGGATTTTCTGTAGGCATGTTAGTGATGTATCTGACTAGTATCCTAGTTTAATTTGGCTCTGGATGAATAGTGATTACAGAATCTCTGATCTCCATTCTAATAACATGCTCAATTGCTGATATCAAATCATGAACTTTCTCAATTGATAAATCTCTATTAAATGAGCAGTCTATGTCTATTTTTAGAATATTTTCAAATTTTAAAGACAGTATTCGACCAATTTTTTTAATCTCTGGATATTTTTCTAATATTGCCTTAATTTTTTCTTCAGTCTCATTATCCTCACTACTGAAATTTTCTGGAATTACTAGAAATGGTTCAAGATGTATGGTAGAGTGTGCAATGTTTGGAATTTGTTCTTGAATTTTTTGTTCAATTATCTCAGAAATTTTATGGGCATCTAACAAATTAATTTCTCTATCTACCATTACGTGTAGATTAGAATATGTTTTGCCTTTTGTTTTATGTGTAATGACATTATGAACTCCTTTTACTCCTTTTACACTTTTTGCAATTTTTAAAATTTTTGAATCTAATGGAACATCTTTCCAATTTGGTTCAAAATGAATTGTAGTTGACACATTTGGAATTTTATTTTTTATATTTTTTTCAACTCTATCACTAATTTCATGTGCTTTATCAAAACTAGTGTCTCCTCTTAGTGATATGGTGATATCAGCAAAAATGGTGTCTCCTGATTTTCTCATCAGTATTGAACCTGTATCCACTACACCTTTTGTTGAGATTGAAATTTCTCTGACATCTTTTACAAGTTCTGGAGATATCACATCCGTCAAATCTAATGCTGTTTTGTAAACTAGCTTTATACTTAGTGCAGCTAGTAACACCCCTAAAATTAATGCTGCAACAAAGTCTCCAAAATACAAACCATATGATACTAGTATGATTCCTACAATTGCAACTAGTGTAGAACCAAGATCCATGAAAGCATGATAAAAATCTGCTTTTAGTATGGCACCTCCAATTTTTTTAATAGATCTTTTTAAAATAATAATTCTAAAAATGTCAACACCGATTGTATACAACCCACCAATTATTGCAAATAATCCTGGTAAGACACTTGGTGGCGGACTTTGAAGTCTGTTGATTGACTCGTAAATGAAAAAACATGCAATTAGAAAAATTGCTATTCCACCAATTAATCCACCCAAAGATTCAATTTTTCCATGTCCGTAGGTATGTTCGGCATCTGGAGGTTTTATGGCCCATCTTGCTGCTAAAAGTAAAACTAGAGTAACTACACTATCTAGTAAAGCATGGATACTATCTGTAATCAGTGCTAAACTGTTTGAGATTAATCCAAAAATTAATTCTACCAAAAATGCTGAAAAAATAGCTAAAAGTGAAACTTGTAAGACTCGGGTTCTTTGAACAAACATTCTTTTTTCAATGATTTAATCATTATTACCGTTTTCTAAGGAGCAATGATACGACAACGTTATTTGTGATAAAATAATGTTTTATCATTGTGTTTAATGACCGTTTTCTTATTTTATTGGCAATTTTCCCTCTAATACTACTAATTCCTACCGAAGTTGAGGCTTTGGGCAATCCCAACCTGTTTGTATCTGCTGAAAATTCACAATTTGAGAACTATTTTTCTGGCTCTATGGTAATAGAGATAGTAATCATTGATTCTAATCTAAACGATACCGGTAATGGAAAAGGTGAGCCTGATGTCACAATTAATGGCAAATCACTACGAATGGTTCAAGCAACTGATGGTAATTGGTATGCTTACTTTGCAAACGTTGAGAGCGCAAAGGAGGCAGATCTTACAGTTGGTTTAGCTGGACAAGGATTAGATTTTGGTGTTTTTTGTAGTAGAGATACATCAACATCTGTTATTGGAGTTTCTCTTTCTGAAACTGATGGATTTGCATTACCTCGTTTTGTAGATGATTCCACTGATGGTAACTCTTCATTCACTGTATGTACTGGTTCACCATCTGGTCCAATCCTAAACAATGTTGTTAGAAATGCAAAATCAATTAATACAAACTCCAATATTTCAACTGGACAAATTGGATTGGATTCTAATGCTTGGCCATTAATCCAACTTTATTCATTTAGTGCAGTTACAATTCAATACAATCCCGCTGGTCCATCACAGCAGGTTTCATTAGAATATGATGAAATACCAAACATTTCTTTTAATCTTGATAGAGATTTTTATCCAAATAATGCTGAAATATTTCTAACTGTAAATGATTTTCAATTAAATCAAGACCCAACTGATGAGGATTCTTGGACTTTTGATATAGGAGATACTCCATCTACTTTTTATCAAGCATATGATGAGAATGGGGCAAATTCAGCCAATGGCGGGTCAGGTTTAGTTGATTTGGTTCCATATCTTTCAAATATTGGATTTGAGGATAATGGAAAACTTTCTGTAACTCTTGGTTCAATTCTTGAGTTACAATCAAACAATGAGCAACCCTCTACTCACATCTCTGATGGTACAAACACATACTCTGAAATCGTTACACTAGTTGAAAACGGTCCTAGTTCTGGTATTTTTGATAATGCCGACTTTAAGGATCAGTCAACACTAGGAATTTTATCAAATGCCCCCCGAGGTCAATCTGGGTATGTCACATACAATGACCAATCTACCTCTATCCTCACTGGTTCCTCATCTGCAACTGTATCATTAAATGATCCAACGCTTAGCATTGGTGATGGTTCTAAACCTCTGAAACCTGGAACCAAATTTCCTATAACCTTAGTTGATTCTGATCAGAATGTTAATTCTAATTCCCCAGATGATTTAGACGTATTTCGAGACACTGCTATTATCCCAACATTAAGAATTGGATCTCCTCTCACCCTTGAGAATGCATTTGATGTTAATTTTTTCACCCTCTCTACTAGTTCATTCTCTGCTGGCACATCCATGCATTCATCTGTCCCTGACAAAAATTCTGCAAGGTTAATCATTGATACATCCCTTAATGATAATGATAATGATGATAATGATTTTGAGAAAATCTCCCTAAATCTAGGCATTTTAGCCTCAGAATTACAATCTAGAATAATTAACACATCTATCTCAAATCACTATGGTACTAATTGGCTTAACTATGATCTGAGGTCTTTTAGAAACGATCTTGAAATATCTGATTTTTCTGATACTAGCATTGAACTATACTTTAACTCTCTAGAAAATTTACCTGTAAGAATTGTTAATGCTGGAGACTTGTCATCACCACAAGGTCTTGTCCAATTAGATGACTCTGTTGTGGAATCCATTTTTAGTAAAAGTGGATCTGTTTACCTTGTAATTAATTTTGATTCTTCAAATGATAGTACAGGTGTTGGAACTATTCTAAATGAAAATAATTCACAGCCAATCATACTTGATTTTTTCTCCTTTGGTCTTGTAAATTCCAATAATGGTGATGATCTCAATAATGCCATTTATCGTTTTGAATTAGAGGAGACTGCTGATAACTCATCTACATTTGATGGAACTTTGGAATATTCTGTTGCAAATCAATCAAATATTTTAGATCCCACATTTATCCAAACAATACAGGCAATAGATGATCAAATTCGATTTATCATCACTGGTAGATTAATTGATGATGAGGGCATCTCTATCTCTTATTCTGATCTTGATGTTACTGGAGTTTTTACAACAACATCTACAAAGTCTGACATTAATACAACTTCGGGTGTTGTATCTTTTAATGCACAATCTTATAGGTTTGGTCAACCTGTTACTTTGAAACTATACGATCCGGATCTTAATCTAAAAAATGATCTAGTTGATATTTATTCTGTAATCAATGATCCAAATTCTCCAAATGTCGATACAGTAGGAGGAGAAGATGGTTCAATTTTGCTTGAAGTCTTGATCAAAGATATTCGTTACAAACGTTGTACTATCAATGGTATTGAATATGGAGGTTTAGGTGCTAGTGGTTTCACTCTTGCTGAAACTGGACCTAGTACAGGAACTTTTGAGGGTTCATTTAAAATGCCTTCTAAAATATGCAATGCTTTAGGAACTGCATTGATCTCCTCAGCAGGAGGCAGTCTTGATGCAAAATACTTTGATTCTAGGGATAATCTTGGTGATCCCAACACTTTTAGCTTGTCAAAGAATAAATCTACTTTGTATTCTAGCTCTCCACAACTTAGTACATATAATGTTGTAAAACCATTTTCAGGAAATATTGAAGAGATTATTCTTTCTGGAAAGATAGACAATCCCCGAAGAGGATTTCCATTAGCAGTAACCATTACTGCCCCTGATGGAGTTCTCCAAAATTTTGGAGCGACACTGACTAATGCCGGAAAGTATAGAGCTGCAATTTCAATTGATGAACATTCTTTATCTGGAGAATATCTAATTGACTTGGCTCATAATAACTCACATCTTCAGACTATCTCATTTATGGTCACTAGTCCTATAATTCCTGATTGGGTCAAAAACAGTGCAAAGTCGTGGTCTGTCACTACTGAATCTGATAATAATTTTATTGATGTGCTTGAATATTTCACTGAGAAAGGGCTACTAGTAGTGATCACACCTGATGTGTCGTCCACTCCAACCTCCGATCAAGAAATTCCTGTTTGGATTAAAATTAATGCTAAATGGTGGGCAAATGATCAAATCTCTGATGAATCCTTTGTTAAATCAATTCAATATTTGCTCAAAAAAGGCATCATAAGAATATAATCTGGTCAATTTTTGTTTCGTTGAAAATATAAATACCTCGAATCATGAATCAAATTGAAAATGAAGATAATATCAGGATTCTTTCTATTTGCTTTATTGACTATCTCAATTCTAACTTTTGGTGCTAGTGGGACTGCTGCATTTGCAGACACTCATAATATTGCCCCCATAACAGTAAACTCAAGTGTAGATATAATTGGAAATGGCGGTGAGGTTAAAATTACTGGTTCTATCAAAAATTATAATGCTACTGCACTGACTGCTGGAGCAGCTACTTTGCTGGTTTTAACTCCTGATGGAAAATCATTTACTAATCTTGCTCAAAAAATTCCAAATGCTGATGGCACTTATGAATTTAAATTTATAGCTGGTGGTCCAAAGTGGAAATCAAATGGTGATTATATTATCAAAATAACTTATGGTGCAGATAATAATGATGATGTTTTAATTAATTATGTTGGAGGAGAAGCAGTAATTTCTGATCCTGTAGCACCACCACCTGTAGCACCTCCAGTAATAACAAAACCTGTAGAACCTCCACCCGTAGCTCCACCAGTAGAACCACCCGTAGAACCTCCAGTAGCACCACCGGTGGAACCACCAACTAAACCCGAACCCGTACAATGTGGTCCTGGAACTGTATGGGTAGATGGTGTGTGTACAGTACTTCGAGATACATCTCCACCTGATGATAGTGGATGTCTTATTGCTACAGCAGCATATGGAACTGAACTAGCCCCACAAGTCCAACTACTTAGAGAAATTAGAGACAATAAACTATTCAGTACAACTTCGGGTACTACATTTATGAGTGGATTTAACACAGTATACTATTCATTTGCACCAACAGTTGCAGATTGGGAGAGAGAGAGTCCCGTATTCAAAGAGGTAGTTAAAACCATGATCACTCCAATGCTTTCAACATTATCTATAATGTCACTAGCTGATGAGGGCTCAGAGGCAGAAGTTTTGGGACTTGGAATCTCTGTAATTGCACTAAACTTGGGAATGTACATTGCAGCACCTGCATTAATTGGATTGCAAGTCAACAAAATTGTCAAATCCCGAAGATAATACACTTAGGTTATTATACTAAAACATATCATAATATTTCATGCATATTGAATATGAAGAATTTGAGTCAATTGAAGATTTTCTAATGTATATGGTATCTGCAGCACCACCGATGAAAAATACGATGCCTATTAATTCCTACAAAGGTAATGTAATGTCTTTTATTCCACTCAGTCCTGCAACTGGAGAAACATATCTTATGCTTTATGCAAAAGGTTCACTTGAACCTGGAATTTATGAATTTGATGTTACCACAAAATCTTTTAAAAAAGTTCAAAGTATTGAGAGAGCAGACAAAGTTTACTTTATCTCTGTAACCCCAAAACGAAACACCATAGCTGATTTTGCTATTGAAAATCTATAATTTCTTTGTTTGAATTTTTGGTGCAGTCACAGATCTACTTCTTGCATATTTATCGATAATTTCATCTGGAGTTCTTCCATTGAAAAGATCTTTGCATAGTCCTCGCAAATATCTCATAATTGCCCATGTTCCTGCTTTAAGAATTCCGTACATGAATACCTTCATTGGAGGACCATACGTCTTGTTTCTAAGAATAATTGGAATGATATCGTTAATTACTTTCAAGTTGTGTTCCCAACACTTCCAAAATAGTGTGAATTGTGCTTCATTCAAATTTCCAAAATGCATTGAATTTTTTTCACTAAAGTCTTGGTAAAGTAATGGGGCTATCAATCCTCTGAAATTCATTTCTTTAAAATCACTCATCATATCAATTGTATACTGGACATCATCTGGTGTTTCATCTGGCCAACCAATAATTATTGTGGCAGCTGGGAACCAATGATTCTCATTTAGAATTTTTGCTCCTTCTCTTACAACACTTCCCCATTCTTCAGGTGCAAATGGCTTTGTCTTAACCCCCAAGTGTTTTTTTACCATTGCAGGTGAGACTGTTTCAATTCCTAGATTGGTTGCAAGCCACCTACCTGTTTTATCTTGTTCATTGACTTTAGAAATTTGTTGCATTAATGTGGGATCTGCTGCAACTGCTGAGAATGTCATGTGTGTAGTTCCAATAAAGTTTGCACCTAATCCTTTAAGTCCTTTCCACAAATCAACAATGGCATCTCTGTTTGGAACAAAATCTCTGTTATCACATCCATAAAGTAGCATTTCATCTGAATGTAACCATATTGAATCAAATCCATAATCCAAGTTAATTTTAGCTTCATGTTGTAATCTCTCCAATGGAAGATCCTTTTTTGATCTTTTATTTACATCACAAAAATCACACCCTCTTCCACAGCCACGCATTGCTTCAATCAATGAATTAATTGTAGGACCCTCAATTACTGGAATATTTTCAAGATTTCTTACAAAACAATGCATTAGTTCTGGTGCATCATTTCTTTCTAGGTCTTGAAACAAATCTATTGCTAACTCGTCTGCTTCTCCAACAACAACTGTGTCAATTCCATGAATTTTCATTCTATCGGATTTTGCTAATTCCCATGCACCATTACCACCTACTACAACTTTGAAATTATGTTTCTTTTTTAGCTGAATTATGCTAGCACACATTTTTTTAAATTTCATTGCTACATAGGATAGTTTTTCTGGAGACATTGTTGTTGTAACTGGGGCCATGCCTAGTGGGTCCATTACATTAATTCCGACAACTTTGGTATCTGGGCCTATTGATTTGTTTAACATCTCTGGATGTGCCATAAACACATCTTCTTTTTTGTATCCTCCCTGAATCAACGAACTCTCAATTCTCCTTAATCCCACTTGGGCAACTTTAACTTGACCTGTAATTGGGTCTGTTTCTACTGAGGGACAAAATACTTTGTCAAAAACCCATTCTGGTAGAACTTCGTATGGTCCACATGCAATGAATCCATAAAGAAAATTTCCTCTATAATTTGTCATTAAACTACGATCAGCAGTAAGTACAATACGTTTGCCAGCCAATTACTCAACTACTTTTTTATATGTTATATATCATTTACGAGGAGCATCTAGTCTAAAACTCTACTTAGAATTTTTTATTGCTCTATTTGCAATGTTTGCAGCAATTCCTCCTGCTGATATCCCATTATCTATATTCACCACTGATAGTCCTAGTGAACAACTCTGAAGCATTGATGCAAGTGCAGCTATGCCTTCTCCTCCATATCCGTATCCTGCTGATGTTGGAATGCCTATGATGGGAATATCTGTCAATGTAGAAACTAGTGTTGCTAATGCTCCCTCCATTCCTGCTGCAACAATTATACAATCTACATCTTCATTTATCATTTTTTTCAAAATAGGAAAAACTCTCTGGATTCCTGCTACCCCTACATCATAACTTGTTATACATTTACAATTCATTGCCTCACACATCAATCTTGATTCTTCTGCAACTCCAATATCTGATGTTCCTGCAGTTATTATTCCCACTTTGCCTCCATGAAATTTAATTTGATCTTTAAATAATAAAATTGTTGAACAATTTTTTCCAGTTTTAATTTTTACTTTTAATCTCTTGGAAAAAGATAATATTTTTGAATAGTCTTCTTTCTTAATTCTTGATATGATTGCTGAATTTGTTTTTTCTAGAGTTTTTTTAGTAATTTTTTTAATCTCATCTAATTCTTTTGTTTCGGCAAAAATTACTTCTGGAATCCCTCTTCGTTTTCTTCTGTTTATGTCAATTTTTGCAAATCCTTCCACTTGTTCAATTGAATAAAGTGACAAAAGCTTTTTTGCATTGCTTATTGAGATATTTCCTTCCTTTAATGATTCTAAAATTTTATGAATTTCCACAATGAATTTTATTTGTTTGTCTAAAAAAAGGCTTAGATCTCTATACTTGATATGGCACTTTTTACGCTTTTAACTGCTCTATCAAATACTTGCTTTTCCTCATCATTTAGGTCTAGTTCAATAATTTTCTCTACTCCCCTCTTTCCAATTATTGCTGGAACTCCTATTGTAACATCTGAGTGCCCGTACTCACCATCAAGATACGTTGCAACAGGAATGACTTGTTTTCTATCCCTTACAACTGATTCAACAATTGCAGAAATTGCATTTCCTGGAGCATGAACTGTAGCTCCTTTTAATTCGATTACTTTGGCTGCAACTTGTTTTGTATTTAGAACTAGTTCATCTAATTTTTCTTTTGGAAGAAATGATGATAATGGAATACCTGACACTGATGAAAATCTTGGTAGTGGCAACATGTTTTCCCCATGCTCTCCAATTACTAGTGCTCTAATAGAGTCGCGTGAATGTCCTGTTGCTTCATGAATGAACTGTCTAAATCTTGACAAGTCAAGCATACCTCCCATACCAAATACCCTGCTTTTATCAAATCCCGAAACTTTGTATGTAATGTATGCCATAGGATCAAGTGGATTTGTAACTGGGATTATCATGGAATCATCTGCATATTTTTTCACATTCTCTACAACACTTTTTACAATTGATGTATTAATTTTCAAAAGATCCATTCTAGTCATTCCTGGTTTTCTTCCAGAACCTGCTACTACCACTACGACATTTGACCCTTTCATATCTGCGAAATTATTTGACCCTTTTACTTCAATATCGATTCCTTGCTCTGATAGTGTGTGATTGATATCCATCGCTTCCCCTTGTGGGAGTCCTTCTGCAACATCTAGTAGTAAAATTTGATCATCTAATCGTTTTAATGCTGAAAATAATGCAGCATCTCCACCGACTTTGCCTGATCCAATTATAGTAATCATGAAATTTGTTTTTATTTTCAATAATTAAATCTAATGACTTGTGGTATGTCTAATAATAGGTTGTGGGGGGGCATTCCAAGTCATAATGATGGATTATCACTAATTCTGGCTATACGCTGTTGGTTTAATTTCACCTGAAACTACAGGAAGAAGGGGTGTGTATCTAATTGGTTAGTCTCAGAGTTGGTTATGAACTAGCTTATCAGAATTAATAGTTGTCTCTAAGGTATTTTACATAAATCACACACATACTGTTTGGTGTATTGTCTGTCTAGTGGCAATGGTCAATGTAGTGTTGTTTCTAGGCTTTATCTATGCCTTGGAATATCTAGTTGGAATTGATATAACTATCTCATGAGGTAAATCACCTACAGAGCAATTTGTATCTCTTTTTCATATTTAATGACAACTACTAGATGGTTCTATCTTTTCAAAATCACCCATTTAGAATCATTATTTTTGCCTTTTAAAAAACAAATCAAGTCTTTAGGAATAATAAAATCAAATATTTATATATATATTTAATTTTTTTATATTTAAGGTACAAGTTATGAAAGACTATACAAATAGCAAGAGGGGGGAGGAGGGGATTTTAGTAATCCTAATACTCATTTTGTCTTTTGGTGTAATTGATGTTTATGCTCAAACCATTATTTTAGAACCTGTAATTTCAATAACTGATGGTTATGTTGGTTTTCAACAACTTGATGGAGCTGCTCACCTCGCCATCGTAGAAATTGACTCATCTACATACGCCCTAGTTGCAGCTACTACTAGTAACGGTGTACAAATTATCAATATGACAAATCCTGAAAACCCAACTCCTGTATCTTCAGTAACTGATGGCGTTGGTGGATTTAATACACTTGCTGGTGCTTTTGGAATTAGTACTGTTACAATTAACTCAAAGGTATACGCCCTAGTTACAGCTTTGGCAGATAACGGTGTACAAATTATTGATATTACAGATCCTGCAATGCCAATTGCTGTATCTTCAGTAATTGATGGTGGTAATGATGGTTCTGGTAATACCTTTGATGAACTTGAGGGAGCTTATGATATCGCCACTATTACAATTGGTTTATCCACCTACGCCCTAGTTACAGCTAATGACGATGACGGTGTACAAATTATTGATATATCAAATCCTGCAACCCCAACTGTTGCATCTTCAATAACTGATAATGTTGATAATTTTGATACACTTGATGGAGCTCGACACATCACTACTGTTACAATTAACTCAAAGGTATACGCCCTAGTTGCAGCTAGTACCGATGACGGTGTACAAATTATTGATATATCAAATCCTGCAACCCCAACTGCGGCATTTTCAATAATTGATGGTGGTGCCTTTAAACTTAATGGAGCTTTTGATATCACCACCGTCGAAATTGGCTCTGCTACATACGCCCTAGTTGTATCTGGTAATGATGACGTCCAAATTATTAATATTACAGATCCTACAGCCCCCACTGCTGTATCTTCATTAACTGATGATGTTGATGGCTTTGATACAATCGATAGTCCTAATGGCATCACCACTGTTACAATTGGTGAATCCATATACGCCCTAGTTACATCTTCGAGAGATGATGGCGTCCAAATTATTAATATTACAGATCCTACAAACCCCACTGCTGTATCTTCAGCAATTCATGGTGTTGATGGTTTTGATCTCCTCCGTTCAGTTTTTGACATTGATACCATCAAATCTGGCTCATCCACCTACGCCCTAGTTACAAATCGTGATTTTACTGATAGTGGTGTTCAAATTATTGATATAACCGACCCTGAAAACCCAACTGCTGTAACTTCAATAACTGAGTCTGGTACCTTTGATGAACTTGAAGGACCTTCTGACATTGATATCTTTGAATTAAATATAGGCACCTTAGCCGCAATTGCATCTGCTGCCGATGACGGTGTCCAAATTATCAATTTATCAAACCCTGCAAACCCAATCGCTGTATCCTCAGTTACTGATGGTGTCGGTGGTTTTAATACGCTTGAGGCTGTTTCTGCTGTCAGTATTTTTCCATTTGCCAGTCCTGCACGCATTCTAGCTACATCTTTTAATGAGGATGGTTTCCAAATTATCGATATAAGCAATGCTGCAATCCCAACAGTGATACCCGCAGTACCTGGTGGTGCCGATGGTGTTAATACACTCATGGGACCTCAAGACATTACTAGTACGGTAATTCAAGGTGGTGGTCCCACCGCCATAGTTGCATCTCATCTAGATAACGCTATCCAAATTTTTGATATATCAAGCATTAGACCTCCACGCCTTCTATCCACAATAACTGATGGTAGTGTTGATGGGAATGGTAATTTCTTTAATGAACTTGCTGGTCCTTTTGATACTGCCATTGTTACAATTGATGGATCCACCTACGCCCTAGTTGCATCTTTTTTAGATAACGGCGTTCAAATTATTAATATAACAAGTTCTTTCAACCCACTTGCTACGTCCGATGTAACTGATGGTATTAATGGCTTTAATGAACTTGAGGGAGCATATGATATCACCACCGTCGTAATTGATGGATCCACCTACGCCCTAGTTGCATCTCTTTTAGATAACGGTGTCCAAATTATTGATATAACCGACCCTGCAAACCCCGTTGCTACATCCTCAGTCACTGATGGTGTCGATGGTTTTGATACACTTAAGGGAGCTTCTAGTATTACTATTGTACAATCTGATCTCTATACATTCGCCCTAGTTGCATCTTTTGGAGATAACGGTGTACAAGCTATTAACATCACAGACCCTGCAAACCCCGTTGCTGGATCCTCAATCATTGATGGTTCCGATGGTTTTGATACACTTGGGGGAGCTTCTAGCATTGCCTCTTTTGTTATTGGTGAATCCACATATGTCATAGTTGGATCTCAGACGGATAACGGTATCCAAATTCTCAACACTACAATACTAGACCCGGTAGCAACACCTGAAATTCCTTTAGATGTATCTTCTGTAACTGATGGTGATACCTTTGATACCCTTGATGGAGCTAGTGGCATCACCACCGTCCAAATCGGTTTATCCACCTACGCCCTAGTTGCATCTGACTCTGATGACGGTGTACAAATTATTAACATATCAAACCCTGCCACCCCAACTGCTACATCTTCTGTATCTGATGGTAGTATCTTTGACACACTCGATGGAGCTGTTGGCATCACCACCGTTCGAATTAACTCATTTACATACGCCCTAGTTACAGCTAACACAGATGACGGTATTCAAATTATTAATATATCAAATCCTACAACCCCCATTGCTGTTGCTTCAGTATCTGATGGTGATACTGATGTTAATAATGATACCTTTGATGAACTCGATGGAGCTCGTGACATCACCACCGTTCGAATTAACTCATTCACCTACGCCCTAGTTGCATCTGACTCTGATGATGGCATCCAAATTATAAATATGACAAACCCTGCATCCCCAACTGCTGTATCTTCTGTATCTGATGGTGGTATCTTTGACACACTCGATGGAGCTACTGGCATCACCACCGTCCAAATGAATGCATCCACCTACGCCCTAGTTGCATCTCGTTCAGATGACGGTGTCCAAATTATTGACATAACAAACCCTGCATCCCCCACTGCTGTTGCTTCAGTATCTGATGGTGATACTGATGTTAATAATAATACATTTGATGAACTCGAAGGAGCTCGTGACATCACCACCGTTCGAATTAACTCATCC
Source organism: Candidatus Nitrosopumilus sp. (assembly GCA_965262685.1). Lineage (GTDB taxonomy): Archaea > Thermoproteota > Nitrososphaeria > Nitrososphaerales > Nitrosopumilaceae > Nitrosopumilus. The sequence goes on from OZ253552.1 coordinate 1,289,284, forward strand.
ACCTACGCCCTAGTTGCATCTGACTTTGATGATGGCATCCAAATTATAGATATAACAAACCCTGCATCCCCAACTGCTGTATCTTCTGTATCTGATGGTGGTATCTTTGACACACTCGATGGAGCTTTTGGCATTACCACCGTCCAAATCGGTGCATCTACCTACGCCCTAGTTGCATCTATAACCGATAACGGCATCCAAATTATAGATATAACAAACCCTGCATCCCCAACTGCTGCATCTTCAATAACTGATGGTAGTATCTTTGGTACACTTGATGGAGCTTTTGGCATCACCACCGTCCAAATTGACTCATCCATATACGCCATAGCTACTGGTAGTCGTGAGGACGGCATCCAAATTATTCTTATAGCAGAAGATCAACCAGTAGGATTTGTCAAAGTAGGATCCGATTTTGTACTAACAGCAAATATGATTATCTCACAATCTAATCTGCCAACGATCACATTCAATAATGCTACAGTGAATGTCTTATTGGATGATACAGGTAAGGGAGTTTTCGAGTATGCCTCACTAATAGATAGTGCAGTAGTTACTACGAAAAATCTAGGCAGTAGCGTAATTCAATTTACACTTGATCCTGATGGTCCATACAATGACAGAAATCCAGATCAAGCCGGTATGCCTGATGAAGATCCCTTTGAGATACAAAACTTTCAGTCTGGGGTGCATACTGTAATATATAATAAAACTCACTTTACATTTAATTTTGATGACACATCTTTTACAGGTATTACACCTGTTGTAAGTTTTCAGGCATCTATTCATACTGCTGCTGATGCTCTCCCTACTGTAAATTCGGATATAGCTAATATCACATTTAACATCATAACCACTTTTATCTGTGAGATTACAATAACTGATTCATCCCTTGACTTTGGTACTTTGAGTCCAGGCGATATATCTAATGAGGGCACCGTTGCGATACAAAACTCTGGTAATGTGAATAATAATGTAAAGGTTGGAGCTGACTTTTGGTGTAATGCATCAGATGATGGATGTACTGGTTCTAATGGTGTGATATCACCTAGTCAGACTAGCTTTGGTATAACAACCCCAAATTCGCCATATGCTTCAAAGCAAGCATTTACAGATTTCCTCTACGACACTGATGGTGGAACTCTAGTTCGTGGGACTCTGACTCTGCCATTTCTGACACCTGATCTGTTCACTCTAACACCTGATGAGACAGATACGGTATATCTCCAGACTTTAGTTGAGCTGATTCCATTGGATGGTGGATCATCAAACATGTTTACAGGGCCTATATCACAAGAGATGATCTTCGAGTCAGACTGCGGAGGCTAGTCTCTTTACTGTGTGTATGATGTGTGTTATAATGAATGCTTGGCTGTTTTTAGAATAACTTGAATTTTACACCGATGGGTTTGAGAAACTAGATTGACATGATTGCAAAAAACCACAATATTTCTTTTAATCCTTGTTGATTTTGTAAATGCTAACAATGGGTTGGCAATCCTGCAGAGTATGTTTTTCCAGATTGATTAAAGTGCAAATGTTTTAAAAGTAAAGGCTCTGCATGTTCTGTTAATACTCAGCAAGCTTTACATGTATTATAAGCAATGGGATTTTTACATAAACAAATTATTGGTTCCTTGAGATTAATTTTGGGATATTTAATAATGAAAAAGAAATTGATCAGGCAGTTGATTCTCTAAAAAAAATTGTTAAAGAATTACGTTCATTTTATCCGTTTAAAGAAAAATACTCTTTTGATTCTAAAATCTAAATTATGGTTTATGATTTTAATTTATAAATTGTGATTTTTGGGATTTCATACAATCAATTCAGGAAGAGGTTAAATGAATTTTAGAAAATATGGGCATCAACTCTTCATTTATTGAGAATAGCATTTACAAAAAAATGCCCGAGTCTGCAAAGAAAAATACATTAACGATTTTTGTTACGTAGAAATCAAAAAAAAAAAGATTTTCTCAAAAATCCTTGATCTGGCTCATCAAATCATATGAGGGTAAAAAATGATATCCAAGATCACCAAAATTTAACCGCAGGATCAAGTCCTATATTTTGATTTTATTTCTATGTGTGATACACTACCTTGCAAAATCTGATTTAGAGAATATCAATATTTATGATTCTATTATACATATAATCAAAAGTTACCAGAATCTAGTTTCTCAATCAACTTGTTTAAGATCACATCTGTTCTAAAAACATGTGGGCCTATCAATATGACACATACCATAAAGAGCGACTAACTGCAGTCTGACTCTAGGATCATCTCTTGTGATATGGCCCCTGTAAACCTGTTTGGTGATCCACCATCCAATGGAATCAGCTCAACTAAAGTCTGGAGATATACTGTATCTGTCTCATCAGGTGTTAGAGTGAATAGATCAGGTGTCAGAAATGGCAGAGTCAGAGTCCCACGAACTAGACTCGCACCTGTATTGTCGTAGAGAAAATCTGTAAATGCTTGCTTTGAAGCATATGGCGAATTTGGGGTTGTACCAAAGCTAGTCTGTGTAGGGGATATCACACCATTAAAACCAGTACATCCATTATCTACTGCATCACACCAAAAGTCGGCTCCAATCTTTGCATTACTATTCACATTACCAGAGTTTTGTATTGCAATGGTGCCTTCATTAGATATATCGCCTGGACTCAAAGTACCAAAGTCAAGGGAGATTGCACTCAGCGTTAATTCGCAAACTGGATTCTCAGGTGTAGGTGTTTCTGGTTCTGATTGAGAGTCTGCTATGCGGATAATTTGTACACCGTCATCTAAACTAGATGCAACTAGGGCGTATATGGATGAGTCAATTTGGACAGTGGTGATGCCTATAGATCCTTCTAGTTCATCAAATGTACCACCATCAGTTATTGAAGATACAGCAGTTGGCATTGCAGGGTCTGATATATCAATAATTTGTACACCGTCATCTGAACCTGCTGCAACTAGGGCGTATATGGATGAGTCAATTTGGATAGTGGTAATGCTACGAGCTTCACCTAGTTCATCAAATGTACCCCCATCAGTTATTGAAGATACAGCAGTTGGCATTGCAGGGTCTGATATATCAATAATTTGTACACCGTCATCTGAACCTGCTGCAACTAGGGCGTATATGGATGAGTCAATTTGGATAGTGGTAATGCTACGAGCTCCATCTAGTTCATCAAAGATATCATCAGCATCACTAATAGAACCATCATCAATATAATCAATTACTGAAGATACAGCAGTTGGCATTGCAGGATTTGTTATATCAATAATTTGTACACCGTCATCTAAACTAGATGCAACTAGGGCGTATATGGATGAGTCAATTTGGATAGTGGTAATACCATGAGCTCCATTAAGTTCATCAAAGGTATCACCATCAGTTATTGAAGATACAGCAGTTGGTACAGCAGGATTTGTTATATCAATAATTTGTACACCGTTATCTACAAAAGCTGCAACTAGGGCGTATATGGATTGGCCAATTTGGACAGTGGTAATGCTACGAGCTCCATCAAGTGTATCATATGCACCAACACCAGTACCATCAGTTATTGAAGATACAGCAGTTGGTACAGCAGGATTTGTTATGTCAATAATTTGTACACCGTCATCTAGACTAGCTGTAACTAGGGCGTATATGGATTGGCCAATTTGGATAGTGATAATGCTAGAGGCTCCATCAAGTGTATCAAAGCCACCAACACCATCAGTTATTGAAGATACAGCAGTTGGCATTACAGGATTTGTCATATTGATAATTTGGATACCGTCATCTTCGTTAGATGCAACTAGGGCGTATGTAGATTGCCCAATTTTGACAGTAGTAATACCAATAGCTCCATCAAGTGTATCAAAGATATTGCCATCAGTTATTGATGACACAGCTATAGGATTTGCAGGTGTTGCAAGTTCACATAGAGGCTCTGTAATACCATCCGTTCTATCATTAGAATTTATGACAAGTTCCAACCTGAGTGTATCGCCTGATACAAAACCACTTGTTCCGGGATCATCGATGACCAGAAATATTGGCAATGGTGTGTTGTCATAGCTAGTTGGTTCTGTAGTGATATAGATTTTTCCATCACAGTCAAGAAATACCAATATTGTTGTAGTAAATTGTGGTTGAGTAAAGGTCAGACTAGCTATAGTAATGCCAGTGTCTGCTCTAGTGGTTCCAGCTAAAAATTCATTTAAAGATACAGCAGCACTGAAAGAGTTACCGAAATTTATATTGGCTCGAGATATCTCGCCATCTATTCTTTGATCAGTTATAGTGTATAATGGTGTCTGTGCAAAGACAGAATATGAAAGAGACTGAGATGGTGTAATTATTGATAAAAGAAATATCACAACTAATAATACTGTATTCACGACTAGTCTAAACATAATTAATATTAGAATCTTAGTAATAATAATAATAATTCTATATAATAATAGGGATATTTTATCTCTTGAACAAATATCAATCGTAATTGGTATCATATCCACCATTCACTAGATAGTTTAGTCTGTAAAATATCTGCCATATCTTACAAATTATCTACATTGTCTGCTAGACTAAACCAAAGTTTAAGAGATTCCAACTTGTGATTCTTTTCTATTTTACATCAGCATCAGAATAACTGAACATTATAGTTAATGGAGGATACTAATGATTGTTATAGAATTAATGGAAATCACCCATTTTTAACTTGTGCTAGCAATAGACTTGCAACACCAGAATTTTATGTCTTTTTGTTGAGAGAATAAAAAATATAATTGATGCTTTAGATAGTTCACACGATCTGAAAGCATTGAATAAAATTGTGATTATTAATTATACTAAGGGATTAGAGAAAAGCAGACAGTGCAGTCAAAAAACAATAGGTCAACAGATAATGCAAGTTTGCTCACAAGCGTGGTTTTCTCTAATGTAAATATGGCCATGAAATGTGATTTTTATTTTGAATTGCAAATCAAATTTAGAACTACATAATTTGCATTCTCCTTTACTCTTTACCAATCTTACCTAATGCAATCTTGCTTATAATATTACAAACAGGACATGATTAGCAATCCATTCTTTGAACTTGCACAAGTCTTCCAAGAAAATATTTGGAGAAGACATAAACCACATTAGACACATTCACTTGAAAGGTGAGATGTACAACAACAAGATGGAATAATTAAACGGTGAGATAAGAGAAAGAAGATATTCAGATGTCATCTAAAGAAATTTGATACGCTTACTTTGATGCATAAACGCATATTATAATTTCACAAAGAAACACTGATCACTGAGGAAAAACACCAACTAAACAGGCTATCATTGATGTTGATGGTAAAACAAGTGTGTGTGTGTGGAAGGTCATTTAATTCAAAACGTCTCACTTTATAGGAAAAATTCAGTTTGATTCATCCCTCTAACCTGACATTCGTGAGATATTAGTCGAATTTATAAGCATTTTTGAGCATTTTCAATCATGGTTCTCGTAATAGATCCTCAAATTGCAGGAATATCTGGAGATATGCTTCTTTGTTCATTGGTGGATCTTGGTGCTGATAAAAATAAGATAATTAATGGAATCAAAGAATCTGAAAAATTTCTTGCAAACTCTATTATAAAAAAAATTGATTTTGAAAAAATTCAAAAACATGGAGTTGAATCACTTCATTTGATTTTAGAGATTGATGAGGATGTTACTAAAAGAAAAGGCTCTGAAATCAAAAACGCAATTATCCAGTCCACACAAAAAATTATTCTATCAGAAAAAGCAAAATTATTTGCAGTGTCCTGCATTGATACTCTAATTTCTTCAGAATCTAAAATACATGGAATTGCTAAAGAATCTGTCCATTTTCATGAAGCCTCTAGTATTGATACTTTGGTTGATATTATCGGAATCACTATTGCATTAGAAGATTTAGGATTGTTTGAGGAAAAAATTGTATGTTTGCCAATTGCAGTTGGAGGTGGAACTGTGACATTCTCACATGGCACGATGTCAAATCCTGCAAGTGCGATTCTTGAAATTTTTAAAAATTCAACTTTGATCGTTAAAGGAAATGATGCTAATCAAGAACTTACAACTCCTACCGGTGCTTGTATTTTAGTAAATTTGACTCATGAATCTGTAAAATATTATCCTTTCATGAAGATTACATCTATTGGTTATGGTGCAGGTCAAAAAGATTTTAAGACTTTTTCTAATGTTTTAAAAATTGTTAGAGGTTTGGATGATAATTTTAAAACTGATTCTGTAAAAATACTTGAAACAAACGTCGATGATATATCTGGAGAAATTTTAGGAAATTTAATTGAAAAAATCATGGAAAAGGGTGCATTAGATGTGGCAATTTATCATGGAATTACAAAAAAAGGCAGACCTACAAATCTTGTATCTGTAATATGTACTGATGAAATTGTTGATGATATTACAGATATACTAGTATTGGAAACTGGAACCTTGGGAATTAGAATTTCTGATTCAAATCGATTGATTGTTCCTAGGTCAAGCTGTGAGGTTTCTATAACTTTGAATGGTACATCTTTTCAAGTACATTACAAAAAATCTCATTTTAAAGGAAAAACTGATTTTAAAATAGAATTTGATGATTTAAAGAAAATATCTAATATTATCAGCAAATCAATTAAAGCGACAGAAGCATTGTTAAGGCGAGAAATTGAAAAATTGGAGGAAGGAGATGTAAATGACAAAACTTGATGAACTTGTTAATTGGTTTGAGGATAAGCGCAAAGTTATGATTGCACTTTCTGGAGGGGTTGATAGCGCACTTGTTGCATATGCTGCATTTCAAAAATTAGGAAATTCTGCTATTGCTGTAACTGCTGATTACAAAACTTTGTCTAAAGAAGAACTTGAAACATCCAAACAGATTTGCTCTGAGATTGGCATCACTCAACTATTTTTAGATTACAATGAACTTGAAAATGAAGATTTTATAAAAAATGATTCTAATCGCTGTTTTCATTGTAGAATGGAATTGGGAGAACATTTGATAGAGTTGGCAAAGGAGCATGATGTAGAGATTCTAGTTGATGGCACAAATCTTGATGATTTAGGTGATTTTAGACCTGGGATTAAGGCATTAAAACAAAATGGAATCCAAAGTCCTCTTGTAGAGACAAATTTTTCAAAATCGCAAATTCGAGAAATTGCCCAAATGGTTGGGCTGTCCATACATGACAAACCATCAAACTCTTGTTTGGCATCAAGAATTCCTTGGGGTCAAAGAGTTACTGCTGAAAAATTAGCTCGAATTGAATTGGGCGAAACTATTGTTAAACAATTCACCAAAGTAAAACAAGTTAGAGTTCGAGATATGGATGGTTTGGCAAAAATCGAGGTTGAAAAACACATGCTATCTAGATTTGATAATGTTGTCTTAAAACAAATTGCTGAAAGATTAGTAATGATTGGTTTTACTTCGGTTGAAGTTGATCAACAAGGATACAAACCTGGAAAAATTAATGTGATTGCAGATTGATTTATCTTGATAATGCTGCATCCACTCAAATTCATAAAGATGTTTTAGATTCAATGTTGCCTTATCTTACAGAACAATATGGCAATGCATCTTCTATTCACAGATATGGTAGATTGGCACGAAAAGCAATTGAAAAAGCTAGAAAACAAATTGCATCACTAATCAATGCAGAGCCCTCTGAAATTTTGATTACATCTGGAGGTACTGAATCAAATAATGTTGTTCTCAGAGGCATATCTAAAAGTGGTATCTCTAACCAAATAATTACATCATCTATTGAACATGATGCAATTTTAGAACCTTGTAAAAAACTTGCTCAAGATGGATTTCACGTTGATTATCTGCCAGTCAATACATTTGGGGTCGTAGATTCGATGGAGTTAAAAAATCACATATCTGATAGTACGTGTCTTGTTTCAATTATGTTTGGAAACAATGAAGTAGGAACAATACAACAGATTTCGCAATTTACTAAAATATGTCATGATGTGAATGTCCCATTTCATACTGATGCTGTTCAAGCTGTGGGGAAGATTCCAATTGATGTAAAAGAATTGGGCATAGATTTACTGTCTATTTCTTCTCACAAACTTTATGGCCCAAAGGGAATAGGTGCATTGTACATTAAAAATGGAATAAAAATAGATCCTATGATTTTGGGCGGAGGACAAGAACATGGATTACGTTCTGGAACTGAGAATGTTGCCAACATTGTAGGATTTGGCAAGGCATGTGAAATTGCAAAGTACAATCTTGATGAAAATATGATTCAGGTAACAAAGCTTCGAGATATTTTAGTTGAAAAAATATTGCATGAAATTCCTGAGGTTACTTTGAACGGTGATCATCTATCACGATTACCTAATAATGCACACTTTACATTTCTTGGTGTAAATGGAGAAGATCTCATCATTAAACTTGATGAATATGGAATTGCAGCATCTACTGGCTCTGCATGTTCTGTTAATACTCAGCGAGCTTCACATGTATTACAGGCAATGGGATTTTCACATGAACAAATCACTGGTTCGTTGAGATTAACTCTGGGGATATTTAATAATGAAAAAGAGATTGATCAGACAGTTGATTCTCTAAAAAAAATTGTTAAAGAATTACGTTCATTTTCTCCCTTTAAAGAAAAGTACTCTTTTGACTCTAAAACCTAAATTGTGGTTTATGATTTTAATTTATGAATTGTAATTTTTGGGATTTTACACAATCAATTCAGAGACAGTTTAAATAATTTTAGAAAATATGAGTTAAATGACACTCTATATCAGAGACTAGAAACATTGTCTGATAACACACAAGGGAAGAAATGAGACATAAATTTTATTTTAAATTTTTACTCAAACTTGAATTTGAAATTTATTTCTTGTAGCTAAAACTGTAACCATAATAATCCCAACAATCAAAATCATCATTGCAATTGCTCCAAATTCTGGAACAACATAAGTCCCAATAATTTCAATGTTAGAATCACCCTGTTCAAATTTAATTGTGATACCTCTAAAATCTTCAAGTACTACTGACTCTTCATAATCTATTGCAGCCCCGTCTATCAAAATTATAAATTTAATATCTTTACTATCTTGATTTTCAGCCCCTATGAATTCCCTTGGCAAATTTAATACTATTACTCCTTCATCTGTAGCGTCAATTTGAACTACTAGTGCAAACTTTTCTGAATCTACTACAATGTCTTTAACTGTGGCTCCTCCTGTAATGGTATATTCTATATCAAAAGTTCCATGATTTCCCGCCTCGACTTCAAAATTTGTTGTAGTTGAAATTGGACTTGATTTTGGAGCATAGCTAAACTCTGTTTCCACACTATGCCCATCTCCATACGATGCTATCACTGTATAATCTCCTAGTTTTTGCCATTTTGGACCCCCTGCAATTGCTGCGTGCGAGTAACTTCCATCCTGTGCAACTGTAATTTGTGCAATGTCTACTAAATTTGTTTTATAAAATATTTGTAACGTAACTGGTCTTTCTCCAACTACAATACCTACAGTCCCTGAAATCACAATTGTGTCCTCTTCATCATAATGATTATCGTCTGTTTGAACTGAAATTATTGCTTGCTGTGCAAATGCTGATCCTGTAGAAATTGCAAGTAGCAACAACATTAAGCCACAAATTATTTTTAAATCCACACGGTTAAAAATACTCTTTTGTATATTTCCTTTACTATTAAAAAATGAAAAAATGAAAAAATTGTGTGATTTTTAGTATCTTGGCATTATACTCAGTTTTGACTTTGCAGATATTGCAATTATTGAGATAATTGCTACTGCTAGAATCATAGCTGCGATTGTACCAAATTCTGGAATCACGTGGGTACCGATTATTTCAATCGTTTCAGCGCCTGCTGGGAACATTATTGTTACTTTGTTTCCAACAACTTGACATTCAGACTCATCACATTCTTCCCCATCTATTAGTACCATGAATATACCTTGTATGGTTCTTTCTGATGGAGTTACTGTTAATGTTCCGTCATCTTCAGCGTTGATATTGATGATGATTGAACCATTATCCCCTGGCATGAGAGTTGCACTTGTTACAATTCCACCTGTAATGCTAAATGGTATGCATTGTCCATCTGCAGATAGTTCAGTATCTGAACATATCATTGGTGTTCTATCGATTGGTATGTATACAACTCCACCAGTTAATTCAACTTGGGCACTGTTACTTTTTTCAGTGCTACCATAGTTTACTTTAATGGTGTAGGTACCGTCGTATTTCCACAATGCACCTGCTGTGTTTAGTCCTGTCTCAAAACTACCATCTTTTGCTACATTGAGTTGATCAATTGTAATAATGGAGTTCAATGGACTAACAACAGTTACTGTAACTGGAAATCCAGAAGCTACATTTGCTACTTGGCCTTGTACTAAAATCATGTCATTGTGGGTATAATCTGTTTTATCTGTCCAAACAGACACTGGAGTAGCATCAAGCAACATTTGTTTTGCTATTGCTCTTGCATCCTCTATAGAGCACCCTACACATACATCTGGAATATCTCCTTGAGCATGTGCTACTGTCATGGTTAAAGTACCGACTGCAGTCAATAAGGCTAGTAACGCGAACGTCGTACGGTTGTTCATCTTGTTGCGATTTACATCTGTCTCTATTTATGTATATATAAAAATAGAAAAAAGTTGAAAACTTAGTATCTTGGAATAATACCTAGTCTTGACTTTGCAGATATTGCAATTATTGAGATAATTGCTACTGCTAGAATCATAGCTGCGATTGTACCAAATTCTGGTACTACTTTACCATCTAAGATATCTACTTGAGTTGAAGCAGTATATTTTGGATCGTCAAATTGTTGTGCGATTACAGTGTAAAAACCATCTTGTTTCCATAATGATCCTCCCACGCTAATCTCAGCTGCGAAATTTCCATCAAGCATTGGAGATATCTGATCAACTGTTACTACATTTCCATTTGGTGCAGTTACAGTTACTACGATATCTTGACTGACTCTATCAGTTATTCCGGTAACCTCAAACATTGTAGAACCGTTAACGATAATTATTTCATCGAGTAATAGTCCTGCATCTGTTGTAGCATTGTTTTCGTTTGGTGTGAATACCCACTCTAGGTTTGATTCTGTTACAGAGGTTCTTTCAGCCATACCGTTTACTACTTCAACAAGAACATCTAGTGTGTATAATGAATTACTTCCTATACCTTGCATTGCTGTAATTTCATAAAATCCATCCTCGTTCCATGTTGGTCCGATTACAAATCCTTTCACAAAATTACCATCATCATCTGGTGTAAGCTGATCAATAGCTACCACATTATTTCCACTCGGAGATGTTACTCTAAACGTCACATCTGTAAGACTTGAAATTGTTTTACCTGTAACGGTAATTGTGTTTGAGCCTTTATCGGCTGTTGCTGTGATCGCCATTCCTTGATTTTGTTGTGCAAAAACATCTTGCTGAATTGAAGTCATTGAAACTAGTGACAATGCTATGAGAGCTATTGCCATAGATGTTGTAGAATGTTTAAAATTCATCGTAATTTTCCCCCGTATTATTGATATTTATATATATTTAAAAATGATTCTATCAAGTTAATGGGGACTAGATCTGATGATTTTTGCTTATCTCGTGTTGCGATCTGAAAAAAGTGAGTTAATCTACAAATTTTATTGTACTGTAACTGAATCATAGCCAAACTTTTCAATCCTTTTGAATCTAACTGTCAGATCAAAAGACCAAATTCTCATTATATCAAAGTTAATTTTGATGGCAGGCGGAGAGAAAGGGTCAATGGGGTATATCTACCAAATTTGTGCTGTAAATGTTGGTTTTTGAGCTGTTAAATCACTCAAAGTTAGTCGTCATGCCTGAGATTTGAATCCATGAGTGAGTAATTTCATCTCTGTTAGGATTCATCAGCACTTTCAGATCCGTCTAATGTGATATCTGTACATTTTAGCGATATTGCCAAGATGTTCTAGTTTAGTTTGACCAAATCCCATTGTATATCCGATGATCTGTAGTCATTTTCTGCAAACAACATCCAACTGTAAATATGCCTAAGATTTAGATGCTGTTTCTCCAATAACTAGCTAGAATATTCTCTCTCTCACACATATTCTCCAGATTTACTAATATTTCCATTAAAGAAATATTTGCTTCTCCATTCACCATTATTTCCAGTCACTCCAATAATGCTGTAATTTTAACAATTCTCCATCTTTGGATAACCATACTTGATATTCACACATTATCTCCTCCTTGAAAATCAGAAGATTTTGGATTGGTGTTGATATTCCCATCAAATGCTTGAATATCATATTGAAAATTTGTCTTTCATATACTCTAAAATCTGGAGATGATGTTATTTTCAGTTCTGGAATATTTTTTTTCTGTTCTGGCTCATTTTATCCTCAATGGTCTTTTCCTCTGATTTTACTGTGTCTGAATATATTATGAATTTTTCCAGTCTGTCACTAGTTGTAAAATAGATGTTAATTTCATAATTATCTAATTCAGAATTATATTTTGCATACATTGTTGTTCCTTGGTAGATGTTTCTTTATCAAAAACAATCTGTTATCACCATAACTTTTAGATACAAATCTGACATGTTTACCGCATCACCATAAAACGTTATTTTGATATTATTGATTTGTAGAGTAAATGCATGTTCATTAAATGATAATTCCTTGATACTATCTTGACCCCATCTCACATCTAGTGTTACTACACATTAGATGTATGAAAATATTATATTACAATTTCATTATATGCAAAAGCTTGAGTAATGACAAAAATTAACAATAACATGATAATGTGTCTTGAACATATTTTTCATAAAATGTACTAGTTAATAATTTATTATCATAAATGATGATTAATACAATCATTTAGAGTCGCATTTATTGGCATTTTGAATCAAGGTAATCTCTTTTGTTTTATTCTTCTTGATTGGCTCTTTTGCTTGTATTGTCATCAACCCTCTCAGTGGGTAATTGTGAAAAATATGCATATTTGCAAGGATTGGTAAATCGTCAGTTTTCAAAGATTTTATTGCTTTTTCTCTGTCTCTAATTTTTCCGTTTAATCTGTCTTTTTCCTGCCTGTATCTGACTAGATGTCTTTGGTAGTATCTGCAACCTTTGAGGTTACCCATTCTAGTATCATAATTTAACACGGCGTAGAGGTATTTTTCACCTCTTTTAATTTTCAGATAAATCCTATACACTCTTTATCTGATGTGTGTGGGGGAGGGGAAAGAACTCACTACTAGATCATCTGTAACAATACAGTTGATAATCCATATAGAACAAACTCGCAATTTGAGAGTTATTTTAGCATTATTTTTAATGTAAAATATGGATGATTGAAATATACTCAGAGTACAAACTCAAAATACTACTACCAGTTCGATGATATGATTCTTGAAGATACTAAAAAATACGTTGCAAAAGACTGAGATAATGATCAAGTCTTGACATTAACAAGAAAATTATAAAATCAAACATCATCATCGATGTACTAAATCTTAAAAATAGAAAAAAGTTGTGAACTTAGTATCTTGGAATAATGCTAAGTTTAGATTTTGCAGATATTGCAATTATTGAAATAATTGCTACTGCTAGAATCATAGCTGCGATTGTACCAAATTCTGGAATTACCCATGTGCCGATAATTTCAATTTCTTCAGCATTCATTTGGAATGGTATGACCAGTGTTCTACCTGTTGATGTTGTTGTTTCCTCAAAGTCTACTTCTTCTGCATCAATTAAGATGAACAAGGTTTCTTCTACACCATCAGTTTCTGATAATAACACTGATTTAGGAATTGTAATGGTTAATACACCATCATCTGTAGCATCAATTTTGATGATTAGTGAATTTGCACTCACATCAGGTATGACACTAATTATTTTTCCTCCTGTTATCTCATATGTTATCAAATCATCAGTTCCTTCAATTGAAACTGTTGTATCAGTTATTCCTGGATTCCGTACCACTACATCATCATCACTTGGCATAGCTCCGCCGAATGTAAATGATGTTGTCGCTGAACGATTCTCGCTTCCATATTGGACTGTGACTATATACGTGCCTTCTATTTTCATTACTCCGCCAGAAGTTATCTCTTCACTGAATTTTTTATCAGCACCTATCGTAATCTGTGCAAGTGCTACGATATTCTTATTGGGTGCTACAACTGTCAAGCTTACTGGAGTACCTGAGTATAGATTTTGTACTTCCCCTGTTACTAGAATTGTTTCACCTTCTAAATACGAAGATTTGTCTGTAGTAACAACAATTGGGGTTTGAATTTGTCCAAATGCTGGTGCTAAACCAATACTTGCAATCATGATTGCAGATAAGGCAAACACCGTTAGATGAGCTTTCATTGTTTTTACGCCTAAATTTATACTATTTAAGGTTGTGCTAAAATTTATTGACAAAATAGAAAAAATACAGTTTTTTAACCAAATTCAAATTACATATATATTAACCCGAGCGTGAATTTTTGACAGTTTGTGTGTATTATTTCTGTTACATTTAATGTTTGATATGGAGGTTCTATAGATGGCAATCAAGAAAAATCAAGTCCTAGTCCCTGACCATATCTATGTTCCAAAGCATGAGATTATTACTAAAGAAGAAGCCGAAGGAGTTTTAAAAAAATATAATTGTAAACCTACTGAACTACCCTTAATTTTTGTCAATGATCCTGCAATTTTGGGATTGGGTGTAAAACCTGGAGATATGATAAAGATTACTAGAAAAAGTTCAACTGCTGGTAACAGTCTCTATTATCGATATGTGGTGGAAATCTAAATGGCAGACCCATCAACTAAGCGTTGGCCAATAATTCAGGATATTTTAAAACGTGAAGGTATTGCACGTCAGCATCTAAATTCATTTGATGAATTTTTAGAAAGAGGACTTCAAAGTATCATTAATGAAGTCGGACAAATTGATATTGAAAATGCAGAATATCCTTACAAGATTCAATTATCAAAAGTCAAACTTCAACAACCAAGAATGATGGAACTTGATGGCTCTATCACTCACATCACTCCAGCTGAGGCAAGATTGAGAAACGTATCTTATTCTGCACCAGTTATGATGGAGGCCAGTGTTATAGAAGACGGAAAAATTTTAGAGTCTAGATTTGTACACATTGGAGATGTACCAGTTATGGCAAAATCAAATGCATGTATCTTACATAACTTTTCTATCCAAAAATTAATTGAACATGGCGAAGACCCAAGTGATCCCGGTGGTTATTTTATCATTAATGGTTCAGAACGTGTAATTGTTGGATTAGAAGATCTTTCATATAACAAAATAATAGTTGACAGAGAAACTGTTGGCGGAAACATTGTTTTCAAAGCTAAGGTATATTCTTCGATTGTAGGTTATCGTGCAAAATTAGAACTTGTCATGAAAAATGATGGATTAATTGTAGCTAGAATTCCTGGCTCTCCAGTTGATATTCCTGTTGTTACATTAATGAGAGCACTTGGATTGGAATCTGATAGAGAAATTGCATCTGTAGTTTCACTAGTTGATGAAATTCAAGATGAACTAGAAGGCTCTTTTGAAAAAGCAGGTGATGTTCCAACATCAAAAGATGCTATTGTGTACATCAGTAAAAGAATTGCACCTGGAATGTTAGAGGAATTCCAGATAAAACGTGCTGAGACACTACTTGATTGGGGACTCTTGCCACATTTGGGTAAACATCCAGAAAACAGAAAAGAAAAAGCCCAATTCTTAGGTGAAGCTGCTTGTAAATTGTTAGAATTAAAACTTGGCTGGATTACTCCTGATGATAAAGATCATTATGGAAATAAAGTAATCAAATTTGCAGGACAAATGCTTGCTGATCTATTTAGAACTGCATTTAGAAATTTGGTTAGGGACATGAAATATCAATTAGAACGCTCAGGTCAAAAACGTGGAATTAATGCAGTCGCTGCAGCAATTCGTCCGGGAATTATTACTGATAAACTAAACAATGCAATTGCAACAGGAAACTGGGGACGAGGACGTGTTGGAGTTACCCAACTACTTGATAGAACAAACTACCTCTCAACAATCAGCCATCTTAGAAGAATTCAATCCCCGTTAAGTAGAACCCAACCAAACTTTGAAGCAAGAGATTTGCATGCAACTCACTTTGGAAGAATCTGTCCTAGTGAAACTCCAGAGGGTTCAAATTGTGGTTTGGTGAAAAACTTGGCTCTTTCTGGAATCATTTCAGTAAATGTTCCATCTGAAGAGATTATAGAAAAACTCTATGATCTTGGGACTGTTCATTTCTTTGATGCAAAAGAAGATTTGAAAAAAGATGGAACCAGAATATTTGTAGATGGTAGATTAATTGGATATTACAAAGATGGTGGAGAGTTGGCACAATCCCTTAGAGATTTGAGAAGAAATTCAAAAATTCATCCTCATGTTGGAATATCATTCCATAAATCCGAAATTAAGGGTTCAACAAGAAGATTGTATGTTAATTGTAATGCCGGTAGAGTTTTACGTCCATTAATTATTATCATAGATAACAAATCATTACTAACTCCTGAACTATTAGATAAAATTTCAAAGAAATTACTTTCTTGGACTGATCTTTTGAGGATGGGAATCTTGGAAGTACTTGATGCAAATGAAGAAGAAAATTGTTATGTCACTTTAGATGAAAAAGATACAAAAAAACATACTCACTTGGAAGTATTTCCACCATCAATACTAGGTGCAGGAGCTTCTATAATTCCATATCCTGAACATAATCAATCTCCAAGAAACACTTACGAATCTGCAATGGCCAAACAAAGTTTAGGCTTTTCAACACCAATGATGAATACTAGCACCTATGTAAGACAACATTTAATGTTGTATCCCCAAGTTCCAATTGTTAATACAAAAGCAATGAAGCTTTTAGGATTAGAAGACAGACCAGCAGGTCAGAATTGTATTGTAGCAGTATTGCCCTTTGATGGTTATAACATTGAGGATGCCATCGTACTAAGTAAATCATCAGTTGATAGAGGATTGGGCAGAACATTCTTCTTTAGAATTTATGATGCTGAAGCAAAACAGTATCCTGGAGGAATGCGTGACAGCTTTGAAATTCCAAATGCTGAAGATAACATAAGAGGTTACAAGGGTGAACGTGCATATAGATTACTTGAAGATGACGGTGTAGTTGCATCTGAATCTACAGTTAAAGGCGGAGATATTTTGATTGGAAAAACTAGTCCTCCAAGATTCATGGAAGAGTATAGAGAGTTTGAATCTTCTGGTCCATACAGACGAGATACCTCTATTGGTGTAAGACCTTCTGAAACTGGCGTTATTGACACTGTAGTTATGACTCAATCAAATGAAGGAGGAAAAATGTACAAGATTCGAGCAAGAGACATGCGAGTTCCTGAAATTGGTGACAAATTTGCATCAAGACATGGACAAAAAGGTGTATTGGGAATTTTAGCCAAAGCAGAAGATTTACCATACACTGCAAATGGAATGTCCCCTGATGTTTTGATTAATCCTCATGCTTTCCCTTCTAGAATGACAGTTGGTATGATGATGGAGTCTATCTGTGGCAAAGCTGCTGCATTACGTGGAAAAAGATTTGATGGTTCTGCATTTGTTGGCGAAAAGATGCCCGAAGTCAAAGAAGTAATGGATGCACATGGTTTTGAATATTCTGGTAAAGAAACAATGTATGATGGAAGAACTGGAAAACCTTTCCCAGTAGATGTCTTTATTGGAGTTGTATATTACCAAAAACTACATCATATGGTAGCAGACAAAATTCATGCAAGAGCCCGTGGACAAGTTCAGATGTTAACTAAACAACCAACTGAAGGAAGGGCAAGAGGTGGTGGACTACGATTTGGTGAAATGGAAAGAGATTGTTTAATTGCTTATGGAGCTTCAATGATTCTTAAAGATAGATTGTTAGACGAGTCTGATAAATCTGATATCTTTGTATGTGAAAGATGTGGACTAGTAGCATATCATGATGTTAAACAGAGAAAATATGTTTGTAGAGTTTGTGGTGATAAAGCCAAAGTATCTTCTGTATCTGTTGCATATGCGTTCAAACTATTGTTACAAGAAATGCAGAGTCTTAATGTTGCACCCCGATTATTAATCAAGGAGAAAATCTAATGTCTATTCAAGCAATTAAAGCAATTGATGGAATTCGTTTTTCAGTTTGGTCTCCAACTGAAATTAGAAAATATTCTGTAGCAGAAATTACTGCTCCTGAGACATATGATGAAGATGGAATGCCTGTACAAGGTGGTCTTATGGATGGACGATTGGGTACACTTGAGCCTGGACAAAAATGTCTTACTTGTGGAAATACTGCTGCACGATGTCCTGGACACTTTGGACATATCGAACTTGCTGAACCAATTTTACACATTGCATTTATTGATAATATTTACAAATTATTACAATCAACATGTCGTTCATGTGCAAGACTCAAAATGCCTCAAGAAGATCTTGAAGCATTCAAAAAAATTAAAGATAAACATGCTGCTTACACTGTAATTTCACAAAAGCGTATCCCAGAACAAATTATTGAAAAGGCTAAAAAAGCCAAAGAATGTCCTCATTGTGGAAAAACACAGTATGAGCTAGTCTTTACAAAACCAACCATTTTTGTAGAGAAAACCGAAATTGGTGAACATAGATTACTACCAATTACAATTAGAGAAAGATTCACACAAATTCTTGATGAAGATTTAGCGTTGTTATCATACGATCCAGTTACTGCAAGACCAGAATGGTTTATTCTACAAGCATTACCTGTTCCACCTGTAACTGTTAGACCTTCAATCATTTTAGAGACTGGTATTCGTTCTGAGGATGATTTGACACACAAAATGGTAGATATCATTAGAGTTAATCAGAGACTAAAGGAAAGTAAAGAAGCTGGAACTCCTCCATTAATTGTTCAAGATTTAGTTGACTTGTTACAGTACCACTCTACTACATACTTTGATAATGAAGTATCTGGAATCCCTCAAGCACACCATCGCTCAGGACGTCCACTCAAAACTTTAACTCAAAGACTGAAAGGAAAAGAAGGAAGATTTAGAGGTTCATTATCTGGAAAACGAGTTGACTTTTCAAGCAGAACTGTAATCTCACCAGATCCTAATTTGGATTTATCTGAAGTTGGAGTTCCAGAGCAAGTCGCAATGAAATTAACTATTCCTGAAATTGTTACTGAATGGAACATTGACAGAATGAGAAAACTAGTAATTAATGGTCCTGAAAAATTCCCCGGTGTAAACTATATTGTTAGACCAGATGGTGTAAAAATTAGATTAGATTTTGTCGAAGACCGTTCTACAATTGCTGAAACCCTTGAGATTGGATATTTGATTGAAAGACATCTTGCAGATGGTGATATTGTAATGTTTAATCGACAACCATCCCTTCACCAAATGTCTATCATGGCTCATTATGTTAAAGTGCTGCCCGGTAAGACTTTTAGATTGCATCCTTCTGTGTGTCCTCCGTATAATGCAGACTTTGATGGTGATGAGATGAATCTTCACGTTCCTCAAAGTGAAGAAGCAAGAGCAGAAGCAATTTTGTTGATGAGGGTTCAAGATCAACTAATCTCTCCAAGATATGGAGGTCCAATTATTGGAGCACTACGAGACTTTGTAACTGGCGCTTATCTTTTAACCAAAGACGATACTGTCATACCTATTCAAGAATTTTCAAACTATGCAATGCTTGGAGGATACACTGATGCACTTCCAAAACCTGCTACTAAAACCAAAGACGGTCCTGCATATACTGGAAAACAACTATTCTCATTATTCCTTCCAAAAGATTTCAATTATGTTCTTACATCAAAATGGTCAAAAGGAACAAAAGGTCCAGAAAAAGATGTTGTAATTAAAAACGGTGAATTAATCAGCGGTGTTATTGATAAAACATCAATTGGTGCTGAAGAACCAGAAAGTGTTTTGCACAGAATTACAAAAGATTATGGAAATGCAGCCGGTAAAACTTTCTTAAACTCTATTCTTATCATGGTAAAACAATTCATCACCCATTATGGTTTTAGTTATGGTTATGGTGACCTTGAAGTTCCAGAAAAGAATGTACAGCAAATCCTAGATGACATTCAAGGAACATATGATGTTGTATCTGATTTGACAAGCCAGTATGAAAAGGGAACTCTTAAACTTACAAGAGGCATGAAAGCTGAAGAAGCTTTAGAGGCTTATATTGTTAATGAATTAGGCAAAGCAAGAGAAAAAGCAGGAGCTACTGCAAATGATTCTCTTGATGATAGTAATGCTGGTAAAATTATGGCTACAACTGGAGCTCGAGGTTCTGCACTTAATGTAGGCCAGATGGCAGGTGCTTTGGGTCAACAATCCCGAAGAGGAAATAGAATGAGTTTTGGTTTTAGTAATCGTGCATTAACACATTATAAAGAACATGATAGTAATCCTGATGCACATGGATTTGTGAAATCAAATTACAGAACAGGTCTTACTGCTTTAGAGTTCTTCTTCCATGCAATGGGTGGACGTGAAGGATTGGTAGATACTGCAGTTAGAACTCAACAGAGTGGTTACATGCAACGTAGACTGATTAATGCACTAGAACACATTAGATTAGAATATGATGGAACCGTAAGAGATCCACATGGTCATATAGTTCAATTCCTTTATGGTGAAGACGGAATTGATGTGCAAAAAAGTGATCATGGTGAAGCATTCAATGCTGTTAGATTGGCAGAATCACAAACAATTACTGATTCTGGAAAGAAAGCAACCAAAGATGAAATTGATACACTTACTAAAAAATACACAAAGACATTCAATCCAAGATTGACTCGTCTTGTAACTGAGGCTTTGCAGAAATCTAATTTGAGTAAAAGTGGTGCAGAAGCTGTATGTAAGAAAGGACTTTCATTGTATAATAAAGCTCAAGTAGAACCTGGTCAAGCAGTAGGAATCATCACTGCTCAATCCATTGGTGAACCTGGTACTCAGATGACTTTGAGAACTTTTCACTTTGCAGGAATTAAAGAAAGAAACGTAACATTGGGTCTTCCAAGATTAATCGAACTCGTCGATGCTAGAAAGAAACCTGTTACTCCAACTATGGATATTTATCTTGATGAGGAATCAAAGAAATCTCGAGAAAAAGCAATTCAAGTTGCACGTAATGTATTACAAACTAAAATTAGTGCACTAATTGCTGATACTCAAACAGACTATTCTACAAATATTAAATTAATTATGAGTACCAATAGACTCAATGAAAGAGGATGTTCTATTGCCGAAGTGGAAGCAGCACTTTCATCAAACAAAAAATTCAAAATGGAGATTGTAGGCGAATTAATTACTCTAAATTTAGTAGATGTTGGTGATACTGCATCTACAATTGCAATTAGAAACAAAGTTCTCAACACTACTGTTAAAGGAGTTCCAGATGTAGAACGAGTTACACTAGTTCAAAAAGATGATCAATGGGTCATCCAAACAACTGGTTCTAACATTGCCAAAGTACTTGAAGTAAAGGGCATTGATAAACAGAATGTACGAACCAATAATGTCTTTGAAATTGCAGGAACTTTGGGAATTGAAGCTGCAAGAAACTCATTGATTGATGAGCTTAATCATACTTTGGGTGACCAAGGATTGGAAGTTGATAACAGATACATCATGTTGGTATCTGATCTGATGTGTTCTAGGGGATACATGCAACAAATTGGTAGACACGGAATTGCTGGTACTAAAGACAGTGTTCTTGCAAGAGCAGCATTTGAAATTACTGTTCCAACAATTGCACATGCTGCACTTGGT
Source organism: Candidatus Nitrosopumilus sp. (assembly GCA_965262685.1). Classification (GTDB taxonomy): domain Archaea; phylum Thermoproteota; class Nitrososphaeria; order Nitrososphaerales; family Nitrosopumilaceae; genus Nitrosopumilus. The sequence continues at coordinate 1,311,156 of OZ253552.1, forward strand.
GGTGAGGTTGAACAACTCAAAGGTATTACTGAAAATGTAATTGTTGGTAGTAACATTCCAATCGGGAGTGGTACTGTTGATTTGTATATGCAAGTCTCTAAAAAAAAGTGACTTGAATATAGTTTTTATGCATTAATCCGATTTTCATTTGTGTAAAGACAAATCTAGAAATTTAAATCTGAGATATAGTCCAAGTTGAAGAAATGATGATTTAGGTTTTGATAATGTTGCAAAAACTTGGGATATCTAATTTAGGAAAAACCAACATATTCATGTTATTTCAACGAATTTGTTTTACACCTCAGGCATGGGAACACTAGCTGTGTAATCATAACTGTGGTACACAAATAGATTCAAAAAAATAATTACAAGAAAATCTTAAAATCATACAAATCAACTTTATAGATTTGGCTCAATTATCTAACCATATTTGAACAAATAAGTAAAATTATATAAATTTCCTAAGAAAAGTATTAACATGAATATACAAACAATATCAATGTTCAGAGACGCTAGAATCATTAATGGAGCTAAAGAAGGAAACACAATCTCTGGCATAGCACATCAAACAGGTATTCCATTTCCAACTGTAAGACGTGTAATATACGCATTTGAAGATATTGGGGTTGTCAAATCTACAAAGGTTGGAAAAACAATAACAGTTAGAATCAATAAAAATCATCCAATTATTGAGTCTATGATCAATATAGCAAGATGGGTTAGTACTATAATATGGAATCCTAATGCTTTTGTAGCAACAATCTGCGAGAGAAATAAAATAGATTATGCTTTTGTTGGAACAAGTAAACTCCAATATACAAAAAAAGAATCACGAAATATGGTTCAAATTGCTATTCCAAAAAAGGATTTTGAAAAGACAAAAAAAATTATTCAAGATAAATTCAAAAATATGGGTATTAAAACCACAGAGGACCCACGCAAAACTATTGGTCATGCAATGTCTATAATATACATTAAATTCTTTCCAGTTAGAAAAATAAAATTTGATGTATATGAGACAAGGACTAATTCTAATGAAATAATCAGGGCAAGGGTTGCAGATGATTCTACTGAAAGTAATGCTATGAGAAATAGTTCAAAAGTTGATAGAATGTTTAACCCCTGTTTGTAATTCCTGAAATCCTCGATTGTAGTAGATTTTGAGCCGTATTGTCTAGCATGTCTGCTCACCACCTGCAACAGTAGTTAACACAAGCAATATTTCAGTTGGTATGACCTATCACTGTTTCTTAGTTTTGTCAGGTGTGTGATGCAATCATGTTCATCGTTCATCTGAGATTTTTTGATAAATCATGAAAATACGTTTGTGTTGTTATAGTTGAATCTATATTATCAACAAATATTATAAAATGTTCTATTTTAGGAAGAGTTGCTATTAAAATTTCTTGATGTTATTTTTGTTTGGCAATTTACCAATTTTATTAATTACAATCTTTTCAAGTTTCTTTAATCTCACTAACCAAAATAGAGCTAAAATATTCCAAGCATACAAACAAGCTCAAAATATACTCCTAGATTTTTGATCAATTGACATTCTTACAAAACCCACCCTACAACTAATCCAGCAGCAGCAATAACACTACTAATTATCAAAGTAAAATGTTTTTCAATCTTTGATTGATTGAGAATTAATTCATTGATAAATACTTTAGAATTAGGAATTTTACTTTCAACATCTCTTTTCAAATTATGAGTGTTGAAATTATTATCTATTACAAGTTTCTCCCAAAAAAAACTCTACTACTTTGTACATCTAATTCAATACTATCATAATTAGTCATCAAAGAATAGTTGAAAAACTCTTGAATTATATCTAAAACTTTTTGAGATTGCAAGTCATTCTCAAATAATATTCCTAACGAAATTAATCTCATAAAACATCAAAATTATCTAGCTCTGATTATTATTGAAGATAAATTACCTTGTGATTTTTTTATAATCTCTCTTCTTATGATGGAAGCTTCGTCTATGCTTGGTACTTTGATAAATGCAATATGATCATACCAAGTATTCTTTATGTTTTTGATTTCGTAGAATTCATCACTCACTTGTTTTGTTACTGCCTTTACATTAGTACACGCTTCATCAATATTGATACAAGTGAATCTAAACTCAAATTCTCTTAACATTTGATTATTAGTCATTACTTTCTAGTTAAAATACTTTATTTTCAAATCATAGATTGCTTTAATCACAAATAACTAAATTTACTCATTAATTTTTGATCGATTATCTTACAATTAGAAAACAAGATTAACCAACATATTTTTTAAAACAAAAATACGTGAAATATCCAGATACATATTATAATTTTGTACAATGTTTCAATTTTCTATCATTTCAAATTTGTTTATGATTGGTGTATATCCATTTGATCATTTAAAATCAAATAATGACTTGTTTTTAAAATATCTCTTAGTGCTTGTTGGTATTGAATCAATTTGTCTGCGTGTTAATCTCTCTTTTTATTTTTTACAAGACCACATGAATTGCCTTGCTTCCCAAACCCCTCAAACGGTTAACATTTTTTGATTGAACCTACTACTACTCTAAACTCTCCATCACATACAATCATTTTGTTGTATAAACAAACTTTTATTTTCAACTTGTTAATCACGTTTTACCTCTTGTGAGATGTCATGTTCACCAAACATCTTTTTGAATGTAAAAAATACAGATTCTATAATTCATCTATCACCATATCTTACACTATGCTCTATAACTATAGTTGAAAATTTGAGCTAGAACTGATTTCCGTCTTAGATGTCAGTCATACCTATTGATGAATTCTTTCTTGTCCTGATTCTAAGAATTATTTTTTTTATGATATAAATCTGAAAAATCATCTTTGGCATCATTACTACAAAATTAAAACAGATACTTCTAAATGCCTAAATATGGCAGAATCAGACTGGAATTGTAGAAAATTGCTTAATCCTTTAGTTATTTCATTTAACAAGCACACAAAAACTTATGACTTATACATACAAGTAAACAAGAAAAAATAGGAGTAAAGTTAGGATTAGATGATAATTATGGCAGATGAAATTTCAACATTAATGAATAACTGTAAAGACAAAGTTGTATTACTTCGATTAAGAAATACTCAAACTATTCAAGGCATTCTCAAAGATTTTGATATTCACATGAATCTCACACTGGATAATGCTAAAGATATTTCCAAAGAAAAACACGAGGAACTTGGAAAAATATTACTTCGTGGTGATAATATTCTCCTAATTTCATTACCTAAAGAAGAATCTTAGAATAGCTATTTATCAAACAATAAATTCATCTAATCCTAATTTTTAATATGCTTGATTTTTTACTACTCTCTTTGATCTCACTTTTAGCATTTGGAGAAGATGCACCTAATTACAATGATCCATACTCTCCAATTTTTACAGACAAGTCAGTTTATTCATGGACTGATAAAATGATAATTACTATTATCTCTCCTAGCTGGAACTCCAATAAACATTTAGTTGATTCCATTGGGGGTACTGATGATCATTCAATCAAAATATCCACATCTGGAAATTCTCTTGAACCTTATCGGTTTACTGAAACTGATGCAAGCTCTGGGATTTTTACAGCAGAGGTAACTCTTACAGGTTTTGCTCACGATGTTGATGGTGATGGTGATTTTGATACAACTCCTAGAACTCTTGGAAATGGCCCCACTAATGGATTCTTAGAAGTTGACAGAGATTCTGCAATAACTATATCCTTCGAGTTTGCAGATGGAGTTGTACTAGTTAAATCAGTTCCAACAAGTTGGAATGTTGGAACAATTAATTTCATTAAAGATATTTTCTTTTTGGAAAATTCTGCGATGGTCAGTATAGTTGATGCTGATATGAATTTAAATCCTGAATCTATAGACAATCTATCTGTAAAGATATTTTCTGACTCTGATGTTGCAGGAATTAATGTCAATGCCATAGAAACATCTGAAAGTTCAGGCTCTTTTATTGCAACAATTTCATTATCTCAGAATTCACACTCTAGTGGAAATAAACTCTACACTCTTCCAGGCGATACAATTTTTGCCCAATACGATGATTACACTCTACCACAGCCTTATTCTATATCAGATAGTTTGAGCATTGAAACTAGTGCATCAGTGGATTCTCCCATCCCTTTAATCAAACGAATTGAAAATGCACCAATTTTTCTTTCTGATGTATTTGGCAATAATCTAGCATCTTTTTCAGCAAATTCTCAAATGCAAATAGTTGGAACTATTTTAAATAATCGTGATCTTATACAGGAATTTGTTTATGTATTCCAAATAAAAAACGATGAAAATATAGTTGAATCACTTTCATGGATTCAAGGGAGTATCTCTCCTAAACAAAGTTTAGATATTTCCCAATCCTGGAGTCCAAAAAAATCTGGTGTTTATGAAATCGAAACTTTTGTTTGGAGCTCAATAAATGATCCAACATCTCTATCTTCATCTAAATCTACCTTGATAACTATTCCATGAAAAGATAGATTAATCGCTGATTTTGATTTATCAAAATTATATATTTAGTACATAAAAAATACTAGGCCATCACACATTCACTGCCACACAGACTATCGATTTTAACCATTGGCAGTTTCTTTTTCTGTTTCATCATTTTATCAATATTCTCAAGGATTCCATTTAGAACTATTGAGTAATGTCACATAGTTGAACATACTTGTTTAGACATCTTTTGTTTATCTAGTTGAAGCTTGTAGTAAATTTCTTGATTGAATGCTTGCAACAAAATCATTTGTTGTAACTTTAGTCTAATTATGCATGTATTGCATTTCACACTTTTGGTTCTACAAATCGGTTCTCTTATATTCAACGCTCAATTTTTCAATAAACCTATAAAGCCCTCTCAAGACGATCGTCTTAAGGAAAACACATGAGTAAGATACTTGAAAAATCATTACGCGATGCTCGCAAGGAAGATAAATTGACAATGGGCACTAAACAAGTTTTGAACTCGATAAAAAATTCCAAGCTAATTGTATTGTCTCAATCTATTAAAAAAGAAATGTTTGAGCAAATTGAATCAGATGCAAAAAAAGAAAAAATACCTCTAGTAAACTTTAAAGGAACATCAGTTGCATTAGGTAGACTATGTGGCTTACAATTTAGAATTTCGACAATCTCATTTACTTCTATTGACGATGCTAGCATCAAATCAATTTTAAAAGATACAAAAGCTGAGGAAAAAAATGATTAACCATTATTCATATACTCTAAGTTTAAATGAGACATTTTTGTTCGGAGATAAAAAGGCATTCTAATGACGCAATCAATTAAACTCTCAACTGATCAAATGCGATTGATGGGTCTTTTTCAAAATGTCACTGGTGCAACAGCACGTGATTGTGTAGAGGATGAAAAACAAAACAGGGTTATTTTTGTAGTTAATACTGGTAAAATGGGACTTGCAATTGGTAAAGGTGGCATTCATATCAAATCATTACAAAACATTGTAAAGCGAAACATCGAACTTGTAGAATTTAACGATGATCCGGCAAAATTTTTAACGAATTTGCTTGATTCTAAACTAATTTCAGAAGTAAAAATAAATAAACGAGCAGATGGAACAAAGCAGGCAATAGTAATGGTAGATCCAAGAAAGAAAGGAATTGTGGTGGGAAGAGACGGCAGAAATGCAGAGAAAGCCAGATTACTTGCAAAACGATATTTTGATATTGGAAGTGTATTGATTAATAGCCCTGAACGTGCTACTATGGAGATGTAGATATGAGGAAATCACCACTAGGATTATTTGCCGGCAGAGTTCTTACGATTAAAAAGAAGAAACAGAGATGGGCAATATCCACTTACAAAAGAAGAAAATTAGGTATTGATAAAAAATCTGATCCTCTTGGAGGCGCACCCCAAGGTCGTGGCATTGTTTTAGAAAAAGTAGGAATTGCTGCAAAACAACCAAACTCTGCTATTAGAAAATGTGTTAGAGTGCAATTAATTAAAAATGGAAAAACTGTAACTGCATTTCTACCCCGAGATGGTGCAATGAATTTCATTGATGAACACGATGAAGTGCACATTCAAGGTATGGGTGCAACACAAGGTGGTGCAATGGGAGATATTCCCGGTGTTAGATTCAAAGTTTTCAAAGTTAACGGTACATCACTACATGAACTAGTAATTGGTAAAAAGGAGAAACCAAGGAGATAGAAATGGCACAAACTAAGAATTTATTGCTATTTAGAAAATGGGATTTATCTGATATTGAGATTAAAGATCCTGGATTAAAAACTGCCATTTCTCTAAGAAAACAAATTCTACCTTACACTTATGGCCGTTCAGCATTAAAGCGATTTAATAAAGCAGAAGTTAACATTGTTGAGAGACTAATTAACAAATCAATGCATTTTGGAAAAAAATATGCAAAGAATACTGGCAGGATGACTGGTAAGAAAACTAAACTGCTCAACACTGTAAAGACTGCTTTTGATATCATTGCATTAAAAACTGGTCAAAATCCTGTTGAAATTTTAGTTAGAGCAATAGAATTTTCTGCTCCCACTGAGGATACTACTAGAATTGTTTATGGTGGCACCACATATCACGTATCAGTTGATGTTGCTCCAATCCGAAGAGTTGATTTAGCTTTAAAGTTTATTGCCGATGCTGTAAAAGAAGCAACTTTCTCAAATCCAAAACCAATTGAAGAACACATGGCCGAACAACTCATGCTTGCAGCATCCAATGATTCCAATGCCCCTTCTGTAAAAAAGAAAAATGAGTTGGAACGTATCGCACAAGCATCAAGATAGAATTTTTTACCAAATTATTGATATTTTACAGGTAGCCCGAGGCAGATTCGAACTGCCGTCTCCGCCTATCCACTCTTGAGATCCAGAGGGCAGAATCCTTGACCACTAGACTATCGGGCTACTAGAAGAAGTTTTGATGTTTTAGAATATATTCATTTGTTGTAATCATTTTAGTCTGACTTCATAAATTGCAGTTGCATAATCACATGTTGCTTTTAGTCGCATGTAAGGAATTAATCTGAAATGAATCGAGTAGACCTTTTCTTCTTTTTTGATTATTCCTTTCTGCATTAGCGATACCAACCCTCTTGATGGAATATTGACTGAAATATTTCTTTCATCACATATTTTTTCACGTTTTTCTTGAAATTGTTTCAAAGAAAACGACACATCGTTGATCTCTAAAATTAAGGGCCAAATAATTTCAGACCAAACAAATCGCCTGTTTTCAGTAGCTGAGGCATATTTTCCTTTTTCACTCAACATTAATAATATCTGCAAAAGATGTTATAACTTGATTGTCTCAAAACGAAATTGAAGAATCTCTTGATTTATTAGAAAAAGACTGGGATATTGATCCAATTCTTAGAAAATTCATGCTAGGCAAAATTACAGACATATCTGATCATATAATCAAAGTAAAAGATGTAGTTTTTCATGTTCCTTATTTGAACTCTGAAAAAAGATACATACTGTGGAAGTGTTTTTGGCCTGATTGTCATAATTGTTGTGATAGACAAGGTAGGTTGCCATTAACATCTGATGATCTAATAATAATTGGCAAAGGTTTGAAATATAATAAATCATCAGATTTTATTAAAAATGAAACGCTTACAGTTACCTACCAAGAACCAGGACCATCTGGACAAATGACTACAATGACTACAATTAATCTAAAAAGAAAAACTGATGAAACTGAAGCAGATGATGGTACTCATATTTCATGTAGGTTTTTAGATAAAGAGGGTGGGTGTAGTATGCATCCAGATAGACCTGGGGTCTGTTATCTATACCCATTTGCAAGTTGGTTAGAAAATGAAAAAGGTATTGCACGTGTACATGCAACTTATCAATTCACCGGTGATTGTCCTGGGTTTTACCTTGCAGAAAATTTAGATCAAATGAAAGATGAACTAAAAGCATACTCTACCATTATCTATGACTATAACATGGCATCAAATCGTACTAATCGTGAAGGTTTTGGGTCATGCAAGTTTTAGTTAAGCTTTTGCCACTTTGATTAAATCTGAAATTTTAATGTTCATTCCAAATCTATCTTCATGTTTTTTCATGTAAAGAAATATTGCAATAAAATCTGGCAGTGCTTTGAAGAAACTAAAGTTTTTCTGAATTTTTGCATGTACAAAATTAAATACTTTGGCATATACTTTGTAATGTTTTTCTACTGCTCTCTCATACGCTTTAAAATCGTACATGTTTTCTAAAAATATCTCTACACACTGCATTGATGGAATAATTCCCTCACCTAACAACGCATAGACTGTTCCAATTGATTCTCCAACTCCAACTACTTTTCCTGCATGATATGGCTTGCATCTATCAGGGGTTGCCAATCTAATTGGACGACCTTTTGTTTGGAGAACTTTGCCTCCATGTTTTTTTAAAAAATTATTAGTTGCTTTCATGTGTTGTTTATTGTAATCCCCAGCTCCTATATGGGCACATTTCTCTCCTAGCGGGAAATACCAAAAGTAACCTGACATCCCCGGAAATGGTTCTATGTAAAAGTCATCATATGGAACTTTGTCTTCATACTCTACTTTGTATTCATATGTAGGTAAAAAGAAATCTTCTTTTAATTTTGGTAGGTATACTCTGTGAAATCCTGTACAATCAACGATCATGTCATACTCTTTTTCCAATTCTTCAATTGATGGTGGAGGACCGTAAATAATCTCAGAATCTTTGATGAAATCTTTGATTAGTGCCAATTTATCATACGTGCATAGCCCTTTTAACCCAATGTCAAATTTAACATCGTTATTCATTTTGACATGCATACTTTTACCATCATGAATCAGAAAATTATCAAAATCTCTTCCAGTCTTTTTACAAAATTCTGCTAGAACTGATTTGATCGTTCCCCATGCACAAATAGAATCATGCTTTTCTTGTATCATTCTTTCATATCCGACAACTTTATGTTCACTGTCTTTTAATCTGGCCATAAGATAAGAACCTGCTACACCCATTCCCATCACTGCTATCTTCAAGGTATTCTGCGATTCATTTACGCCTAATAAATACACTATCTGGAAATTTGACTAGTGTTTTTTTTATAATTGATTTTCACTAGTAGGAAAAATAGGGTTTTGTCAAGTTGATGAGGTTTTAGATTGATTTTCTACAGACTATGCAACAAATTTTGAATCATAGTAATCCATTTATTATTACCTTCAACTTTGATCCCTGTTTTCTCATTTGGGATCATTCTGTCAATTCGTGTGTCCATGAATGTAGTTATGATAAATTTGCATGCCTGAAATTATGGGAGAATCATCAGTTTAGGGAACAAATTATTTTCCCTCGATCTCTTTGATTGTGCCATTTAGCCTTTCCATCTAACCTAAATCTATCAAATTTACAATAAATGGAAATTCAATTAGAATAATTTCAGGAGAGATTTAAACATTTGTTCAAAAAATCAATAAACATTCTTAAATACAAATTTTGTATGGCATAAGTATGGCTACTGGCTCTCAAAAGATAAAACAAAAGAGTATCAATTTAGATAACATTCTTAGTAATAATGCAAAACATGCTTTTGATGATTGGGTAAACAAGAGATACACTAGATAGTTTTACTCTTTAGTTTTTGGTTTTTTTTATTTGTTTATCCCCAGGTATTTTTGGAACGACATACCTTATGAAATGTCTGTCTGTTGTAGAGTTTACGTATTTAGAAAGCCAATGCCTCATTAAATTTTAATATTAATATTCACATCATGCTTTTCAACTTTTAATCCTAATGCTTTAGTAAGATTCTATTGAATTACGTAACTATGAGTGTGAAATTTTGTTGTAAGTGTATCTGATAATTCATCTGGATAACACAAGTCTCGACATCACTAGAAAATCCATGACTAAAGCCTCACTAACTTGTCAGGACCCAAAAGTAGTGCTAGTTAAATATCAAAACTGTATAATGTATTTGAAAAGACAGTCTTTTGTCTGATTGCTAAAGTTTCAGGCATAGATAATTGCCGTCATCAGCTAACAAAAGTTGCTGATCTTAAGCGAATAGCTGTCATCAACATCCTTTGGAGTTGATCTTAAGCCTGTCTGTTTTTGTCATTAGATTAAATTTGGTGAGATTTTAGTTTTTTCATGGATACCTTTGATGCCATCAAGACCAGACGTGCTGTAAAAAAATTTGATAGTACATACAAGATGACACCAGACCAAATTAAATCATTAATGGAACTAACAATTCTTTCACCTACTAGTTACAATCAACAAAATTGGAGATTTGTCACAATTACAGATCAAGCTATTAAGGAACTAATTTCAAAATCTGCACGAGATCAAGCTCAGCCAAAAAATGGTTCTTTGGTTATTGTTTTGTGTGGAAATCTAAATGCTTGGAGAGAAGAACCCATGCGATATTGGAAAAATCACCCTGTTGAAAAACAAGAATTAGTGAAAAATGCATTATCGAACAAATATTCCAAGAGTTCTCAAAATCAACGAGATGAGGCAATTCGTTCATGTGGGTTTGCTGGACAAACTATTATGCTAGCAGCTAAACAAATGGGTCTTGATTCTTGCCCTATGGTTGGGTTTGATTATGATGAACTAGCGAAAATTATCAACTTGCCTGATGATCATCTAATTGTTTTGATGATTGTTGTAGGAAAAGCTCTTGAACCTGCAAATCCTCGTGGAGGACAGCTTGCCCTCTCTGATGTTGTATTTGAGAATCATTTTTAGTTGCAAAAGATGTGTGTTTCACTGTTTTCACACTCCAGTCAAGTTGTATATCTGTTTTAAATTTTAAAACTTTGTATTCTTAATTTAGATTTTCATAAAGAGAATCAAAAATCCATTCCTTTAATTTTATATCGTAAAGTGATTTACTAATTACTTTATTGAAATTTTATGTGTTTTATCTACAAATACTTCTTCTAAGATACTTGGATGGAAGAGATAATTCACATATTCATTATCTAAAATACGTTTGAATCCTAATTTATCAAAAACAAGTAAGGTTTGTTTTGAAGAATAACTATCAAGTTTTAATCTATTCATCCGAGTCTACATAACGTAATGAATCTGGAAGTTCTGGATGACGTGTTAGATATAATTTTGCAGCAGATAGTAATTTCTTTTTGGCCTCCTCTTCTGTTTTACCCTGTACAATAACTGGTTTCATCTCAGGACAGTACGCCATATATCCGCCCATTTTTAATGATTCAATTTTGTAAATAATTTGCATACTTATCACATACTTGCACATTATATTTATTTATGCTGTGGATTCTGTCTGGTTATTGGGACATGGGTATGGAATGAATGGTCTGTTAAGTTAGTTTTACAGGCATAAATTCCAGATCTTATTCCGATTCAAAAAAAACCCCGCATTTTGGACAGTGTATTTTAGAGAAATGTTTTTAATACTTTTGTGACAAGTTATTGTGATTAATAATGGATGTAAAATGTGGATACGCTCCATCGTGGTGTAAAAAGCACACTGATGCCGTTGAGAGAACACTGCAAAGTAAATCAGAACCGCTAACAATTTTGGAAGCCATAATGAAAATTTAGTTGATCGCATCATGTTTTAGAAAATCATAAAATACAATGATGAGTTTTTAGAATCATTAGATATGATATTAAAACAGACTAAAGACAAACACTCCCAAGATAAGCAAATTACATGTTTGGAGGTTGCAATACTTACATTCTAAATGTAGAATAATAATAACCTGATCATCTATTCAACTAAAATTGCAGGTTTGAATGGCATTGCATGCCTTGCTTTATCTTTTGGATCATAGATGTCTTTATCTGACTCAGAATAAACTAAAATTTCAACACCAAATTCTTCTTTGCCAATACCAATTAACTCCTTTGAGAGGAACTCTTTTTCATCAAACTCCTTTGACTCTAATCTTGCGGTTTTGATTTCTTCAGATTCTGAATGCAAGCCCTTGATCACTTTTTGTATATAGTCTGGCATTTTTTTGGCTTTTGCAGTTTGAGGGTCTGCAATGATCTCCTTCATCACAACACCCATGTTGTTTTGCCCTCCTACCATCATGCCCAGTATCTTGTGGTATACAGTTGATTTTAATTCATCAGAATTTACATAGATTACAATTTTTTGTGGAGTCATATCTGTAACTTTGAGAATATTTTCAATATCATCTATCGTTGATTTTAGTAACTCTTCGGATTGAATTGATGTGGCATCAACATCTTCCTTAGAATATTGTGGCCATTGTGATTTTGAGACCAAATTTGTCCCTCCAAGTTTTTCCCACATCTCTTCAGCTATATGTGGTGCAAATGGAGACAACATTGCAACGCGGGCTGAATTTATCTTGTAGAACATCCCTAATACCTCCGCCTCATCTTCTCTTCTTTTAGCATATACTCTTTTTGTATACCAGTGCAGATCGGATTCAAATGTAAACAAAATATCGTGCAGTGCCTCACGTAGTCGCATCTTTTCAACTGCTTTTGTAATCTCGGCAATTTTGTTCTGGGTTTTAGATAAAATCCATCTATCCTCAGCTTCTAATTTGGAAATTGGGTTCTTTTCAAGCCTGCCACACTCTTCTAAAAGGGATTCTAGCTTGTTTTGAATTCCAAATACTGATTCCATGTTAAAATCAGCATCTTGCAGTAACTCTGCTGATGAAATTATTGCCAATCTTATTGGGTCTGCACCATGTTCCCTGATTGCAGTACGTAATGGAATGATATTACCCATACTCTTGCTCATTTTAACACCATTCATCATCACACTGCCATTGACTACAATTTCTTGTGGCCATAATTTTCTATCAAATGTTGCAACGTGATTTAAAACAAAAAATGACAAGTGGTTCTGAACCAAGTCTCTACCTGAATGACGTGAATCAACTGGATAAAAGTAAGTAAATTCTTTTTTCATTGTATTGATTATATCTTTAGAGAGTTTTGAAGTTTTTGCAGCTAGACACACATCCCCTTTATCTAACAAAACATAATCAAAGAATTCCTTGGTAAGATTATCTGATTGTACAGTTCCATCATTTACAAATCGTGATAAAGTGTAATATGCCATGTAAATTACACTATCTGATAGTGATTCTACAATCCAATCATGATCCCATGGTAATCTAGTCCCCAGCCCTTGCTGTCTTGCACAAGCTCGCTCATGCAACCAATCAATTACCTCTTTGAACTCTGTTTTGATGTTACTTGGTAGAATATTCATCTCATCAAAACAATTGCGAGCTAATTCTTTCCATTTTTCATCTCCATAATTGAGAAACCATTGATTGTTCAATACCTTGACAACACACATAGTTCCACAGCGACAGTGTACAGGAGAATTCTCAAGTACTGGAAATTTTTCCAAATGTCCGTCTTTTTCTAACCATGCCCTTACTTTGTCTCGTCCAAACTGTACTTTTTCATTATTGAATTTACCACACCTTTCATTTAGCTTGCCTTCTGTGAATTCTTTGAGATACAGCTCTTTTGTGGCCTCTTCTAATTTGGAATCAGACTGGTTTAACACTCTAAATTTTTCACAAATTTGCTTTGCTGGAATGATACCACATCCTTTTGTATCGATAATTGGAATAGGCTCAATTTTTAATGCCAATTCATGATTTTTAGCCTTTAAATCCATTAATGCCTGATAGTCTTTTGGCGCATGGGCAGGTACTGACATTACTAGACCTGTTCCCATATCTGGCTCTACAAAATCAGCAGGTAAAATTGGAATTTTAACACCGTCACTGTGTGGTGCAGTAGCTGATTTTCCAATCAATTCTGTCCCTAAAATATCACCAATCACCAAAACATTTTTTTCAAAGAACTCTATCTTGTGTGCACATTCTTTAGAAACTATCCATGTTTCATCATCATCGACTCTAACTTTTTTGTATGTCACATTTGGATTTGCCCACAGGTTTGTAACTCCAAAAATTGTTTCAGGTCTTAATGTTGTAACTGGAAAAATAAATTCTCCAAACTTGAATTTAACTAGGAAATTCTTTTCATCAATTTTTGGTTCTACATCTCCCATTGTATCGTGTTGTGATACTGGGTTTTGATCCTTGGGGCACCATCCAACTGGATGACTTCCCTGGATGATCTTCCCATTCTCTTTGAGTGTTGTAATGTGCCACTCTATAAATTTTTGATACCCTGGAACTATGGTTGTAAATTCTCTACGCCAATCAATAGAGTAGCCCATCTCAATCATACCTGATTTTATCTCTTCATGAAAATAGTCTGCAATCTTTATTGGCTCAACAAATGTTTTGATATCCTCTTCTGAAACGTGATAAATATTTCGCAGTCCCTCTAGAATTTCTTTTTCTCCAGCTTTGATTCTTTTTGCCATTCCAAGCACTGGTGTTCCAGTATAGTGAAATCCCATTGGGAACAACACGTTGTACCCTTGCATTCTGTAGTATCTAGAGTGAACATCAGCTAGTGTGTATGTTCTACCATGCCCGATATGTTGTGGTGAGTTGGGATATGGATATGCAACTGTGATGAATTTTTTTGGTTTATCATTTGGGTTTGTTTCAAAGTCTTTTGATTTGGCCCATCTGTTCTGCCATTTTGTTTCTATCTTGTTCCAATTAACTGTCATGGTGTATATCTCCTAAAACCATTGATTTTGCTTTGGCTACTGCCTGATCTTTTTTAGACGTATCTTTACCTCCACCTTGAGCAAATTTAGCATCACCACCACCTGTACCTCCTAAAATTGAGGCTATCTCCTTGACAATTTTCTCTGAATTTACGCCTGATTCTTCTCCGGCATACACTATAATCCTAACAGTTGGGCCTGACTCAAAAATTCCACAAAATGCGGCTTTGCTATCTTTGGCAACTAGTTTTTTGCCAAAGTTTTGGTGGAAATAATCATCATAACTCTCATCTGATGTAAAGCAAATCTTGTTTTTGACTATAATGCCCTCCTCTCCTATCTCTGATTCTCCAGCTAGAATTTTCTCTAATAGTATTGGAATTTGCACTCTAGCTTTCTCTTTATGCTCTCTGCGTTGTTTTTCTAATGCTTGTTTTGCAATTAGTTCTTTATCTTGTTTCTTTGAATCTTTATCATGTTGTTCTATATATTGAAAAGCTGTTGGTCCTGAGACAAATTCTATACGAACTACTCCGTCTTGAATTCGTTTAGTTTTTGTAATTTTGATTAGTTTGATATCTCCTGTATTTTTTACATGTGTCCCACCACATGCTTCAATGTCTTTATCTTCAATTGATACAATTCTAACTGACTTTACTGGAACCACACCTCCCTGATAGATTCTAAATCCATACTTTTGTTCTGCTACCCCTCTATCATAATAGTTGATATTTACTGGATAATTTTCTTTTACCATTTGATTAGCTGCATCCTCTATCTGTTTTACTTGTTTATCAGTTAATGATGAATGATGTGTAATATCCAACCTTGCGTGATCTTCGTCTTTGAATGCAGAGTGCTGCCAAACCCATGAGCCTAACACACTTCGTGATGATGCATTGATGATGTGAGTGCTTGTATGGTTTTTAGTAATGTTGAGACGGCGTCTTTGATCAACTTTACATGATACAACATCGCCTTCTTTTGGAACTTTACCTTTTAGTTTGTGAACGATAATGCCTGCATGCTTGTTGACATCAACCACCTCGAATCCTGCAATGGTGCCGTGGTCTGGTTCTTGTCCTCCCCCTCTGGCATAAAATGAAGTTCTATCCAACACAACTTGGTCATCAAAGACTTTGAGTACTTTGGCTTCAAACTCCATTGGGTCGTCTTTGTAAAATAAAGTCTCAGTTTCTGGTAATCCTTCTAGTGGAAGTTCCACAACTGTCTTTTTTCTTTCAGACTGGTGCAGATCAGATAATTTTGAATAAAATGATGATGGGATCTCTGAAATCACATCGATCTCTTTGAGATATTCAGGCGTAATTCCATCTGATTCGTACAATGTGATCAACTCATCCACATTTGGTACACCCCTCTGAAGAATTTTTTCAGCCTTTTGCTTCATGTGTACTTTGGAATTCTCATATCTTGTAGACTCTATCTTGAGGATTTTTTTGACATCATCTCTTTTCTCATCAAGTTCAGGATAGGTATCTTTGAGATAGTCAATGTGTGCATCAACTAACTCATCAATGTCAAGCTTCAAGTTTAGTTTACTAATTGTAGCATTGATTCGTCTAAGCATCATTCTGAGATTATATCCACCACCAACATTGCTTGGCAGTGCACCATCTGTAATTGCAAAAATTAGAGTTCTCAAATGATCTGCAATCAGATACAACCCTTCAAGTGGTATTATCATCTTGTTTAGCTGATCCTCTGAAATCCCTGCATTCTTTACTGCAAGACCTCTGACCTTGTTTAGGTCATCAAAATGATCAATCTTCTTTGCAATTTCTGTAAAGTATCTTTTTAAAATTTCAGAATCTGGATCAATCCCCACCTTTTCAAATAATTTTTTGTTGACTGGACCAAAACAACAGTCGTATGCAGTAGGTGTTCCCATGGTAATCCACGCAAGTCGTTCTAGTCCTGCACCCATATCTATGACCCGCTGATCAAGTGTGGTGTGTTTTCCCAACTCTCCTTGAAATTCAGTAAACACTGCATTTCCAAGCTCTAATCCTCTGACAAAGTATTCTAGTGATGGGCCAAATGAACCGCCACCTGCCCACACATCTTCTACAAATACCACTTCATCTTTTTTAATTCCAAACTGATTTGTCAATAACCGAAAATCCAAATCAATACATTCGTCTTTCCAGTATCCTCCTAAATCTGGAACACTGTGCTGTCCAATCATACAAAAACTCGAAAAATGTCTACCTGTGACTCCTACATTTTCTAAATCTTTGAAACGTAAACAAGTTTGTGGTACTACTAACGGATTGGCCGGAAATTCAAAAACTACCTTGGAGCCCATCACTCTTTGAAAATCAACAACTGATGCAATCGTAAAAAACAGATCATCTCGCCATCTACAAACCACTGGATACCTGCTAACTGAAGTGTGGTTATTTTTTACAAAAAACTCTTCTACTTGTTTCCATGATTGGGTATAATCAAATCTCTTGCTAGTTGGTGGCTCACCAATGAATGAATATGTATCATCTCCATCCTCTGGACACAAGTCCCTATCTGCATTTAACGTCCAAAAGAATCTGCTGCATTTAGTACAAGATTTTCTTGTAAATCCCTGCTCTTGGAATAATTTAACATTATAGTATTTTTCAGAATTTGCTGAAAATTCTTTTAGAATCTCTCTTTTATCCAACTATGTTTGCCTGTCATAACCCGATATTAAGAATTGTCGATATCTTTAGTTTTATAAAAATAACAAGTATGTGTTACAGAAAATCAAACGCAGTTGGATAATTGATTGATTTGCCATTGTCAAATTTCACACAGCTGATTTTACGAATTATCTTACTACTCTTGTTATACTCGATATCTGAAACTCTGGGCTCGATTGGTACTGTTTATCCCTTTGAATATCTGGTTCTATCATATCTGTGAGTGTTTTTGATTTTTCAACCTTTTCTAGATGCTTTTTCCATGGGGCAATATCTCCTCTTTTAATTACCTCATTTAGCAAATTACTCTGATTAGAAATTTTTGTTTTTTTATCAAAAGGATCATAAATTTTTTCTCTATTACATCACAATTTGATAACTAGATTTTTACATATTATCAATATTTACAATTAAAACACATTCTTCTAATTAAGATATTGCTTGTTTGATTTAATATAATATTTCATAAACCATTTCAAAAAATGAATTGAATCCCTGTTTAACTGTGACTTTTCAAGTGACTTGAAATATGCACGTCTGTCATTGTTTTTAATCAGCATTAAAGGATACCCGTGGGTAAACAGGATATAATTCATAATCAGCCTTGAGATCCTACCATTGCCATCTCCAAAGGGATGAACTGATACAAACTTGTAGTGAGCTAACGCTGCAAGTTCTACAAAGTTTTCTCCATGGTGTTTGTTTAGCCAAGAAAAAAATTCTTGTAATCTTTTTGGAATTTCAGGTACTGTTGCAAACTGTATTTTGTTATTGGTGGTTACACCCACTCTGTATGTTCTAATGTTTCCTGCCTCTTCAATTTTTGTCTGACCAAAAATTTCATTGTGCCAATTTAACACTGTTTTCTTTGTAATTTTTACAGCTTTTGATGTAATCAATCTCATAAACAATTCATAGTGTTTTATAGCCTCTGTAGAATCTATAATTGATTTTTTTGCAGGAGTCACACCATGTATCAATAAATCCTTGGTGTTTGATTCTGTGAGACTTGAACCCTCCATTCTTTGTGTGTTGTATGTAAATAGTACTCCAAAACCCTCAAAGTTTTTTAGTCTTATTGATAACGGCTTTTTCTTTGTCTCTTTTTCATAGTTTACATATATTGTTTTTATTTGCTTATCCCACTCTATGTTGTAAAAATCCAGCAAGAATTCTTTTTTGATATTTTTTATGTCTTCTGGGATGCTCAATCCCAGATACTTTTCTCTTTGTCTGTTTCCTGTACTATGTTTTAGATAGAGATATTTTTTACCATTTTTATCTCGTGATACAATTGAGACCATGGTTTTAGTACCCACTGTATTTTAATAAACATTGCATAATCTCTTAAAATACGGGTGGGAAGAGGGGGACAGGCATAGATTCTAAATGGTATTTTGTTAGTATGATTGGCAAAAACCAAACTTGGCAATACTTGCAAATTTGTTCTAACATTGTCTTTTGTTTTGTAGTTTGTTCTTTTCAGTATGGGGGAATCTGTATTTGTATTGTTTAGGTCTTGTACATCTATCGTTGATGACTTTGGGATCTGTTTTTCATGTATTGTATTATTTCATACGTTGAGAATAATTTTTGCATGATTATCTGAGGCATTAGTTTTGTTTCTTTGGATATCTGGTGGTGGCCTGAACTATTCATTTTATCGGTTTTATTTTTGTAGTTTTAATCTCTGTATCTTTTTTATGCATGATTTTAGTCTGTTTTGGTTAAAACTCTCTTCAAGATGTTAGTTTGAGTTAAATCTTTTGTGTGATAATATCAAATGTATTTTGCACTTGCATAATGACAAAATTGGGTTTGGGTTGATCAGCTTGCTTGAATGAAAACATAAAAAGATGAATTGAGAATATTTGGAAATCCATTTATTTTCTCTAAAATTATTTTTTAGTTTTCCAAACAAAATCAAGAAAAATATTAGAAATATTGATTTTCTTCAAAGTTTTTCTGTTGATTCATATCGATTTTCTAATTAAATTTTAATCACAAATTAATTTTTTGTATTATTATGAATTTTTCAGATATTCTATAAACTATATTTTGATATTTATTTAAAAACTCTATTTTCATGACATCTAAAAAAAATACAAATATGTTTAGAGATTTAAAACAAAAAACCTGCTTATTTGTGTGGTATGATATTGATATTCCTAGGTAGTAATAAACAAAAAAAAATGCTGCTTAAAAATAATTTTCTAAACTAGTGATGAGATCAAATTAAAAAAATTTGAACGATAACTCATCTCACAAAAATTATTTGCCATACAATAAACAAATCAATGTAACCAGACATCACATCTTTGTATGCATTACTACCTAATTGATACTTTAATCAACAAGAACACATTAGATTTTTTTCATTTAATTAATAAAATAATTATCTTTCCAATTATTTGTATTATCCTATTTTAAGAAAAACAGATTATAGTTCTATCTAGAGTCATAATTCCTTAGGAAATGTTTTGAAGAATTTTTTTTAATGC
This sequence comes from Candidatus Nitrosopumilus sp., assembly GCA_965262685.1. Classification (GTDB taxonomy): domain Archaea; phylum Thermoproteota; class Nitrososphaeria; order Nitrososphaerales; family Nitrosopumilaceae; genus Nitrosopumilus. The sequence goes on from OZ253552.1 coordinate 1,331,015, forward strand.
TAAATCTAGTTTTAGATGCCCTAACTAATGGATAATTCACAACAATTACTCTGCTATTGGGTATGGAATAAATACACTGTATAATGGAATCTATCTATGTTTGGGAAAAAACCTATCTTAAAAGAAGGGTCTACGGTTTTCTCAATTAAAAAAAATGGTGAATTTAATGATTTTATTTTTGGTGTAGTTACTGGTGTAAGTGGCAAAAAAGTCGGTGTCAATGGGGTAATTGTAAATCCAATAGGTCTAAAAAATAAGATTGCTCAGGGAAAGACTGGAGAGAGATCTCGAGAAATTCTTGAACATCCAACTCCTGATAATGTGGTACTAGCTTTAGTGTATAGCGTAGAGCATGAAAACTATGCAGCAGAATTAGATCTAAATGTCGACAAATGTGATATTATTCCTCCTAGAATCTATACAATGCTTGATGGTTGGATTCGTGAATCATTACCTGAATTCATCAATACTGTTTTATCATTACCTGAGGGTTCTGAGAGGGATGAGGCAAAACGAGTTTTAAGACACAGAATGGATACGTTGACAGATAAGACTCTAAAGCGAACCCTGTATTCTGTTTGTCGAAGTCTGAAAATCCTCAACTAGTTATAATTTAGGCGTAACTCCTCAATAGTTTTATATTATGTCTCAAGAAAATCACGATATAATGGAATATGTTTATGCTGCTTTACTTCTTCACAAACTAGACAAAGAAGTTAACGAGGAAAATCTCACATCAGTTGTAAAGGCATCTGGTGCTGAAGTAAATCAAGCCCAAGTTAAATCACTAGTTGCAGCCTTGGCCGATGTTAACATCGATGAGGCAGTTAAAGCCGCCCCAGCAGTAGCAGCATCCACAGCACCGGCAACAGCACCGGCAGCAGATGCAGCAGCAGCAGCTCCGGCAGCAGAAGAAAAGAAAAAAGAATCCAAAAACGAAGAAGCAGCCATGGAAGGATTGTCTTCCTTGTTTGGCTAGGTAACTTTACTTCTACCAGACCTATTTTTTGATCCCTATTTTTATCAAATCTTAATTAGCAATACCATTATTTACAATCAATGGTAGACTCTACATTTCCAATAGATGGATTTATCAACATTTTAGATTACTTGGGTACAATATCTTTTGCAGTAACTGGCGCTGCTAAAGCAATTTCTCACAAGGCCGACATTTTTGGAATAATTGTTTTAGCAACTGTAGTGGGAGTTGGTGGCGGGGTGACTCGGGATGTAATCTTTGGACGATTACCTGCCGTATTTTCAGATCCCATCTATGTGGGACTAACTGTCTCTACTGGGATTTTGGTATTTTTTATTTTCTTACGACTCAAAAACACAATGAATGTTTGGCTAATATTTGATGCAGTGGGACTAGGTGTCTTTTCAATCCTTGGTGCATCCATCATACATCAGATGATTGGTTTGAGTTTTCTTCCAATGCTCTTTGGAGGAATGATTACTGCCATTGGTGGTGGAATCCTAAGGGATGTCTTTGTCCGAGAGATTCCAATAGTCTTTGTCAAAGAAGTATATGCTGTTGCAAGCTTTGTAGGTATTGTAATTTTTTATCTAACTCTATCCCTAGGTATGGATATTCAAATTGCATCAATCATTGGAATTATTACCGCAACTGGAATACGATTGTTGGCAATAAAGTATAATTGGAATTTACCCAAAGTTAGAGAAACTTAAGCAGGGGTGTAATCTTTTGTTTGTTCTGCAACTGCTCTTGCTTGAGTGTCTGCCTTTTGTAGAATCTGCTCTTTTGTCTCATCAGTCATAAATCCTGATTCAATAGATACAGAACGTGCAGATTGAGCAGCTTTGCCAAGAATCTGTGAAATATTATCTGCTGTAACATATGCTGCTTCAATTGATAATGATATAGCTTCTTGGTGAAATTGAGTAAACGCATCTCTGATCTTTTCAACATCTATCACTAGTTCTTCTTCAGTGTATACTCCCCCTTCCTCTAATGCTGTATGTAGTGAAATTCCTGCTTCAACTGGTTTGATGTCTAATTTACCTAGAATTGATGCTAACTTTTCATTTATGACCCCTCCTTTTAGAACTGGGGTGCTTTCCTTTGCAATCCAAATAGTTCCCTGATCAATTTTAGTTGGAATTCCTGCATCTTTAAATTCTGTAAGCATTGGTCCTGGGGCAATCCCTGTATTTTTGGCAGGAACTATAATATCAAAACTTGCATTGTCTCCTCCTCTTGCTGCCATCATTACCTTATTTTTAGCAAGAAGAACATTTAGCTTAAACGGTGACATGTCTGTAAACAAAAACATGCATTGTCCTGTTAGTTTATCTGCAATGTCTTTGATTCCTGGTACATCGAGATTCTCAAATGCTTTTTTTACAACTTTATCCTTGATGCTAAAGAACTGCACTTGACCTGCAAGAGTTTTTCTTAATGGGAGAATTTGCGTAGAACGAACCTTTTCCATTTTGATTACAGCTAGAACCTTGTATTTTTTTGGCAATTCTTGTAATTGCTGATACATTTGGGTTTTTCTTTTAGGATAACTTGTTCGATTTTCATGCATATTTTTTCTTTATCTCCTGTGCCAATTTTATTGGTTTGCTCATTGTAGTTTTGATTAAAATCTTTTTCATATTTCTCTCCCCGTTTGGTAACTTTTTTTCAATTGCATTGAGAACTGTGTGAGCATTAATTGTTAAATCTGCATCATCCATAGACATGTCTCCAATTTTAGATGAAATTGATAGTGATGCTCTAGTTCTTACTTTGATGCAAGATCTAAATCTTTCTAAAAATGCTTCAATAGATGCATCAAAAGGAACTGGTGTTGGCATCTTTCCTCTTGGACCTAAAAGCTGACCTAATGTTTTACCTACAATTGGCATTACTTTGGTATCTGCTAAAAAAAAGTCATATTTGTTGATGAATTTTCTAGACTCTCTTTTGTTAGCTCCGAATTTTTCTAATTCTTCTATTCCAATAACTGCATCTGCTTTTGCAGCTTTTGCCTTTTGGTTCATCTCTCCTGTAGCTATAATGCACACTGTTGCCGGAGAACTAGTCTTTGGAAGTTGAATAACTTCGTTAATTGCAAATCCTTTCTTTACATCAATATCTTTGAAAGTGATAATTAATTCTATGGACTGTTTGAATTTTCTCTCTTTTGTTGTAGCTTTTACCTGTTTTAGCATTTCGGCAATCTGAGCATCTGTAATCATTACGAATCAATTTCTAGAAAACCTACTTAAAATCGTTTAGAGATTGAGTTTTTTGTCAATGAATTATTTTAAAAAATTACATTTTTTCACTAAAATTATTAGAATAAAGATGAAAATTGTGTTGAAAACCTACATATATTAAATCAAGAGCATATTTTTCAAGCACGTTGCACCGTTTTGATGAATTAGATATGAAATTACTTTTTGAATTGACTGCTGATGGTTCAATCTCTGTTCCTATACTATCAAAAAAACTCGGAGTCAACGCGTCTGTTCTTTATAGTAGAATTAAGAGATTGATGAAGAAAAAACTCATCAAAAAATTTACTATCGAAATCGATGATTCTCTTTTGGGGATTGGCGTAAAAGCTTCTGTTGGAATAAACCGAGATCCAAAGTTCAAGGATACCATTCATAAAAAATTCATGGAAACAGCCGAAGTTGTATCTATTTCAGAAGTGACTGGTAGGTTTGATATTATGATTCATGTTTATGCCAAGAATCTCGAGGCACTACATTCAGTCGTGATTGAAAAAATAGGTAAAATTGAAGGTATTCAAAATACTGAAACCTTTGTAGAATTACAAAAAACCGATAAAGACCCTGTATATCTAATTCAATAATTATTGGAATTTTTCATCCCATTTGCCTGTATCAACTTCAGCGGTAATCTCTTTTGGGGTCTTTCCTTCTATCTTGACTCCTAAGGCAAGACAGGTTCCGATGATTGTCTTTGCAACTGCTTTTAATGACAAAGTATAAGATTTCTCAAGTTTTGTGTTTGCTACTTTGATAATTGAATCCATTGTGACATCTCCCACCCATTCAGTACCTGATGTTCCTGAACCTTTTTGAATTCCTGCCTCTTTCATAATGAGGGCAGCTGCTGAAGGAACTCCAATCTCAATCTCATATTTTTTTGTATCTGTATTGACAATTACTGTTACTGGAACTTTCATTCCTTCAAAATCTTTTGTCTTGTCATTAATTGCTTTAATGACTTCCATGATGTTAACTCCGAGAGGACCTAATGCTGGACCTAATGGTGGACCTGCTGATGCTCCTCCGCCTGTTACAAGTGATGATATTTTTTGTTCTCCCATGTTAAATCAAACTCAAATCGAAAATTTAATCCTTCCTAAGCTCCAGTAGACAGCTTTAGATAGTTTGCGTCTACGGTAACTGGTAATTGATATGATGCATCTAACAAAACTACAGTAGCTTCTTCTTTATCTGTATCAATTCTAGTGATTGTTGCCTTCATTCCTTTGAATGGTCCACCTGTAATCTCTACAATGTTATCTATGGCTAATTGTGAAACTGTTGATTTCTTTATCAGATATCCTTCAATATCTTTGAATTCTAATTCTCCTCTTAACTGACCTCGAATATGTCTAATCCCTTCTACTGCCATGTAAGCATCACTGGGATTGTTTGCCTCGATAACTACATATCCTTTCAAATCACTTACCCAAAATACTGATTGAATGTCGATTTGACTTGAATTAGCTTTTGCTTCTAATAATCGCATTACCACTTTTTCTTGCCCTCCTGTGGTTCTAATTGCAAACAAGTGTGATTTGATTTCCTCAGACAATTTTATCTACCAAACGTAATTACAGAAAAGACAAACTGAATTGTAAAACCGATAATTCCTACTCCTGCTATTCCTAACAAGACTAGTCTAAGATGTTGTTGATACTCATCTTTGTCTGGTTTCTTGGCCATTTTCATGGTATTGGCCATATTTTTCAAAGTTTGTCTAGGGTTCATTGTTGGAAATTAATACAATGTCCTTATATCTCTTATTCCACAGATAACGTGGATAATAATCTCAAAAATAACATTTAATGCGTATCAATATGGCTCAAACTTTTTTTATAGCTTTTTGATGCACAAAAGAAGAATGCTATTGAAAACTAGGAGAAATTCCAGAAATTTACAAACATCATAAGACCTAATTCTAAATTAATTGATGCAGACACAAAACAGATGCAATACTAGTTGAGAATTAGGCGTGGTGGTGATGGTGTTGGAACTTGGATTATAAAGGAAATAAGAAAAACATTACAGTTGCAACAGATATACCCTCTATTCTAGGTTTTTATGATTTACTTTGAAAATGTATAGGCAAGTATTGGGATTTTTAACATTGTTGATGAAGCATTTGATTAAAGTTGATTATGGTAAATTATGTTATTGTTAGTTATTTTGTAAAAAGAGACCAATACATACATCTACACCTGAGAGATACTCTATGTTATTTTTTAATTTATTTTATTAAATTTTAATTTGTTTTAATTTCTGTGATGATTTTTATACATATGCTCTTTTCCACATCTAATTTTGTTGTATCTCTAAATTAGTTTTTCTTACTCTCTCTTTCTCTATGTATATGCATGATATTCTTCTCTTGTTTGCTTGTCGATAACTCACTTTTTTTTTGGTATTTTCTTACAAATGCTTTAGCTGGTGTTGTTGTTGTTGCTGTTTTTATATTATCCCAATCAATGGAGGAGGTCGTGGTTTGTGTGATCGTACCAATCAATTAACACTTGAATGCTTGAGCCATTTTGCTTTCTTTGGATCTCACAATAGAATCATCCTAGCTTGTAGTTGTCTGCTGATGATTTACCGACTCTGATTGTTTTATCCTATTTACCAACTCTTTTTTAAATTTAGATGTGTTATTACCACCACCACCTCTTTGCATTCAGACTTGTTTGTATAACAAAGCCGTGATTAGAGTATGATGCTATTACCATGTTTTGCAATCGTTTCTTAGTATGTAATTGTATTATCCAGTGGCATTATCAAATGTACAATATGATAATGAATAGTTGTATCGTGGCAACCCCCCAATACATTGTCTAGCAGTCTGCGTGTCACATGAATTAGAGTATCTATATCTCTCTCACATCAACTCATTGCATCCCTTGTTCTTTTTTAGTTGAGATACTACTGCCAATTTTATTCCTCATACTAGTGTATGTATTGTAAAGTATGTGGACTCTTTTTGTGTCAATTATCTTCTCAAGAAACACTACACACACACATCACTTCAAATGATGATATATTCCACAACTCATTCACCTCTTCGGTGATGATTCTTTTTGGTCCTACTGTATGATTTCCCAGAATTGGGATTTTTCTGACCTGAGATACTAAAGTATGGTTTTTGCACCAATCTCACGATATCCTCAGAATCAACAACATCTACATTTTTCATTCTATTTTCTTTTGCTTTATTATCTAGGATATTTGATGAATCTAGTTTTTACATGACTAGCTGGTTTTCTCTATCTATTCCAAACGTATCGTGACTTTGGTCTATTAGAGATGAACTAATTTCAGGATAATGGAACAAAGTTGACAGCTACAAATATTTATATTTTTCCTAATTTGTGACTATTATATGACTAATGCCATGATGGCAATAATTCTCGTTGTTTTTTCACTTTTCATCTTTCTTGGAGAAAAGGGGGATGGGGAAGAAGAGGTAGCTTTTGCACAGACGACAGTACCACCACCATACACCATAACTAATATCCGAATAGATGGTGATCTATCTAGAGCCGATATAAATTTCGGTACTGCTTTTGGTGCGGCTATACCTTTAGATGAAATTCTAGCTGGAACCACTAGAGCAGGTACTGGTATTACCATATCTAGTGTGACATTTGCTCCAGTGCCGTTCAATCCAGGATTCATGGCATTTCTTGACTGCGATGGAAAAATTTACATCACTACAACCTCTAGGAATCCTTTTGCTACAGATTTTCCTATATCTGTCATCATTAATGATCCAGGAACAAGTAGTTTAACATCAGGTGATACACTGCCATTGATAATTAACGTAGATACTACTTTAGCCACTACAGATGGTACTGAACCTCTTTGCGAACTTGCAACACCTGAAAATCCTATAGCTGTATCTTCAATAACTGATAATGCTGGTGGATTTACTGAACTTACTGAAGCTTGGGATATAACTACTGTTAAAATTGATTCATCCACATATGCCCTAGTTGCATCTAGTTCAGATAATGGTGTTCAAATTATTAACATAACAGACCCTGAAAACCCAACAGCTACATCTTCAATAAATGATGGTGATGATGATGGTACTGGTACTAGCAGTACCTTTGATGAACTTGAAGGAGCTCGTGGCATCACCACCGTCAAAATTGATGGTTCCACATACGCCCTAGTTGCAGCTTTTTTTGATAATGGTGTTCAAATTATTAATATAACAGACCCTGAAAACCCAACAGCTACATCTTCAATAAATGATGGTGATGATGATGGTACTGGTACTAGCAGTATCTTTGATGAACTTAGAGGAGCATATGGCATCACCACCGTCAAAATTGGTGAATCCACCTACGCCCTAGTTACTGCTGAAAGAGATGACGGTGTTCAAATTATTAACATAACAGACCCTGAAAACCCAACGGCTGCATCTTCTGTAACTGATGATGATGATGGCTTTGATACATTTCATGAATCTCGTGGTATTACCACTGTTCAAATTGGTGAATCCACATACGCCCTAGTTGCATCTTTTCTAGATCACGGTGTTCAAATTATTAACATAACAGACCCTGAAAATCCAACAGCTGTATCTTCAATAAATGATGGTGATACTGATGGTGGTGGTAACTCCTTTGATGTACTTGAAAGATCTTCTGGCATCGCCACTGTTCAAATTGGTCAATCCACATACGCCCTAGTTGCAGCTCTTCTTGATGACGGTGTTCAAATTATTAACATAACAGACCCTACAGCTCCAATTGCCACATCTTCAATAACTGATGGTGATACTTCTGATACTGCTGCTGGAGTTTTTGATGTCACCACCATCCAAATTGGTCAATCCACATACGCCCTAGTTACAGCTAGCTCTAGTACCGGTGGTGTACAAATTATTGATATATCAAATCCTACAGCTCCAACTGTTGCATCTGCAATAACTGATGGTAATACCTTTGATAGACTTGATGGAGCTCGTGGCATCACAACTGTCCAAATTGACTCATCTGTATACGCCCTAGTTGCATCCGCTAATGACGGTGTCCAAATTATTCGTATAGCAGACAATCAACCAGAACCCGAACCAGAACCAGAAATATCTGAAGAACTTGTAATATTTACAAATCCTATAGCTGTATCTTCAGTAACTGATGGGATGGGTGGCTTTGATGAACTTGATGGAGCAGCTAGCATCATCACAGTTACAATTGATTCATTCACATACGCCCTAGTTGCATCTGAATTTGATGACGGTGTCCAAATTATCGATATAACAAACCCTGCAACTCCAATTGCTGTATCTTCAATAACTGATGCTACTGCTACTAATGGTAGTCCTTTTGATGCACTTAATGGAGCATTTTCCATCACCAGCATCCAAATTGGTTCATCCCTATATGCACTAGTTGCATCTTTTAATGATGACGGCATGCAAATTATTGATATATCAGACCCTACAACCCCAACTGCTGTATCATCAGTAACTGATGGTGACCTTGATAGTAATGGTGTTCGATTTCGTGAACTTGATGGATCTGTTGCTGTCACCGCCGTCAAAATTGGTGAATCTACATACGCCCTAGTTACAGCTAATAGAGATAGAGGTATCCAAATTATCAATATAACAAACCCTATTGCCCCAACTGTTGCATCTTCAATAGCTAATGGTGTTGATGGTTTTAACATCTCTCTCATTCGTCACATCTCCACTGTCCAAATTGGCGCATCTACATACGCCCTAGTTACATCTTTTTCCTCCGGTGGATACGTTCAAATTATAGACATATCAGACCCTACAGCCCCCATTTTTGTATCTTTAATAGATGAAAATATTGCTAATGGCTCTGATGTATTTTCTTCAACTCATGCCACCACCACTATTACAATTGGCTCATCTACATACGCCCTAGTTGCATCTCAAAGTGAGGATGGTGTCCAAATTATTGATATATCCGACCCTGCAATGCCAACTTTTGTATCTTCCGTAACTGATGCTACTGCTGATAATAGTAGTCCCTTTGATGAACTTGATGGAGCTTCTGACATCACCACTGTTACAATTGGTGAATCCCTATACGCCATAGTTGCATCTACTTTCGATGATGGTGTCCAAATTATTGATATAACAGACCTTACAACACCAACTGCTGTAGCTTCAATAACTGATGGTGTTGGTGGCTTTGATGAACTTGATGCAGCTACTGGCATCACCACCGTCAAAATTGACTCATCTACATACGTCCTAGTTGCATCTGCTTCTGATGACGGTGTTCAAATTATCCGCATATCAGGACCTGAACCTCCTGTAACACCTGAAAACCCTTTAGCTGTAACCTCCATAACTGATGGTGTTGATGGCTTTGATGAACTTGATGCAGCTACTGGCATTACCACTGCCAAAGTTGACTCATCTACATACGCCCTAGTTACATCTAAAAGAGATGACGGTGTTCAAATTATTGATATAACTGATCCTGCAACCCCAACTGCTGTAACTTCATTTGATGATGATGGTTCTACTGTACTTGATGGAGCTACTGGCATCACCACCGTCAAAATTGATGGTTCCACATACGCCCTAGTTGCATCTGATGTAGATGACGGCATCCAAATTATCAATATGACAAAACCAAACCCCCCAACTGTGGTAACTTCAATAATTGATGGTGTTGGTGGCTTTGATCAACTTGAAGGAGCTTTTGGTGTCACCACTGCCAAAATTGCCTCATCTACATACGCCCTAGTTGCATCAGTTGTAGATAACGGTGTCCAAATTATTGATATAACAGACCCTGCAGCCCCAACTGCTGTATCTTCAATAACTGATACTACTACCAGTAATGGCAGTATCTTTAACACACTTGATGGAGCTATTAGTATCACCACTGCCAAAATTGCCTCATCTACATACGCCCTAGTTGCATCAGTTAGAGATAGTGGTGTACAAATTATCAATATATCAAATCCTACAGCCCCAAGACTTGTATCTTCAATAACTGATGGTGATCCTGATGGTGATGGTGGTACCTTTGATACACTTGGTGGAGCTTTTGATATTACCACCGTTAAAATTGGTCAAGCTACATACGCCCTAGTTGCATCTAGGGGTGATAACGGCATACAAATTATTGATGTATCAAACCCTTCAAAACCCACTGACGTATCTTCAATATCTGATGGTGATAGTGATGGTGCTCGTGGTACCTTTAATACACTTGCTGTAGCTCGTAGCATCACCACACTCACAATTGGCGATTCCACATACGCCCTAGTTGTAGCTCAGGGAGATAACGGCGTACAAATTATTAATATAACAAACCCTGCTGTCCCAACTGTTGCATCTTCAATAATTGATGATATCAACGGCTTTACTGCACTTGCTGCATCTACTGATATTACCACCGTCCAAATTGATTCATCCATATACGCCCTAGTTACATCTAATTCAGAGAGTGCTGTCCAAATTATTCTTATAGCAGAAGATCAACCAGAACCAAAACCCGTTTGTGAATTAGATCTGGGTACTATCTCACTTGACTTTGGTACTGTGGATGCAGGTACCACATCTAGTGAAGGCTCTATTGCAATACAAAACTCTGGCAATATGGATAATGATGTAAAGATTGGAGCCGACTTTTGGTGTACGGCAGCAGATAATGGATGTACTGGTTCTAATGGTGTAATATTCCCTAATCGGACTAGCTTTGGTATCACTCAAGGTTCGTCATATGCTGTAAAGCAAGCATTTAATGATTTCATCTACGACGATACCGGTGCAAGTCCATCTCGTGACACTCATCAGACTCTACCATTTGAGGCACTTACTTTATTCACTCTAGACCCTGATGAAACAGATACGGTATATCTCCAGACTCAAGTTGAGCTGATTCTAAGGGATGGTGAATCACAAAACAGATTCCAAGGAGATGTATCACAAGAGATAATCCTAGAGTCAAACTGTAACTAGTCTCTTACTGTATGTGTTATGTTGATGTATCCCACCACACCACCACCACCAGCTAAACCATTTGTAAGAAAATGCCAAAAAAGTACAGTTATCGACAAGCAAACAAGAGAAGAATATCATGCAGAGTAAAAGATAACTAATTTAGGATATACCCCCACCACCCCATCCTTCATTATAACATGTTTATTACATACATCATATCTTTTATCTCATGGAATTACTAGTTGCATATCAAGATGACCCCGCAGGTCGTAATATGGCAAAATATCTTTCTCAAGAAATGACTAAAGATGGAGATATTTTTCGTGGACAATACTATGATCTTGTAATTATTTCAACGCCTGCAATTTCTGCTGATTGGTTGGAAGAAAAATATGATTACGATGGATTTGTTTTTCTTTCAAAACACGCATCTGAATCTAGAGTATTAGCTTTGACATGTCATAGTACTGGAAATTTTTCTACTGCAAAATTCGGTGGAAATGATGATCAAGTGGCAATTCCAAAACCTGATTTTCAAAAAGTGTATCTTCAAACTTTAAAGAAAAACCAACAAAAATTTTCAGATTTTCAAATTACAATAGAGGCAACTCACCATGGACCTACTGCACTTAGAAAACCATCAATATTTGTTGAAATTGGTACCACTGAAGAACAATGGACAGATGAGTACCTATGTAATTCTGTCGCACTACTAGTTCACAAAGTGATGTCTGAGCCAATTAAAGAACATCCTGTGGCAATCTGTTTTGGTGGAACTCATTATCCATCAAAATTTACAAATGAATTGTTAAATGGAAAATATGCTTTTGGTACAGTTATTCCAAAATATGCACTAGATGAACTTGACGAAAAATTATTTTTCCATATTCTGACACAAAATAGTATGGCAAAAACTGCTCTCCTAGATTGGCGTGGTCTTGGCTCCTCTAAACAAAAAATAGTTGATCTTCTCGAATCAACAGAACTTGAGGTTATCAAGGTATGAACCTTGAAGAAAAGATTTACAAAAAATTACTCAAAGTTCCTAAAGGACAAATTACTACTTATGGCGATTTGGCAAAAGCTGTTGGACTAAAAAATGGTCAAAGAGCAGTTGGAAGAATAATGAACAAAAATCCCTACCCTGTAATTATACCCTGTCATAGAGTTGTAATGTCTACTGGAAAAATTGGTGGATATGTTTATGGCAAAGATGTTAAAACAAAGATGCTAAATGATGAAGGGATAAAAATTCAAAATGGCAAAATTGTAGAACTAAAAAATATACTTTATAGATTCTAGTCTTTTCGTTTTTCTTTAATTTCTTCCATCAGGCTTCTTAGGTGTGCTTTGTTTCTAACTGTGTTTCCACCTACTTTTTTGTACAGAGCCCAAAATTCTGGATTTGTCAAATCTTTTCTATCTTTTGCAATTTTTAGTAATCGTCTAAGTGCTCTAACCTTTGCAACATAGACTTCTTTCTTGCCTACTCTTGCACCTTTTCTTCCTTGTTTGGAACCTTGAGTTGTACCTCTCTTATTTTTCTGATCTTTCTTCTTTTGTGCTCTTCCCCTTGATGTTCCTGTAAATGATTTAATTTTGATTGTGTTTGCAGTTATGAGACTTCTAATGTTTTCTCTTGTAATTGCATCTGCAATATCATCTAGGTGATCTGCATCAAATTTAATCCTATTAACTCCAACGCCTGTGACTCTGGCTGCAAGTCTTTTTTTAGCTTTAAGATTTACTACCACTTGCACTCACTCTTGCATTAAAGATTTTGAATTTTTGCTCAATTGCCTTAACTATAATTTCTTTTCTTTTTTTCGTACCAACACTATGGCCAAATCTTAGACCATCTTTTTTCGGATCTAATTTTTTTAAATCATTCAAGTTGAAAATTAAATTATCTGTAAATCCTGAAGGATGCAATCCTCTTGAAGCTTTTGGTCCTCCATATCCAACTTTGACAAGACCTGGACGACCTCTGCTTTTTTGTTTTCTTTGATGGTGATCAATGCCTTTAGGCTTTTTCCAATTAGTTTGAAGTCTCACATAACGCCAACTTTCTGGCCTAACAAAGTCTGGCTTGTGTGCTTTAACCTCCAGTCTCTTTGCAAGTAATTCTTTGTTAATAGTCATCAGAATAAGTTTTGAATTTTAGAATAAATACTTTTCTAGATGAGAAAAAAATTCTCTATAAGAAAAAGATAATAAGGAAACTAAGACGGATCGAATATCTCATGAATCGGCTTGGGGTTGACAAAATTATTTTTGGAGGCATAATCCTCTGACCCAAATATTTGGTACTGCAATAACTGAGAAATTCTCCTCACAATTGATTGCTTTTAGAATCAAACCCTCCAAAGTTCACAGAAATCTAAGCGTAGATAATATGGTAAAATTGGCAGTTGAAAGAAATGAGGGTGTTGTAAATTCTACAGGTGCTCTTTCTGTAAACACAGGAAAATATACTGGCAGATCTCCTGATGATCGATTTATTGTGTATGATGATAAAACTCGTGATACAATTGATTGGGGAAAAATCAATCATCAATTTCCAAGTGATAAATTTGAAAAGCTTTTTGAAAAAATGAAAGCCTTTGTTGATAACAAAGAATTGTTTATTTTTGACGGTTTTGTAGGTGCTGACCCGGAAACTTGTTTACCTATTAGAGTAATAAATGACCGCGTGTGGCAAAATCTATTTTCTAGTAATTTGTTTATTAGACCCACAAATGAAGAATTGAAAAAACATGAACCTGAATTTACAATTTTATGTATAAACGATTTTGTGGCAGACCCTAAAATTGATGGCACAAGAACTGATGTTTTCATCTTAATTGATTTGACAAGAAAAATTGTTCTAATTGGAGGAACTGAATATGCAGGAGAAATGAAAAAATCCATGTTTGGTGTAATGAATTTTCTTTTACCCGGCCGTGGTATTCTTCCAATGCATTGCTCTGCAAATATTGGTGAAAAAAGTGACACTGCACTGTTCTTTGGATTATCTGGTACTGGCAAAACCACCCTCTCAGCGGATCCTAATAGACAATTGATCGGTGATGATGAACATGGTTGGTCTAATGATGGAACTTTTAATTTTGAAGGCGGATGTTATGCAAAATGTATCAACCTTAGCCAAGAAGCAGAACCAGAAATTTGGAATGCAATTAAACCTGGAGCACTTTTAGAAAACGTTGTCTTGAAAGATAATGTTCCAGATTATGATGATAACTCATTAACAGAGAACACTCGCGTTGGGTACCCACTTGATTTCATACCCGGTGCAGTAATCCCTAGTGTCGGTGGCAATCCTAAAGTTATTGTATTTTTAACAGCAGATGCACTAGGCGTTTTACCTCCTGTTTCTAGACTCACAAAAGAGAGTGCAATGTATCACTTTATGTCTGGCTATACAAGTAAACTAGCTGGAACTGAAAGAGGAATTAAAGAACCAAAATCTGTATTTTCTCAGTGTTTTGGAGCCCCATTCATGCCTAGATCTGCATCTGTTTATGCAAAACTTCTTGGAGAAAAAATTAACCAACACAACACCATAGTGTATTTAATAAATACAGGATGGTCAGGTGGTCCATACGGAGTTGGAAAAAGAATTAAAATCAAATACAGTCGGGCAATGGTCACTGCTGCCATATCTGGAGCACTTGATATAGTCAAATACCGACATGATGATTTATTCAATCTAGACATCCCAACTAAAGTTAAAGACGTTCCTTCAGAAATTTTAGATCCAAAAAATACTTGGATTGACAAAAATTCCTATGATATTTCTGCTAAAAATCTAGCACAAATGTTTATTGAAAATTTCAAGAAATTTGAAAATGTTTCACCTGAAATAGTTGATGCAGGTCCTAAAATTTCACAATAGATTATTTTCTTTTAATTATACCAAACACTACAATCCCAACTAGAATTATCGCAATTATTCCAATTTGTTTTTTTGGTATGTCTCGTATGTCTATTCTACCATGATCTTCTTTTAATGAATTAATCTCTATCGTGCTAAAAGCATTTGATGTATTACCATTCACTCTAATCTTGGCATCTATCCAGTATTCTGTATTTTCATAAATTTCAATTGATGCTACTTTGTCTGGGGTTGTAGTTGTAGTTGATATGCTTCCATCTTTGCTATTTATAACTGAAATTTTAGTAAAACTCCATTTTTCTGGATGATAAATATCAAAATAAATTTTTTGATTTTGTTGGGTTGCAGAAACTGAACCTTGTGTATAGTGTAGTAAGAATGGAATAACATAACGGATATCTTTATGGTTGAGAATTATTTTCCCTTCATGCTCTCCGAATCTTTCTTCAATTATACTCATTTTTACAAGTAATGTATCTCCTTCAATAACATGTGCAAATTTAATAAATTCTGGAGCTTCAAATTTTATCTCTAAACCCTCTAGTGTACCCTCTAGTAATTTGAGGTCAAATTCCTGTTCTGCAATTAATTTTTCAGATGAAACATTGAGCACAAAATTGGGTGGAATTATGATTAATTTTGCATTGTACGCATTTCCAATATCTAATCTTCCAGCCCCTGCCTCATGAATCGAAAATTTTTGGTCATATGCATCTGAAACATCCTTCCCAGTGGTCAATAACAAAGATTTGATTTCATGGTGATGAAGTTCTGGGTTTTTTTGTAAAAGTAATGCTGCTGCCCCACTCACATGTGGAGCTGCATAACTTGTACCACTAGTAAAGTTGTAACCTGCATTATTCTGTGTCGTGTTGATGTATGCCCCAGGTGCTACAATTTCTGGTTTGATATAAAATGGTGATACAGGACCCCTAGAACTAAAGTGTGCTACAAAATCTGGATTATAAAATAAATGCATTACTCCTTTACTATTTTCCATCAATGACTCTACAATCTCTAGTCCTTCTTCTCTATCCATAGATACCACCGGAATTTGTGGTGTATACCCAGTTTCTACAAATTCATGAATTAATTCCCCCAAAAAAATTCCTGGTTTGTCGTTATAAACAATTAATGCTTTTGCCCCTGCCATCCTAGCATTTTTTTCTTTGATTGAAAAATATAGTAATTCCCCTTCAACATCACTTCCTCGCTCGACAATTAATATCGCATTTTTTGCGTCAATCTCTTCAAAATCTTTTGTTTTTCCATAGCCTCCAAAAATTATTTTTCCTGTAATTGCTTTATCTAATTTTAAAGACCCAACCATTGGAATTACAGTATATGGTTTTTCATCAATTTCTAAAGTGGCAACTAAGCTAGAAGTTAGATTGTTGTATGTTGCACCTACCGTCACTGATCCAAAATTTCTTCCTGGACTACCTATTGTTTTTAATTCTGGACCATCATTGCCTGCTGCAGTTACAACAAAGATTTCTTTTTCTAATGCAAAGTTTACTGCGCGTTCAATTTTTGGATTAGTCTTGTTTACCCCTAAACTAATGTTGATAATATCTACCTCATCTTCAATCGCTTTTTCAATTGCTCTAATGATTAAATCCGATGAAACTCCTTCTCCATCTTCAGAAACTTTGTAAGCTAAAATTTTTGCTTTTGGTGCAATACCCACAATTTGTCCATCTGCTGCAATTATACCTGCAACTTGAGTTCCATGTCCGTTTGTATCTAGTGGGGGTTGGCCCTCTTGTATGAAATTAAATCCACCAATCACTTTACCCCCATCCCCCCATCCAAAAAGATCTGGATGGTTAAAATCTACACCTGTATCTATAACTGCAATTTTGATTCCAGACCCATCTATCCCATCTATTCTGGGAATGTCTGTTCCCACAAATGGCACACTTCGTTGCAAATAAGTCCTAAATTCATTTTCAGACTCTAGTGGGTATGATGATAAAATGAAAACTCCCAACAATGAGAGTGATAATGAGAAAATTACTATTATTTTCACAAATTTCGTGATCAATTTAACAAGTAAAAATGATTGCCTACTAAAGCAATAAATTGAATAAACCCTCAAAGTTTGTATGGGAAAATACACTCTTCCTGAAATGCCATATGCTTATGATGCATTAGAACCTCACATTG
Source organism: Candidatus Nitrosopumilus sp. (assembly GCA_965262685.1). Lineage (GTDB taxonomy): Archaea > Thermoproteota > Nitrososphaeria > Nitrososphaerales > Nitrosopumilaceae > Nitrosopumilus. The sequence goes on from OZ253552.1 coordinate 1,348,270, forward strand.
ATGCAAAAACAATGGAGATTCATCACACAAAACATCATCAAGCATACACTGACAAACTAAATGCAGCTCTTGAAGCATGTCCTGCTGATATCCAAGAAAAGGATATCCTTGATATCTTGTCTGATATTAATTCAATACCAGAACCTCAAAGGGGCGCAGTTAATTTCAACGGTGGTGGTTATGATAACCATAGGTTATTTTGGAATAACATGAAACAAAATGGAGGCGGAGAACCGGGAGGATCAATTGCTGATGCAATCAATGATTCTTTTGGAAGCTTTTCTGACTTTAAAGAGAAATTTTCATCTACTACGGCTGTAATTCAAGGCAGTGGTTGGGGGTGGTTAGTATACAATCCTTCTTCAGGAAAGGTAGAGTACAAATCAATGCCAAACCAAACTAGTCCAAGAACTATCGGATTAGTGCCACTACTAGGCTGTGATGTATGGGAACATGCATACTATCTCAACTACCAAAACAAAAGACCTGTCTATATTGAGGCATGGTGGAATGTTGTAAATTGGGATGAAGTAGAATCTAGATTCTCTAAAGCAAAATAAAGTTAAATCTTTATTCTTTTTTTTATTTTTTTAATCTATTTTTAATTGGATTTTTTAATATTCATGAATGAATTTATAACCGTCAAGAAGATGTTTGTTGTATGAGTGAAGAACAAGCCGAGCAACTAATGCAACAAATGCAAATGCTTGAAACATATTTTTCTGATTTATCTCAAAGAGAAGCAACTTTTACGAATATTTTAAGAGAATCAACTGCTTCAATCCAATCTATCCAATCTCTTGGAAAGAATTCAGAATCTGAAGCTTTGGTTCTGATAGGAATGGGTACATATGTTCCTGCAAAAATTTTATCTGATTCTAAAATTGTTATAAATATTGGTGCAGGAATTGCAGTTGAAAAAGATTTTCCTTCTGCAATCAACTATCTAGAAGCAAGAATCAAAGAAGTCGAAATTGCATTACAAGATACGGCAGCAAAAAAACAAGACGCCGCAGCTAGGTTAGAACAAGGCAAAGCACAGATGAATCAAATGATGCAAGCAACGCAAACCCAATCTCCACCTTCTGGATAAGTCATGTTTGAAAAACTCCAAAATGCATTCTCTAGTGTTGCAAAAAATCTTGGAGAAAAAGAACTTGGCGAAAAAGATTTAACAGATATTCTTTTTGAATTAGAAATATCTCTTTTAGAGTCTGATGTTGCAATGGAAGTTATTGATTCTATCAAGGCTGATCTTAAAGAAAAATTAATAGGATCCAAGGTTGACAAAAATGAAATTGAAAAATTTGTCAAAGATAGTTTAATTTCAAGCATTTCTGCACTATTTGATGCTGCAGGGGAGTTTGATCTTTTCAAAAAAATTAATGAAAAAAAGAGTCAAGGACAACCTTTCTTGATTTTATTTGTAGGAATTAATGGTACTGGCAAAACTACTTCATTGGCCAAAATTGCACATATGTTAAAAGAAGCAAAATACTCTATAGTAATTGCTGCCGCTGATACTTTTCGAGCTGGTGCAATTGAACAATTACGTGAACATGCAAATCGTCTAAATTTGAAACTTGTTGCACAAAATTATGATTCTGATCCTGCAGCAGTTGCAAGAGATGCTGTTTTGTATGCAAAATCACACAAGACAGATTGTGTTTTAATTGATACTGCTGGAAGAATGCAGACAAGTGAAAACTTGATGCAACAAATTGCTAAAATTACCAAAGTAGTAAATCCTGACATGAAAATTTTTGTAGGTGACTCTTTGGCTGGGAATGATACGGTAAACCAAGCACGTGAGTTCTTTGAGCATGTTCATTTTGATGGGTCAATTTTGACAAAGAGTGATGCAGATGCACGAGGTGGTGCTGCACTATCTATTGTAAAAGTAACCTCTACTCCTGTTCTTTATGTAGGGGTTGGTCAAGAATATCGTGATCTTAAACCTTTTGATAAGAAAATGTTTCTTGAAGCTGTTTTTGGTTCACTAGATAATGTTGATTTGAAAAAAGAGTCTGGACCAACACTAACACCTGAACCAAAACCTGAACCAAAACCTGAACCAAAACCTGAACCAAAACCTGAACCAACACCAGAACCTGAACCAACACCTGAACCAACACCCGAACCAACACCCGAACCAACACCCGAACCAGAACCAGAACCTGAACCAACACAAACACCAAAACCTGAATCAACACCAACCCCTGAACCAACACCAAAACCACGATCTAATTCTGATGATCCATTTGATGGAATCCCAGATGAAGATATTACAATATATTCTGAATTATTTAATATCCCTCCACCTGAAAATGATGAGGATGCAATCAATTTGGGAAATAAGATTCGTCAATGGATTAAAAATGGCAAACCTGAATCTGGAGCATCAAATGATGTTAATAATCAACATGATAGTATCAAAGATAAAAAAGAAATACAAAAACATGATAAGGAAGAACCCCAAAAGAAAAAAGGTAGGTTCGGGTTCTTTAAAAAATGAAATTAAAAACAAAAAATTTGCTCACTTTGGCGGAATTATCTCCAAAGGAATTTGTAGGACTAATTGACGATTCTATTAAATTAAAAAAAGAACTCAAAAAAGGTGTAAACAAACCTATTCTAAAAAATAAAACATTAACAATGATCTTCCAAAAACCATCTACACGAACACGTGTTAGTTTTGAAGTTGCTATGTATCAATTAGGTGGACATGCAGTTAATCTTTCATCTGATGATATGCAATTATCTCGTGGAGAATCAATAGAGGATACTGCAAAAACTCTTTCACGATATTCAAATTGTATCATGGCACGTGTATATGATCATCAATTACTGACAACACTTTCTGAACATGCAACTGTTCCTGTAATTAATGGTCTTTCTGATACTTTTCATCCCTGTCAAATATTAGCAGATTTTATGACCATTAAAGAAAAAAAGAAAAAACTTGCGGGATTAAAAATTACTTGGGTTGGCGATGGTAACAATGTCTGTAATTCCATGATTCATGGTGCAGCATTAACAGGAATCAACATGTCTATTGCAACTCCAAAAGGGTTTGAACCAAACAAAAATGTTGTAAACCACGCCAAAAAATCAACCAACATAGAATTAATGACTGATCCATTCACTGCATCTAAAGACGCCGATGTGATAGTTACAGATACTTTTTCATCCATTCACAATCTTGACAAAAAAAGATTACAAAAATTCTTGCCAAAGTACCAAGTTAATGATAAATTAATAAAGTCTGCAAAGAAAGATGCGATCTTTTTACACTGTCTTCCAGCTAAGCGAGAACAAGAAGTTACTTCATCTGTAATTGATGGACCACAGTCAGTTGTTTGGGATGAGGTAGAAAATCGATTACATACTCAGAAAGCTTTACTAGTTGCTCTAATTCACGCTTAACGTATATAAGAGCAGATTCAAACTCGGTTTCTATAGATGGCATACTCAAAAATATTGAGAAGATTAAGGGAAGAAAAGACCAATTATAAAAAACGTGGAACCATGTTGATGGGAAAACGTGATTTTATTACTGTCAATATTACTAATGAAAATACTCTAGTCCAAATTTTAAAACCCGGCATGACTGGTGACAAAGTCATAGCTTCTGCTCATTCAAGATATTTACTTGAAAAGGGATGGAAAGGTTCTAGGAAAAGCGTACCTGCTGCATACCTTACTGGTTATTTAGCAGGTAAGAAGGCAATAGGAAGCGGTGCCAAAGATGCAATATTATACACTGGAACCCGACGATATACCCAAAGAATGGCTGCTGCCCTTAAAGGTGTCATTGATGCTGGAGTCAAAGTGCCAGCAGACTCTGAAACTTTTCCCGCTGAAGAAAGAATTAATGGTAAACACCTAACAGTAAAAAACGAAATCTCAAAAATAAAATCTTCAATTGATAGTGAGGTCAAATAGAAATGAGTCAAACAACACAACCCAAACCCGGACAATCAAAACCCGGACAACAAAAACCCGGACAATCCGGAAGAGGTAGAGGTCCACCAATATATGGTAGTGGTCCTCCCGGAGGAGTTAAAGGCGGAGATCGTCCTAGACGACCAAGAAGAGAACCCGAAGAAGAGGTATGGGTTCCAAAAACTATTTTGGGCAAGAAAGTTTCTTCTGGAGAAATTTCATCCTTGGAAGAAATTATTGAATCAGGTTTACGTATTCAAGAAGCAGGAATTATCAAGAAATTATTACCTGATCTAAAAAATGAAGTTGTTGATGTAGGTATTATTCAAAAAATGACTTCAAATGGTCAATCAACTAGATTCAAAGCAATTGTTGCTGCTGGCAATGAAAATGGGTACTTGGGTATTGGTCAAGGAAAATCAAAACAAATGCGAATTGCCATTGAAAAAGCAACCAGTCAAGCATTCCTTAATGTTCAACCAATCAAAATGGGATGTGGTAGTTGGGAATGTAGATGTGATCAAAAACATTCTGTACCATTCAAAGTTAGAGGAAAAGGTGGTAGTGTTACAATTGAAATCATCCCTGCACCTCGTGGATTAGGTCTTGTAGCAGGAGGTAAAATTAAACGATTGTTGGAATTAGCCGGTCTTAAAGATGCATGGACTACGGCAAAAGGTTCTACTCCTACAATGAATTCGACATCAAAAGCAGTATTGGATTGTCTTAGACAGACATTTAGTCAGGGTTGATAAATAATGGCAAATGCATATCTCGTTGTTAGAATAAAGGGTCAGGCTGATTGTCCGTATTGGGCCACACACACAATGATGTTACTACAATTAGATAAAAAATACCGTGCAACTATTCTTCCAGCAAAAGACAACACTATCGGCATGCTAAGAAAAGTACAGCACTACGTATCTTGGATTGAAATTGATGCATCTTTGGCAACTGAACTAATAGACAAGAAAGCAAGAAAGGGTGGCTATCAAAAAGTATCTGCTGATGATTTAAAAGAACTTGGATTTGCATCTGCTGAAGAACTAGGAGCAGCTTTAGCTCAAGGTACTGCAACTTTATCAAAATTAAAACCTCTAAAACCATGGTTTGCTTTAGCACCCCCAATACATGGATTCAAAAGAAGCACAAAGAAACTATATGGACAAAAAGGTATACTTGGATCAAATAAAGAACTTGATACCATCGTAAGGAGAATGATTTAACATGGCAACTAGATTACGAAAAACAAGACGACTTAGAGGCGGACGACACATGGGATGGGGTCAAGTAGGTCAACACCGTGCAAGTGGTCACAAGGGAGGTCTTGGAATTACTGGCATGAAGAAACATCATCGTAGTACTATGATAAAAGAATACCCAGATCATTATGGTCATGATGTTCCTAAAACACCTCACCCAAATATTATAAAAAAGTGGGCTAGTCTAAGAGATCTAGATGACTTGTTCATAAAATTCGGTAAAGAAGAACAAGGCGGTAAAAAAGTTATAGACCTTGCAAGTGCAGGTTACAAAAAACTTCTTGGTGGCGGAAAACTAACAAATGTGTATTCCGTCAAAGTTTCACAATTTACTGCATCTGCTGAAGAAAAATTAAAAGCTGTTGGTGGAGAGGTATTATCTGATAATGGCTGATAGTACCATAACTGGCGTTATTCGTAAAATTGTTTTCAAGGCAGAGCCATATTTACCGCAAGTTCCAAAACCTAAAAAGAAGATCCCTCTTCAAGTTAGGCTACTTTGGTGTGGAATTGCATTACTCATCTATATGATAATGGGTCAAACTCCCCTATTTGGAGCAACTGCACCACAATTTGATTTCCTGGCCTTTGCCAGAGTTATTTTTGCATCCCAACAAGGTACTCTTGTTGAATTAGGTATTGGACCCATCGTTACATCTGGACTCTTGATGCAGCTATTACGAGGATCTGATATTTTGAAATTTGATTTCAAGAAACCAGAAGAACGAGGAATCTTTCAAACTGCTACTAAACTAGTAACGTATATCGTAATTGTAGCAGAATCCATCGTATATGCTATAGCAGTTTATGGTCCTGGCATCACTGAACCCTACGTCATGTATGTGCTGATAGGGCAACTGATGGCAGCATCCATCATTATCATGTTTCTTGATGAGTTAATTCAGAAAGGTTGGGGACTTGGTAGTGGGATTAGTTTATTCATTATGGCAGGTGTCGCCCAACAAATTCTTTGGAGCATGTTTAGTCCATTACCTGCCGGCGATGGCGGCATGATTGGAATCATTCCATATATAGCACAATCCCTAACTGGAGGTGGGGATATTGCATCTACCTTGTTCCGCTCAAACCAACTGCCTAGCATATTTGGGCTGTTACTTACTGCTGGAATTTTACTAGTTCTTGTATTTACTCAAGGCATCAAAATTGAAATTCCAATCGTTTCTACAAAGTACAGAGGTTTTTCAGCCGTTTATCCAATAAAGTTAATGTATGTCTCAAACATTCCAGTCATTTTAGCTTCTGCACTTACGGCAAATGCTGTTTTCATATTCCAAATGTTGTGGGCATCTGCCAATCCCCGTAATAATAATTTCTTTATGAATTTTATAGCACAGTTTGATCCTACTAGTCCTAACACCCCTATAGGTGGCATAATCTATTACATGACTCCTCCAAGAGGTTTAGATGTTGCAGCACTAGATCCACTACGTGCAGTAGGATATGTTTTATTTATGATTGGAATTGTAATTGTATTTGGTAGATTATGGGTTGAGCTTGGTGGTTTATCACCAAAGAGTGCAGCACAAAACTTGCTTGATGCAGATGTACAAATCCCTGGATTTAGAAGATCAAATGCCCCAGTTGAAGCACTGTTAAACAAATACATCCCATCTGTTACCATAATTGGTTCTGCAATTTTGGGTGGATTGGCAGGAGTATCTGATGTACTTGGAGTTTTTGGTTCTGGAATTGGAATTTTACTTATGGTAGATATTCTCATCAACTATTACACACAACTAGTCAAAGAACAAGTCGAAGTTGTCATGCCGCGTTTGGGTGCTTTACTTGGTAGAAAATAAGAAAATCGTAATGATAGGGATTCCAGGTGTTGGAAAAACTACTTTGCTGACTAAAATTGTTGAAATTCTAAAAAACCACAAAAAAAATGTTCACATGGTAAGCTATGGAACTTTGATGTTTGAAGTTGCAAAAGAAAATGATCTCACTAATAGAGATGAACTCAGAAGGCTTCCTGTATTTGAACAACAACGTCTTCAAAAAGCAGCAGCAGAAAAAATTGCATCCCATACTGAAGAAATTATAATTATTGACACTCATGCATTTATCAATTCTCCAGAAGGGTACTACCCAGGATTGCCTGAACACGTTCTCAAAATTATCCAACCCACCAACTTTGTTTCAGTCTCTGCAAAACCTGAAGAAATCTACAATAGGAGAATGAAAGATACCACTAGAAATAGAGATAAAATCACCCTTGCTAATATTAAAAAAGAACTAGATATTCAATCAGGTATGATCTCTGCATGTGCTGTAATAACAGGCGCCCCAGTAAGACATGTTTTAAATGGCGAGGGAAAGGTTGATGAAGCAGCAGGTAAAATCATTAATGCAATAGGACTGTAAAAAATGGATCTCAATTTTATTCTACTCTTTATCGATACAATACACCTCCAGCTACCTGACTTTCTTGGAGGTGATGGAAGACAAGCTTTAGGCAGTGATGACCCCATAGTCAAAGGACTAATTCTTTCAATGTTTGCAGTATCTGGATTTGGTATTTTACTAAATATTTTCAACGCTGCAGTTAGAAAGAAAATGGTTGATCAAGTAAAACTAAAACGAATTATGAAAGAAACTCGTGGTTGGCAAAAAGAGAGAATGTCTGCAATGAAATCAAAAGATCAAGCAAAAATTGCTGAACTAGGTAAAAAATCCTCATACATGAACAAAATGTCAATGGAGATGATGCAGATGAACATGCGACCCATGATGATTACCTTTGTTCCCTTAATTTTGATCTTTTATCTTGTGTTGCCACAACTATTTGCATATACAGTAGCTCTCTCACCAATCCCATTAAATGTAATTCCTGGAGATATATTCCAATTAACCTGTACGGCAGAACAAGCAGCAGACGTTGATCATGTCTGTACTGAAGAGAATGCATTATACCTTTGGGCTTGGTATTTCCTTTCATCTATTGCATTTAGTGGAATAATTATGAGACTCACAAAAACCTCGATGGATCTTAGTTGACAAAATCTATAGTCATTTCTGGTCCTCCGGCAGTGGGAAAAACAACAGTTGCTAAAGGATTGGCAAAAGAATTTCAATTACAGTATCTCAGTGGGGGAGACGTATTAAAAGAGATGGCAATTGAACATGGTTTTAATTCAGCAGGTGATGATTGGTGGGATACTACAGAGGGAATGGCATTTCTTATTCAGCGTGAGCAAAACCCTGAATTTGATAAAAAACTAGATGAAAAACTAATTGCTCTTTTTAATAAAGGCGGAATGGTGATTACCAGTTATACTTTACCTTGGTTAATTAAAAATGGAATAAAAATTTGGCTTGAGGGTTCTCATGAAAGTAGTACCAAAAGAATGCAGTCTCGTGATAACATGAGTCCTTCAGATGCTTATGAAATCACAAAAGCAAGATTTGACAAGAATAAGGCATTGTACAAAAAACTTTATGATTTTGATTTTGGTGAGGATAAATCTGTATTTGATTTAATTATTAATACAGATAATTTAACTGCACAACAAGTAATTGGTGTTACTACAGAGACTGTGAGAAAATTATTATGACACTTGAACAACTCAAAAATTTAGTTGAAATTGATCAAGATATCACTGATGATACATATGGGACATACTATGATAAAAGAACAGTTGAACAATTACTAAATTACGGAATCATCCTTTTAGATAAACCCCCCGGTCCTACAAGCCATGAAACTGTGGCATGGACAAAACGTCTCTTGAAACTTCCAAAAATTGGCCATAGTGGTACATTAGATCCTCAAGTTTCTGGAGTTTTGCCTTTAGGGTTGGGTGAGGCAACTAAAGCATTGGGTGTCCTACTGTATGGTCCTAAAGAGTATCATGCTTTAGGAAGAATTCACTCTCTTCCATCAAAGGAAAAGCTCGATGAGATTGTTGAAATGTTTAGAGGTGAAATCTTTCAAAAACCCCCACAACGTTCTGCTGTTCTAAGACAAACTAGAATGAGAACAATCTATGAATTTGAAATAATTGAACAAAAAGAAAGATTACTTTTGACTAGAATTTTATGTGAATCTGGAACTTATATTAGAAAACTTTACTATGATATCGGAGAAATCTTGGGACCTGGTGCAACTATGGTGGAGCTTCGACGAACTAGGGTTGATCAATTTTATGAGCGTGATGGATTGGTAACACTACACGAACTCGCAGATGCTTTTGCAGTATGGACAGAAAAAAAAGATGATAGTAAATTATTGAAAATGATCAAACCAGTGGAATGTGCCCTCAGTGAATTAAAATCTGTGGTAATTCGAGATTCAGCAGTAGATGCACTGTGTCATGGAGCTCAACTAGCAATACCTGGAATATTGAAAATTTCACAAAATTTGAAAAAAGGTGACATTGTTGGAGTTTATACTCAAAAAGGAGAAGCAGTGGCATTAGCAGAAGCTACAATCTCTGAGCAAGAAATTCGTGATGCTTCAAAAGGATATGCATTTGAAACAAAAAGAATCATTATGGCGCCTAACACTTATCCGAAAAAATGGAGAACTAAACCCACTCCACCAAAGGATTAAAAAAACAAGTTTATTTTGAAAGAAATTGTTAGCAAAAAGTCTTATGCTCTTTATTGGAATTGGTGTGATTGCCGGACTTGGTTTTGGTGTATATCTAATTGATGTAAAAAATACCAATCAATTGATTTTTGTTGAAGGACCATCAATTTCTCTAGTTACTGAAAAATCTGATTTTAAAAAAGGTGAAGAAATAATTATTCAGATTGTAAATTCTGGAACTGTTCCTTTAACATTCTTTGATGATTCTTACGATCTTCAAATTACTGGATTATTTGGGATTTTGATGTTTTCTCCTGATGTATTTACAATAACATCAACTCTTGATCCTGGTGATGAAACTAGTTTTTCATGGAATCAAATAAAAAATGACGGTGATATTGCTCTTGAAGGTCTTTACAAAATATCTGTTAAAGCAATTGACAATCAAGGAAATAATGTGGAAAAATCGATAACTATCACAATTTGGAAATAGTACCTAGTAACATAATTTATAATCATATCCCGCCAAATATTTTTGTCGCAAGACTTGTGCCGGGGTCGCCTAGCCTGGTAGGGCGCGCGCCTGGAAATAGTTAACCATAAAGCGCGTTCTCGCAAGGGAACGGGAGTTCAAATCTCCCTCCCGGCGCCAATTTTGTTTATTTTGTATATCTTGATTATGGGGTTGTCCACTTTTTTTTTGCAGCTAATTACTGGTATCCTAAATTAGTTGGTTTTTTACTTTGCATGATTTCTTCTCTTGTTTGCTTGTCGATAACTTGTTTTCTTTTTTTTGGCATTTTCTTACAAATGCTTTAGCTGGTGGGTTTCCAGATGTATCCATCAAGGGATATGTGTAGTTGTACCAATCAATTAACACTTGAATGCTTGAACCATTTTGCTTTCTTTGGGTCTTGCAGTAGAATCATTCTAGCTTGAGTTTGTCTGTTGATGATTTACCGACTCTGATTGTTTTATCTCATTTACCAGTTTCTTTTCAAATTTTGATGTGCTACCACCACCCCCATCTTTGCATTCAGATTTGTTTGTATAACAAAGCCGTGATTAGAGTATGGATGTTATATGTCATGTTTTGCAATAGTTTTAGTTGTAATTGCATTGCCCATTGCATTATCAAATGTATAATATGATAATAATTGTATGTATTAGTACAACCAAGCTTATCTGACATCGTCTAACAGATAGTTATGTGCCACATGAATTAGTGTATGTTTTCTCTCTCTATTTCTTGTATCAAACTCATTGCGTCACTTGTTCTTTTTTAGTTGAATTGCTGCTACTGCTAATCATTACTCCTCACATCTGTGTATGTATTGTGAGGTATGTGGACTCTTTTGTGTAATCATCTTCTCAAGAAATACTATCACTAAATTTTTCAAATGATGATATATTCCACAACTCATTATCTCTTTGTTGATGATTCTTTTTGGTCCTACTGTCTGCCTGATTTCCTCGGATTGGAACTTTGCTGATCTGAGATAATACAGTATGGTTTTTGCACCAATCTCACGATGTCCTCAGAATCAGTAACACCTACATTTTTCATTCTATTCTCTTTTTGCTTTATTATCTCGGATATTTGGTGAATCTAGTTTTTGCATGATTAGATGGTTTTTTCTCTATTCCAAACGTATCTGGATTTTGGTATACTATGGAATGAACTAATTTCAAGGTTAGAACGTATCTAAATACTATAAATACTTGTATTTTTTATAACTTGTGACTACTATATGATAAATACCATGATGGCAATGATTCTCATTGCCTTTTCACTTTTTGTCTTTCTTGGAGAAACGGGGGGTGGAGAAGAGGGGATGGCTTTTGCACAGTCAACAGTGGCAACACCTGCAAATCCTATAGCTGTATCTTCAATATCTGATGGTGATAGCGATGGTGGTACTGGTACCTTTGATGAACTTCGCGGAGCAGCTGGCATCACCACCGTTGAAATTGATTCATCTACATACGCCCTAGTTGCATCTCTTAGTGATAACGGCGTCCAAATTATCAATATAACAAATCCCGCAGCCCCCATTGCTACATCTTCAATATCTACTTCTACTCTTGCTGTTCCTAACACATTTGATGAACTTACTGGAGCTAGTAGCATCACCACCGTTAAAATTGATTCATCTACATACGCCCTAGTTGCATCTACCTCCGCTGACGGTGTTCAAATTATCAATATAACAAATCCCGCAGCCCCCACTGCCACATCTTCAATAACTGATGGTGGTAGCGATGGTGCTAGTGGTACATTTGATGAACTTGATGGAGCTCGTGGCATCACCACCGTCGAAATTGGCTCTGATATATACGCCCTAGTTGCATCTGATATAGATGACGGTGTTCAAATTATCAATATAACAAATCCCGCAGCCCCCATTGCTACATCTTCAATAACTGATGCTACTAATACTAATGGTAGTGCATTTGATGAACTTAATGGAGCTTGGGATATCACCACCGTCAAAATTGGTGAATCCACATACGCCCTAGTTGCATCTAACATCGATGACGGCATCCAAATTATCAATATAACAAATCCTGCCACCCCAACTGCTGTATCTTCAATAACTGATGGCGAATCTGATGGTCGTGGTGGTACCTTTAATGAACTTGATAGAGCTCGTGATATCACCACCGTCCAAATTGGTCAATCTACATACGCCCTTGTTGCATCTCAAAATGATGACGGCATCCAAATTATTAATATAACAAATCCTGCCACCCCCATTGCTACATCTTCAATAACTGATGGTGGTACCTTTGATACACTTGATGGAGCTCGTGGTATTACCACCGTCCAAATTGGCTCATCTCTGTACGCCCTAGTTGCATCTAACCTAGATGACGGTGTCCAAATTATTAATATAACAAACCCTGCATCTCCAACTGCTGTATCCTCAATAACTGATGGTAGCACATTTGATACACTTGATGGAGCTGTTGGCATCACCACCGTCCAAATTGACTCTGCTACATACGCCCTAGTTACATCTGAGACAGATAGTGGTGTCCAAATTATTCGTCTATCAGAACCACCAACTGCAACACCTGAAAATCCAGTAGCTGTATCTTCAATAACTGATGGTAGTACCTTTGATGAACTTGACGGAGCATCTAGCATCACCACCGTCAAAATTGATTCATCTGTTTACGCCCTAGTTGCATCTTTTACTGCTGACGGCGTCCAAATTATTAATATGACAAACCCTGCAGCCCCCACTGCTGTATCTTCAGTAACTGACGGTGGTACCTTTGATGAACTTGACGGAGCAACTAACATCACCACCGTCAAAATTGGTTCTGATACATACGCCCTAGTTGCATCTCGTGAAGATGACGGCATCCAAATTATTAATATAACAAACCCTGCAACCCCAACTGCTGTATCTTCAGTAACTGACGAGGTCGGTGGCTTTGATGAACTTGACGGAGCATTTGACATCACCACCGTCCAAATTGGCTCTGATACATACGCCCTAGTTGCATCTCTTACAGATGACGGCATCCAAATTATCAATATAACAAATCCCGCAACCCCAACTGCTGTATCTTCAATAACTGATGGTGAATCTGATGGTAGTGGTGGTACCTTTGATGAACTTGACGGAGCTCTTAACATCACCACTGTTACAATTGGTCAATCCACCTACGCCCTAGTTGCATCTTTTAATGATGACGGCATCCAAATTATTGATATAACAAATCCCGCAGCCCCAACTGCTACATCTTCAATAACTGACGGTGGTACCTTTGATGAACTTGGTGGAGCCGCTGGCATCACCACCGTTAAAATTGGTTCTGATACATACGCCCTAGTTGCATCTTTTACTGATGACGGCGTCCAAATTATTGATGTATCAATTCCTGCAGCCCCCACTGCTGTATCTTCAGTAACTGACGGTGGTACCTTTGATGAACTTGACGCAGCAACTAACATCACCACCGTCAAAATTGGTTCTGATACATACGCCCTAGTTGCATCTTCAATTGATAACGGTGTCCAAATTATCAATATAACAAACCCCGCATCCCCAACTGCAGCATCTTCAATAACTGATGGTGTTACCTTTGATGCACTTGCTGGAGCTAATGGCATCACCACCGTCCAAATTGACTCATCTGTTTACGCCCTAGTTGCATCTCAAAATGATAACAGTGTCCAAATTATTCGTATAGCAGAAGATCAACCAGAACCAGAACCAGAACCAGGACCCGAATTCACAATACTTGCAAATCCAGTAGCTGTATCTTCAATATCTGATAATACAGGAGGATTTAGACTTGATAATGCTTTTGGCATTACCACTGTACAAATTGATGCATTCACATACGCCCTAGTTGCAGCTAACAACGACCACGGCGTCCAAATTATCAATATGACAGATCCTGAAAACCCAACTGCTGTATCTTCGATACGTGATGGTAGTACCTTTGATACACTTCGAGGAGCTTATGACATCACCACCGTCGAAATTAATTCATCGTTGTACGCCCTAGTTACAGCTAATACAGATGACGGTGTACAAATTGTTGATATAACAGATCTTACAGCTCCAGCTTCTGCATCTTCTGTACGTGATGGTACTCCCTTTAATCGACTTAATGGAGCTAGTGGCATCACCACCGTCGAAATTAGTGGTTCCACATACGCCCTAGTTGCAGCTAGTAACGATAATGGTGTCCAAATTATTAATATAACAGATCCTACAACTCCAACTGCTGCATCTTCAATAGCTAGGGGTATAGGTGGCTATGATAGACTTTTTGGAGCAACTGGCATCACCACCGTCGAAATTAGTGGTTCCACATACGCCCTAGTTGCAGCAGCTTTTGATAACGGTGTACAAATTGTTGATATAACAGATCCTACAACTCCAACTGTTGCATCTTCTGTAGTTGATGGTAGTACATTTGAAAGACTTGAGACGCCTCGTGACATTACAACTGTTGTAATTGGTGAGTCTACATACGCCCTAGTTGCATCTAGCGGCGATAACGGTGTCCAAATTATTAATATAACAAATCCTACAAGTCCAACTGTTGCATCTTCTGTAACTGATACTTCTGCTAGTAATCCTACTCCCTTTGAGGAACTTAGTCAACCTTATGGCATTACCACCGTCAAAATTGGTTCATCTACATACGCCCTAGTTGCATCTCGTGGTGATGATGGCATCCAAATTATTAATATAACAGATCCTACAATGCCAACTGCTGCCTCTTCTGTAACTGATGGTGTTGATGGATTTGAAGAACTTGCTGGAGCTAGTGATATTGCAACTGTTACCATTGGTTCATCCATATATGCTATAGTTACAGCTTTTAATGATGACGGCGTTCAAATTATTCGTATAGCAGAATCTCAATCAGAACCAGAACCAGAACCAGAACCAGAACCAGAACCAGAACCAGAACCAGAACCAGAACCAGAACCAGAACCAGAACCAGAACTAACATCATACACCATAACTAATACTAGTATAGAAACTGGGGAATCTAGAGCTCATATACAATTCAATATTGGTCTGGGTGCAGCTGTACCTTTAAATGACATTCTAGCTGGAACTGCTAGAGCTGATACTGGTATTACCATAGCTAGTCTAACATTTACTGGAGGACCAACTGATCCACAAGTATCTCTTGATTGCGATGGAAAAATCTACATCACTACAACACCATCTAATATCACTGATACAAATGTACCAATAGCTATCACCATTAATGATCCCGGAACAAGTAGCTTTTCATCAGGTGATATACTCAATTTGAGGATTACCATAAATACTACTGGAGGTACTTCCGGTAATACAGAACCTCTTTGTACACCTGCAACACCTGAAAGTCCCAGAGCTATATCTTCTGTAACTGATGGTGTTGGTGGATTTGATGAACTTGATGGAGCTCGTGGCATCACCACCGTCGAAATTGGCTCTGATATATACGCCCTAGTTGCATCTCACAATGATCACGGTGTCCAAATTATCAATATAACAGATCCTTCATCCCCAAGTCATGTATCCTCAATAGCTGAGGCTACCTATCCTGAACTTGATAACGCATATGACATCACCACCGTCGAGATTGGCTCTGATGTATACGCCCTAGTTGCAGCTCAATTTGATGACGGTGTTCAAATTATCAATATAACAAATCCTGCCGCCCCAACTCCTGTATCTTCTGTAACTGATGGTGTTGGTGGATTTAATGAACTTAATGGAGCTCGTAGCATCACCACCGTAGAAATTGGCTCTGATATATACGCCCTAGTTGCATCTGATGTGGATAACGGTGTCCAAATTATCAATATAACAAATCCTGCCGCCCCAACTCCTACATCTTCAATAAGTGATGGTGGTAGTGATGGTGGTACTGGTACCTTTAATGAACTTGAAGGAGCATCTGGCATCACCACCGTCAAAATTGGCTCTGCTACATACGCCCTAGTTGCAGCTAATGCAGATGACGGTGTTCAAATTATTGATATATCCACTCCTGCCGCTCCAACTGCTGTATCTTCAATAGCTGATAATACTGGTGCCTTTAATCAACTTGATGGAGCAGTTGGCATCACCACCGTCGAAATTGGCTCTGATGTATACGCCCTAGTTGCAGCTATAACCGATGGCGGTGTTCAAATTATCAATATAACAGATCCTGCAGCCCCAAGTCATGTATCTTCTGTAACTGATGGTGTTACCTTTGATACACTTAATTTAGCATTTGACATCACCACCGTCAAAATTGGCACATCCACATATGCACTAGTTACATCCATAGGAGATGACGGTGTTCAAATTATTGATATAACAGATCCTTCATCCCCAACTGCTGCATCCTCAATAACTGATGGTGTTGGTGGCTTTGATGAACTTGATGCAGCTAATGGTATCACCACCATCCAAATTGGTTCATCTATTTACGCCCTAGTTGCAGCTTTTAATGATGACGGCATCCAAATTATTAGTATAGCAGACAATCAACCAATACCAGAGACAGTAGCAACACCTGAAAATCCTATAGCTGTATCTTCAATAACTGATGGTGATAGAGATGGTGCTAGTGGTACCTTTGATGAACTTCTTGGAGCTACTCGTGTCAATACCGTCAAAATTGGCTCTGATATATACGCCCTAGTTGTAGCTCAAACTGATGACGGCATCCAAATTATTAATATAACAAATCCTGCAGCCCCCATTGCTACATCTTCAATAACTGATGGTAGTACATTTAATACACTTGATAGAGCTCGCGCCATCTCCATCGTAACAATTGGTCAATCCACCTACGCCCTAGTTGCATCTTTTCATGATAACGGTGTCCAAATTATTGATATAACAAACCCTGCATCCCCAACTGCTGTATCCGCAATAACTGATGGTAGTAGTGATGGTAATGGTGGTACCTTTGATGAACTTCTTGCCGCTAATGGAATCACCACCGTTAAAATTGGTTCATCTACATACGCCCTAGTTGCAGCTAACGCAGATAACGGCATCCAAATTATTGATATAACAAATCCTGCCACCCCAACTGCTGTAACATCAATATCTGATGGCGAATCTGATGGTAGTGGCGGTACCTTTGATGAACTTGAGGGAGTTGTTGACATCACCACCGTCCAAATTGGTGCATCTACATACGCCCTAGCTGTATCTGAAACTGATGACGGCATCCAAATTATTGATATAACAAACCCTGCCACCCCAACTGCTGTAACATCAATAACTGATGGTAGTACATTTGATGAACTTGATGGAGCTATTGGAATCACCACCGTCAAAATTGGTTCTGATACATACGCCCTAGTTGCATCTATTAGCGATGACGGCATCCAAATTATCAATATAACAAACCCTGCATCCCCAACTGCTGTATCCTCAATAACTGATGGTGGTAGTGATGGTAATGGTGGTACCTTTGATGAACTTGATGGAGCTAGTGGAATCACCACCGTCCAAATCGGTCAATCCACATACGCCATAGTTGCATCTAACACCGATGACGGTGTCCAAATTATCAATATAACAAACCCTGCATCCCCAACTACTGTATCCTCAATAACTGATGGTAGTCCATTTGATGAACTTGATGGAGCTTTTGGTATCACCACTGTCCAAATTGACTCATCGATATACGCCATAGTTGCAGCTTTTAGTGATAACGGTGTCCAAATTATTCGTATAGCAGACAATCAACCAGAACCAGAACCAGAACCAGAACCAGAACCAGAACCAGAACCAGAAAGACCTGAAATATTTACAACCCCAACTGCTGTATCCTCAATAACTGATGGTGCAGATGGCTTTGACACACTTGATGGAGCTAATAGGATCACCACCGTCAAAATTGATGAATCCACATACGCCCTAGTTACCTCTATCACAGAGAACGGTGTACAAATTATAGACATATCAGACCCTACAATGCCAACTGCTGTAACTTCAATAATTAATGGTACTGGTGGCTTTGATACACTTGGTGGAGCTTGGGATATCACCACCGTCAAAATTGGTGAATCCACATACGCCCTAGTTGCATCTTTTCTAGATGGTGGTGTACAAATTATAGACATATCAACTCCTGCATCCCCAATGTCTGTAGCTTCAATAACTGATGGTGAAGATGATGGTACTGGCAGTACCTTTGATGAACTCAATGGAGCTTTTGACATCACCACTGTTACAATTGGTCAAGCTACATACGCCCTAGTTGTATCTGGTGATGATAACGGTGTTCAAATTATTAACATATCAAACCCTGCATCTCCAATTGCTACATCTTCAATAACTGATGGTTCTGGTGGCTTTGCACTCTCTCTTCCTACTAACATCACCACCGTCAAAATTGGTGAATCCACATACGCCCTAATCACATCTAGCTTCCATAACAACGTTCAAGTTATCGATATATCAAATCCTGCAACACCCGTACCTATATCTGTAATAGCTGATGGTGGTACCTTTGACCTTGGTGGAGCTACTGGCATTACCCATGTTACAATTGGTTCAACCCCATACGCCCTAGTTACATCTCGTACAGGTAACGGTGTTCAAATTATTAACATATCAGACTCTTCAAGTTTTACTGCTGTATCTTCAATAACTGATGCTACTGCTGATAATGGTAGTGACTTTGATACGCTTGATGGAGCTACTGGCATCACCACCGTCAAAATTGGTGAATTCACATACGCCCTAGTTGCAGCAATTGACGATGACGGCATACAAATTATCAATATAACAAACCCCAGAGCCCCAACTGCTGCATTCTCAGCAACTGATGAGGTTGGTGGTTTTAATACCCTTGATGGAGCTACTGATATCACCACCGTCCAAATTGGTACATCCACATACGCCCTAGTTACAGCTGTAGATGATGACGGTGTTCAAATTATCCGTATATCAGAACCAGAACCAGAACCAGAAATACCTGAAATATTTATCACTCCAATTGCTGTATCTTCTGTAACTGATGGTGTGGATGGCTTTGATACACTTAATGGATCTAGTAACATCACCACCGTCAAAATTGGTGAATCCACATACGCCCTAGTTGTATCTGAATTTGATGACGGTGTTCAAATTATTGATATATCAGACCCTACAATGCCAACTGCTGTATCTTCAATAACTGATGCTACTGATGATAATGGTAGTACCTTTGATGAACTTGATAGAGCATTTGACATTACCACCGTCCAAATTGGTTCATCTGTTTACGCCCTAGTTGCATCTTTTGGAGATGACGGTGTCCAAATTATTGATATATCAGACCCTGCAATGCCCACTGCTGTAGCTTCAATAACTGATGGTGAACTTGATACTAATGGTGTTGCATTTAATGAACTTCGTGGACCTGTTGCCATCAGCACCGTTAAAATTGGTGAATCCACATACGCCCTAGTTACAACTGACTCAGATGACGGCATCCAAATTATTAACATATCAAACCCTGCAATACCACTTGCTACACATTCACTAGCTCATAATGTTGATGGCTTTAACCTCTTTGCCCTTCGTAACCTCACCATCGTACAAATCGACACATCCACCTACGCCCTAGTTACATCTACCTTCAGTGCAGACGTTCAAATTATAGACATATCAGACCCTACAGCCCCCATGTTTGTATCTTCAATAGATGAAACGGTTGCTAATGGCTTTGATGCACGTTTTCTAACTTATGACATCACCACTGTTACAATTGACACATCCACCTACGCCCTAGTTATATCTGAAACTGAGGATGGTGTCCAAATTATTGATATAACAGATCCCGCAAACCCAACTTCTGTAACTTCAATAACTGATGCTACTGTTGATAACCCTAGTCCCTTTGATGAACTTGATGGACCTTTTGGCATCACCACTGTTACAATTGGTGATTCCATCTACGCCCTAGTTGCATCTAGAATAGGTGACGGTGTCCAAATTATAGATATAACAAACCCTGCAGCCCCAACTGCTGCAGCTTCAATAACTGATGATGTTGGTGGCTTTGATGAACTTAATGGAGCTACTGGCATCACCACCGTCAAAATTGATGGTTTCACATACGCCCTAGTTGCAGCTGGTGATGATGACGGTGTCCAAATTATCCGCATATCCGGACCTGAACCTCCTGCAACACCTGAAAACCCCATAGCTGTAGCCTCTATAACTGATGGTGTTGATGGCTTTGATGAACTTGATGCAGCTACTGGCATCACCACTGTTGCAATTGGTGATTCCACCTACGCCCTAGTTACATCTAAAAGAGATGACGGTGTCCAAATTATTGATATAACAAACCCTGCAGTACCAGCTGCTGTAGATTCAATTGATGATGATAGTTCTGCTGTACTTGATGGAGCTACTGGCATCACCACTGTTACAATTGGTGATTCCACCTACGCCCTAGTTGCATCTGATGTAGATGACGGTGTCCATATCGTCGAAATATCAGACCCTGATGACATAAAATTTACAGCCGGAATAACTGATGAGGTTGGTGGTTTTACTGCACTTAATGGAGCTTTTGACATCACCACCGTCAAAATTGATGGTTCCACCTACGCCCTAGTTGCATCAGTTACAAATAACGCCGTCCAAATTATTGACATATCAAATCCTGCTGTCCCAAAACCTGCATCCTCAATAATTGATGGTTTTAATGGTTTTGATAGACTTGATGGAGCTGCTGGCATCACCACCGTCAAAATTGATCAAGCTATATACGCCCTAGTTGCATCAGTTAGAGATAACGGTATCCAAATTATCAATATATCAAATCCTGCAGCCCCGAGAGTTGTACTTTCAATCGGTGATGGTGGTGGTGATGGTGATGGTGGTACCTTTGATACACTTGCTGGATCTTTTGATATTACCACCGTCAAAATTGATGGTTCCACCTACGCCCTAGTTGCATCTCAAAATGATAACGGTATCCAAATTATTGATATATCAGACCCTCTAATCCCCACTGACGTATCTTCAATAACTGATGGTGATTCTGATGGTGCTAGTGGTACCTTTGATACACTTGCTGGAGCTCGCAGCATCACCACACTCAAAATTGGTGATTCTACATACGCCCTAGTTGTAGCTCAGGGAGATAACGGCGTACAAATTATTAATATAACAAACCCTGCTGTCCCAACTGTTGCATCTTCAATAATTGATGATACCGACGGCTTTACTACACTTGCTTCAGCTATTGATATCACCACCGTCCAAATTGATTCATCCATATACGCCCTAGTTACATCTAATTCAGAGAGTGCTGTCCAAATTATTCGTATAGCCGAAGATCAACCAGAACCCGAACCAGAACCCGAACCAGAACCTGCAACACCTGAAAATCCTATAGCTGTACATTCTGTAATTAATGGTGGTGCTGATGGTATTGGTAGTACCTTTGATAGACTTGATGGATCTGATGGTATCACCACCGTCCAAATTGGCGAATTGATATATGCACTAGTTATATCTTCTAGCGGTGATAGTCTTCAAATTATTGATATAACAAATCCCACAATGCCACTAGCTCCATCTTCAATAGCTGATGGCACTTTCTTTGATCTCCTAGATGGAGCTGGTGGTATCGCCGCCGTCAAAATTGGTGATTTAACATACGCCCTTATTGCATCTACATTTGATGACGGTGTCCAAATGGTCAATATATCAGATCCCAGAAACCCAATAGGTGTATCCTCAAGAGTTGATGGTGAAAGTGACGGTGCTGGTGGTGTCTTTGATGAATATAGAGGAGCTACTGGCATCACCACCGTCAAAATTGATGGTTTCATGTATGCCCTAGTTGCAACTATTCTTGATGACGGTGTCCAAATTATCAATATATCAAACCCTGCAAGACCAACTGCTGTATCTTCAGTAACTGAGAATGGTAATGATGGTGCCGGCGGCACTTTTGATGAACTTGATGGAGCTAGTGACATCGCCACTGTTACCATTGGTGAATCCACATACGCCCTAGTTGCATCTTTTTCTGATAACGGTGTACAAATTATAGACATATCAATTCCTGCAGCCCCAACTGCTGTATTCTCAATAAATGATGGTCAAGATGATGGCACTGGTACTAATACTACCTTTGATGCACTTCGAGGGGCTATTGATATTACCACCGTTAAAATTGGTGAATCCACATACGCCCTAGTTGCATCTCAATTTGATAACGGTGTCCAAATTATTGATATATCAAACCCTGCAGCCCCAATTGCCACATCTTCAATAAATGATGATGATATCTTGGAACTTAGTGGAGCTACTTCCATCACCACCGTTAAAATTGGTGAATCCACATACGCCCTAGTTGCATCTCAATTTGATCACGGTGTCCAAATCATCGATATAACAGATCCTACAATGCCAACATCTGCATCTTCACTATCTGATGATAGCACATTTGATACACTTAGTGGAGCTAGTGCCATCACCACAATCCAAATTAACTCATCTATATACGCCCTAGTTGCATCTTTATCTGATGACGGTGTCCAAATTATTCGTATAGCAGAAAATCAACCAGAACCAGTTCCAGAACCCGAACCTGCAACACCTGCAAATCCTATAGCTGTAACTTCAATATCTGATGGTGATACTGATGGTGATAATAATACCTTTGATGAACTCGATGGCGCAACTAATATCACCACCGTCCAAATTAACTCATCCACATACGCTCTAGTTGCATCTAGGGATGATGACGGCATACAAATTATTAACATGACAATCCCTACAACTCCAACTGCTGTTGCATCAGTATCTGATGGTGATACTGATGGTGATAATAATGCCTTTGATGAACTTGATGGAGCTGTTAGCAGCTCCACCGTCAAAATTGGTTCAGATACATACGCCCTAGTTGCATCTAGGGATGATGACGGCATACAAATTATTAACATGACAACCCCTGCAGCTCCAACTGCTGTTGCTTCAATATCTGATGATGATACTGATGGTGTTAATAATACCTTTGATGAACTCGATGGAGCTAGTGCCATCACCACCGTCAAAATTGGTTCAGATACATACGCCCTAGTTGCATCTAGTATTGATGACGGCATACAAATTATTAACATAACAACCCCTGCAGCTCCAACTGCTGTAGATTCAATAACTGATGGTGATACTGATGGTGTTAATAATGCCTTTGATGAACTCGATGGAGCTAGTGCAATCACCACCGTCAAAATTGGTTCAGATACATACGCCCTAGTTGCATCTAGTGTTGATGACGGCATACAAATTATTAACATAACAACCCCTGCAGCTCCAACTGCTGTAGATTCAATAACTGATGGTGATACTGATGGTGATAATAATGCCTTTGATGAACTCGATGGAGCTAGTGCCATCACCACCGTCAAAATTGGTAAATCCACATACGCCCTAGTTGCATCTAGGGATGATGACGGCATACAAATTATTAACATGACAATCCCTACAACTCCAACTGCTGTTGCTTCAGTATCTAATGGTGATACTGATGCTAATGATAATACCTTTGATACACTTGATGGAGCTAGTGACATCACCACTACCACAATCGGTCCATTCACATACGCCCTAGTTGCATCTAGTGATGATGACGCCATCCAAATTATCAATATATCAAACCCTGCAGCTCCAACTGCTGTTGCACCTTCAATAACTGATGGTACTACCTTTGATACACTTGGTGGATCTAATGCCATCACCACCGTCCAAATTGATTTATCCATATACGCCATAGCTGCAGGTAATTCTGATGACGGCATCCAAATTATTCGTATAGCAGAAGATCAACCAGAACTAAACCCCGAATCAACTGAAGTATTTGTACGTCCAATAGCTGTATCTTCAGTAACTGACAATGTTGATGGCTTTGATGAACTTGATGCAGCTAGTGGCATCACCACTGTTCAAATTGATGATTCCACATACGCCCTAGTTGCATCTTTAATAGATCATGGTGTACAAATTATTGATATAACAAATCCTAAAAGTCCATCTTCTACATTTTCAATAATGGATGATACTGATGACTTTCAACTCTTTGGATCTTTTGACATCACCACCGTTAAAACTGACACATCCACATACGCCCTAGTTACATCTTTTACAGATGGCGGTGTCCAAATTATTGATATAACAGACCCTACAATGCCAACTGCTGTAACTTTCATAGCTGATGGGGCAGAGGGCTATGATGTACTTGATGGAACTCGCAATATTACTACTGTCACAATTGGCACATCCACATACGCCCTAGTTGCAGCTTTAACAGATGACGGTGTTCAAATTATTGATATAACAGACCCTACAATGCCAACTGCTGTATCCTCAATAATTGATGGTCAAGATGATGGTACTGGTACTAGTAGTGTCTTTGATCAACTTGATGGAGCTAATGACATCACCACCGTCAAAATTGGTGAATCCACATACGCCCTAGTTACAGCTTTTAATGAAAGCGGTGTCCAAATTATTGATATATCAAACCCTGCAGTAC
The DNA here is from genome assembly GCA_965262685.1 of Candidatus Nitrosopumilus sp. Lineage (GTDB taxonomy): Archaea > Thermoproteota > Nitrososphaeria > Nitrososphaerales > Nitrosopumilaceae > Nitrosopumilus. The sequence goes on from OZ253552.1 coordinate 1,373,053, forward strand.
CAACTGCTGCATCTTCAATATCTGATGGTGTTGGTGGCTTTGATGAACTTGATGGAGCTGATGGCATCACCACCGTCAAAATTGGTCAATCCACATACGCCCTAGTTGCAGCTTTTGAAGATGACGGCATCCAAATTATTGATATAACAGACCCTACAATGCCAACTGCTGTATCCTCAATAACTGATGGTCAAGATGATGGTACTGGTACTAGTAGTGTCTTTGATGAACTTGGTGAAGCTACTAGCATCACCACCGTCAAAATTGGTGAATCCACATACGCCCTAGTTGCATCTTTAACAGATGACGGTGTTCAAATTATTGATATATCAAACCCTGCAGTACCAACTGCTGCATCCTCAGTAACTGATGGTGATACTGATAGTAATAATAATACCTTTGATGAACTTGATGGAGCAACTGACATCACCACCGTCCAAATTGGCACATCCACATACGCCCTAGTTGCAGCTGGCTCAGATGACGGTGTTCAAATTATCCGTATAACTGCTGAACCAATTTGCGAATTAACACTAGATACTGTCTCCCTTGACTTTGGTATTGTGAATGTTGGTACCACATCTAATGAAGGCTCTATTGCAGTACAAAACTCTGGCAATATGGATAATGATGTAAAGATTGTAGCTGACTTTTGGTGTGAAGCAGTAGATAATGGATGTACTGGCTCTAATGGTGTAATATCCCCTAACCAGACTCGCTTTGGTACAACCCTAAATGAGCCGTATGCTGATAAGACAACATTTGCAGAGTTTGAATACGACAATACCCGTTCAAATCCAGTTCGTGGGACTATTGCTCTACCATTTATGGAACTTCCGCTGTTCACTCTAGACTCTGAACAGATAGATACGGTATATCTCCAGACTCATGTTGAACTGATTCAAGAGGACAATAAACCAGTAAACAGGTTCATGGGAGATGCATCACAAGAGATAATCATAGACTCAAACTGTAACTAGTTACGTTACTGTGTATGTGTGTTATATTGATTTATTTATTTGACTTTATCCAAGTCTTCAAAAAGAAGTGATTTGTAGCAACGTCTATTAAGATGTATCACAGAACCATCTGCTAAGACACTCTAAAAATTATTTTGTAATTTCAAAGAAAAAACTTTATAGCAAAATAAACAAAGTATCTTACATATCTTGTGTATCTTTTTATAAATTAATTTAAATATATTAAATATTTTAAAAGTCTATTGCATGTCTTACCTAAAATCGCATATTGTACAAGAATATCTATTGTAACAAGTTGTTCATAATTTATGCATTTGATATCTTGCCTGATATAGTTGATAATTATAACAACAAAGCACAAAAAAAAAATAGCTGAAAATGACAGACTAGACAAAAATAAATTGGATAAAGATAAGGTACTGTCACTGATAAAACAACATGGTGTATATTTTGCATTTTATGAAAGGTACCTAGATGTCTTTGAATATGACCCTTTTGGTGATTGCCGAGATGTAAATATCAATAGCCAACTTTACATCTAGATATTTTTTGTCATTGTTTTTAGAATATGATCCTGATGATCAGAATATTGAATTGGATGCTTTTTGTGACCATAGTAATTTGAATATATCCACTTTTGCTTGTAATGCTTTGGCAATTTCATTTATTCAATCAACACAATGTATTGAAAAGGAACAAGAAAATGGAAACATGGATGAATTTGTTGGTTTGCCATGATGGGCTGATATTGCACACAACTCCTCTTAAAACCTGTCATTTCGTAAATTTCTGTAAGGTCTTCCCTGGTTTCATGCAAACGTTATTCAACCAGTTATACTAAAAACAAACAGTATTTGAATAAGCATCCAGATATTCAACAAGGTAATCGTATTAGAGAAAGATTTGCAAATTCCTGTAATGGCTGATTCTTTGATTTTATGGGTTTTTTGTAATGATATTTACGACTTTTTTTCTCACACATTATCTGCGTAAATAACAACACATCTAGCCTAGCTTTTGCTAGAATCAATCATCTTATCTTCAAGTCTGTCTTCTAGTGGGATCTCTACAAGATCCCCCATTCTTAAATTCTTTAATCCTGCAGCAACTGCTCTTGCACCTTTATCATCTTTTTCCAGCCCTAAAAGAGACATCAAATATGCCGCACCTGTTTTTCCTGCTAGTTCCCCAAAAACTATCCTTCTTCTATTCCCAACTGCTCTAGGAGGAATTGGTTCATAAGCTGCAGGATTTTTAAGAATTGCTGCAAGGTGTGTACCTGCTTTGTGTTTGTACGCTGATGAACCTACAATTGGCTTTGAGTCATATGGTTTGATTGACGTGTATTCTTCAATTAACCTAGATAAATCAAGTAACATATCTAGTCTGAAATCATTTGGTGATTTGTAGAGATAAGTTAATGCTACTGCAACTTCTGCTAGTGGTGGAATCCCTGTTCTCTCTCCTATACCATCAATTGTGGTATGAATCTGACCAACTCCTGCATCACATGCTGAAAATGCATTTGCAACTGCAAAACCAATATCATTGTGAACATGTGCATCTAATGGTACATCTACAACATCTCTTACTTTTTTAACAAAATTATACATTCCAATTGGTCGCAGAATCCCTACAGTATCTGGAAGGCTAATCCTATCTACTCCTGCTGCTTCAATTTCTTTGCAAACTTTTAGTAAGAATTCTGGTTCTGCTCTACTTCCATCCTCAACTGTAAATCTAATTTCAAGTCCGTGAGATTTTGCATACTCTACAGTACTCACTGCTCTCTCTAGTGCTTCTTCTCTTGAAATTCGTAATTTGTCTTTTAGGTGGATATCTGATATTCCCAAATACGCTGCACAGCACTTTGCATCACAATCCAATGAAACATCAATATCTTCTTTGAGTGCACGTCCATGAGAAACAATGTCTGCTTTTAGTCCTTGCTTGATGATAGTCTTTGTTGCCTCTTTATGGTCATCAGACACTATAGGTGAGATCTCAATTTGATCAACACCAAAATAATCCAACATCCAAGCAATTTGGATCCTTTGTTTATTTGTAAATGATACCCCTGGGTGCTGTTCTCCCTCCCTTAGGGTACTATCCAGTATTCTAATTTTCTTTGGATTTTTTTCATATGCGTTGTATATGTTAGCATAGTGATTCGGATCTTTCATTACTAATATCGTTGAGTTATCTTGATGATATAAACATATTCGTACTAAGTTCGTTGAAAAACAATAAAAATGATCCTAAATTAGTTTTGAAATTAAATTATGAAACGAAAGTCGCATTTAGATTATTTTTTTTAAAATAATGACAGTATTAGTATCTACTACCCCCTGAATTTTTCTTAGAGCATCAATGGTGGTATTAATTTCTGCAATATTTGCTGCACTCATTATTGTTGTAATGTCGTATTGACCTGTAATTTCATAAACTGTTTTCACTCCGTCTAGTTTTGCAAGTTTTAATGATACTTTGGATGTATCTGTTGCTGAATCCACTGAAACTAGAACAATTGCACTAGTAAAGTTTTCCTCCCCAAGTTCTAAAGTGAATTTTTTAATTGTACCACTATCTACTAAATTTTTTACACGTCTTCTAATTGCTGATTCTGATAGTTTTAGCTTTTTACCGATATCTACAAATGATTCTCTAGAGTTCTCTTTTAGGTATCCTGTGATCTTTTCATCTATTTTATCCTTGTACATCTCTTTTCTTCTTCTCCTCTTCCTCAGTTAATACAGAATCAAGAGCATGTAAAACTTTTGTTACATCCTCTTTTGATATTACCAATGGGGGGAGAATTCTTAGAATATTTCTTCCAGAATACAACATTAAAACTCTTTTTTTGATTAATCCCATCAAGATATTTACAATCTCAAATTTCATCTCGATTCCTATCATGAGGCCCTTACCTCTAATCTCCCTGATCATGTTATGTTTTTCTTTTAATGCCTCCAACCCTTCTCTGAATAATTTCCCCATTTTTTCTGAATTTTCAATCAAGCCATCTTCTGTAATTGCTTTTAGTGCAGCAGTTGCAGCAGCACAAGCTATTGGGTTTCCTCCAAATGTTGATGAGTGTTCTCCCTTGCTCATTGATGCTAAAATTTCTGGTCTAACTAGAGTTGCACCCATTGGTACCCCTCCTGCTATTCCCTTTGCAAGACATAGTATGTCTGGTGCTGTACCCCAATGATCACAGGCCCATAATCGTCCTGTTCTACCTAGACCTGCTTGAATTTCGTCAAAAATTAACACAATTCCTTTTTCATCACAAAGTTTTCTAACATCTTGCAAAAATCCTTCAGGTGCAACAATAATTCCACTCTCCCCCTGTATTGGCTCTAAAATTACAAATGCAGTATCATCATCTATCACCAAACGTAATGATTCTATATCTCCATATGATGCAAAGGAAACTTTTTCCACTAGTGGTGCAAATGCTTTTCTATATTTTGGATTAAATGTCAATGATAGTGCACCAAATGATTTTCCGTGGTAAGATCCTTTCATTGCAACCATTCCTTTTTTGCCTGTAAACTTTCTTGCAAATTTCATTGCAGCTTCAACTGATTCAGCACCGCTATTATTTAGATGAACTTGTGTCAAACCTTTTGGTGCTAGATTAATCAGTGTTCTCAAAAATATCTCTCTTGTTTTATTATACATAGAACTATGAACAGTAATTATTTTATCAATTTGTTCTTTGATTGCATCATTTACTCTTTTGTTTTTGTGACCTACAAGAGCTACTCCGTATCCTCCCATACAATCAATGTATTCATTTCCATCAACATCCCACACATGAGCTCCTACACCCCTTTCAATTGTTACTGGAAATCTCTGATACAGATTCCCCATAAATTCGTCTTCACTCATGTTCAATCACCGTACAGTTATCATGTGCAATAGCTGCTGAGATTGGATTCACTCTTTGACCATTCCCAATTAATGCCTCTTTTACTCCCATATCTAATGCTTCAGTAGATGCCAAAATTTTCTTCTCCATTCCTGGTCCTATCTTTGGTCTAATCTCTTTTGCTTTAGCTAGTGTTAGTTTTGGTACTAGTTTGTCATCCATTAGTAATCCATCCACATTTGTGATAAATAATACTTTGTCACAGCCAACTTTGCCTGCAACGTATGCTGCTGCTCTATCTCCATCAATGTTGAGGAATTCTGATTCTTCACTTATTGCTATGGGTGAAATTACTGGCGTTAGTCCCTGTTCTAGTAGAGATTTGATGAATTTCGAATTTATTTTTGTAATTTTACCTGTATACCCGCCATCAATTGCTTGTTTTCTTCCTTTGTCATTTATTATGAGTAATCTCTTTTTTCTGTCTGCTTGGATTATCTTTGCATCTACACCTGAAAGACCAATTGCATTAATACCACTTTTTTGCAACATTTGAACAATTGTTTTGTTGATTCTACCTGACATTACCATGGTGAAAATCTCTGCTGTCTCTTTGTCTGTATACCTACTTTTGATGCCAGTTGGAGATGTCACAAATTTTGGTTCTTTTCCTAACTGTTTACACACTTTGGTGACTTCTTTTCCTCCCCCATGTACAATAATGATTCCTTGAGTTTCTGCTATTTTTTTAATATCTAAAATTGTTGATGGGTGTAAATCATCTACCACACTTCCGCCGATTTTGATAGTGATCATCGCTAAACCGGAGTAAGTGGAGTGTATCGCAGTCCATCCATTTCATCAAAACCACACATTACATTCATGTTTTGAATGGCAGAACCTGCTGCACCCTTCATCAAGTTGTCTGATGCAGAAAGTGCAATCAACCTGTTGTTATCCTCATCTAGATCAAATCCAATATCACAAAAGTTTGAACCTACCAAAAATTTTGGATCTGGGAACTTGTACAATCCTTTTTTGTCTCTAATTAATCTAACAAATTTTTCTTGACCGTATGCTTGACGATATATTTTCCATATCTCTTTTTCATCAATATCTTTTTTCAAGAATGTATGATTTGTACACAAAATACCTCTAACCACATCTACTGCGTGTGGACTCATTGAAACACGAATTTTGTGTCCTGCAATTTCACTAATCTCTTGTTCAATTTCACCTGTGTGTCTGTGTTTTGCTGGTTTGTATGGTCTGATTACTCCTGCTCTCATTGCATGAGCAGTTCCTGAACCCGAACCTGCCCCTGATGATCCAATTTTTGAATCAACAATAATGTGTTCTTCATCAATGATATTATTTTTGATTAATGGTGCAATTGCAAGTATTGATGTTACAGCCATACATCCTGGACAAGATACTAGCTGTGCATTTTTAATTTTTTCTCTGTGTAATTCTGGTATTCCAAAAACTGATTTTTCCAAGTAATCTGGATGTGGATGTTCCCAACCATACCATTTGTCATATGCGTTTTGATCATGTAATCTGTAATCAGCACTCAAATCAATCACTTTAATCCCTCTATCGTATAGTGCTTTAACAATTTCAGTTGCAGTTCCGTGTGGTACTGCGGTGAACACCACATCACACTTGTCTGTTAATTTGTCATAATCTAACTCTGAGAATGTTAAATCTGTAAATCCTTTCAAGCTTGGTTGGACTCTGTGGAGGTACTCCCCTACGTGTTGTCTTGATGTGACCATTGAGATCTCTACATCTGGATGATTAACTAAAAGACGAAGTGTCTCTCCACCTACATATCCTGATGCTCCTACAACCCCTACTTTCATGATAAGACCCCTTTAAAGGAGTATAATTATTTTCTTACGTGGTTTAAAGCAAATTCTATCATCTCTTTTGGTATATTTTGTTGTGCAACTCTGGCTAATCCTTTGAATTCTACTGTGTTGTTTACCTCATGGACCACTAGTCCTCTTTTATCGTCCTCCATCATGTCAATTCCTAAAATTCCACCTCCCATAGCTTTTGATGCTTTTATGGCCATGTCTTCTATCTCTTTTGTAATCTCACAAAGTTCTGGATCTGCTCCAAGTGCAATATTTGTTTTAAATCCTCCTGAAGACTTTCTATACATAGCTGCAATAGCATAGTCTCCCACCGTGATCACCCTGATATCTCTCGGCGGTCTATTGATTAATTCTTGTAAATAGTAAATTCTATCATGTGGAGTATCTGTAATGTCTCTGATTTCAAAAATTGCCTCCATCGCATCTTTGTCTTTGAGAGGCATCACTCCTCTTCCCCAACTTCCAATTATTGGTTTGATCACTAGTGGGAATCCAACTTTATCTAAATTTTTTGCTGCACTCTCACTTGAAAATGAAAAATATGTTTTAGGTGTTGGGATGTCATTTTTCTTTAAAAGTAATGTCATGAACATTTTATTTCCGCAAATATTTGCAACTTTAAACTCGTTGAGTACTGGTATATCCATAAATTCTAGACTAGCTGTAAAGTGCAATCCTCTAAAATAACTAACACATCTTTCTAAAACAACATCTCCTAAATCAAAATCTTCTTTCTTGCTGTCTGTATTGATTTGAGTAATTTTTGCATCAAGCATCAATGCATCATGTCCTAGTTTCGATGCTTCTTTTTGCAGCATCTTCTCTTCTGTTCTCAAGCGGTCAAAGACGATACAAATTTTTGACATTATTCTCCCCAGTCTTCGCCTACAGTTTCTGCTTGTTTTAGCTCGACATTTGATCCTTCTTTTTTTGAGATTTCATAGTCAGCGCCACAATCAGGACAGGAGACAATTTCTCCTACTGAGGCATCCTCTGGGATGTTTAATGTTGCATCACATTCTGGGCAGTTCATGTTTTTGTAGACCTTTTCTTTTGTAATTTATTAGCTTCTGTTGACTGCATTCCCCACAATTCTACAAATCCTCGGGCTAATCTTTGATCAAATGTTGATTCTACCCCATAAGTTGCAATATTGTGACTGTACAATGAATTATTTGACTTTCTTCCCACAACTCTGAGACCTCCTTTGTACATTTTTAGTTTTACTGTTCCAGATACTGGCTTTTGTGATGCTTTGATGAATCCATCTAGATCGGTTCTTAGAGGGTCTTGCCAAAGTCCTGAATAGACCAAATATGCCCATTGTTCATCAATCATTGATTTGAACTTGTTCTCATGTTTTGTGTGAACCATTTTTTCTAAATCCAAATGAGCTTCAATTAGGCAAGCTGCTGCTGGAGTTTCATATACCTCACGAGATTTTATTCCAACAACTCTATCTTCAATGTGGTCAACTATTCCTACACCTGCATTACCTGCTTTTTTGTTAATGTATTGAATTAGTTTTATTGGTTCCATAGTTTTACCATCCACTTTAACTGGTATTCCTTTGTTAAATTCAATTTCTAGGTATGTTGGTTTATCTGGCAAATTTTTTGTTCTAACCCAAATGAATGCATCATCAGGTGGTTCATTGTATGGATCCTCTAAAACTCCTCCCTCTATTGCACGTCCCCACAAGTTTTGATCAATGCTGAATTTTTTCGCTACTGTATCAATTTCAATTCCATGTTTTTTTGCAAACTTTAATTCTGTATCTCTATCTAAATTTTTGTCTCGTATGGGTGCTATGATTGGAAGATCAGAACCAGAACGTAATGTAATATCAAATCTGACTTGATCATTTCCTTTGCCTGAACAACCATGTGCAAGTGATGTTACTTTTTCTTTCTTTGCTATTTCTAAAACTTTTTCTGCAATTAATGGTCTGGCAAGTGCTGTTGCAAGACAATACTTTTTTTGATAAAGAGCATTTGCTTGAATTGATGGAAAAATGTAATCTTTGACAAATTCTTTTCTTGCATCAATGTTGTAGTGTTTTTTTACACCCAGTTTTTTTGCTTTTGCTGCAATTTTTTTCCAGTCCTCACCTTGTCCAACATCTACTGTAACTGTAATGACATCCATATCGTGTTCATCTTGTAGATACTTTACAACAACTGATGTATCAAGCCCGCCTGAAAATGCAAGAATTCCTTTTTTAGTCATAAAACATCTTTTCCGTCATTTTTTGGAATTTATCTTTTGTGATGCTACTTTATCACTCAATTAGATGTTAGGCTCAAATTGGAATGGAAAAATATTTGGATCGCAGTTTTGCAAGTATTTGTCTCTCAGATGACAAAAATGATGACCAGAGGATGACATTAGAATACAATATCTACAACAAAAATTCCCACAAGTTCAAGCTTTAATACATTTATTAGCATAATAAAATATTATTGTCCTAGTGTTTTAGGCATGAAAATAAATAAATTAAAAATTAGCCATTTAAACAAACTTGGAGTAGTACTCTAATGAAGAAATACGAATTTCATATAAATTGTCCAAATAAGGAATTTTGTAAATCTCTTCAAGGTGAAATGTCAGATTATAAAAATAAGGATGTACGAAAAAAGAAAACAGATTATGATCACCTGGCAGTTAAAAAATTTGAGAATTGGGATTCTGCGATTGCAGAATCTGAATTAATTTTAAAACAACATCCTCAAATAATTTCACTTAAAGTAATTGCAAAGTAAAATTTAGAGGCTTTACCTGTTTTGTTTTGGAAAAATATTCAAAATACAGCTTGCAAATGTTATCATATACAAAATAAATATTATTTTTATGTGTGCATGGTAAATATGTTCCAACTCATCAAGATTAGAAGAGTTTTTTATTTTATTAACTAAATTTACAATAATTTCTCTTTTGTTGTAAAATTGATACTCGAGATTTTGCTTAAAATCTGTAATCTGTTTTTATAATGCCCATCTAATAATCCAATGATTCATGATGTTCTATTATATCTTTAAGACTCATGGGTATGTCATTATTTTTTTTCTTTAGGGTGGCATTTATGAAAGCAGTATCTTTTTCTGACCAGTTTGTCTCCTCTTCTGTCCAATGACCGAATGCAGGATTTCTCTTCCTCATATTTGTATACAATTCTATACTTTAATAAATATTTCATATTTAATATATTTAAGACAGGCATAACTATCTCTCATTTTTAATCAATTTCTCAAATTTATTTTATCAAAAAAGACAAGGATCCATCATGTTTTGTTCATTGAAACATCAAAACAAATGAAAATCCCTAGACCGTATTTTGTTGAATCCTGTCTTATCACTTTATTATTTGACAAGTAAATTATCTTTGCATAAAACTTGTTTCTTAATTCACTTAAACGTGTCTAGATATACCCAAAAACTATTCAAAGCACAGATTAATTTATGCCCCAAATTAGAATTACAAAACAAAGTTAAACAAAGTTATATGCGCAATTAAATTAATTTTTCAAATATTCCTGACTAGCTTGAGCTAAAATCCGATGATTATTTAACCGTCAAATATAACGCTGTTTTATGAAAACTCGTTTGATAATTTCTGCAAGCATTATCGGGGTTGTGTCACTATCAGTATTGGGACTTTCTCTTAATTCTAGTGATACTGCAGATAATCCAAAACTTCGTATTGGTTATTTTCCAAATGTAGGTCATGTGATTCCTATAGTTGGAATTGAAAAAGGGTTTTTTGCAAAAAGTGTCGGAGACTCTGTAAAAATTGAAACCAGAGTTTTTGATAATGGACCACAAGCTATAGAGGCGCTATTTGCAAATTCTATTGATATTGCATATGTTGGACCAGGCCCTGCAATTAATGGATTTTTAAATTCAGAAAATAACAACATAAAGATTTTAGCAGGTGCTGCAAGTGGAGGTGCTAGCTTTATTGTTCACCCTACCTCTGAAATAAATTCAGCATCTGATTTTGATGGTAAAAAAATTGCCGCTCCTCAAATTGGGAATACACAAGATGTGTCACTTCGTTACTACCTTTCTGAAAATGGGCTAAAACCTGCAGAAAAAGGAGGCTCTGTTACTGTTTACAATATATCAAACCCTGATATCTACACATTATTTGTAAAAGGTGAGATTGATGGTGCATGGGTTGCAGAACCTTGGGCAACAATTTTAGAAACCGAACTTGGTGGAAAAAGATTATTCCATGAAGAGCAATTATGGGCTGATAAAGAATTTGCATCTGTTCTCTTAATTGGAAATGTAAATTATATTGAAAATAACAAATCCTTTTTTATTCCTTTTATGAATTCACATCATTTAACATCTAGCTGGATAAACTCAAACCCTGTTGAAACTAGAATTATTTTCAATAATTTTCTAGATTCTCATTTAGGACAGTCTTTGTCTGATGGTGTTGTAGATACTGCATTATCCAATCTGGTAATAACCCCAGACCCTAAACCTAATTCCATTTTTACCTTTGCACAACGAGCAGATACTTTGGGATATCTGGGAAGAGATGGATATGATTTGTCTGGAATTTTTTTACACTTTGATATAAACACCATTACTGAGGATAACTCATGACTAAACTTGAGGCAAAAAATATTGTAAAATATTTTAATCATGATTCTCACAAACTAAAAGCACTAGGAGGAATTAATCTCAAAGTTGAAGCTGGAGATTTTGTCTGTTTAGTTGGTCCTTCGGGTTGTGGAAAATCCACCTTTTTACGCATAATTGCAGGTTTGGAGAAACCTGATGAAGGACAAATTTTCTTTGATGGTCATGCTGTCTCTGAAACTGGTACAGAAAGAATTATGGTGTTTCAAGAGGGTGCACTATTTCCATGGCTTGATGTTCAAGATAATGTAGAGTTTGGGTTAAAGATGGCAGGAATTCCAAAAGAGGAGCGAGCAAAGATATCTCTTAGATATTTGGATATGATGCAGTTAACTAAATTTGTAGATTTTCCTATTCACCAGCTTTCGACTGGAATGAAACAACGTGTAGCTATTGCCAGAGCTCTGGCAATGGATCCTGATGTTCTACTAATGGATGAACCCTTTGCTTCCCTTGATCCACAAACTCGTGATTTATTGTTAGTTGAAATGCAGCTAATATGGGAGAAAACAAAAAAGACTATTCTGTTTGTAACTCATAGTGTTTCAGAAGCTGCAGTACTTGGCACCAAAATAGCAATTTTTAGTAATCGTCCATCTGTAATTAAAAAAGTAGTTGAGAATAATTTCCCGAGACCCAGAATAACTGAAGATGAATCATTACGTGAATTTCAACAAGATATCCTGACAGAACTTAGACCAGAGGTAAAAAAGAGTATAGAGTGATAATTATGGAAAAAAATTTCATACCTTACAGAATTGCTTTTTACATTGGAATTATTGCGGTTTGGCAAATAATTGCAATCTCTGGTGTGTGGCCTGATAATATTTTCCCATCTCCATACGATGTGGCAAAAGATTTAGCGTATGGTGCAGCAGATGGTAGTTTGTTTTATGGCATTGCAACTAGTATGTGGAGATTATCCATCGGACTTGGAATTGCACTTGTTGGTGGAGTTGCACTTGGAGTATTTATGGCAAGAGTTGAGGTTATCAATCAAACAGTCGGCTCACTAGTTTTAGGTCTACAATCCATTCCATCTATAGCTTGGGTGCCACTAGCTATACTTTGGTTTGGTTTTTCAAATGGTGGAATAATTTTCGTGACTGTAATTGGAGCAATCTTTGCAGTTACCATCAACACATACACCGGTGTCAAAAATATAGATCCTCACTATATTGAAGCTGCTAGAAATATGGGTGCAAAGGGAAGCCAACTAATCACTGCTGTGTTAATTCCAGCAGCATTTCCATACATGATATCTGGCTTTAAGCAAGGCTGGGCATTTGCATGGAGGGGAGTAATTGGTGCAGAAATTCTATTCTCTTACCTAGGACTAGGGTTTTTGCTTAATGCCGGACGTTCTCTAAATGATGTGTCTCAAGTAATTGGGATAATGGTGGTAATTATGGGAATTGGTCTAGTAGTTGATGGTGTAATTTTCAAAAGACTTGAAAAGAAAGTAATGTCTCGTTGGGGTTTGGGATAATCCCATAATGGTTCAAGTCTTTACAGTTTGACCTTCATTTTTTATTTTCAATGACACTGCAAATGCACATATAATAACTACAATTGCAAAATACATCACTGCAATATAATCAAATGTAAATGCAATTGCTCCTGCAATTACAGGACCAATCACTGTTGCAATAGATAACGTTGAGCTAAATATTCCAGTAGATGTTGATCGTGGGTTATTCTCCATTAGATGAAAATTCCCACCGATGAATAAAAATGCCCAAGTTGCACCAACTAGTGCCATAAATGGCATTGTCATCCACCACTCTGTTACCATTGATAATCCAATAAAAACAAATGTTGTACATCCAATGCCAATTTTGAATTTAGTTACATTGGATAGATGAATTTTACTTGCCATCACATTCATCAAAATAAATGCAGTTAACGTATTTGCAACATACACTATTGAAATGTGGTATAGATCTCCTCCTAATCTCCCAACAATCATTATTGGAAGAATAGTCCATACTGCTGTTGCACCAATATGTCGTAGTAACAATGATAAAAACAAAAATTTATTTTTTGAAATTATTTTTTTTGTAGTTCCTGGAGTTAATTCTTTTACTTGTTCTGGATTTGGTAGTTTTATCGTAAATAGTAGCCCAATTAAAAATGATGCTGCACTTAGAATAAAAATTAATTTTAAATCATTTGCAATTCCTGCTGCTGCAATTCCTGCTAGCCATCCTAACGCATGAAATGAGATTATGGTTGCAGCCTTTTTTTTATCTATATTTGCCTCATAGGTATATGCAATCATTGCAGGAATCATTATTCCACTTGCAACCCCTGCTGCAATTCTTACCAAGAAAAACATGCTCAGATCATCTGCAAAATAGTGTAATCCAAATGCAATGGCACATCCTATAAAACCAATTCTGATAAATTTGAGTCTGGTGCCTTTCTTGTCGGAATGTCTTCCAAAATAAATTTCTGATAAAATCTGTGCAAAACTAAATGATGCTACTAAAAGTCCAATCTCAAAAATAGATTCTGTTACACCACTTGCAATTATAGGCATGAAAACAAAGATTATGGATATTCCAGCATGTTGAAAAAAGGTGGCACTACGAACTAGATTATTTATTGGTAATTTTTGCATAAATGTACATAAAATTACTTTGTACCTAATTTCAATATACTCGTTATTGCCCCTTGTGATTTTTCTGAAAAGAGTTAAACTGTATCAAAGCATTTAAAATTATGTTGGATGAAAAAGAGCCTTTTCTTGATGCGATGAAAAATAGAATCTTACTATTTGATGGTGCAATGGGAACAGAGATTCAGAGATACGACCCAAAACCCGAGGATTTTCCAAACAATCAAGATGGTTTTAACGACGGTTTAGTGATAACACATCCTGAATGGATTAAACAAATTCATAGAAATTATCTGGATGCTGGGGCTGATTGCATTGAAACAAATTCTTTTGGCTCTAATAAAATTAAACTTGCTGAATATGGATTTGGTGATCAAACCATCCAATTTAATAAAAAAATTGCTATTCTTGCATCTGAAATTTGTAAAGAATACTCTGACAAACAACGATATGTTATTGGTTCAATGGGTCCAACTGGATATCTTCCAAGTTCCAATGATCCTGATTTGGGTCAAATACCACTAGATGAAATACGTGAATCATTTGAGTTACAAGCTGAAGGATTAATTCTTGGTGGCGTTGATGCACTACTTGTTGAAACTAGTCAAGATATTCTAGAAGTTAAACTAGTAATTGAGGCATCTCATAATGCGATAAAAAAAACTGGTAAAAAGGTTCCAATCATTGCAAATGCCACTTTGAATGAATATGGAAAAATGTTACTTGGCACAAACATCCAAGCTGCATACACCACTGTCTCTGATATGGGCATTGATGTTTTTGGATTAAACTGTTCAACTGGTCCTATTGAGATGAATTCTAGTATTCAATGGTTAGATGAGCAAAATGAACATAATTTGTTGGTGGTTCCAAATGCTGGTATGCCTGAAAATGATGGTGGACAAGCAGTGTATAAAATGACTCCTGAAAAAATGGGTGTGGCTCTTGCTGATTTTCTCAATAACTACAATAAAGTCCGAATTATAGGTGGTTGTTGTGGAACAAACCCTGAACATATCAAGGTCTTGAGGAAGATAATTGACCAAAAAGCCAATTCAACAATAAAGGGTTAAATATTTACAAAAACAGATGTGATTTTATCCTATTGACAGTTCCAAGAGTAAGTTCAGCCCTGAAGGCAGTTGATCTAAAACAAATTCCTCCACCTCTAATTATTGGCGAGAGAATAAACACTCAAGGTTCTCGTAAAGCAAAAAAGCTAGTTCTAGAAGATGACTATGACGGACTAGTTGATTTAGGTAGAATCCAAGTTGAGGATGGTGCACACTGTCTTGATGTTTGTGTTGCAACTACAGAACGTGCAGATGAAAAAGAGTTTATGTTAAATTTAGTAAAAAGGCTAAGCTTGGAAATTGATGCACCACTAGTAATTGATTCAACAGATCCTGAGGTCATTGAATCCTCTGTTACACAAATTCCAGGAAGACCAATAATTAATTCAATAAATCTAGAAGGAGATGGAAGTCGATTCAAAAAATTAGCACCCATTATGGCAAAGTATGGTTTACCTTCAATTGCTTTATGCATTGGACCTGAAGGAATGGCTAAAACACCTCAACAAAAACTTGATACTGCTACATTACTCTACGAAACAGGAAAAAAGTATGGATTAAAAATAGAACAGTTTATTTTTGATGTTCTTACATTTACTTTGTCCACAGGAGAGGATGAATTCCTTGATGCAGGAAAAAATACTCTTGAAGGAATTAAACTAGTTAAAGAAAAATTTCCAAATTGTTTTACAACTTTGGGTCTGAGCAACATCAGTTTTGGCTTATCTCCATATGCGAGAAAAATATTAAATTCTGCTTTTATACATCATGCAGTAAAAGCTGGACTTGATACTGTAATTGTTAATGCCAAAGAGATCATTCCTTATGGTGAAATTGATGAAAAAGAGAAAAAACTTGCAGATGATCTAATCTTTAACACTCATCCAAACGCTTTAGCTGATCTGATAACATACTTTGAGAATGTAGGATCTCAAGGTGGTACTACCTCAAGAAAAGTTGATGTTGATCCCTCTTGGCCTGCAGGAAAACGTGCTAACTTTAGGATTGTAAATAGGCTCAAAGATGGAATTCTAAATGATGTAGTATATGCAATTGCTGAGAAGCTAGACAGAACTGATATTATCAAAGATGTAGATGGTGTTTTGTCCCTTGATGCTCCAAAAGAGCTTACCCATGATGGTGCCCTCAAAACTCTCAATGAAGATTTACTTCCTGCAATGAAAGAGGTCGGAGATAAATTTGGTGCCGGCGAGCTAATTTTACCATTTGTTTTAAAATCTGCTGAATGCATGAAAGCATCAGTCGGAGAACTAGAGAAATACCTAGTTAAAGAAGAAGGTACTAGCAAAGGTGTACTTGTTTTAGGAACAGTTTATGGTGATGTTCATGATATTGGAAAAAATCTTGTAAAGACAATTTTTCAAAACAATGGGTATACAGTACATGACTTGGGAAAGCAAGTTACCTTGCAAGAATTTTTTAAAAAAATTGATGAGACAAAACCTGATGCAGTTGGATTATCTGCATTACTAGTCTCTACCTCAAAACAAATGAAATTTTTTGTAGAACATGCAAGAAAAAACAACATGACCCTCCCAATTCTTTGTGGTGGTGCTGCAATTAACAGCAACTACATTAACAGAATAGCAAAAGAAGATGGAATTTATGAGCCAGGAGTATTTTATTGTAATACCATGTTTGAGGGTCTTAAAATAATGGATATTTTAATCTCAGATGAAAAACCAAAACTTTTAGCTGATAGAAAAGAAAAATTAGAGAATTGGAAAGAAAAATCTGTCACAACTATAGATCCCAATACACTTCCAAAAAGTGAGATCAAGCCAGTTCAATCCCCACCCACAACTCTAAAAACAATTGGAGAGCCAATTAGATTAAAACTAGATCAAATCAACATGACTGAAGTTTGGAGTATGATTGATAAAAAATCCCTACTCAAACTATCATGGGGATTGAGAGGAAAGGCTGCCTCCAAATATGAGGCCGAACACGAACAGTTACTAACAGAATGGAAGGTTAGGATCATTAGAGAGAAACTATTTGAACCTGAAATTGTTTATGGCTATTTCAAATGTCATAACAAGGATAGAACACTACTAGTTGAGAATCCTGTAGGTAACGATGTTAAATTGGAATTTCCACGCTCCACCCAACCTAAACATTTGTGTTTGACTGATTATTTTGGGGATGATGATATAGTTGCATTTCAATGTGTAACTGTGGGCAATAAAGTAACTGATATTATTGAACAATGGAATAATGAAGACAGGTATGCTGATGCATACTACCTACATGGATTAGCAGTAGAAGTTGCAGAAGGACTAGCTGAATGGACAAATCGTAGAATCAAAACAGAGTTGAATTTAAAAAAAGGTGGATTAAGGTATAGCTGGGGATTTCCTAGCTGTCCTGATGTGTCACAACACCATCTAGTGTGGAAATTATTACAACCTGAAAAATCTGGAATGACTTTGACTGAATCTGGAGAAATTATCCCAGAACAATCCACAGCTGCTATTGTGGTTCATCATCCTGATGCAAAATATTTTGCATTATAACCTGTTATGTATCCTCAAAATGCACTTTTTCTAAAAATTTGTCCAACCCACTAAAATCGTTTGGTGATGTGATTAACACATCTCTAGTTATTTGATGTGTTTTGTGTAATAGTTCTTCAAATTCTTGAGTATATGATTTTAAATCTAAATTCAAAAACTTTGCAGATTTTTCATTCTTTTGTGATGGGTACAAAAGAATTGGAATTATACAAAATTCTTTAAGATTGTCTGTTAGGTATTCAACTTGTTGTATGTTTTGAATAACCTGTGTGATGAATCCTTTGGGTTTTGCATCTAGCTTTTTTCTGACTTTGGAGAAATTAGGCTTGTTTGGTATTGATAGATACAAATCAATTTTTGAATCTATTCCTTGCTTTTTTAATTTCTCTACAGTTAAACTTGGAATTTGTCCTAAATCTATTTTTTTTGTTTGTGAAGGATCTCCCATTAGTATCAAAATCCCTGAAAATCCTATTGAAATACAGCTTTTTACAAATTCTAAAATCTCACCTTCACTTTTATCTCTAACTTTTAGACTAACTGTAATTGGTAATTTTGGGATTTCTTTTTTGATAATTTTTCCAATCTCAATTGGTGAGACTCTATGAAATCCTAACACATTTTCTGTCAGATGTATTGCATCACACTTTTTTGAAATAATTTTTATTTTAGC
Source organism: Candidatus Nitrosopumilus sp. (assembly GCA_965262685.1). Taxonomy (GTDB): domain Archaea; phylum Thermoproteota; class Nitrososphaeria; order Nitrososphaerales; family Nitrosopumilaceae; genus Nitrosopumilus. The sequence continues at coordinate 1,391,346 of OZ253552.1, forward strand.
TACAAATTTTTGAATTGATTCATTCATATCTGTATTAGGTATAATTTTGGGAGGATTTGCTTCATACCTTATCGTCATATTTTCAATTCTTTTATCCTTGGTTAAAACCTTTGAATACTAAAACCCATATGAGATGATGGGACATAACACATGATATTAAATGATTTAAAATCCAACCTCTCCACAGTAATCAATCCCAAAATTGAATCAGATGACAAAAAGTATCGCTTGGCATCAATACTTGTAGTAATTTATGGTGATGAGCCAGTTGTTATAATGACTGAAAAACCAAAAGAGATGAAATTTCATGCCGGTGAGATTTCATTCCCTGGTGGTAAGCTAGATTCCAGTGATTTAGATCTTTTAGAAACTGCATTACGTGAAACAAGTGAAGAGATTGGACTAACAATTTCTAAAGAACAAGTAATTGGTCAACTAAAACCTGTGATGACTTTGAATTCTAGATTTTTGATTTTACCCTTTATCTCTGTTGTAAACAAAATTCCAAAACTTTTAGCAAATTCCGAAGTTGAAAAGATTTTTCATATTCCTTTAGAGTCATTTTTAAAAACCCAAGCAAGGGATTCAGACCCAACACATGATCTAAACCAAGAAATGTATACTTTTGAATATCAAAATCAAATTGTATGGGGTGCTTCTGCAAGAATTTTAAAACAAATTAAAGATAGGCTAAAATCCTGAGATTCATTTAAAAAGAGCTCTTCGTGCCTGAAAATCTATGGCTGCACGTAAATCCTCTCCTAGGAAAATCCGTCTGCTCAAAAAGACTAGACAAGCATCGGCAGTACCTGCATGGATTATTCTCAAAACTAAGAGAAACGTGAGAACAAATCCAAAGCGTAGAGCTTGGAGATCAACTGATGTGGAGGTCGGATAGTAGATGTCTCAAGAGTTAGAACGTGTTTATACGATTAATCTTGGTAAAGTAAAAATTTCACAGTCTCAACACAGAGCTGTTAGAGCAATTAACATGATTAGAGAATTTGCTCGACATCACATGAAAGTTGAGACTATCAAAATAGAAGAAGAACTCTCTCGTGAAATTTGGTCAAGAGGTGTTAGAAATCCTCCACGAAAAATTAGAGTAAGAATGAGCAAAACTGAGGAAGGTCATATTCTTGTCTCTAAATATGATGAAGATGCAGAATCTAAAGTTGGTTCTGAAAAGGAGACCAAAAAAGTTTCAGATAAAGTAGAAAAAGAAGACATTGCAAAAGAGAAAGCATCAATAGAAACACCAGCTAAAGAGACACCAGCTAAAGAGACACCTGCTAAAGAGACACCTGCTAAAGAAACACCTGCTAAAGAGACACCAACCAAAGAAACACCTGCTAAAGAGACACCAACTAAAGATACACCAGCTAAAGAGACACCAACCAAAGATACACCAGCTAAAGATACACCAGCTAAAGATACACCTGCTAAAGAAACCCCAAAGAAAGAAAAATAATTATTTTCAAAAAATTATAATTTTAAAAATTGATTTTACTCTAGCTGATACAAGTCTAATTCACACTCAATACTACAATCTGGTGTGGTCCAGTCTAGTGTATCCTCTTGTGGAATCATTCCTAGAGGATCATAATTATCAAACTTTGTCATTCCTTGAATTGCTGATAACATTACAACTTTGGAATCATCAGAGTTTGATGTCATGTCTATCTGTGAATTACTTTCATTAACAATTCCTGATGTGAGATTTGTAATTGAGTTAATCACACCTACAGGAATGTTACTTCCTCCAACCACATACAACATTGAGTGTTTAACTGAATTTGGTGCAGTATTACTATAAAGCATTTTTAATGAATCCCTTAGCGAATCCTCCATATTTTGTCCATCTTTACTTGTTGTGAGAATATTGGTTTTGTTGGATATTTCAGATGATTCAAGTGAATTCACCACATGTATGATTGCAGAATTTGCAATTCTGTAACATACCTTTGGACTCAAATCTGGATTACTCTCAAGTAATGAATCATTATCAAGCACAATAGTGCATGCAGAGTTTTCTCTAATCCTTTTCAGAGACACTCCAGAGTTGAAGATTCTATCTTTCTCGTATTTGAAAGGCATGATTGCAAATGAAACTAGTCCTGCATCTGCCTCTTTACACATCTTTGATACCACAGGTCCGATAGCCGAGCCTGCTTTACCTGCTAAATTACTCATTAGAATAACTGTAGAATAACCTGAAATTTTTGATTTTATCTCTTTTGCAACTTTGTAAGTTGAGCCTCTGATTAATTGAACTGATGGATTTACAACTGAATCTGTTGAAACATGAATTGATGGATTCTCTGATGATAAATCACTCTTATCGTTACTAATCACAAGACAATCCGCATTTAGTGAGTTTTTTGCCTCAATAGCTAGTTTTGAGCCTACACCTCCTAAACCTATTACCAAAATTGGCTCTTTAACTTGGAAACTCATCACTAATCTTGTTTCTTGATTTAGATAAAAAACCTTCTTACGTTTTTTTAATCAAATTTTAGATCGAAAAAAATTAGCTTGCGATCTTACCGATCAGCCGTTTTACTGTAGCATCTGTGATTTCAACTATGTGAGATTGACCAATACCTACATCATCTGTAACTGTTATAGGCTTGTAAGCAAAGTTTCTGCCCTTTATTCCAGTATCTGTCATCTCATCAAATAGGACTCTACCTTTCCAACCGATCCATTTTTGGTTGCTTTTCATGGATAATTTACTGATCTGTTCAAAAATTACCTTACTTCTTCGTTTGATCTCTACTGCATCAATTTGTACCATCTTTGCAGCATCTGTTCCCGGTCTTGCACTATACTTTGATAGATTAACAACATCTGGTTTTGTTTCATTTAACAATGAAATTGTTCTTTGAAATTCTTCCTCAGTTTCAGAAGGAAAGCCCACAATGATATCTGTGGAGATTGTAAAATCTCCAAATCTTGCTTTTACTTTATTTACCATCTCTTTGAATGTCCCAGATGTATGACCTCGTTTCATGTCGTTGAGTACTTTGTCACTTCCACTTTGTACAGGAATGTGCAAAAATTTGAAAACTTTCTCACTATCAAATGATTCAATCAATTTTTCTTTAATTCTTGGCATATACATTGGGTTCATCATACCAACGCGTATCATAAAATCTTCTGGAATTTCTGTAACTGCATTTATCAATGAAGGTAAATCTGTACCGATATCCAATCCGTAACATCCGTTATCTGTTGATGTTAACCAAACTTCTTTACATCCTTCTTTGATCTCAGTTTGAACTTGTCTTACAATGTCTCCTAACCTATAACTTGAAAGATCTCCTTTGGCTAATTTGGTTTGGCAAAATGTACATTCACTCATACATCCACTTGCAATTTCCAGAATTCCAACAGTTGGATTTAGTCTAACTTTGGGAAGTCCTATTTTGGATAAATCTGTATCTTCTAATGCGATCTGTTTTCTTCCTTTTAATGTTGAATTAATCACCTGTACTGTTTTTCCTAATGAGTTAGGTCCTAACAAGCTAGCATTTTCTGAATATTTTTCAACTGTCTCTTTTTCTGCTTTTGGAAGACAACCTGCTACGATGAGTGGTTTTGATTTTAATGAATTAATTCTATACATCATTTTGTTTGCAGTTGAATCTTTAACAGAACATGTAACTATAATATTTAGATCAGAGTCTATAGCATTATCAGTTAAGGTATGGTCGCCTCCATTTAGAATTAATCCTGAAATCATTTCTGAATCTGCAAAGCTAGCAGAACATCCATAAGCTTCTACGAAAATTTTTGCCATATCTACCTAAATAAAGAGTCGATCTCTTTGTTACTCATAAGCTTCTTTGAAACAACTAGTTCTCTGATAGTTTTTCCAGTTTTTAGTGACTCTTTGAATAGTTTTGCAGATTGCTGATATCCTATTTTTGGAGTCAATAATGTGACAATCACGGGACTATTTTCAATGTCTTGACGTAATTTGTCTTTATTAGCAGTCAATCCGTCGATAAGATTTGTAGAAAATATTGGAAGGAAATTTTTTAGCATATCAGTTGATTCCAACATGCATTTTAGCATTCCTGGAAGCATGACGTTGAGCTCAAACTGCCCGCCTTGTGCTGCACAAGAAACTGCTGTATCGTTTCCGATCACATTAAAACAGATCATGTTCATACATTCAGCCAAAGACGGATTTATCTTTCCAGGCATAATAGATGAACCTGCATGAACTGCAGGAATTCCTAATTCTGCTAGTCCTGCAATTGGACCTGATGCCATTAGTCTGATATCATTTGAAATTTTGCCAACTTCTATTGCAAAGTTTCGTAACGCACTTGACAAATTTACTACTGCAAATTTACTCTGCAAACCATACGGCATATCTTTTTCTGGTTTTAATGATAATTTTGAAATTTTACTCAACTCTTTTATTGCAATTTTTCTATATCCTTTTGGTGTATTAGCTCCTGTACCTACTGCGGTTCCACCCAATGCAACATTTTGCAATTCTTTTTGTGCATCCATGATCTCTTTTGTTGCTTTAGAAATTGATGTAGCATAAGCTGCAAACTCATCTCCTAATGTTACTGGCAAGGCATCCATCAGGTGGGTCCTTCCAATTTTCTTAAATGATGAAAATTGTTTTGCCTTTTTAGATAATGATTTGTTTAAAATATCGATAGCAGGGATGACTTGTTTTAGATTCATCAAAATTGCAACATGCATTGCAGTAGGATACGTATCGTTACTTGATTGTGACATGTTGACATGATCATTTGGATGAAGAAATTTGTACTGACCCATCTTTTTATGCAATATTTTTAATGCGACATTTGAAATCACTTCATTTGTATTCATGTTAAAAGCAGTACCTGCACCAGAATTTATCATATCTACTACAAACTGATCAATGTGTTTTCCAGCTAAAATCTTATCACAAGCTAAAACAATAGCTTTTCCACGTTTTGTATCAATTGCTTTTGTTTTCATATTTGCAACAGCAGCAGAGCGTTTTATCATTACAAATGACTTTATTAAATTTTTGTGACCTTTATTGCCAGTTACATGGTATTGGCTGATTGCTCTTCTGGTGAATGCTCCATAATATGCATCTGCTGGAATTTTGACTTTTCCAAGTGAATCTTGATCCCATCTAAACTTCATAACTCTGCTAATTTCTGCCCATTATTCATTGTTTTTCAGTTATTCTCATTTTTTTATGTGTCCGTAATGGGAATTATTATATATGAATTACAATTGCGGTGTTTATGAATAAGCGCACTAGTACGCTCTTTACTATTGCAGCAGTAGCTGTAATGGGAGCAACCTTATTCGGAAGCACATACACACAAACCCAGATTGCTGGACAATCACTGGACATCAACAAAATGGATATTGATGTACTTGAACAAATCCATCAAATGGGCGGTTTACAACTTGTAATGCCTCAAGCATTCGCAGAAACTGATTGTGGTGCATTATCACAAACTGGACGAAATGTAGTCGAGTTTAATTTGACTGGTGAGAGTGTCGAACTTCCAATTATGGGAGGAAAAACTTACAACGCCATGACCTTTAGTGGACAAGTCCCAGGACCAACACTAAGAGTTACACAAGGTGATGTTGTAAAAATGACACTTTCAATTCCAGATCATGAAGTTACTGGACACGGTAACGATATGCACGCATCCCAAACGTCATCAACACACTTTGATTCCGTTAATCCGGGTGAAACAAGTCAGTATTGTTACATCGCTGAATCTGCTGGTGTTTTCAAATACCACTGTTCTGGTGTCCATCTGATTGGCATGGATCAACACGTTCTTTCCGGCATGTACGGAATTGCAATAGTTGATCCTATCAATGGATACAAGAAACTAATGGTAGAGAAAACCTCAGTTAGTGATGGCAAAGTTTCATTAGATAGAATGTTCTACGATGCAGACGCATTAGAATTCCAACTCCAATATAACCAGTTGTACCTAACACCTGAAGGTAACTATGATGCAGGAGCAATGTTCCAACATCATAATACTGCAACAGTTGTTAATGGAATGCAATTTGGTTATGTACCAAACATGGCTCACAACTTACTCGTTAATGGCGATGTAAAAAAGAACATCTTTGTAGCACAACCATGGAATGGAATTGAACACAAGCAATACCAATCACAACTCTTGTTTGTTGAAAATGATCAACACGTGAGACTCTTTATCGAAAACCAAGGTAACGAACCAGTATTTTTCCACATTGTTGGAGAAATCTTGGACAGAGTTACCCAAGGTAACAGAGTACAATCCGCAGCAACTGAAACATGGTTACTCGGAGGCTCACAAAACATGATCGTTGATTTGGTCTTTGATGAACCAGGTGCATATGCAGCAGTAAACCATGATTATGCAGCAATTTACACTGGCGCAGCTACAGTATTTGTAGCAGGTGATCCATTTGGCTTGAACCCTGTTCTAGTTGAGAAAGAAATCATCCCAGCACCAGTAGCATCTTATGCATACGTTTTAGGCAATCCAAGTGATGCTGTCCCACCAATGGGAATGAACAGTATTGCTCATCCTGCCCAAAATATTCACGGTTTAATGACTGATGAGATAGCTTCTGAAATGCAAGAAAGTGGTGATTATATCGCATTATGGGAAGTAATTCCTATAGTGGCAGAAATACTCACTTCTTGATCTTTTAACATCTTTTTTTCTTTTTATTTTCTTAATGAATTATATTCAGTTGATCGTTTTCTTTTTTTATGAGCTTTGATGATTCTGTATTGATTTGTGATAAAGTTGATCCCATATTAAATAAAATTTTGATTGATAATGGATTACAGGTTTCATACGAGCCAGAAATTACTCCAGAACAAATTTTAGAAAAAATTTCAACTTTTAATATTGTAATTGTAAGGAGCCGAACTAAAATTACAAAAGAAATGATAGAGAAAGCTGATAATTGTAAGATAATTGCCAGAGTTGGGGTCGGATTGGATAATGTTGATCAAGATGCAGCTAAATTAAAGAATATTCGTATCATTAATGCAGTAGAGGGGGCAATGAATGCAGTTGCAGAACTGGTTTTAGGTTTGATGCTGTCTCTTGCAAGACAAACCACCAAAGCAGATAGAGCAATAAGAAATGAGCAATGGCTCAAAAAAGAATTAATTGGAACAGAACTTCGTGGAAAATATCTGGGAATTATTGGGTTGGGTAATATTGGAAAAAGGTTGGGTAGACTTGCGCGAGCATTAAACATGAATATTATTGGTTATGACGTAGTTCCAATTGATGAGGAATTTGCAAAGGAAGTTGGTTTGATGAGAGCTGATTTGAATACCCTTTTGCAAAGTTCTGATTATATTTCAGTTCATGTTCCACTTTTAGATTCTACATACCATCTTTTAGATGCTGAAAAAATATCTGCAATGAAAAAAACTGCAAAAATTATCAATACTTCTAGAGGTGGTGTTGTTGATGAGGATGCTCTTTATGATGCACTCAAAAATGGTACATTAGGTGGTGCTGCACTAGATGTGTTTGAAAAAGAACCAGCTATTGGAACAAAACTTGCTGAACTTGAGAATGTAATTCTAACTCCCCATATTGGTGCTCAGACAAAAGAGGCTCAGTTACTAGCTGCAAATGTGATTGCTGAAAAGATTATTCAGATTCTTCGTGGTGTAATCTAGTGCTTTGTTTCCTGATAGCAAAAACTGTCAACATACTTTGATTGAATCATCATTCTAAACTTTTTATTACATTGTAACTATTTGTTGTATAAACAAACTTTTTATTTTCAATTTTTTAATCATGTTTTTCACTTGTGAAATGCCCATATTACCAAACATCCTCTGAATGCAGAAAACATGGCTTTGCAATCTCTCTATCACATATCTAGCGCGATGCATCCATACTATAATTAAAAATTTGAGCTAAAACTGATTTTTATCTTGGGTAAGAATCGTATTTACTGATGAATTGTTCTTGTCTTATTCTTGTAATTATTCCTTTATGACACAAATATGAGAAATTAGATTTGGTATCATTGCATCATCAGCTAAAATTTTAGTTACATTTCTGAATTGTTTTGATTACTCAATTACAGTACAAGATGTTTTGAATCATGTGATTTATCATCTGTAATGGTAAGCCGTAATCTGTTTTGAATTCACATTTATAGCCACATGAATCTTGAGGAGACTGTATCTTTTTTACCATTTTTGTCTCTCCATCATGGTGTATCTAACGCTTCTATGAATGATTTATGATAGAAAAATTAATGTCCTTTTTTGCCACGATTCATCTCCTTAGTCCATCCATTGGTCTAGTATCAAAAGATAGCATGATTTCTTCCCCTTTAGATAGTGATTTGTTGTATTTTTTTTATAAATTACATTTCATGAAATATGAGAAAACTTTCTGATCTAAAGATTGAGTGGTAAATTAGTTAGATCAGTTAGTCATGTTGAGAAACACAGCACCAAAGCCGCTATAAAAATCATATAAATACTTGTATTTTTTAAAATGATTGACATTATATGACTAGTACCGTGATGCCTATAGTTCTCATTATCTTTTCACTTTTCGTCTTTCTTGGAGAAACGGGGGGAGGGGAAGGCGAAATGGCTTTTGCACAGACAGCAACACCTGCAAATCCTATAGCTGTATCTTCAATAACTAATGGTGATAGTGATGGTGTTGGTGGTACATTTGATGAACTTGTCTTCCCATTTGCCATCACCACCGTCCAAATTGGCTCTGATACATACGCCCTAGTTACAGCATTTGTAGGTGACGGTGTACAAATTATTAATATAACAAACCCAGCAGCCCCCATTGCTACATCTTCAATATCTAATGGCAGTACCTTTGATGAACTTGATGGACCTCGTGGCATCACCACAGTTACAATTGGTGAATTTACATACGCCCTAGTTGCATCTAGCGGCGGTAGTGGTGTCCAAATTATTAATATAACAAACCCAGCAGCCCCCGCTGCTGTAGCTTCAATATCTGATGGTGATAGCGATGGTGGTACTGGTACCTTTGATGAACTTGATGGAGCAATTGGAATCACCACCGTTACAATTGGTTCATCCACATACGCCCTAGTTGCATCTCAAACTGATGATGGCGTCCAAATTATTAATATAACAGATCCAACAGCCCCCACTGCTGTAGCTTCAATAACTGATGACAGTACCTTTGATGAACTTGATGGAGCAATTGGAATCACCACCGTTACAATTGGTTCATCCACATACGCCCTAGTTGCATCTTTTTTCGATGACGGTGTACAAATTATCAATATAACAAACCCTGCAACCCCAACTGCTGTATCTTCAATAACTGACGGTAGTACATTTGATGAACTTGACGGAGTTAATGACATCACCACCGTCAAAATTGGCCAATCTACATACGCCCTAGCTACATCTGGTCTAGATGACGGCATCCAAATTATTGATATAACAACTCCTGCAACCCCAACTGCTGTATCTTCAATAACTGACGGTAGTACATTTGATGAACTTGACGGAGTTAATGACATCACCACCGTTACAATTGGTTCATCCACATACGCCCTAGTTGCATCTATTAATGATAGCGGTGTCCAAATTATTAATATAACAAATCCTGCAACCCCCACTGCTACATCTTCAATAACTGATGGTAGTACATTTGATAACCTTTTAGGAGCTAGTGGCATCACCACCGTCCAAATTGGTCAATCTATATACGCCCTAGTTGCATCTCAAAATGATCTAGGTGTTCAAATTATTCTCCTATCTGAACCCATACCTATCCCTTTGCAACAAGAGACGGTAGCACTAACTATGGCTATCGAACAACCTACTCTACCGGCAATTATGTTCAATGATGCTACTGTAAATATCGTCTTAGATGATGCAGGTGTAGGTTATCTAGAGCTTGCATCACTAATAGGTGATCCAATAGTTATTACAGAAAATGCAAACAATAACGAAACGATTCAATTTCAATTTGATATGACTGGTCCATATTCCACAGCTAATCCCGATGCAAGCGGTGCTGTTACTGAAACACCATTCGAAATACAAAATTTTGCGTCTGGTGCACATGAACTAGTATACAATAGAACTCACATTATGTTTGATTTTGATGACCCAAATTTCACAGGTCTTTCACCATCTGTAACAATTGAGGCAAGTCTACATTCAGCTTATGATGTGTTCCCATTTATACATCAAGATTTAGGTGATCTCAGATTTAACATCACAGACATTCTTCTCTGTGCCCATACAGTAGGTGCTGTGAGCATTGACTTTGGTAATATTCGCGTAGGTGTTACAACTAATCTTGATGATGACGGCACCATTGCAATAAAAAATTCTGGGAGTATGTCAAATATGGTAAAGATTGGAGCTGATCATTGGTGTAGCGAAGGTGCTTGTATTATTAATAACAATGTAATTACTACTCAAATGGATAATTCTCAAACCAGATTTGCTACATCCCCTAATGTAGAATATGCTGACAAGAAAGCAGAATTTGAGAATTTTGGATACGATCAGAATGCTGCTGGAAACATCATTCGTGGAAGTCCTGCATTTCCATTCATGACCCACGATCTGTTCACTCTAGCAGCTGATGCAGAAGACACTGCATATCTCCAAGTTGAAGTTGCACTGCGTCCTATTCTTGGACTTGAACAAAACAGGTTCACAGGGAGTGTATCACAAGAGATAGTCATAGAGTCTGATTGCAATACCAGCTAGTATCATTCCGTGTGCACACGTGCGTGTATGTCACAATACGCTCATCTCTTTTTAAATTAACTTGAATTTTACATAGATGCCAGTAAGAAACCAGATTAACATGATTCCAAAGTTGTCATTTCTACCTGAACTTTATAAAAATAAGTAAAAAAGCTTGACTTTAACGTGATTAATTATCGTCTCTTTGTTTTTAACGTCTATTTGGAGATTTATTACTATGATGAATAGGTTTGCTGTACAGAAACAGCACTACTCTGAAAAATACACAAATCTACCACATATTGACTCTTTATTGAAAATCTCTCTTGGACTAATCTTGTTTACTATGATTTCATTTACTTTGGTTTATGCTGAAACAATCTCTGTCGATGTTAAAGGGACTTCTTTTGATATTGAATACACTACATTTGGAATGTCTATTTCTGATATTGAATCTGATACTGACTTTAACTCTTTGATATTGATTGTTGATGTAATTGAACCAACTGGAATGTTGGATATTACATTGAATCGTTCTTTCCTTGATAGTACCTATAATGGACTAGATGATGAATTTTTGATTTTAGCTGATGCCGATGTACTAAATTTTTCAGAAACTACCACCACTGCTCAAAGTAGAACCTTACATATTGAATTACCTGCTGGTACTGAAGAAATAGAAATTGTTGGTTCTGCATTTGGAATCTCTGCTCCTATTGCAATTCCAGCTCCTGGTAGTGATGTTGTTGTAGATCCCGTAACTCCAGAACCAGATCCCGTAACTCCAGAACCAGATCCCGTAACTCCAGTAGACCCAGTAACTCCAGTAGACCCCGTAGATAAAGCACCAGCAGATGACACACCATCTACACAATGTGGACCTGGAACTGTTCTTGAAAATGGGGCTTGTGTGTTAGATCAAAGATGTGGACCTGGAACTGTTCTTGAAAATGGATCATGTGTACTTGATCCAACTACGCCACCACCATCAAGTTCTTCTGTGAAAGGACTAGGTAAAGAATTGGTGATAGGATTCTTTGTAGCATTTATAGCAGCAGGAATTGTTGGAGTTGTTTTCGGTATAATCTCAAAGGCCAGCAAGAGTAGCAGCTAATCACAAACCAAGTCTTCGGAATTCATATTTTTATCAAACTCAAATCCTGATATCTGAGTTGTAGTTGAATATGGAATAATTCCTAAAATTGGTATATCTGTATGTATAACAACAACAAACTGATTGGGATCAAGTCTGATATCGCCTCCGTCAAACTCAAAATCTAATGTCATGAAAATATGCTGAGATGCAGATAATTCTTTTGATGAAAATGTGCCTTTTTGTATTGTTGATGATAATGGGTTTATCGTAGATGATTCTACTGAAAATGTACCTAAATCATTTGCTTCAAAGTATGGTGTAATTTGCAATCCCTCAAAACTAATCCAAAATGGCAACGAGTTGCAAAACTCTATTACTCCATGATTTGACATTGTAAAAAAACTAAATTCTCCTGGATTATCCCATCTGTATTCTAATTGTTCCACCCCAACAATACTCCACCCTGAATACACAAATGGTGATACAATGATTATAATTGCAATAATTGTAATGATTGAATGCTTGTTCATATCTCATTTTTCATCTCTTCAGAGGATCTAATGATATTTCTTTCAAGCAAATTGTTCATCATTTTAGAAAAGGCATCATCTGATATTGCATCTTCCAACCACCAAATTACTACTGTGTTTACCCAATCTGGAATATAGATTTCATTTTTGTTATTTTCATTAATTTCAAAAGGTATGTCTATTAATTGCTTATCCACATCTCTTTGAATTGCATCTAAAAGAAATCCATCTGAAATATATCCTGAAACCCAGCTAATCATTATTTGTTTAATTGATCCTGAAAAACAAGTTGAATTTGATTCTACCAATTCAAATTCTGCCAAAGTTTTTGCTCCTGAATACTCGATATCTATGATGTATTTTCCCAGTGGGAATATCTCTGCCTCAAATGGTATTAGTGATGGAATGGGATTTTCTAGTTGTGTTATTGCTTTTATGATTGGACTGCTACCTTTACCTGATTCATCGGTGATGTGAATTATTGCATAATCTTCTATAACCTCAGAAACTTTAATGCTATAGAATAATTTTTCACAATAACGATATGTTGTTTTTTCCATTATTATTGAAACTGTTGGTTCTGCATGGACTAGGGACAAAAAAGGCATAATCCCAATAATGAATATTATTGATAATGCTAATATTTTGACTAACATCTTTTTTTAGAGTACACATTGTTCAATAAAAATCCCATAAAGTAAACTAGGAAATCTTTTTTAATGACTTTGACTAACATTACTCATCGAGTTTTCTGTGGAGATAATCTTCTTTGGGCGTGTGGTGGCTTGTAACAAAACCCCGCTCAAAGAAATTTTTACTAGTTAGTGTTGCTTGGGTACGATTTACAGTTATTAAAGGGGTTTTTTTATTTCTCGATATGCCTAGTTACCAAGATCAAACGTGGATAAGACTGTGGAAAGAAAATTCCCCAGAAATACGTCAACGTATAGTTGGATGGCGTAAACAAAATGCAGTCACACGTATTGACAAGCCAAGTAGATTGCAAAGGGCTAGAAGATTAGGTTACAAAGCAAAACAAGGTATCATTGTTGTTAGAATGAGGGTAGGTACTGGTGGTATGAGAAAACAGAGACCCACTGGTGGTAGAAGACCAAAACATCTCGGTGTTACTAGAATCAAAGCTGATGATGATATGAAAACTGTTGCAAATAGAAGAGTAATTCAGAGATATCCAAACATGAAACTTTTAGGATCTTATTTTGTCTATAAAGATGGTAAACATTACTGGTTTGAGGTGATTTTAGCAGATCCCGATCATCCTCGAATTGCTCAGGATAAAGAATTAACCAAAAGAATTCCTAGAACTGCATAAATTGAAAATCATATCTACAAAACTGCATAAATTAAAAATTGTATCTCTAGTGTGTATTGTATTATTTTTTGCATCAACTCCTGTATATGGACAATCACTCTCTGATGCAACTGGATTACTAAATAGATTAGATATCCAAACTGGTGGTCATTTATTTGAAGTCAGTGTTGTTGCTAATTTCGATGTACCAAATTTTGAGTTTGATAAAGATGAGAAAAAATTAACTCTATACATCACAAGTGGGTTGGAGAATAATCTGGGTGAAATACTTGTTCCGCAAAATCTTTTGGGAGGGAATTTTACATTTTATCTCAATGAGCAAGAATACTTTCCTATAGTACACGCAAATGAAAGAATTTCATTTATAACATTAAATTTTACCGGATCTGGAGATAACAAATTAGATATTATTGGAACCGTCTATCTTTCGGGTTTGACTAATAAAGACTCGATAGATAAGAATACTCTAACAACATCATTACAAAAAGAAGACACTTTTAATGATTCTTTTAGTTGGGTTATCTTTGCAGGATCTATAATACTAGTTGCAGCATTTATTGTAATAAAGATAAAGAAAAGAAAAATTGTTGATAAATAAATGGATGATGCAAAAATTGTTCTAGTTGGTGGTTTTGTTTTAGTGGTGGTATTGTCTGTTGTTGTTGTATATTTGATTTAATCCTCATCAAGTAATTTTTGAATCAATGCATCAATGTGACCTGATTGCCCAAATGAGACCTCTCTGAGAATACCTTTTCTATCTACTAGTATTGTAGATGGTGTACCTTGTAAGGCAAATCTCTCAAATGTTTCAGCTGAATATTCTTTAGATTTTAGATGATTTTTTACTCTTTCAATGATTTGGTTTTTGTGTTGGTCTGGCTGAGAATCAAATTCCGGAATTTGTGAATAAATAAACTCCATGATACTTTTTTGAGTGATATCTGCTGATGTTTTTGTAAGATTATCCATAGCTAATGGAAATGGAATTTTAAATGATAGTTTGTCTCCCTCTTTTAGTTGGCCGTATGATGAAAGCGCATCTTTGGTCTCTCCTATCACTTTTCCTGTTTGGGCAAGCATCTCCAAATTTTCTAGTGTATTTTTATCAAAGTCTTCAAAAGCTGTAGCCAGACCTAAAACTCGAACTCCGTGTTCTTTGTATTTGTTATAAATTTTAATTGCTTCAGGAATCATGTGCATAAAACACCCCGGACAATTCACTTGAAATACCTCCAAGAGTACAATGTGATCTTTTTCTTGATCAAAATTTGTTGGAGCTCCTTGAACCCATTGCGAGACTCCAAAATTTGGTGCTTTTTCACCGATTTTTACACTCATGATTAATTATTGAATTTTTTCCATTAAATATATATCTCAATTAACCCCTGATTTTTTTTCAGTAGCCTAATATAGGACACAAAAAAGTTCAAAACAAAATGCAGGTAATCACTAAAGACAGATTGACTCTTTTTGCAGAGATGGAATTAAAATATGAACAAAAAGACACTGAATATTTTATCTCCCTTTTAGAGCATCCTGACTATGTAGTGAGAACTAGGGTTGCATGTGTACTAGTTGATTTTGGAGGGGAAGACAAAGTTCTTCATATTGCCAAAGTTTTAAAAAATGATGCAAATGAACTAGTACGCCATGAGGCTGCTTTTGCATTAGGTCAAATGTGTTATTCAAGTGCAATTGCGCCATTAACTGATGCAACTCTTAATGATCCAAGTATGTTTGTCCGTCATGAAGCTGCAATAGCTTTGGGAGTTGTCGGTTCTAAAGAAGCAAAAGAATCCCTTCAAAAGGCATTAAGCGATCCTGAAAAGCCAGTCGTCGAATCTGCAGTTGTTGCATTATCTAATATTGAATTTATGGAAAAGTTAAGTAAGAATGTAAAGTTTGCAAAGTTAACTGGTGGATGAGATGAATTTTTCTTATGGAATTATAGCAATAGTTGGAGTACTAGCTGCTATATCAATTGGATTTGTCGCAATGGATCCTGATGGCATTATTGAACCCAGAGTAGTTGTAATGGCTGAAGAAAAATCTGGTGCTTGTACTTTACAATGGAATCCCGTGTGTGGTGTTGATGGTGTAACTTTTGGAAATATGTGCATGTTAAATGCAGCAGATGTTAAATTAGACTATCCCGGAGCATGTATAGATACAGAACCAACTTCTACCACTGTTTTAATTCCTGCTGGTTCAGGTGTACCTGGATGTGAAGAGACAGATGAGTGTTTTCTGCCTTTTGAGATTACTGTATCTGCAGGTGTAACCATATTTTGGACTAATGATGATTCTACTGTTCACACTGTAACTAGTAATGATACTTTGGATACTGGTGATGTCATATTTGATTCAGGAATAATTAGTCCTGATTCTAATTACGAGTTTACATTTAATGATGCAGGAACTTTTGATTATTACTGTATAGTTCATCCTTGGATGACTGGTATTGTTAATGTCACCTAAGTAATGTAACTTTACTTCCAATCTCAGATGATTCAAACTTGTAAATTTGCTCAACTGTTGAATCCTCAAAAATCTCTGCATCATGGGTGATAATTAGAAATTGCATCATTGTCTTTGAATTGAAACTATCTGATAACTGTGATAATACTCCTACTAGGGATTTTTTTCTTTCGGCATCAAGATGAGTTGTAGGCTCGTCTAGAATCATCAAATTAAGATTTGATGCACCAAAAAGACTTGCCATGCCTAATCGTAATGCTAATGCTATACTTACTTTTTCACCACCACTAAGTGATTCTAATTCCAAAACTTCATTTTTTGAGTGACACGTTATAGATACATCTCTTGTTTTTTCAGACAAGACAATTCGTTGAATTTGTGTATTTAGCAATTCAAGGTATTTTGATGCCTCTGCTGATATTGTGTTTAATGCCCAAGACCTTAGACTTGTAGCAACTGGGCCATCTCTACTAAAAATATTTGTTTGAATTTGGTTTAGATTTGAAACATATTCTTTAACAATTTTTAATTCTGTAATTGTCTTTTCAATTTTATTGATTTGTTCATCTCCTTTTAAAATTTTTTCTGAAATGGCACCAATCTCTTGATCCATTTGAGATAAACTAGTTTGTTTTTCATTTACTGAATTTTTCAATTTCTTGAATTCTTGCTCATCAAATCCTTTTGTCTCTTCTTCCAATTTTACAATACTTTCAAAGATCATTTTTGTATGTGTATCTATTGTTGATATTTCCATCAAACTTGCATTAGTTGGAAAGATTTTTTGTTTTTTTATTTCTAGATCTTTTTGAACTTTGATTAATTCTTCTTTATTGTTAATTGAATATACTTTTAGTGTTGCTTGAGCATCTCTTGCATTTTGTAGTTTTGTTGAAAATTCTTTCTTTTTTTGTTCATACATATCTCTCTCTTTTTCTTTTGAAATGATTTGATTTTGTATTTCTGTAATTTCGTTACAAAGATGTTCTTCTTGGAATAATGGATTTAGTTTTTCTACGCTTGAATTACACACAGGACACTTGTTGTCTTTTAGTTGAAGTTTTGATGCAAGTGACAATTTTTCTTTTAATGATATTGTTTGGTTGGTCATTTCTTGAATTTTTTTGAGTGTATCGTTAATTGTTTGTTCAACTTTTTGAATTTTAGATTCTAGATCTGATTGTAACAATACATGTTCAAAACATCCTTCACAGTCACGAATCATACGCTCACTTTCCTGGATTTCTTGTTGAATTTTACGAGTAGTCTCTTTTGCGTATGATACCATCTCGTTTTTTCTAAATTCTAGCTGGCTGACTTTGTCTATTTTTGGAATACCTATCTCTACTTTTTCTCTAAGTTCATTTACCTCATTTTTTAATTTTGCTTGTTTAATTTGTAAAGCCTCTTTTTCTGGTATTGCCTCTGTTGTCTCTTTTTCATATCTTTGTAGTTTTTGGAGTAAAATTCCTATATGTGTATCATCATACCCTACAGTCTCTCTAATTTTTTCTCTAAATTCTTTATTTACTAATTTCATTGATTCTGATGCTATATCAAGCATGTCAATTCCTATGATTGCATTTAACAATTCTTTAAATTTTTTTGGTTCTGCATCAATGATCGCATTTAATTCTCCTTGTTGAACAATTGATGCACTTTTCAATTTTTCAAAATCTAAACCAATAACTTTTTCAACTTCATGTGTCATTGATTCACCAAATTGTTTTCTCTCACCTGCTGCTATCTCTACACGTTGATTATTTGACACATTAGCAAACGTTGCAACAAGAGCACCTTTACTGTCTATTTTTCTTATCGCTTCAAATTCTTTATCGTTAACAGAAAATTCAATTTTTGCAAATCCTTGATTTGAACCACGTTTTATCAAACTTTTATTTGATTTTCTTGTATGTTTACCAAACAATGCAAATGTTACAGCATCTATTACACTTGATTTCCCTGTTCCGTTATTCCCTACAAAAACTATAACTCCATTACCAAATGTTAGTTTTGTACTTGAATGAGACAAAAAATCTCCCAACTCAATTGATGTGATCATACTTTTTTCTCCTTTTTGAATTTCTCAAAATTCTCAAAAACTAGCTGAGTTGCTTCTTTAATGTCACCTGCTGCTAAAATTGGCAGTAATTCTTTAATTGCAAAATCAGCTGTCTGTTCAGAGATTAAAACATCTACAGACAACTTGTACATTTCATCATCAATAACGCTTGGTCTATCTAAAAATACAGTAGCGTCTGAAATTTGGTTTGTAGTAATTTTCCAAAAACATCGTAGTACCAATGAATTTAGTTTAGCTATTTGTGCCTGAATGTGGTCTGTTTCTATGCTGTCTTCACCATGTATTTTTATCTCCACAATTGGTTTCTTGGTTTCTGTAATGATTTTTTCAGAAATCTCATTTATTGTCTTTTCCAAATCTTGATATTTTGTTTTAAATGAAATTTGAGGTCTTGCATCTAACTCTATCCAGTTGGGTGTTGCATCTTTTTCAGAAATATCAACTTGAAAAAAACCTTTTTTGGTCTCTTTAATTCCTTCACTTGTTGTTAGTTCTATGGAACCAGGATACGCTACTGGACCATTTAGATGATTAAAATGCATCACATCTTTATCGTGAAGATGTCCCATTGCATAATATGTGAAATTTTTTGGCAAGTCAGTTGATTGTAATTCTCCTGCAAATTTATTAAATTCTGTAATTCCTTGGTGTAACACTATAATTTTATGTCCTGCATGATTTTTCACGCTATTATCAATTGCAGCAAATTTTTCTTCATATTGTGAAATTTCTGTTTTTCTTATTTTGTCAAACCCTGCTAATAATACTCCTTTGTATTCTATTGGTTTTCCTTGACCAATATACGTTGAGAATCCTAAATTGTGATACACATATGGGATTGGTGTTGTTCTAATTCTGCTAATGTCATGTTCACCCAAGATAAAAAATGAATCAATGTTACTTTCTTTCAACCTCTTTAATCCATTTGCCATTTGTATGATGGCAGTACCATTTGGATTTGGAACATGAAAAATATCTCCGGCAAAAATTACAAAATCTACATGATCTTTTATTGATGTATCTATTGCTTGGTTAAATGTGTCATACACATCTTGTGTACGCTCCTCTGAACCATACTGTGCAAATCCCAAGTGTGTGTCTGAAATATGTGAAAACAACATTATTTTAATAACAAATCTTTCTGAACTAACCCTTGTGTTGACTCTATTGCAATCTTTTGCATTTTATCTGCTTTTGCCCATGCATTAACTGCACTTTGATCAGCCCCCATAATCTTCTCCTTTACTTCCTCAACATGAACTAGAGATGGTAGATTAGTCCATTGTCCAACTAGTACAGCATCGCCGACATTAAGTGATGTTAACTGGGATATTAATTCACGACTAGTTGACTCTGTAGCTGAAGCTATTTGTCGTTGGTCGTCTTCTTGAATAATCTTCATTATGGCAAATGAGCCCATTTGACTTAGAACATTAAGATCTACACTACGTGGTCTTTGTGATACTATTCCTAGACCTAAACCAAACTTTCTGCCTTCTCTGGCAATTTTTGCAGTCCAGTATTTAGCACTAGTGTCTTGATCTTTTGGAATAAAGACGTGAGCTTCTTCAATGATTACAAATATTGGTGAATTAAATTTGAAATATCTCTCTCTCTTTGTTTTTCCATGTTGTGCCATACTACAATCTTTTCTGTCTTTTAGTAACTGTTGCAGATAAAATGCCAAGGCGACATTTGCTTGTTTTTCTGACAATTCTGAAATATTTAGAATATTTGCACTCCCTTCTTTGATGAAACTAATTGGATCTCCCATATCTGGATCCAAGATATCTTCAAATCTTTTTTGAGATTCCCCAACTATATCTTGAACTCTGTATGCTGATGATCTGATCTCTTTTGTTTTTCTATCCTCTGAATCTATGATGCCACTTATCTCCATCTCTAATTTACCCCAAAACTCTTTTGATTTTTTGACATTTTCTGTAAATGCCATTCGCAATACTCTTTGTTGAACAGTGGCACTATCTCTAATTTCTAATACGTCTGAGAGTTGATCTGCATCTAACAGTCTGGGATTTATTTTTGCATCAATTACATTAATGCGTGGGATGTTTAGACTTGTATAGTCATTATGGTAATCAAAAATTATTACTGTTCCATTTAATTTTGAAATTTGCTTTGTGATTAGTGATACTAGATTACTTTTACCCATTCCAGTCATTGCTAAAATTCCTAAATGTCTTGAGACAATTTTATCCAAATTCACTTTAGCGTCAATTGATTTATTTCGTAAAAGATTTCCTATACTTATCCATCCTTCTTTTTTAGGACCAAATATCTCTTCTAGGTCTTGTTTATCTGGCATGGTGATTTCTGTACCTGGAATTGGTGGAATAGATGGTATGATTGACTGTCCTTTTCTTAGATTTTTTAAAAATCCCAAAATTCCAATGTGTGCTGTAAATGTTTTATCTCTTTTGTTTAGTTCTGCAAGTTCAATACTCTCTGATGCTTCATCAAAATTTTTGACATCTGTTAATGCTGCACTAGAGACTGAAGACCTTTCTACTAGCCCTAAAATTTCTCCCTCATCTGAATTGATTTTGATGTATTCTCCTACTGATAATGCTCTTACAGTAATTGCTGTAATGATTGTAGGCTTTGATTCACCTATAACAAATCCTAAACTCAACCTAATACCTCTCGTGAACCTGTTTCATTACTTAATCCTAACAAACTAACCATCTTTCCAAGTTCTTTATCGGATATTTTACAGTTATTGTGTGCAAGCTTTAGAGCGTATGGATATCCACCAATACTAGTTTTGTACAGTTTATTCATAATTGATTTAACGTTGTTGGCATCGTGTTGATCGCCTAAAAATTCTAATTTGATTATTGGAGTAGAGTCACTTAGTCTCACAAATGTTGATGAAATTATTTTATCTGCTCCAAATTTTTTTTCTA
The DNA here is from genome assembly GCA_965262685.1 of Candidatus Nitrosopumilus sp. Classification (GTDB taxonomy): domain Archaea; phylum Thermoproteota; class Nitrososphaeria; order Nitrososphaerales; family Nitrosopumilaceae; genus Nitrosopumilus. Next base: position 1,412,537 of record OZ253552.1, read on the forward strand.
CAAAGATTTTACTAAACCCAGGTTTGTTTGTTATGTGATTGTAATAGAATATGTCCCCTGCTATAGAACCTAAATTTTCAAATTGTTTTTTTGTATTTGATGTTTTTGCTATGAAAATTACATTGTTCTTCTTTCTCATTATTTTTACAATTAATGAACCTAAATTTGCCTGTCTAGTCATCAATTGAGAATACAGAGAACCATCCATTAATACAATATCTACACTGTCGATTGTTCTCTCACAAGCTTCTATCTCCATTTTACTTGCTATGCTTGAAATATCATCTGATGAACCTAATCCTGATTTATGTAAATCAACTAGAATTTCACCGTCTGATTTTACTGAGACTGCTGTAGTTGCCCACAACTCTATACCTTGAAATTTTATGTTGTTAAAACTACTATCAATTCCTGCTGTGACTACCTTTTCTTTTGTAGGCGTAAATTCAATCCAGTTATCCCTAGCTTTTTGTAAAATTTGTTCATATTTTGGTCCCTTTAGAATTGAAAGTATCTTCTCTCGATTGATGATTGCATCTTTGTATACTGTATTGAGCACAATAACACTTTGTAGGTTTGAATAAAATCTTTAGGTTTTGTTAAATCTTGACAAAGCTGATCTATCAAACACTGAATTACACCTTTGAGAATTTGATCTTTTCATCTGCGTTTGATGGGGTTTTATTTGATGTATTGGAGAATGATTCTTTTATTACTCTATTAGCTGTTAAGGTGATAGAGCAAGAATTACTATCAATCCTACCAAAACATTAACCCATACAGGCATTTATTATTGAAATATGGAATATTCTAAATTCTGTTTTTTTATTTTAACTAGATTTGGTACAAATTACCCATAATTTTTTGACTATTTTTTTGTAAACTAGAATTAATTAAGAGATAACATGTATCTATAATATTGAAGAAAATTGGTTTATTGGGCTGTGGGACCATTGGCACTCAAATAGCTCTTGCAATTGACTCTGGACAAATCCCTGCTGTTCTAACTCATGTTTTTGATAGTTATAAAGAAAATGCAATCAAACTAGTTTCACAATTAAAGAATAAACCTGAAATTGTTGAAAACTCTCATCTTTTATCTTCTCATCCTGTAAATATTGTAGTAGAGGCAGCCTCACAAGATGCTGTAAGAGATGTGGGGTTGAGTGTTTTACAAAACAAACGTGATTTGATGATTATGAGTGTTGGTGCATTACTAGATGAATCAATTTATGATATTTTATCTGATGCATGTAAAGATTTTAAAAAAATTATACTTCTTCCATCTGGTGCAATTGCTGGACTAGATGGTCTTAAATCAGTAAAAGATGAACTTGAATCTATAACAATAACTACAACTAAACATCCTAATTCTTTAAAGGGCGCAACATTTTTTGAAAATTCTAAAATTGATTTAGATTCTATTACTTTGCCAACAATTATTTTTGAAGGTACTGCAAAAGAAGCTGTTGTCTTATTTCCTGCAAACATTAACGTTGCAGCATCACTGTCTTTATCTGGAATTGGCAGTGAAAAAACTAGAGTGAAAATAATTGCAGATCCAAACACTGCAAAAAATACTCATCATGTTGTAGCTGAAGGCAAATTTGGAAAAATGACTTTTACAATTGAAAACCATCCTGATGTAAACAACCCTAAAACTAGTAGATTGGCAATTTTATCTGCCATTGAAACTTTGAGAAACTATTGTTCTGATGATATTCAGATTGGCACGTAATATGGCAATAATTGCCACACTTGCTACTTTTTTAGAGAATTTTAGACTATTTCCAATTCTTTAAATCACTACCAATTCAATTTTATTTCGATTATGCTCGTACAACAATCCTCAAAACTCAAAGAAGAGATTATGAGATTAAAAAAAGAAAAAGATGTGGTGATTTTAGCACACAACTACCAAATCCCAGATGTTCAAGATGTGGCTGATTTCACTGGAGATTCTTTAGGGTTGTCTAGACAGGCAGCAACAGTTAGCCAAAAAATTATCTTGTTTTGTGGCGTAAACTTTATGGCTGAAACTGCTGCTATTATCAGTCCTGAAAAAAAGATCTTAATTCCTGATTTAGAGGCAGGATGTTCATTATCTGATTCAATCACCGTAAATGAATTAAGAAATTGGAAAAAGCAACATCCTGATGCAATAACAGTTGGATATGTCAACACTACAGCAGAAATCAAAGCAGAGCTTGATTATTGTTGTACTTCATCTAATGCTATCAATGTTGTAAAAGCAATACCTGATGATAAAGAGATTCTATTTTTGCCTGATATGTTTCTAGGGTCATATGTCGCAAAAATGACTGGAAGAAAAAATATGTACATTTGGGCAGGTGAATGCCATGTACATGCAGGAATTACTCCTGAAGATGTCACCAAAAAATTGGAATCCATGCAAGATGCTGAATTTGTAATTCATCCTGAATGTAGTTGTACCACTCCAATAATGTATGATGTTTCTGTTGGAAGTTATGATAAACAAAAAGTTTCAATTCTTTCAACTGAAGGTATGTTAAATCATGTTAGTAAATCAAAAGCAAAGAATTTTGTTGTTGCAACAGAAACTGGAATACTGTATAAAATGAGGCAACAAAATCCTGGCAAAACATTCATTCCAGCATCTGAAAAGGCTGAATGCCAATATATGAAAATGATTACCCTTGAAAAAGTATATGATGCACTAGTAAATGAACAAAATATAGTTACAGTTCCTAAAGAAATTGCAGACAAGGCCCGTTTAGCAATTGATAGGATGCTTGCAATTAGATAATCTTTAGTATGACTGGATTATTTTCTAGAGCACCAAAAGATCCTCAAAAGAAAAAAAATGCTCAAAAACTAAAGCAAATAAAAAAACTAGTTAAAGAAAAAAGATATGACGAGGCTTTAAAATTAGGTACAGAATACTTGGAAAAAGTTCCAAACCATCATGATATTTTGTTTACTGTAGGGGGAATCTACTATTTAAAAAATAAACACAAGACTGCAATTTCCTATTTTGATAAAGCCCTTGAAATTGGAACATATGATATTGATGTGTTGCTATTAAAGGCATACTCTCATCAAAAATTGGGTGAACCTAAACCAGCTATCAAATGCTGCGAAAAAATTAAAGAGATAGATCCAAAAAATAGATCTGTATCTGCTTTGTTGGATAAATTAAATCTCTAAACTCATATCAATTCCTTTTACAGAATTTGTAATACTTCCCACTGAAATAATATCCACTTTTGTCTGACCATATTTTGAGATATTCTTTGAATTAATCCCTCCTGATGCTTCAAGCATCACACTATCTCGTAATTTTTGGTTTTTTAAGACTAGGATTGTTTTTTTGATTTGAGCTGGAGTAAAATTATCTAGCATGATTATGGTTGCACCCTCTTTTGCTGCTAGTACTGCATCTGCTGTACTCTCAACTTCAACTTCAAATTTTTTATATTTTTTCTTTGCTTTTTTAATCAAAGATAACAGTGAATTTTCAACTGCAATATGATTATCTTTAATCATAACCATCTCATCTAGTCTGAGTCTATGTTTTTTACCTCCCCCTATCTCCACTGCTTCCTTGTCAAAGTACCTTAATCCCGGAGCTGTTTTTCTTGTTGCGTACAATTTTGTTTTCTTTGGAATTTTTTTGACTAGTGCATTTGTTTGGGTGGCAATACCGCTCATTCTTGTTAAAAGGTTTAGTGCTGTTCTCTCAGATTCCAAAATGTTTACTGCATAGCCTGTAATGATCATTATGGGTTGGTTTGGTTTTATTTTAGAGCCTTCTTTTTCCAAAACTTTGACATTACATCCTTTTAATTTAAAAATCTCTTTAGCATATCTCACACCTGCAAGAATGGCACTCTCTCTTGAAATAATTTTAACTGAAATTTTTTTCTTTGGTAGTAACGCACTGGTAATATCTCCTGTACCAATGTCTTCGGCGAGAAATTGTAATAATTGTTTTTTAAAATTAAATGTCATTATAATGTGTAATGTTGATGATGATTTTATGTTACTTTAATTGCATACTTTCCTTTTGTAGTGATGCCTAAAGTTTTTGAAATTTCAGAATTTGTTGGATCAACTACTAGTACGACTCCGTTCCAATCTGGTGTCAAGTCTGATGATTTACAATTTGGACATACTTTAAGAGTTGTTACATGTTTACATTTGCGACATGCCATTTCTCTTGCCATTCTAACTTGCCTCTATCTTTTCTTCTTTTGCTGGCTTTTCTTTACCACCACTGCTGGCTTTTTTAATTTCTTCTGCAATCCAATCGTCTGCACCCAAGAATGGTTGTCTGCATGTAATTCCAATTTTACCCATTGCAGCAGCTTTACCTAATGATACAGCAGTGATTCTTGCACGAAGTGTTGAACCAACTTTGAGTGTTCTACCACTTTGATTTGCTAAAATCATTCCAGATTTAACATCACTTTTTAGATAATCATCCATGACTTGTGATAAGTGAAGTAATGCATCTGTTGGACCAATTCTTACAAATGCTCCAAAGTCTGTAATATCTACAATTTCTCCTTGAACAATCTCTTGTAGTTTTGGATAAAATGTCAAAGCTTCAAATTCTACTTTGTGAAATGTTCCCCCGTCTCCGGCAATCATCTTTCCCATTTCATCAACTTTGGCATCTAAAATCATAATGATATATCCCAAATCTGCATTAATCATACTCTCGTACTTTTCTTTGAGAATGTTTATTGCTGCCTTTTTGAGTGTGGTTCCAAACAAACTTGGAGGAATCCTAACAACATCAACTAGAGTAGATATAGAAAACAAATGTACAGTTTTTCTCGATTTTCAATTTATGAATGTTTAGGTATTTTAGGCATAAATTTCCAAAAATCTTTGCTATTTTTCAGACCAATCCCAATTTCTGTGCCTCAAGTTTTCTTTAACTAGTATGCCCCCGAGGTTTTACCTCATTCTAGTTTGGTGCTGCTATCCCATGGTTCTTTGGCTGATAATTAGGAGATTTTGCCACTATGGTATTTTGATGCAAAAACCAACAAATGACACAACACACACAATGACTTATCTTTAAATAAAGTAATCTAAATTTTTGAGCAATGGTTGGAATTGATCAAGTTCTTGAAAAATTAAGTACCGTAATTGATCCTGATTTAAAAAAAGATATCGTATCTATGGGCATGATAAAGGATTTAGAGCTTGATGATGGGAATCTAAAATTTACTTTAGAATTAACTACACCTGCATGTCCTTTCAATGTCGAAATTGAGGACGATGTTAGAAAAGCAATAGATGAATTATCTGATTTGAAAAATTTTGATTTAAAAGTAACTGCCAAAGTAATGGAGGGGCGTTCACTTGATGATGACACTGGAATGGCAACTGTCAAAAATATAATTGGTGTTGCTAGTGGAAAAGGTGGTGTTGGAAAATCAACTGTTTCTTTGAATTTAGCTTTAGCATTATCTGAATCTGGTGCAAAGGTAGGTTTACTAGATGCCGATATTTATGGTCCTAGCATTCCATTGATGCTTGGAATGAAAGATGGTTCTATGGAAGTTGAGGATAACAAACTTCAACCTGCAGATTCTCACGGACTTAAAGTTGTCTCTTTTGGTTTCTTTGCAGACCAATCTAATCAAGCAGCAATTTATCGTGGTCCAATAATTTCTGGAATTTTAAAACAATTTCTAGTTGATACTAATTGGTCTGAGTTGGATTATCTTATTGTAGACTTACCTCCTGGAACTGGTGATATCCCATTAACCCTTGCACAAACAATCCCAATTACTGGAATACTTGTTGTTACAACGCCACAAGATGTTGCAAGTCATGTTGCAGTTAAAGCAGTTTCAATGTTTGAAAAATTAAATGTTCCAATTATTGGTGTGGTTGAAAATATGGCTCATTTTATTTGTCCAAACTGTAATGATAAACATCACATCTTTGGTGAAGGTGGTGCAAAAAAAATTAGTGAACAATTTAACATGCCTTTCTTAGGTGAGATTCCATTAAATGCAGGAATTATGTCTGGTTCTGATCTGGGCAAACCCATCATGATTACAAATCCTGATTCCCCAAGTGCAATTGCTTTTAGAAAGAGTGCAAAAAATATTGCAGCACAGTGTAGTATTATTGCAGCAAAATTACGCGAAGAGATGGCATCATCTGAGAGCACCAAAGAACCTGCACCAGAGCCCAATACTAACTAGTTTGAATTCTTGTGAAACTGCCTGACTCTCTAAGAGATACATTGAAAATCCCTCTAGGGATTCTTTTACCTGAAAACCAAACAGACAAAACCAATATTCAAAAATATTTTTCAGAGAATTCATACATAATTTCTGTCGGTGATAGAACTACAGAAAAAATGATCGGTTTTGATTTAATTCCGTCATTGCAAATTATAGACGGTAAAGAGAAAAGGAAAAAAAGAGATCTCACTCCAAAATTACAAAATGCAACACTACTAACTGTTGATAATCCTGCAGCAGAGATAACCACTCAAAGTATCGCAATAATCAAAAAAGCTTTTACACTCCAAACACCTGTCAGGATTTTTGTAAATGGTGAAGAAGACCTCCTAGTATTACCTGTATGTGTTTATGCCCCTGTAAACTCTGTTGTTTTGTACGGTCAACCAAACAAAGGGCTAGTAATAGTGAAAATAACTCCAGAAATTAGAAATAAAGTACAAACACTACTTGATTTAATGGACTAATTAGGGTATGATGAGACGGTGGCTGTATGATTGGTGATTACTCTACTAAAACCTCTGACCCTATTAATTCATAATTTACCGAATCAAAATACACTAAATTCCATACAACTATTGACATTTCAAGATAAACATGGATTTGATAATATGATGCTGTGAAACTTGATCCCGAACTCTCACTACAAATTTTAGAAAAAGTCGGCATTTACTCTAATCGCTTTTCAATTTCTGAACCACAAATTCTCTTAACTACAAAACAAGTGTTAGATGCTCCTAAAGAGATGACTGAAGGTAGAAGAACATCAGCTTACAAGTATTATGGGGTATCGTATTTACAGCACAATCTTGTATTTCTTAATGTGAGAAAAATCCCTGATGAGAAGACTTTGGAGAATACAATCGTCCATGAACTCATTCACATGAGATTTCCATACCTTGCACACGGTAAGAGATTCAACAAACTGGTAAGGCAAGGTCTAAGGGGAAAAGTATTCCCTCCATACCAAAAAAGAAATAAAATTTCTGCTATTTGATTTATATTTCCCAGATTTGGGCAAGCAGAGTATACATGAACATTGCTGAAATTCTGCCATTTATCGCAGGTATTGCATCATTTTTAGTTGCGGGAGGATTAGTTATCTGGATTACCAAACAACCGCCGGGAACAAAAGAAATGATGGATATCTCAAATGCCGTCAAAGAAGGCGCTTCAGCATTTTTACAAAGAGAGATGAAAATTATTATCCCAGTTGCCATTGCACTATCTTTGATTATTGGTATTTTTCTGACTCCATCAAATGGAGTTGCATTTGCCGTAGGTGCAGCACTCTCTGCTGTTGCAGGAATTATCTCATTAAAAATTACAGTAAAAGCAGCAGTTAGAGCAGCAAATCTTAGTGGAAGTGGACTAGGAAAGACATTTGCCATGGCATTTCGAGGTGGAGCAACAGTGGGATTGGCAGTACCAGCAATGGCGCTATTGGCAATTACTGGACTTTACTATATTTTCCCTGACCCAATTACTATTGCAGGTGTTGGAATTGGAGCAAGTCTCATTGCATTATTTATTAGAATTGGTGGCGGTATTTTTACAAAAGCAGCAGATATGGGCGCTGACTTGGTAGGAAAAGTTGAGGCAAATATTCCTGAAGATGATCCTAGAAATCCTGCAACTATTGCAGATAATGTGGGTGATAATGTAGGTGATGCAGCAGGAATGGGCTCTGATGTTTATGAATCATATATCGTTACAATTCTTGCAGCACTGTTAATTGCAGCATTAATTGGTGCACCAAACTTTTTCTTATATCCTATTTTAATTGGTTCATCTGGAATGATTGCATCAATTATTGGTGTTGTTATAGTTGGATCAAAGAATGTTAAAGATGTGATGAAGCCACTTAATCGTTCATTTTATGTTTCAGCAGCTATTGCAATTGGACTAAACTATGTATTCATTACACAGTTTATCGGAGATTCTCCTGCATCATACGCATTGTTTGGCTCAACTGTTATTGGTGTAATTCTTGTTCCAGTAATTCAGAAAATTACAGATTACTATACTAGTTACAAACAAAAACCAGTCATTGAGATTGCTGAATCTGCAAAATGGGGATATGCATCATTGACTTTGATGGGAATTATCAAAGGAATGCAATCCACAGGACCATTTATGATTGCGTTAGTTGTTGCAATTATCATCTCTTATAGTATTGCATCTGGTGCAGCACCTGAAGGTGCAGACCCAGTACTTTATGGAATATTTGGAACTGCAATGACTGCAATGGCAATGTTGAGTTTGGCAGGAATTGTTCTCAGTATTGATGCATTTGGCCCCATTGCTGATAATGCAGGTGGAATTGTTGAGATGACTGGAATGGGTGAAGAAAATCGCAAAGTAACTGATGAGATTGATGCAGTTGGAAATACAACAAAAGCAGTCACCAAAGGTTTTGCAATTGCTAGTGCTGCACTAGCTGCATTGGCCATGATCCAAGCATTTCAATTTGAGGCAGCACATGTTTTTGCAGGCGTATTGGAATTAGATTATAGTTTAACAAATCCTGCAATTATAGTTGGATTGCTTATTGGTGGATTAATTCCATTTATCATTACAGGTCAACTGATAAATGGTGTGTCCCGTGCTGCAGGAAAGATGGTTGATGAAGTAAGACGTCAATTCAAAGCAGACGATGGAATTCTTGCAGGAACATCAAAACCTGATTATGCAAAATGTGTAGATATTGCCACTGTTGCATCAATTAAAGAACTATGGAAACCAGCTATTGTTGCAATTGTTAGCCCAATTATTTTAGGAATTTTACTAGGTCCAACTGCTGTAGCTGGATTACTGATGGGTTCAGTAGTTACTGGAATTTTACTAGCATACCACTTGGCAAACACTGGTGGTGCATGGGATAATGCAAAGAAACTAGTTGAGATGAGGGGAGAGAAAGGTTCTGAAGTACACAAAGTTGCTGTAGTTGGTGATATTATCGGTGATCCTTACAAAGATACAGCAGGTCCGGCACTTAACACTGTGATCAAATTACTAAACACAATTGCAATCGTGTTTGTATCTGCATTTGTAGCAATAATTTCAATTTAACCTTCAATGATTAGTGTCATGTCTAATTCATCAATTTGAGCTTGAATTGCTTTTCTCAAAGTGGTATCGTGAGTAGCACAGAATTTGAAATAGTTATCAGATGTTTGAAAACATCCACAAATCCATTTTGTTTTCTTGTCTCCCTCAACTGTCCACTTTGAATATTTGTTTTTTGACATGGTCATCTATGTTGTCTAGTCTAAAAAATATGTTTTTAAAGAAAAAAGAAAAAAAGTTATTTTAAGGACAACCTTCCATTTTCTGGATAAAGTAGCCTTTTTCTTTAATTGCTTGTTCAACCGGCTCTGCTGCTCCTTGTGAGTGGCAGAACTGACATTCATTTGTAGTCATTTCTGCTTTTCCTTCGCCGACTGATTCTAACCACTCTTTACCATACGTGATGGCTTTGTCGTGGTCTTTTTCACCTGTAATTACATCAAAGTGCATGGTGTGACCGTCTGCTGCTTTGACATAAGTGTCGTATACGTGAATTTCCATAAATTTGATTAAAAAGAGGGTTATTTAATTTAAAATATCTCTGTAGGCGACCCATACTCTTTTTCTTTATTGGTTGCATGCTGTTTGTTTGGTGTGTGTGGTGGTGGTCTTGATTCTGGCATGCCGTAATTTGTCTCAAAAATATTCATCAGATACGTTTCTGCTGGTCAATTTAATTTTAAAAATCAAGATGGGACAAGTATTTGTGATATTTCCCTTGATCTTTTTTGTATGTATCTCAAATGAAATCTAGTTTCTTGATTTTATATGATGGAATTCTTTTGCGTCTCGATCAGTTTTTTCATATCTAAACTCCTCCTTCTCTTTTTTCTAGCAAAGTTGGAGTTTTGGGAATACAAATGTGGATGCTTTTCAGCCATCAGATTTCAGGTGAGATTATTTTTTTACGATATTTTTGTTCTGAGATGGCCCACATGATGTGGTCCTTTGTAACAACATGTTCGTTGTTGATTATGCTTTTTCGTAGGGCATCCTCACATATTTGAGTAATATCTGCAGCAGAATAATCATGTGTCTGTCTAGATAATTGCTCCAGAGTAAAATCCTTACTCCTCCTCAAAACTTTAAGATATTTTTCAAACAGTTGCTTTCTTCTTTTGTTATCGGGTAAATCAAAGTAGATGATATCATCAAACCTTCTCCAAATTGCTTTGTCTAAAAGATGTTGGTGATTTGTTGCAGCGACAATGATACTTTGACCTTCAAAGTTATCCAGCATCTGCATAAAATTATTAACGACTCGTTTAACCTCACCGTGCTCTTGGGGATCGTCTCGTTTCTTTCCCACAATGTCAAACTCGTCAAAGAGCACCACAAACTTGTATTTTTCAATAAAATCAAAAATCTTTCTAAGATTTGTTGCAGTTTCACCTAGATAAGATGAAAGAATCGAATCAAACCTGACATGCACCAAAGGATATGACATAACGCTGCTGAGTATCTTTGCACTAAGTGTTTTACCAGTTCCCGGAGGACCACAAAAGAGAATCGTATTTTTAGGCTTTAGTCCATACGAAAACAATTTTTTTGAGGATCTGTTTTCTGAAATAATATTTTCCAGCCTCTCTTTTATTTCATCGGCAACTATCAAATCATCAAAGCTTTGATAATGCTCTACGATGTGCAACAATGGAAATCCTTTTTCTGAATCTTTTGGGATGTCAAACGCAAAATTATTTGTTGAACTGGATTTTTTTGAAATTACATGTTTTGCTGAATCTGAAAAATTATCTAAATCTGACATGCTTTATAATGACATTTAATTCATAACATATAGGTTTATAAAAATATCTTGTACGAAAAATAGATCATTGAATTGCTGAATATCCAAAATATGTCAAAGACAGACACACCCACACATCAGTCTTGTTAGAGGAAGTGGTGTGTGGATATGGCACAAGAAATTTCACAAATACATACAACTTGAACATCCAAATAATATGAAATTAGACGACTCTGATGTAACTAACTATTGTGAAGATAGGACGAAGGAAATCAAATAGCATAAAACATGAATCAAGCTTCAAAACCTGTAGTGTATAATCTCTAAAACGAATTCCAAAGGAACAGATTAGGGTCAAATCAAGCAATAGAGGTGCGTGGGAGTTGATCTATGCAGAAAGTTTCTTCAAGTGGCAATAACAGATGATAATACTAGAAATTAGATTGGAATACAAAGTTTGTATAATTATAGTAAAATTAGTATCTTATGGATTATTATAACAATTAATTTTTTTTAATTATAGTTGGAGCAGATAAATCATTATGTGTTAAATTATGATGCTGATCCATAATCCTATTGTAATTCTATTTCTTGTTTGTAAAGTAATACTATGAAATTCCTTATCTTGTTTAATAAATGAATAAATAGAATCATTCTAATTTAGAAAAATCACTCAGAACAAGAATATAGTGTTATAGTTCTATCTAGGGTTATTCACTATCAATTACATCTAATGCAACAATCAATGTCAAATTTTTATCCAAAATGTATTTTACTGCATGATCAATCATTGTATACGGGGACAATCAATTGCAAAGTTTTGATCTTTTGGATATACCATTCCAACTAATTCATTTAGAAGATTAATAATTTTTACTTGTGATAAAGTTTGTAATTTATTTTTTAAAATTTAATCAAGAAACTAATGAACCAATGATCATTATTTTTCATGCAACCAAGTCTCTAACTCTTTCACTGTTTCAAAATGCTTAGGAACGCCCAACTTGCCGGCCTTTCTATCCTTATCCCATTTTACAAATCCTTGTAATTCATCCATTGTCCACCCTTGAAATGTGTTAGTCATACTTTGCATTTTACAAAAGATAGTTTAAAATGGTTTCTATCAAAGATTCTGTCGGGTTATCGTCAGCTGGACATGGGTCTTCTCTAGATTGAAATTCTTTTTCAAGCCATTTTTATGTAACAGTAAAGTTCGACGAATCATGGATTGGTAGGAATTTGGCATATGCGTTGGAGGAGTCACCCTAGTATCTATACTTCAATATCGTCTAGGATTCAAAAAAGGACAAAAAACCGCAATGTCGTTTAAGATGGATTAGCATTAGATAATGCAGATAATACTGTGATCAAAATTAATGTACCCCCCACAGCATATATTGAAATCTTAGAAAACTCCCCAAAATCATCAAGATCCATACTCATTATTTAGATCACATACTTAATAAGCATTTCACATCCACTACTGAGTGGTATATTTGAATAATCGAGTATGTCATATTTAGACCTATATTGAATTTTCCCTATAAAGTGAGGCATTTTTAATGAGTGTACCCCATTGTTTTTACAATCAACTTTTATCATGACCTGTTATGCCATTTACAGGTTTACTGCATTAGTACAAACTAGATGAAAATTTTACTCATGTGTATGTGTATGTCAAAACCTGATAATGCGATTCATACAACAAATTCTGTAAAATCACTCTTCAATTAGAATTTCCACAACATCTGATTCAAAAAAATATGCTCTAAAATTTTTGTTAATTCCAGAATAAATTACCCATGCTACAGGATTGATTTGCATGAATTTTTTGTCTGTATCTGATGGGAATGCATCTGAATTTGGATGTGAGTGAAATATTCCAATCACCTCCATCTCTCTCTCTTCAGCAACCTTATACCCTTCAATTAACTGCTCACTTGAAACTGTAAAGTTTACCTGCGATTTTTCAATGTTTTCAGTTAAAAATAAATCTAAAACTTGTTCTCCTTTACCAAACAATATAGCACATGATTCATTGGGTTTTTGATTCTCTGAATATTCCGCCAAAAATTTTTTATTTGACTGCGATAGTCTAATTTTCTGCAAATCTACTCTACTACGTTAACAGTTCCTACCATCCACGGGTGGAATGTACAGAAATAATCAAAAGTGCCTGTATCTGTAAATGTAAATTCAAAAATATCTCCTGCTGACATTGTTTCTGAATCAAATATGCCATCTACCTCTGGTGGATCCCCTGATGTAACTGTGTGTATTGTACTATCTACATTATCCCACACTATTGTAGTTCCAGTTGTGACATCAATTGTTTCTGGTTCATAGAATATCTTTCCATCTTCTGGAATTGCCGACCCTTCAGGAATTATAATTTTGACTGGCTCTACTCCCTTCTCTACTATCAAAGTTCCAATCATCCAAGTGTGAAAACTACACTCATACTTGTATTCTCCAATTTCAAGATTTGTTGTATCTAGTGTAAACACTTCACCTTCATTCATTAAACCTGAATCAAATATCTCTCCATAGTCTTCTGTATTAGTTACTGTATGTGCTACAGAATCTACATTAGTCCATTTGACAATGTGTCCTTGTGTAACAGTTGCTATCTCTGGTTCATAACCTGGATTATCCACTAGTGCAGAATCTTTTAGAATTTCAATTGCAAACATTGACGCTGCTGGTGTAAGGTCCTCTACTGGCTCTTCTATCTTTATTTGCTGAGGAATCATGTATGTGTCCGGAGATGAGAAAATTCCAAATGTTAACCACATTACAATTCCCATTGCAGCAGCAATTGACACGATTGCTCCTATGGGTTTTACTACTGTGGGGTGCTTCATTGCTAGATATGCAATAATGATTGCCGGGAAGGCAATTGCCATCAATATCCCTGCTATTGTAACAGTATAGTTTGATGTGTTCATAGTCATGGCATACATTCCAAATCCTAATGCTATTGATAAAATCACCAAAGTCGTTGCTTTGGCTCTATTACTTGTGGAAACCCCACCATCCAAGATTCCTGCTGCTAGAAAAATTAATCCTATAAACATGGTTAGGCCTGTTAGGGCATGCATGCCGTCGATAAATGTGTGCGCGATACCTGCATACGCTAATGTGAGACCAGCTACACCTATAGCTGTTAGTCCCATTCCTGGCATCATGAGGTCCCAATTGCTCATTTAAGATAGCTGATAGGACTGATATACTTATTCCTTGCTAAATTTTAGAGATCTAGACGAAGAAATTAAAAGGCTTTGGCATAGAATAGAGTGAATTGGGATTTAATGAAATATTGGAGATATCCAAGCCTCGAATTGTCGTTCTTTTAGTGATTACTGCTGTTACCTCTATGTATGCTGCAAGTAAGCTAGTTCCAGGTGTCCCTGATCTAGATTATTGGTCATATCTACACATTGTTATTGCAGGTGCTTTGGCATCTGCTGGGTCAAGTGCACTAAACCACTATTATGATAAAGATATTGATCCTAAAATGACTAGAACTAGTACTAGACCAATTCCTTCAGGAAGGATGGCAGCATCCAATGTTTTGATTTATGGTTTGGCAGTTAGTTGTATCTCTGTAATTTATGGTTACTTTGCACTCAATGCAGTATCGGCATTTTTTATTGCAGTTGGAATTTTTTCATACGTTGTCATTTACACGATCTGGCTAAAACGAAGAAATACATCAAATATTGTAATTGGTGGTATCGCAGGTAGTGCTGCTGCTTGGGCCGGATGGGCAGCAGCTACTGGCAGTATGGATTTGTTGGGATTTTTAGTTGGATTTTTAGTTTTTGTTTGGACTCCTTCACATTTTTGGTGTCTTGCAATGAAAATCAAAGACGAATATGCACAAGCAAAAATTCCAATGCTACCAGTAGTAATTGGAATGCAAAAAACATCAAAATTCATTTTAGGCAACACGTTAATTTTAATTCCATATTCTTTGACACTCTCATTTATTCCAGGTGGTTTGGGAATTGTTTATACTGTTATTGCAATTGCTTCAGGAGCATTGATGCTTGTGTACCATTACAAACTAACAAAGACTCCAACATCAGAGTTTGCATGGAAAGCATACAAAGTAACTGCTCCATATCTTACAATAATTTTTGTAGCCGTTGCATTAGATGCAGCATTCCACTTTCCTTTATTTTAGAAATTATTTATCCACACCTGGGAAACTAGCTTCATAATCATTTTCTATAGTTTCCTTTACTTGCTCTTCAACCTTGTCAACTTCTTTTTCAACAACAACAATTTCTATTCCACGTTCATCTTTAGTAACCCATGAGACTGTGATTAATCCAAGAATTTCTAAATCTAAAAGAATTTTGTTGAATCTGTCTTCTGCTATTACATGACCATCTTTTACTAAACTTTTGGAAAGTTCAACATCCGTTAGGCGATTTGCATCTTTAATCTTTTCAAATACTGTATTTCTTATTGGTATTGCCATTTTTTATCTGTAGAATGATTTATCCCTTGACTTTGGTACTACGTTAGATATACTTTCCTTTACTGTATTGTACCACTGATCAACCTCTTTTGTAATTGATGGTCTTACTTGTTTCAAGCTGTTTGCAAAATCATGACTTGAAATTTTTGCTGAATTACTCCTCATTGCTTCAACTGCTGCTTCTCTGCATAATGCTGCTAAATCTGCCCCTGAATAATTTTGAGTAGCCACTGCAATCTCTTGTAATTTAACATCATTTGCTAGTGGCATCTTTCGTGTTAAAATTTTTATTATTTCTAATCTGCCTTTTTCATCTGGCGGAGTCACATAAAGGACTAAATCCAATCTCCCTGTTCTAAGTAGTGAATTATCTAAAACATCTGGGCGATTCGTTATTCCAATAACTACTACTCTTGATGAAATTCCTTCTTCTATTTCAGTAAGTAGTTGGCTGAGAATTGTTTCACTTGTCCCCCCTTCACCTGATTTGTAACGTGCAATAGAGTCCAACTCATCAAAAATTACTACACATGGTGATGATGCTTTTGCTTTTCTGAAAATTTCCCTTACAGCTTTTTCTGATTCACCCAACCATTTGGAGAGTATTTCAGGACCTCTGACCAAAATCATATTTGCTCCAGTCTCAGTAGCTAATGCTCGTGCAAGCAAAGTCTTTCCACAACCTGGTGGTCCATAAATCAAAGCACCTTTTGGAGGTTTTATTCCCATCTTTGTAAACTTGCTTGGCTCTTTCATTGCCATTATGAGATTATCTGTTAGTGATTTTTTAATATCTTCTAATCCCCCAACATCTTGCCACCACACTTTTGGTCTTTCAACATAAAATTCCCTCATTGCTGTGGGGACAACTTCATGCATTGCATCGTAAAAGTCAACTAGTTTAATCTCCATTGATTGTAGTACTCCAGAAGGAATTTTTTCTGTTTCAAGATCAATTTCTGGAAGATATCTTCTAATTGATTTTAGTGCAGCCTCCCTACAAAGTGATTTTATATCTGCACCAGTATACCCGTGTAACTCTGATGACAAATCTTTCAAATCAACATCGTCACTAAGTGGCATTCCTCTAGTGTGTATTTCAAGAATCTCTAGTCTTTCATCCTCATTAGGCACTGAAATCTCAAATTCTCTATCAAATCTTCCTGGTCTTCTTAATGCAGGGTCTACACTATCTGGTCTGTTTGTAGCGCCTAAAACAATGACATTTCCTCTGTCATTTAGACCATCCATTAATGCTAATAGTTGGGCGACAACTCTTTTTTCTACATCTCCATACGCTTCTTCTCTTTTTGGTGCAATGGCATCAATTTCATCAATGAATATTATGCTTGGAGAATTGTCTTTTGCTTCTTTAAAAATATCTCTTAATTTAGCTTCTGTCTCTCCATAATATTTATTCATTATCTCCGGACCATTAATTGGAAACATGTTGGCCTCTGATTCACTTGCCATGACTTTTGCAAGTAGGGTCTTTCCACAACCTGGTGGTCCGTACAGTAAAATTCCACTATGTGGTTCAATTCCCAACCTTACAAATAATTCTGGATGTTTTAATGGAAGCTCTACTATCTCTCTCATAGCTTTGACTTCTCGTCTCAAGCCTCCAACTTCTTCGTATGTCACTCTGACTTTTCTGTCAACTGATGTTTCAGTTGAAATGGTAAGATTTGTTGTACGGTCAATTTTGACTACTCCTTTTGGAGATGTTTTTGCAATTTTAAAATCCATAGAATTTCCTAAAATCATAACTGAAATTTCATCACCATGCGTGATTGGCAATCCCTTTAATCTATTTTTAACAAAGTCTGTAAATTCTTTATCAACTGTAACTGAATCATTTACTGGTGTTAGTGAAACTGATTTTGCAAACTTTGATGTTACTTTGCGAATTTTTACAAAATCATTTAGTGAAGCTCCAACATTTTTTCTTGTTTGTCCGTCTACTTGGATGATATCTGATAATTTTTCATCTTCATCAACTGGCCAAACAACTACGCAGCTAGACCTTGAACCCATCACTTCAATAATATCCCCTGGTGTGACTTTGAGAAAATCCATAGCTTCTGGACCAATTCGAGCACGCTTTTTTCCCACGTCTCTTTGTTTTGCCTCTCCAATCCTCATCTGCAAAGGCCCTTCTTTGCGTACCAAAAAATCACCTATTTCATGTCTACTGACATTCTACTCATATTGAGAACCTCAAATTCACTTACACCGTCAGTTGATCTTATTGCGTTTTCTAAAGCATCACTTTGACCCTCTTTGTCTTCTAAAACAAATTCTGCTTTGATACATTCCAAACCAAACGCTAGTGGCTCTTTTGCATGTCTTTTCATTGACATTCCTTCTGGTAATGAGGTTTTAATGGCCTCTACTAGTTTATCCAAATCTACCTCCATTCCTTTAGGGAGGATTTTTGTGATGAATAGTAATTGAGCCATTTTTATGGTCCTGTAAAGTTACATGCAGAACAGGTGTAATTCCTTGCTGCCTCTCTGCAACTTTGACATCTCCAAATTAAATCTTCACCACAATTAGGGCAATTGAATTTTACACATTTATCATTAGGCATAATTGGTCTATGACAGCAACTACATGTTGGTAGTGAAATAGTAGATGACATGACAAAATTTTTCTGTAAACATCATTTATACCTTCCTTGGAAATTATGCGTATCTACCCAAGTAACTTTCTGATCTCTCCGCCAATTAGCGTTTGAGCCGTTTTAATTGAATCTCGCAATCCCAACAATTTTATGATTGATCCGGTGTGAAAATCAAACTCTTCTTTCTCTGAAATATTTTTAATGATTTCAGGAGTAATTGACTCGAATAATTTATTGATCGTATTGTTGTCAATTCTTTCTAAAATTTTTCTAGATAGTAATTGTTTTTCAAATTCTTTACCAAATTTGTCTGTCCATCTTTTTTGATATTGCTCCAAGTCTTTTCTATTGTTTGTTTTTAGAAATTTTGCAATTGCCTGTCCTGCGTACACTCCTCCCATTCCGCTAGTGAAAATTCCTCCTGCTGTAGTAGGTTTTGCTTGTCCTGCTGCATCGCCAACGATTACGGTTTTACCTTTTATGAAATTTTTAATTGGACCCTTTATCCAAATTGGTGCAAAAATTTTTCTAATTGTAGAATAATTTCCTTTCTCTTCTAGTATTTTCTCTATTGTTTCAGATACGTTGATTCCTTTACCTGCAACTCCTACTTTTCCTTTACCATTTCCTGATGGGATAATCCATGCAAAGAATCCTGGGTATTTCTCTTGATCAAAAATTACTTTGACCTTGCCTTTTTCTATCCAATCTGCATAAATTTCATATTGCGCTGATGGTAAAATTCCTGTCCGGTCTTTGTGAATTAATGATGATACTCCCCTTGCATCTACAAAAATTTTACAATCAATTTTTTCTTTGCTTGTTCTAATTCCTGTATCTGTAAGTTCTTGAAAACTTGTTCTGACTTTGATTGTCGCTCCGTTTTTTTGAGCTTGAAAAGCTATTTGTTTGTCCAACTCTCGCCTACTAATTTCAACTACTTTTTGTTTCTTTGAATTAATTGTAAAACTATTACCGTTAGGTGGTGAAATTTCAGCTGATTCTATCATGTGATCAAAAGTTTTTCTAAATGGTATCACCCCAAGATCTGCTAATCCTGAAATACTTACTAAACCACCACAGTGTTCTGGGGTTCCTATCTCATAATCCTCTTCAATGACTAGTACTGATGAACCTTTTGCGGCAATTTCTCTTGCACACAGCAACCCTGCTACACTTCCTCCTGCAACCACTACGTCATAATTCATGAATTCCCTTCTCATCACAATTATTTAATTCAATTATTTAATTTACGGTTAAACTGGTTTGTTTGGTGTCTTATTTTGCAAAACTGCTTTTCATTTGTTAATAATTAATCATAATGTTGATTAAAAACATTTTTTTTTGAAATAATTTTCTGCATTATACACTTTTAAATAATTTTTAAATTTGCTATTTTTCTAGTATAGTTAACAATATCTTTGATTTTATCTTCAAATCAATTTGTGCTATTTTGCTGAGAATGTATAATTTTAATCTGTTATTTTATTTGTATTGATTAATTTATTAATTCTAATAATAGATCTTTGATATTATTAGTTGTATTTACTGATGAGGTAATCACGCAAATAATTTAGAATCTCTGCTATCTTTAGAATTTATTTATCATTATTCTATGAAAATAATTTTGAATCCATGATATCTAATAATACATGGATCTTTATGCTGTTTATTTTGATTCAATCTGATAAATGGTACCAAAGTTTGGTTTTCTCTCCATTTATGCTCAAAAGTTTTTCATTAAGTTAATTATTGATTATGTTATGGGCGATATAAAACAGGTTGTAGTTGTTAGAACAGATCTTGATATGGGGAGAGGAAAGATTGCAGCTCAGGTAGGTCATGCTTGTGTTCTTGGCGCCGAGCATGTTAGGAGATCACATCCTGAATGGTATCAAACATGGTGGAGTGGTCAAGAAAAAATTATCCTCAAAGTATCTGGAATCAAAGAATTACAAGCAATAAAACGACATGCCATAGACTTGAATCTTCCATGGTCTGAAGTCTCTGATGCAGGTCATACTCAACTGGCTCCTGGAACTACTACCTGCATATCAATTGGACCTGCCCCTGAGAACCTGATTGATAAAATAACTGGGGATCTCAAATTACTGTAATTTTTACCTTCTTGGAATAAGATATAACACGGTTCATTATTTTTTGTAATATGAAGAAAAAAGGCGTTATAGTGACTGCTTTTTTTGGATTTATTTTACTCTCATCAACTATACTGTTGACTCTGCCTGGAATTGATCCAATGCTTGATTCTCCTGAAATCACAATTACTGGAACTCCTGCAGATAATTATATTGATCAACAGCGACCCCAGTTTTGTGGTTCAAGTAATGCAAAGTCTACAGCATACATTCAGGAATTTTCAATTCCAACTCCATGCACAAATCCTCTAGCAATTATAACTGATTATGATGGAAATGTATGGTTTGCAGAGACTAATACTGGCAACCTAGCAAAATTTGATCCTAATACCGAAATCTTTACTGAATATGACAACCCGTTGTGGCTTCCCGGTGGACGTTCAATGATGTGGGGAATTGATTATGCTCCTGATGGCTCTCTCTGGTATACTGATGAAGGTTTTGATTCAATATGGAAATTCTCTACTTTTGACAATACGTATGAGCAATTCTCTTATCCATCAGAAGGAAATTCTTTACCTCAAAAACTTCGCATTGATGGTTCACAAATAATAATAAATGATTTTACTGGAAACAAACTCACATTTTCAGATCCAAACCAATCAATGGGGAATGCAGATTATCTTAGTATTCCATCACCTGTTGGCAATTCTGTAACATCTGATTTTACATTAGATGCTGATGATAATATCTGGTATACTAATTGGCTATTTCAACAGGGCGGAGTTTTAGTAAAGTTTGATCAAAACGAATATTTCAATTCTATTACAAACTCTGAAGAAGAAGAAGTAGGAGAAGGAGAAGAAGAAGTAGAATCACTTGGTCCTTCTGACTTTATCCAAGTCTATGGATTGCCTGCCAGCATTCTCACATCAAATGGTATAGTTGCAGGAAGTGATGGAACAATTTGGTTGAGTGATACTTCATCATCATCGTTTTACAATTTTAATCCGTTATCTGCAAGATTCACCCAGTATGTGACCTCTGATCCTTTGCCAAGTACCTATGGAAATCAAACTGGACTTGTAAAAACTCTTATTTCTGGACCTTATTGGATGGAATCTGATGACAAGAATAGAATTATTTTCAATGAACAAACTGCAAATAATATCGCTGTAATGGATCCCCAATCACAATCTCTTGTAGAATATCATGTCCCATCAAAGAATCCAAATTGGCGTGATTGTGATCCTGGAACTGGCATAATGCTAGATGACTGTGGTGTTGCTCAAATTTTGGATTTTACTGTTGATGGTGAAAAAATCTGGTTTACTGAATGGGTCGAAAACAATATTGGTGTAGTTGATACTTCTGTTCCACTACCTGTTGAAATTGAATTGGAATCTGATGAATTAGCTTTAACTGCTGGAAATTCTCAACACTTTAACTTTATCGTATATCCGTTGTCTGAAAATAACTTGGATGTTACTTTGATTCTATCTTCCCCAAATGAGTTTATAACAATAGAACTTGATCATGACAGTACCCATGCATTTGAATTAGACTCTGAGGCTCCTAGTCCAGTACATGCCAATATTATTGCCTCTGATGATGCTATATCTGGCACTTACAAAATTTTAGTTGGTGCACAGCTATCTGATGTGGCAGTTAGCAAATATGTTACTGTGACAATAGATGGTATAATGACAATAGGTGATGCAATGACAATAGATGACATAATACCTTCTTTGATTGAATCTGACACATCTGAAATCGAAGAGTGATAACAGATGATACAGTGACTAATGGTACCTGACTTTGATTCTCAAATTGGAATTTTAGTTTATAGTACAAAATTTTCTGGAGTCGGTGGTAAAATTAGAGTTGCTCCTGAAGATTTTCAAGTAACTGAATTAATTTCTGAAAAAACTATTAAATCAATTAACCAAGAAAGTGGTTATGCTGTCTATAAATTAAAAAAGAAAAAAATTGATACAAACCATGCGCTCTCTGAGATTTTTAGAAAAAAAGGGGTCAGGCTAAAAGCTCTTGGATTAAAAGATGCATCAGCAATTACAGAACAATTTGTGTGTTCTGGAAATAAGGGTCGGGCAATTGAGAATTTCTCCAGTGATAGATACTCACTTGAACATTTAGGTTTTGTAAAAAAACCTCTATCAAAAAAAGACATGATCGGCAATCATTTCAAATTGAAAATTTCTGAATCTCAAAATAATTTAGATTCTTTTGTAGAGTATGACAAAGTTCTCAATTTTTATGGATATCAAAGATTTGGTTCAAAAAGACCAGTCACACATCTTATTGGTAAGGCTATCTTACAGCGAGATTTTGATAAAGCAGTTGATCTGATTTTATCATTTACTTCACCATACGACTCTAAAGAAAATACTGAAATTCGTGAAAAACTCTCTGATAAAGCAAATTATGTACAATATTTTGACAAAGTTCCAACTCGAATGGATATTGAAAGAATTGTTCTAAAAGAAATGATTGAACATGGAGAGTCTATCCGTGCAATTCGTTCAATCCCTGTCTCACTAAGGCGATTCTATGTTCAATCTTACCAGTCATTTATTTTCAATCAGTCATTGAGTTTTGCATTTTTAGATGGGGAAAATCTTTTTCAAGCACAATCTGGCGATGTTTGCTTTGATAATCATGGGATTATTGGAAAATATGTTTTGGGTATGGACCAGAACTTGGCATTACCATTTGTTGGATATTCTTATTACAAAAAAACACGATTTGATTTTCAAATCTCAAAAATATTACAACAAGAAGAGATCTCACCAAAAGACTTTTTCATCAAAGAGATGCAAGAAGTAAGTAGTGAAGGTGGATTTAGACAAGCTACAATACACTGTTCTAATTATTCTATACATGATGATGATGTAGTAGAGTTTTCATTATCTAGAGGATCTTTTGCAACAATTTTGTTAAGAGAAATAATCAAACCCCCAAATCCTATGATTGTTGGTTTTTAAGATTTGTTAAATAATTATACTTTACCAAATATCTTCAAATTGGCATATTTTTAAAAAAATAGGAATTGGTGGAAAAAGTGTATGTGCTGATTAGTTGTAAAGTTGGATGAAATAATTCTCTTTATTTATAATTAAAAGAATTCAAAGTTTACTGATTATTTATGGCATTATGATGCTTTGTTCTATCTGAGTTTCACTGTTATCCATTTTCTCAAATCATGAGATCATGCCATCTAAAATTAGAAATAATTTCACATTAAAGCATGATTACTTTTTGTCTGATAAATTACTATTTTTTTTGAGAATCACAAATCCTACACTCAAAATAATACCCCCTATAACCATAATTCCTAAACCATAACCTACCCATTCAGGATTTGAATACATAAATGAAGACTTTGGCCCTACTACGGATTGTCCTTGTAGGTGAAAAATTAAACCCAGTATTTCTGTAATGATGCCTGAAATGATTAGACTTTTCCCATTTTTCATGCTTTTCTTATCATATTCTAGTAAAAAAGGGTAAAGAGAATTGATACTTTGACCAAATGATTTCTGGATTTGGTTTTTAATTATTTTTATTTGAGATAATAAAATGCAGAATTGGGGCGATTATCAAGAATCTACTGGTCATAGTTATATGGGATTGATTCTATTTGTCGTTTCTGCCTCTCTTGCAATTATCTTATTTTTAATCTTCCATCCTCAAATTGAGACCATTAATCGAGAATCCCCAATTCTAATCAATATCATGTTCATTCCTGCTATGGCCGTAGGATTTCTTTATGGAGTTAGAATTACTGAAAGAGCTGTAAAACCTACAGAAATACGTCGTCCTATCCAAAGATCAATTGTAAAAATATTCTTATTCTTTTTTGTTATTGGCGGCATGTTCAGTTCTGTTAATTTTGCAATTAATGGTGGCAGTATAATGCCTGATATTGAACTACTCGAAGAAGGATTATTGGTTTGGCTAAATAGCTTCATTACTGCAAATGGAGGTGCAACTTTTTTGATTGTCACAAGTATTGGGTTGATGGCTGCTGCAACTAAAAGAATTGTTGGAATGAATGCTGGTATCGTAAACAGATTAGTTACATTTGTTGGTACATTTGTATTTTTTACAATGCTTGTTTTGAGTTTTACAAAATCTGATCCCACATCATCGGGTGTCCTCTTGTATACATTTTATCAAGCTGGAATTGTGGGTGGTGCATTTTTTGCTATGAATCGTTTAACTAAAAACCAAAATATGGTCGAAGACTATACAAATGGTTTTTAATTCATTTCCACTTTGCTGGATCTACATAAATTCCTGATGCCTCATTGTTGATTCGGTCTCTGTACTTTATACAATCCTCTGCTACAAAATCATTTAATTTACATTCATTAAAATGACTAGTTTTATCCCTTGACCAATTATCTGATAACAGTACATCATCTGCTAGAAATAGACCAATGATACCAATTGCTGCTAAACTACCAGCTACTAAAACCATTGAATAACCTACTTTAGCATAGTTGTGAGGATCTTTCATTTATGAGAAATCTTAAACTCTTGAATTTAATCTTTTCATGTTGATATTTTGCGATCAAACTGACGCTATCTGAGGGAATTTTGAGAAAAGATGAAAAGAGAGTACTACTTGAAATTACATAAATGAGTATTCAAATTCTCCAGTATGAGTTTCTTGGGCCTATCCCTCTTAAAGAATGGGCTCCCCCGATGGAAAAATTAGTTTACTTGATTCTTTCTAGAAACAAAGACACATTTGATATCCTTTATGTGGGTGCATGTGAAAAGACTGATGATGAGTCATTTTTTACTCAACACCCTCAGTACAAATGTTGGATTAAACATTCAGGTTTAGAAAAATCACTATACCTTGCAATATTGCCATTGTTTGAATCTAGTTCTAAACGCAGAGAAAATGTATCTAACAAAATAATTTCCCATTACAAACCATTATGCAACCGTGATGATATCCCAGAAACTAAACCTGATTACATTGTACGAAAATCTAAAGATCAGACTCCAAAACCAGAAAAAATTGTGTGTCTTTGTTGTGGTGCTGAAATGAAGCCTGAAAAAGTTCTTGAAAAATCTACTCTTTTAAGATGTACGGGATGTGGATTAAGTGATACTAGGATGAATTAATTTTATTTTTAATATCAAATAATTCCAAAGTTAACAAATCAATTGCTTTTTTTAAATGCTGAAATTCATTTATCGAATGCATTTGACCATTTATTAGTGCTCTTTGAACTTTGATGGAATCCTTTTGAAATTTATCTGATGCAACAATTTCCATGGCGTTAAGCTTTGATAATAAATTATCTAAATCCTTGATCATTTCATCTGATGGCTTGTGTTTGTCCATGATTTATTGAAATAATTTTCATATATGAATCGTTACAAAAGGTCTTCATCAATTTTTTGGATTGGATCTAAATATTGCATGCATGTACATGTGTAGATTTGACATTTTCCTGCTTTTATGAGGGAGTCACTATTTTCACTTTTAGTATGTGCCTCATTTGTGTGGTGACATCTATTACAATTCATATCAAAAACTTTTTCTTCTACTATTTAATCCAAGACTTGTGGCATCAGAACTGCTCTTGCTTGGATTTCAGAATTTTTCAATTTTTTGAGCACTTCGTTTGCTTTTTCTAATGGAAATATTTGGGAAATCACCTCTATATTTTCTTCATCACAAATTTTGATTACTTGTTCCATGTCTTTTGTTGAACCTATCAATGTTCCACGAATTGTTTTTTCCTCAAATGCCATAAATGCAGGATTATCTCCCACAGTAGCTATTACCACTAGCCCTCCCTTTTTTACTGATTTTATTGCAGTATCAGTTACAATGTTTGCTGGGGCAAATACAATTGCAGCATCTAGCATACTGTGTTTTTCTTTTACTGCCTTTAGAAATTCTGGCTGATTTTCAGAAAATACTATGGCATCTGTGGAGCCTAGTCTTTTTGCAACATCAAGATGATTCTGTGATCTAGAAAATGCGATTACCTCACATTTTTCAACTTTGGCAAATTGGATTGCCATGTGTCCTACTCCTCCGATTCCAAAAATGCCTATTTTTTTATTTGGTTTTGGTTCTGCTGCTTTTACTGCTTTGTATGCTGTAATTCCTGCACAAAATAGTGGTGCTGCATATTCTGCTTTCATTTGGTCTGGAATTTTGGTTACAAAATCTTCAACTGCTGTGATGTATTCTGTGTATCCACCCTTAAATGACTCTCCGGTGATTATTGATGATTCACAAAGATACTCTTTTCCCTCTATACAATATTGACATTTTTTACATGCCTCTAGCAGTGGTGTAATTCCTGCTCTGTCTCCAATTTTAAATTTAGTGACTTTATCTCCTATCTGAACTATTTTTCCCACGATTTCATGCCCTGGAACTGTTGGCAGTTTTGGAGGTATTCCAATCTCTTTCCAATCCCCCTCAATTCCATGAAGTTGTGAATGACATACTCCACACGCTTCAATTTTTAATAAAATCTCATTTGGTCTTTTAATTTCATGTTTGTCAATTTCAACAAGTTTCAATGGATTTGTTTCTATTTTGGCACATTCAGAAAGTACCATTGCACGCATTTTTTCCATAGTTTCAAAAATTTAACATGGAATTTTAACATTGTCTTTTCAGGTTTTGTTGTGGTGCCAAGACCCAAGTATAAAATAAAAATTTTCTAAATATCAAAAATCATGCTGTGACATGTTTTAGTTTTTTATCTCGTTATAACAAGAATCACACATACACACATTGATCTGTTTTTTCGTGTCTTGGGTCTTTAACCCTAGTTCCTTTACAATCTGTTCCTTGCAGATATGACAGAAATTATGTCTGCTTCTCCCTGTAATTAACGGCTTGCCATCACATTTCTCGCAATAATATACGATAACATTTGGAAACATTTCAAGGGATAAACCCACCATACGTTCTTCCAAACCATGCACACAACATCCTCAATTTCATTATCTGTTTAGCTTCTTGTGTTCATGCGTAAACCCACTTTAAAATTAAAATAAGATGGAATGAAAGCGGTGAGTGTGGGATTTGAACCCACGGTGGTCTCGAGAACCAATCCGATTTTCAATCGGACATCTTACCTTATTGAAATTAGAGAAAATTCTAATTAAACGATCTACTTGTATTATTATTATTATTATATCTGTAATAAAATCTAGTACTGTTGTAGATATTGATGGTTTGGAAAAAACACTCACTGTAATTGCTGAAACAAAACAGACTAGATGATGAAATATGTTTTGATTACTTGACAGACATTATACAAATTCTTGGAAAATACAGTTTTCTCCAAATTCAGAAGAATGTTCTAAACTCACATTGATAAGAAATATGGCAGAAAATTCACATTCCAACTATCGATTATTAGACAAAACCTTACTACGACATGCTTAAAAGACAAGGCTCAAAGCTCTGATAATGGAGAAGGTAGATACAAATCACAAAATTTTGTTTTTGGGTTTAATTTTGTTTTTAATTATTATTATTCCTGCTGGAACTCTATCTGTATTTGCTGAAAAAATTGTTTCAGTTCAAAAAATAATAGGCGTTGATAAATTATCTCTAATTGATACTCTTTCTCATTTAGAAGTATATTCTCAAATTTTACCTAATTATATTCAATCTTCTAAATTAATTAGTAATGATATTGGAAATCTAAAAATAGGTTTAGATTGGATCTCCATTGATACTAATATCAAATTTATAGAATCTGATGAGAATGTTATACTAGAGGTAATTTCTGGAGATTTTAAAGGAACAAAACTCTACATTACAATGATTGAAAAATCAAACGTTGATGATACTAAACACGAGACTGACGTTTTAGCCAAACTTTATCTTCAAAGAAGTTGGCATATGGAATTATTAACATCATTTGTTTCAGACTCTGATGTTGAATCTATGTTGCACACTAGTTTGAATGGATTAGAAAAATATGCACAAAATTCACCACCACAACCCTATGAGAAAGTCACTAAAGAAAAAGAACCATTTTGCATCTTTAGTTTATGTTTTTGATTTTTCTTCAAGATAAAATAATAATAATAATAATTTTGAAACTCTTTTGGAATTATTTTCAATCTACTATCTCACAAATTTGAAATTATCATCAATTTGACTAATTCCATGGTTACAGGTTTGGGCATTCTAGTAGAGCCATTGCTTTTATACCAAGACTTTATTGAAAAATATTGAATATGACTAAAATTTCTGATGATGATCATGAAAGGGTAAAATTACTACAACTTATCGCCGGTTCCAGGCATGAATTCAAAAAGCTAACTTTGGAGCAGTTAAAACGATTGCAAGAATTAGTTGAAAAAAAGGATTACAGTCATGATAACAAAGCCCACAAATCCAAAGTAAAACTGTTAGGAAAAATCAATGTCAGAATTTATGAATTAACTGAAGGAAAAGGCATCTGGAATTAACAGAACTAACTAAGTACAAATATTCAAACAAATCTGATAAATTGTGGTGGAGAACAATCTCATCTATGAAAATAGCCCCTATTTGCTACAACATGCACACAACCCAGTTAATTGGTATGGGTGGAATGATGATGCATTAAAAAAAGCAAAGGATGAAGACAAACCAATTTTTCTAAGTATAGGGTATAGCTCTTGTCATTGGTGTCATGTGATGGCACATGAATCCTTTGAAAACGAGCAAGTTGCTAAATTTATGAATGAAAATTTCATTAACATAAAAGTTGACAGGGAAGAAAGACCTGACATTGATGATATTTATCAAAAAGTTTGCCAGATGGCGACAGGTCAGGGTGGATGGCCTTTGAGTGTATTTCTTACCCCTGATCAAAAACCATTCTATGTCGGTACATATTTTCCAGTTTTAGATTCCTCTGGACGTCCTGGATTTGGAAGCATTTGCAGGCAGCTATCACAAGCATGGCAAGAAAAACCTCGAGATATCAAGGCATCTGCAGAAAAATTCGTTGGTGCATTAAACAAAACTGAAACAATTTCTGCACCATCAAAATTAGAACAAAGTATTCTTGATAAAGCAGCTAAGAACTTGTTTGGGTTGTGTGATGCAACGTATGGCGGATTTGGTTCTGCCCCAAAATTTCCTAATGCTGCAAACATATCATTTTTGTTTAGATATGCAAAACTTTCAGGACAGGGAGAATTCAATGACTTTGCACTTAAAACTCTCAAGAAGATGGCCAATGGTGGAATCTTTGATCAAATTGGTGGTGGTTTTTCAAGATATTCTACAGATGCCAAATGGCTTGTTCCTCATTTTGAAAAAATGCTTTATGATAATGCATTGATCCCTGTCAACTATGCTGAAGCATATCAAATTACAAAGGATCCGTTCTATCTGGATGTTTTAAAAAATACACTTGATTTTGTATTACGTGAAATGACTTCCCCTGAAGGTGGGTTTTACTCTGCATATGATGCTGACTCTGAAGGTGTAGAGGGAAAATACTACGTATGGAAAAAAAGTGAAATCAAAGAAATTCTTGGTAGTGATGCAGAACTGTTCTGCTTATACTATGATGTGACTGATGGGGGAAATTGGGAAGGAAACAACATTTTGTGTAATAATCTTAATATCTCTACGGTATCTTTTAATTTTGGAATATCCGAATCTGAGGTTCGTAAAATTTTAAAATCTTGTTCAGAAAAATTACTCAAAGTTCGCTCTGCTAGGGTCTTGCCTGGATTAGATGACAAAGTCTTGGTTTCATGGAATTCTTTAATGATCACTGCATTTGCCAAAGGGTATAGAGTAACTGGAGATTCCAGATATCTTGATGCTGCAAAAAATTGTATCTCCTTTATAGAAAAAAATCTTTTTGTTGATAAGAAACTATTACGAACCTACAAAAATGGAATTGCAAAAATTGATGGGTATTTAGAAGACTATTCTTGTTTTATCAACGCATTACTAGATGTATTTGAACTTGATCCTGATTCGAGATATCTTAAACTATCTTTGAATCTTGGACATCATCTAGTTGATCATTTCTGGGATTCTAAAAATAATAATTTCTTTATGACTTCAAATGATCATGAAAATCTCATTATCCGTCCCAAGAATAATTATGATCTATCTTTGCCTTCTGGAAATTCTGTTTCTGCTTTTGCAATGCTTAGATTGTATCATCTCTCTCATGAGAAAACTTTTCTTGAAATAACCACCAAAATAATGGAATCTCATGCACAAGTTGCCTCTGAAAATCCATTTGGATTTGGATATTTATTAAATACAATTTCTATGTATGTTCAAAAACCTGTCGAAATCACTATTATTAATACTGAAAATTCTCAAATATGCCAATCTCTTCTTTTAGATTATCTACCAAATTCAATTTTAGTTACAATTCATAATCCTTCTCAGTTATCTGCCCTATCAGAATACCCTTTCTTTACAGGTAAATCATTTGAAGATAAGACCAATGTGTTTATTTGTAAAGACTTTACGTGCTCATTGCCTCTTTGCACACTAGAACAAATAAAGTCAAATCTTTAGATTTTTTTCAAATCTGTTGCAATGACATCTCCAACTTGGGGTCTCTCCATGTTGTTATATCTTGATTTTGGCATTGTAATTGTCATTTGAGTTTGTTGATATGACTTTATGTTTACTTTTGGTTGTGCTTGTAAAATTGCCTCCAATAATGGCATTACTTGCTCTTTAGTATCTGAATCAAGATTTTTTGCAACATTTTCAATAATCATTTGTTGTTGTGACACTGGTTCAGTTGAAATATTTTCAATTAATGTTAATTGAATTATTTGCCCATTATCGACTATTTGTGTAACTTTAAATTCATTTGTAGCTGACATCAAATTATTTGATTTTTACAATAATTTATCTTTAACGAATTGAAAAATATAGTGCTATTACTGCAGTCACCACTGCTGCTGTTACCCCCAAGTAGAAGATGATCTTACTTCCATCCACATTCATGTCATTATTTATAAATCTCAGAATTAAACTGTATTGATTTTTGGCTATTTGGATTGCTTTATTGATGTTTATGTGGGTTTAGCGTTTTAATGGGTTGCCTGTGTTTGTTATTGTATACTGCTTGTATTTACACATATGTAATAACTAGATAGTATTATTTCTCATCTGGGCAAAACCTTTTTCTTCTTCATTATTATTACTAGTCTATATTTTCAGATACTTTTTCTGTTTTATTCTGTATTGTGCTACTGGCATTTGGTGAGGATGAAGAAGAAGAGGAGGGAGGAACCAAAATGGATTTTTTGATTAGTGCTGCTCTATTCTTTATTATTTGATTGAATTCTTTTATATCATCCAAACCCGGTGTTTGTTGTTGATTTTGATATGCTTGCAAAAACCCAGAGTATACACATCCTGTAATAATTCCAAACGCTGTATCTGGGACTGATTCTATTTCAGGAACAAAATTTTCTGCTATCTGCTTGTATGATTCTGATTCACTAATGTAATAATCGATCAAACTATCTATGAAATCTCTGTTTTCTTTGGAAATTGCCATTTGTCTATTTCCCTTATTTTTTAGTTTATTTAATTGTCTTTGATGATTAATCGTTTATTTATTCATCAATTACTTTCAATATGTTGTGGAAATTAGAATCTGATGATAATGACGGATATTTTCGAATTTATGATTCGAAAAAACTCATTGCGGGGTATTTTGATCCTGATTATGGAGATATTTTTTCAAAAGAAAATTCAGAAGAAATTGTTACATCTATGCTAAATAACCAAGATCCTGTATCTGGTGGAATGATAATGGTGCCTCTTGTCAAATTTAGATTATTTGATACTGATTTGAATACTACTTTGAGTAATGTACAAGACCAAGTAAGCCGTGTAAATGACCATCTGAAAAAATGGAAATTATTCTTATCTGAAATGAATTGCAAGTGGCACTCTGTGAGGATCTCTCACACTGACCAAGATATGCTTACCATGGCATTCCCAATAAAATTCTCAAAACCTACTCCGCTTAATAACAAAGCATTACTTGAAGAGTCGTATAACGTATTGGAAAAATTACAAAAATCTGATCTGTTATAGTTTTATTCATTTAAGATAGAATGATCTTTTTTCCATTTTTCAGCCTCGTTAAAACAGTTGAGCCATTCCATCTTAATTTTATCAGAATCAAACTTGTCATTTTTATTCTTAAATTCTAGATCACATTTGTTTTTCATGTTTTCTGATATCTGAATAACTTTTTCTTTGATCACATTATCTGGGGGTGAAAATTTGTCTACCTCATCAAACTTTACTATTCCTGCTTTAGTTAGTTGATATTCAACCAACCCTAAATTTTCATACTCGTATGCTTCTTGAATTTGTGCATCTGATCTCACTTTTGCTGATTGATCCCCTGTTGTAATCCACTTGATATATTCTATATCACTTTTTAATTGGGTTTTAGATGATATTTTAAATAATTCCACTGAACTTTCAAACAATTCAGGTGTAGATAATTTATCATATCTGGAAATAATACCCTCAAATTTATCTACATGTTCTTCATAATATTTTATCAGTTCATCTTTTGTAATGTCTCCTTCACTCCATTTTATTTCCTCAGAATAAAATTTTGTTTGTAATTCTGCCACGTCTTGTTGAATTAGCGCAAGCTCGTTTCCAAATTGAAATCCTTTCTGTTTAGTTTGTTCTGCTGAATAATTATACCCAATAACTGCAACAATAATGGTTATCCCTATTGCAGCAATGGTGATGTTTTGAATTTTGTTTTTTTTCAAAGGCAATCAGTGTAATTTCCATCAGCATCTAATTTTAATTCAATTGTAAATTCAGTGCCGCTGATAAAAGAGTCATTTCGTGTAGTTCGCACTCTTCCAATAACTAGTTCATATGGCCAAATTTCTACTACAATTGCACCTACTTTGGCTGTTGGAGTTTCAGTAATTTCCATGTCTTCACGTTTTACTCCATGTCTTTCTAGCACGTGAATGGAATGATCCAATAATTGCTTTGGATTATTGTAATTTAGTACCCAAACTTTTCCCTCATAATTAATTTTCTGCAATTTAAAATAATACAATATCTACTGATATAACAACTATCATATCTAGTTCTGTCTAATAATAGACAGTTGAAATGTGAATTTTCTGCCATATTTCTTATCAATGTGAGTTCAAATTCAACACTCACCGCTTTTATTCCATCTTGTTTAATTTTAAAGAGAGTTTATGCATGAACACAAGAACCCAAGAAGCTAAACATATAATGAAATTGGGGGGATCTTTGAGAACACAATTAGGATTTTTACCAGTATGCACTAGGACTCTCATCATCATATTCATCACTTTTCCTATAAGAAATGTATTTTTTTACCCCTTCATACCCTTTAAAGATTCCATCAGATGCAAAAACTGACGGAGTTACAGTAGTTGGAACTTCACCACAACAGCTTTCCCCAAATTTCTTAATGTGATATGGTGTGTATTCTATTTTTTCATCATCTAGTAGTTTGATGGCTTGATTTGATTCTATACCATCATCAATAAAAAGAACAGGTTTGTGTTTTTTGACCATGTTTTATTTTATTAAATTCAAAATAAAAACTTGATTAAATTATTGTTTCTCTCGGATATTGAGATATATCTCATCATCTTTTATCTCAACATCATACATGACTAAATCCCCTGAGGCTCTCCATGCTGGGTTTTGTTCCATCCAAGTATCACTTTTTTTCCATGATTTCATGTTAGTTAATTTACCAGAGTCTATATCAAATTCATAATCATGCATATAGCAAACAATGTTGTTGTCTTTGTAGTATCCTTTATGCATTGATGCCCCTTTGTGAGGACACCAGTTATCACATGCAAATAATTTACCATCCTTTTTTCCTACAAGAATGTCTTTTTTATCGACGGTAAACTTATTCATTGAATCTTCATTAATATCAGAAACTCTACAAACTCGAAACATGATTAATAATAATAATAAAAAAAGAAATTTTATAAGTTTTTACAAATGTTGTAGTCCGCCATGTCCCGCAGTGTGTGGGGATTGACCTACAAAGGATCGTCTAAAGTGACCTGATGGTCTCTTTGTGAGCAATTCTACAAACCAGGCTTCGTGTTCTACCTCTTCTTGCATTATTGCTTGAGCTATAGCATAAGTTCTGTGATCTTTGTTTTGGACATAGTCACATACTTCGCCCCAAGAACGAATTGCACATCTTTCTGCTTCAAGAAGAACTTTTAAGATCTCCTCTACATTCTCCCAATCGTCTGGTAGAAATGCATCAGGACAACCTGCAACATCAGCAAATTTTCTAATGTCTCTTGGAAGTTCTCCTCCAATCTCGTATAGTCTTGGAACCATTGCTTCAAAGTGATTTCTGTCCTCAATTCTAGCATCCTCGACTATCTCTTTTAGACCTTCACCGTCTCTACCTGTACAATGCATTCGAAGTATGGTGTAGTAATAGTATGTGGTAAATTCAGCTCCTACTCCTGCTTGGAGCATTTTTTGTAGCTTTTCAACATCGATACCATTTTTTTTAATTACTTCAACACCTACAAGTTCACCGATCTTTTCTTTATAATCAGTTGTCATGTTGTTTTTCTCTGAAGACCCTTATTTTAATATAGATCAAAGATTGGGTGGGGTGAGAGGTTTCTTAAAAACAGATAACATGATGAATCCCTTGATTTGATTCTGTATGTTAGTTGCATCAATGATGATGAAATGATGTACTGGAGGGTTTTGGGTCAAGTTGATAATTTAACAATTAGTTGGTGTCATGCCAACAACTGCAACATTTGTGTAGTGATATTGCCCTAACTTGAGGGCATGTTATTTCTACCCAAGTAGAAAAAGAAGGACAACCCCAACATTTTTAAAAATTTAAATTTCTAATTTTTTATATGGTCCCATCTGATGATATTCCACAAATGTTTAATTCCGAGTCACAAAAACTCCAAAATCTCATAGACGCTGCAAATTCAAAAACTCCGATGAATACACATGAAATTGTAGAGATATACTACCAGGTCATTAATGTCTCATCTATGATTACGATGCTTAGAGAACAAGTTGACTCTAATCCTAACCAGATATCACAAATACAAGAAACTAAAAATATGATTTCTAAAAAATTTGATTCTGTAGTTCATCCTGCAATTTTGGCAAAACTGTCTTTCTCAATTCAAGAAATGACAACAAATTTACGTTCTGTTAACTCTGGAGAAAAATCAAAAGAGCAGACCGAGTCTAATGCTAAATTGTTTGAAGAATTACGTCAAAGAATGAGCACTAGGGAATTTGTTGAACAATATGGAAAAGGACTTTGATGATTAGCGATATTGCAAAAAATTTGGTTAAACTAAAAAAAGAATTTGTCAAAGTTTATGATGGCAATAGCCAAATTCAAGAATTAATCCCAAAATCAAAATCAGATATGTTTCCAATTGAAGAATCTCATTTAGACTTGTTACATGAATTTGCAACAAAGAATCCAATTTACTATAATTCCTTTGAGAGAAAGATTGGTTTAGTTGATTGTATTGTATATGAGGGAGACATTAACAAATATTGGTTAAACAGTATTCAGAATAATTCAAGCAAAGCTCCATTCTCTCCAACTTGGATGATGTCTGGGTATATTGGAACAATGTTTGCAAAAGAATTGGGATATTCTGAAATAATTGACATTGGTTCTGGTGATGGACGAATTGCATATTGTGCAAAAATTCTTGGTTTGGAATCACACAGTATTGAAATTGACAATATGCTAGTTGATCTGCAAAACCTTCTAACCTCAACACTACACTTTCATCCTTACTGTGCAGATGCTATTGCTTTTGATTATTCTTCTCTGAATCTTTCACATCCTATATTTTTCATTGGTGGACTAGCACAAATGGGTGGAACCTTTCTTGCAAATGGGGTGTTGGATAAAATACGCTCAATCTCTAATCTGAAACAAAATTCTGGCTGGGTTTTTACAGGAACGCTGTCTCAAAAATATGCCCCAGATCCTAAAAATGAGGCTGGATGGGGAACTTTGATAAAAGATAACAATTTAAAACATATTCACAGTATCTTGCTACCTACTGCTTGGACTTTTCATGAATCCGATGAGGCTTTGTACATTTTTGCGAAATCCCATAATAGTAATCCAAATTAAGCACAAAATCCTCAAACTTTTCGGACTCGTTGCATAGCATGGATAGTGCAAACGCTTGCGGAGTGTTAGGTCGCCGGTTCGAATCCGGTCGGGTCCGTATTTTAAAACTCTAATAATCCTAATATCTTATAATATCAATGGATTATCAAAAATTCTGCTCACAAATTTTAGATTTAGATCCAAAGATTAGATTTGCCACCGTTTTTGACGAGTGGTCAGTTAAAGTTGGAGGTGGGATGAGGGAGGGTGTACAGAGCTTGCTCTCAGAGCATGCATCAAAAGAGCTTGTTAATCTTGCTACACTTGATTGGAAGTCTAGAAAAGATATGTCTAGATGGCTTGGTAAAACAAAATACACTTTGGCAGAGTATGATGTGATTAAACGCTTTTCATTTTATCTTGGCGATGATTACCTGCTTCTTGTGAGTGCAGAAAAAGACTGTGATACTGATATGATAGTCGATAATGTGATCAAACTCTATTACAAAAACCAAGATTAGATGAGATATTCTAAAATTGAATCTTTTTATGAGTAAACAATAAACGGTTCTTGTGGAATTAAAATCCGAAAAATCCATTAAAGAATATCTAGAAAAGTTGCCTGATGATACAATTATCAAATATTATCTTGATGTAGAGTATAGTCCATTTCCAATACTAGTTATTGAAGAATATACCCGACGATTCAAACGGAAAACCAAAAACGAAATTATCAAAGATCTTAAATTTCAATCTCGTCTTGCTAAAAAGAAAACTCGTGAGTTGGGTTTAATGGCCAAAAGACACAAGCTAGTAGGTGATATCACCAGACAAAAATCCGAAGAGATAATCAGACACGCAAAGAAAAGAGGATATCAGATTAGTGAGAAAATTGCATTAAAGGGTAACATTTTAGGTTCTAAATTAAAAAAGAAAGCAAAATCTACAATACAGTCTGGGAAGAATTTAAAATCTTTTTCTTCTTCTTCTGCAAATCTAGATTTGCTGAAAAAACTAGGAGACTTGCAAAAAACAGGTGTCATAACTAGTAAAGAGTTCCAAGAAAAAAAGAAGAAAATTCTTTCTAAAATTTAGATATGATGTTTGCTATGCCGTCTCTATTATTTGGAATTTTTGTACTAGCTGTTTTAATTCCGACAACTAGTTTACCTATTGCTGATGCAGTTGAGACTAGCAAAGAATTCAGATGGGGAGGGGCAATCTCTGATAAAATGTGTGGAGATAACCCATGCTCTGAGATTAATCTAGTCTCTACCCATCTTTCTTCTATGGCATATCTTGCCTCTCCTTTAGTACAAATCTCACAAGGTGTTGATCCTGCAAATGTGACTTGTACACAAGGAAAGAGTCTTGTACTAAAACAGTCAAACGGACTGCCTGCATGTGTTAATCCTTCTAGTGTTGAGAAATTAATTGCAAGAGGTTGGGCTGTTCATATCTTACCAGACTATACAAATGAAAATAACAACTCTGAAATATTTGCACATGGAAAATATTCTACCCTCTCTGAGAGTATAACTTACTTTGAGGATGTCTCTGGGTATCTGGCAAGACCTGCTGTAGATGGGGATTATCCTGGAGTTATCATGATTCATGAATGGTGGGGATTAAACGATGACATTAAAACAATGGCAGATAATCTTGCATCCCATGGATATGTTGTTTTAGCAGTTGATCTTTATGGTGGAAAAGTAGCTACAACTTCTGATCAAGCAAGGCAGCTAATCTCTTCATATGACTTGCAATATGGAAAACAAAACATGAATTCTGCAGTATCTTTGTTGAATGAAAATTATTCTGTAGATAAGATTGGTTCTATTGGATGGTGTTTTGGTGGTGGACAGTCTCTTAATCTTGCATTAAATAATAGCGAGATGGATGCAACTGTAATTTATTACGGTTCTGTTATAACTGACACTGACTCTTTATCTGCAATACAATGGCCAGTACTTGGAATATTTGCACAATTAGATAAAGGAATCCCAGTTGAGACAGTAATGGAATTTGAGTCTACATTAAATGAGTTGGGTGTGGATAACCAAATCCACATTTATGATGGTGTTGATCATGCTTTTGCAAACCCTTCAGGCGACCGTTTTGCTGCTGATGAATCAATGAATGCATGGGCTCACACAGTCACCTTTTTTGAGACAAATCTAAAAAAGTAATTTAATTACTGTCTAATTTTTACAAAGATCTTAAATTTGTGATTCCTAAAGAAGCTGATGAGTTTAGTTTACCGTATCTATGTTTTCAGACAGTGTGTACAAATGTTAATCACTTTACTTGTACCTATACAAGTTGTAAAGATGATAAAATAGGTGGAATTGGCAACAACAACAACATATTGTAAAGAAAATCATTTTGTTGATTTAACTAATAGAGATTCTATAACAAATTTCTGTAAAAAACCTTTCACTTGTACATGAGAAAACAATACCATCTCATCTTTGATCAAACCTCAATGATAAAGCAAACAGCTCTTTTTATTAAATTAGTTTTTGTTTTGTAATGATCATTTCTCACCATGTAGATAACGTTGCAAAAATCCCAAAATAAACCACTATTCTGCGATTATTATGTTGGATATCTCTTTTGATCTCAACAATAACTCTAAAGACTGAAATTATAAAAAAAATGGACAAAGTTTCTGTTGTTTTACAATACAGTAATTCAATCTTGATGTTCTTGGTAACTTTTATTTTGAATCACTTGATAAATTAAACTGTGAAGAAGAGATGTCTTTGGGCAAAAGATGAACCAAATGTATCATATCATGACAAAGAATGGGGAACTCCTACCCATGATGATCAAAAATTATTTGAATTTTTGACATTAGAGGGGGCACAAGCTGGTTTGAGCTGGACTACTATACTCAAACGTCGAGATGGTTATAGAACAGCATTTTCAAATTTTGATGCTAAAAAAGTATCAAAGTTCACTCAAAAACACGTAGAGAGATTACTCCAAAATAAATCAATTATTCGAAATAAACTCAAAGTTAATTCTGCTATAAATAATGCAAAACAGTTTCTCAAAGTTCAAGAAGAATTTGGAACTTTTTCCAAGTATTTGTGGGGATTTGTTAACCACAAACCAATCAAAAATAAATTCAAAGATCATTCTCAATTACCTGCATCCACTGAAATCTCAGAAAAACTAAGTATAGATCTAAAAAAACGAGGGTTTAATTTTGTTGGACCCACAATCTGCTATGCCTTTATGCAAGCTACGGGAATGGTAAATGATCATACCTCTGAGTGCTTTTTATATCACAAATAATTTTTAAGTCAGATTAATTTTGGTTAACTATGGCTGAGGGAAAATTTGCAACATCTGTTGCATGTATGGATGGAAGAATTCAACAGCCTTTGATAAACTGGATTAAAGCAAAGTATTCCGTTGATTTTGTAGATGTTATTACAGAGCCTGGCATTGATAAAATTTTGTCTGAAAACATGGATATTAATTTGATTAAAAATAAGATAAATATTTCAATAAACGCACACAAATCTGAATTGGTTATAGTTTCAGGTCATCATGACTGTGCCGGAAATCCTGTATCTGATGAGGAGCATATTGCACAAATCAAAAAAAGTATCAAAGTTATTTCTTTATGGAATCCAAACGTAACTGTTGTTGGTGTTTGGGTTGATCATAACTGGACTGTAAATATTGTTAATTAAATCTGATGGCCTTAAAATTATCTAAATTCTCAAAGACTGCCGGTCCAGGAATTTTATTTGCTTGTACTGCAATTGGTGTTTCTCACCTAGTACAGTCTACTCGTGCAGGAGCTGATTTTGGATTATTAATATTGGGATTTGTAGTTTTGGTAACTTTATTGAAATATCCTTTCTTTGAGTATGGTTCTAGATATGCTAATTCTACTCAAACTAGCCTTATTGATGGATACAATAAACTCGGCAAACCTGCATTGTGGTTATATTTTCTGTTAACTATAGCATCTATGTTTTTTGTAACAGGTGCAGTTGGGTTTGTGACTGCTGGTTTTTTTGAAAATCTTTTTGGTGTTGATTTTTTTGGAGAATGGACTGTGGTAATATTATTTGCAATATGTGTATCTATTTTGGCCATAGGAAAATACAATGTATTAGATAGTATGATCAAGATCATTGCAATTGTTTTACTAGTATCTACAGTAACTGCATTTTTGTTTGCAATGTATAATGGTCCTATTGAACAAGTCCCAGGATTTGAACCAAAAGAACTTTGGGAAATTTCTGGAATATTTTTCTTACTTGCATTGATGGGTTGGATGCCAACTGCAATAGATCTTTCTAGCTGGAATAGTTTATGGACTTTGGAGAGGATAAAACAAACTAATTACAAACCAACACTAAAAGAAACATTATTTGAATTTCGTTTAGCTTATTTGATCACTGGGATACTTGCAATAATGTTTGTTGCATTAGGTGCATTCATTTTTTATGGTTCTGGTGAAGAACTTCCAAATAATAATTCTCTTTTTGCACATAAAATAGTGACACTATACACTGAAACAATTGGTGATTGGAGTTACATCATAATTGCAGCTTCTGCATTTACTGTAATGTTTGGAACAATCATTGCCGTCTTTGACGGGTATTCTAGATCGTTACAAAAAACAGTCGAATTAATTTTTACTAAAAATGAAGAGAAAATACACACAAAATTTCGTGCCCTTTACATTATTTTTTTAATTATATTGGCAATTGGTGCATTTGTAATTATTACTCAATTTCAAAGTAATTTGAAAGAACTCGTTGATTTTGCAACTGTCTTGTCGTTTGTTATTGCACCCGTAATTGCTATTTTTAACTTTAGACTAGTCACTGGCAATTTTTTACCTAAAGAACACCAGCCATCATTTTTGTTAAGGGTTTTGAGTTTTACAGGCATTATATTTTTGTCTGGATTTGCATTATTCTTTTTAATCACAAAATTCTATTCCTAATCCTTTAAATTTGCTTCATTTCTACTTTATATTGTGAAAATTTCCACTAACATGAAAAAAGCTCTAAATGACCAAGTTTTACTCGAGGCATCTGCATCAAACAATTATCTTGCAATGGCATCGTGGTGTGAAGTTACTGGATACCAAGGTGCTGCAAACTATTTCTATACCCAGTCTGACGAAGAAAGAACTCACATGCTCAAAATTGTTCATTATCTTAATGCCTTGGGAGCAACTGCAGCAATTCCTGCAATCAAAGCACCGACAATCACCTATACTTCACTTGAGGAACTGATCAAAACCGCATTGCAAGGTGAAGTATCTGTCACAAAAGCAGTTCATAATATGGTTGAGATTGCTCAAAAAGATAAAGATCATTCTACATATGCATTTCTAGAATGGTTTGTCAATGAGCAAGTTCAAGAGGAGACAAAGTTTGAGACACTCTTGCAAAAATTTGATCTTATTGGAAGAGACAAGCTTGCAATCAATGAAATTGATAAAATTTTAGCAACCGATGCTACTACTACTACTGCACCTCCTGATGCTGCTGTATAACCATTTCTAAAATAATTAATACCCAATCATTTTCAATTGATTCATGACAGTTGTTGTTACTAGAAAGCCGGGAGGAATCACACAGTTGTTTAACACTGATACAGGCAAAGTGACCTACAAATGTAAGGCAGAATCTGCATTTATGTTAATTGAGGCCTTTGGGGGTATAGTAAAATTCAATCAAAAAGGCGCAATTGCAACTGTAACTGGACATATCACGTCCCTAGAATCATGTGATGTGTTAAAGAAGGGCCATTTAAAATACAAAGATGCACTAACTACTATTATTTTAGCACATAAAGAATTTACAAAAACTGTTTCTGATTTACATCAAGAGGAAATTCGGGAACTAGAAAACAAATTATCTGCGCTCTAGTTTTCATAATCTTGTATTTGTAATGTGGGATTTTTCTATTTGTTTAACCATATATCATACAGTGTTCACATTCACACATTTCTTGTTCTTTTGATTTTTTAAGGCATTTTTTATGTTGTCCTGCCTGACATTGCACGCAAATTTCTTCCAAGTTTTCTACAGTGG
The DNA here is from genome assembly GCA_965262685.1 of Candidatus Nitrosopumilus sp. Lineage (GTDB taxonomy): Archaea > Thermoproteota > Nitrososphaeria > Nitrososphaerales > Nitrosopumilaceae > Nitrosopumilus. The sequence goes on from OZ253552.1 coordinate 1,455,088, forward strand.
TATATTTTTTTGACTGATCAAATCCAAATCCACCATCTTTTGGTCCTACCATAAATCTACTAAATCGAGGTTCTATTTTTACCTCACTAATTGATTGCTATTTTTATTGTATACTAGACATCTTTCTTGCGTGTTTTGATTATTCTTGTATTTCAAAGGTCTAGTATATGCCAACTAATATTTGAGTTGCTTTGAACATTAGTGCTTCATACTCAAAATTTTGAACTGATGACACGGTAAACTCTAACAAGAGAGTATGCAGTAAAGAATTAATTTAGAATTTATTGTGCTAGTGAAATTAAGAATTGTAAAAAATCTGCAGCAGATTAACACAATCCATATTTTTAGACCAAATCATAATAAATTTGGATATTCTATCAATGTATCTTGGTGCATTATTGGTAAAAATAATTTCTGATTCTTTAATCTTCTTTACAGAACTATCGCATAAATTCAGCCAACTCTATGGAGAAGAAGAAGAATGCTATTCCACCACCAATAATTGCAACCCATGCAACAATCTGCTTAATTTTAGACATTTGAAGAAAATTATTCAAACTCATTATTGAATCTAATTACTGAATTAGACAGTTATAATTAGACAGATGTACCAGTAATAACGTGGCAAGCATCAAAGATATTGGAAGGTTCTTTTTGTTCATAATTGGGGGATTAGTTGCCATAATAGTTGGCTCTTACATGATTAGAGGGACTATGCATATGTGGGATAAACCAGAGGATGAAACAAAAAGAAAGAGCAAGGATCAAAGTTCTCAATCAATGAAGAATGGAAAAAATGATAACAGCTCATCTTAAAACCCTCCAATACAATCATTGATGTCATATATACAAGTCCAAATAGTTCTTGCAATTCTTCTTGTATCTTTTGTAGTTCTTCTAACACGTATTTGAGCTATGCCCAAAATCTCTCTACAACAAATTTTATTGTAACTATTTTTAAGATTTTTTTAGACTGCATTTAGAATTATTTTTGTAGGAAATGCAAATCATACAACTGAGATAATTTATTATGCATCATGTATCAAACCTTTCATTACATATACTGATACAGTTTCTTTATGAAATTACTATCATCAAGAAAATCTGAAATGTTTTCTAGTCATCAATGAATTTGATACTATCAACATTTGCAAAACTACACACAATTGAAATTGACAATTCTATTTTATCATTTAGTTTATTTGCACTTTCTGCATTATCTCTAAACCCAAATGTAAAACATGGAATTTTTCATATGAGGATACCTTGGTCATCATGTTTTATTTCTAAGGCACAAAATACTTGCAAAACTTGCGAACAAAACATTTTTCGATTATAATTTGAACATAACATGTAAAATTGAGAAACAAAGTTCATTGATAGTAATGCCTATTAACTATCACACAAGTGTCTGATCAATGAATGGAATAATGTTGGGACTGTTTGTTGTGATGGGTATAGGATTATTAACCATGCCGGCATATGCAGATGTATCATCATCCCCACTAAAACAGATGAAGATGGGTGTTCCAATTAATGAAATTCAATGTACCACAAATAAGATATTAATGCAGTCACCATCTGGAAAACCAGCTTGTTTGAGTGAAAATACCTCAGCTAAACTAGCTGATAGAGGTTACACCATAGTTCAAGTTATCAAAGTTTTACCTACAAACAATACGATAGATACCGTTAGTGGTCCATTAGATGACTCGGGATTATTAGAGAATACAAAAGATGTGATTCAAACAACCACCATCTCTAAAACAAACCAAACAGCTAGTATACAACAGCGTGAAGACTATCTAAGCTCTTTGAGTTTGGGACTAGTTGGTGATGGCAAATTTGAGGGAGAACTTTATGGATATAATCAAAATGTACATCTTCGACAACCAGCTCCTGCACCATACAAGTGGTATTTCCCACCAGAACACTATACATTTACTGAAGCCGATCTTGTAGGCCAAGATAGTCTTGATATAATTGAAATACCTTCTCAAGTGAGTGACACAAGCACTCCAAGAGCCGGTCCTCCAATTGATTATAGAGAATGGCTTCCATCATATGTTGCACCGGGATACTATCTGAAATGGGTTGACATTGTACAACCTGAAGACCAGTGGACCGAACCACGTGAGGGACAAGGACAAATAAAGTTTTCATACATTCCAAAGGACTTTGATATATCTGAGGATATTATGAACGATGTATATTTCGATCTTAATTTGTATGAAGTAGAAGTATTGATGAATGATAAACCAAAATCATATATGAAGACAGAGGAAGAAATAGCCAAGATAACACGAGATGGCACTGCTACTGATATTGTTTTCGAAGACAGATGGGACGGAGAGATTATGTACGTATATGGTGCAAGATCCGATCCTGCAAAGCACGGTGTATCGTATACTAGTCCTTATGTCACCATTTTATCTGGAGGTTCTGCCTTGAGTATGGAAGAGCATGAGAACATAGTTATTGAATTATTTGAGAGATATTCTAGCCGATGAAACTAATTATTTTATTATCCATTGTTATCTTTTTAGGTCTAGTTGCTAGTGAAGCAGAAGCTGTGTGTAGTGATGGAAACTGTAGAGATATAGCCCGATATTCTACTGCTGTTCCAAATTATACAGGGTCAATATTATACTAACATACCTTGATCTTTTCATAGATGCTACCAACTGTGAGGATAAATCAGCAGTTGCTGCTACTTGGTTAAATATAGAACCACGTATGGGAATTGCACGATGGATTGAAACTGGATAACTGTTGGTTGGATATTAAACAATGACCATACACTGATAAAATTATCTTAAAGATACACTTGAAATAATTTTAAAATCAATTATTCTGAAAATTCTACAATTGCATCTATTTCAGTCATTGAATCTAGTGGTAGAGCATCTACTCCCACTGCAATTCTAGCATGTTTTCCTTTTTCACCAAATATCTCAAAAAACAACTCTGATGCGGGATTTATGGCTTTGGGATGTTGTGTAAACTCTGGCATGGAATTAACAAACCCTGAAAGTTTTACAATTTTTGTAACCTTTTCTAAACTGCCTAATTCTCTTTTTATCTGAGCTAGAATGTTAATTGCACATATTCTTGCAGATTTTTGCGCAGTTTCTAGATTGTCATTTGAAACTTTTCCTGTAAAAATTACTCTTCCTTCTTGTATTGGTATTTGACCTGAAATAAATAACAGATTTCCGGTTCTAATTGCTGGCACATATGATCCTACAGGTGTAGGTGGATTTGGGAGTTTAATTCCAATTGATTCAAGTTTTTCTTCAATCATGACTGATGCTTAATTTTGGTCTGATTTTAATATTTAGAATTTGAATTTCTTGATGTAATAGATGAGTACAATTAGAAATGTATTGTGTGAAAAATTTAGCATTTATCTCATTTGGAGTGTTTATGATAAATAACTAGTAAATACCACTAGATAATTTGTTTTAAATTTTTAGGTGTCCAGCTTTTGGAATTTTACTAGTAAATTCTCTTTGCAATACTATTCTCTCTTGTGTTTTCCTACCTTCAAGTAGCCTATGATTTATTTTTTCCATGAATTCATTAATTTGTTTAAAGCAATTTTTTAGCTCTTTTTTTAATTCTACATCTTTACTGTTTTCTTTAGTCCATAGAATTGATGATGCTAATTCAAACATACCTGTCATGTTAATTAACAGTGATTCATAATTTGACTTTGTGTATTTGCTAAATTTGTATGAATTAAGATCTTTTGATATATCTAAAAATATTTTTTTATTTTCCAATTTCTTTATTGACGAATTTATTTTTGATTCATATGTGAAAATAATGTTGTTGATAAAACCAATGTTTTCTTCAAGTGAATAATGATAATGTTTTTCATAATATGCGCCATCTTTGTAGCCATGTTTTTTTATAAACCCTAATACCTCCATTTTTTTTAAAATTTCTTTTAGTTTGCTTCTGTTAAATCTTTTTTTGTTATTGAGGCAAGTTTTCCATAAATCTCCAAAATAGTTCTTTTCATCATTCATACATTCTAAAATATAATCAATTGAAATCATTTGCATGGTCTATCTCTTTATTTGAATTATTTATTGGTGATGACTGAAATTTTGTCTTTTACTGAGTTTATTGATGATGCTAGGGTGTAACACTAAATATTTTGTAATCATCTCTTTATTTACTGTAATGAGCATTATCGCCATACAGCAAATATCATCTTACTGCTAGATAAAATACCAAAAAAAGACTTTTGTTTCTAGAAATTTTAGTGGCTATTCCCAATCAAAATGAATCCAAGTTTATGTCATATGTTATTCTATAAAGTCTTAGAAAAACCAAACCCTTTCAAACTAGACATGATTATATTTTTTTTTAATTACTACTTATTTTGATGTGGACTTTTTCACCCTTGTTTGAATTGTTTTGATACACTGTCCTTGTTTTGTATCCTTGTTTTTGAAGACATCCGTCTAAAATTGATACCCATGGCAATGAATGACCGCTGTTTAATTTTGATTCTATTGTAATGTTTTTAGTATTTGCCTCAAAATTAACATGACCTGAGCAAGTAATTTGCATTACAGCATCCATCATTTCAATTATGTCATCAAGTGTTTTTGATTTTAATGATATTCCATTTCTTTCTAAAAGTTTGAACATGTCTGCTTCTGGTTTTTTAGTTATCATTGCTGAGTTTAGCAAGTACATCAAACCTGTTTCATTGACAATTTTTATAATTTTGTAAATCTCATGTGCCTCCGTTTTTGTCATATCTGCAAGAGCTTTGGTTTTTGTTGCGTTTTTCCAAATATTTAAAAATATTTTTTCTTGATTTATTCCCAAAATATCTGTAGATGAAAAAATAGCACCTTTACCATTACTATTGTTTATTATCAACAGTTCTGTTTCATCAAAAATAAAACAATTTTGTGTAATATCTGATGCTCTAATTTCTACCTCATCTGGAATCACCCTAAATGATTCAGAACAAATTTGTGATGGTGAGACTAGAACTTTGACATCTAGATTTCTACGTAACACTGATAATAACTGTTCTTTACATTCTGCTAATAACCCTAATCCCCATTGGTCTGTCATAATTTTGATTGACGATTTTGAACCATCAATCATTGTTTGTAGTTGTACTAAGACATTGTTTGCACTCATATGAAAATATCTTTTTTCTTCTGACCCTCGTGATCTTCTACTTTCCTCACTTGTTTTCTTTAAATTTGAGATCAACGTATTCATTGCATTTACTTTGTTGATTTGTTCATGAATCACACCATCAAAAGCATCTTCTGGTGCAATGGCTGTACACATGATTGGTTTACTTTTTGAAATAATTACCAGTTTTTTATTTTCCAATTTTAATACAGTTGGATAAATCTTTGGTCGTGGAATTTCTGAATAATATGCCAATTCCCCTGCTGAAATTGTGCCTTTTGAGATTAATGCCACATATGCCTGTGCCTCGTACTTGCTTAATCCAAATTCTTCAAGACTGACTGTCATAATATGCTCATTTGTCATGATTAACCTTAATTTTTTCTTAGGTAAAATTGAGAGCTAAATTCCTTTACACAAATACTTAAAAAAAATCAAAACTGTATCTGCTGATAGGTGTAACTGTAGTTACTAAATTATTTGATACACTGCTCTCATATACAAAATTTGAAAGTACCATTTAGTATGTTGGTAAAACACGGTGTCAATTCAATCGCACTTGAAAATACATCCCATTCTGTAACACTTGTTCCTAGACTAAAATATTCTGTAAACCTACTAGATGAGATTATTGACGCTCTTTTTGATAAACAAATTCAATTAAAAAAATTAAACACTGACTTGATTGATGATTTTGATGAATCAGACAAACTTTTAGTTGATTCATTGAAACTAGAGTATCTTGTGGTAACTTCTTTAGAAACTTTACTTTATGTCAAAAAAAATATAGAGCAAATTTCTAACATAAGTAGCATACCCAAAGTTTTACCTTCGGTAATACACATGATTCGCACTATTAGTGCCCAACTATTTGATATTATTCCAAACTGTAGCCAAAAACTATCTGAGATATCTGTTCATTTAGGCAGTATTGCAATAGATTCAGCAGCTCTTATGATGTCTAAATTTGATTTTAGCCATTTAAATTCTGAATCATTGATTAAACTTGATAAAGTAAAATTGATGGTAGACTCTAAATTAAGTAAGCAGTACCCTAATCTTGATTTTTTGAGACTATGCAATACCTAAGATGTTAAACCAAAAACGAGATTTTTCAAAGGACTTTCAACGTATTAGATCTATTTCTTCAAAAATTGACAAAAAATTATCTGAGGTAAAACCCTCTGATGATTCCACTATTAACAAACTTTCCCTAGAAGAACTGCAAGATTTGGATAAAATCATCAAAATTGCCGATTTTATGATGTGTAAATATTCAGATAAAAAGGAAATGCACTCAATTCTGAAGCATTTTGCTTTAATAATTCATGAAACTGCAAGTTCACTTGAAAATTTGGATGATCAAGTCTCTGAATTGATACTTTCTGCTGAAGATTCCATTAACAAGGTCAAAGACATGCATACTAACATCTCTGATAAATCTAATTTTAAAAAAAAATACCGTAATGGACCTGACTATAACGCACATGAAACGTGTGCAATTAATTTAACCAATTTTGTGACAGACATTAACACAGTAGAATACCAACAAAATTCTAAAGGTGAGGTTGCATAGGTAATTAAAATGAGTTTAGCACCACAAGAATTAGAAAACACAGCAAGCCGATATGCTTCTGAAGCCATCAAATTTGATTCCCAAGGTGCTCGTGGAATGGCAATTACTCATTATCAGCAGGCAATAGATACCTTGGTAAAATTATTACAACTTTATCCTGCAAGTAAACTGAATCAAATTTACAAAGAACGATGCGACTCTTATCATAATAGAATTGGTGCATTGCAACAAGCTCATGGTGTTGAGCCTGCAGTTGATCCAAAGGCATCAGTTGATGAACAAAAGAAATCTGTTCAGAGACAAGAAAATGAAAATGATTTTGAAGAATTAATAATGAAAGAAAAACCTGATGTTACCTGGGAACAAGTGATTGGTTTAGATGATGCAAAAAGCGCATTACGTGAATCTATTGTTTACCCTACTAAAAGACCAGATTTGTTTCCTCTTGGATGGCCAAAAGGCATGCTACTTTATGGTCCTCCGGGAACTGGAAAAACAATGCTTGCAGCAGCTACTGCAAATGAAATGGATGGGTATTTCATAAATGTAGATGCCTCATCTATGATGAGTAAATGGCTTGGAGAAGCAGAAAAGAATGTTTCAAAATTATTTGCTATGGCAAGACAGTATGCTGAAAAAGAAGGCAAACCTGTCGTATTATTTGTAGATGAAGTGGATTCTTTGTTAGGATCTAGAAATAGTGAGGTTGGGGGAGAAGTTAGAACTAAAAATCAATTCTTAACTGAAATGGATGGAGTTAATGGAAAAGGAAAACAATTAATGTTATATGTAATTGGTGCAACAAACAAACCTTGGAGTCTTGATTGGCCTTTCCTTAGAAGGTTCCAAAAGAGAATTTATGTATCCTTGCCCACTTTAGAGGCAAGACAAAATCTATTTGAACAATACACTGCTCCTCTAAGTAAAAATTACAAAGTTAACAATACTGAATTGGCAAAATTATTTGACGGGTATAGTGCAAGTGATATCAAAGATGTCTGCCAAGCTGCTCAGATTAAGACTGTACATGAAATTTTCAATGCTCCTGATTATCATGAACCAATTGAAGGCGAAGACCCAATTCAACCAAGAGAACTCACAACTGCTGATTTTAAAAATATCATGGAGAGAAGAAAACCCAGCGTTTCCCTTGAAATGATTCGTGCTTACCACAAATGGAGCGAAGAGTTCCAAGCCCTCTGATTGTTTAATCTTACTCTGCGATCAACTATCTGGATTCAATTTACACACAAAACTTAAATTCATAATAATTCGGACTTTACGAGGGTCACAATTACTACAAAGAAATCAAAACACGCAAACAAGTTTGGAAAACTGATCCTCGATGATGGCACTGTTCTTGATGGTCGGGGCTTTGGCTATTCTACGACTGTTTTTGGAGAGATTGTTTTCAATACTGGAATGGTAGGTTACCCTGAGGCATTAACTGATCCCTCGTATAATGGTCAAATTCTCACTTTGACCTATCCTCTTATTGGAAATTATGGCGTACCCGATCCATCAATTGTTGATGAGGATGGAATTTCAAAATTCTTTGAATCAAGCCAAATACAAATTCGTGGGTTGGTTGTTCATGAGTTGTCATTAACTGCAAGTCATTGGAATCTTGCCATGACTTTGGATGAGTGGATGAATAATGAAAATATACCTGGCATTTCAGGTATTGATACTCGTGAATTGACAAAAAAACTTCGTACTAGTGGGGTGATGATGGCAGCTCTAGTTGTTTCTGATACTGAGATAGACGTTGAATCAGTTAAAGAACAATTAAAATCTGCAAAACACTATGATTCAGAACAATTTATGGATATAGTTTCTACAAAAGAAGAACAAATTTTTGGTAATGAAGAAAAATCCATAGTTGTAATTGACACTGGTGCAAAAAACGCCATTCTAAGAAATATTCGTGCATTAGGATATAACGCAATCTTGGTTCCTTGGAATGTTTCTTATGAAAAAATAATGTCTTATCATCCTAAAGGTGTGGTGCTTAGCAGTGGTCCTGGTGATCCTCAAAAATGTTCTAGTACGATTGATATTGCAAAAAAATTAATTGAAAATAATATTCCCACTTTGGGTATTTGTTTGGGTGCTCAAATAATTGGCATTGCAGGAAATACTGAAACTTACAAACTAAAGTATGGACATCGTGGACAAAACAAACCTTGTATTAATTTGGAAAATAATCAAGTCTATGTCACAAGTCAGAATCATGGATATGGAATAACTCCTGAATCTATAGAAAAATCTGATTTTAAATTATGGTTTACAAATGCAGATGATAAAACAGTTGAAGGAATAAAGCACAAGAAACAAAATTGCATTGCAGTACAGTTTCACCCAGAAGCTGCACCGGGTCCTTTTGATTGTCAATTCGTCTTTGAAGAACTCAAAAAACTAATGGAGAAATAAATAATTGCCAAAAAATGAATCATTAAAGAAAATCCTTGTATTGGGAAGTGGTGCAATTAAAATCGGTGAAGCTGGAGAGTTTGATTACTCTGGCAGTCAATGTCTTAAAGCAATACATGAAGATGGAATTAACAGTGTTTTAATCAATCCAAACATTGCTACTATCCAAACTGATACTAGATTCGCTGATCAGGTGTATCTACTGCCAGTAAATGCAGAGTATGTTGAATCTATTATTGAAAAAGAACGACCAGATGGAATAATGTTGGCATATGGGGGACAAACTGCTCTAAATTGCGGAGTCAATCTTGATGAATCTGGCATACTCAAAAAGTACGATGTAAACGTACTTGGAACTTCAATTGCAGGTATAAAGAAGACTGAGGATCGGCAACTTTTCAAAGATTCTATGAAGGGCTCAAACGTACCTGTTCTAAAAAGCAAGACTGTAACTAATTTTGATGATGCTAAAAAGGCTGCTGAAGAGCTGGTATATCCTGTAATTATTCGTGTTGCATATACCCTTGGAGGACGAGGTGGTGGTGTTGCGTATAATGAAATTGAATTGCATGAGATTGTCGAACGTGGTCTCAAAGCAAGCCTTGTTGGTCAAGTATTAGTTGAAGAATACATTGGTCATTGGAAACAAATCGAATATGAAGTAATGCAAGATTATGACGGAAATAATGTAATTGTTTGCAATATGGAAAATGTTTTGTCCATGAAAGTCCATACTGGTGATAATATTGTAGTTGCACCATCACAAACAATTGATAATCATGAATATCACATGTTACGTTCTGCAGCACTTCGTGCAACAAAACATGTGGGAATAGTTGGTGAGTGCAATATTCAGTATGCTCTAGCTCCTGATTCTGACCAATATGTTGCAATTGAAATCAATCCTAGACTTTCTCGTTCATCTGCTTTGGCAAGTAAAGCTACTGGATATCCATTAGCATACATGTCTGCAAAAATTGGATTAGGTTACAATTTATCTGAACTTGTTAATAGAATTACAAAAAATACTACAGCATGCTTTGAACCATCTCTTGATTATATCGTATGTAAACATCCCAGGTGGGATTTTGATAAATTTGAACTTGTTAATAGAAGACTTGGACCTACCATGAAATCTGTAGGGGAAGTAATGGCAGTTGGTAGAACCTTTGAGGAATCATTTCAAAAAGCAATTCGAATGTTGGATATTGGAAATGATGGATTAGTTTTAAATCGTGCAAATGGCAAAAAATATACTGAAGAAGAAATTGAATACAAACTCTCTCATCATGATGATCAAATTCTATATCACATTGCAATAGCATTAAAGATGGGAATTTCAGTTCAACGGATTTACAAATTGTCTACTGTTGATCCTTGGTTTGTAGAAAAAATACAAAATATTGTCAAAGTTGAAGAAAAACTCAAGAATTTTGAACTTGATGAATCCCTAATGTGGGAATCTAAAAAAATGGGTTTTTCAGATAATCAAATTGCACGTGCTAAGGACAAAACTCCTAATGAAATACGTGATTTGAGGAAGCAATTAGGCGTAATTCCTGCTGTAAAACAGATTGACACACTTGCTGCTGAATGGCCTGCTGTTACCAACTATCTGTATTTGACGTATGGTGGATACTCAAATGATATTGTAATTCCTATAGATGAAAATGGGATCGTCGTACTTGGTGCAGGACCTTATAGAATTGGAAGCAGTGTTGAATTTGATTGGGGGACAGTTAACATGGTTTGGGGTCTACAAGAAAATGGAGAAAAAAGTGTCTCAGTTGTTAATTGCAATCCTGAAACAGTTTCAACTGATTATGATATTTGTACAAGATTGTATTTTGAAGAATTAACTCAAGAGAGAATATTGGATATTGTTGAATTTGAACATCCAAAAGGAATCATTACCTGTGTTGGCGGTCAAACTGCCAATAACTTGACTCCTAGTCTTGCACAACACAGAGTAAATATTTTAGGCACTAGTGCCAAATATGTTGATAGAGCAGAAGACCGTTCCAAATTTAGTGCAGAACTTGACAAACTTCACATACAACAACCTCGGTGGCAAGCATTTTCAAATCTAAATGAAGCAAAATCTTTTGCTCATGATGTTGAATTTCCAGTAATTGTAAGACCTTCATATGTTTTATCTGGAGCTGCAATGAAAGTTGTTTGGTCTGAAGAAGAACTAAAAACTTATGTTAAAGAAGCAGCTGATCTCTCCCCTGATCATCCGATAGTTATTTCTAAATTTATGCTAAACTCTCTTGAAGTTGATGTAGATGGAATAAGTAATGGTAAGGAAGTAGTTATTGGAGCAATTGTAGAACATATTGATAGTGCAGGTGTCCACTCTGGAGATGCCATGATGGTCATTCCACCATGGAGACTAAGTAACAAGACTATTGAAACAATTAACGAGTATTCAAAAAAGATTGCATTAACCTTTAATGTTAAAGGACCATTTAATTTACAATTTTTAATTCATGATGATCACGTTTATGTGATAGAACTCAACATTAGAGCATCTCGCTCAATGCCATTTGTATCAAAATTGGTTAAAACAAATCTGATCTCTCTTGCTGCCAAAGCCATATTGGATAAACCTCTGCCTAAAATACCTGAAAATAAATGGCAAAAAATTCACAACTATGGAATTAAGGTACCTCAATTCTCATTTATGCAATTACAGGGCGCCGACATTGTGTTGGGCGTCGAAATGCAATCCACTGGAGAAGCTGCATGTTTTGGAAACAGCTTTTATGATGCATTATCTAAGGGATTGACCTCTGTAGGGTATACCCTTCCTGACAAAGGTTCTGCACTTGTAACTGTGGGTGGTGCACAAAATAAAGAAAAACTAGTTGCAACTATTGCAAAATTAAAACAGTTGGGATTTAAAATATTGGCAACAGAACATACTGCTGAATTTTTTGAGGAGAAAATTGGTCAAGTTGAAATTGTTCATAAAATTTCAGAACCTGAAAGAAAACCCAACATATCTGATTTATTGTATGAACGAAAAATTGATTTTATTATTAATATTCCAAGTACGTCTACTTTGGAAAAATATGTTGGAATGCTTGATGATGAATATCATATAAGAAGAAAATCTCTTGAATTAGGTATTCCTGTTCTGACTACTATTGAATTGGCTGACTCTTTTGTAAAAACATTAGAATGGCTAAGAAGTAACAAGACCACAAAAGATCCAATTGAACCTTATGACCAGTATGATTAATTTTAAAAAATTTAATCCTTAGCACTATTAAATAATATATCTAAAAAAAGGTTTTTGGGTTTAGGGGATATAGACATGAAATGTAAATTTTCTTCAAATTGATATTTTGTTATTCATACGCTCACAATGGACACAGGGTTTTGTAATCTTGGGGATGTGAAATATAGATTTTCTCTAAATTGTATTCATGTCTAGTTTATCGACGAATATTTTGGTATGCAGTTAGTGCTCCACTGGTTTTACCATCAATTTTAATCATTGATGTGTATAATGCACAAAACCCTGTCGCGTATCCAAGATAACCCCACCTAACTGCCTGTTAGAATACTACATCTAAAGATTGGGATGAGTTGATACAAATAATTAACAATCTCAAAACTAGCGTTTTTAATGCTTCCCTCTCTCATTTGGCATCTACTACAATCTCTGCCTCCCCCCTGTGAACCATTTCTACGCACTCTTTAATACACAACCCAACCCATCTTTATTGATGGTTTTAAGATATCTGACTTTAACAATTAGCTCAACTTTTTCCCAATCTCCTTCTAAAATGAGCCCTTTATCTAGCTAAATCAAGAAACATGATGAATCACACACTACCCCTAGTAGCACTATGTATGCTCTTTTTTTTAGTAATTCTGACTCCGGCATATGCTCAGATATCTGACCACGTGGTGATAAACGAGGTTGATACTAATCCTCCCGGCAGTGATGCATCAACTATCATAGAATGGGTTGAACTGTACAATCCAACTGATTCTGATGTTGATATCAGTGGGTGGAAAGTCGCATCTACAACTGTACTTAAAAAAACACTGACAATACCTTTTGGCACTATAATCGAACCTGACCAATTTTTAATATACTCATATCAAAGCATCTGGTTTGCTGACATACACGATTCTGTAGAACTTTTAGATAAAAATAATCTCCTAGTTGATAAAACTCCATCTATCTCTGATACTGAAAATGATTCCACTTCTTGGCAGCGACTATATGATGGGCATGACTCTGATGGTGATGATGACTGGAAGTTTGTAACATCTACAATTGGTTCATCAAACGGGAAATTGATACAGCCACAGATTGCCGACAAGGTTACTGTATCTGTATCCACATCAAAGTCCTCCTATCTTTTTGGAGATGTTGCAACGATTCAAGGGAGTGTATCTGAAGAAATTCGCACAGTCAAACCTTATTTTACACCTGCACAAATTTTGGTAACAATATCTGGCCCTAACTTTGATAGGACAATTCCTTTGTACCCTGATCTTAATCAAAGTTATAGTACAACTCTTAACTTGCATAAAGTACTTGGGATTGATGAGGGTACTTATGATGTAACTGTAAGTTACGGAGATGAGGCTATTGCAAAAACCAACTTTTCAGTCGGGTTTAAAGTTACCGCACAACAGACCAAAAAAGATGGGTCGATAAGCATTGCCACTGATAAACTGCAGTATATCCCAGGAGAGACTGTTTCAATAACTGGATTTACTACTGATATAATCCCACTTGAAGGAATGAAGTTTACCATCACTGATTCTGAAGAGAATTTAATCACAAATGGAAACCTCTTTCCAACTAATGGCAAATTCATAACTAGCATCTTTATAGATAACACTGATCCCTCATATGGAACTTATACCATCCTTGCCAAATATTTTGATCAATCCACATCTGCAAGTTTTGATGTTGTAGAGGATGTAAAAGAGAATGTCCCAATCTCTCTTTGGACTGACAAAATAGCTTACAGTGTAGGTGATCCAGTCAAGATTACAGGCAGGTTAAACGATGTTTGGGTTGGTACACTAAATGTGGAGATACTACAAACCACGCAAATAACTGGCGCACTTGGTAAAAGTGATACTGGATTTAAGATTTTAGATGGGCTCAAAGTTTTAGGTGATGGTTCTTTTAGTTACAACTTTGTAATTCCAGATAACGAAAACCGACTTGGTGATTACAAAATTAGAATCTCCCAAGATATCGGCTCAGTTGATATAGTTATTCATGCAGTTACAAATCCTGCAGATTTTGTAGTCTCTGATGACCCGCTTACCCTCTTCTCTGATAAAGAGACCTATGTGGTAGGTCAAAAGATGCTTTTAAACGGATTCATCAAGGACCCTTTTGTAAATTCCAGCTATAAAACCGGCGAGGTAGTTAATATCGATATATCTCACAAAGATGGCAGACCTCTAGAGATTGTAGCCTTGCCTGCTAAACACAATTCTAATGGTGGTGAATCAATTGAGTATGATTTTACAGCAATACCAGAGACTTCGGGCAATTACATGATTGAGATTGATCTGTATCAGGGCATCTTCACTGAGGGTGAATATGTAATAGAATCTAAATATCTCAAACATACTGTAAAGAAGAACATTACGATCACTAGCAACAACATTGATTTCTCTGATGGGCCAATCATCACCCTTGACAAACAAGTTTACGGCTTGGGAGAAACAATACATCTTACTGGTATTATCCCCCCAACTGCCGTTCAAGGAATTCAAATATCAATAACAAAGCCTGATGGGACTATCACAACATCTGGCACTACAGTTAATGATCAACGCTTTTCATGGTCATGGGTCACACCAACTGCTGAAACATTCCAGTATTCTAATCCTGATTCTGCACAGAGATCCGTGGTAAAATCTAATTTTGGAATATACAAATTGACTGTATCTATGGATAGTTTGAAACAAAATATCCTCTTCAAAGTTTCGGCAAATCCTGCAAATGACTCTATATCCACCATTCCGCTTTCTGTCTCCACTGAAAAGTCTCTGTACAAAGCTGGTGAAAAATTAAAAGTGACTGGAAATGTCGTAGAACGTGAACAAGGCGATGAAGGTCTGCAGGTTCATCCGCGTGTAAACATCAGAGTGCTTGATGGAACATTCCCGTTTAAACAAATTGATGAATCCACTGTATACCCTGCTGTCGGCGGCAGTTTTTCAGCTGTGTTTGAACTACCTACAACAATATTTAGCCAAGGACCATACACTGTAAAGGCAACATACCTTCACCACACAGAGACTGTCTCATTTAGTGTGGTAAATGATTTTATTCGTGGTCTTGAGGATGATGATATCTTTCTTTTGGCATCCACTGACAAAACTGAATATTATCCTGGCGATGTGGTGATAATTACTGGAAAACCAAACAAGCTAATCTATCTTGAAAACTTTGATGTGAGTGTTGGCAAGATATCTGATTCTGAGTTCACCTGTGGCTTGTCTGTTTGTGGGCCACATGTAGGTCCCATCATTACGATTCAACCAAGTGCATCGGGTTCTTTTACCCACCAGTTTGCTATTCCTGATATGCCCTCTGCTGCAGGAACATACAAAGTGGCAGTTGATGCCAATTTTGAGCAAAAAATAATTGAATTTACAGTATTGGGGCGAGAACTCCCGGCTCCTAAACCTGATACCATAATTGAAAAAGTAAACAGAATTGCTGATAGAACAGTCATTATTACTACTGAGGAGAAGAGTGTTGATGGTACAACTGTAGCACCACGAGTCCTTTCTGGCTCTCTAATTACCCCAAACAGGGGCGATGAGTCTACTGTAAACCTCAAAGTCTCCACTGCATCAGGAATCTGCATTATTGGTCCTGTTGATGATTCAGACTGTCTAGTTAGTGAATCCACCCGAAAGCAAGGTCAAATTTATGATGTCATCCAAATAGATGGTGTCAGTTTCAATGTACGATACAGCGGCTCTGATGTAAGGTTGGAAAAGTTTAGCATATTGCCTGAATCCCCAACTGCATTCCTACCTGATGCTAATTGGAATATCGATATTCTCAAAGATGACGAGGTCTCACGATTCTACTACAAAATCGCATACAAAACAATAGTACAGTAGTAAAGCCAAAATACCATTAACGTCATTTGCCGTTGAGATGAGATTGCAGGTTTTGATGTTCTACCAAGATGATCCAAAAAAGTGCACAGCAGCTAAAATGGTTAAATTCGGTCTTGCTAAAAGTATCAAAAAGATTGGTAATAATACTGGACTTGTACTAAACCCATTTTCAGAAAAAATACTGCTTCCAAAAGATGGGTCTGCAATCCGCTCTATCATCGGAATTGACTGCTCTTGGAATCTTGCAGAAAAAGCATTTTCTAAAAGTTTTGCTGGCATCTCTAGACGACTTCCTCCATTATTTGCAGGCAACCCTGTGAATTATTCAAAATTAAACAAACTGACAACTGTAGAAGCACTTGCTGCATCTTTGTTTATTTTGGGTTTTAAAGAACAGGCAATGGAACTGCTTGACAAATTTAAGTGGGGTCACACTTTTTATGATCTCAACGAAAATCTAATCAAAGAATACTCTAAACTTGAGAGTGAATCTCAGATAGAGTTGATTCTAAAAGATTATGGACTGAGATGATGATCTCTTCTTCGATGGTAGTACACTATAGCTACAGTTAGTGCAACAACAACCACAACAACTATTGGTATTAGCAAAATTTGATAGTCTGTTTTATTTTCAGAAAATTTCAACTCTTTGTTAGTTGCTACTGGTAAATCATTGCTGTTCTGTGTTACGATATAGTTTGTCTCATAGAAATCTGGCTTTAATACAGACTCTGATATTGCAAATATCTTAATGTTGTTTGCCCCCGTACCTAAGTTACTGGAATCTTTTGCACTTATTTTGATAACTGCACTACCATCATCATCATTAATTTCTTGTGTATCTGAGATGATATTTCTGCCTTGCTCATCTGCCAAAAAATATAGTATTGAATCTGAATTTTTGGTCTTTACAGTTATTGTGATCTCCTCACCTTTTTGCACCAGCTCTTTTATGTCTATTTTCTCAATTGATGGGAACTTTGTATCTTCAAATTCAGACCATTCTCCTTTTTTGAATGGATATGTGTCATCATCAAAAGCTAACACATTGATGGTTCTTGATTCTGGTGAGTATGACTCTAAATAAAATGGACCGTTGCTTATCACTGCATGATGTTTGTCTTGGATCCAATCTATTGATGATTGGTATCGTTTTTGATAGTATTCTTTTGAATTTATGTCATTTTCTAGTGATCGAGGGATGTACTGTGTCTCTTTGAATTCCTTCAAATACTCTTTGATTATCTCTGCATCCTTTGGAATTATCAATGAAAGCCAGCTTACGTTTTTGCTTGTAGCCCCAGACCTTGAAAAAGACACCTTTCCATCTGTCACTGCACTCTCCATTGCCTCTGTGATCTCCCATGGTACGCTGTTCCACAATGCTGCCCATTGTGCTATCTCCCCCTCATCAAAATGCCAATAATCCACATACACCTGAATTGTATCCTCATCAATTTGGTTTACTCCTTTAATTGTCTGTATGCTTTGTGCAGCTCTTGGAGTAAATTCTGTGTCAAATGTTTTATCATTCTCATCTAACTGTGTCCCCCATTCCACTAAAAAATACAATGAATGTAAAACATCGCTCATATCCATCTTCTCACCATTGTGCCAGTTGCTGAATTTAAAATCAAATGTCACTTTGCTTGTAGAGTTTGAATTAGCCTCGATAAGAGTCCATTTTTGTAAAAGAGGATTCCAAATTTTTGCTTCTTTTGGTATCTCTATTGTACCATTTGGTCCTTTTGTTTCCACATCCCATGTTGCCCTTATCGGAAGTGTCTCTCCCGTAAATGGATGCTTAAATGTTGCAGGATCTGAAATGATTCCCCAAACATGTCTACTATAACTATCTGTTAATCCCATTACCGGATTCCATGCTCCTTGGTATATCTGCTTGACACCAATTACTAATTCGTCATTGTTGCTATTTGCATTTATTGGAGTAAACCTGCTTGGAACACCTGCACCAAAGTCATTGACTACTCCACTAATTTCTTCATTTACAACATATTGGTCTATCTTACTTGCCAAAAAAATTCGTACGGACTCGTTAATTCCTTCAACTACTGCTTGCTGTATCAAATCTGTTCTTTGTTGTGAATCTTCAAAATCTCCTGTGTAAATTTTTTGAGTTAATGTATCTAGTTTTTCATTTTCATAATTCCAATATGAAGGATCATTAAATCCTGGCATGTTTGAAAACCAAGGCGAATACATCTGTCCTAGTCCTACAGAATCATACTTTACAAACGCTGAGCTCCCCCATCCTTCAGTGTATAGACTCCATTTTACATCTGATGGATTTGATCCATACACTATCACAAATGCTTTATTCAAATCCCCAAATTCTTTGTTAACTATAAATCCAGTTCTTTCCAACTCCACTGATAGTATCTCTCCGATGGATTTTCTTACTGGATCATCACTTCTGATAAAAATTGTGATTTCAATTGGTTCTTTATTAATTTGCCATCTCTCATTAACTTTGATTGCTCCTCTCTCTTTTAGTGCTTTTGAGATGATCTCATTTGCAAGAGTTGGGTTGTATCTAAAGTTGTACTCCTCTAACTCTTTAATGACTGTCAGGTATTCTGGATTTGATGGACTATAATATGAAATGATTGGCCAACCATAGCCGCCCATTAATTCATTTACAATTAGTTTCCTATCCACTAGATAATTTAAAGCAAATCTAATATCCTTAATTGAGAAAGGATTGAATTCCTCAGATTCAGCAGGATTTATCAGAATACTGTATGTTCCCCCTGTGGAATCAAATATTTGTAATCCCTCCCTCTCTTGATTAGTTTCTAATCTGTTTGGGGATATTGTGTAATAGTACATATCAAGATTGCCGTTTCTTACCTCCTCTAATGCAGTGTTCTCATCTAGATACTGGATGAATTTGACAGAGTCAAAAAATGTATTCTTTTCTGCAAATGACTCATTGTGTGGTATTATGGCCATTACAGATATGAGCAGTATGGTGGCTAGTATGATAACTAGCATTTTTTTCATGCTCTTTGTTTTAAAACCATCTACTAAAACCTGTTGTTGTTGGTGTGATGTCAACCCCTAAAACCTATATTTCAATCACACATCAAAGATTACAATTGAAAGTCAACCCTAAAATGCCAGTTGAGCTGCTACTGCATGGAATTATTCCCGGCGGTGTCTCAGTTGAGGATTTTTCTGCTGTCACAAAAATTAATTCTGCTGACTCGCAAATAATTTTAGAAGAGTTTCTCAAAAATGGTATAGGTTCAAAGGATGGCGATTCATATTATTTTGAAGACGGTGATAAACTAAAGACTGCGGTATTTTTGCTTGAGGTAGGATATCTCATAGATGATATTTCAATCGCTTTGGGATGGCGAGATTTTGAAGGTCTGACTGCAGAAATTTTATCTGAAAAACACTTTGCAGTAATTAAAAATATGATGCTGAAAAAACCTCGGATGGAGATTGATGTAATAGGCATTAGACTAGGTATTGCCATTTTGATTGACTGCAAGCACTGGAGGCGATACAGCTATTCTTCACTACAAACTGCTGTAAGAAAGCAGATAGAGAGGACAAAGCAATACGTGGCAAAAACTCCTGGTGCAATTGCCGTACCTGTTATTGTGACGCTATACCAAGATAAAGTTGATTTTATTGATAATGTCCCAATAGTTCCAATCTTTCAATTTGCTTCATTTGTTGATGAGTTTTATGGCAACATTGATCAAATGACCACTATAAGAACAGACTAGTCACAAAAAGTATCACCCCGCCTATGACGAATCCTTTGGTAATTTTTAAAGAGTTATCAAGTGCTTTGGAATAGTCCTCGTAGATGCCTTGACCCATCACTTTAACATCTGTTTGGTTCTCCAAGATTTCAAATCTTGTTGTGGTAACATCACTCTCTGCTGTTTTTGCAATTGCAAAAAACCACTTTGCAATCTTTTCTGCACTTGTGATTAGTCCCAACTGATAATACCCATTTCTGTTCCTAGCTTTGACTGGTGCATAATGTGTATCAGATGTACAAATCTCCAACATTTGGTAATCCCTTTTTGCAAAAATGTCTATGACTTTCTCTCTAACCCCATTCTCCATGTTGTTTGCATCTGCCCATCCAAGAAAATATTTTTTCTCATTGATTTTAAGACAGATTATTCCTAGTCCACCCATCCCCAAATCTTCTGTCCATACATCCATTCCATCTGTATTAGCATATCCGAGTTGAACTGGAAAACTCTCTTTTGAAATTAATGTATCAAGACAAGACTTTGCTGCCTTTAGCATGTCTTCTCCGTCTTTACTTGAAATTTCCTCCCCCATTGCGTTATGACAGTCAACAATCATAATCTTTGAATAATTTACCTTGTCTGCATACTGCTCGATCTCTGTTTTTATATAACTTGGAATATCTTCCATTCCGTGCGGTGATAAAGACAAAAGTAACAATGGACTAGTCCCAAAAAGTATTCCTGTGACTCTGGTTTTGTTTATTTGAATAGTAACTGGCTCTGTGCATTTTGTCCCTTCTTCTAGGACTTTGTTGTTTTCTAAATTTTTTAAATATTTCTCAACCTCGTTTCTTGAGGGGAGATTTAATGCGTGATTTGATATGCTGTGTAACACCATTGCTGATGATGATAAATTTTTGTAAATCATGTATGGTATGTTACTTCCCCCCACTGGGTGGTATGGTCCTGGATGGATTTCAGGTAGTACCATTCTAAATTCTTTGTCTCCATTGTGTGTAGAGAATTTAATCTGTGATGTGGACACTTTGGTTTGATTTGAGCGCTGCTCCATCAATGTTTCTGCATCCTCAAAATCATTTCCTTGGGATGCTAGGTATGCTTGAATTGTTTTGTGAGTGCTCTTCATTGCAGGTCTCCCTGCCCTATCTGTAACAACTGACCACACACTTGCAATGATCATAAAGGATATCCCATATCCCAACCCTATTGGCTCGACAAGTGTTGAAATCCATAACTCTTGTGGAACCAATACAAGATACATTGCTAGAGGTTGGATTAGACAAATGGCCCAAGCTTTTTTGAGACTTGCTCCAAGTGTGGTGGTGTAAACCCCTATTCTGAAACCGGCAAAAAGCAACAATCCAAATGTTATAAAAAATGGCTCAATCTCTTTTGATAAAACTATACTTGAGAGAATTCCCATCAATAGGGTTACTGTCCAAAGCATGTTTGCAAAAAGTGATGAATGCAGAGATTTTGTATACTCTTTTTTCTTTGTAAACCTAGTATCTAGTAATTGTAAAATAGCTAAAACTCCCAAGACTAGAGGCAACCTATACCAGTTTTGTTCAAAACCAAATTCTACAAAGTATCCAAAATATACTGCAATGACTGTAACTGATGCTACAATCATTGAAACAACTAGTGAAAAATAATGTGATCCTGGATTGACTAGAGTAAGGGAAAATCTATTGTGTATCTTTGAAACATTATCTGGAGATTTTTCCATTGTTTATTCACGGAGCTAGAAATAAATCGATTATCCATGATACTACAATTAAACTAATTGGGATTGATACTACTATTTTTGGATCTAACTTGAATCCTTTTGTCTCATCTTCAAAGAACCTCATGAGACCTCCACTTGATGCTGGAAGTGGTGCTGATTTTTTATCTGCCATTACATTCATCGCAGTTGATTTTAACATAAAAACTTTATTCATCGAGGGTTTTGACTATCGAGAGTTGAATATGCTTGAGATGGGGATTTGGACTCGTGTGGTAACCCTCTTCCCCCTCATCCCCAGAACCCCTTTATCTGTCACTTTTCTTAAGATAAGAACACTCCAAATTAGCGATCTCTGAAAAACTACCAAAATATAACTATCTGTATTGTTGGTTACAACCTGTCATGTAAAAACAATGACAAGAAATCATACTATTACTGCATGTTATCCCTTGATCTGTTAACTGGGATTCTCAATGATCGTTTTCCATTTTTTAGCATCCATAATTATAACTTTATTGCTTTATTTTCCAAACCCCAAAAATTGTTAATATTATTTGATTGATTAATTATTTTTCAATTTTACTGCTAGATTACAATGCTGTACAAACAAACAAACTTTAATTTAACGCATGAATCATTTTTCTCTCTTCCTCTTTTTTAGTTACATCTTATTGAATATTTTCTTGAATGCAGAAAACATCCACTTGTAATACATCTATCACATGTTTTATGTTGTTCTTCTGCAACTGAATTAAAAATTTTGTAAAGACTCAACTTTCTTTCAAGATAAAGTCAGTGTCACTGACAAGTTTTGCTTGTCTTGATTTTTGTAGTGATACCTCATGATAGAACCATGAAAAATTGTTGTTTGTGTAATGTGTATCATTAGATGACTGTAACAATATTTCTGAATTGTTTTGATTGCTCAACTAGAATACAAAACAAAATTATGTTTGTTATTTGTAGGTAAGCCTAGTTTAATTTTACATTTATTGCCACACAATCTTTGAAGAAACTATTGTATCTTTTTTGCCATTTTTATCCAACAACCTTGTCTGTAACATTTTTGAATTGTTATTACAATGAGAATATTTTTTTTATAATTATCTTGATTATGTGTAACTTGTTTACTTTTTTCTAGATAACTGTTATACTTTGGAATTTTGTTTTTGGTTTAGTTTACCAAACCTTTTATCCAAATAAAAGATGCATGACTAGTACTTTATCAATGATTCTCGTAGACAAATCTGTATCACTTATGATTCATCTCCTAAAGTTTCACTCTTTATTATTTCAAGATAACAAAATATGATTTCTCTTCTTTAAGAAATCTCAACTGCCCATTGAGATAAACTGATTCATGAATCTGTTTTTGATTTGAGAATTTACTGCTTTTTGATTTTTTGCATGGTTTCTAATAACGAATTGATCGTTTTTAGGATGTTTTGTTGTTTCTCATGATCTCTTTCTTGTTCCAACTCGTTTGATAGAAATTTCAATTTCTCTTCAAATACCTTCTCTATCGATGTTGAATCATCTGATTGGATCTGCTTGATCTCTTTTTTTTCTGGCTTGCGACCACAGCTAATGCATAGTGCCTGCCCATCTTTTATGACTCTGACTCCTGTACAGTATGGACAAGGCTCACCAAGTAGTGTGGCTCCCTGAAGAAGCATTTCTACAGCTTTTTTGGTCAGTTCTGTCACTGTTTTTCTTTAATTTCCTATCTAAAAAATCCGTTTATTTCCTCATCTTTCATTAATATTCAAACAAAGCTTAATAGTGTGAATAACTAAATTATTTCGAACAGATGGCAGTAATTTGTAATACATGTGGTCTTCCAGAAGATTTGTGTGCTTGTGGCGAACTTGCCAAGGATGGCACTAAGATTATTATTCGATTAGAAACTCGACGTTTTAAGAAAAAAGGTACAATGATTGAAGGATTGGACCCAAAACTAAATAATTTGGAAACTGTCGCAAAAGAACTCAAAAACAAGTATGCTTGTGGCGGAACTGCAAAAGAGGGATATATTTTCTTACAAGGAGATCATAGAGACACAATAAAAGACACTTTGATTAACTTGGGATTTGCAAAAGATGCTATAGAATTACACTAGAATAAATTGCAAAGCCCAAACAAATTACTTCAATCTGTTGGCGTTCCATACGCTGCATTCCTTTCAGTAATTTTTGGTTTATTGTTAGTATCATTTCCTATCGGAGTTTATGTTTTTTTTGAAACTGATATTGGCAGTGATGTTAATTTTGAATACCCTTTAACCCATCTTGATCTTTTTGAGGGTACATCTCTATACCAAACTCCATATGATATCAGTATAGGTGACGTGTTTGTTATTTTATGGGTTTTCTATCTTGTCATTTTTGTAATTGCTATTTTGGGACCTGGAAATGATTTTCTAAAGTCGCTATCTCCAATAATCTCATTTGGGAGATGTGATGCGCAGGTAAACTATATGATTGGAATTACAAAATGGTTCTCTATCTTAATTCTAGTTTCAGCCCTGATAAATTTTCTTCAAGATGGGATAGGCATTGACATTGTACCCCCCGCTGTTAATAATGATCTTATCCAATTTTTTTATGTCAGTCTAGCTCCTTTGGTTGAAGAATTTGGATTTCGTCTAATTCTGATAGGCATTCCACTATTTGCTTTTTATTCAAGAAGATCATCTGTGCGATATTTCCTTAGATGTTTGTGGAGACCTGATGCTTTGAATATTCACAATCCTCAAAAAGCTCTCCTTTTGATATTTTTTGTAGGCATTCTTTTTGGATTTGCACACATTGCATTTGATGACTCTTGGAGTGGTGGGAAATTTGCCCAAGCAACTGCGGGTGGAATAATTCTAGGCTGGGTGTATCTTAGATATGGTTTTGTAGCCTCGCTTTTGATTCATTGGGCTACCAATTATTTTGTATTCTCATATGCTAATTTTATTTCTCAGATAAATACGATTTCTATCGAAGATGCATTCTCGCATTCATTAATGTCTTCATTAGAAATTTTGTTATTGATTGCAGGTGTACTATCTGTTGCTGTTCTGTTTGTAAATAGATTTTGTTCTAAAAAAGAACCATCCTTAGAGATTTAGAGCCACTTTTAATCCCTTGTATCTGTTTCTAATTGTGACCTCTGTTACCCCAGCAGCTTCTGCGACATCTCGTTGAGTTTTGTTCTCTCCATTTGTAACACATGCTACATACAATGCAGCAGCTGCCAATCCCATAGGATCTTTGCCTGCTGAAATTTTTTGTTCTTCGGCAATTTGTAGAATTTTAGTTGCTTTTCTTTTTGTTTTCTCAGATAATCCTGCCTTGCTTGCAATTCTTGAAATGCATTTTATTGGATCCACTACTGGCATTTTCAAATTCAACTCTCTTAGTAATAACCGATAACATCTTGCAATATCTTTACGCTTTATGTTGCTTGCCTGACCTATGTCTTTTAATGTTCTGGGAGTCTCTGTATCTCTACATGCAGCGTACAGTGCAGATGCAATTAATGCTGAGATGGAGCGCCCTCTGACTAGTCCTTTCTCTAATGCTTTTCTGTAAATGTAAGCTGCTTTTTCAATAACTGAATCTCCTATTGCAAGCTTGTCTTTTAACCTGTCTAGCTCACTGAATGCTTGTCTAAAGTTTCTATCAACTGGTTCGTGAACTTGACTTCTGCTATCCCAAGTCCTTAGTCTTTCAATTGTACTTTTCATTGCTGTAGTTAGTGGCTTGCCTGTGGCATCTCTGTTTTGTGGATTAATCACTGTAGCCAAGCCCATATCGTGCATGGCAAGTGATGTTGGTATTCCTGCTCTGCTTTTGTTTTCACCCTCATTTGAAAATGACCTCCATTCTGGCCCTGACTCTTCGACTTTATCTGTAATCACAAAACCACATTTACTGCAAAAATTTTCACCTGTATTAGCATCTGTTACTAGGGTTCCTTTGCCACATCTAGGACATTTGTCTTTTGAATTTAATGTTTTAACCATTTTTGCCCTCAAAACTTTCAAACATGATATTTAAGACTTTTTGAAACATTTGTTATAAGTATATCGGTCATCGAACTTTGCTGCTCAATTTTACATACTAGGCACAAATTAATTGTTATTTTAAATAATTTTGGGTATTCTAGACATATCAAGTGAATCAAGAAACACAAAGTTCCCTATTGAATAAAATTATAAATAAAATCAATATTGTAAAATTAAATAAAAAGTGTGAATTATGATTATTAAAAAATATTTTCAAAAAAATGATACTATAACATTTACAGTTGATGGTAAACCTCCGCAAAAATCTCAATGGGGAACAAAATACGCTTATCTTGTTGTAAAATTAAGAGATGCCGCATTAAAGGCAAGAGAAAAAGCAGGATTTGATCAGTGTTTTACTACTCTGATCAAATTGAATATTACAATTTATGCTCCCAACATTGATGATACATCATATGTTCAAAATGGACCTGATGATCCAAAATTATATGTTGGAGATTTAGACAGCTTGGTCTCAGGCATATGTGACTATTTGCATAGAGGTCCCAAAAAAGGAGAAAATAATTTTACACCAAGTCCATTATTTGATGATAAACCAGAGATAAGACCAGAGATTCCTCTGATTATAGATGATGATTCAAAAATAACAAGTATTGTTGCAGAAAAAAAGACTTCAAAACAAACGTACTATGTTGTAAAAATTGAATTGATTTAACTTATTTGGTTATAGAACTTGGTTTTGTAAAGTTATTTGGAGTTG
This sequence comes from Candidatus Nitrosopumilus sp., assembly GCA_965262685.1. GTDB lineage: Archaea > Thermoproteota > Nitrososphaeria > Nitrososphaerales > Nitrosopumilaceae > Nitrosopumilus. Next base: position 1,481,668 of record OZ253552.1, read on the forward strand.
AATGTGATGTAGTGGGATTTGAACTCTTATCCTATGACGATCATCGACTTAAGACAGACACATACCAAGCTAGACGACCTGTATAAAGTATAAAACCAACAAGACAGTAAACATTTTGGTTACAATCCACTAATGTAAAAATTAACAGAAAAAAATCTCATGATACCATGTAACAACTTTTTAATCTCTCTATTAGAAAGTCTTGTTTCATCACTAAAAAAAAGTCATCATTGATTTTTTTGCATGCTGTGGAAACATTCATCATGATTATTTTTTAGGCGGGATCCAGATCCTTTTTTTAGTTAAAACAATTCACCTTTCTTAACTCTCTTGCTAATGGTCTGTTGCAGGTATTATTGTTGTTGCTGCTGACTTGGAGACGCATTTTATCTTTTACCAGCTAGGGTGTCTTTCTCTTTTATTGCATGCTAAAAGCTCAGCAGTTCTGCCTATTGGCATGTCCTACTTTGTCTCTAATATTTTTCTAATTTTTTCTGAAATTTCTGGTTTTTCATTTTGCTCTAATAGAAACTCTAGATCTTCTTTAGTGTCTACATCCCACATTACTCTTTTCACAAAGACCATTGCAACATTAAGTGTGTGTATTTTTGCAGTATTCATGTGTATTTTGTAGCTATCCTCATCGTAGTGGGTCTCCATCAAATCTACTGGCATTCTTGCTAATGCGTTTGTCCCATCAAACCTTCTAGAAGGAACAATAATTGCAAAGTTTGGGTGCATTGTATAGTTTAACATAAAATCGATATCTTGAGTTTTGATAAATGGAATATCCTGAGGAAATACAATTGAGACATCAAAATTATTTTCCAAAAGATATTTGTCTGCTAGTGCCACTGCGCTATTTACGCCCTCTTCTTTTTCATCAATTATTGTTATTGTATTGAACTTTTTTCCAATCTCTATTGCTTTTTTCTCTCTAGTGACCATTATTGTTTTTTCAATTTGAGGAGATATTGACAAAGTATGCAAAATTTCTTCTAGCATCACTATACATAATTTCTCAACTTGCTGTGGCGTTAAACCTAAACGTGTTTTTGATTTTGAGAAAGTCTTTACTGGGATAATTGCAGATATTTTCAAATTACACGTGTACTTGTTTCAAAATGAAATTTGCTAATGCGTCTTCTGCCGTTTTATTTTTCATTGTAATTTTTGTTTCAAAAACTTTCATATCCAAACTTTGAATTTTCTTTATTAACATTCTGTCTTTAGTATCTACAATTATGTTTGAACATACATCTGAATACATTTTTGCTAGTCCGTAAGCATTTGATTCTATTCCTGCTGCTTGCATATATTTTGCTGCAGGTCCACTAATTGCATTTTCTCCAATTAGTGGGCTGATAGCTATAACTTTTCTTTTTATTTTTGACAACTCTTTTCTAATTCCTTTAATTTGCAGCATTGGTCCTATTGATGTAAGTGGATTTCCTGGTGCTAAAATTACCCTCTCTGCATCATGAATTGCATTTATTGCTTCAGGATTCGGACGAGCTTTGTCTGCTCCAATGTACTGTATTCCTTCAACTGGGTCTTTGCCTCTGTGCTTTACCCAGTATTCTTGTAAATGCAATTCTCCTTTGTCTGTAGTAATTCTTGTCTCAATACTGTTATCTGTAACTGGTATGATGTTTGTACTGACTGCAAATTTTTTGCACATCCATTTTGTGATATCACTAATATTTTTTCCATTTTTCAACATGTTTGTTCTAATCAAATGTGTTGCAGCATCTCTGTCTCCGACTCTGAACCAAGTCTCTTCACCAAAAACTTCCATTTGGCGTAAAAAGTTAAAAGTGTCTTTTTTCATACCCCATCCTCTCTCTTGATCAAGCAAATCTGCCAATCCGTACACTAGGGTGTCAATATCTGGGCAAACGTACAATCCGTATAACCAGTAATTGTCCCCGACATTACTGATCACATTAACTTTGGATTCTTGTGCAACTAGTCCTCGGACTAATTTCACCGAACCTGTTCCTCCTGCTAAAACTGTAATCATATCATACCTCTGAAACTGAATTATCTACTACGTCACTCAATATTACTTTTTCAAAAATCAGCGATCTAGTTATTTAGGATAAGTTTATTACCTTAATTTCATGATTTTATTTGTGTCTCGGACTGTAATACTGTCTGTTTTGTTAGCATCCCTTATTGTTATTGGTACTAGCACGCCTATCTGGGCTGCACAGTTAGATGCTAGAATTAACCCAAATTCAGAATCATCGCCATTTAAGATAACTTATCTGAAAACAATCTATATCGAATACCCTGATGGTGGATCTCTTTTTGATGAATTACAAGGTAAAGAATGGGTTGTTTCTGGAACAGCAGATTCCTCCAATCCCGGAGTTGAAACCCTCATTCATGAACTAAATCGAGGCATTGCCAATGATGGTAGCCAAGTACAAATCACTGACTTGAATGTGTCTTATGATTTTCATCTTAAAGCAAGAAACATTTCCACTTCAATTGATCATCATATAGTTCTAGAAGGCACACTAGGTAATTATGTAATTACAAAAGATACTCAAAAAACACTAGTTGATTTAGGCTGGAGAGGACTGACTACTGATAAGGAGATTACAATTGATGGACATGAAATTAATATTCCATTTGGAATACTAAAAGAGCAAGAGCCCAAAGTTTACGATTACTTTGTTAATACTAATGCTGAAAAAATTTTCGGCAAACATCTCATTGATGCTGATTTTATTTTAGAACAACCATTAACAAATTGGCACTCTTTGTTTGATCCAACTGGGATTAATGTAGATGCTGCAACCTTTGGATTAGATGATGAAATCTCTGGGTCTGTAATAACTTCATGGACTATGGGTGAGAGTAGTATTAGAGAGGGAAGACAAGTTGAAAGTATCTTTGAAGAAACAGTTATAGCTGATAAAACATACAATATTAAAAGTGTCCAGTCCTCTGATCAAGCTAATATATCTGCAATTGGATTTGGTGCTTTAGATATTTTGGATGGTGTTGAAATTATTGGTGTTACCCCTACACCTCCTGATGATTTTATGACTACCTCTACTGGTGATTTTCCTGTTTTGATTATTTATGGTATGGCTGGAATTGCTGCAGTTGCAGGAATTGCATTTTTCTTCATCAGTAGCAGATCACTGAAAAATGAAGCACAGGGACAACAAGGAATTGATCCAACTCGACTAGTTGGACAGCAAACTAGTGCTTCTTCTGGAGGATACCAAACTAACAGGGGCGAGGCACATCTAAAAGATGACTCTGACTATAAACAAACTCGAACTGTTTATGAGGACACTACTCAACAAAGTTCTTCACCACCACCACAAACAACTACACCTTCTCAAGATGAGGCCGCATGTGGTTGTGCTGCATCTTCTGAAATGGACTCTGAATGTGACTGTGTAATGCAGGATGCTTGTCTTTGTGATGGGTCGTGCAGATGTGCAGCAGATATTTGCAAAGATCAAGTCAGCTCTATGAGTTAAATTTCTGTGTACTCTTTTTTGTATGATGGAACTGTTTCTGACTGGGGTGTGTACAAAGAAGGAAATCTGTTTTATTTTAAATTTTTAATCTTTTAGATGATTTTTAGTGTAATTTAAAAAATTATGTGTGCTGGGAGTAACCCTCCTTCTGTTTTCACGATATTTCGCTTTGCAGCCTACCTGAACCTAGTACAGGAACTTTGAGTTCTGTTTGGCTTTGCTCCATGTGGGTCGTCTTTTTCATTCCTTTTATGGAAATCTCAGGTTTTGCCATCATCGTGCGCCATATTGGATTATTTTCTGCTCCGTTGCCAACCATCTCTGATTATCTATCTCCAGATCACATTTCCTGTTTGGAGGGAGGAGTTTCCTCTGCCGTAGCAGCGTGTCGTGCTCCAGCTCACATGAAATCTAATTGGTTGTATAATTTGAATATTACCTTACAGGCGTATAATTTGAATCACTTTGTAGGTTTTGTGCCTATGATAAACAATGTACCAAACTCTCTTTTCCATTTTTTCTTACTTTTTAAATCTTTGATCTGTTTTGTTTTAACATCAAAACCTGTAATTTTAAAAAATTCTCTCCATTCTTTTTTTGAATGTAAATGCATCTGAATTTTCATAATTTTAGACCATCTAGCAGTTGTCTTGTTCTCTGAATAAAAATCAGTGCCGCAAAAAAATACTCCTCCAGGTTTTAACAACTTGTATATTTTTTCTAATGCTACTTTGATAGAATCTGCATAATACAGTGATTCCATAGAAAAAACAAAATCAAATTTTCCTTTGTAATCCATTGATTCAATGTCTGTGTGAATGAATTTTTCTTTTTTATTACTAGTATCTTTTTTGGCTTTGATGATCATTTTTTTACTTTTATCGATGCCTATAGCTTTTTTACAATTTTCTTCTTTGGCTATTTTTCTTACCACCCATCCGTTACCACATCCTACATCTAAAAATGTAAATGGACCCTCAAATGATACTGTTTTTAAAAATTTTAAAACACTGGCTTTGTGTTCTATCTCCATCAATTCTGCTCTACCGTTTTGAGCCCACGCATCAAACGTTTTTCTGACTTTGTCCATGTTTTTTGATCACTTTATTTCAATTATAATCTTCGTGTGTGGATACATATCACTCATTAAACAGACAGAAGATTTGGTAAATCACCTAGGAGAGCAAAAACTAAGATATTGAATCATCATCTAGAAAAGAGTAAACAGATTACACATAAAGATGAATCAGGACTGGGAGGCGACATTCTCATTACAAAAATAGCTTCTGAATCAAGTTGCAAACAGTGGTTAGATAAGAAAAAATAGCAAAAAAGACACATGAAGGTTTTCTCAAGATTCACGTGGATATAAAATCAAATTACATATGTGTATGTATCACCATACAGATGATAACACACAACTCAAAATATTTTGTATCCTGCTGAACAATCAAAACAATTCAGAAATATTGTTACAATGCAACTGATGATACACACATCACACAAAGAACGATTTTTCATATTTGGATCATCATGAGATATCCCTACAAAAATCAAGACAAGAAAAAAAACTTTTTTGTAAACATGACTCTACCTAGAAGAAAATTTGTTCTTGCCCAAATTTTTAATTATGAATTATAAATAATGACTCACCACTTATCTGTGGTGAGATGGATGTATAGTGTGCATTTTTTGCATTCAAAAGAATATTCAGTGTATGTAACTCAAAGAGAGGGAAAAATGATTCACGAGTTGAAAATTAAAGTTTGTTTGTACAGCATTGTAATCCAGCAGTAAAATTCAAAATAATTAATCAATCAAAGATGTTAATAGTTTTTGGGGTTTGTGAAATAAGCAATCCTATTGGTTGCTGCTGTGTTTATCTGGTTTGTAATATTTGATATTGTTATCTACAAGCTAAACCCCAATGGTATTCACCATTTAGATGACTACAACAAAGGTGCAGAAGAAGAATAAGATACACGATACCTGAAATATTTACACAAACATCAAATTGCCAATAACCAAACCATCAAATGGGTTAGAAACTACAAAACAGATAATCGATATTACATGCCTCAAGTTGTGTTATGATAATTACATTTGAGAAAAACCTAAAAATCTGCTTTGACCAAACATGATGATTTATGGTTATCCATTAATTGCTTAAACACCACAGTTCTTTTATCCTTATGCAGTTTCATTGATTTTTCAAATTGACATCATCATCATCATCATCCCTCTGCAAATTATTGCTTAAATTATTACTCTCATACTTTTTAATCCCCAAAAAATCAATGATGATCTAATTAAAAAAATCTTTTCACAACACTTTTTGTATATTTATCCCAATCACCAAATACTATCTGTGAGAAATAACCTCCTTTCCCTCTACTGTTGCTATATACTAAGAATTGGCACTAATTTGCATCACACCACCACCACCACTAATCCCACAACCCCCTAGGCAGTAGATCACCCATATTTCTCACTCCCTCAAACCATAGATCACACACCCCCTCATCCATCCCAATTTCTAAAAATCAGAAATTTTTAAATAGTGATAATTTTGTTGTATATCAGTTGACTAGTACCACTTTTATGACTCTAATCGCAGTATTTTCAATTCTTCTAGTTTCTCTTGTGGGAGGCGGGGTCGACGTTTATGCTCAAACTATTGATGTAGCTCCTGTATCTTCACTAACTAGTACTTCCTTTGGTTCACTCGTTAGTGCTGCGGAGTTTGATACTATCACAATTAACTCGACTCCATACGCCATAGTTTCAACTCCTTCAACTGACAGTAGTGGTATTGTAATTATTGATATATCAAATCCTGAGAGTCCAACGGCTGTATCTGCACTAACGGGTCCTAGTTCCGGTACTAGTAATGAATTTAGAACACCTGCTGGAATCAGCACTGTCACAATTAACTCAGTTCCATACGCCATAGTTACAGCTTCTAGGGGTGACGGAATTAACATTGTCAATTTATCAAACCCTGCATCTCCAACAGTTGCATCTTCAATATCTGATGGTAGTGTCTTTCCTACACTTAATGGCGCTCATGACGTTGCCACTTTTGAAATTAACTCAGTTCCATACGCCATAATTACAGCTACTGCAGATAGCGGTGTTCAAATTATTAATATATCAGACCCTACAGCCCCAACTCATGTATCTTCAGCAACTGATGGTACCAATGATGCTAATAGTAATGCCTTTAATGAACTTGATGGAGCTCGTAACATCGCCCTTGTTACAATTAGTTCATCCACATACGCCATAGTTACAGCAACTAATGATGACGGTGTCCAAATTATAGACATATCAAACCCTGCATCACCACTTGCTGTATCTTCAATAGATGATGATAGCATGGATACTAATAGTGTCGTCTTTAGTGAACTTAATGGAGCTGAAGACATCACCACTGTTACAATTGGTTCATCAATATACGCCCTAGTTGCATCTATTTCAGATGGTGGTATCCAAATTATCAATATAACAAACCCTGCAATCCCACTTGCTACATCTTCAATAGATGATGGTAGTAGTGATGGTGCCGGGGGTACATTTAATGAACTTGCAGGAGCTCATGGCATCACCACTGTTACAATTGGCTCTGCTACATACGCCCTAGTTGCAGCTCAGACTGATAACGGCATCCAAATTATTAATATATCTGATCCTTCAACCCCACTTGCTGCATTTTCAGTAAATGATGGTACTGATAGCTTTGATACACTTCAGGGTGCTAGTAGTATTGACACTTTCCAAATTGGCTCTGCTACATACGCCCTAGTTACAGCTAGCCTAGATGGCGGCATCCAAATTATCAGTCTATCTGAACCTGCAACGGTAATCCCTCCGCAACAAAAGTCGATTACATCAACTATTACTATTGCACAATCTAATCTACCATCAATCGTATTTTCTGATAGCTCTGTAAATGTCGGAATAGATGCTGACGGTAATGGAGTTTTGTCATTTCAATCACTAATAGATGATGGAACAGTTGTTATAGAAAATCAAGGAACTAACAGCGTTCGATTTGAGTTGGACAGGACGGATGCTCAGTGGCAGTCTGTGAATGCAGATATAGATGGAACCATTGGTACAGCTACATTTGAGATACCAACATTTACAGAGGGTCACACAGTATTATACAATGGAACTCACCTCGCATTTCATTTTGATGATCCCACTTACAGAGGTACTACACCTAGTCTACCACTTCAGGCATCTCTACATGTAAGAGCTGCAGATCAGTATCCCAGTAATCCAAATGTGGATATAGATATAGGTGTCACTACATTTACCATCACAGACCCTGCTCCTCCTCTCTGTGAGTTAACATTAGGTGCGCAATCCTTGGACTTGGGTACTGTGATCATAGGTCAGATTACAAATAATGCTAGCATCGTAGTAGAAAACACTGGGATTATGACAAATAATGTAAAGATTGGAGCTGATCATTGGTGTGCCGGTGGATGTTTTACTGATGGCGCAAGACAGGCGTCGCAACTGTCTAACACCCAAACCCGCTTTGATATAGATGTAAATACAGCATATGCGGACAGGAAGGAGTTTACGAATTTTTCGTACGATGGTAGTGGTACACGTGGAACTGATAGATTCCCATTCTTAACACCTGATCTGTTCAGCCTAATACCAGGTACAAATAGTACAGGTACGGCATATCTTCAAGTTGAAGTTGAACTGATTAATGTACCTGGACAAGTATCAAACAGATTCACAGGGGATATATCACAAGTGATAGTTCTAGTGTCTGACTGTAATTAATCACTTTTTACGGTGTGTGTATGTGTATATGTCACAATGTATCTCTCCCCATTCCTCACTTCTCAATTCCTTCTCCCCCACCCCACAGCTGTTCTAGACTAACTTGAATTTTATACAGATGATGATATATTTGAGAAACTCGAATGAACATGATTGCAAAATATATAGTATTTTTTTAATCCTTTTGTAAATGTAAATACGCAGATTGATGAATAATGATGATTCTGCAATGTTTTTCCACACTTGATTGAAACTCAAATCTTTTCAGGCATGGAGTTGAACTCAAATCTCCTGGCACTGTAACTAACAAAAAACATCTACAATAGAATATTATTGAATATACTAATTTATGTCAAATTCAAATAGTAGCTAATTCTTGATTTTTTTCATTTAGATATTCTGCTAGCTGATCCATGATGGTGATGATATCATTTTGGCACCAAATCGAATAGATACCGTTAATGGGAAAGCAGGCAATGATTTCTGTATTGGTGGTTACCACAAAACTGTAAAACTATCAAACAAGATACTATTAGAACCAACCCAACTTCTTCCTGCAAACGTTATTGACAGTAATTCCAGAAAAAGAATATCGGGTTGAAGAGATTAGTGGTGAACTATTGTTACTAAAGGTGCATACCAACCATGTTTTTGATATCTGATGAATGTGTTATCTAGTTGATGTACCACACACACACCATTGGTGAGAATCTACTTGCTGCTGCAATAGCCAAGGTAACACCACAACCAGTTACACTTTGTGTATTTCCACCATCATGCAGATCATGGGGGGGGATTCTGCACATCTATTCTTTAATGCAAACTAATATCTTAAAGTAAAGCTGCTAAAATACTAGAACAAATTGCAGATTCAGACCCGACACCAACTGACATTTGATGACATCTACACACTAACTGTCGGAAATCAAACTTTACAACTATTATATTCTGATAACAAACATCTCCTGATAATATCTTATCTATGTCTCTTCACTCACCTGAACAAAATGTATTGATGCCAGTTGATATGATATCTCCTGGTGGACACACCATTTAAGAATTTGGCAATAGCTAAATACATACAAGAATTCATTTCAATACATGATGCGATACCAAAGTTTGACTTTGATGTATATATTGAAGGTCATCAAACAAGACTTGGTATTCCACAAGATGTACAAATCTAAAAAGAGTATATGTGACATGTGTGTTTAACAATATCAGAATTACAGCAGGTACAATATCTTTTATTGATGCAATTGTACGCTCTGCACAACCTCAAACATTTGGATTGTATTTGATGAATATGATGATGAATTAACTGGCATGTATACAGATCTAACTATCCCAAAATGGTGTAATACTTTGGGTGGTGTTGGGATATTTACTAAAAGTCACTGTGATATACTTTTTGATAATTGGTTATGTTGGGTTGACGAGACCCAAGCATAAAATTTTGTTCTGTCACTCTTTCAACAGTTAGGCATAAATCATTAATTAGAACATGTTTCAATTTACAACAAAACGTGAAACCGACACACCTAATAATTCACCAAGACACATTTGGTTACAAAGAACTCCTGAAAGGGAACAATTGTAGGGTATCGCACCTTGCTAGGCCAACTAGAATGCCTTACGGCTTAGTTGGAGTTTTTTTAAATCATAAAATAAAAATTATTGGAACTTGTAATCTCGTTAAATTGTTCAGTCTAGATTTTTTTGGTTCATGTTATTTTTCAATTTTTGGAACGTGATTTTACGATTTGGATTTCGATTTTATCGTGGGTTTTGTTGGGATTGATAGACATGAATAGATTTTTCTGAATCTGAATAAAATCTATATTTAATGCCTTGTGCCTAGCACTAGAAGATGGGATAAAACCCTGCATTTTATTCTTGGGTCTTGCAAACCCAACAGAACCCCAAATAGAAATTTTTATATATTGATAATTTTGTTGTATATCCGTTGACTAGTGCCACTTTGATGACCCTAATCGCAGTATCTTCAATTTTACTCGTCTCTCTAGGGGGGAGCGAGATGGCCTTTGCACAATCGACTATATCCACTATTACTATTGCACAACCTAATCTACCATCAATCGCATTTTCTGATAGCTCTGTAAATGTCGGAATAGATGCTGACGGTAATGGAGTTTTGTCATTTCAATCACTAATAGATGATGGAACAGTTGTTATAGAAAATCAAGGAACTAACAGCGTTCGATTTGAGTTGGACAGGACGGATGCTCAGTGGCAGAGTGTGAATGCAGATATAGATGGAACCATTGGTACAGCTACATTTGAGATACCAACATTTACAGAGGGTCACACAGTATTATACAATGGAACTCACCTCGCATTTCATTTTGATGATCCCACTTACAGAGGTACTACACCTAGTCTACCACTTCAGGCATCTCTACATGTAAGAGCTGCAGATCAGTATCCCAATAATCCAAATGTGGATATAGATATAGGTGTCACTACATTTACCATCACAGACCCTCCTCCTCCTCCTCCTCCTGCCTGTGAGACTACATTAGGTGCTATCTCCTTGGACTTTGGTACTGTGAACGTGGGTGTTATAACTCCTGTTGATGGCGGCACTGTTGTAGTAGAAAACACTGGGGCTGTGTCAGCTGATGTGAATATTGGAGCTGGCCATTGGTGTGAAGGTCCATGTTTTACTGGTGCCACTTCATTCCCTGTACAAATGTTTAATTCTCAAACCAGCTTTAGTGCAGATGCAGGTACATTATATGCTGCCAAGACAGCATTTACGGTGCATGGACACAGTCTTGACGCTGGAGCCATAATTCGTGGAAGTACTTCAGCACCATTTGTATTGCCACCGCTGTTCACTCTAGCAGCAGATGCAGAAGGTACGGCATATCTCCAAACGAATGTTGTACTGAATATTATGCCGGGCACTGCAATAAACCCATTCGAAGGGGATTTAGAACAAGAAATAATCATAGAGTCTGAATGTGGTTAATCACTTTTTACGGTGTGTGTATGTGTATATGTCACAATGTATCTCTCCCCATTCCTCACTTCTCAATTCCTTCTCCCCCACCCCACAGCTGTTCTAGACTAACTTGAATTTTATACAGATGATGATATATTTGAGAAACCCGAATGTAACAGAATTGCAAAATATATAGTATTTTTTTAATCCTTTTGTAAATGTAAATACGCAGATTGATGAATAATGATGATTCTGCAATGTTTTTCCACACTTGATTGAAACTCAAATCTTTTCAGGTAGGATACAGCTAAGAAAGATGATTCTAGGGAGGGTCAAGACACAGGATAGGCATAGCCAGAGAATATATTGTAAACAGGATACAGTAATGCTCAAGTGTTACAGACAAGGATTTTGTTTTATCGGTAGTTTGATACTGATACTTTTTATTGCTAATGATTTATCGTTTTTTAAACATTTTTTAAAATAAAGTGTATCATAACTAACCCATTCAACCAAATCACAATTATGGCATCATACCTGTCGTCTCATAACATAGTGCTAGTTATCAATGTTATAGAAACTCAGAACTGTCCATCAAAATATTTCTCTACATACATTACTGATGTGATTCCAACATACATCTATACATACCATACCCATACTGAGAAATCATATCTTCAGATATTTTCTCAAATCTATATTTTTGCATACTTTTTGCTGCACGGTACAATGCCTCATCACACACCATTCCATTTGATTTTGCCATATGATTAATCTTGGAACTCCGATTAACTGTAGAGCCAAAAATATCCCTAACTGTACTAGTGGAACTAGTAGCAATTCTAACCAAACCAAATGATATGCTGATACGATAGCTAATTTGTGGTAGGCCCAAACTTTCTAGTTTATCAGATATGGTACCATGTGCCTCACATATGGCAAGACAACAATCAAGAGCATTTGATATTGACAACTTTGATCTATTCTGTATGACAAATGAGAACAGTAACGCATCTCCAATGTTCTTGATTATAGAACCCTCGTATTTTTTAATAATCTCTGCTATTTCGTTAAGAAATGTTTCATACAATTTTGCTGCCATCTCTTCAGATAACTTTTGTGTGGTTTTAGTGGAATCTATAACATCAATAAAACATACACAGTCAATCTCTGTTTTATCTGAGAATCTCAACAGAATATCTTCCTCATATCGTATAACGTCTTCTTTCTGCTTGACTATTCTCATCTGTTCTTTGAGCCTTTTTGTCATGGTATCAAATGCTAAAGACAGATGACCTATCTCGTCATTTGACTTTATGCCAGTAGTGATGTCTAGCTTGCCATTAGTAATATCTTTTGCAGCATCCATTAACAATATGATGGGTTTTGATATGCTCCTTGAACTAAAAAATGCAACTATACCCATCACCAGGATAGTTATGCTGCCAACCATTATCAATTCATTTTGCAACTGTATAATTGGCTGCAGCATTTCCTGTTCATCAATTTCTGCAAGTAATACAAAATTAGTGGCACAAAAAGTGGCTCCAAGTATTGGGATTCCTCGATAGTCAGAATAGATGCCAAGTGTCTGCATATCATTATCAATACAGTTTCTTGCACCTGTTGTATCAACTATTTGTATATACTGTACGTGTTGCATAAAGCGAGATTCTGAGATCATTACACCATCATGATTGACTAGATACACCTCACCTGTACTGTCAAGGCCACTTCTATCAAGCAGTATGCCATCTATACTGTCTGTCCTGCTTGTAACTATTACTGCCCCAATTGGACCATCATCCAAATCATGACCAATTGGTGCCACTCCATAAATGCTACCGTTCTTTGATGCAACAGAGGAAGAAAAAAAAGGGCCAAACTCTGCAAAGTTCTCAGCATTCATTGCCCTTTGGTAGTATGGTTGTTCTGATACATCACTAATTGGCATACGTCTGTCAAGTGAAAACAAGATATAACCCATACCATCTGCAATTATGATGTTGTCAATTTCTGCATTGCCTACCAATCTTTCAAACTCTGCAATGTGCAATAGAAATTCCTCATCATTCCTGTCTTGACTGTTTGACATGGGATGTACATCGTTTAGGTCCTGTTAGATCTGTATACATGCCAGTTAATTCATCATCATATTCATCAAATACAATCCAAATGTTAAGGTTGTGCAGAGCGTACAATTGCATCAATAAAAGATATTGTACCTGCTGCAATTCTGATATTGTTAAACACACATGTCACATATACTCTTTTTAGGTTTGTACATCTTGTGGAATACCAAGTCTTGTTTGATGACCTCCAACATATACGTCAAAGTCAAACTCTAGTATCGCATCATGTATTGAAATGAATCCTTGTATGTATTTAGCTATTGCCAAATTCTTAAAGGGTGTATCCACCAGAATATATTATATCAACTAGCATCAATACATTTTGTTCAGGTGAGTGAAGAGACATAGATAAGATATTATCAGGAGATGATTGTTGCCAGAATATGATAGTTGTAAAGTTTGATTTCCAACAGTTAGTGTGTAAATGTCATCAAATGTCATAGTTGGTACCAGGTCTCTGAATCTGCAGTTTGTTCTAGTATTTTAGCAGCTTTACTTTAAGATATTAGTTTGCATTAAAGAATAGATGTGCAGAATCCACAAGGTCTGCATGATGATAGGTATACACAAAGTGTGTAACTGGTTGTGGTGTTACCTTGGCTATTGCAGCAACAAGTAGATTCTCACCAATGGTGTGTGTGGTGCATCAACTAGATAACACATTATCAGATATCAAAAACATGGTTGGTATGCACCTTTAGTAACAATAGTCTACTACTAATCCCTTCAACCAGATATCCTTTTTCTGGAATTACTGTCAATAACGTTTGCAGGAAGAAGTTGGGTTGGTTCTAATAGTATCTTGTTTGATAGTTTTACAGTTTTGTGGTAACCACCAATACAGAAATCATTGCCTGCTTTCCCATTAACGGTATCTATTCGATTTGGTGCCAAAATGATATCATTGCCATCATGAATTGCTAGTAGAATATCTAAATGAGAAAAATCAAGAATTGGCTACTATTTGAATTTGACATAAATTAGTATATTCAATAACATTCTATTGTAGATGCTTTTTGTTAGTTACAGTGTAGGGTGATTTGAGTTCAACTCCATGCCTGAAAAGATTTGAGTTTCAATCAAGTGTGGAAAAACATTGCAGAATCATCATTATTCATCAATCTGCGTATTTACATTTACAAAAGGATTAAAAAAATACTATATATTTTGCAATCATGTTCATTCGGGTTTCTCAAATATATCATCATCTGTATAAAATTCAAGTTAGTCTAGAACAGCTGTGGGGTGGTGGAGAAGGAATTGAGAAGTGAGGAATGGGGAGAGATACATTGTGACATATACACATACACACACCGTAAAAAGTGATTAACCACATTCAGACTCTATGATTATTTCTTGTTCTAAATCCCCTTCGAATGTGTTTATTGCAGTGCTAGGCTTAATATCCAGTACAACATTCGTTTGGAGATATACCGTATCTTCTGCATCTGCTGCTATAGTGAACAGCGGTGGTGTTACAAATGGTGATGCAGTATTTCCACGAATTATGGCTCCATTGTCAACACCGTATCCATGCACCGTAAATGCTGTCTTGGCAGCATATAATGTACCTGCATCTTTACTAAAGCTGGTTTGAGAATTAAGCATTTGTATAGGGAATGAAGTGAGACCAGTAAAACATGGACCTTCACACCAATGGCTAGCTCCAATATTCACATCAGCTGACACAGCCCCAGTGTTTTCTACTACAACAGTGCCGCCATCAACAGGAGTTGTATCACCCACGTTCACAGTACCAAAGTCTAAGTCGACTGCACCTAATGTAGTCTCACAGAGAGGAGGGTCTATGAATCTAAAATTGGTGTTACCTACAACCACATGCACAGATGGGTTACTGTCATAAATATCTGCACCTAATTCATGTAGAGATGCCTGAAGTGGTAGACTAGGTGTAGTGCCTCTGAAATCGGAATTATCAAGATTAAATGCAAGGTGAGTTCTATTGTATACTACTGTATGAGTCTCCGTAAAGGATGCTATCTGAAATGTAGCTATCGCAGGCAGTCCATTGTTATCGGGATTTATACTTGCAAACGCATTATCATCGCGATCAAATTCAAATCTAAGGCTGTTAGATCCTTGATTTGTTATAGTAATTGTTCCATCATTTATTAATGATTGAAACTCAAAAATTCCACTACCGTCAGCATTTAACGGAATATCTACTGTTGTGTTATTAGTAAATGTGATTGTTGGTAGATTAGGTTGTGCGATAGTCATAGTTGCTATTGCCGACTGTGCAAAGGCCCTCTCTCCTCCTCCAAGAGAGATGAGTAAAATTGAAGATACTACAATTAGGGTCATCAAAGTGGTACTAGTCAACTGATATACAACAAAAATGTTAATATATAAAAATTTCTTATTTTTAGAAATTTGGATGGAGGGGGGGGGGGTGTATCTGTGTGTGATTTATGGTTTGAGAGGGAAGGAGATGATATGGTTGATCTGCTGTCAAACCTTCTATATGCCTAAATGGGGATTATATCATGATAATCCTAACGTTTCCATGAAATGATTCAAGATAGACAAATCTACAGCCCTTCCTTTCAATGATTATCTCTCTTTCTCACACAAGTTGTATACTTGCTGTTCTAGGGCATCAAAGCATGATTTCCACTTTACTAGTGATTTGTTGTATTTGTCCCAATCGTGTTTTATGAAATATGAGAAATCTTTCTGATTTAATATTTAGTGATAAAATTAGTTAGATAGTCATGCTGGGAGAGCAGAACAACGCAGGGATAAACCCTGATAAATACATCTCAAGTCAGTCATTTGAAAATAAAATCACAATCCTAGTTGCAATGTTGAGAATAGACATTAAAGAGAATAACACATCACAGATTTAAATGAAAACAAAAAGGTAACAACTAATTATAAAATTAAATAGAGTATAAACAAATAGTTTAATTTGAATAAATATGAAAACAATAGTAAAAAACAAGATTTTCAAATTCTAATAATTTTCAACTACTAGTTCTCTGCAACAAATTTTTCACATGCATCTTTTGCTAAAACATCCGATGTTTGTTCTATTGGATGTTTCATCAAATATGCACTAGCAGATTTGATTGATCCTCCCACTCCTCTATCAAGGGCAATTCTTGCTAATCGAATTGCGTCAATTACAATACCTGCAGAGTTTGCTTTATCATCTACTTCTAAACGAACTTCCATATTGTATGGAATATTTGCCCATTGTCTTCCTTCAATTCTCATAAACATTAATTTTGTATTCCCTAAGAAAGGAATAAAATCTGAAGGACCAACATAAATTTGATCATCATCTAACCTATCTTTAAGTTGACTTTGAACACTTTCAGTTTTAGAAATTCTCTTTGATGCCAAGCGGTTTTGTTCCTTCATGTTTAAAAAATCAGTATTACCACCAACATTGATTTGATATGTTTTTTCAATTTTTGTTCCTCTATCACTACAAAGTTTAGCCAAAGTTCTATGTACAATAGTAGCACCAACTTGTCCTTTGATATCATCACCAATGCAAGGAACATTAGCATCTTTGAACTTTTTAGCCCACGTCTCATCTGATGCAATAAAAGAAGGAATACAATTTACAAATGCAGTGTGTGTGTCTAAACAAATTTGGGCCCAAAATTCAGTTACCTTGTCAGAACCTACTGGCAAATAAGACACAATGATTTCAACGCCAGTTTCTTTGATGATTTTTTTTACATCTTTGGCAATTTCTTCTGTAGTTTTTGTGCTAACAACTGGTTTTATCCTATTTTCAACCCAAACTCCAACCCCATCTAAAATTGGACTTTCATATACCAATGCATCATTTTTTGGTAAATCATCTTTGGCAATCCAATCAACCATGTTGGGATATTCATAAATAGCCTCGTGCAAAAACTTGCCAACTTTGTTTTCACCAACATCAAACCCGCAAACAAAATCAATATCATGAATTCCATATCCTGCTAATTTATCATGAATAATTCCAGTAACTTTTTGGGATGGATTTTTTCTATAATACTCTATACCTTGAATCAATCCTGAAAAACAATTACCAATACCAACTAAACCAACTTTAATCCGATCAGCCATTTGTAATTTAATACTTATCAAGAGGGGTTTAAAGTTTCCCCAGATAATTGGAAAAAATCCCACAATTAAAGACAGAATTTTATATTCTACACCTACAAACAAATAATTATGATAGAGCCTGGTCGTCCTGTAAAAGATATTGAAATTGATTCAAACACCTCTTTGGTGAAAATTTTTGAGCAATTATCACAGTCAGGAGGATTTGAATCAGTGAATCTATCTAAGGGTTTGGAAATATTGACTGAAATGATTTCAGATAAACAATGTTTAAGATTTGTGTCATTTGTTGGAGCAATAGTTTCAACAGGTCTGAGAGGAATCATTAAAGATATGATCAAAAATAAATGGTTTGATGTTACCATTACAACATGTGGTGCTTTAGATCACGACATTGCTAGACATTTTTCACAGTACAAAGAAGGTGCATTTACAATGGATGATGCAGAATTAGCAAACCAAAACATTCACAGATTAGGAAATGTGCTAGTTCCAATGGATAGTTACGGACCAGTAATTGAAGAAAAAATGCAAGAATTTCTAGAAGAAGAATACCAAAATGGGAACAAAGAGATGAGTACTGCTGAAATATGTAAAATGATTGGAAAACATTTAGGAGAAGACTCGTTTCTTTATTGGGCATATAAAAATGACATCAGCGTAATAGTTCCAGGAATAATGGATGGTGCTGTAGGAAGTCAAATTTGGTTATTTACACAAAAACATGCAGATTTTAAATTAAACATGGTAGGTGATGCAAATTTGTTATCAGGATTAATTTTCAAAGCTGAAAAATCTGGAGCATTTATGATTGGAGGAGGAATCTCCAAACATCATACATTATGGTGGAATCAATACAGAGAAGGATTAGATTATGCATTTTACATAACTACAGCACAAGAATTTGATGGGAGTCTAAGTGGAGCATTGGTAAGGGAGGCAATTTCTTGGGGAAAAGTTACACAGATGGCAAAACAAGCCACACTTCATGGAGAGGTTACAACAATATTGCCATTCATTTATGCTGCATTAATTTCAAAATTGCAGAAATAAAATTAAAGAAAAGCTATTATTTGATCAATATACAAAATATTCATTGAATCCCAAGATTAGAATTAGAGAAATTGAAAAAGTGGATTTGGAAGATGGTTATCTTATTGACGGATTTCCATCAGTCGGGTTTAGTAGTGCAATTGCAACAGAATCAATGATTCACACATCACAGTTTAAACTAGCAGGAGTTATAGATTCTGAAAATTTTCCTGCAATTAGTGTTGTTAAAGATGGAAAACCAAATTTCACAACAAGAATTTTTGTTAATGGTGATTTAAAAGTAGGAATATTTTTGTCATATCTAACTTTAGATAGATCATTGCATAAAGTTACAGCAAAAACAATGTTGTCATGGGCTAAAAAACAGAAAATTAAATTAATTGTTAGTAGTGTTGCAATACACTCTGATAATGGCGATGAAGAGATGATGGGGGTTGGAAGTACAGATGCTGCAAGAAACAAAATAAAAGAGGCAGGTCTTAAAGTGCTAGATCATGGAACAATTCCCGGAATTCCAGGGGTATTACTTAATGAAGGTAGTATATCAAACCAAGACGTTGCTGTGATAATTTTTCATACAAATGTAAAGGGACCTGATTTCAAATCAAGCGCTAAATTATGCATGGCAATGTCGAAATTAATCCCAGGTGCATCGTGTGATATTCCATCATTACAAAAAGAAGCTGAAAAGGCAGAAATCATGATTAAAGAAACACAAGAAGAATCGACACATCTTAAAGATTCTATGTATAGGTAAAATGTTTCAATCAAGTTTATCTTATAACTAGATAATATCAAAAATAATGACACAGATTATTGAATTTGCAATTATGGTAATTGCTATTTCCGCATCAGGAGTTATGGCGCCTGGTCCATTGTTTGCAGCAAATATTTCATACGGATTACGTGAGGGAACAAGATCAGGTATTAAAATGGCAATAGGTCACACTGTTGTTGAATTTCCACTAGTAATTTTGTTAGGAGTTGGTATATTTTCTTTGGATAGAACTCCAGAATTTAGATTTATAATTTCAATTCTTGGAGCAATTACACTTTTTATTTTTGCAACAATTCAAATCAAAAAAGTATTGCAAAATAATGAAAACACGACAACAACAACAAAACTAAAACAAAATCCATTGATTGCAGGAATTGTACTTAGTGCATTAAACCCCTTTTTCATTATATGGTGGCTAACCGTAGGATTCAAATTAATTTCAGATGCAATGTTAATTTGGGCATTTTCAGGCATACTAGTAGTATTTTTCTTACATATCTGGATGGATTTTGTATGGTTGGGAGGAACTTCATTTATTGCATTAAAAAGCTCACGAATTCTTTCAAATAAAAATTACAAAATTATTATGATTGGATTGAGTTTATTGTTGGTGTATTTTGGAATTACATTTTTAGTAGATGTTGTTCCTTAGCCACAATCTAAAATTTCTATTTGTGAGGTACACACATCATTGTAAAAATCAATTTTTTCAAGAATATTTTCACATAATTCTGGATCTAATGATTTTTCATATGTAAAAATTTCATTTAAGAGTAGGTAATGTTTTACATTGCAAGAATTATCTGAGAATCCAAATAGTAGTATTATTATCATTATAAATAATATAGCAACTAAAATTAATGATGAAATTTTTAGATTAATTTTTTGAAATATCAATTTCCATTATAGAAACATTACGTTGTTTTCCGTCTTGTGATGTTAAAGAAACAGATGAAATTCTGACATCATTGATTACATATCCTACAGAATCCATTCTCTTTACAATCATTTGAGAGACATCAACAGCTTGGGTAATTTTTTTACCTCTTGCTTTGATAGTTACAGTGTCTCTAGTTGAAAGTTGGGTTAAAGTTGCAGAAACATAAGTCATGATGGGTTTAACACCAATAAAAATTTCGTTGCGTTCTTCTTGTATTTTTGGGGTATCCAAAGTTTTATTTGAATTTGGTGTAGGTTCTGGGTTTGGTGCGGGTTCTGGTGTAGGGTCTGGTGTTGGTTCTGGTGTTGGTTCTGGTGTTGGTTCTGGTGTTGGTTCAGCTGCGGGGTCTGGTGTCGGTTCAGCTGCGGGTTCAGATACAGGTTCAGCTGCAGGGTCTGCTGTTGGTTCTGGATCTACTGTTGGTTCTGGATCTACTGTTGGTTCTGGATCTGCTGTTGGTTCTGGATCTGCTGTTGGTTCTGGATCTGCTGTTGGTTCTGGATCTGCTGTTGGTTCTGGATCTGCTGTTGGTTCTGGATCTGCTGTTGGTTCTGGATCTACTGTTGGTTCTGGATCTGCTGTTGGTTCTGGATCTGCTGTTGGTTCTGGATCTGCTGTTGGTTCTGGATCTGCTGTTGGTTCTGGATCTGCTGTTGGTTCTGGATCTGCTGTTGGTTCTGGATCTGCTGTTGGTTCTGGATCTGCTGTTGGTTCTGGATCTGCTGTTGGTTCTGATGCAGGTTCTGATGCAGGTTCTGATGCAGCCGGTTCTGGTTCTTGCTTAATTCTAGAACCAAATTCTGATAAAATGTCTTCTGCGTCTTTTGATTTATTATTGCCACTCAATTTCAAATTCCCCTTGAATGAATTTCTCTCCTACTTTTATTTAATTTTTCAGGTATTTCCTTTCAAATAATCTTCAAATAATTTTTCAAGATCGTCATCATTGCCACATTTCTTAATTTGGTTAACTAAATCGACTTCTTCAATTTCATAGCAATTCATAATATCTTGAGAATCTTTGAATACCAACATAACTTTGTCTTTGAAAATACAGTGATAGAGCTTTTCTTTTTCCATTTTTTCAGGTTTAAACTTTACACCATTTTCATCCACAGATACGGGATATTCCATGATAAATACAGAATCAACTCAATATTTAGATGAATGCCCAATACCGCAACAATCTATTCAAGAACTATCATAACCAAGATAAAGCATGCCAAATAGGAGATCAAAAATATGTTGGAACTATACACTAATGTTGCAGATAATATTATAATTCTCATTGCATTTCTGGCAGATTAGAGTTAGATGTATGAGATTATTTTTGTTGGATGGTATTACATTTTTTACTGACAAATCTGACAATTACATGAATTGCTGTAGTGGTATGGAGAACCCTAACAATGCGATATGTGTATCACTTTGAATGTTTGTAATATATTGCAGCTTTACAGGAGACCCGACCATTAATGTTACTAATCTTTTAGTTCCTTCTATTACTTTATAATTTCTATCTATTTTTTTATCATCCATATTGGATCTATGACTAATTGCATTTTTATTGAATCGTAAATATCATCAAGATCTTTTTTTTAATTCTGTTTCATTCCATTTGTCTTTTTTTCTTTCTACTAATTTGTCATGATATCTGGGATTCTTTAGTTCTAATCATATTTTTGTAATTTTTAATGTCTCTATTTTTTTACCTGTTTCCAATTTTATCATTTTCCAGTTAGTATCCCTCTTTGTTTGAATATTTTACCAATTTTATTATAAAAATGACTAAATGATTTACTGTTTCTCTTTGCTCGTTTAGTCTCAAATGTGTTTAAAATCTCTTCTAATATTTGGGAATGTATTTTTGGATACGCTAATTTATCAAAGTCTTCTTTTGTAATTGTGATGCATTTTTGTCCTTTTTTATTAAATATAGAAGGTGGTGCTCCTGCTGCATACCAACTTTCAATTTCTTTTTCAGCTATTATGATATTTGATGGGTCGGTGAAAAATGTTTGTGATTTTGATTTTTTCTTTTCAACTAAACAGTCAGTTTTGTCTAGATCTGTTAAAATCACATATGGTGCATTATTTTGTTTTAAATCTTTAATTGTCTCTTTAAATAATTTTAGTGGTAATTGAGAATATTTTATTACAATTACATCTTGTTTGTAACAACTGGTTATGATGTTTTTAACTAAATCTTCATCATCTGGTCCTTCTACAAATATGGTTAATGGTTCGGTCATTTTACAATGCCTTGAGCAAACATCTGACCCGTTGTTAGACTTTTTTTGAATTTATTGATAATTTTATTATCCATAGTTTTTGTGATCGTTGAAACTCCTTTTTCATCTCTACTTAATAGTAAGATATCTTCTATTTCTACTAAATCCATAAATGTTGGATTATGAGTTGTTATTAATATTTGATTTGTGATTGATGCTTCTTTCATTAAATTAACGATTTTTGTGATTATGGCTGGATGAATATTCCTTTCAGGTTCTTCGATAATTGTAAAATGATTATCTTGCAAAAATAGACTTGCAAGTAACGCAATTATATTTACAGTTCCATCAGAAATAAAAATACTTGGTATGTCTTTTTTATTATATTTTTCTGTTAAATTAAAACTGACTGATCCATCTGAAACAGATTTTATTTTTATGCTTTTGATAAATGGGAGTAATCTTTTCATTAAACTAAAAAATAATTGTTTTTTTTGTTTGTCTCTAGTAATATGATTTAAAACAATAGATAAATTAGAACCATCTGATTCTAAATTTACTTTTTCACGAATGCGTGAAGTTGATTTTAATTGTAGAGGATTAAAATCATAAATATTCATTTGCTGAAAAAATTCCCCTAATGGGCGAAGTAGATATCCGATATCTTTGGATTCTAACAATAATTGTTTGTTTGACAATGAAGAATGTTTAAAAAGATCTATTTGTTTGCTTTGAATAATTGAACCTTTTGTGTTTGGAAAATCATCTAAATATGAAATTGTATTACCTTTTTTTAAAATTGTCAACATTCCCAAAGATTCATTTTTTTTATCTTCTAATCCATATACAAAAGATTTACAATTGAAGATAAGTTTATCGAAAAGAATTTTGTATGAATATTTATTTTGTAGATCAAATACAAATTTGTATATGACATTATCCGTTGTTAATTTATTTTGTATACTTTCTCCAGGAAATATTCCATTTAATTGGCATGGTGTATCTGAAATAAAATGAATTTCAAATTCTACAATTTTTTTCTTAGATGATATGTTTGACAAAAATTCACTTCCTCCATGTAATGTAATTGCATTATCAAGTCCATCTTGTACAACGGTTTTTAAAAATGAAAAAATTGAGACAAAATTTGATTTGCCGGTCGCATTAGAGCCCACCAAAACATTAAATTTTTCAATATTAATTTCAAGATTTGAAAAATTTTTATAGTTTTTTACTTTAATTGTTTGAATTCTGAAATTGGAATTTATCATCTAAACACCATATAATTATCCATGTGGATTGTTTTTATATTTTTATCCCCTTTTCAAACATTGGGGCATAGCTTTAGCTAAAAAATAGTTCCAATGAAAAGATGACAGATATTATCTATACGGGGCTTAATCCCATATGCTATCTTCATCCTAGTTATGATTATTCACAGTTAGAAAACGAGGCTTGTCCCTCTAAGAATAACGTAATTTATGATGTGATCCTAACTGTAATTTTGTACAAACTCTATTCTTCTCTCCTTTAGCATCTAGTAGATAACACGCAGCAGTTTGGATGCAGTAGCAATTACTGCTTTTGATGATCATGACTAGAACTATTAGACGTTTAGACCTCATCCCAGAAAATATCTTTGATGTAAAAAATTCAGATGACTCATTACTGATCAAACCCCTTATCTGTTCTAAATCAAATAGATTCAGAACCCAATTTAGAGAAAATCCATATTTTAGCACTAAAATTATACAGAACCTAATATGGAAATAGATAATAAATAATCTATGCTTTCACAGGATTCAAGAATAGTTTTCCACATAGATTTTGACTATTTTTATGCCCAGTGTGAGGAGACAAGATCTCCGAAATTAAAATCAAAACCAGTATGTGTTTGTGTATTTTCAGACAGAGGAGTAGATAGCGGGGCAATTGCAACTGCAAATTATACTGCTAGAAAATATGGGGTCAAATCTGGAATTCCAATTGCATTTGCAAAAAAGAAACTTGAAGAAAGAAAAGATGCAGTTTTCTTGCCAGTTGATTTTGATTTGTATTCAGAAATTTCAGAAAAAGCAATGGATATTATGAAAGAGAACGCAGATATTTTTGAATATGTAGGGAGAGATGAAGCATACCTTGATGTAACAAAAAGAGTTGAAGGTAATTTCGAAAAAGCAAATCATTTGGCTCAACAAATTAAAAATTCCATTAGAGATAAAATTAAACTAACTTGTTCAATAGGAATATCACCAAATAAATTAATTTCAAAAATTGCATCAGACTTTCAAAAACCAGACGGTCTAACTACAGTATCACCAGAAAAAATTATAGTATTTTTAAATCAATTAAAACTTCGAGATATACCCGGCATTGGTAAAAAAACAGAAGAGAAATTTTTAGAAATGAATTTAAAAACAATCAAAGATTTAGAAAAAATAGATATTTTTACTCTGAATAAAGAATTTGGTAGAAAAACTGGCACATACATTTACAATGCATCAAGAGGTATAGATAATGAACCAGTTAAAGAAAGAGAATCAAGAATACAGTATAGTAAAATTATAACATTAAAAAAAGATTCAAAAGATTATCAAGTTTTATCTAAAAACATCCTAGAACTTTGTAAAGAAGTACACCAGATAGTTAAAAAAAATAATCAAATGTTCAAATCAATTGGAATACATTTTGTGCAATCCGATCTATCAAACAAATCAAAATCAAGAATGTTAAGAAATCCCACTACCAGTATTGAAGAATTAGAAAAAAATACAGATCAATTACTAAAAAAAGCCCTAGAGAATCAAACCATCAAAATAAGAAGACTGGGAGTAAAAGTCTCAGAACTCTCAGAGATTCAAGGACAAAGTGATATTACATCATATTTTTAGCAATTAAACTATTTTTTTTTAGAGTTTTTCAGGCGTTTTGATTCAATTAGAATTACAACTAAAACAAAGGCAAACAACCACGGCAAGAACATTATCTCACCGGCAATCTTGTGATATTCTTCCCACGCAACAGGATCAGTTGTAACTTTTAGTGCATACCAAGACAAGGAAAAAATTCGTATTAGATTAACAATTATTGTTCCAATAATTCCTAAAATAAAATAAATGATTTTTCTATTTCTAGGGATGTTTAGTTTTAACATGAATGCTCCAATTACTAGTGAAAATATGATTATACTATGAACGCCTGCTGATGGCCAAAATACTTGTAGAGCCATTGAACCGTGATCACCTCGTAAAAACATTACATTGTCTCTAGCAATAGCAGTTCCAAGATCAAGTGCAGTAATCATCCATACATTTGCCTGTACAAAATACGGAACGATATACTGTAATGGACCAAGTGTATCATATGGGAAAAATGCATCAAGTGAGAGTATGATTGCAGTGCCTGCAAGAAATATGGGACCAGCAGGAGCAATTCTAACCCAACGTCTTCCAAAGAAGATACTCAAAGCTACTACAACAAAAATTGCCATAACAACAAAATCCCACATCCAAGTCCAAGAGTAGATTAATTCTACATTAAATGATTTAGCAGATTCAATGATGTATTCTCTTAAACCATACTCTAAGGAAATAAGATATGTAATAACTACAACAGCCATTGGGATTACAGCAAGTAATTTCCTTTTTGAAATTACAATTTTTAATCCAATTAATTCAGCAACAATAAAAATTAAAGCAAAAAAGTACCCTCCACGTCCCTCATTCCAGCTCCAAGTTATTGAGTCAGGAAAGGCAATCATGGAAAATAGAATTGGACTGGAAATTATTAAAATTCCAAAAATTAAATTCCAATTCTGCATTACATTAAATCCTAAAAAGGCAAATAAATATCTCGACTTTGTAAATTCTTAGCATCAAGGGATAATTATAGAAATTAAGAGATTATGGTCTAGTCTTCAATTTCATCATCATCTTCTTGTGGATCTCGTCTACCTGGTCTGATGGGAATGAAGATTGTTGTCATAATAATAATAATATGTGACAGACTAGCAAGATACACTTTAAGGTTGTAAAAATTTGTCCATTTAGTGCATATTTGATACGCAATTCAAATTTGAGCCAATATCAAAGTATCAATTAATACAAAAAATATGCTCTTTAGTATTAATTGGTCTAGTTCTTTTCTAATTTGTAATTAGTATCACAGATTTGGATCAAACTTGCATTCGATTTTCAGAGATTTCACTGTTGTAAAATATGTAACTGCTAAAATCCCAATGGCAATTACCCTAATTGGAATCTCATAATTGGTAAGAAATGCAGTTGCAGTTGCCCCAACTGAACCAAATGTAGAGATCACAGCAAATCCGATTGGACCGCAACTACATGCACCAGCAGCGATACCAATAATGGCACCAAACACACCACCACCCATTTTTTGTCTAGATTTTTTGAGTATGTTGATGCGAAATATGTTCATTGGTAGCACCAAAGCAGATAATGCAGATATCATCACAATAAGAACAAATCCAAATTCAGTTCCAGAAGGGAGATGACTAACAAGATAGGGTTCCAAGAAAATATATTCAGATAAAACCAACAAACCAAAAGTCATTGCTAAAAAAATAACAAATGATAAAAAAAGATATTTCGTATTTGAAAATACCAGAATAATTCCTGTTTTCATCTAAACCATTTTGTCCAGTACTTGTTTAAAGACAGAAAATGGTTGTGCACCTCCAAGTTGTTCTTGCCCATTAGGACCCACTATGAAGAATCCAGGTGTTCCCCTCACACCATGGTCTCTTGCTTGTTGTGTATTGTACTGGATGCGTTTTGAATATTTTTCAGAATCAAGACAGCTATCAAACACGTCCATATCAAGTCCCAAGCTAAATGCAAATGCTTTGAGTCTTTCAGAATTTGCCCATCCACTATCAATTTTAGAATCTTGTGAAGTGTAAAGCAAGTCATGATACTCCCAATACATTTTTTGATCCTCAGCACAGTAAGATGCTTGAGCAGCTTTTGGGGAATCACGTCCTAAAAATGCCAAATCAACAAACACAAGATTCACTTTTCCAGTTTCAATGTATTCTTTGTATATTGCAGGTTTTGTATTATGAAACCAATTAAAACATTGATGGCATTGATAATCACCAAACTCTACAATAGTTATAGGTGCTAAGGGATCACCTAAAATTGGAGACCCCATAGCAGTTGAAATTGTCCCATGAGTTCTTCCCATATCTAGATTAACAGTTTCACTAGAGGGCATAAAAGAAGATGAGGCTATAACACCAATAATAATTACAATAACTGCAAGACCTACAATTATCGTACTTTTGCGGTTCATAATTGAGATCAGAATGTATGGTTAAAAAAACTTATTCTAAATTATGTGAAGATTTTCGCCTGAAGAGGCTCACAAATTTTGCAATAGCCGTATCAATTGGGCAAACTTCACATTCTACACTAGCAGCAGAATGCTTTTGAAGATGTTTTTCAAATTTTGTTTTAGATTCAAAAACTAGATCACACATTTCACAATAAATCTTTGATACGTTGGGTTTTGAAGGATTATTCACAGATATTTTTGTGTAATTACTGCTTATAAAGATCATGTTAAAGGTTTATCAATTATTTACAGTTGATTTATTCAAATTTACCATTTTACAAAAATTCAAAATTACCTCATATCTGTAAAGATTACAAAACCTGATGAATACAATCAAAAAAAAAATAATTAATTTCTAGCAATTAGAAAAAATTCAGAGATAATGAATTCGCATATGAACATTTAATTCAACTTGGTATTGTGTTACAAATCCACAGTGAGTGCATGAAAACATTTCATGTTCAGATTTGGTAGCAGTGTTTTCAATAATTTTCCCAGTGAGAGATGTGATGTTTATCACATTATCATGTGAAATTACAGCAAAGTTTTTTGTTTCATGTATCAAATCCAAATACTCTTTTATTGCAGAAATCACTGCATCAGTATCAATAATGTCATCATCATTAAAAGAAGATAATGTGAATTGGTGATGCTTCAAAGCTGGGATTGCAACAACTTGGTCTGCCACATAAACCAGCAAATCATTTTTAATAGAAACCACATCTTTACAATCAATTGTGAGCATAAAATACCATAATTGTATCGATATTTTAGTTTAACAGTATTTGAAAATGATTATAATGGCTTTATACTGTGAGAAAAAATACAATGGGGGATTCAGAAACATTCGGAGTTGAAAAGGGGTACGGCCAAAAAGTTGTTTCATGGCTAAATGAGCAATCAAAATCACAGTCAATGAAACTAGAGGCAAGATTATACGGTTACACCATAACAACAAAGAATTTTGGTGAATTTGAAATGTTTTCATGGATGGGCAATGTTCAAAGTGCCAGAAAAATGGTCATCAAAGCAAGTAAAAGATTCAAAGTCAAAGTTATTGAGGGTGGGTACAAACCTAAAGAAAAAATAATTAAAATGAAAAAATTTGATTTTGCCAAAGTCAAAAAGGGTGACAAAACCGTAGGGCAATTAGAATTTGTAGCTTCAAGATTAGGAAACAAGCATTGGGAGATTCAAAATGAAGAACGACATTAATGTAAAAACACACATGGAGATCACATGAAACAGATAGGTGTTATAGGATTAGGCATGCTTGGTAATGCTGTGGCAACACATTTGTTGGATTTAGGTTTTAAAGTTACAGCATACAACAGAACAAAAGAAAAAACATTAGATTTACAAAAAAAAGGAGCAATAATTGTAGAATCTGCTAAAAAAGTGGCAGAAAACTCTGAATTGGTAATAGTGGTGCTAACAGATGCAAATGCAGTAAAACAAATTTCCTTTCAAGGAAATGATAGCATCATAGAAGGAAATCACAAAAAATTGATCATTGCAGATATGAGTACAA
Source organism: Candidatus Nitrosopumilus sp. (assembly GCA_965262685.1). Classification (GTDB taxonomy): domain Archaea; phylum Thermoproteota; class Nitrososphaeria; order Nitrososphaerales; family Nitrosopumilaceae; genus Nitrosopumilus. Next base: position 1,511,057 of record OZ253552.1, read on the forward strand.
TTGATCCCATAGAATCTAAAACGATCTCAGAGAAATTTCATCAATACGGTATAACCAAGTTAGATATCCCAGTAATGGGAGGTCCAAATGTAGCAATTACTGGAGATTTAGTTATGATGGCATCAGGGGATAAAAAAAGTTTTGATTATTGTAAAGACGTTTTTGAGATTATAGCAAAGAAGATATTTTTTCTAGGAGGTAGTGGAACAGCACACTGTGTAAAATTAGCTATGAATCTTCAAATCACCATGTTGGCATTAGCTTTATCTGAGGGGATTACACTAGTGAAAAAATCAAATATAGATCCCAAGCTTTTTCTAGAAATCTTAAACTCTACTTATTTTAAAACTGGAATGAGTGAAAATAAAGCATACAAGATGGCAGAGGGCAAATATGATGCTACATTCACCTTGGCAAATCTAAAAAAAGATATCACCACAATAACAGATACAGCAAAAGAACTTGGGATTAAATTACCCATGATTACTAGAGCAGAAAAAGTGTATGGCGATGCAATCAAAGAAGGGTTTGGAGATATAGATTATACAGGAATTATCGAATATATTAAAAAAATTAATGAGTAAAGATACAAAATATCCATAGAATTTAACAAAAATTCTATAAGTTATGAAGACAGTACAGTAGTATGCGGTTAAATGATAAAGTTGCAATTGTTACTGGGGCATCAAGTGATATAGGGCAAGGCATTGCAAAGCGATTTGCAGAAGAGGGAGCCAAAGTAATCCTAATTGCAAGAGATTTGGAGCGTCTGGAGAAGACAAGAAAAAAGATTGGAAATGAGCAGCAGACAGCATCAATGTCATGCGATATTACAGCAGAGTCCCAAGTATTACAAACAATAAACCAAATTATGGACACGTATGGTAAAATCGATATTCTAGTAAATAATGCAGGGGCAATTAATGACCCCGTACATTTTCACCAAATGCAAGATTCAGAAATTGAAAAATTAATTAGCATAAATTTGCTAGGGGTATTCCATATGACCAAAGCTGTACTATCCAAAATGTCCGATGTTAAAAGTGGGGCAATAGTTAACATTGGTTCAATTTCAAGTGAGAGGGCGATACCACGAGTACATTTAGCAGTGTATTCTTCAACCAAAGCTGCAATATCGATGTTCACAAAATCAATTGCAGTAGAATATGCAAGAAAAAATATTAGATGCAACTGTGTAAACCCAGGGATAATTAATTCAGGAATGATAAAACCATATCTTGATGACCCTCAAGCAAGAAGAGTGTTAGAAGAGAGGTTACCTCTAGCAAGGGTTGGTGAGCCAATCGATGTTGCAAATGCAGCATTGTATTTAGCTTCAGATGAGGCCAATTGGGTTACAGGAACCATCTTAAATGTAGATGGCGGTAAAACAGCTTCTGAAGGATAAAACCCATATCAGGATGATGATGATGATGTAGAAACTGTATTCTTTTTACAAAAAGCACGATAGCTGATGGTACTAACTAACATTACAATTCCTGTGATTGCAGACCACATAAAAAACGATCCAAGATCAGACTCGTCCATGATTAACAATAAATCAGTAACATCTAAAGTTTGGGTTTGCATCACCAAAGTATGAAACATCTAAATAGATTTGATGTGAACAGAATTTATGCCTGAATTTACATGTCCTGATTGTGGAAAACACCTATTCCATGAAAATGAGACTACTCTAAAAATTGAGCAGACAATTCATTCCAAATTCTGCAGAGTAACAGGTGGGGAGACCCATAGTTTTATGCACCGCGATGCGGCACACATGGAGACATTTGATTCAGAGCGGGAAAATGACTCTACAGGCACTCCAATATTAAAGAAATAAGTCATACACATACACACAGATACCTAAATTATATCCAAGGGATTAATCATTAAATTAATTGTCTAAAGAATACCATTATGATTTAGTTATAGTTGGTGCAGGACCTGCAGGGTCTTCAGCAGCATATGCTGCTGCAAGAAACGGAATCAAAGTAGCTTTGCTTGAGAGAGAAGATTCAGTTGCACAAACAGTTAGAACCAGCGGAGTGACATGGATTCAAAGCATCAAAGAATTTGGAATCCCAGATGACTGTTATAATCCAATTAAAAATTTCTCATTTTGCTCGCCTAACAACCAAGTTACAATTAGTGATACTGTTGCAAGGGCAGCCGTACTAGATGTAAGAAAAACATACAGATGGTTGGCAAATCAAGCAAAAGAGTTTGGTGTAGATATTTTTCTAAAAATGGACATCAAAGATGTACTCAAAAATATCAAAGGAGACATTGTTGGAGTAAGTGGGGTGGGATTAAATGGAGAAAAGACTGTATTTCACTCCAAAGTTGTAATTGATGCAAGTGGTTTTCCATCAACAGTTTGTAAAGCAATGGGATTTGCACCACAATGGAAAAGGTTTGGGGCAGGTGCAGAGTATGAGGTCAAAGTAGAACATGTCACACCAGATACATGGTGGCTAATGGTAGGCGAAGAATACTCCCCAGCAGGTTATGCATGGATTTTTCCTCTAGGGAACAATGTCGTAAGAATTGGAGTGGGAGTTGGAAAGCCAGAATCTAGTATAGACCCAACACAAAGACTCGATGAGATAATGGCAAAAAAATTAGGTCCAATAAAAAAATTAGGAGATATTACAAAGATAGAATTTCACTATGGATTAATTCCAAATGATGGATTATCAAGGGATACTGTCTTTAACAATTTGTTACTAGTTGGAGATTCAGCAGGTCAGGCAAATCCGCTAGTACTAGAAGGAATAAGATATGCCATAAAATTTGGGCGAGTTGCAGGAAAAGTGGCATCAGAGGCAATAAAGTCCGGCAACACAAACAAAAAATCGTTATACCCATACGAAGATAACTGGAGAAAGGAGATTGAATCTAAAATTAATTCAGCAAGCAAAGTTCAGAGTAGATGGATTGGTCTTACAGATAAACAATGGGATAAAGAATTAGACATTATCAAAGAATTAAAACCAAAAGAGTTTATCGACTTTATCAAGGCCGATTTTGGATTGACAAGCATGATCAAACTAGCAACACATCATCCAAAGATTGCAGTCAGGCAACTATTTAGTTTAGTAAAAAATGTAAAATAATAATAGTTATTTCACATTGAAAAAGTCAGTTACCAATAAATCATGATACTGTAATTGGACAACATAAACACCGGGTTTAAATGAATGATTGAGAATTTCTGCAAACAATCCAGAAGAATTGTCTTTTAATGCAATCTCTTCAATCAAATTACCTCTTTGATCATAAACATCAACAAACAAGTCTTCACTAAATGCAAGAGACTTTTGGACTGCTCCAGATACAATTAGTCTATCATCATCATAAATTGCCTCAACTACGGCAACACGAGAACGTACAGGAAGATATCTTTCAATGATTAATTTTAATTCATTTAGATTATCATTGACACTTTCTTCATTTTTGTCCTTGATTCCAAATTCAATCTCATTTATTACAGAAGCAAATCTATCATTCTCGGCAAATTCCTCACCACCAAACTTTATTGCAAATGTCTCTAATTCATTAAATTCACGTGCTAAATCAACCATACTCAAATCTGTATCACTGTATTTGTAATCAAATTCTTCTTCAACATGTACAATTTGAGATGCTTTAGAGGCCTGGTACTGCAACATTACAACATATAGACCAGGGTCTGTAGGTGCTATCCACTGTGTGAAGAAATTGCCTTGTTTTGTATCTGTAAATTCTAGGCTACTGTGAGTGGTTCCATCCATGTTAAAGACTGTAACATAGAGATTTTCTCGCCTATCAAAAATAGACTTGTCAGTTGCACCATTAATTACCCAAATATCTTTTTCAGAATCAAATGAAATATCATAAATAATATCATCAGAATGTAACACCAAATGTTCACTAAGGTATGCGCCAATCTCTAAAATCTTGGATTCTGCATCAACAAAATTTGCCAATTCAATGAATTTGTTAGCATCAGCTATTTTTTGTTCATATTCATCAACGTAATCAGCAAATCCGGCATTGTAAAAAGTTGACACCATGTTTGAGAAAGCATCTATTTTTTCACGGAAATCAATACGCCTGATTTCATCTACGGTATATCCATTATTAGAGCCAAAGGGATCCTTAGCATATGCTTGAGAGACTAGGCGCCATTCATCAAATAGATCACGAACTAGTTGATCAGCTTCGTCAAGATCATTTTTAATAACAAGGTCCCGCACATTATCAATTTTTTCATTAAATGTTTCAGTGAATTTGATATAATTTGGAAGGAACCTATTTTTGGTTAAACTCAATTCAACTAAATTCTCAATGGATTTTGCACGTTGCAGAATATCACTTGCCCTAACTTTGTATGCATCTTTGTTGTATGAATCAAGATCACTTTGGATTTCAGGTAAGATCTCACTAGCCCAACTTAGTAAAACTTCAATTCGATCAATTCTTGTAATTGAGGGGTTGCCAGATTCCATTTGTTTGGCAGTATCTATTATTTTCAATGCACTATTAATAAGATAAAGATTTTCATGGTCAGCTTGTAATTCTGCTTTGCCTTTGAATGTTTTGTATTGGAATTCTAAAAGATCCAAAGGATTTCTCTTCTCTCTGAGTTCAATCATGGTTTGATCAAATTCTGCAATAATTTCTAATAGATTATCAACAGAATCTGCAGCTTCAACTCGCTCTAAGAGTAAATTCCAATCATTGATTAATGCAGAGTTGACACTGCTAGTCTGGGATACCTCTACAATTTTACTAATTCTAGATGAAATGTCTATGATTTGAGCCATTTGGTGTATTTTAGACTCTGATTCCAAGATATCATCTACTGAACTTGCTAGGGATAGATCACGTTTGAGTGAGTTCCAATCAGGCTGGATCAGATTTGCAAGATCTGTGTTCTCTTCAGACTCTGATGAGATAAACCCATCAACATCATCAAGTTCTCTTAATAGTATGGCTGCTGTATGCAAATCTGTAACTTTCATAGATGAGTCAAGTAACTCCTCTAGAGTCTCTTTACCCATTAGAGAAATTTTGAGTGATTCCCAATCATTTTGAATTAATTGATACAAGTCACTTTGTTTTCTAGAGACAACATCAAGGTATCTGGATTTTGAAAGAATATCAATGAGTTGACTGATTTCATCAGAGTATACAGGGGCAGTTCCTCTTGCAAAAATAAATGCAATTTCACTTTTTACAGGCTTGCTCATAACAGTGTCAGACTTTGTCATTAAATTCAAAAGACTCTCTTCTAGTTCATCAAAAGTTAGAGTTCTCTTTGTTATTTTTTCAGGGGTTACATTTGTGAGATCTACAAATGTATCAGTTAACATATCGATTGCTTTTGTTTTATCTCCAATTTCATAATAAAAGATTGCACTAAAAATTGCGGCATCAATAGATTTTGATATCTCAAAAGAAATTTTATCTTCGCTTAATAATTTTTGAACAGAGTTCAATGATGATGACACTGCAGGTCTAATCAAAGGATCAACTTCAATTAACAAATTATAGTCAAAATATTCATTCCATAAACCCACATAATTCGATTTTAGTTGAGTTAGATCAGCTGAGGTGTTATTTGTAACAGGAGATGGGGTCTCGTTGAGTTCTCCTATTGCTAAACCATGCAAGTATAACAAGTCTTGAGCTAAAACTAGCATTTGTTCATTAGTTGTCTGAGAAAAAATGTTGTGTGAAACATTAAAGGTGGCAGATTTTGTATAGTCGCCATAAAATAATTTTATTTCATACTCTCCAGGAATACCACAAATTCTACCCTTTAGGAGAATGGCATCTGTGATAAAGTCCCCGTTAGGTAGGGGTGTCAATTGTTGAATTTGGCACAGATCTCCCTGAGGATTAAAAATCTGCATTATTAGAAAAGAATTATCTACCAGGCTTGAAATTTGTCCATAAACAAATATCGGCTCTCCACTATCATAATCTCCAAAATTTTCAAGAATAGTGATTTGGTCTGGTATTTGTGCTGATGCGTATACAGGCATCAAAAGGAGAACAAACAGACTCAACACTACTGGAATTTTACTCATCGGATCCAAATCGATACTCATAGTACTTAAAACTTGGGCAGTTATAATACCAATGGGTAGTAGCAGTCTACTAAACCTGTTTTCATGAAATAATTCAAGATACGATGGGGGGTGGTGGTCTTTTTTGTAATTCCATCCCCTCCCCTTCTCCCCTTTGAGTTTGATACCCTTGTTGCAGTTGTTCTATGGCACCAAAAAACAAGCAGTTTCCCCCTTTCTCTAACTAGTGATTTACTGTATTTTTCTCCAATTGTATTTAATGACATATGAGAAATCTTTCTCTAATTTACCGCTTGGGTGATAAAATTAGTTGGATTTAACATGTTGGAAAACTCTGCATAACTGCCAAGTTAACAGAATTGATGCGTTCAATTTTTTAAAATGATTTGTATTATTACCGCTACGAAAAATATCATAACATAACGAGAAAAATTAATCAATTCTGTCAACTAAACTTGTTAATCATCGATTATCCTATACAATAAGAAATAATTCTCATTGGTTCATGTTAAAAAAGTAGAGATCTTTGGTTTCAAATCATTTGGATTTAAGAATACGACAGTTCAGTTTGAACCTGGACTTGTTTCAATATCTGGGCCAAATGGCTCTGGAAAAAGTAACATCTTGGATGCCATTATTTTTGCAATGGGTGAAAATAAACCCAAAATTATGAGGGTCGATAAACTACGATCTCTAATTCATGATATTGAAGGTGCTAGACATGGACCTAAAATGGCAAGATCCAGTGTGCACTTTGATAATTCTGATAGAAAAATTCCAGTCGATTCTGATGCAGTTGAAATTACAAGAGAGATGGATGCTAATGGTGAAAATACATACTATCTAAACAAAAAGAAGACAAATCGAAGCAATATTCTTGATTTACTTGATATGGCAAATGCTGGTTTAGGACAACTCAATGCAGTACAACAAGGAACTGTAACTAGAATTTCTGAGTTTACTTCAGAGGAGAAAAGAAAAACTATTGAAGATTTAATTGGACTATCTTACTTTGATGATAAAAAAATAGAATCTGTAAAACAACTCGATGAGGCAGATAGACGATTAGAAATAGCTCTTGCAAAAATGGGTGAAATTAAAAAAAGAATTGATGAACTAGAAGAAGAAAGAAATCAAAAATTACGTCATGATCTTTTAGAACGTGAGCTAAACAGGTACAAAGCAATTGCTGCTGCCAACAAAATGAAGGTGGTTTTGACTCAAAAATCCTCTAAAGAGACCATACTAAATCAACAAAGTGTTGAAATTACAAAATTTACCAATCAAAGAAATACTTTGCGAGAAGAAATTGGTGCTTTGGAAACTGAAAAGACAAAGTTGATGGCAGAGGCAAATAACTACAGTCAAGCAAAAGCTACTTTTGATGTTGAAATTAGTTCTGCCATGGAACAATATGAAATAGACAACAGTGCAATTTCAGCATCAAAGAAACGATTAGAGCAAATTAATTTGAGATTGCCAGAAATACAAACTGAAATTGTTCAGATAAATCAAGCTAGAACTGGTATTGACACAGAACTTGAAAAAATTAAAGTATTCATTGATCAAATCAATTTAAAGAAAAATAATATTAACAAAGATTTACAAATTATTGACTCTCAAAGAAACAAAATACTTACAGAGCAATCTCAAGCAGCAGCTAAAAAATCTGAAATTGATAATAAAATTAAATCCCTCACCAGTCAACTAAATGATGTGAAACTAAAACGATCCAAAGTTTTACATGAAAGAGATGAATCTAAAATTAAAATTGACACAAATACAGCAAAACTTTCTGAATTAAAAGATGGCATTGTTTCACTAACTAGCTATCAATCAAAACTAGAATCAATGTTAAAGAATCACGATGCAACAATTGATGAATTAAAATTGAGAATCAAAAAATTACATGCTAGAAAATCAAAAATCCGTAATGATATGGATGAGCTAGAATTTATTTTAGAAAAATCAAGTAAATCTGCAAATCAGTATGAATCAAAAATTAAAACTGTTAAAGGATTTATGCATGAGGATTACACTGTTGCCAAATTAAAAGAAGATGCTGAAAAACTTGGAATTGAAGGACTAGTTTATGAAATGATTTCATGGGATAAAAAATATGAGCGTTCTATCTTGGCAGTCAGTTCTGATTGGATTAAAGCAATTGTTGTAAAAGATTTTGCAACATTACTAGGTATTGCTGAAGTTGCACGAAGTAAAAAACTTCCAAAACTAAAAATAATTCCTCTTGATGCAATTCCACAATTCAAATTATCACTACCAAAACAACCCCAAGTTGTAGGCATCCTTTCAAACTATGTCACCTGTGACCCTGCATACTCTTCACTGAAAACCTTCCTGTTTGGTAATATTGTACTCACTGAAACTAGAGAAGCTGCGTACAACATGTCTCAAAAAGGTTACAAATCAGTCACACTTGATGGTGAATTCTTTGAAGAAAAAGGTGGCACTGTAATTATTGATATTAATTCAAAGATATCCAAACTCACAAAACTCATCTCAATGAGTAGTGACATTGATGGATTATTCCAATCAATTAGTATAATTAAAAAATACATGTTAAAGAAAAAATATTCATTAAAAAAATTAGAAGATTCAATAAAGTCATATCAACAACGTCTTTCAATATCTGAAAATTCTTCAACATCTACAACTGAAAATTATTCTAATTTGAAATCTAGAATTACATCCACACACCGTATAAAAGAACAGCTCTCAAAAAGAATTTCAGAACTAATTTCAAGAAATGGTATCATTGAATCTACAGTTAACACAACAGAGTCACACGTTGAATCTTTGCAAGAAAGAATTAGTATTGTTGAAAATAACTACGCTAGTGGAGAACAAGATAGAATTGCTTCTGAATTATCCAACATTAATACCAAAAAATCAGATATTGAAAAATTATACACGACTATCATGAATGAGTATCGTGATAAATCTTCACAACAAACAACATTACAAACACAGTACAATCGAGAAAAATCTCAATCTAACCGTCTTAATGATGAAACAAATTCATTAAATCTTCAATATACAGAACTTGAAACAAAAATTAAAGACTTGGAAACACAAAAAGAATCAAAAAATCAAGTTCTTGTATCCTTGCGTGAAAAAGAACAAGAATTAATTTCTACATCTGGCTCCTCAATTGGACATCTTAAAGAATTTGATGATAAACTAAAGGTATTAACTGAACAAGACAGAGAACTAACAAAACAAATCAGTACCATGGAGCGTCAAACAGATTCTATTACTCGTGATCTCCATGATTTAATTGAAAATGAATCTAAACTACAACAAATTCTATCTGTATTTGGATTTGATAAAGACATGGAGACCTTTGATGTTGAATCTATTGTACATGGATTAACTACTGAATTATCCTCTCTAAATGCATTAAATGCCAAAGCTCCTGAAACTTATCTCCAAGTATCTTATGGGTATCGTTCCATGTCTACAAGAAAGAATTCTCTTGAAGCTGAAAGAAACTCTATTGTTAAATTTATTGAAGATATTGAAAAAGATAAACGACAAACATTCTTGGATGCATTTGATAAAGTTGATAAAGAAATTCGTTTAATTTTCAATAAGATGACTGATGGTAATGCTTGGTTGGAATTACAAAATGAAGATGACATATTTAATTCTGGAATCTCTTATTTGATTCAATTCCCAAACAAACCTAAAAGAGAGTCTACATCAATTAGTGGTGGTGAAAAGACACTAGCTGCAATTGTGTTTGTTTTAGCATTACAAAAGCTAAAACCATCTCCGTTTTACCTCTTTGATGAAGTTGATGCCCACCTTGATGCGCCAAATTCTGAAAGATTGGCAAAAATTTTAGAAGAGAGATCAAAGGAGAGTCAATTTATTATGGTATCTCTAAAAGATTCTGTAATACAGAAAGCAAAACTGATCTATGGTGTATTTCCAAAAAATGGTGTATCGCACGTTGTCACATACAAAGACAAACGAATTCCTTCAATGAACAGTACTACTCTCTAGTTTCACAAAACATGCAAAATAGTGTTCATCATCATTTTCTTGTTCATCTTTTTCTAGTGTTGGTTCTTTTGTGCACTTTTCAATGGCATAGGGACACCTTGCTCTGAATCTACATCCTTGGTACACATCAATATCTAATGGGTCATTGATTCGTATCTCTTTTTTCCTGTGTAGGTTCTCTGGGTCTGGCTCTGAGATGGCATCAATTAATGCTTGGGTGTAAGGGTGTTTTGGGTTGACTAGCACTTTATTGACTGGTCCAATTTCAACAATTTTCCCCATGTATAAAATCCCTATTCTCTGACCAAAATATCTGGCAGTAGCCAAGTCATGTGTGATGTAGATAAATGAAATATTGTATTTCCTTTGCAACTCTTGCATCAATTCTAACATTTCAGCTCTAATTGATACATCTAACATAGAAACTGGTTCATCTGCTAGTATCACTTTGGGTTTTAGTGCTAAGGCTCTTGCTAGTACCACTCTTTGTCTTTGTCCTCCAGATAACATGTGCGGATATTTTTTTATAATGTCTTCTGCTGGTTCTAATTTTACTTCATGTAACACTTTGATCACTCTTTTGATTCTATCTTCTTTGTTTCCAATTTTATGGATTTCAAGTGGTTCAGATATGATATCTCCAATCTTCATTCTTGGGTTGATAGAGTCGTATGGGTCTTGGTGAATCATTTGACAATTCATTCTAATTTTTGCTTGATTTTCTTTATTATTGTCAATCTCTTGATCTTCAAAAAATATTTTTCCTGAATCTGACTGGATTGATTTGAGGATTAATTTTGCAATAGTTGATTTTCCTGAACCTGATTCCCCTGCTAAAACAAAAACTTGGCCTTTTTTTAATGAAAATGACACATCATCAACTGCTTTTACTGTTGCAGAGTTTGCTCCAAATATTCCTTTTTTTGTGAAATATTTTTTCAAATGTTCTACTCTAAGAATCTCATTCAACGATTATTATTATTGAATCAACAAGTATATCTTTTATGCGTAATATTTGGGATAAAATATTTATGTTAAATAAAGACGGATTTAATACTTGAATGAAACAATCCAAAAAAATCTTGATTACAAGAAATATATCATAGATTCTAAACTTCAATATTTTAAACCTCATGCTACTAAAATAGAGAAAACATTTGCTGAGGAAATATCTTCAAGCTTGAATAGAGATTCTAAATTTATCTCGCCTAAATTTTTTTATGATAAAAAAGGCTCTGATCTATTTGAGAAAATTTGCACTCTTCCTGAATATTATCCGACAAGAACTGAAATTGCAATTTTGAAGAATTTACAAACTTTATTGCCTTCCTTTGTTGATAATTCCTTTAGACTAGTTGAACTTGGAAGCGGCACATCAGTAAAAACTAGGTTGATTCTTGATATTTTTACTAAAATACAGCAAACTATAGAATATTTTCCAATTGATATCTCTGAAATTTTAACTGAGAGCTCTGAACAATTACTACAAGACTATGATAATCTCCAAATTACTGGAATTATTGATACATATGAAGGTGGATTGGAATTTCTAAAAAATTATGACAACAAAAATAATCTTATTGTATTTTTAGGTTCTAGTTTTGGCAATTTTTCTCCTGGTGATGGCAGAATCTTTTTAGAAAAAATAAACGCTACTATGAAACCTGGCGATTTATTTTTAATTGGTTTGGATTTGGTAAAAGATTCACAGACTTTAGAATCTGCATATAATGATACACAAGGGGTTACTGCTAAATTTAATCTCAATGTTTTATCTAGAATAAATGATGAACTTGATGCTGATTTTAATTTAAATAATTTTTCACATTATTCAATTTACAATAAAAAAGATCAAAGAATTGAAATGTATTTAAAATCCTTGGTTAATCAATCTGTAATAATTTCAAAATCAAACCTCTCATTAAATTTGAAAAAAGATGAATTAATCCATACTGAACATTCTCATAAATATACTTTAAATCAAATCAAAACACTTTTTGAAAGTACTGGATTCCAAATTAATCATACTTGGTTAGATGAGAATACACATTTTTCACTAACACTAGTTTCAAAAAATTAAATATTTTCAGCACATCTGAAACCTGAAAACAACCATCTTTCATCTAATCTAAAGAAATTCCTATAGCTTCCTCTTATTGACATTTTTGGTGTTCCAAAAGAACCTCCTCTCAAAACTTTTTGATTTGTAAACCATTTGTCATTGTATTCATCAAATCCTGACTTGAATCCGGGATACCCTGTATACTCTGATGATGTCCACTCCCAAACATCTCCAATCATTTGCTGACATCCTAAATGACTTGCCCCCTTTGGATATGAGCCTATTTCAGAACAACTCCAATGGTATGATTCAAGTAGATTACATTTTTCATCAGTTGGTTTTTGGTTCCCCCATGGGAATGTTGTTTTTTCTTGTTTATCTTCATTCCAACAAGCTGCTTTTTCCCATTCAGCTTCTGTTGGAAGTCTTTTACCTGCCCATTTGCAGTATGCATCTGCTTCGTAAAAGCTTACGTGGCATACTGGTTGGTTTGGATTGATCTCTCTAATCCCTAAAAAGTCTCGCACATACCATTTATCTTCAATTCTTTCCCAATACATTGGTGTTCTCCATTTGTTTTCTTTGACTTTTTCCCATCCATCTGATAGCCAATACTTGTAAGTTTCATATCCGCCATCATTGATAAATTCTAGATATTGTTGATTTGTTACTGGGAATTTGTCTATTTTAAAATCCTCAAGGTATACACTGTGTTCTGGCAATTCAATGTCATAGCAAAATTTTTCTGTGTTATTTCCCATGATGTATATCCCACCTTTGACTTTGATTGATTCTTGGGTAACGCTTGCTTGTTTTGTGATTTGATTTTTCTTTACAGGTCTGTATTGCTCTGCAAGTAAGTGTTGTAAATCATACACTAAAAGTTCTTGATGTTGGCATTCATGATGGAATCCTGTCACGATTAGATTGATTGACTCCTCGCTAAGAGTTTGGGTTTGAATAAATTTCTCCATTCTTTGATTTATTGTATTAAAATACTGAAAAATTTGTTCAGTTGTAGGTCTTGATATGACTCCTCGCAATCCTTTCTCGTGTGGTACACCAAATTGTTGATAATAGGAATTTAGATATTCTGAAAATTCTTTAGAGTAAAATTCGTAATTTTTATCAATTTTGTTCATTATTGTCTCATAAATCCAACTCACATGTCCTATGTGCCATTTTGGTGGGCTGGTAAAAAATGCAGTTTGAACTACAAAATCATCTTTTTCCAAAGTCTTTACAATTTCTAGTGTTCTAGCACGTGTTTCTTTGAACTGGACTAATAATGAAATTTCTGATTGCAATTCTGGATTTGATCTCAATATTAGAAAATTGTATTTTTTCTATTATTATATTTGTAGGCATTTTTGTTGTGGATTATTGCATTTTCATTGTTTTTATGCTTATGAGTGGTGTTTTTTGTTTGTTTATAGATATAATCTCCTAAAGAGTTGAATAGAAAATTACAAATACCCTGAGGATAACAGATGGTATGAGCGAATTTGTTGTTTGTAAAAATTGCGGTTTGTCTTATTCGACATCAGAACATCTTTTGTGCAGTCATTGTAATTTTACCATCCGTTAATCTCATTGGAAATAAATTATTTTAAAATTTAATTCAGTGTTTTTGTTAATAAACCAACAATGTATATCATTGCGTGATGGTGAAATGATGTTTTCACCATTGGCAAGAAAATATTTTCAGATGGTTTGGGCAATAGTGCAGTCAAGAAAAAAGATTGTTTTTGTGGAATTCTAGTCTTTGTTAATGCTGATTTGTAGTCGCATACTCTGAGAAATTCAATGTGTTGTTATTCTAGTTGGCATTGTAGATTATCCTGTATTTTCTGCCAATGTCGTATGCAAACACTCTCATGTTCTGCTTGTATTTTTCAAGGTGTGCAGGATTATTGATAGTGAGTAGTGTCAATATGGCTTCTTCAACTCTTTTTTTGTATTTTAGAATCTAGCTTACCAAATTGTTTGGCAAATACGGAAACGCCTATGGAATCCATTTAGTCAAGAGTTATGCAACTCTTCAAGAAATTCTTGAATTGATGATGTTTTTCTGTCCTTTGATTGATAGAATTCATCAATGTCTTTGATCTCCTCAGCAGTAAGATCATCTGCTTGTCTTGTATCTGACATGTATCTCATACAGTGATATCATTAAAAAAGATTAAGAATCAAGGGTTCCTGAAAAGGTAAAATCGAGCTAGTTGACTACCATATCTAGTATCCCCTTGCAAAGACTGGAACAGCCACACTTTGCCCTTGACAATAAATGCATTTTTGATTTGCATCTTTACTTTCAAATGGAATGACTCTAATTTCGGCTCCAGTCTCTTCTTTAATTTTGTCCTCACACTCTAATTTACCACACCAAGGCGAATTGAAGAAACCGCCTTTCTCAATTTTTGATTTAAAATCTGAATAATCTGAAACTTTGAGAATATTGGATTTTGCCTCTTCCTTGGCTTTTTTTAACATCTCTACTTGGATCTCATTTAATATTGTGGGTATTTTTTCAATTTCTGTAAAACTCAAATTAATTTTTTCTAGGTTGTATCTTTTTGCAACTAGGACACTATTTTTTTCAATATCTTTGGGGCCTATCTCAATTCTTAGTGGCACTCCTTTTAATTCCCAATCGTTGAATTTGTAACCTGGTGATAGCTCTTCTCTTTGGTCTACATGTACCCTGATACAATTTGTTTCTAATTCATTTTTGATCTCTGCGGCTTTTGCAAGCACTGTATCTTTTGCTTGATCATTTCTATAAATTGGAATTATTACTACTTGGATTGGTGCTACCTTTGGTGGTAACACTAATCCCTTATCATCTCCATGAACCATGATCATGGCACCAATTAATCTCCAAGAAACCCCCCAAGATGTCTGCCATGCAAAGTGTTCTACATTATCTTTATCTGCAAATTTGACTTGAAATGGTTTTGAAAAGTTTTGACCTAAGAAATGTGATGTTCCCATTTGTAGTGCTTTGCCATCTGGCATGATTGATTCCATGGTAGTTGTGTATATTGCACCGACAAATTTTTCTTTCTCACTTTTTTTACCTGTTGTTACTGGAATTGCCAATTCTTCTTCGACTGTATTTTTGTAAATATCTAAAATTTTCATTACCTCAATCTCTGCTTCTTGCTGTGTGGCATGGACTGTATGTCCTTCTTGCCACAAAAATTCCGAAGTTCTAAGGAATGGTTTTGTTGCTTTAATTTCTGCTCTCAAGGCTGTATTCCAAAAATTAATTTTTAATGGTAAATCTCTCCAGCTTTGAATCCATTTTGCATACATGGTGTATGCTAATGTTTCAGATGTTGGTCTTAATGCTAGCCTATCCCCAATCTTATTGGTTCCTGAATGAGTTACCCAAAACACTTCTGGATTAAATCCTGCAAAATGTTTTTGCTCTTTACCTAATAGTGATTCTGGAATTAATATTGGTAAAAATCCGTTTCTAATCCCATTTTTTGAAAATTTCTCATCAAATGTACTTTTTAATGATTCCCAAATTGAGTATCCGTCAGGTCTGAGAACAATCAACCCTTTGACTGGCGCATAATCTGCCAATTTTGCTTTGAGTACTATTTGGGTGTACCACTCACTAAAATCATCTTTTTTTGAAACAGTAATTCCTACGTCTTCTTTACCCAAACCAATTTTTTAGAATTAATTTAACTAAAGAGCCTTTCGTGTAAATTGATTTTACAGTTTGTTGCCTTTACAAAGTACTTTGCCCATTACTCTACTTTGGAAGTTTGGACATACAAAACACTGGATGAAATGAGTGTCTTCTTTAAGGACTGGACATGCAACAAACTCTTGTTTCATTTTTTTAAGCATCTTTGGACTGACTCCTTTTAATTTTAATTTCCCTTTCTCATCCATCATTCCTGATGATTTTAGTTCTTCTTTGACCTCATCTGGAAGTTTTTGTTTACCTTCTCGTTCATTGATTTCTACTTCAAATTTGTGTTCTAATTCACCCATGTCAAGTACCACACAATCGGTGATTTATTACTAGCGTTTTTTAGATGTTAAAACAGTTTAAACTTTAATAGAATGAATCTAAATGATGTTTATACAGCTCTTGTTGTAGCGTTTGAGATTATATAATGCAAAATTCAGTTATATTGTATTCTTTGAGAATTATATTCAAAAAACTGCTTTGTATCTTTTAAAAGTTCTTCAAATCTTATAATTTTGAGATATATCTGATTTTATTCTAAAATTTTTATTGAATTAAAAGAAAAAATTGTAGATTATGTGATATTGTTCAAAGATAATGGCAAGTGCTAGGAATACATCAAGTTAATCCTATTTACAATTCAGACTTTTTATGATTCCAATGATTTTAAGGGGATTAACTAGAAAAAAATACGAAAGATGCTTGGCAAAAAACAAAAGCCAAAAAAAAATCAAGACCATTTACAACCGAGGAGATCAAGCTAATTAGGGTTACAACGAGATTAGGAATAAGGCTGTGATTCTGTTTCTTTCTGCAAGTGGCGTAAGAAGAGGGGGGGGGGGCATTGCCTGAATTAAAGATGAAAAATCTCAAAGAGATGCCAAATGACTGTCTGGAGATTACAGTTTATGAAAACTCTAATGAGGAATATGCTACTTTTATCAACAAGAAAGCCCAGGACTGTTTGGCTAGATATTTTGAAATGAAAAAAAAGACGGTGCGACTCTGGCTTTTGTCCATCTTGTTTTTAGAACCAAACACAAACTAGGAATCAAGCCCATTAAACCCATCTCTGAGAAAATAATCTCTAATCTGGTTCACAGAGCAAAGGCTAATGCAAAAATAAATCTTGAGCATTCTCTCAACTTGTTTTATCATGTCTTTAGACGCAGATTCAATACCGTTCTTAAGTTAAGACCTGATACAATCTTCCACCTAGAGGAACAAAAACATTCAACAGATGATAGAGAAAATCTAGAATAACTAATAATCAATCAAGGCGAGATTGTGAAAAAAATGTAAAAACAACTTTTTCATGAACGTCTAAAGGATACAAAATATTTTTGCTGATCGTTTTAGATTCGTATGAACATTGAACAGTCGGTTCTAAAAAACACTGAACATTATTTATACATAGAATTATTTGGGTTTATCTCTGGAGATTTTACTCCTGTGTCCATATCATTAAAAATTTTTGCAATTTCTTTTACGAGTATGACATTCAAAAAAATTGAATCCAACAAAGACTGATATGATAGATTTTGAGCAAGAAAAAATTTCATATTTTGAACTGATGTATAGTCTTTTGAGAATTTATATTCTGTTTTGAATTCTCCATGATATATCTTATCAAATTCTTCCATGGTATAATCAAACTCTTCTTTAGATAGTTTTTTCAAAGATTGCTGAATTTTTAGTGTGGGTATAATTATACATGTTACTCTAATAATATCTATATTTTTTAATTTCTCAATAACAAAACTGCATAAATTAGTATTAAATGGCTTTACCATAATTGAAAATTCTATTGTTGCATCATTTAATTCTCTTTCTTGACATGGGAAGAATTGCTTAACCATTTTTATGATTTGTTCTTTTAAAACTACATGTTTTACTATGAAATGTTTTTATCTGGTTTTCATATAACATAATCAATGAAAGAATTAAAAGTCAAAACTTTTGTTGTTGGTGATGGATTTATTGTGACCGAAAACGAATCTCGCGCCATCCTCCGCCAAATTTTTAGCAAATATTCATGACCTGATTTTTCTAAAATCTTTCTGTATGCATAATTTGATGATGAGGTAATATTTTTTATAGCCAAGGTTATGACGAATAAAATAATGATCATTCCATACGGCATAATGATTATCTTATAGCAGAGAAAACAGCTAAAAAAAGAAAATCCTGATAAAAACTTCTTTTTAGAAGGATATTTTAGAAAATTGTTGGTATTTCGAGATGATTCTATACTTTATTTTTTGTACATCGCATCATTTTTTTGCAAATTCAATTTTTTCCTTTGTGTCTGGATTTTTTAGCAAATGGGTTTCCCTTCATCTCTACAAGTTCAATGGTCTCATCTGTTTTTTCAACTAAGAAATAAGGAATGCAATTTTTGAATTTATTGTCTGAGTTGAAATATTTAATCCGTAATCCATGATTCTTTGTCCACTTTGCAACTTTCACACTTGCATTTTGGAGGGAAAAATTTTTTCTTTGATTAAAATTTGAAGATGTGTAGACTGGGATTCTTATCACATCAAACTTCGTTATCACCTTGAGATATGATAGGTAATATGCACTTCCATCACATGTCTGTTGTGATGTGTACTGTGTTTATTCCTGCTTGTATTTTTTCTAGTTAATTTCATCAAAATATTGGAATCGCAGGACTGAACTGCAAATAAAATTAATTTGATGTATTCTAGCGTTTTGTTTGGATGAATCAATATATGGAATATGTGAAACCTGTTATTGCAACTGGTGCTATGAGAATGAGAATTATACCATATTCACCAATGGAGCATCTACAATAGATTTGGAAGGTATAGGACTAGATGACTCGTATGCAATTTTAAACATGATGTTCTGAATCTTGAATTTCTGGATTAAAAATGACTCTTAGTATCAGATTAACTGGATATACAACAAAATTATGATACCCTGGACTAGATAGAAGATCATGTATGAATCTAAAGATAGATTCACTATAATGGTACAAGTCGAGAATTAAAGAGTCGGCAAAGAGATTGATTCACAAAATTAATAGTTCATGGTTTGTACAAAACTTTGTATGGGTTAGCAGTTTATAGGCAATATACATGGGATTAAAATGGATACTACTTTTTGTTTTTTAGATGTTTACTAAACGACCCAGGAATTTTAGCTTTGTGCTCTTCATCTAATGTACCATAATGCTTATCAAAATCAACACCGCCCCACTTCGTTAAACGGTCTATTAGATCTCCGTCCTGTCCTTTAGCCAAGTTATCAAAGTACCACCACCCCGAAAGTACATGAACCTTGAAGTCTGTTCGTATTTTGTTAGCAAATACAATAAAATCATTATCAGATGTAAGCAGTATGATTTTGTAATATTCACTAGAATCTGCCAAATATGCGGCTCTGCCTAGTATTCCAAGATCGTTTATGCCTTTGCCTTTTGACATCACGAATACGTATGGATATATTAGGTCTTCTTCCGGCATCTTTACCATTCTCCATCGCTTTCTATGTTCTTCCATGCGTTGATTCCCGTTTATCGTCTTCTCATATTCTTTCATTTTGTTCGACCAGTATTCTGCATGTTCTGGCGCAAATTTCGTTTGATTTTCTATGACCTTCTTAACATTGTCTGTACGATCAGCATCTTTAGCATATATTGAATCTAAAAATTCTGCTAGTTTTTTTTCACCTATCCTCTTTTTAAGCTTCTTTATACTCGGACTGGTAATACTGTCAAGTTCATTATACACATCTTCTATGACCAAGAATCTCTTGTCTTCTTGAAAAAACTTTTTGATGGCTTGTTGTCTCGGTCGCTCATCTTCATTTTTACAATTGTCTATGGCATCTATACATACATTCGTATCCACTAGTATGACGTAGGAATAGTCTTGTTTCCGTCCTGAAACTACTTTTACCACCGTAGATGGTTTTTCTATGGGTTTGCTATTATCTTCAGAGATGCTTTTATCTATGTGTCTGCTTTCCTCTATGGAACTGGGTTTCCTTTCTGGAGCTGAATATGAATTTGAAGGTATCCTCAATGGTCTTTGTGCTTTTTCTATGGGTTTGCTATTATCTTCAGAGATGCTTTTATCTATGTGTCTGCTTTCCTCTATGGAACTGGGTTTCCTTTCTGGAGCTGAATATGAATTTGAAGGTATCCCCCATGGGCTTTGTGTTTTATCTATGGGTTTGTTTTTACCTCCAAAGATGCTTTTATCTATGTGTCTGCTTTCCTCTATGGAACTGGGTTTCCTCTCTGGAGCTGAATATGGTTTTGAAAGCACCTCTGATGATCTTTGTACTTTTTCTTTTGACTTGCGGTTTCTAGATTTTTGTACTAGTATACTCACTACTATTATACTCACCACTATCATGAATATTACAGGCGCGTTAATGAGAATTGTATAATCAGGCGTTTCTCCACTCTGTGTATCAACTACTTTATTTGGATTTATTTTCTGCTCTGATTCATCTGCTGCATATTCTGATAGTTTATCACTGTTCTCTAACTGCTCTAATTCAACTGTTCCAACTCCTAGTAGTTTACGACGATTCTCTAATTGTTCTGATGTAAAGACTATCTCATTTTCACGGTAGGTAACGCAATCTTCTTTTCTATTATCTTGTATTCCATTTGGATCTGCACATATTGTTGATGTTGTCAGAGCTTTGCATATGTCTCTCCCTTGATTATCTACACCCACAAACGTCCCATTGGGACATGGTCTTACATCGCCTGGTGAACACACTATGCTAACTCCCCTTGAAATTGCAGTTTCTCCCTCCAAACAATGTGATGTATTGCTAGATGATTGAGCAGCAACAAAAGGCATTCCAAAGGATATCATACATACTAATAGAATCAGTAAAACCTTCAATAAATCAAATCGTTAAAACTTGGATAAAACTGCTTTGCGACATCATCTAATTTTATATAAATAATTTATTAATTTTGTTGTAATCTAGATGTGACTGTACCGTATCCTCAGATACTCAAGATGTATTAAACTGGATAGAGCAGAAATTTGAAGAAAATATAATCCTGAATAAAATGGACAATCACGAGTTTAAATTAATAAAATTTCAAGAATTAACAATTCATGCGTTAACCCTCTGGCATTACAGCAATTTTCACAAAAATGAATTTCAATATTAGATGAATGCACAAATTTTATTTTAAAATTACATTCATTATGTAATCTAACTATTACATGATAAACACGCTATCTACACGTAGACTATTTATCCATACACCAACAAGTTGAGTAAACCTGCCATTTTTGATAATATTGGATTTTTAGGCAATATGTATATCTTGCAAAACATAGACACTACTTTAATATAATTAGCAATTTTTTTCCAGATCAGAAATCTATTGTTAGCAATTTTTGATGTCGAGGGAGTTTTGTATGATGAAGAATATCTCCCAATTCTTGCAGAAAAACTCAACAAAGAATCTGAAATTTGGGAAATAACCAAACAAGGAATTCAAGGTAAAATTAACTGGGAAGATGGACTACGAACTAGGGTCGCAGCTTTGAAAGGTATTGATGAAAAGACATGTCAGCAAGTATCTGATGGATTACCAATAATGACTGGTGCAAAAGAGGCATGCCGTGCATTAAAATCTGCTGGGTGGAAACTCATGGCCATCTCTGGTGGATTTACCTTGATGATGCAACGATTACAAAAAGAACTAGATCTTGATTATGTGTATTGCAACGAACTAACATTCAAAGAAGGAAAATTAGACGGAGTCATCATTAACGTTGATTCTGATAAATCAAAATCTGCAAAAATAAAAATCAAAGAATGGGGTGAGAAAAAAGAAAATATTGTCTGTGTTGTAGATGGTGCAAATGATGTAAAATTATTTGATATCTGTGGTCTGGGAATTGCATATCGTGCCCAAGATATAGTAAAGGATTTGGCCACAACAACTTTGGAAGAAAAAGATCTCTCTAAAATTATTGATATTATCAACAAACACTACAAATTAGAATTAAAATCTACAACCCCTCCTCACATGTAAACAATTTTTTAGTCCTCTGCTTGAACTACATTACTTGCAAATAATCCCAATTCATGTTGAAAAAGAGATCGAGCCATCTGATGATATCTCTGATATTGTTCTAAAATCTGAAAAATTAAATGATGGCGACATTATAGTAATTGCACAAAAAATAATCTCCAAACAAGAAGGACGTTTGATAAACCTATCAACTATCACTCCCTCTTTACTAGCTAAAGGAATTGCTTCTCAATATCAAAAGGATCCTAAAATTATTGAATTGATACTATCTGAATCAAAACGAATCATAAGAATGAAAAACGGAATTTTGATAGTTCAAACCTCTCAAGGATTTATCTGTGCAAATGCTGGAATTGATCAAAGTAATATCAAAGAAGGATACGCAACTTTACTGCCAGAGAATTCTGATGCTTCTGCACAAAAAATTAGAAAGAAAATTTTAGAGCAATCCCAGAAAAATGTAGCAGTTATAATCTCTGATACCTTTGGTCGACCTTTTAGAATGGGACAAACCAATCACGCAATTGGTATTTCAGGACTAGACCCAATTTTAGATTATGCTGGAAAACCTGATTCCTTTAATAACACTTTGAAAGTCACTGCCATTGCAATTGCTGATGAGTTATCAGCAGCATCTGAACTAGTGATGGGAAAATCTCTAAAATCTCCAATCACAATCATTCGTGACTATTCATTTAAATTTGAAGATTGTTCAATTAACAAATTAATTCGTCCTGAATCTGAAGATCTCTTTAGATAATTTATCAGTCATTTTACTCTAAACTCATAACTAGAAATTCAAGGTTCTGTTTAATAATTGTGATTTAGATTTTGTTAGCTTGTCAGAACATAGCATAAAATTTTATTCGTGTTAACTGTCGGGGCTTTTTAATATTAGATAGAGAGAGTAATTGTCCATCCTATTCTCTAATAGCTTCTTTAGATTTACTTTAATTTTTGTTATTTCTCAGAACAAGGATCATCAAGTAAGGCTTCTCTCAAACCAGACACCGTATAACTACTAGCTACAAGAATCGTGCTTATGTGTTGCTCTGTTTCTTTTATAATATCTTCATTGTATTTTTTTAAATCATTCATGAGTTTAAAACCCTCTTGTAGTGGATCATTGTTCCCTAATTTCTCCAACATTTCTTTTCCATCTTTTGCACTTTTTGGAATAATATTCCAAGTCATCATTTCCTCACGTAATTTATCAATTCTAGCCTGAAAGTTGCTAATATCTTTAAAAATATCCATTGTACGACCTGTAGATTTTATAAGATTTTTAAAAGTCAGTAACCTATTGATTTTTACATTCATTACATCATCCATATCATTTATAATATTCAAATAGGTCTGTTGTATATTTTTTATATCTGGATTTTTTAATATTTTAAAAATCCCCTCTGTCATTTTCTGCATAAATTGTTCTTCTGTTTTGCTAATAAGACAATGGCGTAGCAATGCTATTTTTATTACATCTAAAAATACTTGTTCTGGACTGGATTTATTATCATTCATGTTTTAATCTTACCCAATTCGTTTATTTGCATTGTTATTTGTTCTTTTTGCTTTTGTAAATCAACAAGTTTTGCATTTCTTAATTTTGATTGTGTTGATGGATCATCTTTTAAACCGCAACAAACCTCTTTTCTTTTTTTATTGTCATAGTAAATGTAGTATAGGTATTTGCTATTTCTAATTTGTCGTATAGTTTCTGCACCCATACAATTAACAACTCTATCTTGTCATTTTAATATTTCTGTAACAAGAAATTATTGGCAAGATATATATTTGTGTACCAATATAATCTTGTTACGAATCAAGTAAAAATGATTGGCTATGATGACAAATTTCGGGATTTGAAAGATTCACTGCCATTCTGAATCAGAGTTGTTATGATGAAACCCGTGACAATCTGAGCCAATCATTTTTTGATTCACTTGATTCTATTTTAATCTTCTAGAGGTTTTACGCATGAACACAAAAATCAAACATATCATGTCCACTAGTGGTTAGTTCCCAATTGGACCAAAACACTTTTTCTGTAAGATCACAAACCAATCCAAAAAACAGATACAAGGTATCTAAAACTGATAACGGTCTTGTATGTAATGTCTGGACCACCCTAAGAAACGCAGACTAGACATAACAAAACAGTTTTAGATGTAATCAAAAACAATCAATGCCATAAAAATAATACCTTTAGAATCATAAAAAGATCACTAATCAGTCTACAATACTGTGATCGTAGAAATATTGTAAAATGAAGAATTAGAAAAACTAAGAAATGTAATAATCAGTTACTCAAGTGCAGTGATTGTAAAAGAATGTTTACTGCAAACTTTGGATTTAAAAAAGACAGTTTGATGGGAATACCCTAACTGGAGCTTTACAGATGTATTATTTAGGAATGGGTGTTGGAGATATTGAGAATCATTATGGGGTGTTGGGAATCTAGTTGATCATTTTACTATTTATGCTCGGGTTGATAGATATTCCAAAATGCTAGCCTTTACAAGGAAAATTCAAACTAGCACCCAAAACCTGACAGAACCAAACTCAAATAGCTTTTAATATGACAAATCACTCTTTATCAACTAGTACAATGTCTGAATCTGTTGAAAAAAAATTAGATGCAACTGGACTATTTTGCCCTGAACCTGTGTTTAGAACAAAAATTGAAATTGAAAGAATGCAGGTAGGTCAAATCATAATTGTATCTGCTGATGATCCTGCAGCAGAAGATGATATCTCTAGATGGGTTACAAGAAATGGTCATGAATTATTAGATATGAGCAAAGATGATGACAAAACCATCACCTTTAAAATTAAAAAGGTGAAATAGCCCAATCATGACTATCTCAGTCACTGATACAAACGTGTTAAATCGTGTAGGAAATACCCCTCTAGTTCCATTGGACTCACTTTCTAATGATGATGCCGTAAAATATTTTGCAAAATTAGAAGGCCACAATCCATTTGGCTCTGTTAAAGACAGGGCTGCATACTGGATGATAAAAGATGCTGAGAAGAGAGGAATTTTAAAAAAAGGAAAGAGCATCATAATTGAACCCACTTCGGGTAACACTGGAATAGCTTTAACCGGCATTGCAAATATCCTGGGTTACAAAGTTGAGATTGTCATTCCTGAAAAAGCAAGTAATGAGACTAAATCAATTATTAGAAATCTAGGGGCTAAAATCTTTGAAACTAGTGACGATTTATGTCCTAAGGTTGGTGCTGGAACTGATCAAAGCATTGCACTTGCTACATCTATTGCCTCATCCCGACCTGATACATATTATTCCCCAAATCAATATGCTAATGAATCAAATTTCAAGGGACACTATACTGGAACAGGACCTGAAATTTGGAGACAAACCAACGGTAAGGTCACTCACTTTTTTACTGGCGTTGGCACTGGTGGGACCATTACGGGAATTGGTGTTTTCCTAAAAGAAAAAAATCCAAATATTAAGATAATTGGATGCCAACCTCAACAAAACCATCTAATTCAAGGGTGGAGAAATTTTACAGAGTCTGCAAAACCTGACTTGTTCTTAAAACGAGAAAATGTTGTAGATGATTGGGTATACGTTGATAATCATGAGGTCTTTTCAGTGGTAAAGGAGATATTCACAAAAGATAAACTCTTGACTAGTCCTTCTTCAGCAGCAGTTTATGCATGCATGAAAAAATATCCTGTTACTGGGGATGCATGTGTGGTGGGAATTTTTGCCGATGACGGAAGGAAATTCAAAAGTGTCTATGCTACTCAAAATGTAATCTCTGAGCAAGAATTTGATGATTCCCTCAAATCTGCAAAACATCTCTCTGAACTAGCATACTGAATAATTATTAGAGATTCTATTTCAAATGTTTCTCATAAAATACTCTAAATGAAGAGTTCATATCCACCTCATGTCGTAAAGATTCGTTACTTTGTTTTGTAATTTGGTTTTTAATCTCTCTGCTCCATAGACTTTGCTGCTTGTCTTTGGAATCTATTATTGATGGATTTTCTTTGATCTTCTCCATGGTGTTTGATAATTTTGCACATAGTTCTCTAAACTTGCTAATACGTAAAAGAAAAATTTGTGCCTCTTTTTTGTTTACTAGATTTATCATGGTGTACACTTGGTTGTAGTATTCTAATCCTTTTTTGTTGTATTCATTAAAATCTTTGATTCTTTGTAGCCAGTACTCTTTGGTTGGCTTTGCATCTACCCTGTAACTGAATTTAATTTCTCCTAAATCATTTCCTAATTTTGCTAGTTTATGACTATGTTCTTTGACTGATTTTTTTAGATCTTTTGGGTCTTGATTCAATATTATTGGTTTTCTATTCTACAATAAAGAGTTTAGATTTTTAGTTCTCTATTTATTCTCAGATTCTTTTGAGTAAAACAGGCAATCTTTTTTGAGTATAATTGGTCTAAGCTACTATACATCATAATTGACGCTAGATGCAAAACTTAGATGGTTCTTGTAATCTAGTTTTGATTATTCTTTTAAAAAACCTGTATTTATCTACCATTGCAATCTATAGTTAACACATGTAATATTTCAGTTGATTATCATTATACCATTATACCATTATATCGACTCATAGAAATCATCAAAATTTTACTCATTTGTCGTTCAGAATCAATAAAATGATCAATCAGTGTGACGTTTAGATGTCACATGAGTGGAAAATATACGCCGCATGATCAGGTGCATACTGTTCTTATTGCAAAAGATGCATCCCAAACCAATTATAGAATTTTTAGGCGATCCTAATCAGATAAAATTTATTATTCGTGATAAAGAGATTATTGTTACTCAATAGAATTCTATTCTTAGATTTAATTTTTTTAGTAAAGGTTAATAACTAATAATAAAGGATAGTATAACATGGATGATAAATTGATTGTTAGTTATACCTTAGATAAAGTAAAAGAAGGCTTTGTTTCACGATGTGCCACAAATGATAAAGTAACCGCATTTGGAGCAACAAAGGAAGAAGCAGGAGACAACTTGATACAATCGATACAAGAGTATTTAGGAATTTTTCCAGAAAAGCGTGCTGAGATTTTTAATACACCCATGAAAGAAATGCAGCTAAAATGAGAAAACATGATTCAAAGATACAATGCTAAAGACACAGCACATGCATTAAAAATTCTTGGATTTAATGTACGTGATCCTGATGGTGGAAACACTGTATTTTGTATACATACGTTAACAAAAGAGGAAGTATGGATACCTAAAACAAATAATGGTTTTTTAGAGGATGTTTTAGAATCTATTTTTAAACCCATAAAATTAAGATTTATTTTCTTTAAATCCGTTTATATCAATTTACCAAAAAACAATATTTACCCATCAGATCAAAATTGAATACAAAATATTTATTCCATTATTTGCCCTTGTGCTAATTGAAAGTATTACAACAACATATGCAGAATACTGTATAGAATCAAACGGTGGGCGGTGATTGTGAGGATTTAGCTATTCTAATTGCAGATGTATTGGTATCCTCAAAATGCACTAAAGATTGGACTATACAATATGTTTACATGGATGCAGATAATCCAACTAGTGCAAACGATCTGAACCATGTTATTCTGTATGTAAATGATGGAACTTGTAGATATTACATTGAAGCAACTGGAGATCCAAGTTGGGATTATCATCCTGATGGAGTTTATGGTTGGTATTTTGATGTTTAGATATTCAATTTTTTGAATCTTTAAAAGATCTATATTTCAGGTTTCTATAACTTTACAGAATCAGCCATTATACCATTATTATTCTGGGGGGGGGGTTGGTAGGTGGTATACAGCTGCACCCATTGAATACTGTGATTTATTTATGAATCCTAAAAAACATGTTTGTTTGGTGTGTGGTTATGATTATTTTTTTTATTATCATCAAATATTACAAAATGATCAGTTTTAGGATTAGTTACAAATCAATCTAAAATTTCTAATCTTTTAAAATATTTTACAGACTATGTATGTCTCTATTGAAATTGCATAGATTTTTTGCGTCATCCATCACTATTTATCTGCACTCTCAGTGAGGTACCCATCTACATCAATTGCTGCCATACATCCAAAGGATGCAGCAGTGATTGCTTGTCGATAACGCCTATCATGTACATCTCCTGCGGCAAAAACTCCTTCTATGTTGGTATGAGTTTTATTTTTTAATACAATATACCCCTCATCATCTAAATCAATCTGATCTTTGAACATTTGTGTATTTGGCTCATGTCCAATTGCCACAAACAAGCCACCTGCACCAAGTGTCATCTCTTCATTTGTTTTTAGATTTTTCAAAACTGCTTGTTGTATTTTTTGGTCTCCCTCTATGGAAGTAACTATAGAATCAAAATGGAATTTTATTTTTTCATTGTTAAATGCTCTCTCTTGCATGATTTTACTTGCACGCAGCTTGTCTCGTCTGTGTATTAGATGAATATTTGATGCAAATTTTGTAAGAAATGTTGCCTCTTCAATTGCAGAATCCCCTCCACCTACAACAAGAATTTCTTGATTTCTAAAGAAAGGACCATCACATGTTGCACAGTATGACACCCCCTTACCACTAAAGGTATCCTCACCTTTGACTCCCAACTTTCTTGGATTTGCACCTGTTGCAATAATCACTGCACGACCTTCAAATTCTTCTGATGCTGTTAGAACTTTGAATGGTTTACGTCTAAAATCTACATCAACTACCACATCATCAATGATGGTAGTTCCCATTCTTTGTGATTGTTTTCTCATCTCAATCATCAAGTCAGGACCCATTATTCCATTTTCAAATCCAGGATAATTCTCAACTTCTGTTGTATTAACTAGCTGTCCTCCAGGAAGCAATCCTGATAAAATCAAAGTGTCATACCCTGCTCTAGAACAATAAATCCCTGCTGTATACCCTGCAGGACCTGCACCGACAATTATTACATCAAATTTCGTTTTGGTTTTATCTGATATTTTGATCTCATCATCTCTTGTTTGAAGAACTGCTGAACCTGCATCTCCTCCTGCCATCATTGATAATGGTCTTTACTTCAATAATTTAAGTCAATATCCTTTCGATCTCTTATTTTATTTACCATCTCAAAATGCTTTTGACACATTTTTTTATTTTCAATCTGTGAATAAAATAGATCTTTTTGCCAGTGAGAATTAAACAATCGGCAATCTCTTCTCTCACAAAATGCCTCCTCTCCTGTCTCATAATATATGATAGTCTGTAGCAGATATCCTTGTATTATCTCACTTAATCTTGAATCGTGATACTCTAAAAATTCCCCTCTGTACTTTTCTTTAATTTCTTTAATTCTCTCTTTTGAAAAATCTCCTATCAGGTCTAAATAGTAGCCTTTAGGTTTTGCCGGAGCTTCTATGATTCCTGTAGTTGAAATTATTGCAGGATTTGAGTTTATCAGTGCCCTGGCATGATATCTAAAATCATCATCATCAAATGTGGCAATAAGCTTTGTTGTGAAAATTATGTGTAATGTATTAACTGTAATTGAAATGTTTTCTGAAATAATATTTTGTAACTCAAATCCGTCATACAACGGTGGCATCTCACCTTCTTTTGTTGTTGTTGTTGTATCCAAGTTCTCTTTTTCAATTTTAATCTCTTCTCTAGTTGGAATATATTTTTTGAATTGTTTTTTTAAATCAAAAATTCTCACCGATGCTATCTTTTCAAACACCTCAGACTCTAAACTCTCAAAAAAGTTATCTTTTATCTCTACTTTTATTCCAAATGTCTCTGTGATGAATTGTCTTATTTTCTCTATCTGAATCTCTGCAACTGCTGGTTCGTTGTATAAAATGATTTTAGAAATTCTCATTAAAATAACTAGGATTAGATTGCTTATCTTTCTAACTCTTTGATCTTTTGAGCTGTAATCTCTGCTGCTTTCTTTCCAGAGTATAACATGGAACCAAATGTTGGACCCATTCTTGCCAATCCATGTGTTTCAGTTACTGACATTCCTGCTGCTATCAATCCCGGATAAATCTCACCTGTTTTGTGAACCACATGCTCTTCACCATCGTTTACAAACATTGGTTCCATTCCTTTCCATTTTGCCAGTCCTCTATCTACTAGTCTTTTTACTGCAACTGAATCATGACCTGATGCATCAATGATTATTTTTGCTTCAAATGCAACTGGATCAACACAAGTAATGTTACGTGGCAATGCCGAAACTGGCATCCAGTTGACGACAATTCCTGCAACTCTACCATTTTTTAAAACCAAGTCATCGAATTTAGTTAACTGCAAGAATTTCACTCCTGCATCACATGCTGCTGCAATTAATTTTGATACTGCATGTGGACCAGGTGTCAGGTATAGTCCCTCTGCAACTTTTTTGTATGGTATTCCAAGTTCATCCCATATTTTTTGTGCCGGTTCTCTAACTGTAACTGGATTCATCATGTATCCACCCAACCAGTAACCGCCACCTAGGTAGTTGTTTTGTTCAATAACTAAAACTTTGTAACCCATATTTGATAGTTCTCTACTAGCTGTCAATCCTGCAGGACCTGCACCAATAATAATAACGTCTGATTCTGCTCTATCCATTAGTACCTCATGAAATTCATTTGCAATTGCACGTGTAATTTCAACTTCACGCACGTCTGTAAAAATTTTCTCAGAGTGTTCTGCAACTGTTGCCTCTTGCATGAAGATGTTGCATTTTCTGAACAATTAATACCTTGCCACATCTAATTTTTAAAAAAATTAGGTAATACTAATTATTTCTATTTTTCTCCCTTCACAGAAACAGGAAAATTTTGTACATTGAGTAAAATATCTCACCCAAAATCTCCAAATTTCAAAAATTTATATCCAAACTAAAATGAATTTCTTTGTATGATTATACCTGACATTAAAGAGTCCTCACCAGACACCATAAACTCAAAGATAAATTGGTCTAGAATTGAAGAGGCTGATGATTTTGCACATACTGTAAAACTATTCCGCCAAGGAAAATATGACGCTGATAGTTTTAGACGATACAGACTACAGCACGGGGCATATGGAACTAGAATGACTAGTGACTATGCTATGGTTAGAATCAAACTTCCCGCTGGCGAGATTTATCCTGATCAAATTGAAAAAATATCTCAACTAAGTGAACAATACTCTATTGGCAGTGCACACTTTTCAACTCGTGAAAATATTCAGCTGCACTGGGTAGTTCTTGAGGATGTCTCTGAAATATTCAGGGGTTTAACCCAAGTCGGATTGACCTCTAGAGAAGCATGTGGAAATTCTGTAAGAAATGTAATGTGCAGTCCTATATCTGGTGTTTGTACTGGTGAGGCATTTGATGCAACTCCATATGCACTTGCAACTGCAAAATTCTTTTTGAGAAATCCTATGGCTCAAAACCTTCCTCGTAAATTTAAATTTAATTTTACATGTTGTGAAAAACATGGAATGGTGAGAATGGTTGATGTGGGATTAATTCCGCAGATTAGGAAAATTGATGATGATGATGGTGATGGCAAAACCACTCAAAAAGGATTTAAAATTTTCCTCGGTGGTGGCTTGGGCAACAAATCCTTTGTTGGACATCAGTTAGAAGAATTTACTGCTGAAGAAGATTTACTTTACACATCCATTGCAGTTGTACGAATATTTGATAGACTAGGTGATAGAAAGAATCTTGCAAGAAACAGAATGAGGTACCTAGTAAATGATATGGGTTGGGAGAAATTCCAAAACCTTGTACTCAAAGAGAGAGCCGTAGTTCGGGCTACACAATCTGTTATCACTCAATTAGATGTTGATACCACTCCAAATGAAATTAAAAGGTCTATCCGAATATCTGATGAGAGTGGTGGTGGAGAAGACTCTACAACTCTTGATGGATACGCTAGATGGCTTAAAACTAACACCATAAAACAATCACAGAAAGAATACCACTTGGTATTTCTTACCCTTGAAGCAGGTGATATCACTGCTAGCCAACTGTATGAATTAGCTGATATTATTCGTAACTTTTCATCTGAAGGTAAAGCAAGGTCTGGATTTTCACAAAATATTGCTCTACGTTACGTACACGAAGATGATTTACCACGCCTGTATCTGAAACTACTCAAAGTTGGTCTGGCAAAATCTGGCTCATTAACTATGGCTAGTCCTATTGGTTGTTCTGGAACTACCTCTTGTAATCTTGCATTAACCAACTCACATAGACTGGCAAAAGAGATCCAAAGAAAGTTTCTTGAACTAAAACTAGATGAAGATGAGGACCTTGGTGATTCTTCAATTAAGATTAGTGGATGTCCAAACTCTTGTGGCCAACATGGCATTGCAACAGTTGGATTCTTTGGAGGTGGTGGACGTGTTGGAAAAGACATGTATGCTAATTATCAAATGTCCATTGGTGGTCGCTCTGATGGTGATACCATGTTGGGACAAACACTTCTTAGAGTTCCTGCAAAAAGAGTAATTCCTGTAATTCTCAAAGTAATTGAAATCTTTAAAGCAAACAAAAAATCTGATGATACTTTAAAATCTTGGATTCATAGAGTTGTAAACGGGAATGAAAATTCTGCAATTAAATCGCCTGCTGATATTAAAAAAATATTAGGACCTCTAGTTGTTCCTCCATCCATAAAAGATGATCCTGACTTTTACTTGGATTATGGAGATGATGCTAGCTATCACACAAAAACTGGAAAGGGCGAATGTGCTGCTTGATGAACACAGCAGCAACAACAGACAAGATTACAACTGATATAGAATCTTTACGTTCAGAAATTCGAGATAACAGTGTTAGAGTAATTGATGTTAGGCGAGAAGCTGACTACAAAAAAGACCACATCCCAACTGCTGTTAATTTGCCACTTGCAACTTTACTATCTGATGATACCCCTTCACGTGTTTTAAAACTAGTCAATTCTATGGGGATTGATGATGAAACTCGTGTTGTAGTGTATGATGATACTTTTGGTGCACTAGCATCAAGGGTCGCATGGACTTTGGAGTATTTGGGACACTCTGATGTAACTTTGTTAGAATCCACATACAGTCATTGGAAGTCCCTTGGATTAGAAAATGATTCAATCACTGCTGAAATTCAAAGCAAGGAACACTCTATAAATTTAAAACCTGATATTTTGGCAACTAGTGATTATTTGGAAACTGTTAAAACTCGAGATGATGTAATTTTAATCGATAATAGAGAGAGACTAAACTTTCTTGAGCAACACATTCCCGGTGCTATTAGCTTGCCGTATAGAACTTTGGCCTCAAATGATAAAATTTTACGCTCAAAAGATGATATGAAACGATTACTAGATAATCGTGGGGTCGATGGAAATTCTGAAATTATTACTTATTGTGGCAGTGTAGGCACACTTTCCGGTTTGGCATACTATGCATTAAAATCTGTTGGATTATCAAATGCAAAACTGTATGTACGCTCTTTTAAAGAATGGAAAGACCTTCAAAAACCCACTGAAAAACAAAACGATGCTAGTTACTGGGATTTGTCGGCTGAATAATTAAGAGATTTGGTCTCTGAGTTTTTTTGTTACAGTTCCTTCAATGTTCTCAAAGAGAACCATCATTTTGTTTTTGTTATCAATGAGATAATCCACCCCTCTATCTTTTAGTCTGATCTTCCATAACCTAATTTCTCTGTGTTCCTCAAAGAAACTCTCAATCATTTGCTCACCTGATTTTGTAGGATCAATAAACTCTTCAAAGAGTTCCATTGTTTTATCAAGGTCTTCTTCCTCTATTGATTCTTTAACTGATTGAATTGCTTGGCTTAGTTCTTTCAAATTTTTAATTGGTCTTGGTAATGTTTTCTTTGTAATTCCAAAGAGTCCCTTTTTCTCTTTACCTAGTTTTTCTGCAATGTTTTCTGCAAGATCATACACTGGAATTCTACTTAGACCATCACGTTTTTCATTTTTAACAATTAATCCTTTCTCTAATAATTTTCTCAAGGCAGTTTCTGTATCTACTTTATCTAGAAATGTTGTCCACACAATTGCACCAATTGTGTGATATCCCTGTCTGACTGATTCCAACACTACAACTTCTTGAATTCTTTTAAATCCTTCCTCAATTCTAACATTCATGAAATCTTTATCTCTGATTGATTTTCTTGCATTTTTAACATCAATTTCTATAGAGCGCTTTAAAGCTTCAAGTGCTTCTGGAACTTGGTTCAGCAATGATAAGAAACATGCTTGATTGTACCATGCCATTCCATATGTTGGATCTGACTCGATTGCTTTTTGTGCTGCATCAAGGGCTTGTGCATACTTTTTTTGCTCATAGTGTACTAGTCCTTTGAGATTCCAAGCCTCTGGATTTGTGAGATCAATTTCTAAAACTTTGTCATAAACTTTCAATGCTTCAGAGTATTCTTCTAGGTGGAATCTGGCATATCCCAACTTCATTAATATCTCAACACTGTCTGGGTCAATTCGTAGTGCTTGTTCAAAAATTTCTATGGCATCTTCTAGTTTTTCATCTGCCATCAAATTGATGCCTTTTTTGTATAATTTTTTTAAATTGTAATCTGCATCCACTAAACTTCTTTCTTGTGGGATTGTCTCCTCATTTTTTGCCTGCTCCTTATCCTTTGGGCTTCTCCCAAATAGTTTCTTCACAGCTCAAATAGGCATTTTATCTAGATAAATACCAACCTTAATTGAGCCTGATGTTGAGCCTGTCTGATTTGAGATAAAACCATGCGATCTAAATATAGAAATACTTGAAATATCAACAAACGTTTGTGTCATCTCAGCCACGTTTAGAGATTCAAGGACAGGCACCATTCAAGCAATCTGGTGTCTATGAAGCTCAAATCGCAGTTACTGCTAGTAAACCCTCAGATGGTGATATTGCCTCAAAACAATTTTCAACCTTGTGGAAAGGTAACTTTCATCTTAGAGTAAAAGATGGATTATTCTCTGAGACTTTGGGCTCTGATGCAAATCCACTTCCAGCATCAATTACCAGACTTGATAGAGTTTGGATTGTTGTAACTGATCTGTTTTCTTCATCACACACTGTATTTGATGTTCCTTTATCTAGACAATCACAAACTAAAACAAAACTTGAAACAAATATTGATAATCAAAAACCTACACAGCAATCAAAAACAAACACTCCTAGAGTATCTAGTCAATCCGGACAGCGAGGTTCAACTGGTACAACTGGACCTGCAGGAGATAAAGGATCACTTGGTCCACCCGGACAACAAGGACCAATGGGCATCAAAGGTTCTGAAGGTGTTAAAGGTCAATCCGGTGAGAAAGGTTCAACTGGTGATAAAGGCCCTCAAGGTGACAAAGGAATTTCTGGAGGTAGAGGACTAACTGGAGATAAAGGAATTACTGGAGACAAAGGAGACAAGGGTGACAAAGGAGTTTATGGCCCTCCCGGTAACAAAGGCGAGACAGGTCCAACTGGCCCAACTGGTGATAAAGGTCCAACTGGATTAAAGGGTCCACTAGGTGGGAAAGGCGAGACGGGTCCAACTGGATTAATTGGTGATAAAGGAGCTTCTGGACTACGTGGTGTTCCCGGTGAGAAAGGAGATGGTGGTCCACAAGGTGTAGCAGGAGATAAAGGACTAACTGGCCCTACCGGAGTATCTGGTGATAAAGGCCAAACTGGATTATCTGGTGTACAAGGAGAGAAAGGAATTCAAGGTGGCCCCGGTCCTATCGGTGATAAAGGTCCACCTGGTCCACACGGCGATAAAGGTCCACTTGGCCCACCTGGTCCCCACGGTGATAAAGGACTAACTGGCCCTGCCGGTCCATTTGGCGATAAAGGTATTATTGGTCCACCCGGTCCTATGGGAGAAAAAGGAAACAAAGGTGTTGAAGGTCATATCGGTGAGAAAGGTCCGCAAGGTCCGCAAGGTCCGGCAGGTTCTAAAGGACTAACTGGAGTTCCCGGCCCACAAGGGGAGAAAGGCGATAAAGGTGTTCTCGGTCATGTAGGGGATAAAGGTCAAACAGGTCCATTAGGTACATCTGGTGAGAAAGGCCCGCAAGGTCCGCAAGGTTCTCAAGGTGAACGTGGAACAACTGGTCCATCTGGTGAGAAAGGCCCGCAAGGCCCTCAAGGAATTCAAGGCCCTCAAGGTGAACGTGGTCCTGTAGGACCAATTGGCTCAAATGGTGAACAAGGTCCTGTAGGGGGACAAGGTCATGTAGGCCCTGCCGGTCCGAGAGGTCCACCTGGTCCACCCGGAGAGAAAGGCCCATCAGGTGGAATGTCTGCAGAACAAAAAGCACTCTTTAAAGATTTACTAGAAATATTGACAAACAAGAATGCAATCTCTACTGAGGAACAAATAAAGTTGATGAGTTATCTTTATTGAGAGATTTAACTTAAATTCTTCTTGGGACTGATACACATAACTTTGTTTCTTGATTTTAGATTATATTGATATCCATGATTTGTCATGGTGTCATTTTAGACATCTCTTGTTCTATGGTATATCATGTTAATCATATGTTGTGACTTGCACTTTATCTTCCTTACAAGTAGAACAAGCTATGATAAGGTCAATGGGATAAAAAAAAATAAATGGATCACACACTAATTTAAAATGTCTCATTGTAGAATAATGAATTCACTCTAGTTTATCATTTTATAGCATGTCAAAACCCTAAAAACTAATCATCATATAATTTCACTTTTTTTTTAAATCCTCTGACTTTGTAAAAATTAAAACATGCTTTCTGAGAATAGCATAAAGATTCTCTGTGGTCATCTTCTTCACATTTTATCATTGATCAAATTTGGGCATATAACATTGGCAAATTTTGGTCTAATAATATCGGCAAAACAACTACTACTAGATACAGTATCAATTATTTAGTTTGAATTTCTGGTGTATTCAATTCTTTATCTCTATTGAATTCTGAATTAAACTATACAGAAGAACAAGAGTCACAGAGATCACTTTTTTGATTTCTTTAAACTTTTCTCGTATTTCTCAAACACGTCATCATCTTTTTTACTCCATGCCTCTGCTGGTTTTAATTTAGATTTGTCCATTGTTATATCATAACAATTCTATTATTAGAACTCTGTTCTTCAGGCTTGCCCCGAAATCATCAAAATCCCCTCTTTAGTCGATCAGAATCAATAAAATGTTCAATCAGATGTCATGCCGTTTAGATGTCACAAGAGTGGAAAATACAAACACATGATCAATAGTCCTCGTTGCAAAAATATGTGTGTATGTTCCACTGTTTTCACACCCAAAATCAAAGCACATTTACCACACACAACACATGACTGTTACAGTACAAATCAAAAAGCTATGAATCATCTATTGAATATCTGAATCGGCAACAATATTGTATCGCAGCTTAGTCTGAGGTGTATTTTACTATACTGCAAAAAATAGCAAGCAAACTCTGTGAATCTATCACACATTGATGGACAAATTCATCAAGATGATAAAGCACAAGGATAATTGCTGGTAACTGTTGTGACCTGATTTAAGGATCGTACTGTACGTCGTACATACGTATCGTTACTCTCTTGAGCACTCTTACACCAAATGTTGGTAAGATCTGATATGAAAATATAACTGATTTGTACTGTAAAATTTAGTATCCTCTTGGATGTGACGCATTTTCGTGAGCTGTTTGCATGGATGTTAAATTACAAAATGTGGTGCATGATATTAGATAAGAGGTTAATTCAGAATCACACAGCAGATGATCAGATGTGAGAAGACATTGCAGGTGATTCCTGTAAGGAATTTTAATTATCTTTTTAGCATAACAGTGTAGATACAAAAACAGATGAGGAGATCATTTGTTGATGATGAATTGTACCATCAAAGAAACAAGGCAGAGACAATATTTTCTGTAATTAAGAAAAGGTTTGGTCTAAAGACTAATCGCACAATGTGATATGTAAACAAGAGAGATAGTACAGAGTTCTAGCTTGGAATTGCCACATGATACACACAATTTTTTTAGCATTTTTGATAATGTTTAGATAGCATTCTTTGAATCTATAAATGGTTTCTTTATCTTATTGTAATCTTATTTAGATGATTTCTTTTTTTAATATCTTTGTGATTTTTTTTGTATATCTTAAAGACATGTAATGTTTTGAAAAAATTAATGTGTGTGTGTGTTGATTATGATTTGAAATTTTTTATTTAATGTTTACAGTTAACACTGTTTTAAAATTTGAAAAATGAAAACAATTCGTCGTCTCTAAGACGATTGTTAATTTGCAGAAAAGATTATCGTCTTTTTGCTGCTTTTCTCTTTGGAGCTGCTTTTCTCTTTGGAGCTGTTCTCCTTTTTGGAGCTGCTTTTCTCTTTGGAGCTGTTCTCCTTTTTGGAGCTGCTTTTCTCTTTGGAGCTGCTTTTCTCTTTGGAGCTGCTTTTCTCTTTGGAGCTGCTTTTCTCTTTGGAGCTGCTTTTCTCTTTGGAGCTGCTTTTCTCTTTGGAGCTGTTCTCCTTTTTGGAGCTGCTTTTCTCTTTGGAGCTGCTTTTCTCTTTGGAGCTGCTGTAGATTTTCTAGTTGATCTACGTTTAGTTGCAGCTTTTCTTTTTGTAGCCATACAGAATTTCGTAATTTCATTGTTTTTCAGTGGGTAAACTAAAAAAATTTACACAATTTGATTACAAATTATCAAGTAATTTATTTAGATTTTTTTTTATTTTGATCGTAAAATTTCCATTTCCCTCTTTTTCAAACTATTTTTTCAGCCTTTAATTCAATTATTTTTCTAAAATTTTTCATTTGCACGGTATTTTGGTCACAATACTGGTTATTTTTTTCAAAACTATTTGTTTGCAGTTTATTTTTAATTTTTTTACAAAAATTTATGTTGTAACTTTTTTAGATCTATTTTTGACTAAATGCCACGTCTTTTGATGATAGTTAACACATCTTCATCAATCATTACATGATTCAACCCCACACGCTGTCCTCCAAACTTTACACTCTTTCCCCAAACTAATCCATATCTGAATTCCCGTTTTAGTCTTCGATGTAGTTTGTTACAAATATCTTCAACTGTATCTCCCTCTCTTGCAATAAGTGGTTCTTTGAAATCTGCTTCATCCCCTTTTGGTTTCAAGTAAATTCTGATAAATTTTAACCTCTCATAAATTTTTTCTTTGAGTAATTCAATATTAACATCAGAATTTGCAGATACTTCTATTACATCTGATTTGATTTCAGTTTTCAAATCTTTTAGAAATGCATCATCTACTAGATCAATTTTGTTTAGAATGGTTATTGCTTTAGAATAACTAATGTTTCCTGCAATGTGGTCTGCTAATTGCTCTGATGTAATGTCTTCTCTAACCACAACACGTGCACTAACCAAACCATAAAGATGTAAAATATCTTTGAGATGTTTCTCTGTAATTTTTGTCAACTTTACTTGTTGTGCAACTGCAATTCCACCCATTGATGCTTTCTCAATTGTAATGTTTGGTGGTAATTGGTTTAGTCTAATCCCAATGTTTCCTAGTTCGGTAATTAACACATCTTCGTGATATGGTTGAAATACATCTAACACTAGTAATACAAGATCTGCAGTTCTTGCAACTGACAAAATTCTCTTTCCTAATCCCTTACCTGAAGATGCTCCTTTGATAATCCCTGGAAGGTCTAAGACTTGAATATTGGCACCCCTATACTCCATCATCCCTGGCACTACTGTCAAAGTTGTAAACTGAAATGCCCCCACTGCAGATTTTGCACTAGTCATTTTGTTTAACAGTGTGGATTTTCCAACACTTGGCAATCCTATGAAAACAACTGTTGCATCTCCACTCCGCCGTACATCAAACCCGTCTTGTTTCATGCCTGATTTTTTGGCGACTTCAGATTCTTGTTCTCTTTTGAGTTTGGCAATCTTTGCTTTGAGTAGTCCTATATGATGTTCTGTAGCTTTGTTAATCTGAGTCTTTGCCATTTCATCTTGAATTGATTTAATTTTTTCAGGAATTCCCAATATCGTTCACTTTTTTTGACTTTCTTTTCAAATAAAACCGTTAACTTGTAACATTTAGTAGCAAATATTATTGGTTCAAAAAAATGATTCTTGTGAAAAAGAGAACATTTGCAGTAGATATTGATGGAACTATCACTGAAAATGGTGGTGGGGGTAGAATATGTCTTGATGCCCTTGATGCACTACGCCAATTAACTGACATGGGTCACAATGTAATTTTTGTAACTGGGAGATCTTCAGTTGAAGGGTACCTGCTATCTGTTTTTGGTGGAACTACAAAAATTGCAGTAGGTGAGAATGGTGGCTGCATCACAACTGATTCAGATGAACATACTCTACTTGGTAATATAGACGAGTGCAAAAAAGCATTTGAAATAATTAAAAACAATATTGAGAATGTACAAGAAAAACACGTTTTTCCAAGAATGACCGAAGTTGTTTTGGAGAGAACATTTGATTTAGAATTAGCAAGAAAATTGCTTGCAGAAAAAGGTATTCCAGTTGAATTATCTGACAGCCAATATGCGTACCACATCAATTCTCCTAGAGTTAACAAGGGAACTGGATTTAGTAAAATTATGGAAAAATTATCAATCTCTGCTGATGATGTGATTGCAATTGGAGATAGTGCAACTGATATTCCATTATTTAGAATAGCCAAAACCAGTATTGCATTAGGTAATGCATCTGATCATGTGAAATCTCAGGCAACGATGGTAGTCTTGGCACATGCCGGAGATGGAGTCCTTGAGGCATTAGATAAATTAGTACCTACACTATCTGAGATATAGAAATGACCTTTAAATCGATTCTTGATGAAATTGAAAATAATTTAAAGAAAATATTATCTGATCTATCAATACCTGATGTAGATTTCTCTGTAGAACCTGCAAAACCTGGCTTTGGTGATGCAAGTTCTAATGTTTCATTTTTGCTTGCAAAACAACTAAAGAAAAGCCCTGGAGATATTGCTAAAATGCTCTCTGAGAAATATTCTTTGTGCACTAGTACACTTGTTTTAAAATCTCAAGCCCATGTGTCTGGCTATCTTAATTTCATTGCAAACTGGGATAAACTAACACAGCTGATTCTATCTGAATCATACCTTGATACTTGTGGGGATGTTGAAATTGGAAATGGCTCTAGTATAGTAGTTGAGCATACCAGTGTAAATCCAAACAAGGCACTACACATTGGACATATCCGTAATATCATTATTGGCGATACTGTATCACGAATTTTAGAGAAAGCAGGTTACAAAGTTAATGTGTTAAACTATATCGATGATTCAGGATTACAAGTAGCTGATATCATAGTTGGATTCAAACACTTTGGATACTCCATAGAGCCTCCTGATGGAAAAAAATTTGATCATTACTGTGGTGATGATGTTTATGTCAAAACTACCGAAAAATATGAGACAGACTCTAGTTTAGAGGAGATTAGAAAAAGTGTTCTCAAAGAACTTGAAGATGGGGATTCAGAGACTGCAAAGTTTGGAGATAAAATAACTAGACGAGTTTTAGCAGGACAACTACAGACTTGTTGGAATTTTGGTGTAACTTATGACTGTCTAAACTTTGAATCACAAATTATTCGCTCAGGATTATGGGGTGAAATCTTTGAGAAACTCAAAGAGATGAAACTAGTTGAATTTGAAAATGAAGGAAAAAATGATCAGTGTTGGGTGATTCGTGGAGATGGCAAAGAAGAAGACAAGGTAGTTGTTCGCAGTAATGGAACTGCTACATACATTGCAAAAGATATCCCATATGCTGCCTGGAAGCTTGGATTGATCAAAGACCCATTTAACTATGAAAAATATGAAAAGCAACAACAACCTCACTCTCGAGTTTTGTGGCAAACTACTCTAAAAGAGACTGATAAAATCTCTAAAAATTTCACAGGTCAAAAAGTTGTCACTGTAATTGATTCACGTCAAGGGAGACTGCAAAAAATTATCACTACACTAATGGGCAAATTCAAGTCTTTTCCTGATGCGTACAACCATCTAGGATACGAGTCTGTAACTCTGAGTTCTGATACTGCAAAAACTTTGGGGCTTGAAACTGATGGAAAACAAGCTCAAATGTCTGGCAGAAAAGGATTGTATGTTTCAGCAGATGCCGTATATGATATTTTAAAAGAAAAGACAAAAGAAGAGACTAAAAAAAGACATCCAAATATGACTCACACAGAAATTGAATCAATTGCTCATTTAATCTCTGTAGGGACCATTCGTTATGAGATGATAAAACAAGATTTGGATAAGATAATTACATTTGACTTGACAAAATCACTTAGCTTGGAGGGTGATACATCACCATACATCCAGTATACCCATGCAAGAGCATCAAGAATTTTGGAGAAATCTGGACGCACTCCAAGCATAGATGTTGATTTTACTTTGTTAAAGGATAAATCAGAACTTGATCTAATTAAAAATATTGGTCTTTTTAATTTACAAGTTCGAGATGCTGCAAAAAATTTATCTCCCAAAGTGATTGCTAGATACTGTTATGATTTGGCCGTATCATTTAATTCATTTTATGAAAAATGCAAAGTTCTTGATTTAGATGATGAATCATTGGAGAACTCTCGACTCTGTTTGACAAATTCATTTAAAATTGTTTTAGAAAAAGCTTTAGCTCTTTTAGGAATTGATGCACCAGATAGGATGTAACTAGATTAAATTCACTTTATGGGTGTTGTGTTATTCTTAAAAGAGCGTGTACTGGCATCAAATCTATACTTTGAACACGATGATGTGAGAGAACAAATCAAGTATATTCTAGAAAACACTAGTGTAAAATCTGTAATCATACTTTGCACGATAAAGGATAATTCCATTAAAAAAATAACATTCAAATATAAATCCTATAAATCAATATGGTTTAGTTGGTTTGTAATTTATGACTTTGAAAGATTCTGAGAGTAGATTGTGTAAAGGAATTTGTAAAAAATTCAAAGTGAAAAAACCTACAAGCGGAGGTTGATATGATTCAGGCCAATGTCGATGTCAAACATGCGATATTTGGTTGGATCATAATGGAGCTCGTTTGGGAGATGGTTCACCTGCCACTAAAGATTCATTGGGATGGTGGTGCATTTGTTGTAATTTTAGAATTAGACAAAAACCTAGAAACAGACTATACAAAGAGAAATTCAAACAAAGACAAGATGTGGAATGATATGAAAATTTCAATTCCTGAAAATTGTGTTCTTTGGACAGATAAAGGAATGTTTTCCAAAAAATCTTACACATGATCCTTGATTTAAAAATTATCTCAACTAGTTAATCTATTTTCTTGGTCTTCGTCTAGGGTTTTTTTCATAGTACCTCTCGACATTCTCATTCCATTCTTTGATTTCCACCAATCTAGAACGGGCATGTGGTCTTTTGCCGTTATTAGATAGTATCTCACTGTTATTTTCATAGAATTTGTCTGTTTCATTAATTAGAACATTTAGAAACTCTGATGCCCCCTTTGCTTCGTCACCTTTAGGGTCTCTGTGAGATAAAATTAACTTTGCAAGTGTCTCAATTTTTGCTATTTTAATTCGGTATTCGCTTAATACTCTGTGATCAAAGGAAATCATTTCATCTTTACTCTATCTTACCTGTGTATGTTCATTTCGGTCATCATCATCCGTACATTGATTTGTTAATTGTCGTATCAGTTGTGTTGTTTTGAGCTGAAAATCCACTGAAATTTGAGCGAAGAATTTTTTGAACATGCCCTGAGACCCTTGCCACATTATCCCATGTGTTATGAAATGATACTCTATCTAATGATCGCTCATCTACATGGGAAAATATTGCCAATCCTGCTACTAGCATATTTTCCTCATCTTTAATCCATTGATGTCCAACTTTACACACTGCACAAATCTCACTAATCTCCATTATTGCTTTAGAAAATGATGGATTTTTCATTACTAGCAACTTTGCATCTTGGGGTGGAAACCTCATATTCACATTGATATGAATTCTGTCTTTGCGGTTTGCATTTTTGCTAATGATAACATTGCTCCCTACATGAAACTGCCAATCTATAATGTGGCTCTTCTCTTTGATTTTTTTGGTTTGATCCTCATAATTGATATTTGTGACTTTGATGAATTTTTCAACTAGTTCTTTCATCTCTTGAGGTGTTTTTGTCATGAATCAGCTTGTTGCTTGTGTGATATATCCGTGTTTTGGAAAAAAAAATTTTTTAGTGGCTGTGTCCACAACCACAGGAGTCCTCTCCAGCATGACCTTCTGATTCTTTACCTGCACATTTGGAACACTTTTCTGCCCCTGTTGGGGAGAAGAAACCAATTCCACATGATACACATTTTTGATTTGACATAATACGAGTAAAAAATTGCCGTATTTAATGAGTACGAATTATTTAGGATGGGAATAAAATAATAGAGTTTAGAAT
Organism: Candidatus Nitrosopumilus sp.; assembly: GCA_965262685.1. GTDB lineage: Archaea > Thermoproteota > Nitrososphaeria > Nitrososphaerales > Nitrosopumilaceae > Nitrosopumilus. Next base: position 1,555,432 of record OZ253552.1, read on the forward strand.
AATTTAGTGAATTATTCTGTCTTTTTAAATACTCGGTATTCTCCTATAATAGAGTTGCACTTGTGACAGGTATACTGTCCTCTTTCTACCAAAGTTAATCCATCTGCAACTGCTTCGTTTGGCTGTTCTTCAATCTGTATTTGAGTGGGGCCATCAAACTCTAAATTGCATTGCTTGCAAAAGTGCTTTGAGATTTTTGCAGTATCTATTTTTTCAAGCGATGCCAAAAAATGCTTGTCTATATTTGGAACAAGTTTTGATTTTGTTACTTGCTCATCAGTAAGTTCTGCATTAATCCATCCGCCTGATCCAGCTAGTTGAATTTCGGTCAATTTGATTTTATACCTTACTTGGCATTAAAATACTGTTTGGAGGGATATTTTTTATTTTCGCTGTAGAAAAAAAAAGTCGGTCTCCTCACTAGGAGACTAGCATTAACTAGTTTATGTGAGCATCCGGCTCCCTCCAGCTAACACCGCAAGATGTCTCTGACTCTATGAATCAGTTAACTCTATGTTTTTGTTAAAAAACTAGAATCAAAAATAATTACTTTTTTGTTAAATTTCTAAAACCTCCGATCAACAAAAAGAACTGTGCGTAGCAATTTTGGATCATCTTCCCTTGATACACAAAAAATGCTTCATTATTCGGCAATATTCATCAAATTTGAGGAAATCAGATAGAACCCGTTGTAATAATCATCAGCACATATCATCGATTTTTGAGGTAAATAATGTCTTTGCTCTTTCCATGTTTCCAAATTTCTTATTTAACAAAAAGACATATTGTACCTAAATTATCCTTGTTCTGGTTTGTAATTCATTTAAAAAAAGAATTTTTGAAAGAAACTGCAATTACATGATTAAGGAATTATTCTTTACTGCAATATCTGCTTGCATGATTCGTTATTATCGTCTTTGGTAATGTATGCCTTCAAAAAAGTGACTTGTAGCAACGTCTATCGACATATACCGACAAGGGTTTAATGATTATACAAAGAGATCATCTCAAATCTCGTGGAATAAAATGCTGTATTTTCTACATAAAAAATTCCAAATTCATCACCTCAAAAAATCTTCAAAAGAGTTTGCAGTAAAACAAGATTTGTTGTAGGGGGATTTTGTGTATATCTCAAATGGGTCTAGAAGAACTAATCAGATACGAGAAGAATTGTGATAACTATTTGGACTTTTTATATCTAGCATCAATTGTTACATATTGGAGGATTTTAGGATGAATTATACCCTCAAAGAAACAAGACAGCGACAATATTTTCTGTAATTAAGAGAAGGTTTGGGTTAGAGATTAGTATACCATGAGAATATGAAAACAAAGAAGATCCGTACCGAGTTCTAGCTTTTTAGAATTGTCACACAATACACATTATTTTTTTGACATTTTTAATGATGTCTAGACTGCTGATGAAACCCACATCTCAAATAATGTTTTAAATTATACTCTAGGTACATTTTTGCATTTAGTTCATTACTCCATTATCATCTTTAGAGTCAGATTCTACAATTGCTTTGATTTGAGATGTGTCCTCACAGTTTTTTTTAAACCCAATGTTGTGCTGTAAAATTCTGACCATGCCGTATCGCCTGTAACTGCTAGTTGATTTATCATATTCTTTGTCATGTTTTGTCAAAATCACTGCTTTTACTTTTTTCTTACATGTTTTACAATACACAAAAATCTCATTCACAACGTTTCTGAATTATTTGTAAACTTGAGGTTATTGAAAGTATTGATTCTATGCCTTTTCTAACTTTATTTTTCTAATCAAATCTTGAACTAATTTTTCATCTTTTCTAACTAATTCTAGCAGTTTCTCCTTGTACTCTGTATTGCCCCATTTGTCTTGATTAAACATCTCTTTGACTAGATTTACAATTTCAGATTTATTTCGTTGATGGTCACGTTTAGTAGCTTCTGCACCTTCCACCCATTTATCAAATAATTGTAAACTTTAAGCGTATTGATTTTTTTAATAGTATACCTGTTAAATGATACCATTGAATTTTAACTGTATTTTTACCTCTTGTAACTTTAAGTGCAATAATATCGATCAAGAAGAATTCTTAACTCATTTAAATAAAGAACACAGTGATGAGATTCTAGAAATTTCAAAAAAAGAGAACATACCAATCAAAATGGCGCAAATGATAGTTGTAACAAACTCTACGGTATTTATTAATTTTAAATAATAATTATTATACCAAAAATTTAGAATCTATTACTTGCCTGTAACATATGTGATGTACAATGCTACTGAGACAATAACTGAAATCCCTATAATTATTGCCAATTCTTTTCTTGAAAATACACTTGTTGTTCCAAGACTCATAAACCTTCCATGTCAATTCCAAACTTAAGCTTATTGCTAACTAATTAGAATCCTTTTTTTGAAATTCCCTAAAAATCTAGAATTTCGATATGTTATTATCAAGATTAGGGAAAATTTTTGATATGGGTTTTAAAAAAGGCATCAACACATGTGTAGAATGTGAGAAGAAAATCAAAGAAGACCCTGATGAAACTGGCATGTGTAGTAAATGTGGCAAAGTCCAAAATCGCATTGAATCAACAATATACAAAGAACTACTTGATGAAGGACAATTTCCATAACTTTGATATAATATTTTGCAAGAATTTTAAACTTTATCTTATTGCCTAAACTAAATTTGTTCTATCACTCTTTTCATTATTTTTTTAAAAAAGTATTTTATCTAGAGACGTGTTATTACCCATCTGAGTTTTTGCAATAATCTCTCTTTTGAAATGTTTGTAGATTTTAATTCTAGCCATGTTGCCATCTTTCTTGTTTTCATGATTAATTTTTTGGCTAATCATGACTAGTTTAAAAACATTACACCATTTACACATCTTTCCCATAGTAACGATGTTTCTACAATTTAACTTGTTGGTATAGTTATTTCCAAAAATTAGAAAAATAATAATCAAAAGTGAGATTGAAAGAACTGAAGAGGTACTTCCAATCTCATGAAGAATGGAGAGAATCCATTTTTCATTATTGCGTTTTGATTACCTTGTTGGCAATCGCGATTTTTGGAATCACGCAACAGATTACCTACTATCTCATGTAAAAACTAGATGATTTTTGAGAAATCCCTGAAATAACACAATTATGAATAATCAGTAGATTCTTATCTAAAATTTAAAGGCAAAATACATGGCTAAAATTAAGAACAATTCTCCAGTATTATTCTTTTATAATAATTCAAAAAAGTGGTTAACTAAAATTTCTAAAAAAGAATCTCTTCATACCCACATTGGTATAATCAAACACTCTGATGCAATTGGCAAAGAGTATGGTTCTAGATTGATGACAAACAAAGACAAGTACGTCTATCTTTTAGCGCCAACAATGTATGACTATGTAATGAAAATCCAACATGGTACACAAATTGTTTACCCTAAAGATATTGGATACATCATTGCAAGAGCCGGACTCGGTGATGGGCAAAAAGTTTTGGAGATTGGAACTGGCAGTGGTTCACTGACATCATTTGTAGCTAGTGTTGTAAAACCGCGTGGACACGTATACACGTTTGATGTAGATGAAAATTTTATGAAAATTGCTGAGAAAAATATCAAAAAAGCAAATGTTTCAAAATATGTCACTCAACACAATCTTGATTTAAAAACTGCTAAAAAAATGCCTTTAGAGGAGATGGATATGGCAATAATTGATTTAGGTGATCCTTGGGTTGTAATTCCTCAAGTCAGACAGATGTTAAAGGGCAGTGGAACCATGTTTGCTATCTGTCCTACTATGAACCAACTAGAAAAATTGACTATATCTCTAGTTGAAAATGAATTTACAGACATTGAATCTACTGAACATATCATTCGAACAATTGAAGCAAGAGAAGGGAAAACAAGACATTCCTTCCAAGGGATTGGTCACACCACATATCTCTGCTTTGCAAGAAAAGCGTTTTTTGGTAGAGAATCTAGAAGGTCTGCTGATAAATCCAAAGTTTCAGATACTCTCAAAAAGCCTGCTTCTTTATCTCCTTTAAAAACTGCAAAAAAATCTAGTGCAAAAAAGAAGAAAAAGAAGACCAAAAAATCTACTCAATAACTATTACTTTAAAACAAGATTTATTCATCTATCTTTTTTAGAGTAGGTATGGTAAGAAAGAATCTAACAACGGCAATGGTTAAGAAATTCATTCCTGCCCGAAAATTAAAATCCAAAAAAGGTGAGAATGGAATAGTTCTAGTTGTTGGCGGAAGTTACATTTATCATGGCGCACCGATATTATCCTCCCTTGCTGCATTAAAATGCGGTACCGATCTAGTTTACACATCTGTTCCCAAGATTAACGTAACTTCAACTCGTGCTATCTCTCCTAGTTTGATCGTAATTCCCCTAGTTGATCAAAAACTAACGTTGGGTGCAGTCAACAAATTGATTGGAGCTTTACCACGTAATTTACATTCAGCAACAATTGGGATGGGTCTTGCAATACAAGAAAAAAATTCACTGCTACATTTTGTAAAGTCTTTACTTGATAGAGATGTTAGATTATCTCTAGATGCTAGTGCATTAATTCCTGATGTTTTACCCCTACTAGCAAACAAGAACGTTGTAGTAACTCCACATGCCGGAGAATTCAAAAGATTATTTGGGGATATCCCGCCAAACACAGAAAATCAACGAATCAAGCTTGTAGAGTTTAAAGCAAAAGAGTTTGGTGTTACGGTTCTGTTAAAGGGAGCAACTGATATTATATCTGATGGAATTCACACATACATTAATGAGAAAAAAACTCCTGCTATGACAGTTGGTGGAACAGGTGATGTCTTGTCTGGATTAGTAGCAGGGTTGCTATCAAATAATAGAAATTCTTTAGAATCTGCAGCTGCTGCTACATTCATCAATGGACTAGCAGGCAAAGCTGCTCAAAAACGATTGGGGTTACACATGACCTCTATGGATCTTTTAGATGAAATTCCATCTGTAATGAAACCTTTTGATAGAATAGAAAAGTAAATGATATTCTAGTAATGATCTTTGAGATGATTAAATAATAATGGTCTTTGAAATTACTAGTGGAGACATCTAGGTAATTTTTTGATAACATGAACTAGTGATATTCTGCCCGGTCCTGCTATCATAATTACAAGTGCTCCTGCAAGTAAAATCAAATCAAATTCCACTCCTCCTTTTCCTGTAATGCTTGATGCTCCTTTGACCATGAATATTGCACCAAGCATAATAATTGAAATCAATGATGCAGATAACCTGCTTAAAACCCCCACAAGTAGTAAAATTCCTGGAACTAGTTCTGCTAGTGCAATTGGAATTTGTAACTCTGCAGGCAATCCCATATTTGGCAAATTTTCTGCAAATACTGGATTAAACTTTGATATTCCATGAAGAATAAAGATCACGCCAATTGCAGATCTTAAACCCATAAACACTATATCGTTTAGAATCTTCTCTCGAATTTCAGCAGATGTCACAAGTTTACCCCTATTTCCAAGTATAATTATTTTTCCCCTCAAATTATACATAAAATGTAGAAAGCCCTTTATTATGTAGCAAAATTATTTGAAATATGTCAATGTATATGCCAGGAGCAACTGCTGTTGGAATTATTTTTGATGGCGGCATCGTTCTTGCAAGTGAGAAAAGGATCGCATTTGGAAACTTTTTGGTAAGTAAATCCACAAAGAAAACATTTTCCATTACTAACAAAGTTGGTGCAACCTGTGCTGGCCTTGTAGCAGACATGCAAATTCTATCTTTACAAATTTCTGCTTTAGCTAAAATTAGAAAGATGGATCTAAAAAGAGATGTTCCACCAAACACAATAGCCAAAATGATGTCAAATATGATGTATGAGCGAAGGTATTTCCCATTACTAACTCAGGTAATTGTTGGGGGTGTAGTTGATAAACCAATAATGTACACACTAGACCCGTTAGGTTCAGTGCTTCCTGATGACTATGCAGCAGTAGGAACTGGTGCAGAGATGGCATTAGGTGTATTGGATCCTCAATTCAAACCAAACATGAGCCAAGATGAAGCAGTAGAGTTGGCAAAACATGCAGTTCGTTCAGCAGCCCTTAGGGACTCTGCTAGTGGTGATGGGTTGGATATCCTTGTAATCACTAAAGATGGTACTACAGAATTTACAGAAGATATTAAATGATAATAAAAAAAAATTCTTTATTAAAATTAACTAGTCATAAATGGTTTTTCCAGTTTCCCAAAATCTATCAGAGATATAATGCATATTGTTTATGATCTCGCCTTTTTCCATGGTTTCTAGTTCTAAACTATCAACTAATGATTTTCCAACTGCCAAAAACTTGTGTTGAGATTCCTCAATGATGCATACTATTTGGTCTTTTTCAAACTCTGTGAATTTTTTAATTCCAGGTCTCATCAAATTTGCCCCCTTACAGATGAATTTAACTGCACCCATATCCACTGTAACTGTTGCAAATTTCTCCAACATTTTAATTTCAGATAAAAATGGCAGGTAATCTTTATCAACTTTTAGAATTTTTAATCCATCACCTGTAATGATCTGTGCATCATCTAAAATTTGATGAACTTTGAGATTTTTAATTTTAGGAAATTTGATTCCCCATCTCTCTGAAACTGTCTTTAACAGTGCATTGGTTTCACTTTTGGAAATTAAATTAGATTTCAATCTCTAGCCATTTCTTGTCTAATATCTAACAAGTCTCTAAGAATCGAACTAGCTGTTTCCATGCCTCCGGCACCTTTACCAATAATTGTTTGAGTACCTGAATGCTCAGATGTAAAAGCAATTGCGTTTAGTGTTCCATTTACACAGAGTGGATCATCATTTGATACTTGTTTTGGTTCAACAACAAGTTTTTTGTTACAAGATGCGATTAGCTTTATTGCACAATTATTCTCAGCAGCCTTTTTGATATCCTCAACTGTAACTTTTCTAATCCCTGTACAGTCAATCTCTGGAAGTGTTACCTTCATTCCCATAACCCAATTGGCAAGAATAACTAGTTTTGCTGTAGCATCTAATCCGTCTAAATCTAAAGACTCGTCAGCTTCTACATACCCTTTGTCTTTTGCATCTTTTAGTGCTTCTTGATAAGTTATTCCTGTTCCCATATTTGTTAAAATGTAATTTGTAGTTCCATTAAGAATTCCTGCAAATGACGTAATTCTTTCACCACTGAGGCTATTTTTAGCATAATCTAAGATTGGAGTTCCACCTCCTACTGTACCGCTAAATTTGAACATCACTTGGTTGTATGTTGCAAGTTCTAACAATGATGGAAATGCTAATGCAAGTGGTCCTTTATTTACAGATATGACATGCATCCCTTTTTTCATAGCAGTAGTTATGTGGGTCATTCCAGGCTCTGCATCTTTGTAGTTACTTGCTGTAGTCTCAATTAGTACATCTGCTTGTACATTTTTTAGCATGTCAATTCCTGACATTGAATTTTTGTTATCTGCATAATTTTTCACAGTTCCAAACTTTTTCTTTGTATCTACTAGTTTATTGAAATTTAATCCTGATGGGTCTACTGCACTTCCCTTACTATCAAAGACTCCAACAACTCTGGGTTTTAATCCATATTTTGCATATAGATCCTCTGCTCTTGACTCAAATAGTTTTACCAAGCTTTGACCTACAACCCCAAAACCACATAGTATGATTCTCAAATTATTCCTTCCATTTTTCTTTGATTTTTGTGACTCATGATAATTCTTCTTAATTTTATATCCTTAATTGTGTTTTATTAATAATTTTTGAATGTCAGGTTGCCTAGAATCACCAAATTTTACCTATTTGTCGATCAGAATAGATAGAATGATCAATTAGATGAGGATCTGGGGGGCATTGACTGTGTACATAACTGTACAACAAAAGCAGAAAACCCCAGAATTGTGAAAAGGATGTTGTATTGTCAAGTAATTTGATTTTTGTAAATAATCATTATTCCAAGTCTATCCTTATGCAAAGATAATATTCTCACCAAATACAGAATGTCAATAAGAGATGATTCAAACAAAATATTACATGGATTTTCACTCATTTTGAGATTCCAATGAAGAAAACACTAGTTGTATCCTTGACTTTTTTGATAAAATAAATTAGAGAGATTGATTAAAGATGAGAAATAGTTATGCCCATGTTTCATTTATGTATATGTTATAATGAGGTTAGACTAATGACTATAAAAAAATACAAAGACAGTCTTGTTTGCTGGCATCCTTGCTGCAATGATTTTGCCATTGGGTATGAATTATACAAAAGCATCAATCATGGATGATGAGTTATTGATTCATCAATACGAAATCATTTTTGGCAATGATGATAACATATCTGATGAAAAGAAGATTAAGGTTATCAATTCCATGATGGACCGTGTTATTATTGAATTAGTACAACCAAAATACCAAAACATGCATGCAAATCAAATATTGGAACAGATAAAACATTCTGATGACGATAATGAAAAACAAGTATTGAAGGCACAATTTGATGGTTTGCGTGAAAGATTATTGAAAGTAGGAATTGTACTTGCAGATGAGTATAAATCAGACACTGCCTTTTGGGATTTAGAATTAGATAGAACCGCAAATTCTCCAGAAAGAAGTGAAATCAAGAAAGAAAAGCAGGAAACACATAAGACAAGTAGTCTATAATGATGATGATGTAAGCGAGGTTTCACATCAATCAAATGACCCATTCAAAGGAAGAGTCTATCAGAAATACTGGTGTCATAATGGTCTCCTATTATGTACATCAACTACATACAACGAATACATGAGATATGGTGAAATATTCACCACAGAATACACACTTCCAAGTGAATCTTGGTATGGTCAGTTAATACCATATCACAAGGTGAAAAACCTAAGTGGTTCATACCAATCAGGTGTGGAAACTGAAAGTTGGATATCTGTAAATAGCTACAATGGTTGGGTTGACAGTTGTTATGATGACAATGTATTCAACTTTTCACCATCAAAAATTCATTACTGGTCAGTATGTAACTCTGCACACTCCAATTCAGAAAATATCATATACCATACATTGTTTATCAACTAAATAATGACTCCATTTTTTTATTCCAAAAAGTTCATTCTTATCATGATAATTGTAATTCCAATTATAATTAGTGTTGCACTTTACAATCCTGGAGGGTGGTCAGAAGGTACAGGTTTTGAAGAGCCATTTTCTGGGGGTATAGTATTACCTCCAAGTGAAAAGGATATACAATCAGTTATGGATGTAACAAAAGCATCTTATGATAAGTCTATGATTGCATTGATAGAATCAGATAATGATGTCATAAAAGCAATAAATTATCTAAAATGATATTATAATATAATACATTTCTAACTGAGGTATAGGCATAACTATTTCTCATTTTTAATCAATTTCGCAAATTTGTTCTACCAATCTTGTAAAAAAGTTGTTCATCATTGCTGAATATGCAAAATCTGTCAAAGGTATACACACATCAGTTTGCCAGAGGCACGGGTGCGTGTGGGTATAGCACAAAGATTGCACAAATACACACAATTTGAGCATCCAAACAACATAAAATTAGATGACTCAAGTACGATGGATAATACGCAAAAAGAAAGAGAGAAGGAGAACTATCCAACTCCCAAATAGTTACAGCCATGAAGATCTCTGTACGATGGCCTTAAAAAAATCTGGTCCAGACACAGATACACTCAGTTGCAATCATGCTAGACCCTACTGCACAAATAGACAGTCCAAGCAATGGTATGCCCGCCTGGATAACTAAAATCCTAACTACCTTCTTAGAGAACAAGGAGATGATACAGAAAACAGATGAAGAGATCATTTGATGATGAACTGTACCATCAAAGAAACAAGACAGCGAAATATTTTCTGTAATTAAGAGAAGGTTGGTTCAAAGATTAATTATAACTATATGCAATGTAGAAAGAATGAAATAAAACAACATAAAAAATTAATCATACTTTAAAACCCAAAAAAGTGTATCATCTTTAAAACAAATTTCAAAAAAATAGATTAGAACACAATGATACAAAAACAAAAATGAAGATCAGTACAAGTTTAGCAGAATTGCCACAGAAACGTATAATTTTTTTGGAACTTTCGATTATATCAAAACAGCTAAATACCCTTTCACAAACATATCATAGTTATCATAATGTTATACATTTTGATGTTGTAATGAAATTGAATTAATACAGTATCTCTGATTTGTAGGCTGTGGACCATCATCAAATACGTGGCCTAGGTGTGCTCCACATCTATTACAATTAACTTCAGTACGAAGCATCCCGTGTGCTGTGTCTGAAATGTACTGTATCTTTTCTTCTGAAATTGGCTTCCAGAAACTTGGCCATCCTGAACCTGAATCAAATTTTGCATCAGATGAGAATAATTCTTCACCACAGCACGTACATTTGAAGACGACTCCTTTTAGATTGGTATCGTTATATTTTCCAGTAAATGGAGGCTCTGTTCCGTGATTGATGCAAATTTCATACTGCTCTGGAGTTAACTGTTCTCTCCATTCTTCAGGCTTTTTCTCAATTTTTTCTGTCATGATATTTTTAATTATTCTGATGATATTAGAATATTCTCTATTTTTTTAGCTTTTTTCGCTTTGCTTCTGTTCTTTTTTCAGATTCAAATCTTTCTAAATCATACTCTTTCATGTCTGCATACTTTATAATTTTACTCAAATTTGGATGAACCTTGTTAATCTGTTTGAACATTTGCTGTGCAACTCGTCTATAATCAACATGTCCTTGTGGAACTGTTCTTAATTCAATTAAATGACATGCTTCTCTTAGATTCATTTTCATAAAATATGGATAGTTGTATCCAAAGTTTACTACATACTGACCTTGTTCTGGAAGTTTGGTTCTAATTTTATCAAATGTTTCTTTGGTTTTGTTCATACATTCCTTAAAGTCTTTTTCAATTCCTAAAACTTTGATCTCATTTGGCATGTTGTATCCGTGGTCTGTTGTTAGTAACTGTCTTTGAAGTGTAAGTGCTCTATGTCTGTGAAAGTCTCTGAACATTCCAAAATTGTTACATAAATCAAATGTGTAATAGATATTTTCAAAAGCCCTTGATGGTCTATGACGTCTATTTGTGCGAATTTTTGCAAATTCATTAATAATTTTAATTTTTTTGCTTTTTGATATTTTTCTTACTTGTTGTAAAATGTCTTGGTATGACGTGCTAGGTGATTGTTCATACATGATACTAGTAATTATTATGTCAATAGAATTTTTTTCTGATTCATATTGTACTAGTTTGGTGATTGTTTTTTTCTTTGGATTTGATTTTATTTCTTTGATAGCAATTGATCTTGATTTATTTTTTAGATCTCTGAGATATTTTTGAAATGCTTTTCCGTATTTGTCATCAGCTCGTCTGACAAATGATTTTATTGTGGTGTCTAGCTCTTTTTTGATTTTTGAGGCTAAATCTTGCTCTTCTTTTAGTTCTGATGAGCTTAAAACAGTTAGTAGATATTCAAACGCTCTTCCGTTTCCTGTAATTCCAACATTAGTTAACGTTGATGCTGGTAGTAACCCTCTTAGAATATCAAGAGCTTTGGCTTTAGTAGATCCTTTATAGATCATGTTTGCAGATTTTATATCTGATTCGTTTTTTAATTTAGAAAATAGTTTTTCTTTTCCATCTTTAGAATCTTTAAATGTATATTTTTCAATTGGATACTTTTCTCTAACATAACTTATCATCGGTTCTATATTTTTTGAGTAAACATCAAATGAAAAATTACAACTATCTTCGTATATGTTGGCAAAACGAGAACTCTTAATTTCTGGATCTCTATAAAATTTGTATTTGCCATTTTCTTTTTTGTTCCATGCAACATATCTTGATGATTTTTCTAAATATGATAATCCAATTCGTCTGTCCTCAATTTTTTTTACTGCAATGTTTGATAATCCTTCAATTGCAATTTGTGCTTCACCTAATTCTGCAACAGAATCATCGCCATACTCTAAAAGAACTCTGTTGTAAAATTCTTCCCCTCTAGTTTTATTTTGTAAAAATTCATCAAGGAAAATTCGTCTCATACTTTTGTTTGTTCTACTATACCTTGACATCAATGCACCACGATCAACTTGTCGTGGAGTAATTATTGCAAAGACACTATCTTTTGTATTTGAAAAATGTCCTGACAGAATCTTTTTTTCCTTAATTGAGAATTCAGACAATACAAATATACGTTATTTCTCAATTATTATAGTCTATTTCTTTTTTCCAATTTGAATTAGATCGGGTCCTTTGTCTCTATCTTTGTCCTTACCTTTTGCTTGCCATCTTAATAGCACTTGTTTGAATGATTCTGCATCTTCTTCATTTTCAGTGTATAGTAGCGTTGTAACCCAAAACCCTTTTTTGGCTGTTTTCCCACCAATTGAGTTCATCCAAAAATCATTTGGCAAAGTCTCCATTGCTTTGTTGTTTGGGTCTTTTGTTGCCTCAATCCATCTACTAGCGACAAAATTCAAAATTTGCTCAAGTTCTTCTTTTTGAATCATGAGCCTACTATTATCTCACTAAATTTTAAAATTACTAACAGCCAGGATATGCAGAATTGGTGAATTTAATCTTACTAAAACTAAAAATATTTCTTACACTTTGTCGGTTATACCAATCTCTAAAGTACCACACATGACAAACAGCGATACCGAAATTATCGGTAAAAACGTCAAAGACATGTACGGAACATTCATGGGCAAGGTCGTAGGAACAATAACTGACATCGATGGAAGTATTCAATCCGTCGGAATTGACTGCGGTTCACAAGGATTACAGCAAATCCAGTATGAACAACTAGTAGTTCAAGGTGAAGTCGTTATATTTATTCCAAAATGGAGACTTGACTCACAAAGACTCATTCGCGAAAAACAACTAACTCTACGTCGATTAAAAGCATTGATTGACATAGTTTCAGAAAATGATGACATGAAAGCAGATGCAGAAATCATTCATGAAAAATACAAGTCAAAACTTGTATCATTAGATGAAACAGAACGTGAAATCAAAGCTATACTTGAGGCAAGATTGACAGAGTTGGATGAACAAACAAAGTCTGCAAAAATGTTATCATTTGATGCAAAAGTACAATACAAGAGCAATGAAATCTCTGATGCAACATTTGATACTGTGAAATCATGCACAACTGAGGTAATTGAGCATGTTACTCACGAAACAGCAGAAATCGCAAATGTAAAGAGTAGAATTGCAGACCTTGAATTAGAGGTGCAAGAGATAACAGCTCCTCCAACCCCTGACATCCAAGAATCAGCCGTTTCATATCTAGAGACTTCTGAATCACAACAAGCAGTTCAGACAATACTTCCAGAAGTACCAGTCGAATCAACATCGATACACTCAGAACCACCAATTGAGGCATCTAGTACTACCCCTACACAAGAAGAACCTCCCGCAGAATCTGAGGTAACTTTTGCCTTTCCAGAACCACCCCAACAGGTGACAGCAGACACTTCAAAAGACGACAATGATAATGATTGGCTTGCAAGAATGGAAGCACAATAATTTTTTTTATATTTTTTTTTTTTTTATATATATGATTTAGAGAGCAGGTCGTATTTCTTTTTACGGTATTTTTATTGAAGCATTGATTGATGATTCAGTATTTGTTGTTTAATTTGTATGTGGGTGGATCATTCTAAGATAATTCCAAATAACGCATCAGAACCTCAAAACCCCATTCAAGACAATTCTGATTAACTATTTTTTAATTCATCTAATTTGATTTTGGATAACATTCCAAACATTTCTTCGAGTCCGTCATATTCTGATTTTGAATCTTCATCATAAACTAGTTGCCTGTAATAACCATGAAAAAGTACTAGGATTTGTCTATCTGTCATGTGTAACAATGTATTGGAGGATTTTAAGATGAGTTATAATTCCACATCACCATTTTTGACTATATTTCATGTAATGATACACCCTTGTAAGGGAAGTATTACAACACAAAATATAAGATATTTATACTTCATGTAATAATACTTCCTTATGAGGGAAGTATTGTGATACAAAATATAAGCTTAGAATCAAAGCTGCTCTTAACGCTAGAAGAGAAAGGACTTTCAGTGTTTGCTACAAATGATGCAAAAGACATCCTAAAAACCACAGATTCATCTGTCTGGCATGTTCTAAACGGTCTAGTACAGAAGAAAAGGATTCAGAGAATTCAACGAAGCAGGTATCTTTTGATACCTGCAAAGGCAGGTATTGCGGGATATTGGGCTGAGTCACCTTGGGTCGTCATACCTCATCTCATTGATACCTACTATGTTGGATTTTGGAGTGCAATGAATTACTGGGATATGACTGAACAGATACCATATACTGTATTTGTTGCAACAACTAAAAGAAAACAAAATCTAGAATTTGGAAATCAAAGATTTGAATTCGTAACATTGACTAAGAAGAAATTTTTTGGGTATGTTAAAGAAAAAACAGGCAACAGAAAATTTTTTGATATATCTTCTAGAGAAAAGACAATTGTTGATGGATTGATGCATCCTGAATACTGTGGAGGAATAGTAGAGGTAACTAAAGCAATGTGGAATGCACGAAAAGAAGTTGATTGGGAAATAATTGTTGAAATGGCAGAGAGGGTAGAAATTAATGTAGTTCTCAAGCGATTGGGTTATTTACTCTCCATTCTTGATATCAAAGAAAATATTTCAAAAAAAACTAGAGAAAAAATAAAGAAAATTCCATATGATTATCTTGATCCTACTACAAATAAAGAAAAAATTGAAAATTCAAAAAAATATGGATTGATGATAAACAGAACAAAAGATGAACTGCTTAGCTGGATGGAACATTAATGGACGAAACATCACTTAGAAAATTGGCAGGAAAATACAAGATTCCCCTTGGAACATTGGAAAAAGATTACGCATTGACTAATCTCTTATCAGTAATTGCTAATTTCCCAAAATCAGATAAAATTGTTTTCAAAGGAGGCACAGCACTAAAGAAAATATATTTTAAGAATTTTAGATTTTCTGAAGATCTGGATTTTGTTTGTTTCGGGGATATTTCTGAATATTTTATGACTTTTGTAGAAAGTAACATGAAGGGTCTTGATGTAGATTTTACAGAAATAACAGATGTAGAAAAAAAGAATGAGAGTTTCAAATTCAAAGTAAAGTATGACCAATCTACAGGTCCCAAGACAAGTATTAAGGTAGATTTGAGTCTACGTGGAGACGTTATAACCGAACATCCATCTAAACCGATACTGCACTTGTATAATGCGTTTCCTAAAATATTTTACATGCCTACGATGTCCCTAGAAGAGATTATGGCTGAAAAAATTAGGGCTATAATATACACAAAGCATCCTAGGCACCTATATGATATTCAGTATCTGCATAAACAGTCTGTAAAAATTAATCCAGATATGGTTCGAACAAAAATAAGATCTGTTTACAAAGAAGATTTTGATATCAGTAAACTAAAAGAGAGATTACATGAAAAAGAAAAAAATTGGGTTACGGATTTAAGACCTCTTCTACCAACTTCTAATGCACTACCATCATTTGAAAAAGTTTCCAAAAAAGTTCTTGAAATTGTTACTAGTGTAATGAAATGAATTCACAATACAGAATTTTGGTTTGATCCCTCCTAGAACTAGACTGCGTGGTCACAAAGACTTTGTGAATAGAATAATGGGAATTACACAATTGGTGCATTTGAAATTTTTTGATAAATCATGAAAACCATATTTGTGTTATTATTGTAAATACATATTATCTATAAATATTTAGAAAATGAACGATTTTAGGATGTGTTGATGATTAAATAGACACAGATAAGTTTTTGGAACATATTAAAAAAGATTCTATTGCAAAGCAATTGAAAAAAGTCCTAGGTTTTTAGAAGTTAGTGACATGATCTCAAAGAAATTTGTAGTTAATTTTGAAAGAGTTTATGATTTAATTTGTATATCTGATGATCAAAATAGAATTCTTGAAACAGTGTTTAATATAGATGGGATTCAAGTGTTATGTTTTTAGATAAAGAGAACCTGGATTGTTCTAAAATAATTCCAAATAACGCATCAGAACCTCAAAACCCAATTAAGGTAATTCTGATTAACTATTTTTTAATTCATCTAATTTGATTTTGGATAACATCCCAAACATCTCTTCGAGTCCGTCATATTCTGATTTTGAATTTACATCAAATTGATCATATTCTTTCTCTTTAATTTCCTCCAATCTTTTAATTGATTCTTTAAAAAATTCTTTATACTCTTTTATTTTTTCATCTGAAATTTCTGCCAAATCAAAAATCACTGTATTGCTTCCAAGTAAATTTTTATTTTCATCATATAGACTAGTTGCTTGTAACAACCCTGAAAAAGTATCACCATTTTGTTTTTTGAAGGTAATTTTTCTATCAGTCACTTTACCTGTTTCAAACCAAATTTTTAGAGAATTATTCATATCTTCCCAAGATTCTTTTGGAACATGCTCAAAGATTGGTCTTCCGAGAATTTCTGATTTTGCATAACCTAGATTTGCAGCATAAGTTGAATTACAGTCTAAAATTACGCCTATAGAATTAATTCTCCTCCACATTATTGGTGCATTTTTCAGCGTCTTTCTGGCTTCTGTTTGAGGCATTTTTTAAAATTAAATTAACTAGTTATTAAATTGAAATCATTGAACCATTGATTGGAATAGAAATCTGTACCTATTTTTTCCAAAGTTTGACTTTTTTCTTTTATTCTATTTCATAAAAATAATTATGATGCGTGTTTTTCAATCTTTATGACTTTGTTCTAATATTTTCTTTTTAAGATCGATGTCTAGACCCCGTCAAAAATGCCAAAAAATAATGCATTTCTGTGATAATTCCAAGCTAAAACCATGTACTAATCTACATTATTTCATATTATCATCATTGATCTGATCTCTGAACAAACCTTCTCTTAATTACAGAAAATATTACCTTTATCTTGTTTTTCTGATGGTATGATTCATCACAAATAGTCTCTTTATCTGTTCTTTGTATTGACACCTTTTTTGTTAAAAAGACAACCATAATTCCTTACAAGAATCCCAGACTGTATGTTCTTACATCTGATCATTGGGTATGTATTCTGAATTATATCCCTTTTCAAAAGTCATACACCGTATTTTTGTAATTTAATATACATACAAACAGCTTTCAAAAAATACTTTGCATCCAAATGATGTTGGATTATTGCTGTACGGAGAATTTGTGTTTTCGTTCAGATGCTCAACTGACATTTGGTGTAAAGTGTCTAAAAGAACAACGATATGGGTAATATGGCATATAGTACGTTTCTCAAATCCTATTGGATCAGCTCCTGCAATTATTCTTTCAATGTTTCCACATTACGATTAATTTGCCTATCCAATATGTAATAGATTTACATCTTGTCTACTTACTGCTTTTTGCAGTATAGTAAAATATGAAATGTGCCTCAGATTAAGATTAGATACAACTTTTGTTGCAGGTTCCAATCATTTGATAAACGATTTGTAGCTTTTGACTATACTATCCAAGGATGCAGATGATGTGTGACAATTATGTGTTTTGACTTTGGGTGTGAGAACAGCAGAACACACATTTCTGCAACGAGAACAGTTGGCATCTATCAGATGCTTGTATCCTTCATTCATGTGTACATCTAAACGACACATATTCTGATTGATCATTTTATCCATTCTGATCTATAACTGAGTAATATTTTGATGATCTCTAGACAGCCGACTTGATGTATCTAAAAACAATTAATCTTTTTTTAATTTTTTAATTAATCAAAAAAATTTGATATGATGCCGCCGATTTTATGTTTCTCTAGAAAATCATTGATTTTAACATTTTGTTCTGTGATCTTATCAGATAATTCCTCATTTAGATTTTTCTTTTCAATAGAATCTAATGTTTTTTGGAATCCTTTAATGATTTTTTTTAATTCATAAATGTTTGAATCTGTTGTCCCATTAATTCCTGATGGTGGAACATATTCTATGATTTTTTTGATTTTCACAAAAATTTCATCAATTAGTAATAACAATGACTGAAAATCTACTTTGTCAAGAAATTCATTATTGTCTAATACCGTTTTTAAGATATTTTTGTAATGTCTGCTGTCATATTGATCCTTGAAATTAAAAACAGGTTTTCTTAAAAGATTGATTGCTAAATTTTGATTATTTGTTGCAACTCTTTCAATTATGTGTTCAAAATAATTTTTTTTATAGTGTGAATCAAAATTTATATTTTCATCAAATGCGTCTAAAACACTTTTGTTTAGTTCTTTATTTTCAACAAAATTATCTAATACCACTTCTTCAAAATTATATTTTGCATCAATGATAATTTTTGTTCCTTTTTCCTTGATTTCTTTAAGATTATGTTTTATTAATTGTTTGAATATTTTGTCTCTGGATTCATAATCCCAATCATACAATGATTTGAATATTTTACTAATTGTTTCAAAATTAATTTCTTCATTTTTAAATTTGTACATGATACGTTTAAACTCTATTTTCTCTGAATATTGTTCATAATCTCTTTCTGGCAAGAATTTTTTAATTCTTGATAAATATTTCATAATAGTATCTTCGTTAAACTCCTCTAAAATTTTTAGCAAATCTTTTGCAAATTTCTTACTTCTTTCATCATTGTGATTTTTTTGTGTTTCAGTGAAATATGTGGCAAGTTTTATTTTATTTCTAACATCTAAATCATCAATCGATTCAAATTCATTTTGAATCGCTCTCAATACTTCACTATCTTTATTTTTTAATACTTGAACGATAGTTTTTATGGTTCTTTCTAATATCGGATCATTGTCATTTTCATAAAAAGTTGGAATTTTATTTGTATCGACAACATTATTTTTTTCTAAAGATGTTGATGTAAAATCATCAATTTGAATTATATTATATTTTATTTGCCTGTTTGCATCAATCACTTTATTAGAATATGAAAGTCTCCTCATTGATTTTGGTATGACTGATATTATTTCTGAAATAAAGTCTTTTTCTTTTATTCCTACTAGGATTATTTTTTTTGAAGTGTTTGAAAAAAATGCATCTAATATTGTTTCTAAAATGTTTCTAGGAATTTTTTTAAAAAAATCCCAATCGATTTCATCTAATTTTTCATCTATCTGAATTTGATCAAGTTGTCCTTTCTTTCTTGAATTTTCTAAGAAATATTTTTTTAAATTTTTTGAATCACACTCTAATTTTTTGAATTGTTCATCTTGTAAAATTATTGTATGATTATATAGTGTATTATCCCTGCCATCATACCCTATCCCTATATTTGTAATTTTACTAAATGCAATCTTTTTATTTTTTAAAAATAATAATGAATAAGAAGATATGAATTCACTGGAATCTATTCCAATTGGATACATGTAACCCTCTAATTCTTGTATTATTTCATTAGTAATGCCTGTTGATTTTGCTGTTATTTGGTAACCTGATCTATTGTCTATTAATGCTGTTGTATAAAATAACTGCTCACATTCTAACATGATTATAACACATTTTCAATTAACCATGAAATAAATCTGACGTATTCTTTCTTACTGTATTTTACAGGTAACTCGATCAAATGTCGTTTTCCTGTTCTATTAGGGCCTTCTAGTGTATTATCTGAATTATCTATTAAATCCTCTATTGGATATGCTTCTTCTGCTATGATTTGTTCATTTTGTGCAGCTTTATAACATCTTTCTTGGATCACCTCTTTAGGTTGTCCTTCGGCTGTTGCTGTTTGATATTCTTTATCTCTTGCATTTTTTACTCGCTGTTCAATTTTTCGCTCTCTCTTTATTCTTGCATTTTCTAACTTTTGTTTTTTTTCTTCTTCTTTTTGATAATTGAACTCTTTATTTTCTTCGTCAATAATCTCACTAGTTTCTTCTGGATTTGCTCCTCGAACATTATTAATACTAAATTTAAAAATATCCAATTTGCCCATATGAGAATTTTTTATATTGGAATAAAATAGAGGCAACTTCGTTTCCAAAAATTTTTCATTTAATGTTTTTTCTGGGTCTTTTAGTTTTAATTCATCTGTTTTTGTTAGAACTATTGCAATAGGATTTATGATTTTATCATTTGCAGTTTCATCTATAAAATTTTTCATATCATAAATGGATGTGATGATTTGACTATAACGAAGTTGTTCACTACTCCATTCGGGTACTAATTCAGAGTCCAATAACATCACAAAAATTTTTGCAAATAGAAGATAGCTTAACGGACCATATGGGTCTGTAGATTCTTTATGTTTGGTGAGAATAATTTTGATCAATTCTTTAGGATCATCATATTCTTTTTCCATAATTTCTTGAATGTCTTCTCCTGAAGCATCTTTCATCATAAATTCTATTTTTGTTCCTAATGGTTCCTTACTGGTAATTTCATATCTAATTTCTGATCTCGAATTAGGTAGAGTTGCTGCCGGAAATCTTCCTTTTACGAACATCCGTCTATGTGTTTTATCAATTTCATTATGACCAAATCGAACTTTAGCATGAAATTTTTTTCCATATTTTCTTAGAAACTCCCCAGAAAGTGTATCGAACAATAGCGTTGAAATAACTGTTTTGCCTGATTGAGGTTTCCCTATAAACACCACAATTTTTTTATCGCAAAAATCTCTTTTGGCTGCTTCTAAAATTGGTGTTAAATCCTCTTTAGCCATAAATTTATGCTTTAATTCTAATGGATAAATATATTGCTAAAAATTTCAATGTCTGAACTTTCTTTCCAATTTTCGTTTTAAAGCAATAAAAAATGTGCCTGATAATGGCAATAAAATTATTCTTAAAACAATGTCTAGAAAATTTGTATCCTTGTCAATAGAATAAAAAGGAAAAAAGCTTCCTACACTACGAAAAAGTGCATTTTCAAATATTTCTTTAAATTCTGAATTCACAAATTTTGGATTTATTGAATTGTCATAACAGAAAATCATTGTAAAAATCACTAAAAGTGGTATTGCTATGAATATTGGTCGATATAATGAATGTCCATATTGAGATATTGTATGATAAATCCAATACAGTGAAAATTGCTCATACCATTTTTTTTTAATTGTTTCCCTATTACTTGTTGATTTATTTTTTTTATATTTTCTTTGTAATTCCATTTCTCTAACAAAAAATTCTCCTGCATTTTGATATTTTAAATAATAATCTTGATTTTCTCTTAAATTTCTGTAAATGTCTATCACATCTTCTAGATATAATCTTGGTTCTTGCTTATTTTCTAATAATTGTTCATCATAAATGATAAATTTTTTATTTCGATCAAATAATTTTTTAAATCCTTTTGAAGATTTTGGTTCAATATTCCACTTTATTTTATTTCCAAATTTGACTCTTGTAATATCTGAATGTAAAAATGAAACATATGCCAAATTTGAGTCAAATGTTATCTGTTCTGGATCAAGAAAAATTACATTTCTAAATTCTGTTTGTTGTTTAAACTCTACTGAAAAAAAATTTGCTCCTTTGTTGAATTTAGAATTATTGAATTTACACTCCTCTGAAAAAACACTATCTTTAAAATTTGCATAATTTTTGAATTCTGAACTTATAAATGAAACTTCTTTATTAAAATTCACATTTGCAAAATATATTTCGTTAAATTCTGCAGTGAGAAATGATGTTTTTTGAAATTCTGATAAACTAAAATCTGTTTTTTCATTAAATTTTGCTGCACCAAAGTTTGATGAATCTTTAAATTTACAATTAGTAAATTCCGTATTGGCATTAAATTCTACATTACCAAAACTAGCCTTTTTTTCAAAAACACAATTAGAAAAATCTACAAATGAAGAAAAAATTGAATAATCAAAAACAATATCTCCGACAAAATGTGAATGAGAGAAAAAAATTTGATTCTCAATTTTTAAACTTTTAATATGAATTTCTGGAATATTATATCCCACACATTCAAGAATTTCATCCTTTTTTAATGACTCAATTTTTTTCTTTATCTCATTAATTATTATTTGATGATCGTTAGTTTTGAGATAGTTTTTGTCATGAAATTTACATTTTCCAGAATCTAATGCTGTTTCATTACATGTGATTTTTCTTGATTTTCTAATTTCAGGATCAAAAATATCTTTTTCAAAATCACAAATACTTGTTTCCATATTGAGGGTTTGTGAAATATGCTTAAATCCTTTATGATTAAAATTATTGAATCTGTTATTGTGCTCAAACATTTAAGAAACTCTTAAATCATTATCTGTGGCTTTTTCAAAATCTTTTGTATGCATAGTTTTGTGATTTAGTGAATTTTTTATTTCATAGAAATTTATAAATTTGAAAGTGATTTTTTTATCCTATCTGGTATAAATATGGCAAACTACCTTTTACTCTTTTGATTGTATATTTTTATTCTAAACCCTACTCTAAACCTCACTATACAGTATTTTTGCTGATTCTTTGTTATCCATAGATGTATAGCACACTCCACACTGGTCTATCCATCACATCAAAATTTTTGTTTTCTGAATTTTTTTTAAACTCTACAGTATCAACTCATCAGTTTGCCCAAAAAAGTACAAAACAGAAATTTATTAGCTAAAACCATTGATCGAGATTTTGACTCTTTTTCTCTAATGCTTTTTTCAATCTGTTCAAAGTAGAATTAATCCTATCTTCTGAGAAACTTCTTTCTTTAAGATAATTTGTGACCCCTTGGTAATCCACTTCATCAAATATGATTTCATCCACATCTGCTACTTTGGGATTTGAGAATATTTTTCGTATTTGCTTGAAATCAATTTCTGCCAACTGTTCTTGTATTTGTGGAATATCCTCCAACCTTGAATGTTGTTTAATTAATTTCATTGCAGTTTTTGGACCAATTCGTTCAAATCCGTTTGGATTAAAATCAGTCCCAATTAAAATTCCAACATCTATTAATTCATCTCTGGTCATCTCAATTGCATCTAGTATTTTCTGAGTTTCAATAATTTCTGGTACAACATCAATGTATGTATTTCTGTTTGGAATTTTTCTTCTTCCACTGCTTGTAAAGTTTCTTACCAGTCTTTTTGCTCCACATAATATCGAATCATAATCTTGACTAGCTGAGGCATATGCTTGCCCTGTATTTGTTAGATGCGCCGCTGTTGCTTCTCCTTCCGATGGTGCTTGGATGTATGGTATGCCAAAATATTTGAGAAATTCTTTTGATTCTTTTACCATTCCATCTCGCATACTAGTTGTTTGTTGTGCAAATTTTCTTGCATCCTCCATGTTTCCTGATGCAACTGCTTTTTCATATTTTACAGTGGCATCTTTTTTGATCTGTTTTCTACGCTCTATTTCTGCTGTTTTTAATGATGGTGGTTTTCCATCAAAAATGTATACTGGCTGAATCCCTAATGATAAAAAGTTCACATTCCTATACAACAACCCACTTAGATGACTGGTAATTCTCCCTTCAGAATCTGTTAACTGCAATCCGTCTGGTCCTCTAATACTTGCCAAAAATTGATAAATTGCATTGTATGCATCTATTGCAATCACTTTGTTTGAAAATGCCTCAAGGGTGGTCTTTTCTCTGACCACTAATTCCTTTAGATTCAATCCCATAGAACTTGTTGCTTTTATGAGGTATTTTGTGTTTATCTTTTAATCTTGATCGATGTTTTTATTGTGATTTTTTGAGTCGATTTTTACACACAAATAACTACATCATGACTACTATGACTGCTTTTTGATTTAAAATAAAGTTTTTAAAATAAAATACAACTCTGATATCAAAGCCTATAAAATATCAATTCACTAATCAGAAAACTTGGAATTGGTTAATTCTCAATAATTATATTTTTGATGGATTTGTTGTTCTCAAGTGATGAGAAAACGCTAAAAAAGTATCAAATCAAAAATTCATATCTGAATCATTTCATTGATAATGGTGTTCTGATTTGCTTTATTATAGAGTTATTTTGAGAATAGATGCCGAGATAGCCAAGTAGTACGGCGGCCGTCTCGAAAACGGCTACGCGCAAGCGTGCGGGGGTTCGAATCCCTCTCTCGGCGTAATTCGCTGATTCTAACCCATAACAAAATAGTAAATCCTGTTTAGATCAAGTTACCTATGCAAAACAAAATCTCAATGTATGCCATACAATTTAATGAGAATAATAACTATACCCCAAGACAACTGATACAATTTTTGGTAATAATGAGATGTTGATAGTTGTTTAACAAGTTACCGTTTGACAACAGTTATGGCAAAATAAATAATTCTACATTTGTATAATTTGAATTTTAAAGATAAATCAATAAACCAATCTCAGATGATAAAACATCATTTGTATATGTAATCAAGATTGTTACTCTATGATATTTGGATCTATCAAAAAAGATACCTTGATTGCATTTGAGATACTCACTGCAATACACCAAACATTACATAATGTCCCAAGTAACCTTTGTCGGAATTAATAAATTAGATACCTGCTGATATCCTAATTGCAATAACTCGATCTATTTTTCAAGTTGTGATTTTACAAATGCTGTAAACATGTAATATTGCAAATTTCTCATATATACTAGTAATTTTAAAAAGAGACTGTTGCACTCTGTAATTACCTCTTAATCGCACAATTTAATTATCGTATCTTTTAGCAGCATCTCCAACAGTACACTAAAAGAATCACAGGTTTTTAACAACTAAAAATATCTAGAGACATTCAGGTAATATGTAATACCTTTTATTGCATCTTACAAACAACATCATATGGAATATGAGGAACTGTACAAATTCATACATGAAAAGATGAAAATGACTCACATATACCAGCCTATAATGATAAAGACATTACTTGAATCCAAAAATAATACTGCAACTGTAGAGGAGATTGCACAAAAATTTCTAAACCAAGATCTATCCCAGCTAGAATATTACAAAAAAATTGTAAAAAAGTGGCCACACATCACTCTGGTAAAAAATAATAAAATTGTAAAATACTGTAAAAAGGACAAAGTCTACGAGCTTCCCCTCTATAACGTGACTAACAAAGAAAAACAAAAATTAAAAGAATTGTGTGATCTGCGCCTACAAGAGTTCATCGACAAGGGTCCATGGATTAGAACAATGCGTCTTATTGATTCAAAACCAATATCTGGCAACATGAGATATGACACACTCTCAAAATCTGGTGGTGTATGTGTTGCATGTGGCAAATCGGCAACTGTGGTTCCAATGGACATTGATCATATAGTTCCAAGATCATGGGGAGGCAAAACCGAACCTACTAATCTTCAGGCACTCTGCTATCAATGCAACAGAGAAAAACGAGATCGTGATGAGATGGATTTTATTAAAACACAGAAAAGCCTCCAGTTTAGAAAACACAAATGCTCACTGTGCAGCAGAACTGACACCATCACCTCAAATCATTTGGTTTGTGCAATGAAGGCAAAAGGATCAGCATCAGATATGCATTCTCTAATCCTGCCAAACAGACATGTTAGTACATTTGTTGAGTTGATACCTGCTGAGAGACAACTATGCATTAATTTAATGCATGATCGTATACATGATATCAAAAGTAGAACTGATTTTAAACGATTTGACATAAGTTATTTAGAAGAATCTGCAAACGATCATTGTCATATCAGTATAATTCCACATTAACCACCAAATATCTTATTCAAACCATATTCAAACTAATGTTGGCAGTTACAATCAATTCACAATTGTTAAATTAAGATAAAATTAACCAAAGACTTGAATCCACAAGGTAATATTTTAGAGAATCCTCTTGTATCACACAAGCAACAAGGATGGTACGCTGAATCACAAAGATCACTTTCTGGTATAACGACATCTGATGATCTCAAATATTTTGATATCCTATATTCCAAACTTGATGTCACACACAATGTAAATATCCGTGATATGCCTATAGATTTTTCAAAAGCAGAAGAAGAGATGAAAAACCTCTCAGTTGTAACTGATAAATCTGATGCATTTATAATATTTGTACGACAACAAACAGGTGAAATATTTCAATTCTTAAAACTTGAAAAAGGTGAATGGTATGCAGATGTTCCAATATCTCCCGGACGCGGTTGGGAACATTATGTGTGGGGTTGCAGAACAGATACAAAGTCTGCATTAGATACATTGGAACTGTTCTTTGAAGGTGTCTCATGGTTTTCTTTGCTCCCATTTACTATGAGAATGCATCGAAGGTAAATTATCTTTAAAGTTATTGATAGGTACAAGTTTTTTTCACACTCATACTATACATAAAAAGAAAGACAATCATTCAACTTGTCCTAAAATAGATCATTTTGTAAATATTTGATGATAATATAGATCTAGTAATGACCAGTCATATCATCTAATATCTCATAAAGAATTTACCTACAAGCAATGGGTATTACCCACATCTACCAAAACCTGCCAGAACCAAGACCAAGATGCATGAGAAGACTACTGTAAATGGAACATTTTTTTGTCTGATACTAGCTGATGGTGGACAGACATGCCAAAAAAATATGGCACAAAATCATAGACACATCTACGGTTCCAAAAGATGTAGCAAAAAGGAGTATAGAAAAAGATTCTGTCTGTCTAATCAAGACGTTTTTGACGCAAGTCCCTCATTACCTGAGGTGTCCAGAGAACAGTGGATTACCGTTGTTTGTTGGTATCATAGTATAGTATGGAATAATCTTTTTTAAAGAAATAATGTGATTTGTGAGTAGAATAATGATTCTTAAAAAATATCCGACACACAACACGAATAAAATTTTCGTCCAATAGTGCAACCAACAGAATCTATGAAATGTATGTTTATTAGGATTAATAGAATACTTGTTGTGTGTCAAATGAAAAATTTCTAATGATTTCATTAATTATGGTATTGACAATAACGCTAATTCCAATGGGGTTAATTGGCGCACAAACCAGAAACATCGAGGTAATTTCTGACTGGGGATATGTTGTAGATACATTTGGGTTGCAATAACAATGATGTCGAAAAAAAAGATTATTTTGATAGGTGCGGTATCTTTTTTATTGATTGTATTTTTCTCACCCCGACAAGTAGAAATCTATTATCAGGAAATTGATTCCGATGGTCATTCTAGTTATTATATCGTTCCCAGGATAATATTTTCAATTTTTAATTATTTCCTTGATGAAAGATTTTTTTATAATACATCATCAATTTTACCTGATTTCATTGATCAAAAGCAGTTATTGAAAGAAGCCTCTGAGCTGACACATGAAGAGAGATTTGATATTTTAAACAATTCAACATGTGAATATGTGATTTATAATACTTTGTCGCCATGTGTGGCACGTGTGATAACTCAAGCTTGTTATTCTTATTATCAAAGTGAAAGATATAGCTATTGCAAGTCAATATATGATGAGACCAGTATCAGTGATGAGGAATGTAAGATATTACAATATGAATATCTTGAATTCTGGACGAAACAACTCGGGACAAGGCCAGGGGATTATTCAGACTATGACCTGTTTGAAGAAGATCACTGTAATGCTCAAATGAGCCCAGCAGTCCGGTCTCCAAAAATGTTACTGTCTACTCAATAGTTTGAGAGTATGATCAACTCATCCTAAAATCCTCCAATACATCGCCACACATGCTAGATAAACAAACTCGAGATAGTTGTTACATTTTCTCTCATATCTGATTCTTGTTCTGTGAAACTGTTATTTAGCTAGGCAAAAAAATTCTCCACTACAAACCTCGTCTTGTGATGATTGCTTTGGTTTAATTTGTTGTACTGCTTGTCCTTTTTTTCTTGAAATTTCTTTTTGACATATGGGAATAATCTTTTTCTTTTTCAGATAAGCTCAGATACGTCTTGTATCATAACTCTTGTCTGCATAAACGACTCTGATTTTTTTGACTAATTTACGGTCCAAAAGACCTGAAACATTTTCTAACATATCTACAAATTTGGTATTGTCATGAAAATTTGCAGGACTGCACAGAATTGAAATTGACAGTCCATTTTTTGTAACGAGAACATGTATTTTTGTTCCAGTTATTCTCTTGTATCTGTCAAATCGTACCACATCTCCTTTTTTTAGCAGAAATTGATGATAAGTAACGGATATCTTTTGCAAGTTGATTCTGTTTTGTTTATGTGCCGTCTTGATTAGACAGATAGGATCCTTTTCTATACTCCTTTTTACTACATCTTTTGGAACTGTAGATGCGTCTATGATTTTGTGCCATATTTTTTTGGCATGTATGCCCACCTACAACCAGTAGTTAGTACAAAAAATATTCCATTTACAGTCGTCTTCTCATAACATCTTGGCCTTTTTGTTCTGGTAGATGTGGGGCAATGTCCCATTGCTTGTCGGTCAATTCTTTATGAGACATCAAATGTGTATGATTGGTTATTGTTAGATCTGTATTATCATCAAATATTTACAAAATGATCTATTTTAGGACAAGTTGATTGTTTGATTTATGCACACACATGTTTCTAAATTTCTTTACATCTAATGTTAGATACCTGACACAGTTTCAACAAAAATTCTCTTAAATTGGTTTGATAATTAGTTTGTGTGTTAAAAAAGGATTGGATATTAAGACAGGTTTTGTAGTGCGTTCTGATAAGACTTTTTTTGGGTTTTGTAAATAAAATACACAAAAGCCAAACTAGTAAATAACTAAGCATTAGATATACTTGCATATCTTAGTTGAGCAATCAAAACAATCAAGAAATATTGTTACACCATCTGGTGATACACATGACACAAAAGATGATTTTTTTAAATATTTGTATAATGTGTATCTCTGCAAAAATCAAGACAAGAAAAAGCTTTTCTGTAAACATTACTATTATAAAATAAAATCTATTCTTGCCCAAATTTAATCATAAATTGTAATGTGCAAACTACCAAATGGTTATAGAGCATAATTTTTTGCATTTACAAGAATGTTAAATGAGTATGTGACATAAGAGAGAGAAAAAAATGATTCATGAGATAAATCAAAGTTCTCATACCACAATAATATAATATAATAAAAAATTTAAAATGATTGATTCAATCAATGTTAACAGTTACTTTTTACAATTTTTTATATTATCTGCTCTTGTCCTTATACCATTTATGGTACATAAAAACAATCATTACCATACAACTGGTAACAATTTGTGAATAGATAGTAGAATGAAACAATACACAGTGTTCCAAATATCAGATAAAATTTCCGAGGACCCATTTTATTGATATTTTTTAAAATATCCATATCCAAAAATTTTTTGATTCTGTATTATAATGTTGATTCAAAATATTTAAACTAACGTAACTACTTAAAATTACTATGACTGGAGAGACTGAATCAAAAATTCAAAATTCCAACCTTTCTGCTGCTGAGCTAATTTCCCATTTTAGAGAAAAATGTAAAATTTGTGCTCATCATAGAATAATGCACAATGAATTAGGTGCATGTGAGGGTGTAATGAATAAACCATGCACTTCAGGCTGTGATATGTTTGAGGCAGAATAACTAGTGTTTTAAAATTCTTTAATAGGATATTTCTTGTACTCTCTTTATGGATTCTGAAAATAATGAAGAAAAAATTTATCCATTAGGATATCAACCACAAAACTCCCCTGACCTCCCACCTGATCGTAATGTACAAAACCAGCTACTAGATTTTATCTTAAAATCCGGACCTACCGAAGTTGTAGATACTGACTTGTTTGCTGTAATGGCAAAACGCCGTTCAACAAGAAAATTTTTAGATAAACCCGTTGAAACAACTAAAATAGATAAAATAATTGCAGCAGCTGACACTGCTCCAACTGCAGGTAATTTCCAAGGATTTGAAATATTTTATCTGCAAAGTCCTGAAAAGAAAAAACTCCTAGTTGAGGCCTGTAACAAACAGCCATACGTTGATGCTCCTGTGGTTCTTGTTTTTTGCAAAAACCCTTCTAGAGTAAAGTTTGATTTTCCTGACTATATTTTGAAAAAATTTGCTATTCAGGATGCTACCCTTGCTGCCGGATACTCTCAGCTTGCAGCTCAAGCTTTGGGGTTGAGTTCAATTTGGATTGGAATGTTTGATGAACAAAAAGTGATGGATGTGATAGGAACTAAACTAGTGCCCTCCTCTGTACTATGCATTGGATATCCCAAACAAACTAAATTCCCAAAACCAAGACGTAATCTAAAAGATCTAGTCCACGTCACTTGGTAGCTCTGCTACCTAAAATCCTCCATCTTTAAATAATGATAGTTTATTGTTCACTCATGACTGACGCATATGTGATGTTAAATTGTGAGCTTGGTGCTGAAACTGATATAATAGAACAACTCAAAGAGATTGAGCAAGTAGTTGATGTCTTTGAAACTATTGGCACTCATGATATGATGGTTAAATTACAGGCAGAAAATTTTGAAAAAATCCGAGAAATTGTCTCATCAAATATACAAAAACTAAAAAATGTTCGTGCTACATCCACTCTAATAAAAAAAGATAATTAAGATTACAACTCTGATAATTCAATGATTGATGAGAAAAATGAAATCGATAAACTAATTGATAATATGATTTCTAGTGGCGATGAACTAGTTGATAACCTCAAATCTGTACTGCCTAACTCCTTATCTGAATCAATGGTAATGTTTCATGAATCAAATACTGCCAATCTCAAAAAGATCAAAGAATTTCTCAATAAATAGACACGGGGGACTCATCATTGATACTATATCTTTTTTAATCATTATCTGTGTTCTTCATTATGGTCAGATCTAGAACTATCTCCATAACTGTAGAAAAGAAGACTGGTGATGCATTTGATGCAATTTTGAGTATGCCTCCAAAGATGATGCCTGATGCAAAGATCAATGATTCTGGTTGGTGGTCATTTACTGGACCTCACGGAAAATCAATGCTAAAATTCAATGAAAACAAATCTCTTGGAATTTTAGACCATCAATACGTTGATGAGGAATCTAAATGGAATGTTCCCATGAGAGTTGTTTCAAACGGTAATGTTTCTGAAGTTGTAATAACTTTGAATAAACCCAATGAAATAACTGATGAGCAATTTGATCAAAGAATGGAGGAACTCGGTGAGATGTTTAATTTAATGAAAAAAATCATAGAGTCTGAATTCTAGAATTTGGTTTTTGATAAAAAGTTTGTATGTGTGATTATTCTTCAAGATTAATGTAAATTTAATCTATATTTTTTTTAATGGTTTTATTTTGCAAAAATATTTGTTGCTCAATAGGTTAACAGTCCTAAAACCAATCATTTTGTCAATGTTGGATGATAATATGAAAAGACAAACAAACAGACATGTTTTCATATCTCATAAAGAAAATCATTGTACCATGAACATTACATCCCTATATTAACACCCGCTAAACTAACCCCTAAACTATGATAGAGCCATTCAACTGAAATACTTTTTTTGTGTTTACTACTAGTTGTAGATGGGCTGGAATCTAAACGTCACATCTCATTGATCTCTTTATTAATTCTGATTAATAATAGCAACATTTTGATGATTCCTAGAGCCCGTCTATCCACACAATATTTTAAGGATGCCAAAAAATGTTTGTCATGGATAAAAAAAAGTTTCTCATTGTAGGCAGCGGAGGCCGTGAGAGTGCATTTGCCCTAAACCTCATAAAAGACACACAGTTGTATGCTGTAATTCACCACAAAAACCCCCTCATCATAGACTGCGTCACACACTCTGGAGGGGAATACATCGTTGCAGACGCTGATGACCCCCACGTTGTTTTGAATTTTGCAAAAGAGCATTCCATAGATTATGCTTTTGTTAGTGCTGACAAACCATTGGCTAATGGAGTCGTTGATATCTTGCTTGAAAACAATTTCAAAGCAATAGGGGGTACAAAAGAGGCAACGCGTATTGAATGGGACAAAGTGTATTCGATAAATATGATGCAGAGGGTATGTCCTGAATTTACGCCATTTTACAAGGTTGTGTGTAATGTCAAAGAGTTGGAGAATGCAATATCTGAATTTGAATCAAAAGAGCTCAAAGTAGTAGTAAAGCCTCAAGGTCTCACAGGAGGCAAGGGAGTAAAGGTAATGCCTGAACACCTGCCAACATATCAAGATTGTATTAATTATGCCTCCTCTCTTCTTTTACAGAATAATAATAATGAGAAAGTATTGTTGGTAGAAAAGTTAGACGGCATAGAGTTTACCATCATGGGAATCACTGATGGTATACACCTCCTAGCTTCTCCGGCAAGTTATGATTACCCCTTTAGATGTGAGGATGACAAAGGTGCAGGAACAGGAGGCATGGGGTGCTTTACAAATTCAGATAAGCGACTTCCATTTATGAGCGATGAAGACTTTGATGATTGTAAAAACATCATGCAAAGAATCATTGATGAGATAAAGGCAAATGATCTCTTTTTTAACGGTGTTCTCAACGGAGGATTTTTCAAGACAAAAAAAGGCATTAAATTCATGGAGTTTAACGGACGCTTTGGTGATCCTGAAGGATTAAACATTCTTAGCGTTCTTGATGGGTCTTTTTCTGAATTATTGATTCACATTTGGGAGAAGACCTTATCTAAAGATGTTGTCTCATTTCTCAAAAAGGCAAGCGTTGTAAAGTATTTGGTGGCACATCAATACCCTGAACAAAGCAGTGACACAATACCATTTACCATAAATGAGCAGGCAATCACAAAACTTGGCGTAAAAATATTCTTTGCCTCTTGCATAAAAACAGGACCCTCCCAATATGAGACTCTGAAAAAATCACGTGTTTGTGCATTTGGTGCAGTCTCTGACTCTATCACTGATGCCTCATCTCTTATCAACATGGCAATCGACACTCATGTTCAGGGAAAACTAGAGTACAGACCAGATATCGGCTCTAAAAAGAGCTTGGAGAAACTAGAAAGAATTAATGCTAAATTATCTGCATGAGAATGCTGATATTTAATTAGCTTCCCGATAACTATTGCCTGATTTGAACTTTGAAATTTTAAAACAAAAATAATTATCTCTAACTATTTTCTCTTCTCTTCTCTCTTAACGTTATAACTGAGCGTAAAATCAATCCAGATATCCCTAAATTGGCAGTTAAAAATTCAGCGGCCCTCACCAAGGGGTCCTCTCCCCTAAATCCTTGGTCATAAATCATTTCAACTGAACCATGATTAGTTTCAACATAGGAGGTAATCAATGAAAAATCACCTAGGACAACATCTGTTTTTTCAATGTATAATCTCAATTCAACTTTGGAGATTATAAATTCATCTTGAATAAAATTCCCAAAAGAGAGTAAAACATCAACACTGTCCGGAGTTTTATCAACTCTTGTGGGATCATACAAATCAACTATATCCATCAGATATCATTTGAGATCATTGCTAATTAAGTAATAACTACACCCACACACAAAGAATCATTCCACCACTCACACCTATTTCGATAGTATTATTTACTAAAAAAAACTGTTTTCAGATATGGATCCTCACAAATTTGATGGCAAAGATATCCCTCACATAAAATTAGACCCAAAAATGTCAATAGAAGATCTCATTGATGTTTTTTCAAGTTCAGGGTACAATGGACGACAGTTAGGAGATGCAGCCAAACTATATGCAAAAATGATCAAAGAAGATGCAACAATTTGCCTGACAGTTTCAGGGGCAATGACTCCTGTAGGATTTGGCGGAATAATAAAAACTCTAATTGAGCGAGGATTCATAGATTGGATTGTTACAACTGGTGCTAATGTATACCATGAAGATCATTTTGCTTGGGGTCTACCAGTAAAACAAGGAAGTTTTGATGTAGATGACATGAAGTTGTATGAAAATGAAATTGTTAGAATCAGAAATGTGTATATCAAATTTTGTGAAACACTAGAATTTCAAGATAAATTAATACAAAAAATGTTTGGAGATGACTTTCCAGACAAGCCCTTTACAACTGCTGAATTTTGTAATTTAATGGGAAAACTATGCAAAGAAAAAGCAAAGTATCCTGAAAAAAGCTTTATTACAGCAGCATATGACTATGATGTTCCAGTATACATCTCTACAATAAAAGATTCATCATTGGCATTGAACTTGGCAGTTCATCGATTACGAGGTAAAATGTATAATTTAGATTTTGTAAGAGAAATTATAGAACAAGCAGCCATTTTGTATGATTCAAAAAAATCTGGAATTTTAGAGTTGGGTGGCGGGGTTCCAAAAAATACGGCTCAACAAACAGGTCCTCTACTAGATCAAATTCTAAAAAGAGGTGATGGAGGACAAGATTACATTATTCAAATTACCGATGCACGTCCTGATACAGGAGGTTTGTCCGGAGCTACCCTAGAAGAAGGAAAAAGTTGGGGCAAAGTACAAGATGCACACAATGGTATGGTTACAGTTTATGCAGATGCTACAATAGCATTTCCAATTCTGGTGTTATACGTCCTCAGTAACCAAAAAACTAGAAAACCAAAAAGACTCTACAAAAAATTAGACAGACTATACAAAAATTTAAGCGATGACTATTTCAAAAATCCAGATAACAAAACAAAGAAAAACTAAAACCTGTCATACCTAGCACGTTCTAGATCTCGCTCACCCTTTGATTCTTTCTTGTACTCTTTGTAGTGTTCTTTACAAAGAACAGTCTTTTTTCCAGCAGAATTTACTCGAAGCCCAGCATTTTCAACTTTGCTTGTGTTAAGGGAACGAGCACCATCTTGGTCACAGCCCTCAAAGTTACATTTAGCTCCTTTAGACACTATTCCCATGTTTAGTGGTATTCAAGATGTTATTTATACTTGAAAAATAATTTTGAGAATAATCCCTCACAACCAATCTCTCTGAAAATGATTCATCGTTTATAAGAGGAATATTTTTTTCTAAAAACATGGGTGGAGCAAAAAAGTCGACTGCTGGAAACAAAGACAGGTCAACAAATACCAAAGATACAAAGAAAAAGAAAGACAAAGGTGAAAGTGGTCCAAGGAAAGCAGAGATTACAGTCATGGTAAATCCACAACAAGCATTAAAAATTATTGAAAATTCCAAAGTCGTCACAGTTCAAGACCTTGCAAGACAAACAGGTGTTAAAATTTCAGCGGCAAATGCATTTCTTAGAGAATCTGCTGAAAAGGGAATTGTAAAAAGAATCGGCGGATATTCTGGTCATCATTTGTATAAAGCAGTTTCTTCATAAATACAAAAAACATCTCCAGATTTTACATCATCTAATTTGGCAATATCATCACCACCACTTAATCTTCCTATAGGCGTCATGGTTTTTCTAAACACTGTATCCTTTAGAAAAAAACACAAACTTCCAGTGGATGGCAAAAAAGCAACATCTCCTCTTTTGAATTCAGTCCTTGATCTTTCAATTCCAGAATCAATATTTGATTCAAAATACAAAATGTTTTCTCCAATCATGTGCGCATGTCCTTCTAAAGGCAGAGATCTTATTATGATTCCAACAGTTCTTGGAGACAAGTGTCGTTTTAGATCACATGCAATTTTTGCCTTTCCCCTAATTTCTAAAATTAGTTGTTTTTTAGAGACTGATGTTGTACTCAATTTGTACTTTAAAATGATTAGATTATATAACGTTTTAAAGAAATTTTCTTACTTGCCTGATCTTAAAGAGCCAATTGAAGCCTCACAACCTGAAGAAGAACTTGATGTAGAAATTGAAGAAAACGCAGGACTAAACAAAGCATTAGACACTTATCGAAAATTAATTGATAGAAAAGATCTAGTAGAACCATTAACTGAAAAAGAACAAGATAATCTAACAAAAAAAATTAGAGAAATTGAAGAGAGAGAAGTCGTTGAGAAAATTGAAGAACACGACCCCATAGAAATCCCTTGTGAGAAAAACAAAATTACCATTGGTCCACCAACGTTAACAAGATTTGAAAAGGCAAGAATTATGGGTGCAAGAGCACTACAACTCTCATTAGGAGCACCTCCATTCATCACAATTCCAAAATCAGCTAGAATTTCATTGGATATCTCAATGGAAGAATTAGAACAAAGAGTGATTCCAATTACAATTCGCAGAGTCCTCCCTAATGGTGATTACCAAAACATACCAATTGATTACTTTGAAAAATGAATCAATGGTCGATAAAACTTAAAAGAACATAAAATTTCTAACTATTGAATGATGCTCATGGATGAGACAACTGAACTACGTGGTCAAGAGCAGACGACCCCAGACTCTGAAAGTACCACAATACAAATTGGAAATTATCCTGTAATGGAATCAGCTATCGAAGTATTGGAAATTCTAGGCAAAAGAAAGAAGGTGATCCTCAAATCCCGAGGAAATTCAATTCCCAGTGCTGTATCAGTGGCAAATATTATCACAGAAAAAATGTTAAAGGGAAATTCTCAGATTCAGAAAATCAATCTTGACACTGTAGCTGCTGCAGGTATTGGAGATATGACATCAACAATTGAAATTGTTTTAATAAAAACCTAGTAAACGCTACCTGGACCTTTAAGAAGCATATTTTCACATTCTTTACAAACTTGCTCATCAATGTTTGATTCTAAATTGTGATGTATCTCACAAATTAACAAACTTGATTTGATATAGTTACACAGCCCAATAAACTTTGAAAGATTTGATGGAGTATATGCCATATCTGAAGAAAGACTATCACTTAGCTCCTCAATCATTACTGCAACTTGTTTTTCTGCCAAGAGTTTTGCAATCAAAGAAGGATCTCCCCGTGTACCTCTAATGTAGTTACTTATTGCAGCTTGAGTGACCCCTAACATCTTTGAAATCTCCTCTTCTCTAATATTGTGATCTTGTGCAAGTTTTTTAGCAAGAATTGCCCGTAATGCAGGAATCAAAGTTTTGGATTCTATTTCAGCAGGTAGTAGCATTAACCCTAAAGAATCAAATTAAGGATTTAAATCTTGCAATCAAACCCAAGGTAAATCGTCATTTCATTGGGCATATCTATTTTAATTTCTAAAATAAGATTAAATATGCTCAAAGAATTTTCTCAAAACCTTTACAGTATTTTAGAGGATTCATGCAATGGGTGTAAATCCGATCTAATCGCACTATCTGGAGGATTAGATAGTTCAATTATTGCGTATTTTTTAAAATCAAAAAAGCCTAAAACAATAGCAATAATTGCCGAGGATTTTATTTCAACTGATCTCACATACTGTCAAATGGTATCAAAAGAGATGGAGTTGCCCCTGACAATCTACAATATCAAAACAGAACAACTTTTAGAGGCAGTAGAGGAGACGATAAAAATTTTAAAAAACTTTAACGACATTGAAATTCGCAACAATGTTGTAATGTATTTGGCAATCAAATGGGCAAAACAAAGAGGAGAAAAATCAATCATAACTGGTGATGGTGCAGATGAACTATTTGCAGGATACAATTTTCTCATACACAAATCCGAAAAAGAATTAGAAAAAGAAATTAAAAGAATATGTTCAACAATGCACTTTCCAACACAGAAAATAGGCAAAGCTATGGGGATACGTGTAGAGTCACCTTTTTTAAATGACAAAGTAGTACAACTAGCTAAAACAATTCCAGCTAATCTTAAAATCAAAGAAGAGAATGGTAGGAGGCAAGGCAAATGGATATTGCGTAAAACATTTGAAAAAAAGATACCACGACAAATTGCATGGCGAGAAAAATCACCAATGCAAGAAGGTTCTGGAACTTTGGGGTTGACTGGTCTTTTTGAATCAATAATAGATGAAGAAAAATTTGTCGAGAAAAAGTTAACTGTGGAAAAAAATGATGGTATCATTATTAGATCTAGAGAATCTATGCATTATTATGAAATCTATAAAAAATTGCATGGACCATTTTCTGATGATTCCAAATCCCAAAAAGTATGTCCTTACTGTAAAAACCACGTGGGAAAATCAAAATTTTGTAGAATGTGTGGAGCGTTTCCAATTTAGATATTTTTTTTATATTTCCTAGGTTTTTTGAGAAATATTCGTCTACATCCTGAACAGCAAAAATAGATTTTTTTTCCATTATCGATGTGTAGTAATGCTAATTCCTCATCTAACTCTATTCCACATACGGGGTCTACTGGCACAAATTATTTCACTGTTAAATTCAATTTATAGTTTCAGGCATTGAGATTAATGCTTTGATATCTAATAATTACACACATTATCTGAGACTGGCATAATAATGATTTACAAAAATAAAATCAGACTCTGTCCTACCTTCGGATGCTAACATAGACATGAAATGTGAAACTTGTTTCAATTCAAAAAAAAAATCTCTACACATTAAAATAAAAAAAAGAGGGAATGAGTCTATGAACCGTTACCACAAGAACACAAATGCTGCAAACATCATGATGATTATTGGGGTTGTTGTTAGTTAATTCCAATGTATAATCCCTTTTTTGCCATTACAGGATCTTCATTTTTAGAACCAAATACAGGATTATTCCACCAAACACATCTAGTAATATTGGAACAGAACCATTCTTTGCTAGGTCTTATCCTTAGAAAAAATTTGTGGTCTTACCAATCCAACAGAACAAAGATCAGTACACTTTAAATAATTCAAAACTATTTTGCATTCATTGAATGGCAAATCAATATTATGTACTGTTTTTCTCTCTTTATTTTTACCAATCTTCCCAACATACTCTGATGCTCAGACCGAAATAAACGAATTCTGGATTACAGTATCAGACCAAGACAACTTTGAGCGCGAGTCACATGGTGTGATCATTCCATGAAGAAGATAATCATCCTAGTTCCAATTTTGGTTGTTGTGTCTGCTATCTTGGTATTGTCGTATGGCATGCCAGACCCTCCAACGTCTTCCAACTCAGTTGATGATGGTAATTCTGATGGCATCAGCGGGTCATATGATATCTCAGACCCTCCAACGTCTTCCAACTCTGTTAGTGTTGAACCTGATACTCCATCATCTGTTGTTGAGTCATATGGTATCTCAGACCATTCAGCATCTTACAACTCTGTCTCTTTTGTAGTAAACGCACTAGAGATAGATTCTGCTGTAATACCCTCAGACTTGGCTAGTGCAAACAATGACTTTGCAGTTGATTTTTACAAACAGGCATCAGAGAAAGAGGATGAGGACGATGATGATAATGACAATATCTTCTTCTCACCTACAAGCATGTTAGTAGCATTCTCTTTGTTGTATGAAGGGGCAAACGAGAATACTGCTGATGAAATAAAAAAAGTCTTTGGACTCGAATCAGACCCAATCATACGCCACAACTCTACTGCACATCTAATGTCGTCAATCAATCAAGATGACCAGTATGCAACACTTGACATGGCAAACGCACTCTGGGTTGCAGATTCATTTGAACCTTATGATAAATATCTGAGTGTATCTCGTGAGACATATCTTGCAAGTGTAGAAAAAGTTATCTTTGGGGGTGGAGACCCTCCTGCTGTAAAGATAATAAATGATTGGGCAGCTGAGAATACAAATAACAAGATACCAAAAGTGATCTCAAAAGATGCTGTAAATGACTTCACTGCCATGGTGATAACAAATGCCATATACTTTAAAGGAACATGGCTCACACAGTTCCAAGAGGAGGATACAGAAGAGTCTGATTTCTGGACAAGTAATACAGATAGTGTACGTGCAGATCTTATGAAACAAAAAGGAAAATTTGACTATATACAATCAGATGGTGTTAAAGTACTAAAGATGCCATACGAGGGAGACAGGCTCTCTATGCTTGTTGTGTTACCTGAAGACAGAGATGGAATTGATTCCCTTGAGGAATCTCTTTCATCTGAGCTTATAAAA
Source organism: Candidatus Nitrosopumilus sp. (assembly GCA_965262685.1). Classification (GTDB taxonomy): domain Archaea; phylum Thermoproteota; class Nitrososphaeria; order Nitrososphaerales; family Nitrosopumilaceae; genus Nitrosopumilus. Next base: position 1,595,368 of record OZ253552.1, read on the forward strand.
AAATGGCAGCAAGAACTATACCCTCAAGAAGTTAAAGTAGTGATGCCAAAATTTACGACAAAAACTAGTTATGATCTGATTCCTTTATTGAAAAATCTTGGAATGCTAGATGTCTTTAATCCTGATGGTGCTGATCTCAAAAACATTGGCTCTTCTGCTGCTAATCTATTTGTGTCAGCAGCATCTCATGACGCATTTGTAGATGTTAATGAAGAGGGAACAGAGGCAGCAGCTGTTACAACTATTATAGATCAAACCACATCAGTACCCCCACCCCTACCGAGATTCATCGCAGACCACCCATTCTTGTTTATAATACAAGACGATGAGAGCGGTACAATACTGTTCATGGGAAGGCTCTCAGATCCTACTGTATAGACAAGTAACCTGCACAAAATACACCCATCATCATTTGAGAATATTTTTGATTCATGCATTAACAAATACATCATTTGCATACCAAGAACCATTTATTGTAGATGAGTGGCAAGTGATACATGCAACTGAATTAAAGATCATAGTGTATGTTTTGTTTCTCAAACCACAAAAACTGTCAAGATTCTTTGATTGAATAGAACATTCTTATTCCTTATTGCATTGCACCCATTTTGTTATACAAACAAATTTTTACACACTGTTTCAAACTCTAGACATTTACTTGGTGTTCAATTCAGGACGTGAGAAATTTGTTGGAGATTAATTATAGATTCTGTTGGATTGATAAGACCACAAATTCTTTCCAAGGACAAGACCTACCAAAGAATGGTTCTGTTCCAATATTACTAGGTGTGTTAGGTGGAATAATCCTGTATTTGGTTCTAAAAATGAAGATTCTGTAATGGCAAAAAAGAGATTATACATTGGAATTATACTACAACAACCCCAATAATCATCATGATGTTTGCAGCATTTGTGTTCTTGTGGTGGCGGTTTATTAGACTCATTGCCTCTTTTTTTATTTTAATGTGTAGAGATTTTTTTGAATCAGAAAAGTTCCACATTTCATGTCCATGTTAGCATCCGAAGATGAGACAAAACTCTAAAACCAATACATTTGATAATTTCCCCAAGTCCCACTTGGTTATAACAAACCATGAAAGGGAACAATTGTAGGGTATCTCACCCTACTAGGACAACTAGAATTCCTGACATCTTTTAGTCAAAGTTTTTTTTAAAAAATCATAAAATGAACATTATTGGAACTTGTAATCTTGCTAAACTGTTCAGCCTAGATTTTTTTGATTCATGCCATTTTTCAATCTTTAGATCGTGATTTTACGCTTTGGGTTGTCAACACAACATGATATAATGACTAATTCCCAACAAATTTCTCATGTCCTGAATTAACACTAGAGTAAATGTCCCAAGTTTGGAACAGTGTAAAAATTTTGTCCTAATCCCTGATAACTTGACATAACCGTGCCTAAACTTTGCTTCTTAATTCACTTTAACGTGTCTAGATATACCCAAAATTATTTAAAATAACAATTAATTTATGCCTAATGTGTAAATTCAGAAATAAATCTGTATCCATCAATCACTTTAATAATATTAAATTACAAAATTATTCAATGTTAAAAATATGCATCGTACTATCGACACTATTTGTAATGGTTGGTTTGAGTCTACTTTTACAAACAAGTTATGCAGATCAAATGAATAGTCAAGGCATAGGACCACCCGGCTGGGCAGAAAAATATCTTACATCTTCTTTTAATAAACAGCATGCCAAATCCTACGACATTGAAACAATTTGTAATGAAGAAGATTATCGCACAATTATTTATCTAAACCACACAATCAAAAATGGTGTGATGAAAGGTATATGTTCTGAGGATTATAATTTATATTTTGAAATTGAATCTTTCGATGATGGGTTTTTAATTATTGATATCCCTACTGAAGTTTTCGACGCCAAAGAAGATACATTTTCTGAAACATTTGGTGCACATGTTTATTCTCATAAATACAAAACATACGATTATGAACCATATCTCTTCAGAATTTCTGTCCCAGCATCTTTTGAAGAGAGTATAGAATACGATGAAAATGATACTCTAGAATCCCAGCAAGACAAAAAAAGAATCTTTGAGAATTGGAGAGATTCAAATTTAGAACAATTTACCATTCCAGAAACTGAGCATCTTACAATAACTAAAATTAAATCATTTGATAGCTTTGATAGATTCAAAGTACCGTTTCTAAAAGATGACTACCTATTTAATTTTGATTATCTGTTTGTTAAAATGTTCCTAGATGAATCATCACATTCTCCTCCAGTACCCTACAATGTATCAAACTATACTGTGCCAACCCAAAAAATAGTAGATCCTATTAAACTAGAAAATGATTTTACAGTTAATTCAGATACCGATTACACATGCAGTTCTAACCTCATACCAATTTCAAAACCTGACAACTCAAAAAATGCATGTGTAAAATTGGCAACTGCTGAAAAATTAATTTCTCGTGGTTGGATAGATCTAAGATAATTCTCTGGAGAGCCAAAAATTCCTTTAGGTTTTGAAGGACATGTTTACGATAAAAATGACAGTAGAGTCAATTAATTTTAAAAGAGCGTTTTGAAGATTAGCATTGATTCATGATGGAAATAAGCGTTATAACTATTAGAAATATGTCAGAATTTTGATGAGAAGATTGTACTGCCAGATAAACAAGACTGAGGCATGGGCATAACTATTTCTCATCTTTAATCAATCTCTCTAATTTATTTTATCAAAAAAGTCAAGGATACAACTAGTGTTTTCTTCATTGGAATCTCAAAACGAGTGAAAATCCATGTAATATTTTGTTTGAATCGTTTCTTATCTGTATTCTGTATTTGGTGAGAAAATTATCTTTGCATGAGGATCTAGACTTGGAATAAGGATTATTTACAAAATGATCGGTTTTAGGACTAGTCGTGACTGTGTCTTTTTGTCGTCTCTTTTGATATGTTTGAATTTTAATTTCTCAGCATACCCTCAACTGTATATTTATGTGGATAAACTGCAAGTTTACAACTCACTTTTTTGGAATATTCAATGTCTGTTTAACTGCCCAAGAAACATAAATTATTGTCCAATCATACACTCAAATCCTGATGAATTGCAATTTGACCAATTAATAAAGAAGAAGAAGAAGAAGAAGGAATAGTCTAGTGTTTACATGGCTCTTCTAACATCCTTTCTTTTTTTATTAGAAAAATTATATCAGTATTACAAATTGGTTATTCATCTGCATTATTTTTCTTTATCATAATCATGCAGAAACATGGTTATTTGGTAACAAATTCAATGGAAATGATGCACTTGCAATAGTAGTACCATTTTCATTATCTGGAATAATTACAGGTGTATTCTTTTGAAAGTATTCAAAAACATATCCTCTTACTATAATATGGCACATCATATTATTTGTAATAATAGTTGGAAATCATTTGAATTAAGGCTTTGACTCATCTTCTGGTGCTATGCATAAGGCATGAAATATAGATCTTTTTCCAATTCAAAAAAAAATCTCTACACGTCAAAATAAAAAAAATTATGAATTGGGGTTTGATGAATAACCGCCACCGGGAGAGACTCAAATGCTGCAAACAGCATGGTAGTAAAGATGGTAATCCCTACAAAAATGCTACACAAAAATAAAGTCAAAAAGACAACATTGACATCAACTAGTTCTCCCCCTCCGAGTTCAATCAATATTTTTTAGTGAATTTTTAAATTGGAATAAATTATGTTTTGGTGCCTATATTCTATTATTACACAAAACCCAGAATCAGGTTCTGTAAAGTTATAGGGATATATATCTTATTCTGAATTTTTGTTGTAAAGTGAGGCATTTTTGATGAGTGTGGTCCATTTGTCCCTACCATCAACTTCTATCATGGCTTGTTCTGCTTCCTGAATGGAGTGATGTGGATGAAAAACCCAAAGATGAATTTGAGGCACGTATGGATAATGGCACATTGCATTTAGTGAGTACCGAGAACCCAAACAAGTTCTGTTGAAGACTAGGGTTTTGAAACAACTAATTCGGTGTTTAATATCAAATCAATTGCAGGGTAGTTAGCCTAAATTGGTCAAAGGCGTTAGGGGCTTAACCGATCATAATCTTAGGATTTCGTGGGTTCAATCCCATCTCCTGCACCAATTTTGTTTTTATGGTGTCTGAATAAAATTCACATCTCAACTGTCGATTATTATTTAGAACATATTATTCATATTTCCAATTAAATTACTGTGAATTTTTAAATCTAAATAAAATCTATATTTTGCGCTTGGACCCCTAACCTAACTAAACCCCATTTCACACTCATGTCCATATAACTTAACAAAACCATATGAAGCGCTTTGTTAAAAATTGAAACATAATCTCATTAGTGATTTATGTTTAGCACACTAATGTAATTTAGAACACAAATAGTTAAGATTTAATTTTAAGAAATAACAGGAGAAGAACCATGTCGGCATAACGCAACAGAACTCTCCAAGATCACACAGAATAAAAAAAGCTCCGACAGTTAACACAAATAAAATTTTGTTCTACTTTCAGACAACTTGAAGGGGTCAAAATAGGAGAAGTTTTTATATATTTTAAATTTTGTTGTATATCAATTGACTATTACCACCTTGACAACCCTAATTGCAGTATCTTTAATTTTACTTGTCTCCCTTGGAGGGAGCGAGAAGGTCTTTGCACAAACAACGACATCAACTATGAATATCACACAACTTAATCTACCAACAATCACATTCCCTGATACCACAGTAGATATCGTCTTAAATGATACAGGTAAGGCTGTTTTTGAGTTTCAATCACTAATAGATGATGGAACAATTACTATAGAAAACCAAGGTGCCAACAACATTAGATTTGAATTCGACAGTAGTAACTCTACAATTAATAGTTTGAATAGAGATACTAATGGGGTGATTCCTACAGACACATTCACGATACCAACCTTAACGGAGGGACATACAGTGCTATACAATGGTACTCATCTTGAATTTGATTTTGATAATCCTAATTTCCTTGGCACTACACCTAGTTTAGCACTTCAGGTATCTCTACATGAGCTACCCATAGATGTTGTTGATAATAACCCATTTGTAGATGTAGATGTAGGTAATACCATTTTTAACATTATACCTCCCATATGTGAGACTACAATAGGTGATGTCACATTAGACTTTGGCACTTTTAGTCCAGGTGATATAACAAATGAGGGCACCATCGCAGTAGAAAACACTGGTAATGTGGTAAATAATGTAACGATAGGGGCTGATAATTGGTGCCCTGGTGATGACGGTTGTACTATTTCTAATGCCCCACGTGCTGTGATTTTAAATACCCAGACTCGCTTTAGTACATCAACAAGTGAGTATGCAGAAAAGACACCGTTTGAATTTTTTGTCTACACCACTGATGGCACAAACCTTATACTTGGTGGTTTACTTAAACCATTCCTGACACCTGATCTATTCACTCTACAACCTTCTGATTCAGGTACGGCATATCTTCAGACTGAAATTGAACTGCGTGGTCAGAATGGATTTGCAGACAGCAGGTTTATGGGAAATATATCCCAAGTGATATTCATAGGGTCTGAATGTGGTTAATCACTTTTACGGGTTTTATAAAATTTTTGTGATATGAACATAAAATAAAAGATTAAAGACCATTACCTATATCATAATAAAATACTGAATTTTTGAACCAGAACAAAATCTATATTTTACGCTTGGGACATTAACGTGACAAAACCCCATTTCATACTCTTGTCCAATAACCTAACAGAATTATCATCCTTATTAATTCACGTTGTTAAATTAGTGTGGTGTTAAAATGACAAAAAAAGAGCTCCAAGATGCAGTTAGAAAAAGCATTAATGAATCAAGACTAATTTTTGATGCGTTACATGAAATTTAAGGAATAAACCCCTTTTGAAATTTTTGCAATACATGAAGTTTTTGTAACAGAATACAAAATCACAGATGGATGTGGAAATAAAGGTGCAATTGAATCATTACTTGCAAAGATTGAATTTTTAAACTATGATGATATTTACAAAAGAACAACAGTACTATTAGAGGTCTAATTAGATTACATCCGTTCATTGATGGAAACAAAAGAACTGCACTCCAATCAATAAAACAATATGTAAATTTAAACAAACATATTCTTGTATTCCCATTAAGTACGGTTGCTTTTACATACAAAATTGCAAGCAAGTTAGAAAATGATCCTAAAGATAATAAAAAATTAGTCAACGACATACTAGGTGGATAAAGACTTTTTCTGTACAATTAAATAAAAATGGTAAATCAAAAGCATATGTAATGATTAATTTGTATTATCAATTTCCTATATCATTAGCTAAATTTTGTGGTAAAATCCATTTTAAAAAATTGAGGAATTTAGTTTTAAGAACTTGTTTGGGAATGAACACAAATGATTTGAATAAAGACATGTTTGATTTTATTATTGATTTGTTAGAAAAACAATTGGATATTATAGACAAGAAAAATTATTAAAATTACAAAATCATATCAACTCTTTAGTTTTCTTGATACCTTCTTCTCATCTAATATTATCCAAGTTATTTCTTAAAGACTGAAATTTTAGAGTATTATCAATAATGGACTATCTAGAAATCATCAAAAATGTCAAAAAAATAACATATTTCTGTGGTAATTCCAAGCTAGGCCTTGCTGTTCTCTTTGTCTTTATACCTTCATTATATTCTGATTCTTGAATCAAATCATCTCTTAATTACAGAAAATGTTGTCTCTGCCTTGTTTTCCTGATGGTATAGTTATCATCAAATGGTCTATCTTTCTCTGTTTTCTGTATTGTTCCTGCCCTTCATCCATCCATTGTTTTGCCAAGAAGGCAGTCAGGATTACAGGAATCCTACCATGTGTTACATCTGGTGTTTATGACTCTGAATCATCCCTTACCTAATACCACACACTACCTTTTTCTAGTTTTTAATATTTGTGTAAACAGCTCAGCTTCTAGAAAATGATTCCCATCCAAGATGACGTTGATTATTACTGCACAGACAGATGTGTTTGTTCAGATGGTCCAAACTGACATTTGGTGTAAAATACACAAGAGAACAACAATGTCAGTGCGCGGTGTGCAGTATGATACTCAAATTCTGTCGCATCAGATCACACAATTATCTTTTTAGTGTCTTTCATTGATTAATTTACCTATCAAATATGTAATAGAGTCATCTTCAGATACCTGTTGCTCTACTACTGCTTTTTCCAGCATGGTAAAATGCACCACCTCAGATTAAACTCTAATACAACTTTGGTTGCAGATTATGTTCATTAGTAAATCATGTCTTTTGACTTTACTATCCAAGGATTGTGTAATGTGTAGTATGTACGCTTTGACTTTGGGTGTGAAAACAACAAAACACCCACTTTCTGCAACGCGGATAACTGTTGTATCTGTAACACATTACACCTTCCATCATTTACATCTAAACGATACATTCTGATTGATCACTTGTCTACCATTCTGATCAACAGATGACTAAAATTTTGATAATTTCTAGACTGCTGTTGCTGCTACTACACTGATTTTTCAATTCTTTTTTTTCATTCAGAAATTCTAATAAAACATAAATAACTTTTATCTACCATACACATTAAAATGAAAAATTATTATTATAAATCAAATATCTGACTCGCATAATCTAAATTTATTTACGAATGAATTATCCCAATGATTTTTTTTGGCAATGTACCATAATCTGTATCAGGCTCTGATACTACATACAAAATATCATCATTAATTATCACACTAATTGCCAAAGCACGCTGACGAGAAGCCATGGCAAAGTTTACCTGACCTAACTGTTTATCAAACTCTTTTCTCATTTTAACACGCAAAGCAAGCTCCATGAAAATCATCTCATCGTCTTTTTCACTCTCTAATGGTTCCACATTCTCTTTCATCCCACCTGCAACTAGACGGCCTCGTTCATTGATTACTCCTGCAAATCTGATTTTAGGATCAATGTCAAAAACAGCATTACAAATTTTTGTATAATCATAAATTTTAGCAGACAAATACTATGACTCTAAATATCTCTCATTTATTATCTTTCTATAATTTTTGTGACTAGAATTAAAGAATTATTTGGTTAGTTTTTTCACCAATGCAAGAAATTCATCTTTAGACATTTGAGGGATATTCATTATTTCAAGATTTTCAGATACGTGTTCTGGAGATTTTTGCCCAATTAATGGTGCTAACACACCAGGTGAAGAACGTATGAATTGCAAAGCCCGTAATGAAGGTTTTAGATTATTGAATTCAGGCATCGTTCCAGGAGTTAGTAACTTACCTTGCATAAATGGCACACTGGTAAACACACCAATACCTAACCTTGTTGCAGATTCTAAAATGGAGATATTCTCAGTTCCAAACTGCTGATTTTTTGCAAGCAAAGCTTGATCATAATGCATGTTAAATGGCAACTGTATAAAACGAAACCCATGATCATCACCACCAACTTTTTTTGCCATTGCAACTGTATCTTCAAGAGAAAGATATTGAGGGTTTTCAGTTGTAACTCTAAAACATTCCCAAGTGGCCATACCGTAAAATCTAATTTTTCCCTCATCACGTTTTTTCTCATATAATTTAAAAACCTCTTCTAAATTCTCTAGAAATTTTTCTTTAGAAACATCTTTTATTTGTCCCTCAACTGCATTGTGAAGATACATCAAATCAAGACATTCAAGATCTAAATTTTTCAAGCTTTTATCTAATTGGTCTGAGAGATATGCACTAGTCATACAGTGATAACCTGATGTGACATCGCCTTCTTTTATTATACCTCTTTGAGAATATTCCTCTTTGACGTACTCCCAAAAACCTAATTCTATATCAGCGTCATTTGTGAGATAACCATTTTTTGAGCTTACAAATATCTGATCTCTGGAAATTTTACCTTCTTGAGTTAATTCTGAGATTGCCTTTCCAACAGAGCGTTCTGCTTTTTGAGAACGATAATTTATTGCAGTATCAACAACATTTACTCCTGATTGAATAGTTTCTTTAACTGCATTTGTAACTAGTTGATCAGTTTTGAGATCTGCTTCTCCCAAATAGGTGCCAATACCAACATTTGAAAGTAAAAGATTTTTAAAATTTTTGAAATTATCTATATTTACACCTGAATTTGTGGCAAATTTTTTGGTTCCCTCAAAGGTCGCATATCCTGAAATCATAATAATCTTAATTATTTGCTAAATTTATGTTACAGTATTAGAGGCAATTAAAAATCCAGCCACAAATAATACCCCAGTTACTCTACTAAACATTAACGTAGATGACATGTATGGGATAAGCCCTGCTACAGAGTCATAATTTTTTTGCAACCCAACGCCTGATTTTATCATTAATGGAACACTAAAAAGGCTAATTAAAGAAAATATGGGAAATAAACTTGTACAAACCCCAACAATTATTGCCAAATACGAAACTAGAGGAAAAATCCAAAATAATTTTACGCCTCTTTTTTTGCCTGCCATGATCACCAAAGTTTTTCTGCCTTTGGATTTGTCTGCATCATAATCAGGAAATGATGCAATAAATAAAACTAGAGAAGATAAAGAGCCTACAACAATTCCGGCAAGTATGGATTCAATTGAAATTTCACCTGACTGGATGAAAAATGTGCCAATTACTATCATGGCTCCTTTAACTGCAACAAAAAATTCTCCTAGCCCTGAATCCACAATTTTAGTGGAATAAAAATAGATAGAGATAACTGCAAATCCCAAGATTACTGCAATGATAATCCCATCAGTAATTACAAAGTATCCTCCAATGGCAGTTCCAAGAATTAAAAATGCAATACCTGCACGATACACTGAAGATGGTTTGAGCAATCCCTCTGGCAGTACCCCTGTTCCACCACTCATTTTGGTTCTAATTGTTCTAGTATCAATTCCACGCTTGAAATCCCAAAAATCATTTAGTAAATCAACACTTGCATGAAGCGCCATTACACCTGCAAAAGTTAAGACTAGTTCAAATATTTCTAAAGATTGATTTTGCCACCAATTAAGAGATAAACCTACAGAAACTGCAATAACAGATGCAAGAAGAAAACGTATTCTAATCACTCTAAACCAAACAGTAAGCATTGAAAATAGTGTCAATTACTCAATATAATATTCATGAGTTTTTGATAGTTGGTAGTTTATATCAAAATTAAAAAAGATATCCATGTGATTATAGGAAAAATATCAAAAAACGACAAAGTGATAAAATTTCAGGTTTTGTTGTATTGTAATAATTGTAAGAAAAAAGTTCCTGGAGGATTAAAAACAAGCGAAAAATATCATCAGAGTAAAGAATTTGAAATTGAGTTAAAGGAACTTGAGAAAAATTACCTTTGTGGGATTTGTAGAGATAAAAAAAGACTAGAAAAGAATCATAGTTTTTCTCATTCTTGATTGGATTTAGATATTTTTTTAATAACAAAGTGTAATATACAAATCATCAAAACTATTCAATTTAGGTACATCAAGGTAATATTTTTAAAGATATTTACAAATCAAATAAAACAGTTATTTGTATGGTAAGAAAATCCCATTGCTTTTGTTAGATATGATGCTTGTACAATCTTTCATTCAAAATAAGTAGATACAAAATGATAAATCTCTAAACAATAATTACTCTAAAACAACTGTTCTTTAACAGTATTACCCAAAAATAGATAAACTAATCTTGGTTCTTTGATGAGTAGATATGATTACAAATATGATACTAAATTCTGAAAAAAAGTTTTGCACATTTTACAAACACTGGATTATTTTAAAAAGCTTGCAATTAAAATAATCAAATCAAAGTATCATCACTGACTTGGATTGGTTTACGACCCATAAACCCCGAGTTTTTTTCATGCCAAAATTTGATTTGTGTTTCACCATACTTCCAACACAAACAAACTTCTTCATCAAATCGTTTTGAAGGAAAATCAAGCAAGCCTTCTTCAATACTTTTGATGATAACTCCTGTGTCTTCTAATATTTCTATGGATTCATAAAATTTAGTGATTGCAGAATTTAGTTTTTGTTTCAAGTCAACAAAAGATTCAAACGAGTTTGTAGTTGAGATGCTGATTTTTAACTCTTGTTCTATTTTTTTAACTTCGATATTTTTTGCCAGTGCATACTCGAATTTTTTTATCACATCAGGCAAGGCTGCATTAGCTTTGTTTGTAGTAAAAAATGAGAACATGTAGAGACTCATAAAATAGAGATTAAAAATCTTAGGTGCAGATTTATTAGGAAATAAATTAATGAAATACATGGATGAGGGACAATTAGAGGAGTTAATTATTCAGGTAATCAACGGGGCTGTAACTACAATTCCAACATATTTAGATGAAATTAAAGGAAACAAAGAAATGTTAAAAATTGAAAATCCTCAAGAATTTGTATATGGAATGGTGATGGGAATGGCACTTGGAATGGGAGGGGCACTTCTTAGTGCTCAAAAAGAGCCGCCAACTGAGGAAGATCAAATGAAAATCCGAGACATTGTATACAAACACATTCCAGAAATTCGAGAACGTATTTTTAATTGATATAGTTTATCGTAGAAAAAATTTCTAAACAAGATAAAACAAGAATGTTTAATGATACATCACGATATACACCTGTAATCTCATTTTGTATATTATCTTAAACTATTTCCTGGTCTTGTGGTTGTAATGTCTTCTCTTCCTCCTATTGCATTAAATGTAAAAAATAAAACAGCAAATATTTTCTCAATATCTGTATGTCTCTTTGAATGGTTTTTTTTTAAAGTTTTGACTCGTAAACCTATAAATCATTTAACAATGAAATTTTGTGGATTTTAATTACTATGACTACTTTTGTTACGCTTTAACTGTGCTACACTTGTAATTTTACGTATAGACCCTAACAAATAAAGACAAGCAACAACTCCAAGATAAAATGAGCAATAAAATAAAATGTTCACACATCCTAGTTGAAAAACAAAGTCAAGCCCTATCCATTTTAGAAAAGATCAAAAATGGAGAAAAATTTGGAAATTTAGCAAAAGAATTTTCAACAGATACCGGTAGCGGGAAAAAAGAAGGTAGTTTAGGCTATTTTACAAAAGGAATGATGGTAAAGCCCTTTGAAAATGCAGCATTTAAACTTCAAATTGGAGAAATTTCTGAACCCATAAAATCAGAATTTGGATATCACATTATCAAAAGACTCGGATAATTAATTAATTGTAAAAAAATTATCTAGTTTTTTGAACCATCATATTTTTTAATTAATCTTTTTTTTAATAATTCAGTTTGTTTTTTTTGGTTTATTCCTAATACACTTTTGTTCCTAATCTTTTTGAATTTATCATTTATGAAATTACCTTTTTTACATTAATCATAATGAGTCAATTGAAATCTTTACAGGTTTATCCTTTTTTATTGTACAGATTTGATTATTTTGGATAGAATTTTTCTCCAAATGTCTCGCTTTGTAATTTTTGGAATCTAAAATTCTAGTAGATTTTGAACAGTATTGATGGTGTGTTTATTCATCTGTAACTGTAATTAGCACAAACAGATTAGTTGATTATGGCTCTATCCTTGTTTCTTGGTCTTGGTTGATTCTTTGATTATTGCAATTTGTGTTTGGAGAACTAGACTTTCAAGCAAGCCAAAGATCACAACCATCTTACACATGGTATGTAAATGGCACGACTACTAATGCTTGAAATCCTTATAACATCACTTTTTTTTTGATATGATCTCAATATATCTGATATTTCTCATAGTCATCCTAGTTACTGCAATAATCTTTATGATGTATGATGTAGGTGCAAGGTTTGATAATACCATTACCGCAGAAGACAAGAAAATATTTTCAATGTTCTGTGAACATGATATTTACAAAAAATTCAAAACAATGTATCCTGATTCAACTGAAAAAGTTTCACCAAGTAAAGCCCATATTTTAGATGCACGCTATAACGATAGTTACAACAATGAAATAATGTTGATGATGATCTTTGATAATGAAAACTATCATTATTGGTACTATGTGGCATGTAGTTCAGACCGATTTATGAAGCCTAATGGAGGTATTGGCATTGAAGCCTTTGATTATTTAGAAAATAATCAATGCATACTAGAAGAATAATGATTATACATTTTCTAAATTAGATCGAGTTCTATAATCTTTGAGATGTGATCTTTATTTTAAATTTTTATTCAAACTTGTATTTTCAATAATAGTTTTTCAACGATTCAAACCATTCTCTTTAGTAATTGAATCTTGTATCCTTGTATTACACTGTATCATTGCACAATTAAAATTTGATAATGAACAGTGTCTGTATTTTCTTTGAGAATAAATAGAGATCCAATAATTAACAAAATTCACGGTCAAATAAGACATAGAAAAATTTCCAGTCGTCAACAGAAAAAGTGATTCAGCATTTATTCAAGTTTACCCTGGAATCGATGTAGACACCTATACAATAGTTGACATACGCAACAACAATACATCCATTGAGATTATTGGAAAAGATGGAATCTATGAATTAGGTTTCTCACCCCTCATTGATCTTTATGGATCTAAAACAAAATCACAAGGATATTTTTTACATCTTAATGCAACTGTAAGAGGTACATATGATTATTGTTTGAGCAAGCTATTGGGAACTATGATTCAGAAAAAGGAGATAGTGGGGGTCCAATACTACTACACACATCAAACACTGAAGCAAAACTAGTAGGATTACATGTAGGCAAACTTTGTGCTACAAACTTTGATGATGCAAATCCATCAGCTTGTGAAAGCGTGCAATTAGGAACTAAGGTGGTATCGGTATGGGAAAACATTGCAGAAGAATTAGAAATTGAGTAATTCTTACTTTATTTTTTTTTAATAAAAGGCTCTGGAATATCTATGTCAAGTTGAAAAATCTCTTTGTACTGATGAGCCCTATATTCTACCCCATCAATTTCATCAGAAATTTTTTTTGCAATATCTGGACTTATAAAACAATTTAGGAAATAACTATATGTAAAAGAGGGTCTTTGACTAGCATAGTCACCCGCTGTGGTATTTTTTACAGGAATACAATTATTTTCACGTAATTTTATCCACAATTTTTTTTCTAGAACTTCATCAAGTCCAAAATTTAATGATTCAATGATAAATGTAGGACTGACGAATCTATCTGTAGTAACTAATTTTTTTTCATTTGAATTATTTTCACAATTATAACATAAATAATAATTCTGCATAGAATTTGTTTGTTTATCAATTATGTAACAGTATGAATCCCTCGAGTTTTTTTTACATAGATCATTTTCTTTTATCATTGTTTTTATTGTAGTAAGCTCGCCACAAAAAGATACAGGATCGGAGGATTCAAGGCAGTAGATATAGTTTGATGGGTTTGGTTCTCTTTGTTCTATTATATCTATTGATTTGGATTCAACTGGAATGGATTCTTTTTCTTTGAATATTTTATTTTTGGAAAATGTTTCATCAAAAACCATTAATAAAGAAATAATCAACAATGACACTATCGATATTGAAATTATCAGCAGGTATTTTTTCTCCAATTAATAATACTAGCATACCTCATTAAAAAAGATAAAGAATGAATGCTCTGTAACTGAAACTATCAAAATTTTACTCATTTGTTGATCAGAATCAATAAAACGATCAATCAAAATGTATGTAGTTTAGATGCCACATGAGTGGAAAGTACAAACATATGATAGTACATGATAGCCATCTCACTTTTCTGAATAAAATACCAGATAGTGGTTTATTAACTAGAATGTTATACTGTTATCAGGTGGAGTGACCCAGCAGGGTTCGGGGTTGCCAGAGGCAACAACGTCTGCGAAATTCAACTACGGCACTTCACTTTTTTTTGTTAAGAAAATTTCCAAAAATAGCATTTGGCATCTTTTTTTGAATTTTTAGATTTTAATTTATTATGAAATTCCCAAGGCACCAATATTGATTCATTTTTTTCAATAATATGTTGTTTTCATAAAATATCTGCAATATTTTTTTTCAATAATATGTTGTTTTAACACTCCACATAAAATATCTGCAATTTGAATTGGTTCAGATTCGTGAGAATCTTTTACCACATATGATGGTTCATAGAAATTCCCATCAGATAAAATTTTTACAAATTGCTTTACAATTTTTACAGGAGTTAAAGGTTGAAAATCAGAATCGCAATGAATTGGTGTTTGATTTGATAATTTGAATAATTCTTTTCTAAGTAAAATTCTCGCATCACTTTTGTAATCATAATTTGTAAACCAACCATAAATTAATTTAACAAAAATATCTGCTATCTTTTCATCATTCTTGTGTAAAGCATTAGTTTTAATCATAAGAATCATCGAACAAGACATTTTCAATATAGTTTCTATTTTTTCACTAATCTTTTTTCGATATACTGTATTAAGTTTATTCCATTTGAATTCATTTTCATGATTCTTTTTTGTTTTCGGAATTGATAATATATTTTCTAAATAATGATATCCTGCAGAATGATTATCAAAAAATGCAATACATACAAACGTATCCTTTCATCAAAAACCATTAATAAAGAAATAATCAACAATGACACTATCGATATTGAAATTATCAGCAGGTATTTTTTCTCCAATTAATAATACTAGCATACCTCATTAAAAAAGATAAAGAATGAATGCTCTGTAACTGAAACTATCAAAATTTTACTCATTTGTTGATCAGAATCAATAAAACGATCAATCAAAATGTATGTAGTTTAGATGCCACATGAGTGGAAAGTACAAACATATGATAGTACATGATAGCCATCTCACTTTTCTGAATAAAATACCAGATAGTGGTTTATTAACTAGAATGTTATACTGTTATCAGGTGGAGTGACCCAGCAGGGTTCGGGGTTGCCAGAGGCAACAACGTCTGCGAAATTCAACTACGGCACTTCACTTTTTTTTGTTAAGAAAATTTCCAAAAATAGCATTTGGCATCTTTTTTTGAATTTTTAGATTTTAATTTATTATGAAATTCCCAAGGCACCAATATTGATTCATTTTTTTCAATAATATGTTGTTTTAACACTCCACATAAAATATCTGCAATTTGAATTGGTTCAGATTCGTGAGAATCTTTTACCACATATGATGGTTCATAGAAATTCCCATCAGATAAAATTTTTACAAATTGCTTTACAATTTTTACAGGAGTTAAAGGTTGAAAATCAGAATCGCAATGAATTGGTGTTTGATTTGATAATTTGAATAATTCTTTTCTAAGTAAAATTCTCGCATCACTTTTGTAATCATAATTTGTAAACCAACCATAAATTAATTTAACAAAAATATCTGCTATCTTTTCATCATTCTTGTGTAAAGCATTAGTTTTAATCATAAGAATCATCGAACAAGACATTTTCAATATAGTTTCTATTTTTTCACTAATCTTTTTTCGATATACTGTATTAAGTTTATTCCATTTGAATTCATTTTCATGATTCTTTTTTGTTTTCGGAATTGATAATATATTTTCTAAATAATGATATCCTGCAGAATGATTATCAAAAAATGCAATACATACAAACGTATCCTCTTGATTATTACTTGTATCAATACCAATAGATGCACTACTAAGAAATGGTATAAGAAAAGAATCATCCTTTATGGAATATTGTTTAACTTTTCTTTCAGTCAAACTTTTTTCAATCCACCCCTTGCTTTTACGATACAACTCACTTTTAGCTGTCTTCTTAAAATCTAAAGTTAAAAATTCCGTAAATAATCTATTCATTTGTGTTTTTGAACCAAATTCTGGAGTGAATCTCAAAAAATCATATTTCCGTAGTACTGTATCACAATTCCTCTCGTATCTGACTAGTTCTTCTAGACCCACCTTTGAGCCATCCAAAGAATCTCTCTACAACAAATCTTGTTTTATTGTAATCCTTTTGGGGACTTTTCGAGGATTTTGATTTGAAATTCTTTTTGTAAGGAATACGACATTTCATTCCACAAGATTTGAGATACTCTCTTTGTATACAGCATCATAACCCTTGTCTGCATACACCTATGCACAATTCCTCTAGGATATCACCACCAAGAAGATATGAAGTGTTTTCTAGTGTATCCATGAGTTTGGTACTATCATGAAGATTTGCAGAGCTGCAACTATTGAAATTGACAATCCATTTTGGTCTACTGTACCATGTACTTGTGCCTAAAATCTTCTTGTATCCATCATTCCTACAACATTACCTTTTTTTGCAGCAATTGATGTTGAGTCAATTGAAACCTTTGCAGATCAATCTTTCCTTATTGTGTGTAGATTTGATTATTTTGGATGGAATTTTTTCAAATACATTCTGTTGCAATTTCTGGAATCTCAAATGTACAGTAGATTTTGAGTTGTATTGATGGTATGTATGCACATCTGCAACCAGTAGTCAAGACAAAAAATACTTCATTTGATCGTGGTTCTATCATCGTTTCTTGGTATTTCAGTTTTAGCTGGTTTTAGTAGATGTGGTGCGTGGTCCCATTGTACATCTGAGATTTCTTTACGGGACATGAAAAACATGTTTGTGTTGTTATTGTTCTATCCATATTATCATCCAATATTGACAAAATGATCAGTACTAGGACGTGTTAATTGTTTTAAATGTGATGGTAAAGTTTGTTTAAAATCTACAAGACCCCCTGTTTTTCGTGTTGACAATTTTAAAACAGTTGATATCATTGCATCTGGAATCATTAAATATTCTGGTTGTTATTATGAAGATATTCGAGCCGAAATATTTGGAAGGAATCCAGGCTATTATGTAATATTTGATTGTTTAACACTGTAGATGTAGATAAAATTTACCAACACACTTTGGAAAGATTTCCAGGTTCTTACATTGATCATTTTCAATATTATTACGTCGTCGTCGTCGTTGTACCAACTTTTCCAGTCTATTGAAATTTTAACCAACACATGGAGAGAGAAAAGAAAATTAAATAAAATAGATTTTTTTTAAAACCAATTCAAATTATATTAGAAAATTTATTTATAATTTTTAAAAAATTTCCAACACACATCATCTAAAACCAGTCATAAAAACAAAATAATTCAAAGAAAACAATCAAACATTAAAAAATATACAGGCACAAACTAGAGATATTCATCCAATCCCAACTTTTTAGATTCCATTTCACGATGATTCTCTTCTAACACTTTGGTCATTTTATCACCCATTGATTTAGCAGCAGTCATCTTTCTTCTTCCTATCCAATAGTATGTCTCATCAATGGTATTTTTTGCAATCAACACTACAAGTTTACCTGTATCTTTTCTACCTGTTCTTCCCCTTCGTTGAATAAATCTCACAGAGCTTGGAACATTGTCATAAAAAATTACTTGGTTAACTTCGGCAATATCTAATCCTTCTTCCCCCACACGTGTAGCAACAAGTACTCGAAAAAGCCCATCTCTGAAATTTTGTACCGTTTCAATCTGTTTTTTCTGTTTCAATCCTGCATCTCCTGCCTTTCCAATCAAGATACCTGCAGAGATTCCTAGTTCTGTGAGTTTATTGTAAATTAGATCAACTGAATCTCTATAGCTTGTAAATATGAGAGCTTTTCCTGGGACTGATTCAATAATTTCTTTAAGCTTGGGAATCTTTGAATGTTCTATGCCCAAAGACTGAGCTTTGTTGGCCAAATAAATTGCTCTACTAAAATTTAGATCAATTTCAAACAAATCTTTAACCCCGACACCTTTCTTTGCTTTTGCACGTTCACAAAATTTTAGAAAAGGCGTAACACCATGAGCTTCAAGTATGTTCAATGCATAATGAATTCTAATTGCTGAAAAAAGAGGCTTTGCAGAACGTCTGTTCTGATTTAACACTAACTGTCTAATTCTTAGTAAAGCAGAAAGAGATTGTTGTTCGGCCAAACGAATGCCATTTTTTCTTAAAATATCATATCGTTGATCTAATGCCAGTTTTAATAATTTCTGAATCGCTTTTAGTTCTGGAGGAAGTTCAACGTTAATCCACTCTGTATTTGTTTTCTGAATGTATGGTTTTACATCGGGACTCTCCTCTGTACGTTCTGCAACACTTGAAATTCTAAGCTTGGTTAAAATTTCAATTGCTTTTTCTTTTTCACTAGGCAATGTAGCAGTCATTCCAATTAATCTTACAGAAGAATTCTCAAATTGTTTAGCAATTCCCGAATATGCATAATCTCCCACAGTTCTATGGACCTCATCAAATATCACAAGACTAAATTGTTTTGTAGTAACAATCCCCCGAATAAGATCATTTCGAGCAATTTCAGAAGTTGCACAAACAATACTGTTATTCCAAAGTTTTGTTCTCTTTGGAATCAAGTCCTCACCAGTAACTAGAGAAATATCATCTAGTGTAAGATTATTTTTCAAAAAATCATAATGTTGATTCACCAATACTCTAGTAGGAGCTAAAAACAATATTCCTCCTGTACCCTTTGAGAGGTATTCTGCAATCACGTGTAATGCAACTGCAGTTTTCCCCAAGCCTGTTGGTAAAACCACAATACAATTCTCCTCAATAGCTTGGGCTGCTAGATTTATTTGATAATCTCGTTTCTCTATGGAATTTTTTTTCACATATTTTTTATCAACAAAATCAGTCATTGCACATAAAAGATCATAATTTATTGATTTTATGCTTTCGTATGGTAAAATACTATGTTCTAGTCAACAACCCCTCTTTGAAATATTGTCAATTATTTGAAGATGATCGCAATAATCTCAGATAACGTGATCCATATATTGAACACACATACAGGATTCACATGAGTAATTCTTTTGAGAGACCCGATTGGGATGAATATTTTATGCTTCAGGCAGAACTTGCCAAACTTCGTTCAAACTGTATGACAAGACAGGTAGGTGCAGTGATAGTTAGAAATCATCGACAATTAGCAACAGGGTATAACGGAACCCCCCCTGGAATTAAAAATTGTTTTGAAGGCGGATGTCAAAGGTGTCAGCATCGAATGGAGGGAAAAATTCAATCAGGAGAATCCCTTGATAGATGTCTGTGTAATCATGCCGAAGCTAATGCAATTATGCATTGTGCAATTTTAGGAATAGAGGCAGGAATAAAGGGTGCAGTACTCTACACGACACTTGTTCCATGTTTAGAGTGCACAAAAATGGCAATAACTATAGGGATCAAAAAATTTGTTTGCCTTGATGTATACCCAGAAACTGATTACACCCTGTTAAAAGAAGCAAAAGTTGATGTGGTTAGTTTGGATAAAAACAAAATTGCAAAGTGGGCAAAAGCACTAGTTAACAAATACGAAAATTCAGAGTGAGAAAATGCAGATCAATTTACCTGAAACAAAAAAAATCGAATCAATGCCACCATCAATGTTGGTATCTGCAACATATGATAATATTTCAAAATCAGCAGTACTAAAATTCTATGAACCAGAATCTAAAAAATTATTCTTGTGGAAAGATGAAATAGGTCACAAACCATATTGTTATTCCAGATTATCTCCTGACGAATTAGATTTTCTTCAAGAAAGAGATGACATTTTAGAAATCAAATCTGTTAACAGATATGATTTAATTGAAGATAAAGAAATTACCGTATCAAAAATTACAGTTGCAGATCCTTTAACCATAGGTGGAACAGCAGGAGAGAAAAGTATCCGAAACGTGATTGAAACTTGGGAATCTGACATCAAATATTATGAAAATTATTTGTATGATAGAAAATTAATTGTTGGAAAATACTATGAAATTTTAAAGGGAAAAATAAAACCCCATGATCTACCAATATCTGATGAAGTTAAACTTGCATTGAAGAGTTTGTTGTGGGATAAAGTGGATAGTGAAAGCATGATAGACTCTGAAGAATTTAAAAAATATATTACCGAATGGGCAGATTTGTTAAATCAGCCAATCCCAAAAATAAAAAGACTCAGTGTGGATATTGAAGTCGAGCCAGAAACAGGACGAATACCAGATCCAAAACTTGCAGAAAAAAAGGTTACTGCCATAGGTTTGAAAGGTTCAGATGGGTTTGACCAAATTTTCGTGCTTAAAACAAAGGGCACACAACAAGGAACAAATGAATTAAAACCTGACATCAAAGTTACGTTTTATGAATTAGAAAAGGAAAAAGAAATGATTCAAGATGCATTTAACATAATCAAAACATTTCCATTTTTGTTAACGTATAACGGCGATGAATTTGATTTACCATACCTATACAACAGGGCAGAAAGATTGGGAATAAAAAATTTGGAAAACCCGTTATACATGATGAGGGATTCGGCAACACTCAAAGAAGGAGTTCATTTAGACTTGTACAAAATTTTATCAAATAGAGCATTTCAGATTTATGTATTTAGTCAAAAGTATACTGATTTTTCTCTAAACAGTGTTTCAAAGGCATTATTAGGAAAAGAGAAAATAGATTATGGATTAGATTTTGATGAATTATCGCTTTATCAGACTGCACATTACTGTTACAATGATGCACTACTAACATACGAGCTTACTAGTTTTAACAAAGATTTGACGATGGATTTACTTGTAATCATTGCACGAATCGGAAGAATGCCCATTGATGATATTGCAAGAATGGGAGTCTCACAATGGATTAGGAGTTTGTTATACTATGAGCATAGACGAAGAAATTGCCTCATTCCAAAACGTGATGAATTACAAAAAAGATCACAAGGAGTAATGTCTAATGCAGTGATCAAAACTAAAAAATATCGAGGAGGTCTAGTTGTAGAACCCAAAGAAGGAATTCATTTTGATGTTGTGGTGATGGATTTTGCAAGTCTGTATCCAAGTATAATTAAAATTCGAAATTTATCATACGAAACAGTAAGGTGTACACACAATGAATGTAAAGAAAATACAATTCCTGGAACTAATCATTGGGCATGTACAAAAAAAAATGGCTTGACCTCATTGATTATTGGCTCACTGCGAGATTTGAGAGTAAATTACTATAAAAGCTTGTCAAAAAAGGAGACACTAACTAGTGATCAAAGACAACAGTACACCGTAGTCAGTCAAGCACTCAAGGTAATTCTAAATGCTAGTTATGGGGTAATGGGTGCTGAAATATTTCCATTATACTTTTTACCAGTAGCTGAGGCAACAACTGCAATTGGTAGATATACAATTTTAGAGACGATTAAAAAATGCGAAGAGATAGGCATTGAAGTTCTTTATGGAGATACAGATTCATTATTTATTAAAAATCCCACCAAAGAACAAATCCAAATTGTGATTGAACAAGCAAAAAAAGATCATGGGGTAGACTTGGAGACTGACAAATCATATAGATACTGTGTGCTAAGCAATAGAAAGAAAAACTATCTAGGAGTAACAAAATCCGGCAAAGTAGATGTTAAAGGGCTAACTGGTAAAAAATCACACACTCCAGCATTTATCAAAAATTTGTTTTATGAATTAATTGATGTACTATCTAATGTTCAAACAATGAATGATTTTGTAAAAGCAAAACAACAGATTAGTGAAAAAATTGCAATATGTGCTAAAAAAGTAGAAGCTAAAGAAATTCCATTAAAAGATTTAACATTTAATGTAATGCTGAGTAAAGCGCCATCAGAATATGTAAAAACAATCCCCCAACACATTCGAGCTGCAAAACAGTTAGAATCAATCAGAGAGATAAAGAAAGGCGATCGCATCTCCTTTATCAAAATACTAAACAGACCCGGTGTAAAACCAGTGGAACTAGCAAAAAAAGAAGAGATTGATTCGAAAAAATATATGGAGTTTATGGAGTCAACATTAGAGCAAATTACATCATCAATGGATTTAGATTTTGATACAATGTTGGGAAAACCAAAACAAACGGGACTAGATGAATTTTTTTGGAGTTAGTTAGTTAATCATGGAAATTGATGCAACCCTACTAACAATTTTAGGTGTATCTGCTGGAATTTTAATTCTCACTGGTTGGGTGGAGCAAATCTACAAAGGATACAAGACAAAAAGATTGGGAGATGTTTCAAAATTTTTAATGATATTTATTTCTGCAGGAGCAATATTGTGGCTAATTTATGGGGTTTTAGTATCAGATGTATTCATAATAGGTACAAACATTGCAGCCATCATACTAATGATGATAGTTTTAGCAATGAAGAAAAAATATGAAAGCAGCAGCTCAAACAACCTCAAGACATCCTAATGACGAATTTTGTAAGTTAGCGTTGCTTTAGCTGATGGGACTTTTTTAGTGTCAGGATCAAATCTCTCAAGTATTTTTATTATTTATATGAATTTTTTTAATGTGTTAAATCATGTGTGTATGTGTGCAGACTTGGATTAATTTTAGGAATAACTGTTATCTTTTGTTTAGTTTTTGGTCTTTTTTTGATTCTCTCTTTCTAACTGAATCAATACCTCTAGTTTACATGAAATTATTCATAGACAAATAGACTGTGGGTCCAACTTTTTTCCATGATTATCTCCACGAGTTAGCCCCCTCCGTAAATTTGAATTATTCTCATCAAAAATTGCAATACATATAGAGAAACTAGTCTTCATTTTTGTATTATCTACCTAAGATCTGGTCAGGATGACTGTTTTCTTGAAAAAAAAAATAATAAAAAAGGTTTAGAGGAATCTAAACACAATTGGGCAATTCACTATAATTCCTGTGCTGCCAAAGGCTTCTCCACCGGGACCTGTGATCCATCCTTGCTCAACTAGACCGAGTATTTGGAATTCTTCAAGAACTCTTGAATCATATCCTTTCTCTAGTGCCTCATCAGTCCAGAATCCGAGATTAACATCCCACAATGGAGAATAGTCAGTAGCTATTGTTGGTATTCCGCCAAGTACATTTAGTGGGGATCTACCATCAGCTATTGCACTGTTTAATCCCTGTCTTTGTGGATTTTCTGTGCCCATTGGGCCATTACCCATTACAAAGATTCTCTCAACTGCTGAGAATGCAGAGTCATCTCCTCCAACTGGAATCTTATCCATTGAACTAGTTAGAGTTGCTCCTTCTAGAGTTGCTGCTAGTGGATGATTGCTATCTGTGCTCATGTATAACACTGGTCTTGCAAAGCTAAACCCTGATGTGAGTTTCATAGTAACAGTTGCCTCTTCAGGACAAAATGCCATTACATTGTCGTGCACTTTGGAGTGATCAGGTGTACCGTCACAATATGAAAACCCTTCACCTGTAGCTATTATTGGTGCGTTGTAAATCTCTCTACCTGCATTAGTTACTAGTACAAGTGGCGAGTAGTGTTCGTCTCCAATAGAGCCTGGCTCAAAGACCTTTGGTGGAAATGGTGCATCATCACCTGGAACGACCATGCGTTCTGGTGCGAAATCAACCATTCCTCGTGTAAATACAAGCTGTGCATTTTCATTAATCTTTGCATATCTTACTGATTGTGAAATGTCTGAATACATTAGTTTTGGTGAATGATTAATTCCCAAAGCTTCTGCGTTTCCTTTGTCAGTTGTATCTGTTAGAATGTACCAAACTGTTTTGTAGCTTTCAAATCCGTCACGTACTAGGCCCTTGTATAAGGGTAATTCTATAGTACCTGCATCAAGATCTATCTGCCCAGACTTTAGTAGTTGATATGGTCCAATGAGTTCTTTTTGAACCTGGCTTGGAGCTGGTCCAAAGTAAGTCAATGGGATGTCTGCTCCGATACTTGGTGGTGCCGGTGCTACATCATCATCTGCTTGGTCTGCAAAGCTTGGTGTGATTATTCCAACAAAAAGCAATACAAAAATCGCTGAAATAGCGAAGTTGATTTTTGTCATCGTTGATCAGAGATTATCATAGTATTTAGCATTTTAACCAAATTCAAAAAATAAGCATAGGAAAATCACCCTAACAAATCATTTTTTTCGGGAAAGGTTATATAATGACTATTTTTTTTGCGATTTTTGTATTTGCCCATCACGTGGTTTCAAATCTTTTAATATTGATTCTTGATGGTATTTTGTAATTTATCGCCTTTCTTGTTGGAGATACAAATTAGATGAAATCCACATCTTTCTCAAATATCTAAAATAACTTTTGGTCTTGAACCCTCTTTGTATCATTTTATAGCTAAAAACAGTATTATCTGTTGTTATACAGACTTGATTTTGTTTGTATGCAATACAGTTCTTCTGTTGTATGTATCCCCTTGAGACCCTCTGCATAAATTGTAATTTTTAGAAATTCATTTTTCTAATTCAATATCTTTTTGCAGTTCTCTTGGCAATCCCACCCACCATTCCTTTTGGTTTTTAGACATTATTGTTACAGATCAAAAGTTGTTAATAGATCTGTTGGTTAATTCTTCAAAGCATCTATTCAAGAAAATCTGACAAAACCTAATCTTTCACAAATGTTGTGCCTGAATTATTCTCTGACTCTATAATTTTTACAACTATTGTATCTCCTAATTTGTTGAAAATCCTCTGACGTTTTTCATTTGTGAAAATCAAACCCATGATAAAATCTATGGGCAACAAGAATGATTTTCCAAAACTACTTGACACAATTCCTAGCAAACTTGCTCTTTCTCCATTTAGATGTACTATTTTTAAATTTAAAATTTTTTTGCCAATACTTTGACTAGTTTTGTATTCTAGTATTGTCCAATATATGAAAAATACCATATTATATAAAATGAATAGAAGACCCTCTCCGACAACATTATAGTTTATAGATTCAAATACTGCAACACTCATTATTATTGTTGAAATTATTAAAACAATAACAACATCAATCAATCCTGCAAAAAATCTGTCTGTCCATTTTGCTAAAATTAACTTTGGATTGTTTTTAGAATCTGAATCATCCATGATATTATTAATAATTACAAATTTATAAAACATACTATTCTTTACTATGTCTCTTTTAACACCATAAATTTGCCCAATAATCTTTGATGCAATATATAAAGACAAAATTTGCTATTCCTTTATCACCTCCTGTGGATGTAAAATAATCCTAGAGAGGAAATTTTAAAAAATAGAGATTAATTGGGTCGATAACCTCATTGAGGACTGAAATATTACCCTAGAAATTAATACTCTGATCTTTAAATAACATTTGAAGTATTTTTGGTAACGATAAACCCCATTGACCTATTTTTATGGACTTTTCGAAGAAATGAAAAAGATGTAGTTAATCTTTACACTTCTTTATCTCCAATAATGCAATTTGCAACAGGTGGTTCTATGCTAAATTTTGGCTTGTGGTCAAAAAATCATGCTGATCCTATATCTGCTCAAAATAATTTATGTATGGTTTTTGCAGAGATGGCAGAATTATCATCTAAACTTAAAGTTGTAGATGTGGGTAGTGGTTTGGGTGCCCCCTCAAAGATTTGGAGAGACACATACCCTGGAATCAATTTGTATGATGTAAATATTAATTTCAAACAACTAGTTGACTCTGGGTCTGAAAAAAATATTGGATTTTTTAATTCAACTTCTACAAAATTACCTTTTGCAAATAATTCAGTAGATCGTGTTTTAGCATTAGAGTCTGCTCAGCATTTCAAGCCTTTATCTGATTTTATTTCCGAATCAAAAAGAGTCTTGAAAAAATCAGGTCTTCTTGTTATAGCTATGCCTGTAGCTATAGAAAATCCGACATTCAGAAATCTTGGATTATTAAAATTTACTTGGTCTTCTGAACATTACAATATTGATTATATTAAAAATTTGATTACTTTTTCTGGGTTTTCTATATCTGAAGAAAAATTAATTGGTTCAAATGTGTATGATCCTCTTGCTAATTATTACTCAAAAAATAGATCCGAACTAAAAACTTCCATTTCGAAAAATTATGCTCCATATGTTGAAAAAATATTATCCAAATCTATTCAAAAAATGAAGAAAGCATCTGAGGAAAAAATTATTGACTATATTTTATTAAAGTGTCATTTGTAGCTGGATTTCATATTTTACATCAAAGAAATTTGTTTGTATACTTTTTGGCTTTTCATCTATTATCTCTGTTTGGTGAAATTAATACAAAAAAACTAAAATTCATTCTCTATTAATAATCTAACATTGGCTTGTTCCAAGGTCTTGCTTTTGATTTACTATTATGGTGTGTGTGTCTTTGATACAATTTTCATGCTTTTGGAATCGTATCTTTGAGTTTGATTAGTGATGGAATTAAAAATTCATAATAATTTCAACATATATTTGACTGAATTGGACCCTGTCCCTCCTTCCTCTCTTGACCCATGGAATTGTATCAATAAACCTCCAAGTCTTTTTTACCTTGAATCATATTGACTAGGTTTTTATTTTTGGTCTGATAAATGAGTATAATGTCAAATAGTGGAGGTCTTGAATTATATAATAAAAAATGTGATCAATTACTTGCCGAACCTGAGATTCGATTTGCAGGAATTGTAGATAAGAACGGTCAATTAATTGCAGGTGGATTTAAACAAGATCTAGTTCCTCATGAAGGGGATGAGACACGTTTACAGTCTTTTTTAGAGTTTGTCTCCAAAGTTTCAATTCGGAAAGAATATGATGAAAGCTTGGGACCTATCAATTATCTTGCTGCAAGACGTGACAAGGCAGTTTTAGTAAGTTTTCCATTTCCTATAACTCAAATCCTGTTGTTAATTTCTGCTGAACCTTCTGCTAATATTGAAAATCTGGCTAAAAAAATTGTAGAGATATTCACTGATGTTAACTAAATATGTGTATGAACCTTGATGAGTTTAATTATGTCAAAAATTGGTCTTTAGAACATGTCTAGATTTTTCTTACTGATCATATCTCTTCTTTTGTTTCCTTTAGGGGTTTCATCGGTTTTTGCCTTAGTTGATACTATTACTACAGATCAATCTCTTTACAATGAGGGTGATTTGGTGATTATTTCTGGTTCTGTTTCATATGATCCTGAATTACCGCCTTTTGCAGTAATTCAAATACTAAATCCCACAAAATCTGATCTTGTAAGCATTGCACAGGTATCGGTACAATCTGATGGTAGTTTCATTTATGATACAATTCGTACCGGCGGCATTAAATGGCCTTCAGATGGAACTTATACGATTAAAGTAACTTATGATGGAAGCAAGGAAAAAACAATAGAGTACAAAAAATCAACTACACCGACACCACCAGCTACACCGACACCACCAACAACGACACCGACACCACCAGCTACACCACCAACAACGAAACCACCAACAACGACACCGACACCACCACCAACAACTACAACTCCTGAACCACCTACTACCACAGTTCCCACTGTCCAATCTACTTTCACTACATTGAAGTTATTAATTCCAAATTTCCCAGCTCTTGATAAATCTCCACAATACTATATCGACAGATACAATGATGAACCAAACTATCAGTCTTGGTTTGATTCTCAATTCCCTCTGTATTCTATTAATGATGTTGTAGGTTACAAATCAACCCCTCTTACAAATTTCCCAGCTCTTGATAAATCTCCACAGTACTACCTTGATAGGTATGATAACAGATATGGAAATGATCCTGATTTCAAGTCTTGGTTTGATTCTCAATTCCCAAATGACTCTATTTACAATATTTTAGGATACAAAGATCCTGTATCTATTCCTTCTTGGATCAAAGATGATGCTAAATCTTGGGCTAGTGGAAAAATTGATGACTCTAAATTTGCATCTGATATTGAATTTATGTTAGAGCACGACATTATCATAGCGCCAAATGTTCCTATTTCTGGCAATGTGGTTGTCAATGACCTTCCTAACTGGCTTCGTAATACCGCTCATTGGTGGTCACAAGATTTGATCTCTGATGATGAATTTAAAAATTCTTTAAAATATCTCTTTCGAGAAAAAATTGTGACAGTAAATTAGATTTTAATTACAACAAATAGTTTTAATTTAGCATTGTTAAATAATATCTGTATGAAAGCCACATTTGCTGCTGGATGTTTTTGGCATGTAGAGGATTTACTTGAGAAAACAAAAGGAGTCAAATCTACTGCTGTAGGGTACATTGGAGGTCAACTCATAAACCCTACATATGATAAAGTCTGCACAGATAAAACTGGGCATGCCGAAGCTGTAGAAGTTGAATACGATCCTAATGAGATTTCTTTTGCAGATCTTTTGAATGTATTTTGGTCAAACCACAACCCTACGACATTAAATCGTCAAGGTCCTGATGTTGGAATTCAATACCGTTCTGCAATTTTTTATCATGATAAAGAACAAAAAGAGATTGCAGAGAGATCAAAACAAGCATTGGAAGAATCAGGAAAATATGATCAATCTATTGTTACTGAAATTGTTCCTGCTCCAACCTTTTACAAAGCAGAAGAATATCATCAAAAATATTTCAAAAAACACAAATTTTCTTAGATTACTTTACAACCACTACAGGTATTTTTGATGTATGAATAACATAGTTTGAAACACTTCCAAAAAACATCTCCTTTGTACTGCTTCTTCCTCTTGATCCTATCACGATCATATCAAAATTATTTTTTCCGTGAGCTAGCTTGATAATGTTGTATCCTATCTCACCTCTACTAATTTTTTCATTAAACACAATAGCATTTTTAGCTGCTAAAACTTTTGCCTCTTCCATGAATTTTTTTACTTGTTCGTTAAAGGATTTTTCTACAGAACCCACTCCCCTAAACTCTGAATTTGGAGGTACATGAATTGAATAAATTCCAGTAATTGTTGCACCGCAATTCCTGGCCAAAGTAATTGCCATCTCTAATCCTCTGACTGAATTTTTAGATCCATCTAGTGGAACTAGTATTTTTGAAATTTTCTTTTTTATCACAAACACTCTGTATTATTGACATTAAAAAACATATTTCTTGCTTTGATTCTTCCATTATCTCGATTATTAGATCCACACTGATCGCATAATTCGCTAAAACTTAACTAGTGATGATAATTGTTGCTAAAACAATGGATGAGAAATTCCTTCAAATTGATGGGCACAAAATTCGATATTTGGAATCAGGTTGTTCTAAAAATACTCTTGTACTAATTCATGGGTTGGGAGCTTCTGCTGAAAGATGGAATCGTGTTATTCCTCTCTTTGAAGATGATTTTCATCTTATTGTTCCTGATTTGATCGGCTTTGGATATAGCGATAAACCTACACTAGATTATACTCCTGATTTTTTCTCAGAATTCCTTGAAAAATTCTTTTTTGCCACCAAGATTGTACGACCTAGCATCATTGGCTCTTCTTTGGGTGGCCAAATTTCTGCACAATATGCTGCATCACACTCTGAGAATGTTGAAAAACTGATTCTGGTATCTCCAGCAGGACTGATGAAAAAATCTACTCCTGCACTTGATGCATATATTATGGCAGCATTATACCCAAATAAAACAAGTGCAAAAAATGCATTTGAAATGATGGAATCTTCTGGTAAACCAGTTGATGAAAAAATTATTACTGGGTTTGTAGACCGCATGCAATTGCCAAACGCAAAACTTGCTTTCATGTCTACTATTTTGGGGCTAAAAAATTCCAAATCCATCCTCTCTGAACTCCGTTTAATATCTACTCCCACTTTGGTTATCTGGGGTGCAAATGACCCTGTAATCCCAATTACATATGCTGATGATTTTGTTTCTACAATTCCAGATTGTAGATTTTTTCAAATGGATAGTGGTCATACCCCTTATGTTCAAGACCCTCACACTTTTACCTCCAAAGTATTCGAGTTTCTAAATGATATTTAGGCAGCGTATCATAACTTTGTTTCTCAATTTACTTTAACGTGTCTAGATATGTCTAAAATTATTTAAAATAACAATTAATTTATGCCAAAGATTTGGAATTATGAAACAAAGTTGTATCCATTAATCACTTTAATAATACTAAATTACAAAATTATTCAATGTTAAAAATATGCATCGTACTATCGACACTATTTGTAATGGTTGGTTTGAGTCTACTTTTACAAACAAGTTATGCAGATCAGATGAATAATCAAGACATAGGAGAAGATTATTGGCTAGAAGCATATAATGCATTTTATTTTAACAAACAGCATGGCGAATCCTATTACATAGATACAATTTGTGATGAAAAAGATCGTCGTACAATTATTTATCTAAATCATATAATTGAAAATGGCACGATGAAAGGTATGTGTTCTAGTGGTGGTATTTTATTAGTTAAAATTGAATCTTTCGATGATGGATTTTTAATTATTGACATTCCTACTGAAGTTTTTAACACCAAAGATGATAGAAGGGCTGAAACATTTGCTATAGATGTATCTTCTCATATATACTATAATGATTACAAAACATTCTATTCTCATCCGTATCTATATAGAATTTACACTCCAACAGTTTTTGAAGAGAGTAGAGAATACGATGAAAATGATACTCTAGAATCCCAGCAAGACAAAAAAAGAATCTTTGAGAATCAAAGAGATTCGCATTTAGAACGTTTCGCTAGTTCTAGTGTTGATCTTACAATAACTAAAATTAAATCATGTGACAGCTTTGATAGATTTAAAGTGCCGTTTCTAAAAGGTGACTATCTATTTAGGTTTGATCATGTGCTTCTACAATCTGGCCCATATGACTCATCAAGGCCTCTTCCAGTATCATACAATGTATCAAAATATGCCATGCCAACCCAAAAAATAGTAGATCCTGTTAAACTAGGAAATGATTTTACAGTTAATTCAGATGCCAATTGCACATGCAGTTCTAACCTCATACCAATTTCAAAACCTGACAACTCAAAAAATGTATGTGTAAAATTGACAACTGCTGAAAAATTAATTCCTCGTGGCTGGATAGATCTAAGATAATTCTTTGAGAACTAAAAATTCCTTCAGGTTTTGAAGAATATTACACAAAACCCCACAACAAAGGATTTTTTAGATGTAATATCTGAATGACTTTATGGAGTCAGAACCAAAAGATCTCATAGTATTAGGGGCCATAAAACATGGAGTGAAAAAATTTGATAAAATTCAAAAAATGACAAAAATGCAACCTCAGGAATTGAATCAAATTTTAGAACAGTTAGAAGGTGAGGGACTTGTCAATGTCACAGAGAAAAAGGGCTGGTTTGGGATTAAAGTGGAGATCACAACAACAGAGAAAGGAGATGCCAAAGTAGAGCAAAGCATCCATGAATTACAAACAAAGTGGAATCAAATGTCATTATTATACAAATCAGGAGATAGTGAGAAATTAAAACAAGAGATGGACAACAACAAATCAATCATCCCCTCAATGATGTTCTTTGGAATTATGGATATGATGATGTTTTCAATGATGTTTAGCATGATGGGCGTGGCAATCTCAGACTATGTCACACCAGAGAACATGCCAGATACAGCAGATGCAGGCATGGATGATGATGGGGGTATGGGTGATGATGGTGGATTTGATTTTGATATTGGATTCTAGTGTATATTTTATAGTTGAAATAAAAGCAAAATAGTAGAGTTGATTTACAATTCATTAGATACTCCAGGACTAGTCAAAGTACTGAAATTTTTACAAACTCATAATACAGAGTATCTATCAGGTCAGGATCTAAGCGATGTGCTTCGAATAAGCAGGGTGGCAGTATGGAAACATATCAAAAAAATTCAAGAACTCGGATATATCGTAGAATCAAAACAAAAGCTAGGATACAAGTTAATAGCAAATTCAGAATTGTTGTTACCTTGGGAGATCACAACAAATCTAAAAACAAAGATCATTGGGAGGCAAGCATACTATTTTGATTCAATTGATTCTACTCAAACTCAGGCATTGAAAATGTCTGAGGAACCTGCAAATGATGGGTCAATAATAGTGGCAGCAAAACAGACAGACAGTCATGGAAGATCTGGAAGGAGATGGATTTCTCCAAAAGGAGGAATATGGATTTCCATCATACTGCATCCAAAATTTGATATTTCTATAACCACTCTATTCCCAATTGCGTCAGCACTTGCTTTATCAATTGCAATAGAGAAAACATTTAAAATTCAACCAGAATTAAAATGGCCTAATGATTTAACAATTAAAGGTAAAAAAGTGGCAGGGATGTTAGTGGATGTATCATTAGAATCAAATAAGATTAAAAATTTAGTTTTAGGAGTGGGCATAAATTTTGATGTTAATATAAAGCAGATTGAAAAATTACTCAAAGGAACACCAAATTTTTACGGCGTTGCATCACTTAATGAGCAAAAACGAAATATTAAACCAGTTGAGCTTGTTCAAATTTTTTTAGTTGAATTAGAAAAAATTTACATGTTACTAGATGCAAAACAAACAAAGAAAATAATTTCAGAATGGACTCTTCGATCATCAACGATAGGTAAAAAAGTGGAATTAAACACAGCAGATGCTAAAATTAAAGGAAGAGCTATTAAAATTGATGATGATGGAGCTTTGATAGTTTTAGATAAGAATAAAAATCACAAAGTTATTGCAGGTGATATTATTCATGTATCAAAATAGAATCACCTTTTCTTCGATTTAGATTTTGATTTTAGTTTAGATTTAGATTTTGATTTTAGTTTAGATTTTGATTTCACTTTAGATTTTGATTTTACTTTAGTTTTTGATTTTACTTTAGTTTTTGATTTTACTTTAGCTTTAGATTTTACTTTAGCTTTAGATTTTACTTTAGCTTTAGATTGTCTTTTTGAAGACTTTGAGATCATTGAGGATTGTTCTCTTAAAATCTCTTTGAGATCTTTTTGTATCTCAAAAACAGTAAAAAGTAATTCTTCAAGAGATTTAAAATATTGCTCATATGCAACTATCAGCTCTGTTTTCTTTTCATTTATCTTTGAAAGATACACATTTGAACGCAGTAAATTTGTAGATTCTACCATCTCAGTGAGATCCGTGACGGGTTCACCTAATTCTTTTAAATCTGCTTGAATTTCTTGAATTTTTTTACGTAAATCATCTATGATTTTACCTGCACCAATATCTACCAATACAGAATGCTGATATTTTTGATAAAATAAATTTTTTCTAAATAATTGCCAATTTAGCTAAAAATGACCCTAAACAAAGTACAATTTGGAAATAAACTATAAAGAAAATGAAAAATAAAGATAAATGATGAAAATAGTTTATGTTTTATTTGCAGTTTTATGTAGTTTGATCATTTTTGAGCAAACAACATTTGCACAAACAAACGAGAATGTAGAGACAATGTTCAATCAAGCTAGCCGTGACCTAATTGATGGCAAATACCAAAAAGCAATCACAGTTTATGATAACATACTAAAAGAGTACCCAAACAATGTCTCAACGCTAAAAATGAAAGGAATTGCCAAAAGCAATCTTGATGAACATGCCAACTCTCTCAAATCATTCTTCAAAGTACTACAATACAAACCAAACGATGTCATATCTTTAACAGGTATGGGGGTAGGATTTGGAAACTTGGGAGAATATCAAGAGGCAGCATACTATTTTGAAAAAGCATCTAGTGAAAAACCAAACAGTGTTGTGATAAATAATTACAAAGATTTCATCAACGGTGTAATTTCAAAATATCCATACACACCAACTCAAAAACCAAAAGACACAACACAGGTACAAATAACATCAATACCAGAATGGGTAAAACCAATTGCAAAATGGTGGTCAGAAGAAAACATTGATGATTCAGAATTTAATTCTGCCCTGACATATTTAATAAAAAATAAAATTATTCAAATTCCACTTGCAGACACACTAGAATCAGATAAAATAAATCCAGAAAATATAAAAAGTGATGCAGGATTATGGGCTGACAAACAAATAGATGATGAAACATTTGCTTTGGACATTAAACATTTAGTTAAAAACGGGTCTATCATTCTCAATGTTGAAAATAAACCACAAAAATCTCAAGATGAATTAAACCATGAATTTTATTTATTTGAAAAATATCTCAAAGACATTTCAAAAAACATTACTAAAGAAAAGAGATACATAGAATATGCCAATCCCAGCAAAGACGTCATAAAGAAATTTTTACGAGATTATACAAAATGGAATTATGGTGAACAGGCGATAAATGCTTCGGGGAGTTTTCCAAACCCAACTTATGAGATCAAAGATGATGTATACATAATCTATTACAAGATATTTATCAGTGAACAACCAACTGGACTTCCATTAGATCACGCAAGTACCCTAAAGAACTCTTTTGCTTTTTGGGAGGATAAAGAATTAATAATAAATAATAAAAACGCAAAAATAAAATTCTATGTTACAAATTTGAAACATGAGGCAAATGTATGGGTTACATGGGTAGTGAGAAACTTGGGAGATGGTGTGTTAGGACATGCAAATCTAGGAAAAGGAATAGTTGAAGTTACTTTAGGGGACTATGCCTGTGATGGCAGTTTCCAATTATACGATATAGACAGTGTTGAGACCATAATGACTCACG
Source organism: Candidatus Nitrosopumilus sp. (assembly GCA_965262685.1). Lineage (GTDB taxonomy): Archaea > Thermoproteota > Nitrososphaeria > Nitrososphaerales > Nitrosopumilaceae > Nitrosopumilus. The sequence goes on from OZ253552.1 coordinate 1,630,863, forward strand.
AGTTAGGCCATTCAATTGGATTAAAACACGTAGATGACAAAAATAACATAATGTATCCAGCATCTGCTGTATCATACGCATATTGTCTGTTAAATTAAATTCCAAAATAGCACCACCCCAATATTCTAAAAAGCTAAAACAAGCATTAGCTCAACCTACACACACACAATAACTCTCAGATATTTGGCAAAATCCATAATAAGGCATTTTAAGTATCATAAGAGATGCTTAATAATACGATGATCAAAGTACCAAAATGTCCATCATGTGGAGACAAAAAGATGGTTACAGATCAAAACACAGGAGAGTTGTGTTGTAGCAAATGTGGACTAGTACTAACTGATAAAATTGCAGATACCGGTGCTGAATGGCGCTCGTTTTCAAATGATGAAGGCAACAGAGCTAGAACCGGAGATGGCACCTCACTTATGATGCATGATATGGGATTATCAACTATTATTGGTACTGCAAACAAAGATGCTACAGGCAAACCACTATCTGCAAGTGTTAAAAGCTCAATTGAAAGATTAAGAACTTGGGACAGTAGAAGTCAGGCACATTCTTCAGCAGATAGAAATTTGAGACAGGCATTAAATGAAATGAACAAATTAAAAGACAAACTTGCATTAACTGATGCAGTAATTGAGAAAGCATCTTACATTTACAGAAAAGCAATGGAGAGAAAACTAGTCAGGGGTCGCTCCATACAAGGATTAGTTGCAGCATGTCTTTATGCAGCATGTAGAAATACAGAAACCCCTAGAACCCTAGATGATATTGCAAAGGGAATAAACATTAGAAGAAAAGATGTAGCAAGATGTTATAGATTAATTTTCAGAGAACTTGAACTAAAAATGCCAGTAGTTGATCCAGTCAAAGGGGTTTCTAGAATTGCAAGTATTGCAGAACTAAGTGAAAAAAGCAAACGTAAAGCAATTACAATTTTAAATCAAGCTAAAGACATAGGAATAGCAGCAGGAAAAGATCCAATGGGAATGGCTGCTGCTGCATTATACCTTGCATGTATTAGTACAGGTGAGGTTAAATCTCAAAAAGATATCTCACTTGCATCTGGAATAACCGAGGTAACAATTAGAAATAGATGTGTAGGGTTGAGACAAATGTTAAAAAATAAATAAATTATTTTTTAGAAATTTCAAATTCAACTTTATCCCATGGAAATACAACATATGCATCATCATCTCTAGTTTCTGTTCCATAAATTAACTGTGCAGGATATTTTTTGCCGCGCCTTGCATACAACGTAACATAGCATAATTTTAAAGGATCAATAGTTTTAGAAATAATTTTATCAAAAGTCTTACCTGAATCAAAAATATCATCAACAAACAACGAATCAGCAGAAATTGTTTTTTCATCTACTCGTATCTCATCTATTGCTAAATGATCTGCTAATAAACGAGATGGGACCAAACCACCTCTGCTAATAGTAGTAATACTAGAAAATACCCTATTAGACTTTGAAACATTTTTAGAGATTGCCTCAATTAAGAAATCAATTTCAGACCAACTCACATATTGTGCTAAACTCATAATCAAAATCTTAAAACGATGAATTAAGTTGTTGTGTTATAAAGTCTTTATCGGGGATTTTTTTAGTGGTGCTATAATTTTGAGAACATCAAAGGGTAATTTACCAAAGTCAATGTCTTTTTCACACGATACCAACAACACATCATCATTGTTTAAAGGAAAGCTCATCACAATAATTTTGTCTCTATAAGACATGGAAAAGTGTACCTCCCCAAATTCACCATCAAATTCATGTCTCATTCTTACACGTAATGCTAGTTCTAGGAACATCATTTCATCGTGTTTTTGAGATTCAAGTGACAACAAACCATCTTTCATGCCCCCAGCAGTAAGATGACCCCGACTACTAATAATCCGGGCTGAGCGCATCTTTTGGTCTAGTTTGATAATATCTTGGCATATTTTTTCAAGATTATTGGAATTACTATCCATAGCCAAGATTTACTAATCGAACTATTTATTGCGATCTGTAATAATGGATATTATGCAAGAAGAGACTGCAAAAAAGATCACAGATTACTATAAACATCTACCACTGTTTTGGACAGATATCATACATTTGATGTCAAGTAAACCCCAAGCATTAACATCCACAGGTCCAATGAGAGCATTTGCAGCTAATTCAAAAAAAGTGACTACAGAGTTAATTGAGATTAATGAGGATCTAGTTGGATTTAATCAGTATCTAACTGAATATTACAAACAATTAGCAAAAGCGTGGGAAGTTGCTCAAAAGAAAGTAAATCTAAAAGCACCAGAAATACCACAGGACGTAGAACAAATTGAAGCTTTTAAAAGAATATGGATAGACATCTTTGATAATGATTTTACAGAATTGTTTGATTCAAAAAGGTTTGGAGAGAATTATGGAAAACTTGTTTCAAAAGAGCTGGAATTAACCAAACATTGGAATAACATTACAAATGTTGTATTACAATCCATGAATCTTCCAAGTAAAGAAGAGATTGATGAGGTATACAAAGAACTTCATTCATTAAAAAAAAGAGTTGGCAAGCTAGAATTAGAATCAAAGAAAAAAGGAAATGTTCAAACATGAGTAGTGAATCAAAAATAATCGAAGAGATTTTAAAATTTAGTAAAAATGTTATTGATGCTCCAAAATTAGTATCAGCCCCTGATGAGATAAGTTTAGAGGTAACACCACATGATACAGTTCACACATTAGATAAAACTAGATTGTTACGGTACACACCACTTACAAACAAACAACACAAAACACCATTGTTGATTTCATATGCATTAATCAACAGATATCACATATTGGATATTCAACCAGAAAAGAGTTGGGTGAGAAATCTACTCCAACAGGGATTTGATGTTTACATGTTGGATTGGGGAACCCCCACAAGCATGGACAAGTATCTAGATTTTGATGATTACGTAAATGGATATTTGGATTCTGCAGTAGAGCATATCAAAAATGAATCCTCTAATGAAAAGATTTCATTACAAGGATACTGTACGGGTGGAACAATTGCCACAGCATACACAGCTTTACATCCAAACAGTGTAAAAAATTACATTGCCACAGCTCCTGTAATTGACGGATGGCGAGATACCACCGTAATTAGCAATCTTGCAAAACACATGGATGTAGATAAAATGGTAGACACCATAGGTAATATGCCTCCAGAATTCATGTACTATTGCTTTTCTGTGCTAAAGCCATTTGAACAAGGAATTGAAAAATATGTGAAATTTTTCAAAAACATTGATAATAAAAAATTTGTAGATAGTTTCCTCAGAGTTGAAAAATGGTTAAGTGATACACCTCCTATCCCTGGGGAATTATTCAAACAATGGATTAAAGACATCTATCAAGACAATCTGTTAATTCAAAACAAAATGTATGTGGGCGGAGAGCTAATAGATTTGAAGAAAATAAACATGCCTACATTTACCCAGATAGCTGTGGGGGATCATCTAGTTTCACCAGAGTGCAGTATGCCACTACACTATGCAATAGGAAGTGAAGATAAAATATTGAGAATGTATCCAACTGGACATGTTGGCATGATAGCTAGTTCACTATCCCAAAAAAGGGTCTTACCTGAGCTAGGGGCATGGTTAGCTGAAAGGTCATAAAAAAGAAAAAAAGGGGAAAAAAATAAAAATAATTCCTCTAGTTTGTTTTATTAGCAAATGCAGAAATCCAGGATTGTAGAATATTTTTGTTTAGATCTGCAAATGATTTTGCATTATCATTGAATGTTTTAATATTCTGTTGGGTTGCATCTATAGTTGCAAGTATTACTTGATTTTGTATAGAAGATGCTTTTACTAATTCTTCAGTAGTATCATTAATTACTTTTAATGTTGCCTCTGGAATATTTGCTGCGATACCTGATTTCATCACATATTCTTTTTGTAATGTGATAGTTGAATCTAGTATGTTTTCATATGCTTGCAAGTATTCTTGTTGTACATTAGTAATTGATTGATGGTACTGTGGTACTGATTGTTTGATACCGTTGAAGAGTTTGTCTACATTTTCTTGACATACATAAAATACATCTTTAGGATTTGTTTGCGTTGCCTTGTTCTCACTCATTTTTTCACCTCCCTATTTTTTGATTTTTTTGCTATTGGTAAGATGATAACTTGGACTAAATCGCCATCCCCTAAACCAAGTGCATTGCGTTCTGCTTCGGGAATGGATATTCTTCCATTGCTGCTGATAGTAGTTTTGTAAGCACCCCAATTCATAAAAGATGGAAGCATTTGTCCGATGCTAAACATTGTATCCATGCTTTTGTTTTGTACTGAAGACATGTTATTTATCACATCAGATTGGGTTTGTCGTACACTTTTAGAAACTCCTTTTAGTGTTTCTAAAGGATTGAATGTTTGGTTACTTTGGCCTATCATCAAAGAGCCAAAATTTTTCATAAACTCTGCTTGAGCATCTCCATTTTTTTTAATCCAAGATTTAAACATCTCAGAAGGATCATATGGGTTTTGGTTACCACTCATAGGTAATGATTGGAATATTCCGTATTTAAACAGTTCTAATGTGGTTATGTTGGGTTGACAAGACCCAAGCACAAAATTTAGTTCTGTCACTCTTTCAACAGTTAGGCATAAATCATTAATTAGAACATTTTCAATTTCCAACAAAACGTGAAACCGACACATCTAGTAATTCACCAAGACACATTTGGTTACAAAGAACTCCTGAAAGGGAACAATTGTAGGGTATTGCACCTTGCTAGGTCAACTAGAATGCCTTACGGCTTAGTTGGAGTTTTTTTAAATCATAAAATAAAAATTATTGGAACTTGTAATCTTGCTAAATTGTTCAGTCTAGATTTTTTTGGTTCATGTTATTTTTCAATTTTTGGAACGTGATTTTACGATTTGGATTTTATCATGGGTTTTGTTGGGATTGATAGACATGAATAGATTTTTCTGAATCTGAATAAAATCTATATTTCATGCCTTGTGCATAGCATCAGAAGATGGGATACAACCATGCATTTTATTCTTGGATCTTGCAAACCCAACAGAACCCAAATCATAAACAGTTAACTAGTTTGAATTTACATGTGTTGTTGACAGAAATGTTACTGATAAACTCAAAATTATTTTTAGGAATCATTCTAGTTCTTGTCTTGACTGCAAGCTCGATGACTGTAACGTATGGTGCATTTGTGGGCAGCCCTACCCAACAATTGGAATATGGTATTACCCCAGAGTATGTTGCATGTAATGACAACCGTGTACTTGCTCTTCGCACCAACGGTGAGCATGTATGTGTAAAGATAGGAACATCAGAATTGCTGGACTGGAAAACCATTCGAATTCAATCCACTGATCCTTCTCCTAGTTCTCCATTTGCAGCCAACCTTGTAATTGACTCTGTCCCTAATCTATGTGAAACAGCAAATGTTATTTTGTCATTTGATAATGAATACGGTTTTAATCACGGTACCATTGAAAAATTCCCTGCACTTATACGGCTCCCTGACGGCCTTAGGCTTGTATCTGGAGAACTAGAAACTATACATTTTTGGCAAAATGGTGACACAGTTAAAGCTGCTGTAAAAGTACAAGCGGTTAAGACAGGGCACTGGACCATTCAAGGGATTGGGTTTGGAGGCGCAACTGATCTTCTCCATATTGTCATAGATGAAGGTTCTTACATTTCTGAGAATAATTTAATACACCCAAGTATCTTTGAATTAATTCCATGGAATTTTGGAATACCTACTGCTGATGCATCCTTTGGTAATCCATTCGTAGCTGACCTTACAATCGACTCTGCCCCGAATCTATGTGAAACTGCAAATGTCACTCTATCAGTTGCCCGTGATCGACCTTATTACGACATTGAGCAACTAAATACACTCATACGACTCCCTGACGGCCTTAAGCTTGTATCTGGAGAACTAGATACTAATCACTTTTGGCAAAGTGGTGACACAGTCGAAGTTACAGTAACAGTACAAGCAATTCAGACTGGAAATTGGACAATTACAGGACTTGGACATACCGCCGTTGATCGTCTCAATCTTGTCATAGATGAAGATTCCTCTTACATACAGGAGGGTAATTTCAAAACACCACCTAGAACTAGTTTCCAGATAAATCCTGCTGACATTACTATTGGTGATGCTGATGATCCAATTTGGGATTCCTTTACTTCTAGTCCTCTTCCCTCTGGTTATCTTTCTAATTTTGATGAGTCTCAAACAATGCCTAGTCCATCTGTTTCAATTTATGACTATAGCCAACTCCAAGATATTATAAACCAAAGAGCTGCTGCTGCTGCTGCGGCTCTTTCTGCACGTAATAATACACTTTTATATAATAATGAATTATTGCATCCAAATAATCCTTTGATGACTTTGAGCAATGCAACTATAACTCCTGCTTCTGATTCATCTCGTGGTTGCAAACCAAACTGTTTCATTCCGAATTTAACAGTGGTCAATCCTGGCAATACTGTCACATTCTCCAACACTGATAATGTCCCACATACGTTTTCAAGCGGCTCTCCGTTTGGTGGACCAGACAATGTTTGGAATAGTGGACTAGTTTTCCCCGGTGAAAACTTTACTACAACGCTACAAACTCCTGGTACTTTTGAATATTTTTCAATCACTGATCCTTGGATGCAAGGAAAAGTAATTGTTAATCCTTATGCATTACCTCCCACTGCAAACCCTGCCACCATATCAACAATACGTAATGCTTCTACTTCAATTACTTTAACTGCATCAGATCCTGACTTTACTGCCGGAGATATCTTAGACTTTTTCATTGTAACTCATCCTACTGGTGGCTCTATTGATTCCATTAGTAGGGTGCCTAACACGACCCCTATATCATCCACAATCAAATATACTTCTTTTTCCTCTTTTACGGGTACTGATACATTTCAATTTAATGTACGTGATGCTTCAGGCATATTTTCAGATACTGTTACTGTAACAATTGACGTATCTGTACCTGATCTTACAAGACCTACTGCAAATTCACAATTTACATCTGTCACTGAAAATCAAGTCATTCAATTAATTTTAACAGGATTTGATCCTGAAGACGATCCCCTAACGTTCATCATACTTCCTGGACCTCCTGCATTTGGGACAATATCTCCTGTCATTTCTTTTAGTGATAATGCTGCCTTTATAACATACACTCCAAACGCTAATTTTACAGGAATTGATGCATTGTCATTTAGAGTTAGTGATGGCTCACAAACTTCTGACGTTGCAGATGTTGCTATTACTACAATTCCATACATCAATACTGCACCAATTGCAATCAATGATATTGTAACAGTCATTGAAGATTCTGGAGATAATATATTGAATGTTTTGATAAATGATATCGATGTGGATGTTGCCACACAAAATGATTCATTATTAATATCATCATTTGATGATTCTAACATTATTGGTGGCACATTGACAGTATCTCCTGACAATCTTACAATGTTGTTTACACCCTCTCTTAATTTTGATGGTTCTACTTTCTTTACCTATGTAGCAAAAGATTCTAAAGGTGCATTATCTCCCACTGCAACTGTAACAATAAAAATAGACCCTCAGTTTGATTCTCCAATTACAGTAAATGATTTTGTAACAGTCGAATTAAATTCTACAGGCAACATCATTGATGTACTATCAAATGATTCGGATCCAGATACTGGAGATATTCTTAATGTGGCGTTTATCAATAACGATGGAACTCGTGGTACTGCTACCATATTTGGTTCTGCTGGATTTGCAGTAGAGTTTACACCTGAAACCAATTTCATAGGCGATACGAGTTTTTCGTATACTGCCACGGATCTTAGTGACAACCCAACTACTGCTCAAGTTAATGTTTCCATTAATGCTTTTGATGAATAATTAATTTTTGTAACTGACTTTGATGGGGCAAAAGTCAATGCGTATGATGGGGGGGGGATGCAGGTCAATTCCTTGGAAACTCACATCTAGTGCTCGGCGGATTGACCTTTCCTGCTGTCTTAGCTGTCCCTCCGACTAGTGATTTTCTCTATGTATCTGATTCCAATGTCAATCTGATATTGAGATTTGATCTAACATCTGAGGCATTTTCTGATTTTGTATCCCCGACTACCTTGACCCCTCTACAATAGATCTCGCATCCTCTTTTCCCTCTGTACATGTATTTGATATCAAAGAAGATGGCAATCTTTTGGCAAGCTACTAGTCTGGTCCCATCTGAACTAGACCACTTGGTTACAAAGACTATCATGTAATGGGTGTAACACACATTGATAATTACAGCGTCTGTTATAGGATTTATTGAAAAATTATATTCTTCATGGTACAATAACTAATGTGGAGCAAGACACTTTTTTAGAACAACGAATCTATGAGACCATTTTATTTTATATCGGTGTGGTAGAAATATTTCAAAATTCTTCAAAAACTACCCTTTACACACATCATCATCTCAATCTGATGATAAATGCAACACCCCCGCAAATCTGATAACTAGTAAATTTTGGGAGGATACAGTACAAGCATGATTTCTGAAATTGATCAAAAAATTGTCAATACCCTCAAATCCTCTGATCAGGTCTTGCATGTTATTTATGGTACTACAAATAAAAAACCAAAACTCTTTTGGTTTGATAAAGTACTTGATAATATTACACACGAAGAACTAATGATACGATTTGCTAGAATTAATACATTAAACTCTTACATGCTAACAAAAATCTAGAGATGTGATGACTGACTTTGAAAATTTTTATGATGATCTCTTGGAGTTTATCAAAAAATATGAAAAACAAAACATTCCATTAAAAATTGAAAAAGATCTTGATAATGACATTGTTAAAATCTTTGGAGAAAAAATTACTTCACTAGCTAGAGCTCAAAACGGTCTTGATGATCTCAGAGAACTCGCCTATACCACTGCCGAACATCATCCTTATTGGAATTTGTTATACAGTTCTTCTGAAATTTCAAATACCGTTTTAGAAAAATGGAAAGAGTCTCTTTCAGAAGAAGATTTTTCTGATATACAATGGGCAATAAAAGAACTTGTCAACACATTAGAAAAAATAAAAAATAGAAAATCCCTTGATTCCTAGACAGAGATAAATATTCTGAAATGATACTTTATGTATGCCCATAAAAATAGGATTAATTGGTAAAACCAATACTGGGAAAACCACTTTTTTTAATTCTGCCACTCTATCATCTGAAAAGATTTCATCATACCCATTCACCACAAAAACTCCTATATCTGGAGTTGCACACGCAATTACTCTTTGTGTACACCCTGAATTTAAAATTCAAGACAACCCAAACAATTCACAATGTCTTGATGGGTGGAGGTATATCCCAATTGAATTAATTGATTTGCCTGGACTTATCAAGGATGCTTGGAAAGGCAAAGGTCTTGGCAATCAATTTTTGTCTATTGCTGCACAATCTGATGCACTACTACATGTGGTGGATGCCTCTGGTGGTATAGACTCAACAGGACAAATAACCAAAGTTGGAACAGGAGATCCGATATCTGATTTTGCTGATATTGAAGAAGAATTAATCATGTGGTATCACAAGATTCTTGAAGGTAATAGAGACAAGATTTCAAAATTAATTAAAACTGGCACTGATGTATCTGATGCAATAACTGATCTTTATCGTGGAATTGGTGTAACAAAAACTCATGTCAAAGAAACATTTCATGTAACTAGTCTTGAAGAAAAAGATTTTGATGACTTTGATATGATTGATAGTAAAAAGTTTGCAACACATCTTAGAAAAATTTCAAAACCTACATTAATTGTTGCAAATAAAGTTGATGTCAAGGGTGCTGATAAGAATTTTGCACGCTTGAGGGAGCGATACAATGATTCCATTGTAATTCCTGTTAGTGGTGATAGTGAATTTGTTCTTAGACGTGCAGAGCAAAAAGGTCTGATAAAATACTCTCCGGGTTCTGAAACGTTTAAAATTTTAAAATCTAATGAATTAAATGAAAAACAAAATAATGCATTAAATTTCATTGAACAAGAAATTATGGGTGAATACATGAGGACAGGTGTGCAATTTGCAATTAATGTGGCAGTCTTTAAACTCCTCAAAATGAATTCTATCTATCCTGTAGCTGATGCAAAGAACTTTGCTGACAAAAAAGGCAATGTTTTACCTGATCTAATATTACTAAAAGATGGTGCGACAATCAATGATCTTGCCAAAGAGATTCACACTGATTTGACAAAGGGGTTACTGTATGGGAAGGATTTGAGATATAATTTGAGATTACCCACTGACTATCAGTTGCGAGACAGAGATGTAGTGTCTTTGGTTTCTGCATCTAAAAAATAACATAAATTATTGATTCTCTTTAATTTGATAAAATACCCTTTTTAGCATTTTCAACAAGTAATCTTTGCATACTAGTCACTGCCTAATTTCTAAAAATGCACATATCTAATTGTGTGATAGGTACACCACACAACTGTATCTTTTTTTTTAATAATTTTGAATCTATCTTCTATTGTGTAAAAATGAGCCTTTTGAAACCACCAGATGAGTAAATTCTTCTGGATTGATGATTTTTGCTAGAATTTCAATCCCTTCAACTGTTCTGATACTAGGTTTGCTAAAAAATGAGTTTGCATCAACTGAAAAAACTTTGTCGTTTTTAACTGCGCTTAACGAATTCCAAATTTTATCATTTTTTAAAATTGCATTATACTCGAAGACTGTTCTTTGTGTATCAAAACCACACGGCATTAGTATTATGATCTCTGGATTTGCTGTAATAATTTCATCCATATCTAATCGTCTTGAATCTTCTCCTGCTTTACTTATCATGTTTATTCCACCTGCAATTTCCACCATTTCTGGAACCCAATGCCCTGCAGTAAAAAATGGTTCAATCCATTCTATAGCTAACACTTTTGGATTTTTCTTTGATTTTGTTTTCCTAATTTTTGCAACTCTTTTTTCAAGTACATTTACAATTTCTTTAGCTTTTTCACTGCATTCTAATATTTCACCTATTTCTGTTATAGAATCCATGATCTCATTTACACTATGGGGATCCATGGAATACAAAATAGGTTTCTTCTCCTTTTTTAGAATTTTTACTGCCTTGTTAACTTGATTAGTAAAAGCTGCACACACTTTGCAAGTTTCTTGAGAAATAATCAAATCTGGATTTGCTTTTTTTAGATTATTTTCATCTAAAAAAAATATATCTTTCCCTTCTTTTAATAATTTACAAGTTACGGTATCTATCTCCTTACTTGATAATCTCTCTGAATCAATCACCGTATTAATGACTCTTGGTTTTAAAGTTGCATCGTGGGGATATCGACATTCATGAGTAACTCCAAAGAGTTTGCTTTGAATACCCAACTCATAAAGTAGTTCAGTTGCACTAGGCAAAAATGAAACAATTCTTTGCACTCTCACAATATTTTATTGAAACTATCCCTTAAACACTATCTGTTAACAACCAATCAATTATTGCAATTAGACAGGTTAATAGGCGTATTTTAGGCACAAATACCATGTCTTCTGATTCTCAAAATATCCGTCGTGCTATTTTGTCTAGATGGCATGAATCTCTTTTAAAACACGGAAATCTATTTTCATCTGATTCTATTAGCGGTTCTAGTCCTCCATCAGTCTTTGTAGGCTCTTATGATTATCCCAAAGTCTCTGTCGGCCCTCTAGTCCCCCCAATACACGGTGACACTAGTCTACTTGACACTCCTGAACAATGGGGAGGAAAATCATTAGAAGACATTGTCAATTTTAGATTAAATTTGGTTCGAGGAATCCAAAAAATTCCAATTAAACAAACTGATGGACGTTACATTCAAAATCTTCAAGAGGTTGCAATGTCATCAAAACCCATCGACTCTGAGTTAATTTTTCAAAATAATACTAGCTCCAATATCTCCCTTGATGGAGAAAGTGCTCCTTTTGGACCCATTGGTGAAATTAAATCTGCTAAATTTTCAGCAACAACTTCTGTAAAGCCTATAGAAAAAATTTACTATGATAAAGATTTGAAAGCTCAAGATGCAGTACTAAATTTGTACAATTCTGGAATTGAAATTTCAAAAATTCAAAAATGTTTCAGTATTGGTATGTTGGGACAAAAAAGAAAACTAGTTCCTACTAGGTGGAGTATAACTGCAACTGATGATATCATTTGCAAGTCTCTTACTAGCAAAGTTTTAGATTACAGTTTAATTGACTCGTGTAAAGTATTCTCTCACCAACATTTGGGAAATATTTTCACAATAGTTTTGTTTCCTCATAGGTGGATATATGAGCTGATTGAAGCATGGTACTCTGATGGTGGCGTATTGGGATTTGGCTCTGACCATGAGGATGCTCGTGGGATATCTCATCCCCCTCTTGCAACAGCAGGTGCATATTTTGCAGCCAAATTAGGCGTTTTAGAATATTTAAACAAGATGAAGATTCAAGCAGGTGTCATTATTTTGCGTGAAATCAGACCCGAATATGCAATTCCTGTAGGTGTGTGGCAAGTTCGTCAAGGAGTTCGTAAAGCTATGAAAAGTACACCTGTATTTGCTGATGATTTTAACCATGCATTATCACTAGCATCTCAAAAAATGAGTATTACAAAGCCTCAATGGCTCTCTCACGGTAGCATACTTGGATTGATCAGACAAAAAACTCTCTCTGATTTTTACTAATCTCACTGATCACCTAATAACAGAGCATAAATTCTACATTTTAGATTGAAAATTGAAGAGATGAGTGATGATATCAAGCAATCCAATTTTTCAAAATATGGATTCTACACAGTTAATGATTCCCTCAAGCTAACTTTGCCTAAAACTATAATTAAATTTGAGAAAACTAGAGAAAACACATTCTCATATTTTAGAGAAGACTCTGAGGGCAAAACCATTAAAAAAGTTATTCCTGCAAAATCCAATGAACTTAAAATTGAATTGGCTCCCATCAGACCATTAAATCATCCCGCAAGACGAACTGGATATATTTTTTTAAAATTTGATAAAGAGATTTACCTTAGTCCAAATTCCACAGCAAGTATTTTTGTTCATACACCTATAGAAATTGGAGTCTTTCTGGTTCATAACTCTAAACCAGAATCTTTGGATTGGATTACATGCAACCCCCTAAATTCACGATTTGGATTGTATGGTCCTCCTGATTCAGGAACTTTGTGCAAGTATGCCAAAGTACCTTTGGCAACTAATCTCTCTGACTCTGTTCCATATGTAGATGCTGCAATGAAAATTATTATAGAAAATAATTTAGAATCGGGACACACTATAAGCAAAGTAATTTTCCCCATCACTGATAATTCTCTTTACTATAAAGATTCTAAATCTATTCTTGATGGAATTAAAATTACTTTGAAAAAACGTGCAGTTGTAAGTATTGCAGATGTTCAAGCTGATGTAATTACCACTGATTGGAGAAAATCCCCTACATGGGAAGACCTCACATCTAACACTTCTATGGAGATGGGCTTGGAATGACTCCAATGGATTTTTTGCAAGGACTATCTGAAATGGAGATTCTTGGTGGATTAACTGTTCTTTCTTTGTTAATTGGTGGAATAATCATGGCCATGGGAATCATTTTTGCAAAGATTGCTAAAATGATTTTTTTCAAATACTATGCACCAACCCTTCCACAAGACACTGCAAAGAATTTTGGGAAAATTATTTATTTTGGAATTATAGTAATTGCATTTCTTGCATTCACATCAAGTCAGGGACTTGATTTTTCTGGTCTGCTCGTAGCCGGTGGAATTTTTGCAATAGTGATTGGATTTGCAACCCAGTCTGTTGTTTCCAACTTAATTTCAGGTGTTTTCTTGATTATTGAAAAACCTGCAAAACATGGTGACACAATCCAAATTCCAGATATGGGCATCTCTGGAACTTTGTTAGATATTGGTACATTTTCAAGTAGAATTAGAAAATTTGATGGAACTGTAATTAGAGTGCCCAATGAAAAATTCTTTACATCTAATATCCGCTCTCTTACTGCATCAACTGTAAGGCGTGCTGAGACAATGGTTGGTATCACATACAAAGCTGATATTGAAAAAGCTATCTCTGTAATCAAAAATGAGATTAAAACTACAATGCCTTTTGTATTGATAATACCTGAACCTGAATTCCGAGTTGTGCAGTTAGGTGATTCTAGCGTCAACATTGAGGTGCTAGTTTGGCATCCTAGGGATGACTGGATTAATGTTCAACCTATCTTGCTTACTGTCATAAAACGTGCATTAGACAAGTCTGGTATTGAAATTCCATTTCCTCAAAGAGTTATCTGGAAAGCTAAAGACTAGTGTGGGTATAGTCTTTTTGAATTTGTTTTTTTGTCTGTCTTTTCTTTTTGATCAAACTAAACATTATCATGCCCACATTGATAATTGAGATAATTTCAATCAAATCAACTCCGTACAAAAACCAATCAATCACTGGATGTACTCTTGATACAATTCCTGCCTCTAGCATGATATCTGCATTCCATACCATGTGTGGAATTTGAATGAATTGTATAATTGCAATTAGAATAACACTACCTAGTATTTTATTTTCATACCATTGCCAAAATTTATTCCATGCATTCATGTGTTGTATCATTTTTTAATTCTATTAAAGACTCTGAAAATTAGATTCTCCTAATTAGACATCCCTAACTTTTTTAGGCATCCATTTTATTAGTGTAAACTAATTAGTATACACTAATTGGTGTAAACTCTTTTTTTTAATTTTTTGCTTTAATGTTTTCTTTGGGTATCCAAATTGTTTTTCCTACATGATCAATTAATTCAACATTCATTTGATTTAACTCGCCTCTAATTTTATCTGCCTCTTTAAATTTTTTCCCGAGTCTTGCTTTCTCTCTATCTGAAATTAATTTATCAATTTTTTCTTTTTGTATATTTGTAATTTCTGGAATTTTTAATCCAAGTATCTCCAACATTCTTTTCAACTCTATTTTTATTGTGTCTGTATTTCTCTCTCCAAGCTTCTCTTCTGCTGCCAATCTGTTTGTTTCTTTAACTAATTGAAAAAATGCAGATAAGGCTAGATGTGTGTTAAAGTCACTATCCAATGCAGTATTAAATTCAATGCCTATCTTGGCAACTAGCTCATCAATTTTTTCATCATCTTCATTACTTGCATGAATTAACTCATAATGACAAATCTGTACCTGTCTCCATTTTACAAGATTTTCCTTTAACAATTCTTCAGAATAATCAATTGGTTTAGAATAATGACCTGATAAACAAAATAGTCTAATAATATTTGGTCCCCAATTTTCTAGTACATGTTTGACTGTTTTTACATTGCCAATAGATTTTGACATCTTTTCACCTTTTATGGTTACCATCCCCACATGCATCCATATTTTTGCAAATTGAACTCTTGTGTATGATTCAGATTGTGCAATCTCATTTTCATGATGTGGAAAAATTAAATCACGACCTCCCCCATGAATATCAAAATTTTCACCTAGGTACTTTATGCTCATGGCAGAACATTCGATATGCCATCCCGGCCTTCCTCTCCCCCAAGGACTATCCCAAGTTGGAGTCACATTGGATAATTTCCATACTGCAAAATCTAATGGATCTTTTTTTTGCTCATCTACTTTGATTCTTGCCCCTGATTGAAGCTCATCAATTTTCTTTTTAGATAATTTCCCATACTCTGGAAATTTTGATACTGAAAAATAAACTCCATTTTCTAAAGTGTATGCGATATCTTTTTTGATTAATTTTTCAATAAATTTTATAATCTCTGCGATATGTTCTGTTGCTTTTGGGTAGTTTGTTGCTCGTTTCACATTGAGCTTGTCAAAATCATCAAAATAATTTTCAATGTACTTTGTACTGATCTCTTTTGCTGTTTTGTTTTCAACTTTTGCGCGGTTGATAATTTTATCATCCACATCTGTAAAATTTTGAACAAATTCAACTTTTACGTCTTTATTTTCTAGATACCTTCGAAGTGTATCAAATACTATGATTGTTCTTGCATGACCTATGTGGGATTCATCATACACTGTTACTCCGCAAAGGTAAATTTTGACTTTTTTTGATGTATCAATTTTTTGTTCTAACTTTGATAGTGTATCTTGGAGTTTCATTTTATTCTCTCTTTGGTTTTTGTGGTGAGGATCTTTTATGTTCACTGTTTGTGTGTAATTGTTGAATTTTTTTGATAATATCTATATCAATTTGTGTATTTTTTTGTGTTTGATCAACTGACTGTTTTTTTTCAAATAAATAATACAAAATAGTGTCAATCTCTTCATATGATATTCCTAGCTCTTTCTCGGCTTTGTGATCTTTCCAGAGGTGAGGACTACTTTTTTTGGCAATAACATTATTAGGAACTCCCAAATGTTTTGCAATTTCTCGTATTTGTAGTTTGTAAAGGGAGATAATTGGTGTAATATCTGAAGCTCCATCTCCAAATTTTGTGAAATACCCAATCATGTATTCACTTTTGTCACTAGACCCTAACACAAGATAATTTTTGGTGTTTGCATAATAGTATAGAATATTTGTTCTTATTCTTGCTCTGAGATTCCCTATTGCTTTCTCGTTTGGTTCATCTAGTTGTACTGTATATTTGTTAATGATTGGGTTGATATCAATTAATTTGTATTTTATTCCTATCTGTGTTATTATTTTGAGCGCATCATCTGTCTCTGATTTTGGTGTAATTGATGTATCTGGCATAATTAGTGCCAGTGTTTTATTTTTTAATTTTCTTTTACAAATGTATGCAAGTACTGCCGAATCAATCCCTCCACTCAATCCTAAAATTACTCCTTTGGCACAATTTTTTTCAATTTGTTTTATTAGAAAACTTTCAATTTTTTCAGTTATTTTTGGGTAGTTTTGATTTTTAATCTCATTTATGATATTCTGATTCAACAATCTTTTTTAGATTCTACGAGAATAAAACTTGTGCATAAATAGAATCTATCTTGTAAAAAAAGTAGTTCACCCCCTCGCTGAATATACAAAATCTGTCAAAGGCAGACACCAGTCTTGCCAGAGGTAGGTGAGTGGACCTGACACACGAGATTACACAAATACAACAACTTTAACACCAAAACAACATGAAATTAGACGACTCGAAGGTACATGGTAATACGCGAAAAGAAAAAAAAGGAGAACTATCCAACTCCCAAATAGCCACAACTTGAAAATCTCTGTACGATGGCTTCAAAAACTGTGGTCCAGACATAAATACTCTCAACTGCATGACATATCACACCCTGTACCGGATGCCCAAATGCTGCAAACATCATGATATTATTGGGGTTGTTGTAGTATAATTCCAATGTATAATCTCTTTTTTGCCATTATAGAATCTTCATTTTTAGAACCAAATACAGAATTATTCCACCAAACACATCTAGTAATATTGGAATAGAACCATTCTTTGCTAGGTCTTGTCCTTGGAAAGAATTTGTGATCTTACCAATCCAACAGAATCTATAATTAATCTCCAACAAATTTTTCATGTCCTGAATTGAACACCAAGTAAATGACTAGAGTTTGGAACAGTGTAAAATTTTGTCCTAATCCCTGATAACTTGACAAAACCTGACCCATAACTTTGCTTCTTAATTCACTTTAACGTGTCTAGATATACCCAAAATTATTTAAAATAACAATTAATTTATGCCTAATGTGTAAATTCAGAAACAAAGTTGTATCCATCAATCACTTTAATAATACTAAATTACAAAATTATTCAATGTTAAAAATATGCATCGTACTATCGACACTATTTGTAATGGTTGGTTTGAGTCTACTTTTACAAACAAGTTATGCAGATCAGATGAATAATGAAGGCATAGGATCACCCGGCTGGGCAGAAAGATATCTTACATCTTCTTTTAATAAACAGCATGCCAAATCCTACGACATTGAAACAATTTGTAATGAAAAAGATTATCGCACAATTATTTATCTAAACCACACAATCAAAAATGGTATGATGAAAGGTATATGTTCTAGTCACAATAATTTATATTTTGAAATTAAAGCTTTCGATGATGGGTTTTTAATTATTGATATTCCTATTGAAGTTTTTAACACCAAAAAAGGTTTAACTTATGAAACATTTGCTGCACATGTATATTCTCATAAATACAAAACATACGATTACAAACCATATATCTTAAGAATTCATACTCCAGCATCTTTTGAAGAAAGTATAGAATACGATGAAAATGATACTCTAGAATCCCAACAAAACAAAAAAAGAAACTTTGAACTTTGGAGAGATTCAGATTTAGAACATTTCACCATTCCAGAAACTGAGCATCTTACAATAACTAAAATTAAATCATTTGACAGCTTTGATAGATTCAAAGTACCGTTTCTAAAAGATGACTATCTATTTGATTTTCATTTTTTTCGTGATATGCCATTCCTAATTGACCCATCAAGTCCTCCAGTACCCTACAATGTATCAAACTATACTGTGCCAACCCAAAAAATAGTAGATCCTATTAAACTAGAAAATGATTTTACAGTTAATTCAGATACCGATTACACATGCAGTTCTAACCTCATACCAATTTCAAAACCTGACAACTCAAAAAATGCATGTGTAAAATTGGCAACTGCTGAAAAATTAATTTCTCGTGGTTGGATAGATCTAAGATAATTCTCTGGAGAACCAAAAATTCCTTTAGGTTTTGAAGGACATGTTTACGATAAAAATGACAGTAGAGTCAATTAATTTTAAAAGAGCGTTTTGAAGATTAGCATTGATTCATGATGGAAATAAGCGTTAACTATTAGAAATATGTCAGAATTTTAATGAGAAGATTGTACTGCCAGATAAACAAGACTGACAATACTTTGCAATAAAGAGAATATTTAGATTTAAGATCCTACACAACGAATCTCAAATGACAAGAAGATAATGTATCATATAATGGCGTACAATTGTTACCTCATCTAGTTTTTGAGAATCATGGATATTTGTTGTACTGATACAAACTGTCAATGGAACTATTAGTTTTCCAATACTACAACTCTTGTGAAGCTTGTATCCAAAAATCCAACCTTTTGCATTGGAAACCTTCATTTACATCTATATCAATTTCTGGAATTGGCAGTCTGCCTTTTTTGATGTCTGTTTTGTGCTGTACAGACTAACTGTTTGCTTTAACATCGTACTATCAACTGATACTAATTACTTTCTACAATTTTTTCAGAGACAAACAATTCGCCAGTGTATTGATAATCTTAGATAGTAACAAACACTGAAATCTTTTATCAAGGGTTTTACTGTTTGGGATTTATTATATCTTGCAGACTTTGAATAGTTATCATTGATACATTAATTGAGAGAAAATAATGAAACGTATTATTGCTAGGGAATTATCCATAATTTTATGATGAATAATTACACCATCAAAGTAGTTGAATACACATATGGTCCTGCAGGTCTAACTATATCCTCATACAAAGACAAGATTCTCACCAAATGCAGAACACACCGATAAGAAGATTCAGACAAAATACTGTTCAGGGATTTTAATCTGTGTTGACATTATAATGAATAAAACATGGAGATCCTTGTCTTTTTTGATAGAATAAATTTAAGAGATTGATTAAAGATGAGAAATAGTTATGCCCATGCCTCAGATAATTACTAACTCAAATGTCTATGTAAATACCATCGTCTCTAGCTTGCACAGGATATGTCTCTAATTTCACATCTTTAAGATAATCTGTCAGTTTACCTGTTTTGATATTGTAATGCCAAAAATGTAGAGGACACTCTACAATATCTCCCTCTAATTTTCCCGGTGCAATTGATCCATCCTGATGTGCACAAAGATCATCCATTGCATGATATCCATCCTGATTAAACACTGCTATCTGCTTACCATCAACTTTGAAAGCTTTGCCTTTTCCTACTGGTACTGCACCTTTATCTGTAATTTTCTTCCAAGTCAATATCTTTGTGATATCCTTGTCATTTATTTACATTCGCATGAATAGGATTTTATACCATAAACATTTGGTCGTACTATTGAGTAAAGTAAAGTCTAGTCCAAAATTAATCAAAGAAGGCAAGCTATCTTACGAATGGGCTAGGTCTCATATGCAAATCCTTGATAATACCATTAATCGATATAAAAAATCAAAACCTCTAAAGGGCGTCACACTTGGATTTTGCCTTCACATCACCAAAGAAACATCTGTTTTATTGATGGGAGCAAAAGAGTTAGGTGCTACAGTTGCTTGCTGTGGTGGCAATCCACTAACAACGCAAGATAATATTGCAGCATTTTTAGCATTTCAAGGAATTAATGTTTATTCTTGGCATGGACAATCTGTAAAAGATTATAATTGGTGTATTGATCAAGTGTTAAAACACAAACCAACTATCCTCACTGATGATGGAGCAGATATGAACATTAAAGCTCATTTTGATAAACGATTCAAAGACCTAAAAATTATTGGTGCCACTGAAGAAACCACTGCAGGAGTTACTAGAATTAGGGCTGTAGAAAATCAAGGGAAATTGCGTTATCCTGTAATCTTGGTTAATGAGGCGTACACAAAACACCTATTTGATAATCAATATGGAACTGGACAAAGCACCATTGATGGATATCTGCGTGCAATGAATTTACTTTTGGCATCAAAACGTATTGTAGTAGTTGGTTATGGCTGGGTAGGACGAGGTGTTGCATCTAGATGTAATGGAATGGGTTCCAAAGTAATTGTCACTGAAGTGGATCCCATCAAAGCTCTTGAAGCTCACATGGATGGGTTTGAAGTAATGCCAATGGTACAAGCAGCAAAGATTGGTGATATATTCATCACATGTACTGGAATGACTAGTGTGATTCGTAAAGAACATATTTTGAGAATGAAAGATGGCGCAATTATGGGCAACGTTGGTCATTTTGATGTTGAAATTGATATCAAATTCTTGTTAAAATCTTCCAAATCTGTTAAAGAGATAAGACCAAATCTTGATGAATGTGTGTTAAAGAATGGTAAAAAAATATATCTTATTGGAAAAGGTAGACTAGCAAATTTAGTTGCAGCCGAAGGACATCCTCCTGAAGTAATGGCACAATCATTTTCAAATCAAATTTTATCTATTTTGTATATTCTTAAAAATCACAAAAAGATGGGAAATAAAATCATTAATGTGCCTGAAGAAATTGATCAACAAATTGCAGTTGATGCTCTAAAAGCAATGAATGTTAAAATTGATAAATTAACACCTGAACAAGTAAAATATGCAAACAACTGGTAAACTTCTTAACCTGAATCTTTATCTAACTATTATCTAATGAACAAAAAGGCCATAATCACAAGTGCATTACCATACGCAAACGGTGAAATCCATTTAGGACACGTTGCATCAACGTATCTTCCAGCAGATGTTACTAATAGATTTTTAAAATTAAATGGAGTAGAATCTTACTATGTTTGTGCATCTGATGATTTTGGCACTCCCATCTTGATTCAATCTGAGAAAGAAGGAAAGACTCCTGCTCAATATGTTGCATATTGGAATAAACGAGATTATGATGATTTTTCAGCCTTTGATATAAATTTTGATTTTTTCTACAAAACAAGCTCTGTTGAAAACATTGCCTTTGTTCAAGAGGTATTCAAAAAACTAAATGATTCTGGTCATATCTATGAAAAAGAGATCATTCAATTTTATTGTAACAATGATAAAAAATTTCTGCCTGATAGATATGTAAAAGGTATCTGTCCTTACTGTAAAGCTAAAGACCAATACTCTGATCTTTGTGAAAGTTGCAGTCGTGTTCCTGAGGAAATAACTGATCCCAAATGTGCTCTATGTGGGGAGGTGCCCACAAAGGAAAAAACGAAACATTATTTTTTCAAACTCAAAAATTTTGGTGATTCTCTAACTATATGGCTAGATGAAAATACAAATCTACAAAAAGATGTTAAAAAATATGTTCAAAACTGGATAAAATCTGGATTAATTGATTGGGATATCACACGAGATATTCCTTGGGGTGTTCCAGTGCCCATTGATAGTGCTGAGGGAAAAGTTTTCTATGGTTGGTTTGATAATCATTTGGCATACATTTCAACTGCAATAAAATTTCTCAATGATAAAGGAATCGATGGAAAAAAATTCTGGAACTCTGCTGATATCTACCACTTTATTGGAAAAGACATTGTATACCATCACTATCTTTTCTTACCTGCAATGAGATTGGGAATTGATTCTGAATACAAGCTTCCTGATTATATCCCAACTAGGGGTCATCTGACTTTGCAGTCAAAAAAAATCTCCAAAAGCCGGAATTGGTATATTGGTTTAAGAGAATTCTTGGAATACTATCCTGCAGATTATCTTCGATTTTATCTTATCTCTATAAATCCATACTCTCAAGATGATCTAAATTTTGATTGGAATGATTTTACAACGAGAATTAATTCTGAGTTAATTGGAAATCTTGGAAATTTTGTTAATCGTGCACTTGGGTTTACAAAAAAGGCATTTGATGGTATGATACCAAAACCTGGTCCTTTTGATCAAAAAGATTTAGAAGCTGAGCAAAAAATCAAAAATCTCGCAACTGATGTAGGCACCCTTATGGAGCAAAATCACCTTGATAGGGCTTTGAAAAAAATTATGGAATTCTCATCGTTTTTTAACCAATATTTCCAGCACAAAGAACCTTGGAAAAAAGGTCATGGAACCACAAATTGTGTATACCTCTCAGTAAATGCTGCAAGAACTTTGTCCATCGCACTATCTTCATTCCTACCTAAATCTTCTCAAAAGATTTGGGATCAGTTAGGATTAGATGGATCAGTTAACAAATCTTCATGGAGTGATATGTCATTATTAGGAATTTTGCCTGATCACGTTTTAGGTGAAATATCTCCAATATTTGCCAAAGTTGAAGAATCTGATGTTGAAAAACACAAAAATCAGTTAGGACCACAATCTAAATAACATGAAACCAATCCCAAGAATCTCTACACGGGGCTACTATGATCTATCTAGTGGAGCAACATTGAAAAATAATTCATACTATACATATCCTAAAAATTATTTCAAAAAATTGACAAATCCCAAAGAAATTACAATCATGATTCATGGATTGAGAAATGATAATGCCGGAGCTGTTGCCAAAGTTGTTTTAGCAAAAAAACAATTGAGTCAATTAGGATATCACCACCCTGTTATTGGGTATAGTTATGATTCAAACACAACAGGTGCACATTTAGTTAAACAAGCAAAACATGCACTTGCAGTAGGACAAAAAATCGCAATCAAAAATGGAAAAAATCTTGGCAAGTTTATTGAAGATTTTAAAACAATTACTAGTCCCAAAACAAAGATTAGATTAATGGGTCACTCTTTGGGGTCTCAAGTGATTTTGAGTACTTTGGAATATCTTGCTAAAAAGAGACGAAACATTGGGGTTGTTGAAAGTGTATACTTTTTTGGTGCATCTATCACCAAAGATGTTCCATCTTCAAAAAAATATGGAAAAATTCTTCAATTTGTGGTTCATTCTAAAATTGTAAATTATTTTGCACCAAATGATGAGGTTCTTCTTTGGGCTGATAATGAAAAATATGTTACTGGTCCTCTTGGTTTAGATGGGGTTTTAGGCAAACCAATCAAAAAGTATCATCAAAAATTAGTCAAGCCTAAAAATCATAGATTTGCCAGTTATGCCAAAGTTTTGAATTCATATCCATAGTTTTTGATATCTGAGGCTTTGCTATCTGTTAGTCATATTTTGGTTCAAAAATATGTTGTCAAGTTCTCTCAAATTTACCAAACTAGAATTATTTATCTAAAATTTTTTTATAAAAATATTTCACAAATAAAAAAAAGGTATAATGAGCATTTCATGATTTACCTATAAAGTATATTGTCTGATTGCTGTTTTCAAATTTTGTATACTTGTTGCACTAAAAACAACAATTTTGATGTATCATTTAATTCAAAACTTCATAAGATCCATCTCTAATCTCAATTTATGGTCAAATCTATCAACTTTGTAGTTTTAGGAAAACAAGATATTGCATCAGAATTTGGGAAGAAAGGTACTGAAACTGATCTTACTCTTTATGATAGAAAAGAATCTGATATTATCAAAACTTGGGTTGCACCAACTGGATTTCCTGACAAAATTCAACCGTTATTTCAAGCTATTAATTTAGCAGAGTATGTAATATTTCATGTTGATAAATTAGATAAATTCATTGGTGAACAAATTATTGCACTTGATTCATTAAAAAAAGAAAAAGGAATTTTATCACATACTTTTGATGTTGATGAATCAAAATTGGATATGATGATCAAAGGAACTGTTGTTGAAAATTACATAAAAGTTGATCAAGATAAAATTAAAGAAGAGATGGATAAATTCAAACCTCTTACTAACACTGACTCCCCTGAGATGGTAATTGATCATTGTTTTGATGTAAAGGGTGTGGGAACTGTAATTTTAGGTAAAGTGACAAATGGTACGATAAAACAATATGATAATTTAAAATTATATCCAGCAGGAATTGATGTTTTAGTTAAATCAATTCAGATGCACGATGATCCTGTAAGTGAATCTGTTTGTCCTGCAAGAGTTGGACTAGCTGTAAAGGGTATCAAACCTGATCAAGTGAGTCGAGGGGATGTAATCTCTGTAAAAGGTGCAGTTGAGGTTAAAACTGAAATTGAGCTTGATTTTCAAAAGAGCCCTTTTTACAAAAATGATATTGCAGAAAATCAGGGCTGTTTAGTTAGTGTGGGATTACAAATCAAGGCTGCCAAATTTTCATCTATATCTCCGCTAAAACTAACGTTTGAAAAGCCAATTGTGTGCAAGAGCAGACAAATTGCTGTCATTTTAAAACCTGAATCGCCAACCATTAGAATACTTGGGATCGGTTTAATCAAATAGTGTAATTTAATTAAATCAAAAATTGTTCTTAAATTGTCATGGAACCAGCAGCACGTTCTTGTCCCATTTGTCCAAAATGTGGCTCAAAACGATTCATTAGACTTGGAGGTAAAAAAGTTACCGTGAAATGTCGTTTATGTGATAAAATAATTGAAATTTAATTCATAGTTAATATTTGCAGTATCTTTGTATCAATCATGGCAAAAACATGGAAAGACCATGACATCAATCTTGATGCAATTAAAGGTCAAATAATTGCTGTAATTGGTTATGGAATTCAAGGTGATGCACAAGCAAATAACATCAAAGACTCTGGTCTTGATGTAATAATTGGTCTTAAAAAAGGCGGCAACAGCTGGATTAAAGCAGAATCTGATGGTCATAAAGTGATGTCTGTTGCAGATGCAACTAAACAAGCAGACATTGTACACATACTGATTCCTGATATGGTTCAAGGTCAAGTTTACAAAGAAGAAATTCAACCAAATCTCTCAAAAGGAAAAGCATTGTCATTTTCTCATGCTGCTGCAATCTATTGGAAATGGATTCAAGCACCTGACAATGTTGATTTGATTATGATTGCACCAAAGGGACCCGGCTCCAAAGTCCGAGAAACATATCTTGATAATTTTGGAACTCCTGCAATTGTTGCAGTTGAACAAGATTTTACAGGAAAAGCTTGGGAGAGAACATTGGGAATTGCCAAAGCAATTGGAAGTGCAAGAGCTGGACTAATCAAAACTACATTCAAAGAGGAGGTAGAAACTGATTGGTTTGGTGAACAAGCTGACCTTTGTGGCGGAGCAGCTTCTATGGTAACAAATGCATTTGAAACTCTTGTTGAAGCAGGATACCAGCCAGAAATTGCATACTTTGAAGTTTTACATGAACTTAAACTCATTGTAGATATGATTCAAAGGTATGGGATTAATGGAATGTGGAGACGTGTAAGTGAAACTGCAAGATATGGTGGACTAACACGCGGACCTATGGTTATGGACTCTACAAATAAAGCAAACATGAAAAAAGTTCTCACCATGATTCAAGACGGTACATTTAACAAGGAATGGATTTCTGAATATCAGAAAAATGGCAAAGATGCATTTGATAAACACATCAAAGTGTATGATGAGCACCAAATTGAAAAAGTTGGTAAAGAGATGCGCAAAATGATGTGGCCTGACTCTACAGAATAATGCTATTTACGGTATCAATAACTATCTTTTTCTTCTTTTAAATCATGATAATTCTAGATGAAAAACAATCATTCATGATTAAAAAACAACATTTCAAAAATTCTCTACTAACAAAGAATTGATCTCTGAATAATAAATATAATTTTTAATGATCTTTTTACCATTCTAGAGAGAAAAGTTTGCAGGCAGATAACCTGACATTGAGATAAAGATGCACAAAGATTCTTCATGGTGTATTATATCCCATTTTATGCAAGAGTTTACCTATGGTTCTAGAGACATCCTGTATTATTGCCAAGATTGTTTTTGACTCAAGATTTGATTCATAAAAATTTGAATGCAACATACTTGCCTTTGAAAACGAATTAAATATCTCTTTATCCTTTTGTTCTTTGGCAAGTTTTCTTACATAATCACTTAATGCCCTGTGACTTTTCAATGATTCATTTTGTTTTGCAGCAGCAGTTTTAATTACACATGCCATTGCACCCCACATCATCTCACTAGCTTTATGATAATCTTTTATTTTCAGATATTTTTTTGCATTGTGACTATAATGCAACACCATAGATGCAAATTTATCTGCATCATTTTTTGCATCTTTAATTTTTTGGGACATTTATTAATCTTAAAATCTTTCCAGAAGCAGCATCGACTTTAACCTCTTTAATCTCTTCATTGAGAAAACCTACATCACACATTATGTTCCATGTACTTTCTTCCAATATAGTTGATATCAAACTAAATGAATCATGATAATCTTTTAGAAATTCTTTGGCATTTTCTGTGGCTTTTTTTGCATCGATATTTTCTGTCATGATCTACTTGAACAATATTTATTAATTTAAATATTATTAAAGTGTTGTATCATCAAAAATAGATAAATTTTATTTTATCATACTTTTGTGATCACAATCACTTTATTTATGCAAAATTATTTTGCCAAATACCATATATTCGAAAAAATTTGACTCCCTCTAAATGATGCTAGTTTTAAGAAATGATATACTTGTATTTGTTATATCTATAATTCTTTGATATCCCACTACAAAGATACTGGTCTGGTTCTCTCTAGAACTACCACTTGATTACAAAGACTTTTTGAGTAGAATAGGAGTAATTACCCCATGGTAAAATGGACAGCGTCTGAAAAGACCAGAATAGTCATAGAGTCACTGACTACAAATATCAGTTTGGCCGAGTTGTACACAGCATAATTTATCTCCAAATACGTTTTACATCTGGAAAGAGAAATTCATCAAAGCTGGAAAATCAACATTTCAGGTGGTCCAGATAAAAGACTGTTTTGTTTTCTGACCCCAAAAACTCTCAACACTTTGATTGAATCCAGATGAATCTATTACACACATGATATACAAATTAATCAGAATAAACTGTTTCTCAATTTTACATGTTTGGTTTATTACAATCAAGAAATATTTAGATCACAAGCTTACAGATATCATGTCTTGAAAATAAAAGATGTGTTTACACTGGCAGTCATTACTTTCCCCTGACAATAATACAATCCACAGAATATTTCTAGTCTAGGAACAAAACATGTCAGCAGTGAGGCTCCCATCAAGTTAAAGTGCTGGTAAAATAATCAGTGTAATATTTTCCTTAAAAGCAATTCATCTCACATGATCTGTGAAGATCACAATATTTTTTGCGATATTTGTATTAATTTTGTTTGCCAACTCTGCATATTCCCAGTCAATAACAGATGAGACCATAAAATCTAAAAATGCTCTCTCATCTGAAATTGATTTGTACATCCCAGAGCACATGATTATAGGTTCCAAGTACCAAGGAATGCTCACTTATCTAGGTCACGGGGAGAGAACAATACTAGGAGTCATTGCTGCAAATCAAGATGCAGTATCAGTGCAGAACAGCATAACCATTCTACCATATGAGGACCATGCCCTCTTTGAGATTATCCCAAAGCATGCAGGGGTATTTCACATCTCAGTAAAGGCTGATGGAACAACCATACAGAAAAGTACCACAATTTATGAGAGTACCAAAAACAAATCCCTTTTGCTTGTACTACCAGAGAGAACACACACAGAGAAGATAATTGGGGCTGTATACCTTGTAGACAAAGTTAACAATCCTGTATTTGCACAAGATACAATCACAGTATCCCTTACAGGCAGTTCAGGGATTGTTCTACCTGATACTGTTACAATCTCTGAGGGCTCTACAGGTGCCACATTTCAGATATATGCTGCATCATCAGGAACAGTATCTGCATCAAGTGGAGCGATGTATGATAAAGTCAACATTGCAGTAGAGTCTAAAAAATTAAGACTTTTGATGGATGTGTATCCCAAGATCATGCAAGAGAATTCCTTTGGATATTACTTTTTGTGGTTCCAAGACGATGAGGGCAATCCTCACATCCCAAATGATCTCACTGTTGCAAGCATTCATTCATCAGAGAAAGACATTGCACGAATGGAGCTAAAAATAACAGGAGATGCAACATCGCAGACAAAAAATACGTTCTCTGATGGCGTAACGTATGGTCGCATATTTACTGGAATTCCTGGACACGCAACAGTTACTGCCACCATCCCAGGATATCAAAGTGCAACATCAGAGTTTATCGTAGGACCTGCATCCTTTGGTGTATCAACTATACAAAACAGCACAGTTGTTGACTCTCCTGCACCATTAAGAACAGATAGGGATGATCCAATGACTGCAAACGAGATCAAGTTTGGAGTAATTCCGCCTGTAACCGTATCAGAGGGCTACATCATTGCAGGGCTGTACCACTCTATTACAAAAGAGTCAATCAAGATTGATGCAGACAACATAGAGACAAGCAAAGAGACTATTGATCTATATCCGGTTTTTGCAGATTCAAGAAAGGTGTACATATCATCTGATGGTGCAAGTCATGATTCCATAGAGGTATTAGATACTGCAAATATTCCAACTCATGTGAATTTGTATGAGATTACAGGCACCCCCGGAGAGTATCAAGTTGATGTCTCATCTCCCCAAGTGGTATCACAAAAACCAGAAAAGTTTGTCATAACTGGAAATTCAGCAGAGACCCACCACATAAAGATAGTACCGCTTCCAGCTATTGCTGAACACATACAAGATTTAGCAATGATATATGTAGTCGACTCTCAGGGAGCAGTAGTTGATCCCAAAAGTGTGTTTGGTAAGGGAGTTAGAATTCATCTGGAATCCCAATCAGTGTTTCTCAGCTCCAACTTTGTAAACCTCAACGAGTCTGTAGAGATGATTAGCGGCGCATACACCAAAGGAGCACTATATGAGGCGGAGATTACAGCATATGGGGATGGTCTTGAGAAGGTCAGTCATAAAGTCGGCATATCATCTACAGATTCAGATAGTGTCATAATAATTAATGCACCAAAGCAGGTTCATTCACAAGAGTTCTTTGCAGCAACAGCTCACCTTGTAAGGGACTCAAAGGTGGTGTCACACATTACAGATATGATAGATGCCAAAGGCGGATGTCAAAAAAAGGACATTGGGATATTTTCCTGCTCGTCTCAGGGAACTCTGTCAGTATTCTCAGATATTGGAGCAGAACAAATTCAAGTAAATCCGTATCTTAATCCACTTGCAGCATCATTTCAATACTCTTTCTTTGAGAAAATAATCTCAGTTGGAAAAAATTATACAGTCTCTGTATCAGCACCAGATGGAACTGTAATATCTGCTGATACTGCCATTAATCATACCATTAATGATAACACCATAACATTTACACCTGATACAGTAGGGAACTTTGAGATAACTATAACTGCATCAAGGTCAGGTATGAGCAGTCACTCTGAATCAGTTACAGTAACTGTAAATGATTTGGTAAATCTTGCAATCCTAGCAAGAGACTCTGAAGGAATCCCAATCGGAGTTGATGCCACCGTCATTACATCAACAACTGAGGTAAACCATCAATCCATGACAGACTATCAAATGGATATCCCAAGGAATAGTGTTACAGTAGAGTTTCCCCAGTCTGCAAGGCATGGGGATTCGGGGTATAAACTTTTTAGCATATCACTAAATAATGACACCAAAAATTCTATACAATACCATCACTCTAATGCAATAACATTTTTGCCAGACCATGACAGTTCTGTAACAGCAGTGTATCAGAAAGTGATACTAGTGGATGTCATCGGAGGAGAGGGGGGTGGTGTGTATCAGGTGGGTGATACTGTAACAGTGTCTGCACTGCCAAAGTATACCATGTCGTTTCTAGTACAAGAGGTCTTGGATTACTGGGATGGAATAGATTCTAGTAAAGATACTGCCAAATTTATTGCAACAAAAGATCTTAGTATAACTCCGATATACAAAACAGACTATACCGGTGCAGTAGCTGTATTTTGTGTGATGGGTGCAATCATAATGGTAGCATCATTTGGTCAGAATAGCTCGTACCGTTTGAGAATATCCCAAATAGTAGATTTTGTTTGTTGTACCATCAAAACAGTTTACACTGGTATTATTACAAGAAAAGCTAGAACCAAAAAAATCAAGGATAAAAAACAAGAATCATGATAACTGTAATGGTTCTAGTCGTTGTTATTGTATCATCTGTGATGTTTGTATCTGTGGTTTATGGGTTTGATGAAAAACCATGTTCAGTACATGTTACATCCAATTTATACCCAATAGAGTACAACAATAACAAGAGAAGTAATCCAGATGGTTCAGCATATCCCGGAGATGGATTCCACTATATCTTTTATTTTGAGGGTACAAATACGTGTCAAGGATTTCATGCTAAAAGTATACAGTCAAAAGGTGCATTTGATGTATTATCTCATGATATCATCACAGGAGATGGACAAATGCCCAAGGTCCACCCACACAAACACACAGAGATTGCACCAAAGTACCTGAAAACCACCCACTATTACGATATTCTTCAATCAGAGGCTGATTGTACTGTACACAAGGGCGGAAAGAGTACATGCCACACAAATTATGTGTTATCAGATAATCCAATATTCTCAGTCCGAGAGGATCACAAACTAACATCATTACAAGAAAAAAGAATATTACAGTATCTAAAGACAAGCCAGTCCCCTAGCGCTGTACCTCATTTGTACTTGCGTGATGATATAAAGACTGTGGAGACTTTTGCATGGGCACTCACAAATGTTGTAAAAGAAGAACACACACATGGTGAGAATACCCATACACTAGAGGATGATTCCTCGACTATATCATTTGGAGATATTGTGGAAAGCCGTTGTTTAGAATTGAAGAAAAATGCAGGATGTGTGTGGGGTCACATTGAGGTGGATACTGATTTTACAGATAGAAAATGCCTAAAGTTAGAACTTTACAAAATTGGTGTGATGTATGAGGGTACATTAAAAGATGAATGTCTAGATGTAAAAAATACAGTCTCACTAACAGTGCATGGAACAGAGATAAGATGTTATTTTGATGATGGTGTAAAGACGTGCAAAAATATCATAAAGAAAAAGACAGCAGAGCTTGGTGTAGATGTGTTATCCCCTGTACCAGATGTAACATTTGAGAGACCGGCAATAAAAGACATTGAGGGGTATGATTCCAAGAATCAAGACTCTACATATTACGTCTGGGATGTACCTGCAATACACACAAAACCAAAGTTACTGTTTCAAGAGCTAAGAGATGGAACCATATCATTTGAGATAATCCGAACTGCAACTCCCATACCTGAGGTGTACACTACGAATTGTGACGGGGGTGATGATGGTACATGTCTGGTTATAGTTTCAGGAGATTACGTTATGGATACTACAATTGATGCAATCAATGGTGATAGAATTGATGCATTTAGAGCAGATACCATAGATGAACAAGGATTACACACAATCCCATACCACATTACAACATACAACATTGGACGAGAAATAAGTGAGACATCAAACAGTACTGATATTCTAATTGTAGATTACACGCCAGTCTTCTCAAAGAACTATTTTCCATATACCATACTAGATACTCCAGGCAACATAACATTTGAAAAGCAGCACGGGGTATCTCTACACTATCTTGGGAGCAAAGGTACAGGACCAGATGATAAAGAGATAATCCATGAGAATCGAAGAAGCAAGATAAATGATTCACACCATGCCATAGTTGCAAACAGTTTATCCAGACATTACATACTAAACTCGACTGTTCTGATGCAGGGAGGTGATGATATCACAGATATGGTAAACTCTGTACATGATTCAGTTCTTGAATCATCTGGGATAACACTTGAGAAATATCAAAGATCCCTTGTATCAATTAGTGATACGGCCGTATTTGAAAATATGGGATTTGGACGAATGGCATTCTCCTTTGAGGATACAGAAGAGATAAAACGGTACAGCATAGCAAACATCACTACATACAACACGCTTGGCTCATCACAGTTTGGTGGGTATGAGATAAAGTACCTGTTGAATTACCCGTATAATCATCCAGGTTCATATTTATCCTCAATATTTAACATCACTGCAATTAATTCAGATGGGTCAATAAATGAAGAGATAAAAATTGATGGTAAACTTGAGATGGTCCATGCCGTAAATGAGACTGTACCTCTTTCACAATACATGTACTCTCATATTGAAAACATGAAATCAAGGGATGTAACTATAAATGATGAGTTGTTTCCAAAAGAATTTGCCCAGATGTATCTAGGCGATATGTATGATGTGAGCAATGCAGGTTTTGGAACAGGCTCTGTGGTAATTCCGATAAACCTTCCTGCAGTTCATATTGATTCTGAGCTGTGGGGTGTGCTTGGGATTGATAATCAAACATTTACAACACTTGATGAAGAGTTTGTTTTTTCTAGTCCCGTGGCGTATCAGTTAAACATCACAGCAGGTAAAACAAGTAATGTTATTCTATATTATCCATACGGGTTTTCGTATCCGATAAACTATACCATAAATTCTGATGATGATGGAAACACACTAGAGTCTGTTAGGTATCTGTCTTTAGTGCATGTAAAGTCGCCAGACTCTTTTGGTGAGATAAAAGAGATCACAATAAATGGCAAAAAATATGAAGGACCATGCTCCCATCAGTGTCTCTTGGGGATTGATGGTAATGCAACTGTGCATGCTGAGAATATCTGGGGTGGAACTGCCACATTAGATGTGATAAAGCAGAGGTGGGATGGGACTGGTGGTGGTGGTCAATATGATCTAGTTATAGCATATGTAGATAATGTCGGACCAATAGTAATTCTGGTGTTGGTAGTCTTTACAGTACTATTCCTGTATGGCAAGTTTGCACGTAGTAGGTAAAGGTACTTGAGATCTCAACTGTAGGATAAGTAGGAATGAGATACATGTTGACACTAATCTGGCAATTGTTCAATGACCGATATGACTATACAGGGTTTTGTCGGGTTGTGGGGACATGGGCATGAAATGACAGTTCTGTTACGTGTGACCAAGTACGAAATATAGATCTTGTTCTAATTCAAAAAATCTATACGCATCAAAATAGAAAAAAGAGGTTTGGGAAATTGAAAAGAACATTAATGATGTATTGTATCCAACAATATCAGAATATGGCAGATATTATTGATATTTTTATGGATTCTAAGATTATTGAGAAAATTAAAAAGAAACTACCTTATTTATTTACAATAGCAGAGGCGGAAGCTTCTAGAGGGGGCAGGCTTGGAATGGAGATAGGATCTGTTCGTGAAAGAGTGATAATTTCATTATTACGATATTATTTTGGCAAAGAAAACATATCAGACAAGATAGCAATAACAGAAAAAGAAATTGATGTAGAAGTCTGCAAACAAAAAATATCCATCAAAACAAAAACAGGAAATCATCTAAGCGGAATAAAGGCTGTATGGACTGTCGATTGGAATAAAGTGGATTCATTTGTAAAATCATTTAGTCCATCTGTTGGAATGTTATTAATTCAGATTGTATGGAATGAAGAAAAAGGAGGACTTTTCTTTATTCCCAAAAATGTACAGGATGATGTATTTAATAATCTAGGTAGAGATGATTATTTCAAAAAACCACAAAGAAAGACTAATCCCAGAGGTGTTGAATATTCAAAAACTGCAATTAAGAATATGCTCCATCATAAAGACACTAGAAAAATAAAAATAAATTGGATAAGAGACAATACAAATATTGATATTTATAAGAAATGGGATGAATACTGGGAAGAATCTGATTAGCTTTTTTTAGATAATGTTTCCTTTATTCTCTTTTTTGCTGTTTTGACATAATCCATATTATTATCAATCATAAGAAAATGTCGTTCTGAGTTTATAGCTGCTATTGCAGTAGAACCAGAACCACAAAATGGATCAAAAACAATATCGTCTTTAAATGAGTATAACTGAATACATCTATACGGTAATTCTAAAGGGAATGGGGCTGGGTGATTTACTTTTTTTGCCCTTTCAGGATTAAATGACCATACACTTTTTGTATATTCTAAAAATTCATCACGAGTTATCGTATTTTTTTTGTCCTTGGATATACGATTGAATTTGCCTTTTGAGAATATCAGAATATATTCATGGGTGTCTCTTAAAACTGGGTTGGATGCAGACAACCAGCTTCCCCAAGCTGTTGAAGTTCCAGCTCCTGCCCCTTTTTGCCAAATTACTTCACCACGCATTAAAAAACCATTTTTTAACATGGAATCTATGATGAATTTATGATATGGTATGTATGGTTTTCGACCTACATTTGCTATATTGATACACGCTCTACCTCCATTTACTAATAATCTATACGTTTCAGCAAAAACATCATCAAGCATTGATATGTATTCTTCCAAATTCAAGTCCTTATCGTAATCTTTACCTACGTTATAGGGAGGGGAAGTTACCATCAGTTGAATACAAGAATCCGGTATTGATTTTAGATTTTTACTGTTTTTACATAGTACAGCATTACGATATTTTCCAATATCATTTTTAAACTCCGTTTGATCTGTGATGACGTTTTCAAATATTTTTCTATTATAAAATTGAAGAGAATTATGATTTATTCTTTTTGTACTTCCAAATTTTTTCATAGATGTTTGCATTAGATTCTTGTATTTTTAATATACTTTATAAATATATTTTAAATTGGTTCTGTCGAGTTATCGTGATATAAGCATGAAGATTCTTAACAACTTTAACAGTTGAAATGGTCTGACGGGTTAGCGAGACCAAGGCATAAAATCATGATTATTAGACAAGGCACATTTTGTGAATTTTTTTTAACCTTGTCACATTAAATGACCCTTATTCCAAGTCACTTAATGCCACCCAAACCCAAAAAGAAAATAAAAGATTACATTAGTGGAATATTTGTTAATGCAACTCCAGAGGAGATAGATGCGGTACAACCATTTTCAAAAAAATTAGTAGAGGAATATGGCTATCCTAAAGAAAATATTAGAACAAGACCTCAATTTAGAGTTAAACGAAGGCCATCAGATAATACCCCTAGCTACCCTGTGGATATTATTGTTTTTTCATCAGAAGAGCATACTGACAATAACGCTACAATAATAGTAGAATGTAAGGAAAAGACAGAAAAAGGGGGAATAACCCAACTTAAAAATTATTTAACACTATCACGAGCCAATCTTGGAGTTTGGTTTAATGGCGTTGGTTTTGCCACAATTAGAAAATATGTAAAAGATGGAAATGTGTTTTTTGATGACATATTAGACATTCCAAAATTTGGAGAAAGGTTAGAGGATATAGGTCAATACAAACGCAAAGATTTGATTATACCTCATAATATAATCAATGAGTTTAAAGCAATTAGAAATTACTTGGCAGGTAATGCAAAGGGAATGACTAATGATGAATCGTTTGCTAGAGAAGTGATCAATGTGATACTGTGTAAATTGTATGATGAAAAATATACTGAACCAGACAATAAAATACGATTTAGATCTGGATATGAAGAACCTGTAAAAGATGTGTTATCAAGGATTATCCAAATATTTCAAGATACAAAAACAGAATATTCTGATGTGTTTGATGATACAGATAGCATCAAACTAGATGCTAAATCAATTACTTATTTAGTTGGAAAAATCCAAAAATTTAGTTTAGTTGATGCAGAACGGGATGTAGTAGCTGATGCATTTGAGGTTTTTATTGGTCCATCATTGAGAGGAGCTCAAGGACAATTCTTTACTCCCAGAAATGTGGTGAAAACAGTAATTGACATTATTGATCCTAAACCTGGTGAATATATCATTGATCCTGCTTGTGGGTCAGGCGGATTCTTATCAGAATGTTTAAGATATGTTCATAAGAAAATAGATGTTCAAGGCAAGAAACTTAATTGGTCAAATGAACAGATCAAAGAAGAAAAAATAGAAAAAATTTCAAAATATTTTAGAGGAATTGAACGAGATGATTTTCTTAGTAAAGTAGCCAAAGCATACATGATTATTTTAGGTGATGGTAAAAGTGGTATCAAAAGTGAGGATTCCTTAGAGCAGTCTAAAAATTGGAAAGATGAAACAAATGCCATATTAAAACTAGGTATGTTTGATGTGGTAATAACAAATCCACCCTTCGGAGCAAAAATACCTGTTATTGGAAAAGACAAATTATCCCAATTTGATTTATGCCATAAATGGATAGAAGATAAAAATGGAAC
This sequence comes from Candidatus Nitrosopumilus sp., assembly GCA_965262685.1. GTDB lineage: Archaea > Thermoproteota > Nitrososphaeria > Nitrososphaerales > Nitrosopumilaceae > Nitrosopumilus. Next base: position 1,667,745 of record OZ253552.1, read on the forward strand.
ATGGAATAAAGGAGATGTCTTAGAATCACAATCACCACAAATTGTATTTATTGATAGATGTCTTGATTTTCTAAAAGAAGGTGGTCGTATGGGTATTGTATTGCCTGATGGAGTTTTAAGCAATACCACAGAAAAATACATACGAATTAGTCTTGCTAGAAGGATTGAAATTATTGGTATTGTTGATTTACCAATGAATACGTTTCTGCCTTCAACACCTACAAAAACACATTTGCTTTTTGTAAGAAAAAAATCAACACCAAATAACACAAATAAATTATTTATGAGTTATGCTAAAACTTGTGGACATGATAAACGAGGTATGGAAACCAAAACAGATGATATACGACTAATTCCACAACATCTTAAAAAACTTAAAGCCAATAAAACAAAACCAAGCAATTTAGGTGTCTTTATGACTTATGACAAAATAAGTAATTATAATTGGTTACCAAAATATTATAATGCTGAAATTGATAAAATTCTAAAAACATACAAAAAAAAGGATTATGAAATAACTACTATTGATGAATTAATCAATAACAAAATAATATCAGTTAGTTCAGGTAATGAGATAGGAAGTAAAAATTATGGGATAGGAGACATACCATTTATTCGTACTAGTGAGATTGGGAATCTTGAAATCATAACTGACCCTACTCATTGTACATCTATTGAAGTGTATGATGAGTATAAGGATAGACAGAATATACAGAAAGAAGATATTATCATGGTTTCAGATGGAACTTATCTAATTGGTCGTTGTGCAATGATTACTGATTTAGATACCAGAATAATAATACAAAGTCATTTTAAGCAAATTAAGGTAATTGACCGAGAAAAAATGTCTCCTTATTTGTTACTTGCATTGATAAATCTAGATATTGTTCAAAAACAATTAGAATCAAAATCATTCAGACAAGGAACTATTTCTACATTAGGCAATAGATTCAATGAGATAAGATTACCAATTCCAAAAAATGATAATTTCAAAAAACAAATAACAAATTCAATGGAAAATGCAATATGTGAAAAACGTAATGCAAAAAAGAGATTAGTAAACTTTGACGTTAATTCAAAAATCGAATGTTTTATGGGAATTAAAAATAGAGGTAACCAAGGCAATTTATAAAATTTTATGAAATTATGCGATCATTCTTTCTCAATGGTCACTATCCAATGATTGGCTTTTTTGTCTAACTTCAAATCCAAAACATCACTGATCTCCAACTCCATCTGCTTGGCAATGAAAATAGGAATTGTGGTTCTTACAGAAATACTATCTGACTTTGCCTTTGATACTGTGGATTGATTAGGTAACATTCATGCCATTTCTATTAGTAGATTAATCTTCATGCCTATATCACGATAACTCGACTGAACCTTTAAATTTACTCTGTCCAAAATGCGGGGTTTCTCAAGCTAGTGTAAAATTATGGTTTCCACTGTAAAGTTGGGGATCTAGAACTATTTTGATTTCTGGTTATGTTGGATTATCTTACCAAAGCATAAAGTCAGATTATTCTTTTATCATCATCATCTAGGCATAAATCATCAATGAAAGTATGTTTCAATTCCCAACAAATCTATAGAACCATGAAAAACTTGGTTTGCCACGTTTTACGATGAATTACCTAATGAGTGACATCACCTCCCCCAATTCTGACAATCAAAGCAGAACCAAATATACCATCATAATAGGAATAATTACAATAGTAGCGATTGTGGTGAGGATTAGTTTCATTGCAACAACACCAGACATTGATAGAATAATTAAAACAAATGATTGCAATGCAGCAATAAATCTTACAGACAAAGACCTTGAAAATTCAAACTTTGACCAACAACTACAACTTGGTGTCATGATTGCGGGGTGTCTTTTTACACCATGAGTCTGCCCTCTAAAGAGAAGACCTATCAAATAATGGTTCTATTCCAATATTACTAGATATGTTAGGTGGAATAATCCTGTATTTGGTTCTAAAGATGAAGAATCTAAAATAGCAAAAAAGAGATATCATACATTGGAATTATACTACAACAACCCCAATAATCATCATGATGTTTGCAGCATTTGTGTTCTTGTGGTAACGGTTCATAGACTCATTCCCTCTTTTTTTTATTTTAATGTGTAGAGATTTTTTTTTGAATCAAAAGTTCCACATTTCATGCCTTGTGTAGCATCCAAAGATGGGGTAATCCTAACAACAAATAATGATATCTCTAGCCTTTAAGCAAAAATCATTCAACTGTGTAGTGTTTAAAAAAAAGACAGCTAATAGTCAATCAACCCCATCAAAGATATGGCAACTAGTCTCTGATGTAAAACAATACCACACACTAGAGTCATACAATGTATCTGGAGTAACTGTAACTATCACCACTGATGGCAGATACATGATAAATGAGCCACACCTTGATGCAAATGCCGTAGAATCTTACAAAATCATTTTACAACACATGTCAAAGAATACAAATTCAATAAACTACCAAAACACATCCGAATCCCAGATATTCTCATCTTTTGAAGAATCTGCTGAAATCCTAGAACTCTCAAACGTGTTAAGAGAGAACTATTCCTCCATGATGTATTATCTAAGACGAGACACAGTTGGATTTCGTATAATTGATGTTCTAATGAATGATGATTCCATAGAGGATATAACCTGTGAGAATCCTAGTGTTCCAGTTGGTGTAATTCATAGGAGATATCCAGAGTTTTTTGTGATGGATACAAACATTTCATTTAAATCAAATGCTAAAAACTCTATGGAGATACTCACAAAGACTTTGATGCAGCTAACTGGAAACTATGCAACATCAGTATCACCATATGTGGAGGGCTCTACCACACACAGAGACAGGTTATCAGCATTTGCACAAAGCAGTATAACCCCAGATGGTCCTGCATTTACAATACGTCGATTCTCACAAAAACCAATAACAGTAATTGACTTGATTAACGGCAATGTCATTCCAGCAGAGGCAGCAGCTTACATCTGGAGTTTATTTGAAGGAAATGGAACTGGGATGATAGTTGGAAACACAGGCTCAGGCAAAACCACCATTCTTAACGCATTACTATCCCTTGTAAATCCCAGATGGAAGATAATACTAATTGAGGACACTGAAGAGGTATGTATACCTCAAATACACGGGCTGCGCCTAAAGACTCGGATAACTACAGACTCTTTTAACAAAGAATATTCTTTGGGGATAGGCGACTTGTTGATATACTCTTTGCGTCAAAGACCACAATTTGTGGTGGTAGGGGAGGTGAGATTAACTGATGTCCCGATACTATTCCAAGTGTATGAGACAGGACATGCATCACTATCCACGTTCCATGCTAGCAGTCCTGCAAAGGCATTAACCCGACTTGAAGCAAAGCCAATTGAGATCATGGCTGCTCAAAAAGACGATCTATGGTTTTTGCTGCATATTGGAAGGGTCTTAGAGGGTGGTGTGTTTTGCCGCAAGATGCTCTCACTAGTTGAGACAGGTCTTGATGATTCAGGAAAACTTCAACAAGTTGAGATGATTTCATACGATCCTACAAAAAGAAAATTTGTCGGAGTAGACATTAATGATATAATAAAAAATAGTAAAAGATTACAGTATGTATCCTCACTGAATGGAATTACAAACATTAAAGCAGACATGACAAAAAAGGTACAGTGCCTCAATGGCGTTACTACAAAAGATCACAGGGGGGTAATGGAGGAACTATACAAATCATACAAAGATGGTAAATAATATTTTAAATTATCAATAGTGTTCATACATGGAACTGTTGCTGCAATACACCAAATAACACATCCCACAAAAGCAGGCATACAGAAGATGTCACAGTTGCAAAAAATAGATGTTGCGTGTGCAAAAATGAATAACACACTGCACGAGAGACTCCAAGTCCACCTGCCACTGCAATTATCAATGATACTGGCTGTAATGATTTTACAATATTTGCCACCTCATCTGCTTTTATCATCATTATACCGGCAGGAAGGTCACCAGACTCCAAATCACTCCCAGGAATGCCAAATGTCATAAAAGATGTCATCATTACACAAAACATAAACACCGCAGGGGATAAAACCACGATCACAACAGAGAGTCTAGCAGATGCAACAAACGAGTCTTTCATCTCTGATATTCTGCGAATCGAGTGAGCCATAGATATTACAGACTCGTATGTTCCTCCACCGTGCTCATACACTGCATGAAGCATAAAGAACACAAATTGTGTAGTCTTGCTTGGAAATACCCTCTGAAGAAACGCATGTTGTGATGGTTTTATCAAAATATCCGATGCAATATCTTGCAGAATTTTTTTTATGATGCCATGTGTGTTTGGTAAAATGGAATAATCTAAAAATATCTCCATCATGTTATTTTTTGATTTTTTCTGCTCTGCGATATAATCCAACATGTCGGGGAGCTGTTTGTCTGCATTGATTGCATCCCTGTCTTGTCTTGCAGTAGTTACCCCCCGCCAGTTAATACCTGCAAATACCGAGATTGACACACTTGTAGAGGTTATCCAATGCTCTGGAAATATCACAAAGAGGATGATGCAGCAAATTATTCCTGCAAGGACAGATACATGAGATACTACAATACGAGTCTGTAGAAATATTGTCCCAGTCGATAAAAACACAGGAAATATCACAAATATCAAAGGGAGAATAAACATTACACCAATCAGCGATACCCCATCAAATCCTGCATTTGGTAGAAATGACATTACAGTTAGCAGTATTGGAAGAATTGATACTGCCATCACACCGATGAAAAATATCATGTTTGCAGTATCTGTGTATGATTTTATCAGAGTCATGGTGTTGTGTAATGATTCTTCTCTTGCAGTCTCTACATGGTTTCTAAGACGTGTAATATTTGTGGGAATGTATGAAACATATTTTTCTAAAAACTCTCTAAAATTTCTGTCAGGGTGATACTGGGCCATCAAAGATATGGCATGACCCTCCTCCTCTCCCCCACCCTTGGCATACCTTAGTACTATCTGGGAATCATTTTTCAGTTGGGAGAATACCACACTATTACACATTGTTTGCATAGTCCAAAACATTGTCTTTTGTATTGTATGCATGATACCAGCATATGTCACAAATGCCAAAAACTCTGATGAGGTCTTTGACTTTCTGTCATTTATTGCCCCATCAAGGAGTACTGGAGATATTAATGGGATAAGTAATGGAATTACAACAATAAGATAAAGATGTACAGCACCAGATAGTGCAACAATTATGGATATTATAACAGACAAGGATACAAGACACAGAACTGTAGTAATTGCAGTATACATTACAAAGCGCTTTGCATCAATGACTTGTCCTGTGTAGGGTATCTTTCTTTCAACTCTTTTCAACTCGTACTCAAAGAGGGTACACACTACAGGAATCTTTGCAAAAAATAATCCCAACTTGTACATTTTTTTATTTTTTTTTCTATGCAAAAAGTCAGATACCACTCTATCTGATAGTACATTACGGGTAGTATCTTGTTTTAGAGTAACCTTTTTTGGAATAATTTTAAATGCAGCACACACCCCAAAAAATGCAGAAAATACTACAAATACCTCTAGCTGTCCGTGGTATAACGCAATGATTCCTATTCCCATAAAAAATGAGCAGAGCAAAAATGTTACATTCACAGATATGATTGTACCATTTCCTTAAAAATCAGATTCTTGAAATACCTACATGTCAGTTGTGATGTATGCTGACCTTATCTGAGCTGTAGCAGAAGAGATACCAGAACTTGACAACAACACGTGTCCTGAAGGAGTTTGGTATGAGTCAATCTGACCATAAATTTTAGCATACACATAAAATTCTACAAAATCCCCTGCCTGAACAGGAATTGATGTAGCACCTGACAGGGTATAATCAGGATAAGTGTAACTAACGCTTTGAGTAACTACGAGTCCTCCTGTGGAATCCTCTGCAAAGTCAGGGTATGGATTAACCCCGAGTGTTATTTGTTGTTCTAGGATACCGTTGATGTAGATATCTACCTCTCCAGTAAGAGGATCAATCCGAGTTAGTGGGGGAGGAGGTGGAGGAGTCTCCTCTAGATGATACGTGTTGGTAATTGTTATTCTACCAGATATGGTCTCAGAGATTATGGCCTTGAGGGTACCCTCTGATGATGCAATTGCATATGCTACTGTCCCAGCTTTTGCCTCTGCTAAATGGATTGGTGATGATGGGTCATTTTTGGTTATAACAGATATGGTAGAGTCTGCTATGGTTATTCCTGTTCCTCCAAGGATGTTACTATACTGAAGTGATGTATCTATACCGTTAATCTCTAGATGGATTGTATCGTATAGGGGGAGAACAGGTACATGTATTGTGTCTCCATCAAGGTACACTTTATCAAGATACGGTATTGGTAATGTTTCATCAAGGCTCAAGTTTGTAACTGTTATACCCCCAGTAACTGGGATTGCAGCGTATGCGTGTGTGGTGTATACCCAGTCATTTGTAGGTATGTGAATAATCTCAGAGTTTAGCTCATCAAATATTACGGTGCTAAAATCACCGCGGTATGCCAAAGAGTCAGGATACATGTGTAGTACACCACCCACAGTTGATGGCGCGTCATTTATCTCATCAATTATGATTTGTCCCATTTCATTGCTCATGCCAGATACTAGTGTGTGACCGTCCTTTACTATCTGGTATGGAATGTTTTCTGGAACTCTTTGAAGATTTAAGAGATGTGGATTCTCAGATAGCGACTCTCCTTTGATTGTGGCAGTACCGCCATCAAGGGTGATCACAATGTAAGAGTCAGCAGGAAGGAATATTTTTTGCTCAAAACTATCAGCGTAATGGTATCGTTCAACCCAAGGGGCAGAAGAATAAAGTGTATGTGTCTTGATTCCACTACTAGGATAAATTGGCTGATTTCCACCAGTTGTTATTTTAGAGACTAGTATTCCATTATCAACAGGAATAGTTTCCAAAACAGATTCCCCCAAAGTGCTAAATGAATGTGCATGACTGTTGTAACACGCAGAATAGTAACACCTAGGATGACTAGCCATTCCAGAACTGTGACAGGGGCTCCCTCGAACTATTCCTATACAGGTAAAAGATGCATTATACAAGCCAGATAAATCACTGTCTTGTGCTACAACCAAGTTTAGATTAGATACCATATCCCAGGTATGATGAATATGATTGTATCCGTTGGGAGAACATCCTCCTCTGCAATTGTAACTGTGCCAATGATTTTCTGTTAGAGTTATTTGTTGGGAGGGATTTGTATCTTGGTATAGTACAAAATTATCTCCACTCATACTTGATGTAGTTAAATCGATTGGAGATGTGACAATTTTTACATCTGCGTTATCTAGAGTTCCACGAATTATGATATCATGTGGGATATGGTTTGGTCTCATCACTATAACGCCAGTTCCAGAAACAGTTATTCCTTGTTCATCTGGAATCTCAATGGTGTTGTCTCCAGACATGTTGGCACTATTAGAATATCCGAGGATGTTTGGTTTTTCTGGTGTGATATCAATTAGGGTACACCCATCATCATCATCATACTCGTATGATTTGAAGAATTCTGGAATTCCACACAATACCTCTGCATCAGATGATTTGACTAGTGCAGCAAAGTCTGTTCCAGAGATGGGTTGTGTGTACGGCTTTGCAGACTCGTATACTCCTTCCATGCCTGTTCCATGAATAATTATGGTCTCATCAAAATTAGTCTGGATTATCCGAGAATTAATTCCCATGCCGTTAATCATTGCCTGACCATCATTACCATTACCTGTACTATCACCTGTATTGGTGGTGGTACTGTTGTTCTGGGATTGTGTGTGGGGCAGGTCTACAAGAAAGCGGTTTCCACTCTCTGTAAGTATTGATGCAGATGAGATCTCAGATTGGATAATGCCAATATCAGACAGCGTTATATCCTGTCTTGCCCCGGCACTAATAGTTGGTGCATCAACAGAACTCTTGCGGATCTCATGTATTGGAGTATCTACATCAAAAGAGTTATCATCTGAATATATGACACGTTTTTTTTCACCAGTGTTTAGCACAAAGTCAATTAGAAATATCTCAGAGTCCTTTGTGGAGTGGCTCTGAACTAAAATGGTAGAGTTTGTAATTTTAACATAAAGTATCTCGTTACTTCTCTCTGCCAACTCGGCAATAGAGTCCATAGAGTGGTTAACCATAGTGTATTCTAGGTTTGTAGTTGTATAGTATATGCCAAGCATCGATAATAAAACAGCAGATACCACTAGTGGTAAAACTATAATGTTCACCTCCATTCCACCTCAAAGAAATCGTTATGAATTACAGGGTAGGTAACACTTGAGAGAGTTGATGATGGTATGGTATAGTTTTGCAACTCAAATGAGAAGAGTGGTCTTTTTGTCTGCTCAGTTGGACCGTATGTGAATATATCAGAAGATACAGGAAATGGTACAATATCATTTATGTTCAGATAGCTTGACTCAAAAGAGTCATGTGATAGGGTATACTGTGTGGCACCGTTTTGTGCAATGACTGTATCTGAGAGTATTAGAGATGACTCGGGGTTGTATTGTTCAAAGAATACAGACTGTGATGTGTCTATGGTCTTGCCCCAGCCGTTTTGCCAAAATATCGTATTTTGTAATGATTTTGCATAATCTGCATCCTCCCAAAATATGTTACGTACATTATACATCTCAGAGTCTACAAGAAACAATCTTTCGGCAGTTCTGATATGGTCTTTGGTAACTGCATAGATGAGATAAAATGTATTGTTTTTTATGTTGATCTCATTTTTGATATCAAGGGATATGGTATAGCATCGTCCACGCTCACTTGTATACGAGTCTGTAAACTGTTCATCACAGATATTATAGAGAAATATATCACCTTTACCTAACCCCTCTCCGAAATTCCAGATATTATCCTCAGCACTAGTTGTTCCTAGAGCAAAGAGTGATACTATTAGCAACTCGTACAATATACGGGTCGGGGATTTTTTGTATTAAGGGGGTAATGGTGTATCTTGGGGTACTAGCTTGGTAAACTAGCTTTTGTGGTACTAGCTTGGTAAACTAGTCTTGATACTAGCTTGGTAAACTAGCTTTTGTCATACTAGCTTGGTAAACTAGTCTTGGTTTGATTCCCAATAGATAGAATCCACACTAGAGTTTTATGATCTCAACTTTTGTATATCAGTGATAATGATTCCATCCTCAAAGGTGTAACTGAGATGAATTATTCCAGACACATCCTTGCTAAACTCATGCCAAGATACAGTACTAGATGTGTGCGGTTTGACACTGAGCACTTTGGCTAGACTACAATTACAGGAGGGTATCATCCCCTCAAATGACACGATGGGCAGAATTCCATTATTTGTGTATGTGATGGTAATAACTGATATTGACGAATCCTCATATAGTCTAGCATGGGATATTACAGCATAGTCATCAGATATGTTTGCAGCATAGTTTGTCATGTGTAAAATTGCAACTGTTGCAAGAGAGATTGTAATTACCAGCCCCAGTAAAAGTGATATTGATTGTTCCATGATATCACATTCCGGTCATTTTTACAAACTTGATGTCTTTTTTAGTTTTGGTGTAATGGATAATCTCAGATAGGGTCGTCTTGCAGTATAGTAATGTGTATCCAAGATATGCTCTGCAAGTGGTAAAATATGGGATTTTCTTTGTAAAACCATATTTTGTTTTGATAATCTCAGATGCTATATTTTTAAATTTCATGATGGTACCAATTTGTTTGGGTTTGTGTTGAATAATTCAAGTTCCTTCTCATCTGCGATAAACTGACAGCGCACAACATTTTCAGATGCATGAATCATCGCCTCACCCTTTTTTGCCTGAATCAGAATATTTGCTTCAAACTCTGATAAATGTAGTACCTCAGTTAGAGCGTTTTTCTCAGATGCCTTGTGCTGCAAAAATATCTTGGTATCAGAGTTGTTAAATAATGTCAATGCATGAGGGTGTTTTAAAATGTCTGCAATGTTTTGAGTTGCCAAAATTATTGTAACATTATACTTTCTTGCACGTCTTGCCAACTCTTCAACTGATTCTCCGGTACTATCATCTTTGAATAAAGCCCAGCCCTCATCAAGGACGATAAACTTTGGTATTATCTTTGGTAGTTTTGTTGCATGCTGTAAAGCAAACTCTAGTGCAATTCTTGTTGCCAAGCGGTGTTCATCAGAGTTTACTGCAAAAGAGTTTGCAAGTGCAATAATTGAGCTGCTACTCATAGTTGGCTTGCCCGATAGTAATGAGCGAATCGGACCCATCTCCAGTATCTGCATGTATGAGGAATGGTCAGTTCCATTCTTCTGGTCTGAGTGTCTTATGATATCTATCATAGAGGTAACACTTGTGCATTTTTGGCTCTCTGCTGCCTTTAGCATAGAGTAACGAGTTAGCTTTTCAACCCCCAAGACATCAGCTAACAAAGATGCTGCCCTATACCTTGAGATGTAGTTAAATGGATCCATTCCAAGCTGGATGTTTGTATCGATTTCAGAGATTGAGAATCCCAATCTTTTTCCAAACTCTACATACTCGTTTTCAATATCTACAAAAAAGAAGAATGCCTCTGGATACATCTTTTGTGCCCTTGATACAATTATCTTAATTGTGTGACTTTTTCCTGCACCGCTTGTTGCCACTATTCCAATGTTGTAGTTTCTTCTTTTTTTATAGTTGTAGAGAATCGCCCTCTTTGTGACCACATTTATCCCCCATGCAGCTCCCCCTCCTTTCTCAGATAGTTCAGATGAGATAAATGGAAATAATGGATGTAGAGAATCTGTCTCGATGTAAATATCAGTTCTGCCATGCAGCAGAAATTTTCTATCAGAGTAGGGAAGATGCCTTATAGTTGCCCTCATTGCCTTGGCCTTTGATGCAAATAATTTTGCCCTCTGATGTAAAAGCTTTTTTGTAATACCAAGCACCCCAAATGTCACCCTAACTGATACTATCTGAGAGATGTTCTGGTGTAACACCTTCTCCTTCATTACATCTATCATTGAAGAGTTGTCAATTGTGTCTCGTTTTTCTAAAAGATGTGCAGTCTTTAGAGAGCCCCGAAGTATGGATACATACGATTCTGGATTTATTGGTTTTAGAAATATTCGTACAAAGTCACAATGCTGAAACATGTGATATATCCATCCCGCGTTTAGCTTGTTTGGAACAGAATACAAAGAGTGGCACTGTGCATGCATGCCATTTTGTAATGTAACATGAGATGAGTGGGACTGTTCTATGTGAAACTCTAATGGAATCACAGTTTCAAATGTAAATCCAGCTTGGCTTAAAATGTGAGATATATCCTCTTTTGATGTGATTACAGTCTTTTCATGTGCACAAGAGATCTGCTTTTTTCCAAATAAAATATCATCATACTCTCGAAACATGTCAATGATTATTGTGCTACTAATAGAGTCAGCCAAACTCTTTAGTTTTGCAACTAACATCACTTGTTCGTCTACATTAGAGTATGCCATGTTTAGCGGAGATATAAGATAGCTGTAACTCTTTGAGTTCAATTATTAAACAAGGGTGGTTTTGCTTAAAAGAGGATTTCTTTGATAAAAAAAAAGAGAGAGAGATTACACATTAATGTTTAATGTGTTGTGTCTTGCAGGATATCTCAGAGAGTATGTTACCTGCTGCTGCTACTGCATGCACTGATACTAGGATTCCAAGGGTTAGATGAACCTCAAAGAATGCAAATCCTGCACTAATCATTACAACATATGCTGTAATGTATGCAATCCATGTTTTTTTCATTCCAACTCTCTTGTAAAGAATTGAGAATACCACATTGCATTCGTGTCTTGGAAATCTTTTGGAGGTTACAGTACTCATCACATCAAGGGATAGCACTATTCCGTAAAGAGATACCATGACGTGGAGAGGAATCACATCCCGTAGTAGTACCAACAGAACTACAAGCAGAACAGAGAGTAGTACCGTATACAGTACTGTTCGTCTCATGGATAGCACTCCAAGTCCTACTGCAATCATGATCACACCTATTATTGGAAACCAGAACGCAAGCAGAGAGACAAATCCTTTGCCAAGTGTGTGGAATTCGCCTATCATCTTTGTTGCATCAAGGGCATCATCAATATTTGCATACTCTGTGGTGTCATTTGCAACCATTGTTGCAAGTGTTCCTCCAATTACTGCTAGTATCAGCCCAATTACAAACACCAGTCCCATTGCCTTTGAGGCCTCACCAATGTCTGCTTTTCCGAGTTTGTCTAACATTAAAGGGGTGTGGAATTTTTGGATTTAAGGCAGATTTGTGGGATTAACGTTATAGATGGTTGTAACACGGTAGCAACACTTGAAAATAGTAAAGTAAAGATACATCATCATACCCAACTGCGCAAATAACTACCTACAATATCGGCAACATTATGCAGTCCAAATTATTGTAAATACAACATGGTCATTCCAAGAAATAGTATGTGTGTGTCTTGTGCTTGACTACAAATTATCTATACAAGAATTAGGCTCTTGTATTTTGAGTGTTGGCTTTACATCCTTTAACTTTGTTTTTTACAGTACAAACTATGATTCTTGCAAATGAGAGCTTACTAATCAGTATAGCATTTCTTGGAATTGCAAGTCTAGTAGTATTTGCAATTGGTAATAACTATGATGGGGTAATCGAATCAATTAACACAGTAGGTAATTTAAAAAATGCAAAGATTGCCGAATCCATAGATGTTATGGATGTGCAAAGAGATGGTCACACATCATACATCATACTATCAAACCGTTCAGATAGGGCAGTAAAATTTACAGATTTCTGGGATGAACAAGGAAACAACATTACCTGTTTTGATTCAAACGGTACATTAAAGGAACTAGAGATGTCTGCGCATTTGACTGTAACTATATCATGTATCGTAAATGGTACCTCAGATGTTATACTGTTAAGTGAAAACTATAACATAATCCGCATAGGGACATAAATCATCTCCTTTTATGCAAAAAGTTCACCATTGTACATGGATTCAAAGCCAATTGCCATAATAATCGGCATAGTAATTACAGTTGGTGCAATGGGATCAGTGGCGCTGTATGCTACAAACATATTTGCAGGAACAAGTACAGTGACAGACCTGTTGCCAAAGACAGTTGAGATCCTCTCAATAGACAAAGATCACCTGGAGGCAAACATACAGTTTACCAACCAAGGAACAGGTACTCTTCAGAACATTATTGGGGTAGTTGAGGTCAACGGGATCACAAATCATACCCTAATAGTGAGAACTCCTACAGTAGAGCCCTACAAAACATTGGGGTTATCAGGTGCCATAAAGTCAGATACTGGCAAAAGAATAGATGATAACACTGCATCGATTGCTTCAGACTGGGATGTATACCCCGGTCAAAGCGTACTGTTGAGGGTAATTGCCCAGACTACATCAGGGGATAGAATAGAAAAACTGCACGAGATTACAGTAAGGTGATTCTGTACTCTAACTCTTTTTTTTATTATAATTATTGACTATCTAGAAATCATCAAAATTTTACAATTCTGACAAAGATCAAAAGTTGTACGCTGATAGAAAAATTTCAATTGAACCACTCTTTCAGATACTCAAAGATACATTTAGTTTAAAGAGTTATCAGTCAAAGGATGGGAATAAAATTATCTGTGTTGATTTGTGTATTGATGTATCAATTTACAGTGTACATAACTGTGTCACAAAAGCAGAAAACCCCCGAATTCTGAAAAGGATGTTGCACTGTCAAGTAATTTGATTTTTGTAAAAACGCGGCTTATATTTTCAGGATCTTCTGACTCCAAGAAGACTTGATGCTTATCTGCTAAAAACCTTGCACGGTCTCATGTTTTCTTTTTTCTCTGTTCTTTCATCATACAATTTATCTAATTTTATTATTTTTGAACTTATTTTGTCAATCCGGTTTTGAGTAGGATCTGCAAACGATTGAGGAACAACTATGTCAATTATTGCTACTAGTATTATGGCGGTGATTATTGTTGTATTCATCAAAATATCGAGGGGAGGGGGAGCGGCTGCATATAATCCTTACAAAGAGATTAAAAAAAAGGTTACTAGTCGAGTAGGACTTCTTGTTATATTTTTTATACATAACAGGTTGTAACCAACAATTATAGATAGTTATTACATTTATAGTTTTGTAGTGGTCGCCTAGTCTGGTTAGGGCGCTTGTTTTAAAAACGGGTAGGTCGAGTAGGCTCCGAGGGTTCAAATCCCTCCCACTACGTCATATTCAGCTCCCGATAACTTTACAGAACCTGAATATGGATTTTACAAAAAAGCAATAGTGTATTTGGTGGTAAGACCCTCTGCAGAAGCCTCGCTGATTGATATTGATGGTTTGAATCTTTGGGAAATCATCATTCAAAACGTAAGTTTAAGCAAAAATTCTGAATAAAACCTACATTTCAACTGTCGATTATTAGGGAGGGCCGTCTGGAGAAGATCAATGTCTCCACAACCCAACAGAATTATGGTTCGCAAGTGCCTAAATTGTCAGACAATCTAAACACGTCGATCGTTAAATCCAAAATTTATTAACGATTATGAGTGTAAAAAAGAATATGCAAGCTAGTGCAGGTTATGATTATGTAGTGTCGATTAGTGACCAATTAGGAGATTATGCTGGAAAATGGATAATAGTTTATGACGATAAAATTATAGATAGTGATGAAAATTTTAGTATTGCGTATGGTAAATTCAAAGAAAAATATCCAAAGAAAATACCTTTTGTAATGAAAATTGTAAAAGAGTCAAGTATGTTATTATAATGAGAACTAGAAAAAAGGTTCTGTCGGGTTTTGGGGACATGTGCATGGAATGAGTTCTGTTACGTTAGTGACCCAAGCACAAAATACAGATCTTATCACGATTCAGAAAAATCCATGTCATTTTTCAATCTTTAAAAGATCGTGTTTTTATGCTTTGGGTCTTGCCAACCACACAGAACCCAATTTTGTTCTATGACTAGATAACTTGACAGAACCTTGAATTATTCAATGACTGATTAATCATTTACTTGATAGTGTATCAAATGGTGTCCAATTCAAACAACTTTTTGTCATAAAAATAAACTCTAGAATTAACATCATTCATGTTCATTATCATGAATTTGATCATAAATGACAGGCTTGATAAAATTTATGCAATTATTAAAACTCTTATCATCAAAGAATCATCTTGGATTAAAATATGCAAAACAATACCAATATAATCACAGTATCGTCATTTGACCAAAAACTAGTGTCACCACATAACTACCTCTAGCCACAAATTCCCCTTTAATACAAAAGAAACACTCTGTTTTGTGACATATGAAAAGTATTTTGTTGCAATAAGACACGAATCAGAAATAATGACTCCTTTAGTTGAGAGTCCATTTATCAACTTTAGTTTAAGAGAGATGGGGTATCTAGGGGCATTTGGGTTATCGGCAGTATTTGCAGCCATTGGCTCTGTTCCACTATTTTTTGTTGCATTGACATTCCCATTTTTTATTTTGGCGTTTTTTAGGTGGCATGGTGAGATTCCAGAGATGTACATTTACTTTATGATAATGTCTTTTCTAGATCAACAACAGTCATCAAAGAAAAATAGAAAGAACAAGAGAAACAACAAAGAAAAGACCAAACGCGCAAAGTCAGATATATCAGGATTTGGGGAAATAGTATCTGTAAATACAAAAAAAGAGATACGTGAAACAATTCAAAAAGTAACATTCTCTGATGATTCTACCCCCCTTGATATCACACTTGACATAGGGAAAACTCACAAGCACGAAACTGTAACAGTACTAATTGAGGGCACAAAGGTGATGCGAGATAACACCAACGGTGCAGGATTAATCACAATCAGTGTAATGCCGCAAAGAGGAAAGAAGAAATTCTCAATCAAAGATGAAAACAACCACACCATAATTTGCAAGACAGTGGAGTTTGCTGGTGAAAAATAAAAAATTAATCTCACAGAATAGGATTTTACGGTTTTTATTTTCATACTCAGAAGCTGATCTAGGAATATCTGCTGTAATCCTCCTAGTCACCACCATCGGCATGACTGTGGCATTTATCACATTTGCAGCAGAACAAACAAGATTACTACAACTAGAGTTTATCAATGTAGGATTTCACAATCCAAAGTTCTTTGAGGACATCAGAGGAATTGCAGGATTTACAGAGGGGGTACTATCCTATTCACAGCCCACTTCAAACTATATCACATATGAGCTGATGCGACAGAACATATTTCCAGTTGGCGCAATACTGGTATTTGTATACATTTTGATTAACGCATGGGGCGAGGCATCTGGCATGTTTGGACGAGGTGCCACAAAGCCGTTGTTCTTCAAGTTTTTGGGGATGATGATACTAGTGATGGTCTTTGTACCTGTCTGGGATGTCATTGCAGTGGAAGTTGAGCGATTCTCAATTAATATGCTAAACCCAATGTATTCACATCATACCAAAGATGGCTGTGTAAATAATCCTGAAAAGGTACTATTACTAGTAGCAGAACAAAACCAAAGAATACATGACAGACTAGAGCAATCTACACTTGGATTCAACGACAGAGAACCGTGCCACCCCCAACTGCGCATAGCATACGTCTACCAAAAAGCATTCTCTGGTGCAACAAATGATATAGATGAGGATATAGTTGGTTTTGATCGTATCCTAACAGAGTTTGCAAATCTTGGCGAAATAATTGGCTCTTCAATATTTTTAGGCATGACAAAGACTATGCTGTTATTTTCAGTGACACTAGTGGGATTGGTAGTCATGACGATTCGTGAACTATTACTTGCATTACTAATATCGTTATTACCAATGTTTGTGTTATTGGCATTTGTGCCAAAAGTTGGGAACATTTTTTCAAAATTGTTAGAGACTATTATTCCGCTACTGCTTATCCCAGTGGTTACTGCTGCTGTGTTTCTTACTGGTGCAGGTATTTTATTAGACATGGAAGATGAGTTTGCCACAGCTCGAGCTGATGGAGATAAACGGTTTACATTCTGGATTGCATCTATCTCTTTGTTGATACTAGCAACAGGCATCCCGTTATTGATGACCCCCATACTCTCTGGCATTGCAGGACAAGCATCATCGATGGTTGGTACTGCTATTTTATCTGGAGTAGTTGGTGCAATGTCTGTAATCAAGGGTGGTGCAGCAGGTACTGCTGCAGGAATAAAGGGGGTTTCTGCATCAGGATCTGGATTTATGAGTAAGGCCGGTATGGCAGGAGTTCTTGGTGGAATGGGTCATGGCATAGGTATGGGTGCATCTGCTGGGATGATGTCAGATGCCTCAATAGGGGTATCACACATGGCACCGGGTGCAGGTCCTGGAGGGTCTGCATTCTCCCAACAAGGAAACGACTTTTTGAGGTTTGCAAAGGGGGGCTCTGCAGGGGGATTTGACCCGCAGGAATCAGCAAGAGTTCGAGGTAATGTAGTAGTAATTCCCAGGATTGTTTCTACTGCAAATAGTATCATACCTGCAATAGGAATCACACCTGCAGATGGTATCAGTGGAGGCTCTAATCTTATGCCCGTACAGCCACCAATTAATGGCTCACCTATACCGTACTCTGATGTATCAGCAAGAAATGAGAGCGGGGAGAATGCACGAAATTCTCAGTCAGGAAATGCCAATATTTAGAAAATTCCACGATATATCAAATCAGCCTTGAAAATGACTCTGTGTAATTGAATAATATTCTCAATCCTATCTAAAAATATCTTCATTTACTGCCAAAAAAAATGGAACTAAATCGCTACTAAAAATGACAATCACAACAAAGCTTGTTGTATTTTATCTTCTCGTGTCACCATAACACAACAGTTAGAGATCTCTGTAAATAACAATCGCCTAACTCTTTCATTTAAAGGTAAAAGAGGACCTGTAACTGAATCATTTAGAGTTTTTAAAAAATATTCTTTCTCAGTTTCATATGCAAATGTACCATAATTTGTAATAGTGATTTTGGGCTCTAGGGATTCGTATCGTAGTGTGTTATTATTTTTATCATGAATCATCTCTTTTGTTATATTATCATCACTAATGGTACACAGTAATACCCACCACTTTTTCTCCTCATCATATATGGCAGGATATCCACATCTAAACTCTACTACATCTTTTGAGAATGTTATTGCTCTATATCCAAACTTTTGTTCACATGTATCAGGACTCATCATCTCTAGTTTTGTTTGTGAAATTCCAAAGTATGGATTTGTTGTAAACCAGCAGTGTTTTGACTCGTCATACCAAGCATCAAGGTAGATGTCTTTATCTGGGATCTCTTTTGGTTTTATAGTCCTCTCAAGTCGGGTCTTTGTGTTTTGAGATTTGATATCTGCATCTCTAAGCTCCTCAATTACAGTCTTTTCAAAATTAAAGTGTTCTCGTCTTTGCTCTAAATTATTTTCATTTAGATTATCCATGACATATTGGACCACCCACCTTCTGTCTGTACTGGTGTTACACTGGGGTAACTTATGAGATTTACACCACTCATTATACACACGTCTTACTCTGAGTTTGATTTGATCTTGTTGTGTTCTCTCAAATGTTTTAGCATACACTAAACTGCTCATAAATTTATCAATATTATTACCATCATATTTTTTATTCAATAATGTTATGGTATACAGTATAGATGAATAGTCTTTCTCAGATGTAATTCTTTTTGCATCTGACTCACTCCATGGACAAAATATATCATCAATCCATACAAAGTCAAATCCGTTTGGAAAATTATATAATTTTTGTTTTATTATTTTTTTATTGGTGTTACTTTTCCAACGACACCACTCTACTAATGATTTAGGTTTAAATGATTCAGAGATTGAACCACTACTTGCTAGTTGCTCAATGGTCTCAAATATGATATAAGGATTGCATCTAGTTCTAATTTTTTGGGAATCATCTTTTTTGAGGTTTTTTGTAATGATATCCATGATATCTGCAAGTAAAGGTTTGTACTGTTTGTTGTATTCTTCAAGCTGTTTATGATATTGTAATGTATCTTTTCGTAGTTTTTTATCTTTTTCTGTCAAGTCTCCTGCAACATCAATTGGGGTAGCAGTACAAAGACATGCAAGTATGACACTTGCATCCCCCTGTCCTACCTCATCTGTTGTTGGTGTGCCCCACTTTCTTTTTGCAAGAATTGCTAGATAGTTATAAATTGGATTAAAAGTGCCATACATTCCTGCATGATATTGATGGTACAACTCATCAGGGGTCATGGAACCAAACTCTTCAGTTAATGTTGCAAGTGTTCTTTGCTCTTTTGCACCCCCATCAGAATAAGCTTTTGTGATACTCTCACATACAGATTTGGCAGATTCTGATTTTATTCGAATCTCAATGTTGCGATTTTTTTGGGATGATGTGTTGTAACCATCTATCCACATTGGTTCAAAATAGTAAATCTTTACTGTTTTGTTTTTATGGTTGTATGAATCCAAAAGATTCAATGGTATATCCATGCACAAACCTTTTTTGTCAACTATAAAATAAATTCCTAAATTAGTTACAAGCATCTTGCCTTTGCCAAACTTGCAGTGTCCCTCATAGAAATTCATAAGATATTCATCTGTATGCATTGCCAAGTATCCTTTGATGTTTGGTTGATTAACAAAGTGGTTTTTTTGAATTGCATGTACCATTAGAGTTGCCAGTCTTTTGGATTCTGTCTTTTCTGCTATTCTTCTTTTATCTCTGTCTGGAAATGATCTCTTCAAGTCTAGTTTAAAGTCATGTTGATACCTGCCCCACGGCCTACATTGGTTTGTATTTTTTGGAGCACGCCAAAATATTCTTAATGTATTGTGAGTTATGGGGTATACACAGCGAATCACACCCAACTCTAGGGTTAATGTGCACCCATCTGTTTGATGAATCACTACTAGAGAGTCATTTTTGATGTATAGTTGTTCATTACCTTTGAGATGTCCTGTGTGTAATAGCTGATCGTTGTTTGTCAGCACCATAGAATAATTGAAATGATTTGCTTTTAAGGTGATAATTTGATTTCTGTGATTGGTTTACAGATGGATGCAATTCATGTAGACTGATTTGTACGAATTTAATTGTGGGTTGTTTAACTGTTTTTTTTTGAAATGATTCATAACAAGACTAGATTAAGTTACCTTGCTGATAATGATGATGATTATTTGGGTTTTGTAGAGTTATCGTATATGGCTTGAGGATTAACAACTTTAACAGTGGAATGCTGTTTCATCTTTTGGTGCTATACCAGTATTGATGATTCTGTTTGGTTGGCTTGGTTTAACGAATTTAGATATAGAATCTTTTTGTGTATGTTTTAATGTTAGAGTCATTATTTAACAAAATGTGTATAGTGAAAAGTAATTGTTGATTAGATTGTCCTTTGAGATGATTTTGGTGCATGTGTTATTGAAAGTCTTACCAACAGAACATACCTGCAAACAAATCTGAAAACGAATCAATTTTATCTCCACAACTCTTGTATTACTTTTTTAATAAAGGTAATACCTTGTTTTTATTTCACAAATATCTTTAATTCAAACTCTTCATTGGTGTGTGTCTCTTTTTGTAACAAGATCGACTTGTTATCTTCCTTTCCTTACAATTATTTTTTTATCTTTAATTATGAATTCAATAGAGTCTGGGTTGTTTAAGAAATTAATAATTGGCTTGGGCACTCTACATATAGTGCTATGTCTTCCATCATCAGATAGTTTCACTTTAAATTTTGTCTCATCTTTCTTCCAACGTGTCAATGGATTATCCAACATCTTTTATTATAAAAAGAAAGCGATCGGTTATTTTATATACATACGGTTAAAGTCAGTGTAAATAACCGTATGCTTATCATAATGCATGAATCAAAGAGCAAGACAAACAATGAAAAAAATAAAAGGTTCAGAGGGAGCTTAAATCCCAATGAAGAAAATTGTGTTGATCAAAGTTCTTGAATCTCTTTGTTTTTCTCACTATAATTTTTGAGGTTGAAGGTTTTGTTGGGTTGGCAAGACCCAAACACAAAATATGGATCTTTTTCTAATTCAGAAAATCCATGCACATCAAAATAAAAAAAATGAATGGGGGTTGTGGTTTAATGAACAATTACCATAACCCAAATGCTGCAAATAGCATTATTATCGGAATTATTGTTATTATAATTCTAATGTATAGTCTCTTTTTCCATTTTGGGATCTTTGTTCTTTAGAACCAAGTAATGGTTATTCCGTCTAATACACTAGTAGTATTGGAACAAGACCATGCCTTGCTAGGTATTTTCTCTTTAGAAGGATAGACTCATGAGCACCCGATGCCCCATAACTCAACATAACGACTAGGAAGAAATTATAAATACTTGTATTTTTTATTGTTATTGACATTATATGACTAGTACCGTGATGCCTATAGCACTTATCGTGTTTTCACTTTTCGTCTTTCTTGGAGAAACAGGGGGTGGAGAAGAGGGGATGGCTTTTGCACAGACAGTAGCAACACCTGAAAATCCAGTAGCTGTATTTTCAATATCTGATGGTGATAGCGATGGTGGTACTGGTACCTTTGATGAACTTGCCGGAGTATTTAACATCACCACCGTCCAAATTGGTTCTGATACATACGCCCTAGTTGCATCTTTTAATGATGACGGTGTCCAAATTATCAATATAACAAACCCAGCAGCCCCAACTGCTGTATCTTCAATAACTGATGGCAGTACCTTTGATACACTAGCTGGATCTTGGGACATCACCACCGTCCAAATTGGTTCTGATACATACGCCCTAGTTGCATCTAACACAGATGACGGTGTCCAAATTATTAATATCACAAACCCAGCAGCCCCAACTGCTACATCTTCAATAACTGATGGTGCTGGAGGCTTTAATACACTAGATGGAGCTCGTGGCATCACCACCGTCCAAATTGATTCTGATACATACGCCCTAGTTGCAACTCAATTTAATAACGGTGTCCAAATTATTAATATCACAAACCCTGCAGCCCCAACTGCTACATCTTTAATAACTGATGGTAGTAGTGATGGTAATGGTGGTACCTTTGATGAACTTGGCGGAGCATTTGGCATCACCACCGTCCAAATTGGTGAATCCACATACGCCCTAGTTGCATCTATAACAGATAACGGTGT
This sequence comes from Candidatus Nitrosopumilus sp., assembly GCA_965262685.1. Classification (GTDB taxonomy): domain Archaea; phylum Thermoproteota; class Nitrososphaeria; order Nitrososphaerales; family Nitrosopumilaceae; genus Nitrosopumilus. The sequence goes on from OZ253552.1 coordinate 1,690,008, forward strand.
CCAAATTATTAATATAACAAACCCAGCAGTCCCAACTGCTACATCTTCAATAACTGATGATAGTACCTTTGATGAGCTTAGTGGAGCATTTGGCATCACCACCGTCCAAATTGGTCAATCCACATACGCCCTAGTTGCATCTCAAAGTGATAACGGTGTCCAAATTATTAATATAACAAACCCTGCAACCCCAACTGTCGTATCTTCAATAACTGATGGTGGTACCTTTGATGAACTTGCTGGAGCTCGTGGCATCACCACCGTCCAAATTGGCTCTGATATATACGCCCTAGTTGCATCTAGTGCAGATAGCGGTGTCCAAATTATCAATATAACAAACCCTGCAACCCCAACTGCTGCATCTTCAATAACTGATGGCAGTACCTTTGATGAACTTCTCGGAGCATCTGGCATCACCACCGTCCAAATTGGTTCATCTGTTTACGCCCTAGTTGCAGCTGGTTCAGATAACGGCATACAAATTATTCGTATAGCAGATAATCAACCAGAACCAGGACCCGAACTCGAATTCACAATACTTGCAAATCCAGTAGATGTATCTTCAATAACTGATGGTGGTAGCGATGGTGCTGGTGGTACCTTTGATGAACTTGATAGAGCTCGTGGCATCACCACCGTAGAAATTAATTCATCTGTTTACGCCCTAGTTGTATCTTTTGCTGATGACGGTGTCCAAATTATTGATATAACAGACCCTGCATCCCCAACTGCTGCATCTTCAATAACTGATGGTAGTACATTTAATGAACTCGATGGAGTTCAGGACATCACCACCGTCAAAATTGGTGAATTCGCCTACGCCCTAGTTGCATCTTTTGAAGATGACGGTGTCCAAATTATTAATATAACAGATCCTGAAAACCCAACTGCTACATCTTCAATAACTGATGGTGTCACCTTTGATACACTTGATGGAGCTCGTGGTATTACCACCGTCCAAATTGGTTCTGATACATACGCCCTTGTTGTATCTGATAAAGATAACGGTGTCCAAATTATTAATATAACAAATCCTGCATCCCCAACTGCTGTATCTTCAGTAACTGATGGTGATAGCGATGGCGCTGGTGGCACCTTTGATGAACTTCGCGGAGCATATGACATCACCACCGTCCAAATTGGTTCTGATACATACGCCCTAGTTGCATCTATAAACGATGACGGCATCCAAATTATTAATATAACAGATCCTGAAAACCCAACTGATACATCTTCAATAACTGATGGTGTTGGTGGCTTTGATGAACTTAACGGAGCATATAACATCACCACCGTCAAAATTGGTGAATCCGCCTACGCCCTAGTTGCATCTTTTGACGATGACGGCGTCCAAATTATCAATATAACAAATCCTGCCACCCCAACTGCTACATCTTCAATAGCTGATGGTTCGAATAGCTTTGATACACTTGATGGACCTCGTGGTATTACCACCGTCCAAATTGGATCTGATACATACGCCCTAGTTGCATCTCATAATGATGTCGGCGTCCAAATTATTGATATATCCACTCCTGCCACCCCAACTGCTACATATTCAATAACTGATGGTGATAGCGATGGTGCTGGTGGTACATTTGATGAACTTTCAGGAGCATCTAGCATCACCACCGTCGAAATTGGTTCATCTCTATACGCCCTAGTTGCTGCTGATGCAGATGATGGTGTCCAAATTATTCGTATAGCAGAAATTCAATCAGAACCAGAACCAGACCCAGTAGCAACACCTGCAAATCCTATAGCTGTATCTTCAATAACTACTGGTAGTACCTTTGATCAACTTGCTGGAGCTACTGGCATCACCACCGTCGAAATTGGTTCTGATACATACGCCCTAGTTGCATCTTCTTCAGCTAACGGTATCCAAATTATTAATATAACAAATCCTGCAGCCCCCACTGCTACATCTTCAATAACTGATGGCAGTACCTTTGATGAACTTGGTGCAGCATCTGGCATCACCACCGTCCAAATTGGTGCAGCTACATACGCCCTAGTTGCAGCTTTTGTAGATGACGGCGTCCAAATTATTAATATATCCACTCCCGCAGCCCCAACTGCTGTATCTTCAATAACTGATGGTGGTACCTTTGATGAACTTGACGGAGCATTTGGCATCACCACCATCACAATTGGCTCTGATACATACGCCCTAGTTGCATCTTTTGACGATGACAGCATCCAAATTATCAATATAACAAACCCTGCAACCCCAACTGCTGTATCTTCAATAACTGATGGTGAATCTGATGGTAGTGGTGGTACCTTTGATGAACTTGATGGAGCTCTTAACATCACCACCGTCCAAATTGGTTCTGATACATACGCCCTAGTTGCATCTTTTCAAGATGACGGCATCCAAATTATTAATATAACAAATCCTGCCACCCCAACTGCTGTATCTTCAATAACTGATGGTGGTACCTTTGATGAACTTGACGGAGCATTTGGCATCACCACCGTCAAAATTGATTCATCTGTTTACGCCCTAGTTGCAGCTAACGTAGATGACGGCGTCCAAATTATCAATATAACAAATCCTGCAACCCCAACTGCTGTATCTTCTGTAACTGATGACAGTACCTTTGATGAACTTGATGGAGCTCGTAGCATTACTACTGTTACAATTGGCTCATCCACCTACGCCCTAGTTGCATCTATCGATGATGACGGCGTCCAAATTATTGATATATCCATTCCCGCAGCCCCAACTGCTGCATCTTCAATAACTGATAGTGTTACCTTTGATGTACTTGCTGGAGCAACTGGCATCACCACCGTCCAAATTGGTTCATCTGTTTACGCCCTAGTTGCATCTCAAAATGATAACAGTGTCCAAATTATTCGTATAGCAGAAGATCAACCAGAACCAGAACCAGAACCAGAACCAGAACCAGAACCAGAACCAGAACCAGAACCAGAACCCGAATCCACAATACTTGCAAATCCAGTAGCTGTATCTTCAGTAACTGATGGAGTTGGTGGATTTGATGAACTTGATGGAGCAACTGACATCACCACTGTTACCATCAACTCATCTACATACGCTCTAGTTGCATCTAGCCTAGATAACAGTGTTCAAATTATTGATATAACAACTCCTGCCACCCCAACTACTGTATCTTCAGTAACTGATGGTGTTGGTAATTTTGATGAACTTGGTGGACCGCGTGGTATCACAACTGCTGTAATTAGTGGATCCACCTACGCCCTAGTTGCATCTTACTCAGATGATGGTGTTCAAATTATTGATATATCCACTCCTGCCACCCCAACTGCTGTATCTTCAGTAACTGATGGTGAAACTGATGCTAATGGTAATATTTTTTATGAACTTTATCAAGCTTCTGGCATCACCACTGTACAAATTGGTACATCCACCTACGCCCTAGTTACAGCTAGTAGTGATGATGGTGTACAAATTATTGATATAACAACTCCTTCAGCCCCAACTGCTGTATCTTCAGTAACTGGTGGCGTTGATGGTTTTGATGAGCTTGCAGAAGCTAGAAACATTACCACCATCCAAATTGGTACATCCACCTACGCCCTAGTTGCATCTGTCCTTGATAGCGGCATCCAAATTATTGATATATCAAATCCTGCAAATCCAACTGCTGTATCTTCATTAACTGATGGTGTTGGTGGTTTTAATACACTTGGTGGAGCTTTTGATATTACTGCTGTTGCAATTAGTGGATCCACCTACGCCCTAGTTGCATCTGAAATAGATAGCGGTATCCAAATTATTAATATATCCACTCCTGCAACCCCAACAGTTACATCTTCAATAACTGATGGTGTTGGTGGATTTAATGAACTTGGTGGACCTCGTAGTATTACCACTGTACAAGTTGGTTCATCTGTTTACGCCCTAGTTGCATCTTTATCTGATGACGGCATCCAAATTATAGATATATCCACTCCTGCAACCCCCACTGTTGCATCTTCAATAACTGATGGTGATGTTGATAGTACTGGTGGTATCTTTGATGAACTTGATGGAGCTAGTAGTATCACCACTGTACAAATTGATTCATCTCTATACGCCCTAGTTGCATCATACTCCGATGACGGCATCCAAATTATTCGTATAGCAGAATCTCTACCAGCAGCACCAGCACCACCTGCACCATCACCTGCACCACGAACACTAATAGATGCAGCAACCCCTGCAAATACTCTAGATGTATCTTCAATAATTGATGATGTTGATGGATTTAATCAACTTGATGCACCTACTGATGTCACCACCGTTGTAATTGATGGATCCACCTACGCCCTAGTTGTATCTAATGGAGATAACAGTGTCCAAATTATCGATATATCAGACCCTACAGATCCAACTTTTGTATCTTCAGCAACTGATGGTGAGGGTGATGGTGAGGGTGATAACTTTATTGCACTTGGTGGAGCTCGTGATATCACCACTATCGTAATTGGTGGATCTACATACGCTCTAGTTACAGGTAACTTGGATAACGGCGTCCAAATTATTGATATATCCACTCCTGCAGCCCCACGTGTTGCATCTTCAGTAACTGATGGTGTTGGTGGATTTAATGAACTTGCTGGACCTCGTGGTATTACCACTGTTACCATCGGTACAACTCAATACGCCCTAGTTGCATCTTTATCTGATGACGGCATCCAAATTATCAATATATCAACTCCTACAACCCCAACTGTTGCATCTTCAATATCTCTTAGTGATATTGTTGCTGGTAGTGTCTTTAATACACTTGATGGAGCTTCTGATATCGCCACTATCGAAGTTAGTGGATCCACCTATGCCCTAGTTACTGCTGTTAACAGTAATGGCATCCAAATTATCGATATATCCACTCCTACAGCCCCAACTCATGTAGCTTCAATAACTGATGGCGTTGGTGGATTTAATACACTTGCTGGAGCTTTTAATATCACCACTGTCGAAATTAACTCTGTCATGTACGCTCTAGTTGCATCTTTAGATGATGACGGCATCCAAATTATCAATATAACAAACCCTGCATCCCCAACTCCTATATCTTCTGTAACTGATGGTGTTGGTGGATTTGATACACTTGCTGGAGCTTCTCGCATCACCACTGTTACAGTTGGTTCTGCTACATACGCCCTAGTTGCTGCTGGTGCTGATGACGGCATCCAGGTTATAGATATATCAACTCCTACAACCCCAACAGTTGTATCCTCAATAATTGATGGTGTTAATGATGGTTCTGGCAGTGCCTTTGATACACTTGATGGAGCTAATGGTATCACCACTGTTGTAATTGGTACATCTACATACGCCCTAGTTGCAGCTACTGTTGATGACGGCGTTCAAATTATTCGTATAGAGGGATCTCCATCTGGAGCTACTGGTGGTTCATTTGAAGCTGTAGGTTCAATTGGAGGTTCAATTAGAGGTGCAACTGAACCTTCATCTCAACCATCAACATCAACATCAACATCAACATCATCATCACCACCATCATCAGACAGTAGCAGTTCAGACTGGCAAAAGAAACCAACCTTTGGCAAGTCATGGGAGGTATCCTCTGACCAGTTTGTAACAAATGGATTCACCTTCAATGGTCACACACTTGATATCACAGACAACTGGCACACAGAATTTGTTAAAACCACAACAATCATTGGCGAGACAAATCATGTCCAGATGAGAGTCTTTGCATTTGATGGATTAAAATATGTCCAGCTCTCACTAGGATTACCAGAGATTGGTGCAATATCTGATGCAGAAACTGACATCATTATACATTTAGAGCGTAACTACAATAACCAAAATGACTATGACATTGTTGATATTGTACACGAACAAACAGAACCACTAGTGAATCCAGACTCTACAACTGCTAGTATCACACCATCTCTCTGTAACAACTCTGATACTGAACTACGTTGCTATGACATTGACATTAACTTTGCAGTTGATGCCCCATTATACGATGATGTACTAGCAATATCTGCAGTTGATACAAAGAGAAGAACCACAACTACATACATCAACGAGGGTGTAGAGTTTGTAGGAGAATCACTACTTCCTGCAGAGACTGCATCCATATTTATCAAAAAGACAAACCAAGACAAAGGTAACCACATTATCCTAACCCAAGATGACAGACGACACAATACATGGACTGACCAAGACGGTTACCAATGGATGCAAAACAGCTATGGCACTTGGATTCAACAAACACTACCTGACATGATCATATCTGATGATGGCTCTACCAAAGTAATGACTCGACTACATTCAGAGTTTGATAGTATGATACAACAAGAACGAGAGCGTGCAACCTCTGTATTTGATAGTAAAACTCTCCAGTCAGTACCAGGAGATTCATTCTCACATGACTTGCCTGAAACGGTACCTAAACATCTAGATAAATCCCTACTTGAAAAGATGGAGCTAGAAGAGATTCTCGCACTTGAAAAGATGTTAAATATCTACATCTATGATGACTCTTGGTCTGATACAGATGATGGCCGAGATGTACATGACTCTAATGAGTGATAGAGTATAGTAATGTCCGATGATGATTTAGCTATAGATTTAGTCATTACAAACAAAACACATTCATCATTTCAATAACATGCCTCTTTTTCCAAGGTGTTAAATGACACTGAGAAAAGGGTTAAAGTAAACTGCCAGTTATCCCCGAATACAACAGATCCTAAAACCGATCATTTTGTAATATTTGTTGATAATGTGAATTAAATAATAACAACAACAACGCAGACATGTTTTATCAAAAAATTTTAGATCTGCATTGATGTAATTCCTCTTATTCTATTCAGTCTTTGCAATCCCGCAGTTCAGTTCTAGAGGGGAAGGATCAGACCATGATTCAATCAAAGTTGACAGTTTTTGTGGTTTGAGAAATAAAGTACCTCATTTACAACAAAAATTCAGAACAAGATCTATATTTCCATAACTTCATAGGCACTAGAAAGAAAGCATAAATACTTGTATTTTTTAATAATTATTGACATTATATGACTAGTACCGTGATGCCTATAGCTCTTATTGTCTTTTCACTTTTTGTCTTTCTTGGAGAAACAGGGGTAGAAGAAGAGATGGCTTTTGCACAGACAGCAGCAGTGGCAACACCTGCAAATCCAGTAGCTGTATTTTCAATATCTGATGGTGATAGCGATGGTGGTACTGGTACCTTTGATGAACTTTCAGCACCATTTAACATCACCACCGTCCAAATTGGTTCTGATACATACGCCCTAGTTGCATCTTTTAATGATGACGGTGTCCAAATTATCAATATAACAAACCCAGCAGCCCCAACTGCTGTATCTTCAATAACTGATGGCAGTACCTTTGATACACTAGCTGGATCTTGGGACATCACCACCGTCAAAATTGGTTCATCCACATACGCCCTAGTTGCATCTAACACAGATGACGGTGTCCAAATTATTAATATCACAAACCCTGCAACCCCAACTGCTACATCTTCAATAACTGATGGTGCTGGAGGCTTTAATACACTAGATGGAGCTCGTGGCATCACCACCGTCCAAATTGGTCAATCCACATACGCCCTAGTTGCAACTCAATTTAATAACGGTGTCCAAATTATTAATATCACAAACCCAGCAGCCCCAACTGCTACATCTTTAATAACTGATGGTAGTAGTGATGGTAATGGTGGTACCTTTGATGAACTTGGCGGAGCATTTGGCATCACCACCGTCCAAATTGGTCAATCCACATACGCCCTAGTTGCATCTATAACAGATAACGGTGTCCAAATTATTAATATCACAAACCCAGCAGCCCCAACTGCTACATCTTCAATAACTGATGATAGTACCTTTGATGAGCTTAGTGGAGCATTTGGCATCACCACCGTCCAAATTGGTCAATCCACATACGCCCTAGTTGCATCTCAAAGTGATGACGGTGTCCAAATTATCAATATAACAAACCCAGCAGCCCCAACTGCTACATCTTCAATAACTGATGGTAGTACCTTTGATGAACTTGATAATGCTCGTGGCATCACCACCGTCCAAATTGGTCAATCCACATACGCCCTAGTTGCATCTTCTTCAGATAACGGCATCCAAATTATCAATATAACAAATCCCGCAGCCCCCACTGCTACATCTTCAATAACTGATGGCAGTATCTTTGATGAACTTTTAGGAGCTACTGGTATCACCACCGTCCAAATTGGTTCATCTGTTTACGCCCTAGTTGCATCTCAAACTGATAACGGCATCCAAATTATTCGTATAGCAGAAGATCAACCAGAACCAGAACCCGAATTCACAATACTTGCAAATCCAGTAGCTGTATCTTCAATAACTGATGGTGGTAGCGATGGTGCTGGTGGTACCTTTAATGAACTTCTTGGAGCTACTCGTGTCTCTACCGTCAAAATTGGCTCTGATATATACGCCCTAGTTGTATCTGCATCAGATGACGGCGTCCAAATTATTAATATAACAAACCCTGCAGCCCCCATTGCTACATCTTCAATAACTGATGGTAGTACATTTAATACACTTGATAGAGCTCGTGCCATCTCCATCGTAACAATTGGTCAATCTACCTACGCCCTAGTTGCAGCTTTTTTCGATGACGGTGTCCAAATTATTGATATAACAGACCCTACATCCCCCTCTGCTGTAACATCAATAACTGATGGTAGTACATTTAATACACTTACTAGAGCTAATGGAATCACCACCGTTAAAATTGGTGCATCTACATACGCCCTAGTTGCAGCTAACGATGATGACGGCATCCAAATTATCAATATAACAAATCCTGCCACCCCAACTGCTGTATCCTCAATAACTGATGGTGATAGCGATGGTAGTGGTGGTACATTTAATGAACTTGATGGAGTTGTTGACGTCATCACCGTCCAAATTGGTGCATCTAGATACGCCCTAGCTGTATCTGAACTTGATGACGGTGTCCAAATTATTGATATAACAGACCCTGCCACCCCAACTGCTGTATCCTCAATAACTGATGGTAGCACATTTGATACACTTGATGGAGCTATTGGAATCGCCACCGTCAAAATTGGCTCTGATACATACGCCCTAGTTGCAGCTATAAACGATGACGGCATCCAAATTATCAATATAACAAACCCTGCATCCCCAACTGCTGTAACTTCAATAACTGATGGTAGTAGTGATGGTAATGGTGGTACCTTTGATGAACTTAATGGAGCTAGTCACATCAGCATCGTCCAAATCGGTCAATCCACATACGCCATAGTTGCATCTAACACCGATGACGGCATCCAAATTATCAATATAACAAACCCTGCCACCCCAACTGTTGTATCTTCAATAACTGATGGCAGTACCTTTGATGAACTTGATGGAGCATTTGACATCACCACCGTCCAAATTGACTCATCGATATACGCCATAGTTGCAGCTTTTACAGATAACGGTGTCCAAATTATTCGTATAGCAGAACCTCAATCAGAACCAGAACCAGAACCAGAACCAGAACCAGAACCAGAACCAGAACCAACATCATACACCATAACTAATCCTAGAATAGAAACTGGGGAATCTCAAGCTCATATAAATTTCGGTGCTGTTTTTAGTGCGGCTGTACCTTTGAATGAAATTCTTGCAGGAACCGCTAGAGCTGATACTGGTATTACCATAGCTAGTCTAACATTTACTCAAACACCGTCTGGTCCACAAGCATCTCTTGACTGTGATGGAAAAATCTACCTTACTACAGGAGCAAGTGCTATTACTGATACAGATTTATCAATAGCTGTCATCATTGATGACCCCGGAACAAGTAGCTTTTCATCAGGTGATACACTCACCTTGAGAATTACCATAAATACTGCTGGAGGTACTTTAGTAGGTACAGAACCCTTTTGTGAACCAGAACCAGAACTAGAACCAGAACTCGAATTTACAATACTTACAAATCCAATAGCTGTATCTTCTGTAACTGATGGTGTTGATGGCTTTAAACTTAATTCAGCTAATAGCATAACCACCGTCAAAATTGGTGAATCCACATACGCCCTAGTTACAGCTAACGGAGATAACGCTGTCCAAATTATTGATATAACAGACCCTACAATGCCAACTGCGGTATCTTCAGTAACTGATAATGTCGGTGGTTTTAATACACTAAACAATCCTAAGGACATCACCACCATCCAAATTGGTGATTCCACATACGCCCTAGTTACATCTTTTAGCGATGACGGCGTACAAATTATCAACATATCAAACCCTGCAGCCCCCACTGTTACATCTTCAATAACTGATGGTAATACCTTTGATGAACTTAATGGAGCTGCTGGCATCACCACTGTTACAATTGGTGCAAACACATACGCCCTAATTGCAGCTTCACACGATCGGGGTGTACAAATTATTAACATAACAAATCCTGCATCCCCAACTGCTGTATCTTCAGTAACTGACGAGGCCGGTGGCTTTGATGAACTTAATGGAGCTAATAGAATCACCACCGTCCAAATTGGTGGTTCTACATACGCTCTAGTTGCATCTGAACAAGATGAAGGTGTACAAATTATTAACATAACAAATCCTGCAGTCCCAACTGCTGTATCTTCAATAATTGATGATGATGATGCCGATCTTAGTGATTTTAATGCTTTGGGGGAAGCTTTTGACATCACCACTGTCACCATCAACTCATCTACATACGCCCTAGTTACATCTGTTTTTGATCACGGTGTACAAATTGTTGATATAACAAACCCTGCAACCCCAACTGCTGTAACTTCAGTAATTGATGGTGATGTTGATGGTAATGGTAATACATTTGATGAACTTCGTGGAGCTACTGAAATCAGCACAATCCAAATTGGCTCATACACATACGCCATAGTTACAGCTACTGATGATGACGGTGTACAAATTATTAACATATCAAACCCTGCAACCCCAACTGTTGTAGCTTCTGTAACTGATGGTAGTGGTGGCTTTGATGAACTTAATGGAGCTCATGGAATCACCACTGTCACCATTGGCTCATCGATATACGCCCTAGTTGCATCTAACTTTGATAACAGTGTACAAATTATCCGTATAGCAGACGGTGTACCTAAATCAGAACCAGAACCAGTAGTAGAACCTGTAATGTCTGATGAGGTATTTGCAGATCCTATAACAACTGTATATTCAATTACTGATGGTAGTATGGATAGTGCTGGCAATACCTTTGATACACTTGATAATCCTTATTACGTTGAAACCGTCCAAATTGGTTCATCTGTTTACGCCCTAGTTACAGCTCATAATGATGACGGTGTACAAATTATCAATATAACAGATCCTGCAAATCCTTTGGTTGTATCTTCTGTAAATCGTAATACTAATGGAGTTGGTGAAGCACTTGATCTAGTTTTTGATATTGCTATTACACGAATTGGCACATCAACATACGCCCTAGTTATAGCTGGTGAGGATGACGGTTTCCTTGATGCAAACGAGGGCAATGTTCAAATTATCAATATAACAGATCCTGCAAATCCAAGGGCTGTATCTTTAATAATTCATGATAGTACTGATAGTAATGGCGCTACCTTTGATCAACTAAGTGAACCTAATGGTATTGCCACTTTTTCAATTGGTCAATCTGTTTACGCCATAGTTGCAGCTAATTCATCTAACGGTGTCCAAATTATAGATATCACAAATCCTTTAGACCCCCTTGTTGCATCTTCAGTAACTGATGGTAGAAGTGGTTTCTCTGAACTCAGGGGAGCTACTGATGTTAGCATTATCACAATAGGTCAAATTGTTTACGCCCTAGTTACAGCTAATGGAGAGCACGGTGTCCAAATTATCAATGTAACAGACCCTACAACCCCCCTTGTTGTATCTACTGTATCTGATGATGTTGGTGGATTTGATACCCTTAGTGGAGCATCAGATATTACCACTGTTGCAATAGATCAATCTGTATACGCCCTAGTTACAGCAAACCGAGATAACGGTGTTCAAATTATTGATATAACAGATCCTACAAACCCAACTGTCGTATCTTCAGTAATTGATGGTGGTGTTGATGATAATGGTAATACCTTTGATGAACTTGATGGAGCTAGGGATATCACCACTGTTAGAATTGTTGATTCCACATACGCTATAGTTGCAGGTGGTACTGATGACGGCATCCAAATTATTGACATAACAAATCCTGCAGCCCCAACTGCAGTAGTCTCACTAACTGACTATGTTGATGATGGTACTCTTGATGATATACCTAATGCCAATCTCTTTGACACACTTGGTAGAGCTAATGGTGTTACAACTATGCAAATTGGCTCTGCTACATACCTCCTAGTTGCATCTGTCACTGATGACGGCATACAAATTATCCGTCTAACACAAGATCCACCTAAATCAGATGGTGATAGTGGAACATCATCATCAGATGGCAGCAGTTCAGACTGGAAAAAGAAACCAACATTTGGCAAGTCATGGGAGGTATCCTCTGACCAACTCGTTAAAAATGGATTCACCTTTAATGGTTATTCACTTGATATCACAGACAACTGGCACACAGACTTTGTAAAGACCTCAACAATTATCGGCGAGATAAACAATGTACAGATGAGAGTCTATGCATTTGATGGATTAAGGTACGTCCAGCTATCTTTGGGGTTGCCAGAGATTGGTGCCACCTCTGATGCAGAAGCAGATATCATTATTAATCTAGAGCGCAACTATGATAATCCAAATGACTATGACATTGTAGGAATTGTACACGAACAAACAGAACCGTTAGTGAATACAGATTCCACAACTGCTAGTATTACCCCCTCACTTTGTAATGATACTCATACCACACCATTCTGTTATACCATTGACATTGAATTTGCAGTCGATGCCCCTCTATCTCATGATGTAATAGCAATATCTGCAATTGATACAAAGCGAAGAACTACAACTACACATATCAACGATGGTGTAGAGTTTGTAGGGGAGTCACTACTTCCTGCAGAGACTGCATCCATCTTTATCAAAAAGACAAACCAAGACAAAGGTAACCACATCATACTAACCCAAGATGACAGACGATACGATACGTGGACTGACCAAGATGGTTACCAATGGATGCAGAATAGTTATGGTACTTGGATTCAGCAGACACTACCTGATATGATCATATCACACGATGGCTCTACCCAAGTGATGACTAGACTCCATTCAGAGTTTGGTAGTATGGTACAACAAGAACAAGAGCGAGCAATCTCGGTATTTGACAGCAAGAGCCTCCAATCAGTACCAGGAGAGTCATTCTCATATGAATTGGCTGAAACAATACCTAGACATCTAGATGAATCCTTACTTGAAAGGATGGAACTCGAAGAGATTCTAGCACTTGAAAAGATGTTAAATATTTACATTTATGATGATGATTGGTCTGAGATAGATGATGGTGATAGCGGTGATGACAATGAGTAAGAGAGTATCAGTAATGATCGATGATGATTTAGATAGAAAGATAAAGTCATTACAAACAAAACGCATTCGTCATCTAAAGAAACATATCTCTTTTTCCAAGGTATTAAATGACACTTTGAGAAAAGGGTTAAAGTAAAACTGTTTCAATAATTATACAGATCACAAAACTGATCGTTTGTAATGTTTGTTATAATGTGAATTAAACAACAACAACAACACAGACATGATACCAAGAATCTTGGATGTACATTGGTGTAATTCCTCTCCTATCCAGTCTTTGCAACCAACTGCCCCCCTCCTAGTAGTTCTAAAGAAGCGAGGGCCAGACCAAGATTCGATCAAAATTGACAGTTTTTGTGGTTTAGAAATATGTGCCTCACTTTACAACAAAAATTCAAAACCCGATCTATATTCCCATAATTTCAGGGAGCCTCTAGAAAAAGCATATAAATACTTGTATTTTTTATAATCTGTAACTAATATGACTAGTACCGTGATGGCAACAGCTCTTATCGTCTTTTCACTTTTCGTCTTTCTTGGAGAAACAGGAAGTGGAGGAGAAGAAGGGATGGCTTTTGCACAGACGACACCGTACACTATAACTAATAATGTAATAGTAGGTGATGTATCTCGAGCTCATATAAATTTCGGTAATGTTTTTGGCTCTGCTATATCTTTAAATGAAATTTTTGCAGGAACTGCTAGAGCAGATACTGGTATTACCATAGCTAGTCTAACATTTACTGGAGGATCAACTGATCCACAAGTATCTCTTGATTGCGATGGAAAACTATACATCACTACAGAACCATCTGGTATAACTGATACAAATGTACCAATAGCTATCATCATTGACAATCCCGGAACAAGTAGTTTTTCATCAGGTGATACACTCAACTTGAGGATTACTGTAAATACTAGTCAAAACCCCAAAGTTACTACACCAGCTTTTTGTCCAATACCTGCAACACCTACAAATCCTATGGCTGTATCATCAGTAACTGATGGAGTTGGTGGATTTGATACACTTAATGGAGCTTTTGGTATCAGCATCATCCAAATTGGTTCAGCTACATACGCTATAGTTGTAGGTAATGTTGATAGCGGTATTCAAATTATCAATGTATCAAATCCTGCAGTACCAACTGCGATATCTTCTGTAACTGATGGCAGTACTGATAGTGCTGGCAATACATTTGATACACTTAGTAGATCTGTTGATGTTGCAACTGTCGAAATTAACTCAAGAACATACGCTCTAGCTACATCTGGCTCTGATGACGGCATCCAAATTATTGATATAACAACCCCTGCATCTCCAACTGTTGCATCTTCAATAATTGATTCTACTACTGCTGTTCCTAGCACATTTGATGAACTTCGTGGAGCTGGTAGTGTTACCACCGTTAAAATTGGTTCAGCTACATACGCCCTAGTTGCATCTGGTATTGATGACGGCGTCCAAATCATCAATATAACAGACCCTACAAATCCAACTGCTACATCTTCAGTAACTGATGGAGTTGGTGGATTTGATGAACTTGATGGAGCTCGTGGTGTTACAACTATCCAAATTGGTTCAGCTACATACGCCCTAGTTGCAGCTAGAGACGATGACGGCGTCCAAATTATCAACATAACAACTCCTACCACCCCAACTGTTACAGCTTCAATAACTGATGGTGCAGGTGGCTTTGATAGACTTGATGGAGCTACTGATATTGCCACTGTTACAATTGGTCAGTCCATATACGCCCTAGTTACAGCTAATGTAGATAACGCTGTCCAAATTATTGATATAACAAATCCTGCCACCCCAACTCCTGTATCTGCTGTATTTGATGGTCTCAGTGATGGTACTAATACCTTTGATAGACTTGATGAAGCTACTAATATTACAACCATCAAAGTTGGTTCATCTACATATGCTCTAGTTGCATCTGCCGCTGATAACGGTGTCCAAATTATTAACATAACAAATCCTGCAAGGCCAACTGCGGCATCTTCAATATCTGATAATAGTGTTGATGGCGATGGCAATACCTTTACTACACTAGCTGGTGCTCGTGATGTTGCAACCATCCGAATTGGCTCAGAAATATACGCACTAGTTACAGCTGGGACCGATGACGGTGTACAAATTATCCGTGTAGCATCTCAAGCAGATTCAGACCCAGCACCAAAACCAGCACCAAACTTGGGATCTGCATCCATTGAAAGTCCTCTAGTTGCATCTTTTCTAACTGATGGTGTCGGTGGCTTTACCACACTTAGTACACCTGGTGGTATCACCACTGTCAAAATTGGCTCTAACACATATGCCCTAGTTACATCTTTACAAGATAACTCAGGCGGTGTCCAAATTATTGATATAACAAGGCCTACAGCCCCCATTCTTGCATCTGAAATAACTGTAGAAAACAGTGGTGCTAACCTTGATGGAGCTAATAGTATTACCACCATCAAAATTGGCTCTGATACATACGCCCTAGTTGCATCTGTTTTTGGTAACGCTGTCCAAATTCTTAATATATCAGATCCTACAGCCCCAACTGCTGTATTTACAATAAATGATGGTGGTACCTTTAACACACTTCGTGGTGCTAGTGACATCACAACTGTAAAAATGGGTCCATCCACCTACGCCCTAGTTACAGCTAACGTTGATCACGGTGTCCAAATTATTGATGTATCAGATCCTACAGCCCCAACTGCTGTAACTTCAATAACTGATGGTAGTACCTTTGATACACTTCGTGAAGCTACTAGTATTACCACCGTCGAAATTGGCTCTGATACATACGCCCTAGTTGCATCTAGAGGCGATAACGGTGTTCAAATTATCAATATAACAGACATTGCAAACCCAACTGCTGTATCTTCAATAACTAGTAATCAAAATGGTTTTGGTACCCTTTCTGTCGGTGAGGATACTATTACCACCATCAAAATTGGCTCTGTTGTATACGCCATACTTACATCTAGCCCCGGTGACCATGCCCAAATTATTAATATAACAAATCCTGCAAACCCAACTTTTGTATCTATAATAAATCATAATGATATGGATAGTGATGGTGGCACATTTGGTATATTTGATGGTCCTACTGATGTTACCACTGTTACCATTGCTGGTACTACATACGCCATAGTTGTAGCTAACGAAGATAATGGTATACAAATTATTGACATGTCAGATCCTACAATGCCAACTGCTGTATCTTCAGTAGCTCAAGGTGGTGTTGATGGTAATGGTGTGACCTTTAACAGACTTAATGGACCACTCACCATTACAACTGTTCAAATTGGCACATCGTTATACGCCCTAGTTGCATCTAATCAAGGTAGCGCTGGTGTCCAAATTATTCGTATAGCCGATGATATACCAGATCCAACACTAATAGCAACACCTGAAAATCCTATACCTGTATCTTCAATAGCTGTTAATACCGATTTACCATTTCAATCAGCTAATGCTGTCACCACCGTTAAAATTGGTTCATCCACATACGCCCTAGTTGCATCTTTTGGAGGTGACGTTAGCATAATTAGTGGTGTTCAAATTATTGATATAACTGATCCTGCATCTTTAACTTCTGTATCTTCAATAACTGATGCTACTACTACTAATGGTAGTCCCTTTGATGCACTTGAAGGAGCTAATTCCATCACCACTGTCACAATTGGTAGATCTACATACGCCCTAGTTGCATCTATAGATGATGTTAATGGTATCCAAATTATTGATATATCAAACCCTGCAAACCCAACTGCTGTAATCTCAATAGCTGATGATACTACTGATGGCAGTGGTGGTACCTTTGATACCCTTGCTAGACCTTTTGATATCACCACCGTCAAAATTGGTTCTGTTACATACGCCCTAGTTGCAGATGGTAGAGGTGACGGCGTCCAAATTATTGATATATCAAATCCTGCATCTCCAACTGCTGTATCTTCTGTAATTGATGCTACTGCCAGTAATGGTAGTACCTTTGATACACTTGATGGAGCTGAAAATGTCACCACCGTTACAATTGGTTCTGATGTATACGCCCTAGTTACAGCTAGTGGAGAGTCAGATGACGGCGTCCAAATTATTAATATAACAAATCCTGCATCTCCAACTGCTGTATCTTCAGTAATTAATGGTGATACTGATGGTGCTGGTGGTACCTTTGATCAACTTGTGAATGCTGCTGGTATCAGCACCATCACAATCGGTTCATCCACATACGCCCTAATTGCAGCTAGCAGTGGTATCCAAATTATTAACATAACAGATCCTGCAAACCCTCTTGCTGTAACTTCAATATCTGATGGTGATCGTGATAATAACAATAGTATGTTTATATTTGATGAAGCTAATAGCATCACCACTGTCACAATTGGTTCATCTACATACGCCCTAGTTGCATCTAGTTTTCGTGACAATGACAATGTCCAAATTATTAATATAACAGACATTGCAAATCCTTTACTTGTCTCTTTGTTAGTTGATGATGATACATTGTCACTTGTAGAACCTCAGGACATCACCACTGTCCAAATTGGCTCATCCATATACGCCGTAATTGCAACTGATGTTGGTGCTCGTACCCAAATTATTCGTATATCCGAAGATCAACCAGTACCAGAACCAGTACCAGAACCAGTAACAACACCTGAAAATCCTATGTATGTATCTTCAATATCTGATGGTGATGACGATAGTGCCGGTGGCACCTTTGATACACTTGATGGAGCTGCTAGTATTACCACCATCAAAATGGGCTCATCTACATACGCCCTAGTTACAGCTTTTAGAGATGACGGCATTCAAATTATTGATACAACAGATCCTACAAACCTCATTACGGTATCTTCAGTATCTGATGATGATACTGATGGTGATGGTGGCACCTTTGATACACTTGGAGGAGCTACTGGTATTACCACCATCAAAATGGGCTCATCTACATACGCCCTAGTTACAGCTTTTAGTGATGACGGTGTACAAATTATTGACATAACAGATCCTGCAAACCTCATAGCTGTATCTTCAGTAAGTGATGGTGTTACATTTGATACCCTTAATGGAGCTAATGGCATCACTACCGTCCAAATTGGTTCATCTACATACGCCCTAGTTGCAGCTAGCGATGATAACGGCATCCAAATTATTAATATATCCGACCCTGCAGCCCCAACTGCTGTAACTTCAGTAACTAATGGTGGTACCTTTGATACACTTGGAGGAGCTACTGGTATTACCACTGTTACAATTGGTTCAGATACATACGCCCTAGTTGCATCTGCTGCAGATGACGGCATCCAAATTATTAACATAACAAACCCTGGAACCCCAACTGCTGTATCTTCAGTAACTGATGGTGGTACCTTTGATGAACTTGATGGAGCTACTGGTATTACCACTGTTACAATTGGTTCATCTACATACGCCCTAGTTGCATCTCGTGACGATGACGGCATCCAAATTATTAACATATCAAACCCTGCAGCCCCAACTGCTGTATCTTCAGTAACTGAGGGTAATACATTTGATGAACTTGATGGAGTATTTGGCATCACCACCGTTAAAATTGGTTCATCTGTTTACGCCCTAGGTGCATCTAACATAGATGACGGTGTCCAAATTATTGATATAACAAATCCCGCAGCCCCAACTGCTGCATCTTCAGTATTTGATGGTAGTGCCTTTGATGAACTTGATGGAGCTACTGGCATCACCACCGTCCAAATTGGTTCATCTGTTTACGCCCTAGTTGCATCTTTTACAGATGATGGTGTACAAATTATTCGTATAGCAGTTGATCAACTAGAACCAGGACCAGTAGCAACACCTGAAAATCCTATAGCTGTATCTTCAGTAACTGATGGTATTGATGGATTTGTTGAACTTGACGACGCTCGTAACGTCACCACCGTCCAAATTGGTTCATCTGTTTACGCCCTAGTTACATCTTATACAGATGCCGGTATCCAAATTATTGATATAACAAATCCTGCCACCCCCACTGCTGTATCTTCAGTAACTGATGCTACATCTAGTATTAGTAGTGCCTTTGATGAACTTGATGGAGCTAATGGCATCACCACTGTCAAAATTGGTCAATCCACCTACGCCCTAGTTGCATCTTTTAATGATAGCGGTGTCCAAATTATTGATATAACAAATCCTGCCACCCCAACTGCTGTATCTTCAATAGCTAATAATGGTGCTGATGATGATGGTAATACTTTTGAAGAACTTGATAGACCATTTGGCATCGCCACTGTCAAAATTGATTCATCTGTTTACGCCCTAGTTGCAGCTAGCGGAGATGACGGCATCCAAATTATTGATATAACAAACCCTGCCACCCCAACTGTTGTATCTACAGCAGCTGATGGCGCATCTGATGGTAGTGGTGGTACCTTTGATGAACTTGATGGAGCATCTGACATCAGCATCGTACAAATTGGTCAATCCACCTACGCCATAGTTGCATCTTTTTCAGATAACGGTGTCCAAATTATAGATATAACAAACCCTGCCACCCCAATTGCTGTATCTTCAGTAACTGATGGTGCTACCTTTGATGAACTTGGCGGAGCATATGACATCACCACCGTCAAAATTGGTTCATCTGTTTACGCCCTAGTTGCATCTTTTTCAGATAACGGTGTCCAAATTATCAATATAACAAACCCTGCCACCCCAACTGCTGCATCCTCAATAACTGATGATGCTACCTTTGATGCACTTGCTGGAGCTAGTAACATCACCACCGTTAGAATTGATTCATCTGTTTACGCCCTAGTTACAGCTTTTGATGATGACGGCGTCCAAATTATTGATATAACAAATCCTGCCACCCCAATTGCTGTATCTTCAATAACTGATGGTGATACATTTGATGAACTTGACGGAGCAATTGGCATCACCACCGTTAGAATTGGTTCATCTGTTTACGCCCTAGTTGCATCTAGCGATGATGACGGCGTCCAAATTATTCGTATAGCAGATGATCAACCAGAACCAGCACCAGCATCTCCTGAAAATCCTATAGCTGCATCTTCAATAACTGATGATTCTTCCTTTGCACTTGGGGGAGTTTTTGACATCGCCACTGTTAGAATTGGTCCATCTACATACGCCCTAACTGCATCTAGTTCTGATAATGCTGTACAAATTATTAATATAACAGACCCTGCAAACCCCCTTGCTATATCTTCAGTAAGTGATGGTGATACTGATGGTAATGGTGATACATTTGATACCCTTATTGGAGCTAATGCCATCACTACAGTCAAAATTGATTCTGCTACATATGCCCTAGTTACAGCTTTTACAGATAACAGTATACAAATTATTGATATAACAGACCCATCAGCCCTAATTGCAGTGTCTTCTGTAACTGATGGTGGCAGTGATGGTAATGGCGATACCTTCAATGAACTTCAAGGAGCTAGTAGCATTACCACTGTACGAATTGGTTCTGCTACATACGCCCTAGTTGCATCTACCACCGATAGTGGTATCCAAATTATTGATATAACAACTCCCGCAGCCCCAACTGTTACATCTTCAATAACTGATGATGCTACCTTTGATGAACTTGGTGGAGCATCTGGCATCACCACCGTTAGAATTGGTTCATCTGTTTACGCCCTAGTTGCATCTTCTACTGATAACGGTGTTCAAATTATTGATATAACAACTCCCGCAGCCCCAACTGCTGTATCCTCAATAGATGATGGTGGTACCACTGCACTTCTTGGAGCTACTGACATCACCACTGTTACAATTGGTTCATCTACATACGCCCTAGTTGCATCTACCATTGAGGGTGTCCAAATTATTAATATAACAGATCCTGCCACCCCAGCTGCTGTAATTTCACTAGCTGATGATGATGCTGATGCTAATGGTAATATCTTTGATGAACTTGGAAATGCTACTGGCATCACCACCATCAAAATTGGTTCATCTACATACGCCCTAGTTGCATCTCGTAGTGATGACGGTGTCCAAATTATTAATATAACAAACCCTGCAGCCCCAACTATTGCATCTTCAATATCTGATGGTGGTAGCGATGCTGTTGGTGGTATCTTTGATGAACTTGAAGGAGCTAGTGACATCACCACTTTCCAAATTGGTTCATCCATCTACGCCCTAGTTGCATCTCTTGACGATAACGGTGTCCAAATTATCCGTATATTTGAAGATTCACCAAAACCAGAATCAGACTCAAGACCTGCATCATCAGGTGGCAGCAGTTCAGACTGGAAAAAGAAACCAACCTTTGGCAAGTCATGGGAGGTATCCTCTGACCAACTCGTTAAAAATGGATTCAGCTTTAATGGTTACTCACTTGATATCACAGACAACTGGCACACAGACTTTGTAAAGACCTCAACAATTATCGGCGAGATAAACCACGTAACGATGAGAGTCTTTGCATTTGATGGATTAAGGTATGTCCAGCTATCTTTGGGACTGCCAGAAATTGGTGCCACCTCTGATGCAGAAGCAGATATAATTATTAATCTAGAGCGTAATTATGATAATCCAAATGACTATGACATTGTTGGAATTGTACACGAACAAACTGAACCGTTGGTGAATACACAATCCACAACTGCTAGTATTACGCCATCACTTTGTAATACCTCACACACTGAACCATTCTGTTATGACATTGACATTGAATTTGCAGTCGATGCCCCTCTATCTCATGATGTAATAGCAATATCTGCAATTGATACAAAGCGAAGAACTACAACTACCCATATCAACGATGGTGTAGAGTTTCTAGGTGAATCACTACTTCCTGCAGAGACTGCATCTATCTTTATCAAAAAGACAAACCAAGACAAAGGTAACCACATCATCCTAACCCAAGATGATAGGCGATACAATACCTGGACTGACCAAGACGGTTACCAATGGATGCAGAATAGTTATGGTACTTGGATTCAGCAGACACTACCTGATATGATCATATCACACGATGGCTCTACCCAAGTGATGACTCGACTCCATTCAGAGTTTGGTAGTATGGTACAACAAGAACAAGAACGAGCAATCCTAATATTTGACAGCAAGGATATCCAGTCAGTACCCGGAGAACCATTCTCATACGAGTTTCATGAAATTATACCTAGGCATCTAGATGAAGGTCTACTCGAAAAGATGGAACTCGAAGAGATTCTAGCACTTGAAAAGATGCTAAATATCTACATTTACGATGACAGTTGGTCTGAGATAGATGATGATGACAATGAGTAAAAGAGTATCAGTAATAATCGATGATGATTTAGATAGAAAGATAAAATCATTACAAACAAAACGCATTCACCATCTCAAGAAACATGTCTCTTTTTCCAAGGTGTTAAATGACACTATGAGAAAAGGGTTAAAGTAAACTGTTAGTATCAATAATTATAACAGATCATTTGTAATGTTTGTTATAATGTGAATTAAATAATAATAACACAGACATATTTATCAAGAAATTTTAGATGAACATGTGTAATTCCTCCTATCTGTCCAGTCTTTGCAACCGCAGTCTAGTTCAGGGGACCAAACCAAGGATTTTAAAATGAATTGTGAATATATGACTAGATTCTATTAACAGGGTTTCCTAATCTTTGAGTGATAATTTCAATCTTGTAGAGTAAGGAATTTGGAATAAAATTAACATTTCATGTCTATATCTCCATAATGTTACAGAATCAACAGAGATTGTTTTATAAAATAGTGACCTAGTTAACCTTGAATGTGCAAATTACACAACCCTCAAAAAAAACTTCAATACATAACAAAAATAAAATTCAATTGCTAGAACCTGATCGCCAATATCGCTACTTTAAACTCATTCAAATATTAGTTTTTTTCTCTCAATTATATGGACATGTGTGTTGGTTTTAATAAGAATCCATTACAAATGTTCAAAAATGATATTATTGATATAGAATATCTTACTAGTGAATTCTCATCATTTGTTTGTGGTGATGTATCTGTAGATAAAATCTGGATTAAAAAAACATATTTAAATTCTTATGATCTGTCAAACATTACTAGATGAATAAAATGACTGGAAAAGAAAAATTAGTTAATGCACACATATTACTACAATGTGCAGATACAAAGCATGGATGCATGTGTGCAAAATTACGAGACGCCTTGATTGATAACTTTAATGAAGTAAAAGAAGCTGATGTCGTCACACAAATTACAGGTGATACTGATTTTTGTGTAAGTGGGATTGCAAAAATAAGTTCTAAAAAAATTGATAAATTTAAAACTGCACTTGATTCATTGCAGGCAAATTTCAAAAAAAGTTCTCAAGCTAAGAATGTTAGAATATACATCGAAGCCAAATAATTTTATTAAAAATTACAATTCATATTTTCTGTACTAGAAATAACAGAGACAAAACAATTAAAAAATTTTTTCAACAATAATTAAAATGCAGACAAAAAATATGATTCTATTAGAAACAAAAAATCCAATTAATACGTTTTAAAACCGATCGTTTGTAATGTTTGTTATAATGTGAATTAAATAATAATAACACAGACATATTTATCAAGAAATTTTAGATGAACATTAGTTAATTCTTCCCTTCTCATACCCAGTCTTTGCAACCGCAGTCTAGTTCATGGGACCAAACCAAGGATTTTAAGATAAATCCCAGCCTTACTTTTTTGTTGATGCATTGATAAATGCTGAAAATACTTTTTCAGGAAATCCAGGTCTGCTGTTAAATTCTGGGTGGAACTGGACTCCTAGATAGAATTTGTGCTGTGGAATTTCAAGTATCTCCATTCTTTTCCCATCATCACTATCTGCTGAAAATATCAATCCATTTTTTTCAAATTGAGCAATATACTTTTGATTAACCTCATATCTGTGTCTGTGACGCTTACTGATAGTTGAGGCGTTGTAAATTTTACTGGCCATCGTTTTTTCTTTTATCTCAATGTCGTTTGCTCCCAATCGAAGTGAGCCTCCCATATCTGAAACATTTTTTTGTTCTGGAAGTAAATCTATAATTGGATTTTTTGCATCTGCTTTAATTTCTGTAGAATTTACATCTTGCAAATTTAACACACTTTGTCCAAATGCAACTGCTGCTAGTTGAAATCCAAAACATATTCCTAGGTATGGTACATTTTTCTCTCGTGCATAATTTGCAGTTTGAATGATTCCCTCTGATCCCCGAGTTCCAAATCCTCCAGGTACTAGAATCCCATCATGGTTTGATAGGGTACTACTACTAGCATCATCTGTGATTGACTCTGAATCTATCCAATCAATATCAATTGATTTACCAATTTGAGCAGCTGCGTGTTTTAATGCATGATTTACACTCACATAACTATCTGTTAATGTGACATATTTTCCAACCACTGCAATTCTGATTTTGTCATTTTCGTGATTAACCATGTTTTGAGCAATCTTGTTCCATTTGTTCCAGTTAGTTAAGCAATGAGTCATTCCAACTTTGCCAAACTTTGTAAATATTGAATCCATTATCCCTTGGTCGTATAACATTTGTGGTACCTCAAAAATTGATTTTGCATCATGACACGATAATACATCATTAGTTGTAACGTTTGTAAACATGCCAATCTTCTTTTTTGTTTTTTCTTCTAATGGTAATGTGCATCTAACTGCTAAAAAGTCTGGCTGAATTCCTATTCTTCTTAATTCTTGAACACTGTGCTGTGTTGGTTTTGTTTTTTGCTCTCCAACTACATCTAAGGATGGTGCTAATGTAACATGAACAAAAATTACATTTTGTGAGCCTTCTTCTATTCGCATCTGTCTTAATGCCTCAAGAAATGGGAGTGATTCAATGTCCCCTACTGTTCCACCACACTCTACTATCAAAAAGTCTAGTTTTTCGTCTTTTGCAATTTTTATAATTCTATTTTTAATCTCATCAGTCACATGAGGAATAATCTGAACACATGCTCCAAGATAGTCTCCCTTTCTTTCAGCTTCAATTACAGATGAGTATACCTGTGCTGTTGTAATGTTGTGGCTTTTTGGAATGTTTTGATTTAGGAATCTTTCATAATTCCCAATATCCATATCACATTCTCCTCCGTCGTCTGTAACAAAGACTTCGCCGTGTGCAACTGGATTCATCGTTCCTGCATCATAGTTTAGATATGGATCAATTTTGACACATGATACTTTGTTATCTGCTAATTGTAATAATTTTGCAATCGATGATGTTGTTACGCCTTTTCCAAGACCTGACATAACACCACCTGTGACAAAAATAAACTTTGTATAGCTTTTATCTTGTGTTTTATCGTTTTTCTCATATGATTTTGTGTCTAAATTATCACTCAATTACTTTCTTATCTTTTATTGTCTTTTATCTCTTTAAATTTTCATCAAAAAAGACAATCACAATTCTTTGTATGTGTTACTGTGTAAAATCAACTGTACTGTATCGATTCTAATGGTACGTAAATGAGATATGACATAACTATTTTTCATTTTTAATCAAATTCATCTATCACAAAAGCCAAGGATCTCAGTGTTTATTATTAGCCTTAAAACAAATGAAGATTCTAACAGTATTTTATCTGAATCATCTCTTATCGATTTCTGTATTTGGTGAGAGACCTATCTTTGTGTTATAATGCCGCTAGAAAGTGAAACAAATAAACTATTTAATAACACATTTGAGATACAAATAAAGACATTTCTGCAGATTGCATGGGATATTGCAATACATGATATCATCAACTCATCCTAATACCGATCATTTTATGATATTTGTTGATAATATGGATCTAATGATAATAACAATACATACATGTTTTTCATGTCTCATAAAGAGATCTCAAATGTATCATGGAACCATTGTATCACATCTGCTAAAACCATCCAAAAATGTCGCATTCTAAACTGCTCAAACTTTCAAAAAAATCACTAATTCGGCAAAACGTGTCAGTGAAACTATCAAAGGGTAACAGCCAAAAAGCTGAAAGTAAAGGCAGAAAGAAAGGGTCTCAGTTAATGACATGGCAAAACAGATCTTGGCAAAGTTTTTAAAATGACAAATGATGTTGCTTTAAAATAAACTAAAAAACAAAATTGCATCATAACTAATATGGTGTTCTTTAAATCTCATCATCTAAGAAATATCCTATGACAACAAATGATGAAATAGTACTGAATCTGGATAATCAATATCTGATTGATGCAAATGAAAAAATTCTCAAAAGACATGCGCAAATAAAGAAAGTAAAGGTATGGATTGAGACTACTAAAAATATTAATGTTGTAATTCCAAAAGTAAACAGTGTTTGGTAATTCTGGAAATATAATCAAAGATTTGATTGAAAAAACAACGTGTATAATGTTGTGATTCCTTGGGCTCATGCATTTTTTGACGGTAATAGAAGAACTGGAATTATTGCTGCAAGTAAATTTCTACATGATAATGGTTATAAATTAGATATTGATCCCAGAGATGAGAATTTGGAATTAAGATGCATGTTAAGTGAAATCAAGAAACATAGTCGTAACCTTGAACAAACACTTGAAACAGACATCCTTTTATATTTCAAAAAAAATCAAACCATATGAGCCCAGAAGATGAAAAAATAACTGATGAACTTATTGAGAAATACTCTAAACTTTTAGATGATCTCGCTACTGACGATTAATTTCAAAGTCGTTTACATATCTGAGGCATGGGCATAACTATTTCTCATTGTTAATCAATTTCTCAAATTTATTCTATCAAAAAAGACAAGGATCCATAAAGTTTTGTTAATTGAAATGTCAAAACAAATGAAAATCCCTAACAATATTTCATCTGAATCCTTTTCTATCGATATTCACATTTGATGAGAAAATTATCTTTGCATGAGAATAACTAGATGAGACTTGTATAATGATTTACAAATTACAAGAAATAATCTTAGAACAAATGCAGAAAAATCCTACCGCCCAACTAATGAACCAAATAAACTAGATCATAACCAGAAAAAAGTTGATACTATTTTTACAATGTTAAAAACAATAAATTTCAGATAACAAAAAATAGTCTTTTGGATAATTATGATTAAAATAAATCACAAAAATCAAAGAATGTTAATTAATCCACAAAAGAACAAAAATTAGAGAACTAATCTTTGGAAAATAAATGTGAGATATACAAGACAACACTCAGTTGAAATTATACTCTCCACATTCAAGAGGATTTTTGATGAGAATATTGTGCAGGTATGGAAATGTTGCTGTTTGTTGTAAATGAGATAAAATTCGGTCATGTATCATAATCCATGATCGATACACCATAACTAGAGATGATGTACATATCTTGGATAGTAAGTGTAATGTGAAATTAAAAACAAAAGTTGTATATTATTATCTATCATTTTTAATCTGCATTAAATCTAACTTTAGGTACAATTCTTTACACTTGTAAATAATATATCATCTTTTTCAAATGAATTTTCATATTTATCATCCTCTCTGTTTTATTCCTCTTGGTGTATTGTGTAGTGATAACTTCAAGTTTGGCGGCCATGAAAATATATTCCCCAATCACATGTTTGCACACTTGACCGCCAACTTTAACGATCTTATAGTCTCGTTTGTTTTTTGAGGCTTTTTGTAAATGAGAAAATCTTTGACTCTATCTGGTTTTGTGGTGTCTCTTCAATTAGTTTCAGATATGCACTTCCAACTATTACTGCATCAACTCCTGCATCTATGTATGTTTTAACGTCTTTTGGTGTTGATACCCCAAATCCTATCGCAATTGGAATGTCTCTTTTTCTTGCTTTGCTCTGTTGTTGCCTCTTTACCTGTTTTATCGCATCTAGTGTATATTTTTTAATCTCATTTTTTATTCCAGTGGTCCCAAACACTGCTACAAGATACAAAAATCCCGATGTCACCTTTGATATTTTTTGAATTCTTGCATTCTCTGTGTTTGGTGAAATTAAAAATATGGTGTCTACCTTGTTTTTGGTTGCTACCTCTAGATACTCTTTTGATTCATCAACTGACATGTCTGGTAAGATAAAACCATCTATTCCTGCTTTTTTAGCATCTGTTACAAATTTTGCATACCCGTAATGATATAGGATATTAGTGTATGTCATGAGAATTAGCGGGATCTCTGTCTCTTTTCTGATCTTTTTTACAATGCCGAAAAATTTCTTTATTGTCATCATTCCTTTTTTTAAAGATACTGTACTAGCATTTTGAATTACAGGACCATCAGCTAATGGGTCTGAAAACGGAAATCCCAACTCTATGATATCTGCACCTCCCCGTATCAATCCTCTTACTGCTAACAGTGTTGCTTTCTCATTTGGAAATCCTACCATAACGTATGGTATTAACGCTTTTTGGCTTTTTGCCTTTAATTCTGCAAACTTTGCTTTAATTCTTGTCATGTTTACTCAAATAATTTTGCACTTCTTCAATGTCTTTATCTCCACGTCCTGAAAGTGTAACAACCACTGTCTCTGATTTTTTAGCCTTTCTTGCAACTTTTACTGCTTCTGCTATTGCATGAGATGATTCCAAAGCCGGGATAATTCCTTCTGTTTTAGTTAATAGTAAAAATGCATCAACAACTTTAGCATCTGTTGCTGAATGGTACTTTATTCGTTTATTGTCTTTATAGTATGAATGCTCAGGACCAACTCCTGGATAATCTAGTCCTGCTGAAATGCTGTGTGTCTCTGTAATTTGACCTTCTTTGTCTTGGAGCAGATAAGTCATCATTCCATGTAGTACCCCTTTGGTTCCAGCAGATAGTGCTGCTGAATGCATTTTAGATTTTAATCCATGACCTGCTGCCTCTACTCCTATCATCTCTGAATTTGAGTCAATCATTGGGTAGAATGTTCCAATTGCATTAGAGCCTCCACCAACACATGCAATTACTGTATCTGGTGCTTTGTTGTTAATCTTTTTCATCTGTGATTTTATCTCATCTCCAATTACCCTCTGAAAGTCTCTTACCATCACTGGGTAGGGGTGTGGACCAACTGCTGATCCCAACAAATAGTATGTGTTCTCTACATTTGTAATCCAGTCACGAATTGCTTCATTAATTGCATCTTTGAGTGTTTTAGAGCCTGATTCCACTGGATGAACATCACACCCAAGCATGTTCATTCGAAGAACATTCTGTTTTTGTCTTTGCATATCTTTGTACCCCATGTATACCATGGATTTTATTCCTAGTACTGCACATGCCATCGCAGTTGCAACTCCGTGTTGACCTGCACCAGTCTCTGCAATGATTCTTTTCTTGTTCATCTTTTTTGCAAGTAGTGCTTGTCCCAATGTATTGTTAATCTTGTGAGCTCCCCCGTGCAGTAAATCTTCTCGTTTAAGATAGATTTTAGCTCCACCCAACAGCTCTGATAAATTCTTTGCATAGTATAGTGGTGTAGGTCTGCCTGCGTAAACTTTGAGATAGTAATCTAACTCTTTTTTGAATTTTTTGTCATTTTTAATTTTTAGATAATTCTCTTCTAGCTCTGTTATTGCGTTTGTTAGTGTTTCAGGAATGTATTTTCCACCAAATTCACCAAATTTACCATTCTTGGGATAATACTTCAATATGCATTCACCAACTTTTTTACTTGTTCTTCAATGTTGTCACTTTGCATTATACTTGATCCTACCAAAAATGCATCTGCTCCACACTTTTTTAGATATGTGATATCATCTGGTGTGTTAATTCCACTCTCTGATAGTATTATGGGTCTTTTTGATTTTTCTTCTTTTGTTATTACTCCACTTGATAGAATAGTCTCTGTGGTTTTTAGATTAATTTCTAATGTGTCCAAGTTTCTGTTGTTTATTCCTATTAGATCAGCATTTGTTTTTAGTGCATTTTTTAGCTCATTTTTGGTGTGTACTTCAAGTAAAACTTGGAGTCCTTGTTTTTGAGCATAACTAATAAACTCATCAATACCTGATAAGAGACCAACCTCGTATAGTGATTGTATCACCAAGATGTAATCTGCACCTATCTTTCTTGCAGTATCAATCTGGATTTTATCAATTATGATATCTTTCATCAACATTGGAACATCTACTGCTGCTCTTACTTTCATAAAATATTCTGGTGAGCCATAAAACAGGTGTGGTTGTGTCAACACTGAGAGTGCTTTTGAACCTCCTGCAATCATTTGCTTTGCAATGCTGACTGGATCAGTCAATGTTCTAATTTTACCTAAGGAGGGGGATGCAAATTTTACTTCTGTGATTAGTGTTGCATGTGGATTTGTCTTGATGGTGTGGATAAAATCCTTGGTTGATTTTTGCAGGTTTGCATCTATATCATATACGCCATCATCAATTGCTATTTGAGAGTTATTTACTAGTTTTTCTAAAATGTTTCTAGCCATTATTGTTAATCCTCTCTAGTTTTGAAATGTCTCCGGCATCTTGGAGAAATCTTTGTAATAATGAAAATGCTTTCCCACTCTTTATTGTGTATAATGCAAGTTCTACAGCATCTTGAAAGTTTTTAGAAATGTTTGCAACAACTAGACCCCCTGCGGCATTTAGTGCAACTGTCTCAATCATTGCTTGGTTTGCTGTACCGTTTAATACATTTACAAATGACTTTATTGCCTCCTCTTTTGTATTAATTTGAATATCTTGCAATTTTGATTTATGCAATCCCACCTCTTCAGGATCAACTGTATTGATTAATACTTTGTCATTTTTTAAAATACCCACGTGGTTAACTGCACTAGTGGAGAATTCATCCATTCCATTATTAGAGTACACTGTCATGATATTTTTTGCGCCCTTTCTTTTTAGAATTAGTGGTAATCTCTCCAAATACTGTCTTGAAGATACCCCTATCAACTGGTTTTTCACACATGCAGGATTTGATAATGGACCTAACAGATTAAATGCTGTTCTACTATTTTTTAGCTGTTTTCTTGCAGTTGAGACGTGCTTCATAGCTGGATGGAATTTCTGTGCAAACATAAAGCAAATGTTGTGTTTTTCTAAAATATCTGCAATTCTTTGAGGTTTGAGATTCAAATCATATCCAAAATATTCAAAAATATCTGCACTTCCAGAAATACCTGTATTAGAGCGGTTTCCGTGTTTTGCTACTGTTCCACCTGCTGCTGCCACCACAAATGAGGCTGTAGTTGATATGTTTAGTGTTTGAAGTGCATCCCCACCTGTACCACCCATGTCAATTACTGTTCCTTGATTTTTAAGCTCAATTTTGAGTGCAAACTCTAGCATTTTATCTAACATTCCTAGTAATTCATCGTCTGTCTCACCTTTCTTTGCAAGGTGTGATAAAAAATTAACATTCTCTATATCATTTGTGTTACCTGTAAGAATCTCAGTCATTACGTCGTTTATCTCATTTTGTGTAAGGTCTATTTTTTGTTGTAATTTTAAAATAATATCTGATATTATCATCTTTTTTTCTTCTCCTTTACTTGATTGATAAAATTCCCTAAAATCTTTTTTCCTTCTTTGGTCATTATTGATTCTGGATGAAATTGCACTCCTTGAATCAAATATTCTTTGTGTTCAATAGCCATAATCTCTCCATCATCATCTGCTGTTGCAATAACTTTGAGTACATCTGGGATTACCGTTTTATCTCCAACTAAACTGTGGTACCTTGTTGCGTTAAATGGATTTTTTATATTTGCAAATAATTTTGATTCTAAATGTTTGATGGGACTAGTTTTTCCATGTCTAACACATCCTGCATTAGTTACATTACCTCCAAATGCATGTATAATTCCTTGATGTCCTAAACACACTCCCAGAATTGGGGTGTGCGGTCCTATCTCTTTGATAACTTTTAAGCAAACTCCAAAATATTTTGTGTCTTTAGGTGTGCCAGGACCCGGAGATATTATTATTGCATCATATCTTTTTTCTTTGATTTGTTGTACTGTGATTTTGTTATTTCTAATGACATCACACTCTACATTAAACTCTCCTAGATACTGTGCAATGTTATACACAAAAGAATCATAATTATCAATAATTAAAAACTTCAATTTGTTGCCGCCTCTTTTAATGCTTGAAGCATTGCTCCTGCTTTGTGTTCAGTTTCTTTGAATTCATTTTCAGCAATGGAATCTGATACTATACCTGCACCAGATTGGATAAAGCCTTTGTTATCTTTGATGAAGATACTTCTAATTGCAATTGCAAAATCACAACAACCATTATACGAGAAATACCCTACTGCCCCGGCGTACGGCCCTCGTGATTCTGTCTCCAACTCATTTATTACCTCCATAGCTCTGACTTTAGGCGCTCCTGACACTGTTCCTGCAGGGAATACTGCTTGAAACGCATCAAAGATATCATTTTCAGGTGCTAAATTACCTACAACATGACTAACAATATGTTGAACATGACTGAATCGTTTTATCTCCATTAATGATTCGAGTTTCACTGAACCATACTTGCAAACTTTGCCAATGTCATTTCTTCCCAAATCTACAAGCATTGTGTGCTCTGCCAACTCTTTTTCATCAGAGATTAATTCCTTTGAGAGTTCTGTGTTTATTTTTTCATCATTTGTGATTTTTCTTGTTCCTGCAATGGGAAATGTTTCTACTATGTCATCTGTAACTCGAAGTAGCATTTCAGGTGATGCTCCAATTATTGTTTTATCATTTTGTTTTAGATGATACATGTATGGTGATGGGTTTAATCTCCGAAGTGTTTTGTATAATGTTAGATCGTCCCCATCTGTATCAAATGCAAATTTTCTAGATAATACCACTTGGAAGATATCTCCATCATGTATGTACTTTTTTGCCTTGTTTACAATTTCAGAATATTTTGATTCATTCATGTTTGGTGTAACTTTACTTGCATGAAATTCTTTAAATTCTCCTTTGCTTATTACAAATTTATCAAATCTGTTCTCATCATGATAAAAGTAAAATAATTTTTCTTGTATTTTGTCATAAAGAATTCCATCATCATAAATTCCAAACTCAATTAATGGTTGTAAAGAATTGTGTGAATCAGGTATATCTTCTACTAGTCTTATTGCATCATAATTAACTACTCCTACTGCTCCTCCCAAATATCTATACCTTTGATCATTTGATTTACCTAGTATTTTTTTTAATTCTTCAAAGGGTTTTCTAGTTTGAATTATACTTGTTTTACCATTTTTGATAATCTCTACTTTCTCTGAATATCCTTTGAAAATTATTTTTGGATCAAATCCCATAACAGATGTTTCAGATAGAGCTTCGGGTCCTGTTAATGATTCAAAGAGAAATGAATGTGAGTAATTTCTTGAAATTTTATTGTAAATTTGAAATTGATTTTCAGATAAATCTAGTGGTATTACTTTTGCCTGTGTTTTTCCAAAGGTGTCCACCCATAAAGAAAACTCTGAGAGGTTATTATTTAAATTGATAAAATTGCTTCTTTTTGGCTATTTTTGATCAAAATTATTGGGTTTTTAGGCATGGATATTACGGTACATTACGGTACCTTTATAGTCTAGCCGATCAGAGAATATCACAATGCCTAGAAATAGCCAAAAAATTATGCACGAAATGCACATTCCTCAATCTGATGAAATAACCTCAACTTCTGTTAGTAAGGTAGAGTGTTATGTTTGTGGGAGGGGATTGCAAGACGGTTGCAGCATTACTGCAAAGACATTGCCTAATGGAACAGCTTTATTTTGTAATGTCCACTATATGTTACAGTAATTTGCAACCTTTTTTTTTATTTGTAACATATTTTTTGTTTTAAATTTATTTGGTCTAGTTTACATTGTTACTCTCTTTATTTTTTTTATTGAAATTTAATTTAACAAAGAATTTTTAAAACTAGAAAAACACAAGAGATGTAACAGTAATTCTACTCTAAATATGAAATGCAGAAAAAAATTCTTTTGCGCCATCTTTAGATAATTCCTTATTTTTTGTCTGACAGTAACTAGTTGTGAATGTACATTTTGGACATCCTCCCCAACACGTGTCTTTTTCATTTTTATCATCATCTTTACAATCACAATCATTGACTAGTGAAAATCCTGTATCAAGTATTTTCTCAAACTCATCATAGATAATTTTACTACACCCATTAAATCCATCTGAAGAATTATCATAAATGTGTATTACTCCTTCTTTTTCTTCATAGTATACATCAATGTCTCTTGATTCAGCCTTTGTCAAAATTTTACTTGCATTAACTAGAACATGTGAAATGGTATGAACTCTGGAATCTTTAACTATGGGATTTTTTGAATCTGAATCTTGTTTTATAATAAATTCTGGTGGGAGTGTGATACTAACTGCTAAATGTTTTGACTTCCAAAAAAAGTTTTTCCATGATGGTGTATTATTTTTCTTATACGTTTGATATGTGTCTATTGATTCGTTATAGTTACCTTTCTTGTAACCTGTGATTGTTCTCTTTAGTGAAATTATCCCATAACTTAGTTCTATTTTTTTATTATTAACTTGAATTTCCTTTTGTACTGCGTTACCATCTGTTGCCGAATCAATGTCTGTTCTAACATTTGGAATAGTCCTCTTTTGTTTCTCATACGATTTCACAAGATATGCTCTTGCACCATTTTGAGATTTTATCAGAGAATTTACCTCATAGTTTTGTTTGTTGAAATGGTAAATTGCCTTTTGGTGCAGCTGATAATACCCCACAGGCACATCTCGAGTGCCTATCTTCCTAGAGTTGTAGTATATTGAAATCTCCCCTGATGATCCCCTCAAGTTTACACTGTTTGCAAAATCAAAGAACTGGGATTTATCTGATTCATGTATAGCTTGGTCTTCAATCTCTACTGATTCTATATGTTTTTCAGAAATAATTGGATTTTTTTTGTTAATTGAGATTATGTGGTCTTGTGATAGATACTCTTCAATGTGGTTGGCAAAATAGTGACATGCTGCATCCTCTTGATCAAAGACACATATTGAATATGATTTTTGACCCTTTCTTCCTGCTCTGCCTATTCTTTGAATAAAAGAATCAAACTCATTTTTGAATGCAGAGATTACTACATCTACATATCCTATATCAATTCCCAACTCTAAAGTTGATGTACATGATAACACGTCTAGTTCTCCTGCTTTGATTTGTGATTCGTATAGTTTTCTGTTGCTTTGATCCAAGCCTCCTCTGTGAATCTGAATTCTAATTCTTTTGTTTGCATCTTCTATGTTTGATGCCAAAAATTCTACATCATTGTGAGAATTACTAAAGACTAGCTGCGTTGAATTGTTCTTGTAACACATTAATGAGAGTATCTCCATTGTGGTCCTTTGTTTGTATTTTCTTGGCATCACAAAAAACATGTGCATGTTTTGTTTTCGTCTAAACTTGCTTTTGATGTGTGTAAATGAATCCTCAGGCAGATCAAACATGTTTGAGAAAAATTCTTTTGAATTATCCAGAGTTGCAGACGAGCCTATAAACTGAACTTTACCCATGAATCGTTTCATTCGTTTTAGCACATGATACACATTAGAGCCATGAAAGCTTGTGTAGGAATGTGCCTCATCCATTACTATCATCTTTGCATTTTTGAATAGATTATTCCATTTTTTGTCTTGTAGTATTAGATGGTAATTAATAAAATCAAAATTTGTTGCAATGATTAGAGATTTCTTGTCTGCATCTGCAATTACCATGTCCTTGTAATCTGTACTTTGACCTCCATGGATAGAGTATGCTGATATTTTATCTGTTAATTTGCATTTTTGAATTAAATCTGAAATTTTTGATACTTGGTCATCAATTAATGCATTTAGTGGGTATACCAGTAATGTGAATACACCTGGAGTTGGGTCTTTGGAAATTTTTTGCAAAATTGGGATTGTAAATGCTTCAGTCTTTCCAGAACCGGTGGGTGCTGAAATGATTGGGTTTTCTCCCCTTAGGATTGCCCTGACAGACTCTTCTTGAAATGGTAATAGTCCTGTAAACCCGTACTTTGCTAATCCATTGATGATATTCTCTGATAGCACATCACAAAGTGTTTGAATTGGAATTTTTTCAGCTTCGGGGGCAACTAACCTCTCATAGTGAATTAGGGCAAATGATTTTTCTTTGTGTCCTTGGACTAGCTCTCTAATTATTGGATCGTTGTCAATTAACGATTTTGGAATTTTAGAGATATCATACAGGGCGTTTTCTGAGAGGGTGATCTTGTTTTCTTTTTCTTCTTCTCTCTTTTGATTTGCATATTTTTTAATCTCATTTGGATGATGATAGTAGGATGATATCTCTGATTCAGTGGTACTGTTACATTTGTGTGGTTCATTAGTTTGTGAATCCATTGGAATAAACTTTCCACTATCGGATTTGAATCCCTCATCCCAGTAAATGTTTGCACTACAACCTTTGGAGCATTGTTTAGTTTTTCCTGAATAGTTTACACCGTAAGTTGGTGTTTTGACCATGATTTTTTCAGGATTGCACTTTGGACATACCCATGTCCCTCCAACATCTTTATAGTTTTGAACAAGCCTAGAGTTGCAGTTAAAGCAAAATTTCATGAATTTTTAGACTTGTTACCATTAATTAATCGATGAGATCAAAAATTTGTCATTATTTTTTTATTTATATCTTTAAAATTGACATGATTCAAAAAGGCTGGATTGGATGTGTTGATTTTTCAGCCTGTTATGTAGGACTGTTTTTTTGTATTATATCCAACTTGATATGAGGTTAAACTGATACTTTATTTTTATAGATCAGTTAAACCTCTAGCTCTTTGTTTGTAGATAGTTAACTTTTTTGATTTGTTTTTGTGTGTTTATTGTTTTTCATCAAAGTTTGATTTGGACTAGTTATGCTGATAAATTTTTTAGTTATTTGGCTGTATAGAATCATCAAAAATCTCAAAAAACAAATGGTGTACTTTTGTGGTAATTATAAGATGGAATTGGCACTGGTATCATTGTTTTCAGTCATGTATGCCTGATATTTGAACAACTTTGTTGATTACAGAAAATATTGTCTCTGTCATCTATCTATCTTTTGTGATGTGGATGTACCTGATTTGTGCACTTGTATTTTTCATCCATTTGCATCTAAATGGAATATACATCTGTTTGATCATTTTATAGATTCTATAACACCAAAGTACAATTTTGATGACATTTCTACCAAGTATACAAAAAGATTCTGTTGGGTTGTCAAGACCAAACAGAATCAATATGATCTATGTTTATTATGTAGTTTTTGTAAAATACAGATATGTGTGCAGACGGTCGATATATAAAAATTAGTGTAAAACCAAAGCCTGAAATAAGAATGGTCGGTGTACTTTTAAAAACTAGTCAGTCTTTCTATGCTGTTTCTAAAACTGAATACTATATCTCCAGAACACAAGCTCGTCTTCTTACTAAGAAAAAGATACCTTTCAAAAAACTTGCTCCAAAATGAAACTAACAAAAAAGGTGGTTCTGTTGGGTTGTCGAGACCAACCAGACCACAAATGATACCCTGCTCAAATTCATAACATTTGCAATTGCTGTTCAATTAAGAACATGAGAAATTTGTTGGAAATTAATAATGAGGCTATTGGGTATTGCTAATTCAACAGAACTAATATGTTCTATGTTTATTAAGTAGTTTTTGTAAAATACAGATATGTGCCCGCGAGATTATTACATAAAAATTAGTGTAAAACCAAAGCCTGAAATAAGATTGGTTGGTGCACTCTTAAACACTTGTCAGTCTTTCAAAGCTGTTTCTAAAACTGAATACATTATCACCACAAAACAAGCTCGTCTTCTTACTAAGAAAAAGATACCTTTCAAAAAAGTTGCTCCAAAATGAAACTAACAAAAAAGGTGAAACTTTATTATAAATTATCCAAATATTTCAACAATACAAACCAATACCTCACAAAAAATTAGTTGACGCTAAGAATTTTTTTGTGAAACGAATGGCAGATTGACAGTAGAATCCTTTAGAAGGATTGTAAAGAAAAGAGGTTTGTATTTTATGATATTAGTATAGAATATTGTGTTTTTATTTTCAAGACCAAGTTTGAAAGAACTGATAAAAAAGATTCTCAAGTAGAACACTAGGTCTACAGAAAACAGATGAAGAGATCATTTGGCGATGATGATGATGATGATTACGATGATGATGATGGTAAATTGCACCCTCAAAGAAACAAAACATAGATAGCATTTTTTGTAATTAAGTACAGTTTGCAGAGATCAGTCATAGGATATGAGAACAAATACCAGTACCAATTCTAACTTGGAATTGTCACAAAAACACGCTATTTTTTTGAGATTTTTGATGATTTCATACCTGTAGCAATAACTACTAAATCACAAAACCCAATATACGTTGGTTACAGTATAATGGCAAATTATTATTAAAAGTAAATATTTAACCAAAGTGATGAATAACACTCTTCTAAAATTTACTGTGAATAATGACCAAACTGGCACTGCAAAGAAACTTTATAATCTTGATGAGGTACAATCATGAAATCAATGATCGTGGATTTTTCAATAAAAAGAGAGGTATTTTTCATCACCTTGGGCTCAATTTTAGGCGCATTTGTAATGTTTATTCCAAACTTTCTTTCAGATGCACTAACAAACTCTGAATTTTACTTGTTTTGGATTATTGCTGCTAAAACTTTGGGTTCTAGTGATTATTTGGTTGGGGTTTTTGTACATTTTGGCATTGCTACAATTATTGGAATAGTAGTTGGAATCATTCTTTACAAAACAAAAATGCTCAATATCTCAAAAATATCCAATGGATTACTATTTGGAATTCTTGCAGGCGCTATAGTTACAATCATTTTTACCATTCCTGTTCAATATTTTTGGATTCAACCAGTAATATCTGAACTAAGCGACAACAACACCCCAACAAATTTTGTCATCACTGGAGAATTTCTGTTAAAATCATTTTTTACTCATTTTTTGTGGGGTGGAACCCTTGGGGTCTTGGCATCTGTATTAACTACCCAAAAAGGAATGATGTATCGATGTCATAAATGCGATATCGAATTTTCAAAACTCTCAACCTTTGAAGAACATCACCAATACATTCATGTCTCTACTCACCCTCACACTCAAAAAATTGTAATTTTAGGTGGAGGATATGCTGGAGTTGAGGTATTAAAAAAGATCCAAAAAAGATTTGAAAAAGATATTGATATTGATATTTCTATAATTTCAGAAAATAATTATTTTCTTCATACTCCAATGTTACCTGAACTCTCAACTGGAACCATTGAACCCAGACACATTGCCACCCCTATTCGTAATTTTTGTAAAAGGGCTAGATTTTATCAGGCCAAAGTAACTAATGTTGATTTAGAGACAAAATTTGTCACAACTAGTACTGTTAATGGAGAAAATAAAATTCCTTATGATTATCTAGTTATTGCATCTGGAACAAAGACAGGATTTTTTGGCAATAAAAATTTGGAGAGATACTCTGTTACAATTAAATCTCTACAAGATGCAAGTATAATACGAAATCGGATCATCACCCAACTAGAATTAGCTGATCAACAAGAAATTGCAAATCAAGCTCAATTTTTATCCTTTGTTATAGTTGGGGGTGGATTTTCAGGAGTTGAGACTGCCGGTGAGATCAACGAGTTTATTAGAGAATCTGCTGAAAAATATTACAGAAATATTGAATCTGATTCTATCCGAGTACATTTGATTGCTTCAAAAGACCACATTTTACCTGAAATTGGTTCACTTGGAAAATATGCTGCAAAATCATTGGAAAAATCTGGCGTAAAAATACTTTACAATACCAAAGTAACTGATGCAAACTCTTCACATGTTTTACTAAGTGATGGTTCATCATTAGATTATTCCATGTTGGTGTGGGCTGGAGGAAATCAATCTCAAAGTTTTGTACAATCCCTTAATACTGAACATGACAAATCTGGTAGAATAATAGTTGACTCGTATCTTAGACTACCAAAATATTCTAATGTATTTGCTTTGGGGGATTGTGCATTTATTTTGAATTCTGATGGTAAACCATATCCTCCAACTGCACAACATGCAATAAGAGAAGCAAAAACTGTCTCTCAAAATTTGATATCTAGTATGCGTGGTAATCACAAATTTGTTATTTTTGATTATTCATCAAAAGGTTCTATGGCAAAGATTGGTAAACGTGATGGTGTTGCAAAAATGTTGGGAATTAATCTAACTGGATTTGCAGCTTGGTTTGTATGGAAGCAATACTATTTGTCAACACTTCCTGTTATGGAAAAACGAATTAGAGTTGGATTGGATTGGTTTGTAGATCTCTTTTTTACGCGAGATATCACAAAATTATAACGTGGTATATTTACAGCAAACATGTTGTACAGCGAACTTTTTAACTATGTAATTCTTATTTATGACCTTGAGATGGTATCAAGTAACTTATAACAATACCTCACAACTAGTTTACGAGTTTACATCTTTGTACATGTTGGAATGTTCTAGATATTATCAAAAATTAATCACTGCATGAAATCATCAAAAATACACAAAAAAATGGTATATACACGTTTTGTGTCAATGACAATCTAACTGGTGGTATCCTTTGTTTTGATATCCTCATTATTTGTCTCTGAACAAACCTTTTCTTAATTACAGAAAATGTTATTTTTATTTTGTTTCTTTGATGGTAAATTTACCATCAAATGGTGGATATCTGTTTTTTGTATCGTTTTGTGTATTGTTGGGTGTTCTGCCAAGTGAGTAAGCAAAATTCTTTGCCAGAATCACAACTAGATGTTTTAGATCTAGTTTGTATGATTCTGAATTAGTCTATATCTCCCTTTATCTAAATCCTGATGATGTGTTGATGTATGGTATGTATGCTTGATTTTCTGTGAAAACAGTAGAACGCCTATTTTTGCTATGAGAACAGTCACATCTGTTGTGGGCGGGCTTGTATATCGCATTATGTTAATCCAAACTACACACATTTGACTGATCATTTTATCAATTTTGATTTACAGATGGGTAAAATTTTGATGATTCTAGATAGCAATATGTATTTATATTTTGTATAATTTATGGTTATTATATGATTAGTACCGTGATGCCTATAGCACTTATTGTCTTTTCACTTTTTGTCTTTCTTGGAGAAACAGGGGGTGGAGAAGAGGGGATGGCTTTTGCACAGACAGCAGCAGTGGCAACACCTGCAAATCCAGTAGCTGTATCTTCAGTAACTGATGGTGATAGCGATGGTGGTACTGGTACCTTTGATGAACTTCGCGGAGCAGCTGGCATCACCACCGTTGAAATTGATTCATCTACATACGCCCTAGTTGCATCTCTTAATGATAACGGCGTCCAAATTATTAATATAACAAATCCCGCAGCCCCCATTGCTACATCTTCAATATCTAGTTCTACTCTTGCTGTTCCTAACACATTTGATGAACTTGCTGGAGCTAGTAGCATCACCACCGTTAAAATTGATTCATCTACATACGCCCTAGTTGCATCTACCTCCGCTGACGGTGTTCAAATTATCAATATAACAAATCCCGCAGCCCCCACTGCCACATCTTCAATAACTGATGGTGGTAGCGATGGTGATACCGGTACATTTGATGAACTTGATGGAGCTCGTGGTATTACCACCGTCGAAATTGGCTCTGATATATACGCCCTAGTTGCATCTGATATAGATGACGGTGTTCAAATTATCAATATAACAAATCCTGCAGCCCCCATTGCTACATCTTCAATAACTGATGCTACTAATACTAATGGTAGTGCATTTGATGAACTTAATGGAGCTTGGGATATCACCACCGTCAAAATTGGTGAATCCACATACGCCCTAGTTGCATCTAACATCGATGACGGCATCCAAATTATCAATATAACAAATCCTGCCACCCCAACTGCTGTATCTTCAATAACTGATGGCGAATCTGATGGTCGTGGTGGTACCTTTAATGAACTTGATAGAGCTCGTGATATCACCACCGTCCAAATTGGTCAATCTACATACGCCCTTGTTGCATCTCAAAATGATGACGGCATCCAAATTATTAATATAACAAACCCAGCAACCCCCATTGCTACATCTTCAATAACTGATGGTGGTACCTTTGATACACTTGATGGAGCTCGTGGTATCACCACCGTCCAAATTGGCTCATCTCTGTACGCCCTAGTTGCATCTAACCTAGATGACGGTGTCCAAATTATTAATATAACAAACCCTGCATCTCCAACTGCTGTATCATCAATAACTGATGGTAGCACATTTGATACACTTGATGGAGCTGTTGGCATCACCACCGTCCAAATTGACTCTGCTACATACGCCCTAGTTACATCTGAGACAGATAGTGGTGTCCAAATTATTCGTATAGACGGAGAACCACCAGAACCAGAACCAGAACCCGAATTCACAATACTTGCAAATCCAGTAGCTGTATCTTCAATATCTGATAATACAGGAGGATTTAGACTTGATAATGCTTTTGGCATTACCACTGTACAAATTGATGCATTCACATACGCCCTAGTTGCAGCTAACAACGACCACGGCGTCCAAATTATCAACATGACAGATCCTGAAAACCCAACTGCTGTATCTTCGATACGTGATGGTAGTACCTTTGATACACTTCGAGGAGCTTATGACATCACCACCGTCGAAATTAATTCATCGTTGTACGCCCTAGCTACAGCTAATACAGATGACGGTGTACAAATTGTTGATATAACAGATCTTACAGCTCCAGCTCCTGCATCTTCTGTACGTGATGGTACTCCCTTTAATCGACTTAATGGAGCTAGTGGCATCACCACCGTCGAAATTAGTGGTTCCACATACGCCCTAGTTGCAGCTAGTAACGATAATGGTGTCCAAATTATTAATATAACAGATCCTACAACTCCAACTGCTGCATCTTCAATAGCTAGGGGTATAGGTGGCTATGATAGACTTTTTGGAGCAACTGGCATCACCACCGTCGAAATTAGTGGTTCCACATACGCCCTAGTTGCAGCAGCTTTTGATAACGGTGTACAAATTGTTGATATAACAGATCCTACAAGTCCAACTGTTGCATCTTCTGTAGTTGATGGTAGTACATTTGAAAGACTTAATACGCCTCGTGACATTACAACTGTTGTAATTGATGAGTCTACATACGCCCTAGTTGCATCTAGCGGCGATAATGGTGTCCAAATTATTAATATAACAAATCCTACAAGGCCAACTGTTGCATCTTCTGTAACTGATACTTCTGCTAGTAATCCTACTCCCTTTGAGGAACTTAGTCAACCTTATGGCATTACCACCGTCAAAATTGGTTCATCTACATACGCCCTAGTTGCATCTCGTGGTGATGATGGCATCCAAATTATTAATATAACAGATCCTACAATGCCAACTGCTGCCTCTTCTGTAACTGATGGTGTTGATGGATTTGAAGAACTTGCTGGAGCTAGTGATATTACAACTGTTACCATTGGTTCATCCATATATGCTATAGTTACAGCTTTTAATGATGACGGCGTTCAAATTATTCGTATAGCAGGATCTCAATCAGAACCAGAACCAGAACCAGAACCAGAACCCGAACCCGAACCAGACCTAGTAGCAACACCTGCAAATCCTATAGCTGTATCTTCAATAACTGATGGTGCTATCTTTGGACTTCTCGGAGCATCTGACATCACCACCGTCACA
Organism: Candidatus Nitrosopumilus sp.; assembly: GCA_965262685.1. GTDB lineage: Archaea > Thermoproteota > Nitrososphaeria > Nitrososphaerales > Nitrosopumilaceae > Nitrosopumilus. Next base: position 1,734,217 of record OZ253552.1, read on the forward strand.
ATTGGCTCTGATACATACGCTCTAGTCGCATCTCAAACTGATGACGGCATCCAAATTATTAATATGACAAACCCTGCAGCCCCAACTGCTGTATCTTCAATAACTGATGGTGCTATCTTTGATGAACTTGACGGAGCTAATGGCATCACCACTGTCACAATTGGCTCTGATACATACGCCCTAGTTGCATCTCAAACTGATGACGGCATCCAAATTATTAATATATCCACTCCTGCAACCCCAACTGCTGTATCTTCAATAACTGATGGTGGTACCTTTGATGAACTTGACGGAGCTGTTGACATCACCACCGTTAAAATTGGTTCATCTGTTTACGCCCTAGTTGCAGCTAACATAGATGACGGCATCCAAATTATCAATATAACAAACCCTGCATCCCCAACTGCTGTATCTTCAATAACTGATGGTGAATCTGATGGTAGTGGTGGTACCTTTGATGAACTTGACGGAGCATTTGACATCACCACCGTCCAAATTGGTTCATCTCTATACGCCCTAGTTGCATCTTTTCAAGATGACGGCATCCAAATTATCAATATAACAAACCCTGCAGCCCCCACTGTTACATCTTCAATAACTGATGGTGGTACTTTTGATGAACTTGACGGAGCATTTGGCATCACCACCGTCAAAATTGGTTCATCTGTTTACGCCCTAGTTGCAGCTAACGTAGATGACGGCGTCCAAATTATCAATATAACAAATCCTGCCACCCCAACTGCTGTATCTTCTGTAACTGATGGTGCTATCTTTGATGAACTTGATGGAGCTCGTAGCATTACTACTGTTACAATTGGTCAATCCACCTACGCCCTAGTTGCATCTTTTTCAGATGACGGCGTCCAAATTATCAATATAACAAACCCAGCAGCCTCCACTGCTACATCTTCAATAACTGATGGCAGTACCTTTGATGAACTTTCAGGAGCATCTGAAATCACCATCGTCCAAATTGGTTCATCTGTTTACGCCCTAGTTGCATCTTTTTCAGATGACGGCGTCCAAATTATTCGTATAGCAGAAGATCAACCAGAACCAGTAGCAACACCTGCAAATCCTATAGCTGTATCTTCAATATCTGATGGTGATAGCGATGGTGGTACTGGTACCTTTGATGAACTTAGTGGAGCAGCTGATATCACCACCGTCCAAATTGGTTCTGATACATACGCCCTAGTTGCAGCTTTTACTGATAACGGCATCCAAATTATTAATATGACAAACCCTGCAGCCCCAACTGCTGTATCTTCAATAACTGATGGTGCTGCCTTTGATGAACTTGGCGGAGCATTTAACATCACCACCGTTAAAATTGGTGAATCCACATACGCCCTAGTTGCAGCTATTACAGATGACGGCATCCAAATTATCAATATAACAAATCCCGCAACCCCAACTGCTGTATCTTCAATAACTGATGGTGAATCTGATGGTAGTGGTGGTACCTTTGATGAACTTGACGGAGCTCGTAGCATCACCACTGTTACAATTGGTCAATCCACCTACGCCCTAGTTGCATCTGTTACAGATGACGGCATCCAAATTATCAATATAACAAATCCCGCAGCCCCAACTGCTACATCTTCAATAACTGATGGCGAATCTGATGGTAGTGGTGGTACCTTTGATGAACTTGATGGAGCATCTGAGATCAGCATCGTCCAAATTGGCTCTGATACATACGCCCTAGTTGCAGCTCAAGCTGATGACGGCATCCAAATTATCAATATAACAAACCCTGCATCCCCAACTGCTGTATCTTTTGTAATTGATGGTGCTACTTTTGATGAACTTGATGGAGCAGTTGACATCACCACCGTCCAAATTGGTTCTGATACATACGCCCTAGTTGCATCTCGTGACGATGACGGCGTCCAAATTATCAATATAACAAATCCCGCAGCCCCAACTGCTACATCTTCAATAACTGATGGTGTTACCTTTGATGAACTCAATGAAGCAATTAGCATCACCACTGTTACAATTGGTCAATCCACCTACGCCCTAGTTGCATCTCAAGCTGATGACGGTGTCCAAATTATTGATATATCCATTCCCGCATCCCCAACTGCTGCATCTTCAATAACTAATGCTGATACTGATGGTGATAATAATACCTTTGATGAACTTGTCGGAGCATTTGACATCACCACCGTTAAAATTGATTCATCTCTATACGCCCTAGTTGCATCTTTTGCAGATGACGGTGTCCAAATTATTCGTATAGCAGAAGATCAACCAGAACCAGAACCAGAACCAGAACCAGAACCCGAACCAGAATCCACAATACTTGCAAATCCAGTAGCTGTATCTTCTGTAACTGATGGTGTTGGTGGATTTGATGAACTTGAGGGAGCTCGTGGCATCACCACCGTCGAAATTGGCTCTGATGTATACGCCCTAGTTGCATCTCAAGATGATAGTGGTGTCCAAATTATCAATATGACAGATCCTTCATCCCCAAGTCTTGTATCCTCAATATCTGATGCTGGTATCTATCCTGAACTTATTCACGCATTTGACATCACCACCGTCGAAATTGGCTCTGATGTATACGCCCTAGTTGCATCTCAATTTTCTGACGGTGTTCAAATTATCAATATAACAAATCCTGCCGCCCCAACTCCTGTATCTTCTGTAACTGATGGTGTTGGTGGATTTAATGAACTTAATGGAGCTCGTAGCATCACCACCGTCGAAATTGGCTCTGATATATACGCCCTAGTTGCATCTGATGTGGATAACGGTGTCCAAATTATTAATATAACAAATCCTGCCGCCCCAACTCCTACATCTTCAATAACTGATGGTGGTAGTGATGGTGATACTGGTACCTTTAATGAACTTGAGGGAGCATCTGGTATCACCACCGTCAAAATTGGCTCTGCTACATACGCCCTAGTTGCAGCTAATGCAGGTGACGGTGTTCAAATTATTGATATATCCACTCCTGCCGCTCCAACTGCTGTATCTTCAATAGCTGATAATACTGGTGCCTTTAATCAACTTGATGGAGCAGTTGGTATCACCACCGTCGAAATTGGCTCTGATGTATACGCCCTAGTTGCAGCTATAACCGATGGCGGTGTTCAAATTATCAATATAACAGATCCTGCAGCCCCAAGTCATGTATCTTCTGTAACTGATGGTGTTACCTTTGATACACTTAATTTAGCATTTGACATCACCACCGTCAAAATTGGCACATCCACATATGCACTAGTTACATCCATAGGAGATGACGGTGTTCAAATTATTGATATAACAGATCCTTCATCCCCAACTGCTGCATCCTCAATAACTGATGGTGTTGGTGGCTTTGATGAACTTGATGGAGCATCTGGCATCACCACCGTCCAAATTGATTCATCTGTTTACGCCCTAGTTGCAGCTAACGGAGATGACGGCATCCAAATTATTCGTATAGCAGACAATCAACCTGAACCTGAACCTGAACCTGAACCTGAACCTGAACCTGAACCTGAACCTGAACCTGAACCTGAACCTGAACCAGTAGCAACACCTACAAATCCTATATCTGTTTCTTCAGTATTTGACGGTGATCTAGATGGTGATGATAATGTCTATAATACACTTTTTGGAGCATCTGCCATCACCACCGTCCGAATTGGTTTATCTACATACGCCCTAGTTACATCCCTTGATGATGACGGTGTACAAATTATCAATATGACAAATTCCGCACTCCCAACTGCTGTAACATCAATAACTGATGGTGATATGGATGATAATGATAATACATTTGATACACTTGCTAGAGCATCTGGCATCACCACCTTCCGAATTGGTTTATCTACATACGCCCTAGTTGCAGCTAGTGACGATAATGGTATACAAATTATTAATATATCCAAACCCGCATTCCCAACTGCTGTAACATCAATAACTGATGGTAGTACATATGATACACTTGCTGGAGCATCTGGTGTTACCACCGTTACAATTGACTCATCGATATACGCCCTAGTTGCAGCTACTACTGATAATGGTATACAAATTATTGATATAACAAATCCTGCTGTCCCAACTGCCGTAACATCAATAACTGATGGTGGTGCCTTTGATACACTTGTTGGCGCATCTGATGTTACCACCGTTACAATTGACTCATCGATATACGCTCTAGTTGCATCTTTTGAAAATGACGGTGTACAAATTATTGATATAACAAATCCTGCATCCCCAGCTGCTGTATCTTCTGTAACTGATGGTGTTGGTGTTGGTGCTTTTGATACACTTGATGGAGCAGTTGACATCACCACCGTCAAAATTGGCTCATCTACATACGCCCTAGTTGCATCTGAAGAAGATGGCGGTATCCAAATTATTGATATAACAACCCCTGCATCCCCAACTGTTGCATCCTCAATAACTGATGGCGGTACATATGATACACTTGCTGGATCATCTGGTGTTACCACCATCCAAATTGGTGCAGCTACATACGCCCTAGTTGCATCTTTTGGTGATGACGGTGTACAAATTATTGATATAACAGATCCTACAATGCCAACTGCTGCATCCTCAATAACTGATGGTGATACCTTTGATAGACTTAATGGAGCTATTGATATTACCACCGTCCAAATTGGTACATCTCTGTACGCTATAGTTGCATCTCTTGATGATAACGGTGTCCAAATTATTCGTATAGCAGAATCTCAACCAGAACTTGAACCCCAAGCATTTGCTAGTCCAGTTGTTGTATCTTCAATAATTGATGGTGCAGATGGATTTGATGAACTTGATGGGGCTAGTGATATTGCCACCGTCCAAATTGATGGTTCTACATACGCCCTAGTTGTATCTGCTAATGACAATGATATCCAAATTATCAATATAACAAACCCTGCAATGCCCACTCCGGTTTCAACAGTACTTGATATGGATACCGATCTAGCATTTGGATCTTTTGACATCACCACCGTCAAAATTGGTGATTCCACATACGCCATAGTTCCAGCTTTGTCAACTAACAGTGTCCAAATCATCGATATAACAGACCCTACAATGCCAACTACTGTATCTACAATAACTGATGGTGGTATGGATGGTCCTGGTAATACCTTTGATACACTTGACCGAGCTCGTGGTGTTACCACCATTCAAATAGATTCATCTACATACGCCCTAATTACATCTGGAACAGATAGAGGTGTACAAATCATCGATATAACAGACCCCTCAGCCCCAACTGCTGTAACTTCGATAATTGATAGTTTTATTGATATTGGTAGTACCTTTGATGAACTTACTGGAGCTACTGGCATCACCTCTGTAACAATTGACTCATTCACATACGCCCTAGTTGCATCTCGTGGTGATAGCGGTGTCCAAATTATCAATATGACAAATCCTACAGCCCCGACTGCTGCATCTTCAATAACGCACGGTGGTACCTTTCTTGCACTTAATGGATCTTTTGAGATTACCACTGTTGTAATTGGTGATTCCACATACGCCCTAGTTGCAGCTCAGATTGATGGTGCCATCCAAATTGTTGACATAACAGACCCTGCAACCCCAACTGCGGTATCTTCAATACGTGATGGTGATACTGATGATAATAATAATACCTTTGATACACTTACTGGAGCTCGTAACATTACAACTGCACAGATTGGCTCGACTACATACGCCCTAGTTGCATCTAGTACTGATAACGGTATACAAATTATTGACATATCAGACCCTACAACCCCAGTTGTTGTAATTTCGATAAATGATGATGAGACGGATGCTTTTGGTAATACCTTTGATACCCTTGCTGGAGCTAGCAGTGTTACTATTGTACAAATCGGTTCACCGATATACGCCCTAGTTGCATCTCAAGATGATAACGGTGTCCAAATTATTCGTCTAACCCAACCTATGTCGGAGTTAGACGTTTGCCAATTAACACTAGGTGCTGTATCCCTTGACTTTGGTGATGTGGATGTAGGTACCACACCTGATGAGGGCTCTGTTGCAGTACAAAACGCTGGTAATATGGTTAACAATGTAAATATTGTAGCTGACTATTGGTGTGATGCAAAAGATAGAGGGTGTACTGGTTCAAATGGTGTGATATTCCCTAATATGACTAGCTTTGCTACATCTCCAAATACTCCATATGATTCAAAACAAGCATTTACAGGGTTTGCCTACAATAATACCAGTGGAAGTCCAGTTCCTGGGACTCTTCATGAGCCATATAATCTACTTGATCTATTCCCACTGACACCTGATGAGACAGGTACGACATATCTCCAGACTCTAGTTGAACTGATTCCAGGGGTTGGTGGAACACAAAACATATTCACAGGAGACGTAACACAAGAGATAATCTTCGAGTCTGATTGCACCTAGCCATTACTTGTTGTTATCTGTGGTATTCATCTGTTTTGAGAACCGATGTGATTTTACATCAGTGGGTTGAGAAATCCGATGAGTTGATTATAAATCACAAACATATCTTTTAGTCCTAGCATGTAAATACAAAGACACAATGATGATGATGATTGTCTAAATTTCTATTATACTCACAATCAACAGAATGGTCAGAATTTACATTGAAGATATTCTGTTAATTTGTGGGATATTGTCCTTTCACTGACATTGATTTTCAAGAGTATCTATCATTTGCTTTAGTTTATTTAATACAGCATTTACTCTTTGTTTTACAGTGAAATAATTCACACAGCAAAAATTAATTTTAAAATAAATAAGGTTTTACTGGATAGGCATTTGAGTTATGGTTTCTCACTTGTTGCTGACTCGTTAATAACGCATCTATGTTAATCTAAACTACACACACATCTAACTAATCATTTTATTGATTATGATAACACCTAACAAAATTTTGATAATTCTATAAAGTTGGTCACACCAATATTTATACTGTTTTTGTCTTTATGGGCTATCTGGTTAATCCGTGTGTAACCAGTTATTCTATAAAGCCTAAACCTATAAGGCCAAGTTTTCTGTATCATAATAATGGGATGGATGAAAACCTTGAGCAAATTTTGCATCATGAAAAAGGTCAGAGACAAGGCAAACGAGCCTGAGAAAGAATAATTTTTTTTAAAAAATTATTAATCAATTATCACAATTCTGATTATGCCACTAGATAAAATGCCAAAACCTGATGAATTTGTTCCAACGCATGATTCTGTGATACTACACACCAATGGAGAACCTGCTGCATGTATAATTGATAATCAAAATGATTCAAGGTATAGTTCATTTGGAAATAATCCATCTTTAAAGGCAAGTTTAATAGGATTTTTGAGTAAACACGATGATCTAGGATTGTTGATGGGGTGTAAATTAAAGATACAAACTGATGCAGAGTCATTTGAGTATACGATATACCCAAATGATGAGTTTATTGATATTGTAATTTTTAATGAGACGATTCACATCATAAATGATTCCATGGAGAATCTCTTTTCACTACGGAAAATTATAACAGATCAGTTTGTAAAAACAAGATCGTATCTTGAAGAGTTTAAAAAACAATGAGACATCCTGTTTTGTCAAGTTATCGTGATATAGGCTCGAAAATAGATCTTATTTAGAATTTCTGTTATAAAGTGATGCAGTTTGGATAAGGGGGGAAGGACCCATTTGTTTTACCATCTAATAAAAACCAAGTTTTTCATGGCTATGAATATTTGTTGGAAATTGGAATGTCCATATACGATAACTCGACAGAAACTGAATTTGTACCATTCATACCTTTTCCTTAAGACCTATCGCACATACATCTGTTGAGTCAGTTTCCAGATTGCTCTGAAAATAAAATAGGTTTAACCAGTAGACACTGTCAAGAAAAAAATGTTCTAGAGTTTTTGCTCTATCTTGCTGTCGATACTTTTGAGGGTGGATGACATCTCCTTTTGAGTTGATGATAGCTCCTTTTGAGTTGATGATAGCTCCTTCAGAGATGATGACATCTCCTTCTGAGTTGATGATATCTCCTTCAGAGATGATGACATCTCCTTCTGAGTTGATGATAGCTCCTTCAGAGATGATGACATCTCCTTCTGAGTTGATACTATCTCCTTGAGAGATGATGACATCTCCTTCTGAGTTGATGATATCTCCTTGAGAATCACTGTATGTGTTCCAAGGATTACATTTTGATCGTTGAATCGCTCATGTAGTTTTCTTGCCACATCATGTGTCGTCATCATCATATAGATTCCTACAAAGCTGGCAATAATAAATGCAGATCCAAACGCCCCTACAGCTTTATCATATGGAGGAATTAATCCATACATAACTATACCGATTCCCAGTGCCATCAAGACAATCAAGAGTATGTTTTCCTTTATCCTGCCACTTGTGTTTCTTAAAGTGGTGGTTTGGTCTTTATCTATATTCAATCTCCGACCTCTGTACTGTTTAGTATCTGTTCTTTGTTCATACAATCAACTCAAACTTTTATTTGCATCCTTTTGATAAAAGCATTTCTGAATTTGGTTTTGTCAAGTTATCGTGATAGGCTCGAAAATAGATCTTATTTAGAATTTCTGTTATAAAGTGATGCAGTTTGGATAAGGGGAGAGACCCATTGTTTTACCATCTAATAAAAACCAAGTTTTTCATGGCTATGAATATTTGTTGGAAATTGGAAATGTCCATATCACGATAACTCGGCAGAACCAGACATCCAAATATTCAATAATAACCATAACCATAAACTCTCAATGGTAAACTTTGCACAGATGCTACAAGCTAGAGAACCCACACTTTTAGATAGAGAAGATGGACATTGGTACCAAACTAAATTTGATAAAATTTATCCTTCAATTAGTACAATACTTTCTGCAACTGCTTTAGAGGATAAGAAAAATGGATTAAAAATGTGGAAAGAAAGTGAGCCTGCACATGAATACATTACACAACAAGCTCAAAGCATTGGCACTCAATCTCACAAAATCATAGAGGATTACCTAAATAATAAAGTCGCACTAGATACATTTGATCTGTTACCTATCGCACATTTTTATAATTTAAAACCGTTTCTTGATAATATTTCAAATCTTGTATGCACTGAACAGAGAATGTATTCAGACAAACTCAAAGTTGCAGGTACTGCTGATTTGATTGCAGAGTATAATGGTGTACTCTCAATAATTGATTACAAGACAAAGCGCAAGCCCCAAATTGATGAATACATGTATGAATACTATTTACAAACTACGTGTTATGCACACATGTTTGAGGAAGTCACAGGTCAGAAAATCAACAAAGTGGTAATTCTAGTTAGTAGTGAAAAAAATACTAGACAAGAATTTATCAAAACATGTGATGAGTATGTGCAACCCATGATGGAACGAGTTGAAAAATATCACCTGAATAATTTAAAATAGAATGTGTTATTTCTGGTTTTATTATTTCTGTTTTCCATGAATTTCTTGTGAGTGCTAGAAATCATCAAAATTTATGCATTTGTAGATTCGAATCAATAGAACTATCAATCAGAATGTGATGTTTAGAACCGATGAATGGAAAATATACTGCATAATCAGACCTATTGTTCTTGTTGTAAAAGATATGTTTCAGTGTTTTCACATAAAGTCAAAGTATACATTATCATATATCCACACACACATCTCTGCCAATCCTTAACAAATAAATCAAAAAGCATGAATCATTTGTTGAATATCTGGAATCTACAACAAAGTTGATTTGGAACTTTTTCTGAGATAATTTACTATACTACAAAAAGTAGCAAGTAAAATGAGATGAATCTATACACATTGATGGCATTCATCGAAATGTGGAATTCAAAGTATAATTGTAGGATCTGATGCGACAGGATTTAAGGATGTCACAGCACACATACCACACGTGCAGTTGCTCTCTTGAGACACATACACCAAATGTTTGTTGCATCTGATGAAAACACATCTATCTGTACAGTGGTAATTCAGCATCATTTGGATGTGAAACATTTTCCGGAGCTGTTTGCACGAATATTAAAAACTACAAAAGTGTGGTGCATGTATTAGAGGAGGTATGATTCAAAACTCTACGCAGATGATTAGATCTAAATATACTGTCACTTATTCCTGTAAAGAATTCTAATTGTTTTTTTGCAAAACAGGTATCGGTACAGAAAACAGATAAAGAGATCATTTGATGGTAATTGCACCATCAAAGAAACAAGGCAAAACAATATTTTCTGTAATTAAGAGAAGGTTTGGCTCTGAGATTAATCATACATGAGGATATGAAAACAAGAGAGATTATGTACCCGAGTTTTAGATTATAATTGCTAGAGAATGGGTATTATTTTTTTGACATTTTTGATGATTTCTAGGCAGTCGTGCTTGTATATCGCATTATGTTAATCTAAACAACACACATTTGACTGATCATTTTATTAATTCTGATTTACAGATAGGTAAAATTTTGATGATTCTAGGTAGCAATATGTATTTATATTTTGTATAATTTATGGTTATTATATGATTAGTACTGTGATGGTAATATCTCTTATTGTCTTTTCACTTTTTGTCTTTCTTGGAGAAAAGGAGGGAGAAGGGATGGCTTTTGCACAGACGCCACCACCAGTAGTACCATACACAATAACTAGTACCAGTATAGATGGTAGCGATACATCTCTAGCTCATATAAATTTCGGTAATACTTTTGGTACGGCTGTATCTTTAAATGAAATTTTTGTTGGAACCACTAGAGAAAACAGTGGTATTGCTATAGCTAGTCTAACATTTACTCAAACTCCGTCTGGTCCAGAAGCATATCTTGATTGTGATGGAAAAATCTATTTCACTACAGGAGCAAGTGGTATTACTGATACAGACCTTGCAATAACTATCACCATTGGTAATCCCGGAACTAGTAGTTTTTCATTAGGTGATACACTCAACTTGATAATTACCGTAAATACTAGTGAAAATCCTAAACTTCCTACAGACCAACTACCAACTTTATGTGAACCTGCAACACCTGAAAGTCCTAGAGCTGTATCTTTTGTAACTGATAATACAGGAGGATTTGATACACTTGATGGAGCTCGTGGCATTACCACTGTACAAATGGATGCATTCACATACGCCCTAGTTGCATCTAACGGAGAAGACAGCGTCCAAATTATCAATATGACAGATCCTGCAAACCCCACTGTTTTATCTTCAATAGTTGATGGAAGTAATGATGGTCCTGGTGCTACCTTTGATCAACTTGATGGAGCTAGTGGCATCACCACCGTCAAAATTGGTTTATCTACATACGCCCTAGTTGCATCTTTTACAGATGACGGTGTCCAAATTATTGACATAACAGACATTACAGCCCCAACTGTTGTATCTTCTGTAACTGATGGTAGTACATTTGATGAACTTAACGGAGCTAGTGGCATCACCACCGTCCAAATTGACTCTACTACATACGCCCTAGTGGCATCTTCTAACGATAACGGTGTCCAAATTATTGATTTAACAGATCCTACAATGCCAACTGCTGCATCTTCAGTAACTGATGGTGCTCCCTTTGTTGAACTTACTGGAGCAACTGCCATCACTACCGTCAAAATTGACTCTACTACATACGCCCTAGTTGCATCTTCTTTCGATAACGGTGTCCAAATTATTGATTTAACTGATCCTACAATGCCAACTGCTGCATCTTCTGTAGCTAATGATGGTACCTTTAATGCACTTGCTGGACCTCGTGGCATCACCACAGTTACAATTGGTGAATTTACATACGCCCTAGTTGCATCTAGCGGCAGTAGTGGTGTCCAAATTATTAATATAACAGACCCTACAATGCCAACTGCTGCATCTTCTGTAACTGATGGTGCTGATGGATTTGATGAACTTGGCGGAGTTTATGATGTCACCACTGTTACAATTGGTGAATCTACATACGCCCTAACTGCATCTCGTACTGATAACGGTGTCCAAATTATTGATATAACAGACCCTACAATGCCAACTGCGGCATCTTCTGTAGCTGATGGTGCTGATGGATTTGAAGAACTTGCTGGAGCATTTAGCATCACCACCGTCAAAATTGATTCATCTGTTTACGCCCTAGTTGCATCTGAGAGTGATGACGGCATCCAAATTATTAGTATAGCAGACAATCAATTTGGATTATCAGAACCAGTTCCAGAACCAGAACCAGAACCAGAACCAGAACCAGAACCAGAACCAGTTCCAGAACCAGAACCAGTTCCAGAACCAGAACCAACACCATACACCATAACTAATCCTAGAATAGAAACTGGGGAATCTAGAGCTCATATACAATTCAATATTGGTCTGGGTGCGGCTGTATCTTTAAATGACATTCTAGCTGGAACCGCTAGAGCTGATACTGGTATTACCATAGCTAGTCTAACATTTACTGGAGGACCAACTGATCCACAAGTATCTCTTGATTGCGATGGAAAAATCTACATCACTACAACACCATCTGGTATAACTGATACCAATGTACCAATAGCTATCACCATTGGTGATCCCGGAACAAGTAGCTTTTCATCAGGTGATATACTCAATTTGAGGATTACCATAAATACTACTGGAGGTACTTCCGGTAATACAGAACCTCTTTGTACACCTGCAACACCTGAAAGTCCCAGAGCTATATCTTCAATAACTGATGGGATGGATGGATTTGATACACTTGATGCAGCTATTGGCATCACCACCGTCAAAATTGGCGAATCTACATACGCCCTAGTTGCAGCTAACACAGATAACGGCATCCAAATTATCAACATGACAAACCCTGCAGCCCCAACTGCTGTATCTTCAATAACTGATGGTACTGAGGGTTTTGATACACTTCTTAGTGCTCGTGGCATCACCACCGTCCAAATTGATTCATCTGTTTACGCCCTAGTTGCATCTACTAACGATAACCGCATACAAACTATCAATATAACAAACCCTGCAGCCCCAACTCATGTATCTTCAATAATTGATGTTAGTGGTAATAATAATAATGATGGTACCTTTAATGCACTTCGTGGACCTAATGGAATCACCACCGTCAAAATTGATTCATCTGTTTACGCCCTAGTTGCAGCTTTTGGCGATAACAGTGTCCAAATTATCAACATGACAAACCCTGCAGCCCCAACTGCTGTATATTCAATATTTGATGATGATGTTGATGGTATGAGTAATCCGTTTGATGAACTTGAAGGACCTCGTGACATCACCACCGTCCAAATTGGTTCTGATACATACGCCTTAATTGCATCTCAAAACGATGACGGCATCCAAATTATCAATATAACAGACCCTGCAGCTCCAACTGTTGCATCTTCAATAACTGATGGTCAAGATGATGGTACTAATACAAATTCTACCTTTGATACACTTAGAAGAGTTGTTGGCATCACCACTGTTGCAATTGGTCCATCCACCTACGCCCTAGTTGCATCTTTTAGTGATAACGGCATACAAATTATCAATATAACAGACCCTGCAGCCCCAACTGCTGTAACTTCAGTAACTGATGGTAGTCGTGATAGTAATGGTAACCTCTTTGATGAACTTAGTGGATCTAGTCAAGTCACAACTGCCAAAATTGGCTCTGATACATACGCCCTAGTTACAGGCAACTCCGATGACGGCATCCAAATTATCAACATGACAACCCCTGCAGCTCCAACTGTTGCATCTTCAATATTTGATGGTGGTGGTGATAGTAATAGTGATACCTTTGATGAACTTGATGGAGCATTTGGCGTCACCACCGTCAAAATTGATTCATCCATTTACGCCCTAGTTGCAGCTTTTGACGATGACGGTGTCCAAATTATTCGTATAGCAGACAATCAATTTGCATTACCAGAACCTGAACCTGAACCAGAACCAGAACCTGAACCTGAACCTGTACCAACTACAAATCCTATGGCAGTATCATCTGTAACTGATGGAGTTGATGGCTTTGATGAACTTGAGGGAGCAAGAAACGTCACAACTGTTAGTATTGGTGAATTTACATACGCCCTAGTTGCAAGTGAGCATGATAACGGTGTACAAATTATTAATATGACAAATCCTGCTATGCCAACTGCGGTATCTTCTGTAACTGATGGTGTTGATAATTTTGATGAACTTTTTGGACCGCGTGGTATCACAACTGTTACAATTGATGCATCTACATATGCACTAGTTGCATCTTTTTCAGATGACGGTATACAAATTATTGATATAACAAATCCTGCAGTCCCAACTGCGGTATCTTCAGTAACTGATGGCAGCGATGATAATGCTGGCGATACATTTGATACACTTGATGGTGCTTCGAACATCACTACAGTTACAATTGCTTCATCTACATACGCCCTAGTTACAGCTAGGACAGATAACGGTATACAAATTATTGATATAACAAATCCTGCTATGCCAACTGCGGTATCTTCTGTAACTGATGGTAGTGTTGATGGTGATGGTAATGCCTTTGATGGACTTGGGGGAGCTATAGGTATTATCACCATCCAAATTAACTCAACGACGTATGCCCTAGTTACATCTGAAAGAGATGATGGTGTTCAAATTATTGATATATCTAATCCTGCTGCACCAATTGCGGTATCTTCTGTTTTTGATGGTGCTATCTTTGATGAACTTAATGGAGCTACAGGTATTGCCACTGCCAAAATTGGTGCATCCACATACGCCCTAGTTACATCTTTTAATGATAGCGGTGTCCAAATTATTGATATAACAGACCCTGCTGCACCAATTGCTGCATCTTCAATAACTGATGGCGGTGTTGATGGTAACGGCGATACATTTGATACACTTGGTGGAGTTTGGGGCATCAGCACTGCCAAAATTGGTGCATCCACATACGCCCTAGTTACATCTCGATTTGATGACGGTGTACAAATTATTGATATAACAGTTCCTACATCCCCAACTGCGGCATCTTCAATAACTGATGGCGATACCTCTGATGAAATTGCTGGAGTTCGTGGCATCACCACTGTTACAATTGACTCACTCACATACGCCCTAATTGCTTCTCAAGGAGATGACCGTGTTCAAATTATCAGTGTAGCAGAATTTGAATCAAAACCAGTACCAGAACCTGTACCAGTACCAGAACCTGTACCAGACCTAGTAGCAACAACTACAAATCCTATATCTGTTTCTTCAGTATTTGATGGTGTTGGTGGCTTTGATGAACTTGAGGGATCTCGTGACATTACTACAGTTACAATAAACTCATCTGTATACGCCCTAGTTGCAGCTTTTGATGATGACGGTATCCAAATTATTGATATAACAAATCCTGCAAGGCCAATTGCAGTATCATCTGCAACTGATGATGCTGCTGGTTTTAATACATTGAGTGCAGCTCGTAGCATCACTACTGTCCAAATTGGTGATTCCACATACGCCCTAGTTGCAGCTCTTTCTGATAGCGGTATCCAAATTATTGATATAACAAATCCTGCAAGGCCAGCTGCTGTATCAGAAGTAGTAGATGGACGTACTGATGGTAATGGTAATACCTTTGATACACTTGGTGGTGCTATTAGTGTCAGCACTGTTAGAATTGGTGCATCCATATACGCCATAGTTGCAGCTAACATAGATGATGGTGTTCAAATTATCAACATAACAAATCCTGCAACCCCAACTGCTGTATCCTCTGTAACTGATGCTACAGCTAGTAATGGTAGTCTATTTAATGAACTTGATGGAGCTATTGACATCACCACAGTTCACATTGGTGCATCCACATACGCCCTAGTTGCATCTCATACAGATAGCGGTGTTCAAATTATCAACATAACAAATCCTGCTGTACCAACTGTTGCATCTTCAATAGCATTAGGAGGTCCTGATGGTGTTAGTGACACCTTTGATACACTTTTACTTCCTAGTGACATCACCACAGTTACAATTGGTGCATCCACATACGCCATAGTTACATCTAGCTTCGCTAGCGGTGTTCAAATTATTAACATAACAAATCCTGCAATGCCAACTGCTGTATCCTCATTTGCTGATGCTATTCCTGGTGTGAGTGACACCTTTGATACACTTGATGGATCTAGTGACACCACCACTATCACCATTGATCAATCCACATACGCCATAGTTGCTGCTGATATAGATAACGGCATCCAAATTATTGATATAACTGATCCTACAACTCCAACTGCTGAATTTTCTATAACTGATGGTGATGCGGATAGTGGGGGTAACATCTTTGATGCACTTGGTGAAGCTACTGGTATCACCACTGTCCAAATTGGCACATCCATATACGTCCTAGTTGCTGCTGACTCTGATGGCGCCGTTCAAATTATCCGTATAACTGCTGAACCAACTTGCGAATTAACACTAGGTGCTATATTCCTTGACTTTAGTACTGTGGAGGTTGATACCACATCTGATGAAGGCTCTATTGTAATACAAAACTCTGGTAATGTGAATAATAATGTAAAGATTGGAGCTGACTTTTGGTGTGATGCAGCAGATAATGGATGTACTGGTTCTAATGGTGTGATATTCCCTAGTCAGACTAGCTTTGCAACATCTCCAAATACTTCATATGCTTCAAAACAAGCATTTACAGAGTTTTCCTACGACAATACCAGTGGAAGTCCAGTTCGTGGGACCCCTGCTCTACCATTTGAGACACCTGCTCTGTTCACTCTAACACCTGATGAGATAGGTACGGCATATCTCCAGACTCTAGTTGAACTGATTCCAGGGAATGGTGGAACACTAAACATATTCCAAGGAGCTATATCACAAGAGATAATCTTAGAGTCTGATTGCACCTAGCTATACTTGTTGTTATCTATCGTATTCATCTGTTTTGAGAACTGGTGTGATTTTACATCAGTGAGTTAAAAAATCAGATGGCATGATTGAAAATACCAACATAATTTGTTCTGCATGTAAATACAGACACGCAATTGATGCTTTTCAATGTTTTTCCACACTGAATTAAAGTGCAGTTCAAATATAGATTCATTTTGTTTTTTTAAAACTGATAAATTTTTGTAACCATGATTGTCTAGAGATCATCAAAAATGTCAAAAAATAATGCAACTTGTCCGAAAACAGATCAGTTTAAAAAACAAGATCGTATCTTGAAGAGTTTAAAAAACAACGAGACATCTAAATATCCAATAATAACCATAAACTCTCAATGGTAAACTTTGCACAGATGCTACAATCTAGAGAACCCACACTTTTAGATAGAGCAGATGAACATTGGTACCAAACTAAATTTGATAAAATTTATCCTTCAATTAGTACAATACTTTCTGCAACTGCATCAGAGGACAAGAAAAATGGATTAAAAATGTGGAAAGAAAGTGAGCTTGCCCATAAATACATTACACAACAAGCTCAAAGCATTAGCACTCAATCTCACAAAATCATAGAGGATTACCTAAATAATAAAGTCGCACTAGATACATTTGATCTGTTACCTATCGCACATTTTTATAATTTAAAACCGTTTCTTGATAATATTTCAAATCTTATATGCACTGAACAGAGAATGTATTCAGACAAACTCAAAGTTGCAGGTACCAGTAATTTGATTGCAGAGTATAATGGTGTACTCTCAATAATTGGTTACAAGACAAAACGCAAGCCCCAAATTGATGAATACATGTATGAATACTATTTACAAACTACGTGTTATGCGCACATGTTTGAGGAAGTTACAGGTCAGAAAATAAACCAAGTGGTAATTTTAGTTAGTAGTGAAAAAAATACTAGACAAGAATTTATCAAAACATGTGATGAGTATGTGCAACCCATGATGGAGCGAGTTGAAAAATATCACCTGAATAATTTAAAATAGAATGTGATATTTTTGGTTTTGGCTATTTTTGATTTCCATGAATTTCGTGTGAGATGACTAGTACCTAAAAATCTAAATTTCTAATAAACATCAATCATACATCTATAAGATATATTAATTTGAATGTCTAATCAAGTAAATATATCACGTTGATACAGAAATAAATTATACTGCAAATATGATAATTCATGGCAGACACAATTACTGCAAAAGAACTAATGTCACAAAAAAATGATTTTGTAATTATTGATGTCCGAGAAGCTGATGAACTAGAATATGAAAAAATTGAAGACTCTGTTCACATGCCTTTAGGATTGTGCATTAGAAATGCAAAGAAAAAACAGATAGAAGACCTTCGAGATAAAAAAATTTGTACCTATTCTGAAACAGGATACAGAGGTGATATTGCAGCAGACCATCTAGTAAGGGAGGGGTTTAATGCGATCACACTAAGGGGAGGTTATCTTTCATGGAATCAATCCTAATTTTTTATTCATTCCAAACTGATTGAGTTTTTAACCATGCAATCAATTCTTGATAGATTTTACTTTTTTGCATGTTTAATACACCAATTTCAAGATTCGTAGATGATTTTACTGTTTTTGAATATTTTTCATAAACTGCAAAAATTATTTTATCTAAAAACATCTCATTTTGCATCTCTTTTTTTGCCAACTCTTCAGATTCAGTCATTACAAAACTTGCAAATAATACCCCATCCACCCAATACGCACTAGCAGCTTCTAGTGATGACATCATCCCGATAAGATCGTCTAAACTTAGCTTTATCATATCTCGGACATAGATTCTCTCATACGGTCTGTGCAGAAATTCTGTCATATGGTATAATACTTTATGTCTGGTTTAAAGAACATTTGGAAATTTTATAACTGCTTTTTTTTATATGGTATCATGAGTGATACATCTGATGATTTTTCAGAGCATGATGTGTTTGTGACAGAATTTCCAAAAAAGGGCTTTGGAATTATAGACTATCTTCAGGGAAGAGTTAATTTTTCTGTAATGGATCAAATGAAACTAATGCACAAATCTGGAATGACTCGCACACAAATCAAAGAAACCATACTTGGAAGCATAACTGATATCATTGATAATTTTGAGCCAGAGTCAAAAAGTCCTTGATTCCATCTTTTGGATTATTAATGTGGTGCTGTGTGTATAGAGTAATTACTAGATCTGCTTTGTCATAATCTCATGTGGTATATGATGTAGGTGATATTTACAAATTTTATCTACACGTCGTGTGTGTTAGTGAGCTAGTAATTCCTTGACTTATTTCAGCCCTTGTTTGTTTACTTGCTGATACAAAAGTACGACATGTCTCTTGATTCAAGTTGGACTGATTAATAACAGATGGTTTGTAAAACAGGTGGATGCTATTAGTTGATGAAATTTGACACGACTATCACTGCAACTGACTCTGTGAGGTAAACTGGGGATATCAAATAACAAAAAAAAAAAGAAATTAACAGAGAGTTATTCTATAAAAAATTGTCAAGAATTACTTTATTTTCTCCCTTTAAAAAAAGTACACTTGATTCTAAAACCTAAATTATGGTTTATGATTTTAATTTATGAATTATAATTTTTTCGATTTCTCACAGATCAATTCAAAGAGTTTAAATGAATTTTAAAAAATATGGACATAAATCCTTGAGAAATAACATTTACCAAAAAATGTACAAGCTAACAAAAAAAAAAATACATTAATGATTTTTGTAACACAGAAATTAAAAATCTTTGATCTGATTGTACCAAATCATAAAGCTCAAAATCAGTTCATCTAAATTTGACAGCAGAACAAAAAAAATCCGAAATTTTGATTTTATCTCAATTGGTATGCTATATACTACAACCTGATCTGATGTGACATTATGTATATCGTATTATCAATTACTAGAAATTTGTTTCTTGATACTCTGTTAGAATTGATTTATTTTAAAAACAGGTGGTGGACATATCAAATGATTACAAGCAAAGAGTACATTAGTAACTCTGGAATTACCTCTTGAGATATTTCAAGAACTGTTAAACTGCTGTTTAGGGATTTGGGTTCTAGCAGTTTGACTCTAGGATTATCTCTTGTATTACGTCTCCTGTGAATCTGTTTGGTGTTTCATTCTCTCTTGGAATCAACTCAACTAGAGTCTGGAGATATACCGTATCTGTTTCATCAGGTGTTAGAGTGAACAGAGCAGGTGTCTCAAATGAGTCAACAGGAGCCACACGAACTAGACTTCCATTGACATTGTTGTAGGGAAACCCTGTAAATGCTTGTTTTGAAGCATACGAACCTTGAGTGATACTAAAGCTAGTCATATCAGGGGATATCACACGATTAGAACCAGTACATCCATTACCTGCTGCCGTACACCAAAAGTCAGCTCCAATCTTTGCATTATTATCCATATTACCAGTGTTTTGTACTGCAATAGAGCCCTCATCAGTGGTGGTACCTACATCCACAGTACCAAAGTTAAGGGAGACGTCCCTCAGCGTTAATCCACAAAGGGGTTTTGGTTGATTTTCTGGTATTGGTTGTTCTTCTGCTATACGAATAATTTGGACACCGTTATCATCTTGAGATGCAACTAGGGCGTATATGGATGTGCCAATTTGGACAGTGGTGATGTTATTAGATCCATCAAGTGTGTCAAAGATATTATTATTACCATCAACACCACCATCAGTTACAGAAGATGTAGCAGTTGGAACTGCCGGATCTGTTATATCAATAATTTGTATGCCGTCATAATCAATAGATGCAACTAGGGCGTATGTGGAATCACCAATTTTGACAGTGCTGATGTTACTAGCTCCATCGAGTCCATCAAATATGCTACCATTAATTACTGAAGATACCAGAGTTGGAACTGCCGGATCTGTTATATCAATAATTTGTATGCCGTCATCATCAACAGATGCAACTAGGGCATATGTGAATACACCAATTTTGACGGTGGTGATGTCACTAGCTCCATCAAGCTCATGAAATGTAATACCATCAGTTATTGAAGATACCGCAGTCGGGGATACAGGATTTGATATATCAATAATTTGCACACCGTCATCTGCAACAGATGCAACTAGGGCGTATGTGGATGCACCAATTTTGACAGTGGTGATACCAGATGCCCCATCAAGTCTATCAAAGGTATTACCATCAGTTATTGAAGATACCGCAGTCGGGGATATAGGACGTGTTATATCAATAATTTGCACACCGTCATCTTCAAAAGATGCAACTAGGGCATATATGGATTCACCAATTTGAACTGTGGTGATGTCACTAGCTCCATCAAGTGTATCATATGTATTACCATCAGTTATTGAAGAAACAACATTGGGTTCTGCCGGATTTGTTATTTCAATAATTTGCACACCGTCATCATCAATAGATGCAACTAGGACGTATTGGAATGAATTAATTTGTACGGTGGTGATACCATTAGCTCCTGCAAGTGTATCAAAGGTTCTAACACCATCACTGCCACCATCAGTTATTGTAGATACAGCAGTTGGGGTTGCAGGATTTGTTATATCAATAATTTGCACACTGTTATCGATGTTAGCTGTAACTAGGGCGTATGTAGCAGAGCCAATTTTAACGGTGGCAATGTCACGAGCTCCTTCAAGTTTACTAAATGCACCACCATCAGTTACAGAAGTTACAGATATAGGATTTGCAGGTGTTGCTACAGGGTCTGGCTCTGGTTCTGGCTCTGGTTCTGGTTCTGGCTCTGACTCTGACTCTGATTCTAGTGCTGGTTGAGATTCTGCTATACGGATAATTTGCACACCGTCATCATTAACAGATGCAACTAGGGCGTATATGGATAATCCAATTTGTACGGTGGTGATGGCATCTGCTCCAGCAAGTTCATCAAAGGTACCGCCAATACTATCAACTGCACCATCAGTTATTGAAGATGCCGCAGTTGGTATTGTAGGGTCTGTTATATCAATAATTTGTATACCGTCATCACCAAAAGCTGCAACTAGGGCGTACACTGATTGATCAATTTGAACTGTGGTGATGTCACGAGCTACATCAAGTGTATCAAAGGTATCACCATCAGTTACAGAAGATACCGCAATTGGAGTTGTAGGGTCTGAGATGTAGATAATTTGGATGCCGTCATCATTAACAGATGCAACTAGGCCGTATGTGGATGCACCAATTTGAACAGTGGTAATACGCACTGCTCCATCAAGTTCATCAAAGCCGCCGATACCATCAGTTACTGAAGATACAGCAATTGGGGTTGCAGGGTTTGTTATATCAATAATTTGGATGCCGTCATCACTAACAGATGCAACTAGGGCGTATGTAGATTGACCAATAGCAACTGTGGTGATGCCAGTTGCTCCATCAAGTTCATCAAATCCGCTGATACCATCAATTACAGAAGGTACATCAGTTGGATTTTCAGGATCTGTTATATCAATAATTTGGATACCGTCATCAGTAAAAGATGTAGCTAGGGCGTATGTAGATTGACCAATGGTAACTGTGGTGATGCCTTCAGTTCCAGCAAGTGTATCAAAGGAATCAACACCATCAGTTACAGAAGATACCGCAGCTGGATTTTCAGGATCTGTTATATCAATAATTTGGATACTGTCATCGTCTCGGGATGCAACTAGGGCGTATGTAGATTGACCAATGGTAACTGTGGTAATATCAAAAGCTCCACCAAGTGTATCAAAGGAATCAATACCATCAGTTACAGAAGATACTGCAGCTGGATTTTCAGGATCTGTTATATTAATAATTTGAACAGCGCTATTAGACAGGGATACAACTAGGGCGTATACTGCTGAATCAATTCTAACTGTGGTGATATCTGTAGCTCCAAAAAGTGTATCAAATCCATCAACCCCATCAGTTACTGATGATACAGCTATGGGATTTTCAGGTGTCGCTATGGGATCTGGTTGAGATTCTGCTATACGGATAATTTGAATACCGTTATCTTGCCTAGCTGCTACTAGGGCGTATATTGATGAGTCAATTTGGACAGTGGTGATGCCTCTAGCTCTACCAAGTGTATCAAAGGAATCAACACCATCAGTTACAAAAGATGCAGCAGTTGGCACAGTAGGATCTGTTATATTAATAATTTGGATGCTGTTATCTGTATCAGATGCAACTAGGGCGTATGTAGATGTACCAACTGTAACTGTGGTAATGTCCCGAGCTCCTCCTAGTCCATCAAAGGGACTACCATTACTATTAGTAGCATCAGTTATTGAAGATGCAGCAGTTGGGTTTTCAGGGTCTGTTATATCAATAATTTGAACACCGTTATCTCTAAAAGATGCAACTAGGGCGTATGTAGATTCACCAACTGTAACTGTGGTAATACCGCCTGCTCCATCAAGTTCATCAAAACTATCAACATTATCAGTTACAAAAGATACAACAGTTGGCATTCTAGGATTAGTTATATCAATAATTTGAACATCGTTATCTCTAAAAGCTGTAACTAGGGCGTATGTAGATTCACCAACTGTAACTGTGGTGATACCCCTAGCTCCAACAAGTGTATCAAAGGTACCTGTACCCTCAGTTATAGAAGATGCAACAACTGGTACTGCAGGATTTGTTATATCAATAATTTGAATGCCGCTATCTATTGAAGCTGTAACTAGGGCGTATGTAGATTCACCAATTGTAGATATGGCAATACCACTAGCTCCGCCAAGAGTATTAAAACCACCAACATCATCAGTTACAGAAGATACAATAGTTGGGGTTGCAGGGTTTGTCATATTAATAATGGATACAGCGCTTTCACCAAAAGATACAACTAGGCCGTATGTGAATTGGTCAATTTGAACAGCAGCAACACCACGAACATCATCAAGTCTAACTGCTGGACCATCATCAGTTAATGAAGATACAGCTATGGGGTCTTTAGGATTAGTTATATCAATAATTTGTATACCGTCATCATCAAAAGCTGTAACTAGGGCGTATGTAGATTGTTTAATTTTAATTGTGGCAATATCAAAAGGACTACTAAGTGTATCAAAGGAATCAACCTCATCAATTACAGATGATACTGCTACGGGGTTTTCAGGTGTTGCTATGGGTTCTGGTTCTGGTTCTAGTCCTAGTTGAGATTCTGCTATACGGATAATTTGGATACCGTCATCATCAAAAGATGCAACTAGGGCGTATATGGATAAGTTAATTTGGACAGTGGTGATGGCAACTGCTCCATCAAGCTCATCAAAGATACCTCCAGCATCATCAACACCCTCATCTGTTATTGAAGATGCCGCAGTTGGTACAGCAGGATTAGTTATATCAATAATTTGTATACCGTTATCACCAGGAGATGCAACTAGGGCGTATGTGGATTCACCAACTGTAACTGTGGTGATGTCACTAGCTCCACCAAGTGTATCAAAGGTATCACCATCAGTTACAGAAAATACAGCAGTTGGTACAGCAGGATTAGTTATATCAATAATTTGTATACCGTTATCACCAGAAGCTGTAACTAGAGCGTATGTGGATTCACCAACTGTAACTGTGGTGATGTCACTAGCTTCAGCAAGATGATCAAAATCAGCACCATCAGTTATTGAGGATACAACAGTTGGTACAGCAGGATTAGTTATATCAATAATTTGAACACCGTTATCTAATAAAGATGCAACTAGAGCGTATGTGGATTCACCAACTGTAACTGTGGTGATGCCACTAGCTCCATCAAGTGTATCAAAGGTACCAACACCAACACCATCAGTTACAGAAGACACAACAGTTGGTACAGCAGGATTTGATATATTAATAATTTGGATACCGTCATCTGCTTCAGATGCAACTAGAGCATATGTGAATAAACCAATTTTAACAGTGGTGATACCACGAGGTTCTGCAAGTGTATCAAAAGTATTATTGGCACTATCAGTTCCACCATCAGTTACTGAAGATGCTGCAGTTGGTACAGCAGGATTAGTTATATCAATAATTTGTATACCGTTATCATCTCTAGCTGTAACCAAGGCGTATATGGATGAACCAATGGTAACTGTGCTGATCTCACCAACTCCGCCAAGTGTATCAAAGGTATCGCCATCAGTTATTGAGGATACAGTAGTTGGTGTTGTAGGAATTGTTATATCAATAATTTGTACAGTGCTATCATTAAAAGCTGTAACCAAGGCGTATGTGGATGTACCAATGGTGACAGTTGTGATGTCACGAGGTCCAAGAAGTCCATCAAAGGAATCAACACCATCAGTTACAGAAGTTACAGCTAAAGGATTTTCAGGTGTTGCTACTGGTTCTGGTTCTGGCAATCGTTGAGATTCTGCTATACGGATAATTTGTACACCGTTATCTATCCTAGATGCAACTAGGGCATATATCGATGAATCAATTTGAACAGTGGTGATGGCAGTTGCTCCATTAAGTCGATCAAATGCACTACCATCAATTACTGAAGATGTCGCAGTTGGGGTTGCAGGATTTGTTATATTGATAATTTGTACACCGTCATCACCTAAAGATGCAACTAGGGCGTATGTGTATAAGCCAATTTTGATGGTGGTGATTTCAACTGCACTATCAAGTGTATCAAAACCCCCCTCCCCATCAGTTACAGAAGATACATCTATGGGCACAGCAGGATTTGTTATATCAATAATTTGTACACCGTCATCGGATTCAGCAGCAACTAGGGCGTATGTGGATTCACCAATTGTAACTGTGGTGATGCTACTAGCTCCAAAAAGTTCATCAAATGTACTGCCATCAGTTATTGAAGATACAGCAGTTGGTGCTGCAGGATTTGTTATATCAATAATTTGAACACCACTATCTCCAAAAGATGCAACTAGGGCGTATGTGGATTCACCAATGGTGACAGTTGTGATATCACGTGGTCTATCAAGTGTATCAAAGGCACCAACACCCGAGCCATCAGTTACAAAAGATGTAACAGTTGGTGCTGCAGGATTTGTTATATCAATAATTTGTACACCGTCATCTTCCTCAGCAGTAACTAGGGCGTATGTGGATTCACCAAAGATAACTGTGGTGATACCAAAAGCTCCACCAAGTGTATCAAAGGTATTGCCAGGACCATCAGTACTACCATCAGTTACAGAAGATGTAGCAGTTGGCATAGCCGGATTTGTTATATCAATAATTTGTACACCGTTATCTTCACTAGATGCAACTAGGGCGTATGTGAATTCACTAATTGTAACTGTAGTGATGGCATTAGCTCCTGCAAGTGTATCAAAGGTACCGCCATCTCTATCATCATCACCATCATTTATTGATGATACCGCAGTTGGCCTTGCAGGATTTGTCATGTTGATAATTTGGATGCCGTTATCATTAACTGATGCAACTAGAGCGTATGTGAATGAGTTGATTGTAACTGTAGTAATGCTACGAGCTCCCCTAAGTTCATCAAAGTTACCACTACCATCTACTAAAGAAGATACAGCTATAGGATTTTCAGGTGTTGCTACTGGATCAGATTGAGAATCTGCTATACGGATAATTTGAATACCGTTATCTGATCCTGCTGTTGCTAGGGCGTATATGGATGTGCCAATTTGGATTGTGGTGATCTCAAAAGCTCCGGCAAGTTCACCAAATCCATCAACACCATCAGTCACAGAAGATACGGCAGTTGGCACAGCAGGATCAGTTATATCAATAATTTGTATACCGTCATCTGAGCCTGCAGCAACTAGGGCGTATGTGGATGAGTTGATTGTAACAGTGGTGATGCCACGAGGTCCATCAAGTGTATCAAAGGTGCCACCACCAACACCATCATCATCATCAGTTACAGAAGATACAACAGTTGGCACAGCAGGATCAGTTATATCAATAATTTGTACACCGTCATCTCTCTCTGCTGCAACTAGGGCGTATGTAGATTCACCAATTGTAACAGTGGTGATACCACGAGGCCCAGCAAGTGTATCAAAGGTGCCACCATCACTATCGCCACTACTGCTGCCACCAACACCACCATCAGTTACAAAAGATACAGCAACTGGCACAGCAGGATCAGTTATATCAATAATTTGTACACCGTCATCAAAAAATGATGTAACTAGGGCGTATACAGATTCACCAATGCTAACAGTTGTGATACTCTCAGCTCCGCCAAGTGTATCAAAGGTATCAACACCATCAGTTACAGACGATACAGCAACTGGCACAGCAGGATTACTTATATCAATAATTTGTACACCGTCATCTGTAATAGCTGCAACTAGAGCGTATACAGATTCACCAATTGTAACGGTAGTAACATCAAAAGCTCCTGCAAGTTCATCAAAACCACCAACACCATCAGTTACAGACGATACAGCAACTGGCACAGCAGGATTACTTATATCAATAATTTGTACACCGTCATCTCCATTAGCTGCAACTAGAGCGTATACAGATTCACCAATTATTACTGTGGTGATACCATATGATCCATCAAGTGTATCAAAGGTGTTACCACCGCCATCCACATCACCATCAGTTACAGATGATACTGCAGTTGGGTTTTCAGGATTTGTTATATCAATAATTTGTATACCGTCATCTGTATCAGCAGCAACTAGGGCGTATATCGATGAGTGAATTGTAACTGTAGAGATACTACGAGTTCCACCAAGTTGGTCAAAGCCACCAAAATCATCAGTTACAAAAGTCACAGCTAAAGGATTTTCAGGTGTTGCTACAACTTTTGATTGAGATTCTGCTATACGGATAATTTGGACACTACTATCTGCAATAGCGGCAACTAGGGCGTATATGGATGTGCCAATTTGAACAGTTGTAATATCAGATGCTCCGTCAAGTTGACCAAAATCATCAGTTACAGAAGTTACAGCAGTTGGTACGGCAGGATTACTTATATCAATAATTTGTATACCGTCATCTGTATCAGCAGCAACTAGGGCGTATGTAGATAAACCAATTTTGACAACTGTAATGTCAGTAGCTCCATCAAGTTCATCAAATGCACTACCATTTCTAGTAGTAGCATCAGTTATAGACGATACAGCAGTTGGTACGGCCGGATCCGTTATATCAATAATTTGTACACCATCATCTCTTTCAGCAGCAACTAGGGCGTATGTAGCAGAGCCAATTTTGATAGTGGTAATACCAGTAGCTCCATCAAGTTCATCAAATGCACTACCATTTATGGCAGTAGCATCAATTATCGAAGATACAGCAGTTGGTACAGCAGGATTTGTTATATCAATAATTTGAACGCCGTTATCAAAGTTTGCTGTAACTAGGGCGTATATGGATGCCCCAATGGTAACAATGCTGATGCCCCTAGCTCCTTGAAGTCTATCAAAGATATCATCATCAGTTATAGACGATACCGCAGTTGGTACAGCAGGATTTGTTATATCAATAATTTGCATACCTGCATCTATAACAGATGTAACTAGGGCGTATGTTGATGTGCCAATTTTGATGGTGGCAATATCGATAGCTCCATCAAGTTCCTCAAAGATAGTGCCATCAGTTACAGATGATACAGCTATGGGAGTTGTAGGATCAGTTATATCAATAATTTGAACACCGTCATCTTCAAAAGCTGTAATTAGGGCGTATGTGGACTCTCCAATTTTGATGGTGGCAATACCAGTAGCTCCATCAAGTGTATCAAAGGTACCGTTACTGCCATCAGTATCACCATCAGTTATTGAAGATATATTTACAGGGATTTCAGGATTTGTTATATCAATAATTTGTATACCGTCATCTTCTCTAGATGCAACTAGGGCGTATACAGATTCACCAATTTTAACTGGGGTGACGTCAAAAATTAAACCAAGTGTATCAAAACTGCCAATACCATCTGTTACAGATGATACAGCTATGGGATTTTCAGGTGTTGCAACAAGTTCTGGTTGAGATTCTGCTATAAGGATAATTTGAACACTGTCATCGTCTTCAGCAGCAACTAGGGCGTATATGGATGTGCCAATTTGTACAGTAGTAACGCCATATGCTCCCTCAAGTTGGTTAAAACCACGAAAATTATCCAATAGCGTAGATGCACTTGTTGGGGTTGTAGGATCAGTTATATCAATAATTTGTACAGCGTCTTCTCTCAAAGCTGTAACTAGGGCGTATGTACTAGAGCCAACTTTGACGGTGGTAATACCAGTAGCTCCTCCAAGTTTACTAAAGATACTACCATCAGTTACTGATGATGCAAAAGTTGGCACTGCGGGATTTGATATATCAATAATTTGTACACCGTTATCAAAAGAAGATGCAACTAGAGCATATGTGGATGAGCCAATTCTGACGGTGGTAACACCAATAGGTCCCTCAAGTTCCCTAAACTCACCCATATTCTCAGCTATTGAAGATGTAACAGTTGGCACAGCAGGATCAGTTATATCAATAATTTGTACACCGCTATCTGAATGAGCTGCAACTATGGCATATGTAGATGAGTCAATTTTGACGGTGGTAACACCACGAGCTCCTTCAAGTTCTTCAAAGGGACTATCATTACTAGTAGTTTTATCAGTTGCAGAGGATACAGCAGTTGGAGTTGCAGGATTTGTTATATCAATAATTTGTATGCCAGAATCTACACTAGCTGCAACTATGGCATATACAGATGAGTCAATTTTGACGGTGGTGACAGTATTAGCTCCATCAAGTGTATCAAATGTATTACCATTATCATCCATATCACCATCAGTTATTGAATAGACATTTTTGGGGGTTGCAGGATCAGATATATCAATAATTTGGATGCCGTCATCTCCAAAAGCAGCAGATATGGCGTATATAGATAAACCAATTTTGACGGTGGTGACAGAATTAACTCCATCAAGTGTGTCAAATGTAGCGCCGTCCCTTATTGAAGATACCGCAGTTGGTGCAGCAGGATCAGTTATATCCATAATTTGAATACCTCTATCATTGACAGATGCAACTAGGGCGTATACTGATGAGTTTATTGTAACTGTAGTAATACCATGAGCTCTATTAAGTGCATCAAAGCCACCAACACCATCAGTTACAGATGATACTAATATGGGATTTCTAGGTGTTACAGGTTTAGGTTCTATTTTTGGTTGATCTTCTACTATACGGATAATTTCGACTGCATTATCAGAGTCTGATGCAACTAGGGCGTATATGGATGTGCCAATTTGGACAGTGGTGATACCAGTAGCTCCGCCAAGTGCATCAAATGTACCATCATTATCATCAACATCACCATCAGTTACAGATGATACTGCAGTTGGTGCAGCAGGATTTGTTATATCAATAATTTGGATGCCGTCATCCATATCAGCAGCAACTATGGCGTATGTGGATTGATCAATGGTGATAGTGGTGATGCCATTAGCTCCATCAAGTGTATCAAAGGTATCACTCACACCAGCAATAGCATCAGCTAATGAAGATACACCAGTTGGCCTTGCAGGATTTGTTATATCAATAATTTGAACACCATTAGCAAAGTTAGATGTAACTATGGCGTATGTAGATTCACCAATTGTAACTGTGGTAATTCCAATAGGAAGTAAAAGTGTATCAAAGGTGTCACTAACACCATCAGTACCTCCTAGTGCTATTGAAGATGCAACAGTTGGTACAGCAGGATTTGTTATATCAATAATTTGAACACCGCTATCTGTACGAGATACAACTAGGGCGTATGTGGATGGACCAACTGTAACTGTGGTGATGCCAAAAGCTCCATCAAGTTCATTGAATGGACTACCATTACTAGCTGTAGCATCAGTTACTGAGGATACCGCAGTTGGCCTTGCAGGATTTGTTATGTTGATAATTTGAACACCGTCATCTACGTTAGCTGCAACTAGGGCGTATAGAGATGGACCAATTCTAACAGTGCTGACACTAATAGCACCACCAAGTGTATCAAAGGTATTACCATTACCATCAGTACGTCCATCTACTACTTCTGATACAACAGTTGGCCTTGCAGGATTTGTTATATTAATAATTTGTAGACCGCTATTAGAAATAGATGTAACTAGAGCGTATGTGGAATCACCAATTTGGACAGTAGTGATGCCACGAGGTGAACTCAATGTATTAAAACCACCATCATCATCAGTTGCAGATGATATTGCAATTGGCACAGCAGGATTTGTTATATCAATAATTTGGATACCGTCATCATCAAAAGCTGCAACTAGGGCGTATACAGATGAGTTTATTGTAACTGTAGTAATGCCACTAGCTCCATCAAGTTCATCAAAGGCACCAACACCATCAGTTACAGAAGATATTGCTATAGGATTTGCAAGTGTTGCTACAAATTCTGGTTCTAGTTGAGGTTCTGATATACGGATAATTTGGATACCGTCGTCCTCGTCAGATGCAACTAGAGCGTATGTGGATGTGTCAATTATAACAGTGGTAATACCACTAGCTCCATCTAGTGTATCAAATGTATTCCTATTACTATCAACACCACCATTAGTTACTGAATATACAGCAGTTGGGATTTTAGGATTTGTTATATCAATAATTTGAATACCGTCATCCTCGTCAGCTGCAACTATGGCGTATGTGGATTGAGCAATTGCAAAAGTGGCGATGTCCCTAGCTCCACCAAGTGTATCAAAGGCGCTATTATCACCAGTATGAGCATCAGTTATTGAAGATGCAGCAGTTGGCCTTGCAGGATTTGTTATATCAATAATTTGTATACCGTCATTTATTCTAGATGCAACTAGGGCGTATGTGGATGAACCAACTGTAGATGTGGTAATTCCAACAGGACCTAAAAGTGCATCAAAGATACCATTAACACCATCTGTATCACCTACATTTATCGAAGATACCACAGTTGGTATTCTGGGGTTTGTTACATCAATAATTTGAATACCACTATCTGTGTTAGATGCAACTAGTGCATATGTGAAAAAACCTATTTTAGCAGTGGCAATGTCAATAGCTCCATCAAGTTCATCAAAGACAGTACCAAAACCATCCTCTTGACCATCAATTATTGAGGTTACAGCAGTTGGCCTTGCAGGATTTGTTATATCAATAATTTGAACACCGTCATCTACGTTAGATGCAACTAGTGCATATGTGGTTGTACCAACTCTAACAGTGGCTACACTAGTAGCTCCTCCAAGTGTATCAAAGGTATCACCATTAACATCAGTACGTCCATCAGTTGCTGAAGATACATTAATTGGGGATGCAGGGTTTGATATATCAATAATTTGGAGACTGCTAGCAAAAATAGATGCAACTAGAGCGTATGTGGATTGCCCAATTACAACAGTGGTGATGCCACGAGCTGCATTCAATGTATCAAAACCACCAACACCATCAGCTATTGAAGATACAGCAGTTGGCACATTAGGATTAGTTATATCAATAATTTGGATACCGTCATCATCAATTGCTGTAACTAGGGCGTATGTCGATGAGTTAATTGTAACTGTAGTAATACCACGAGCTCCATCAAGTGTATCAAAACCACCAACTCCATCAGTTACAGAAGATACTACCATGGGATTTTCAGGTGTTACCAGTTCTGGTACTGGTTTTGGTTCAAATTCTGTTACACTGATAATTTGGATACCGTCATTTCCTTGAGAAGCAATTAGGGCGTATGTAAATGTGTCAATTGTAAAAGTGGTGATGCCACGAGGTCCACCTAGTGTATCAAAGGTATCGCCATCAGTTATTGAAGATACCGCAATTGGCCTTATAGGATCTGTTATATCAATAATTTGGATACCGTTATCAAATTGAGATGTAACTAGGGCGTATGTGGATGCACCTATTTTGGTAGTGCTGATGCCCCAAGCTCCATCAAGTGTATCAAATGTATCACCGTTACCATCAACACCGCCATCAGTTACTAAAGATGCAGCAATTGGTGCAGCAGGGTCTGTTATATTAATAATTTGAACACTATCATCTCTTACAGATGCAACTAGGGCGTATGTGGATGCACCAATTTTGGCAGTGACAATACCTGTAGCTCCCCCAAGTCCATCAAAGGTATTACCATCACCATCAACACTACCCTTAGTTACTGAAGATACGGCAGTTGGTGCAGCAGGATTAGATATATCAATAATTTGCACACTGCTAGTTAGGGTAGATGCAACTAGGGCATACGTCGTTGAGTTAATTCGGATGGTGGTAATACCTGTAGCTCCCCTGAGTCCATCAAAGGTATTACCACCACCATCAACACTATCATGAATTACTGAAGATACGGCAGTTGGTGCAGCAGGATCTGTTATATCAATAATTTGTATACCGTTATCTGTAATAGCTGTAACTAGGGCGTATGTAGATGAACCAATTGTAACTGTAGTGATGCCCGAAGTACCATCAAGTGTATCAAATGTATCGCCAGCATTATCATCGCTGCCGTCAGTTACTGAAGATACGGCAATTGGTACAGCAGGATTAGATATATCAATAATTTGTATACCGTCATCATGCTCACTTGTAACTAGGGCGTATGTGGATTCACCAATGGTAACAGTTGTGATGTGCCTTGCTCCATCAAGTGTATCAAATCCACCAACACCATCAGTTACTGAAGATACAACAGTTGGCATTACAGGATTTGTTACATCAATAATCTGTACACCGTTATCAAAGTAACCTGTAACTAGGGCATATGTGGATAAACCAATGGTCACAGTTGTAACGTTTCTTGCTCCATCAAGTTCATCAAATCCATCAACACCATCAGTTACAGATGATACTGCTATAGGATTTTCAGGGGTTGTTGATTTAGATTCTGATTCAAATTCTGTTACACTGATAATTTGGATACGGTCATCTCCTTGAGAAGCAATTAGGGCGTATGTGAGTGAGTCAATTGTAACAGTGGTGATGCCACGAACTCCAGCAATTTCATCAAAGGTATCGCCATCAGTTATTGAAGATACCGCAGTTGGGGATGTAGGATCTGTTATATCAATAATTTGTACACCGTCATCAAAAAATGATGTAACTAGGGCGTATGTGGATGCACCAATTTTGGCAGTGCTGATGCCCCAAGCTCCATTAAGTGTATTAAATCCATCAACACCATCAGTTACTGAAGATGCAGCAATTGGTGCAGCAGGGTCTGTTATATCAATAATTTGTACACCGTCATCAAAAAATGATGTAACTAGGGCGTATGTGGATGCACCAATTTTGGCAGTGGCAATACCTGTAGCTCTATTAAGTTCATCAAAGGTAACACCATCAAAAACAGAAGATACCGCAGTTGGTGCAGCAGGATTAGATATATCAATAATTTGAACACCATCATCGCTTTCAGATGCAACTAGGGCATACGTAGTTGAGTTAATTCGGATGGTGGTAATACCCATAGCTCCCCCAAGTCCATCAAAGGAATTACCATCACCATCAACACTACCATCAGTTACAGAAGATACCGCAGTTGGCATAGCAGGATTTGTCATATTAATAATTTGTATACCGTTATCTGTCATAGCTGTAACTAGGGCGTATGTAGATAAACCAATTGTAACTGTAGTGATGCTCGAAGCACCATCAAGTGTATCAAATGTATCACCAGCATTATCATCGCTGCCATCAGTTACTGAAGATACTGCAATTGGTGCAGCAGGATTTGTTATATCAATAATTTGTATACCGTCATCTGAAAAAGATGCAACTAGTGCATATGTAGATGCATCAATTGTAACAGTTGTGATACCACGCGGTCCAAAAAGTTCATCAAAATTACCAACACCATCAGTTACAGAAGATACCGCAGTTGGCATAGCAGGATTTGTTATATCAATAATTTGTATACCGTTATCATGCTCACTTGCAACTAGGGCATATGTGGATAAACCAATGGTCACAGTTGTAACGTTTCTTGCTCCATCAAGTTCATCAAATCCACCAACACCATCAGTTACAGATGATACTGCTATAGGATTTTCAGGAGGTATTGGTTCAAGTTCTGGTTGAAAATCCACCATCCGGATAATCTGGATGCCGTTATCTGAGCCAGATGCGACTAGGGCATATATGGATGTGCCAACTTGGGTTGTGGTGATGTCATTAGCTCCGGCAAGTGTATCAAAGGTCACACCACCACCATCCACATCACCATCAGTCACTGAATATGCAGCAGTTGGGTTTTCAGGGTTTGTTATATCAATAATTTGAACACCATTATCTGCACTACCTGTAACTAGGGCATATGTGGATTCACCAATTGTAATTGTGGTGATATTATTAGCTCCATCAAGTGCATCAAAGGTAGTACCATCAGTTACTGAAGATGCAGCAGTTGGTGCAGCAGGATCAGTTATATCAATAATTTGTATACCGTTATCTGCACTACCTGCAACTAGGGCGTATGTAGATGAACCAATTTTGACGGCGGTAATATCAACAGCTCCCCGGAGTTGATCAAATGTATTATTATCTTTATCTGTATCACCATCAGTTATTGAGGATACTGCAGTTGGTACAGCAGGATCAGTTATATCAATAATTTGCACACCGTCATCTGTACTAGATGCAACTAGGGCGTATGTAGATTCACCAATGGTAATTGTGGTGATGCCACTAGCTCCACCAAGTTCAGTAAATATATCGCCATCAATCACTGAAGATACAGCAATTGGTACAGCAGGATCAGTTATATCAATAATTTGTATACTGTCATCTCTAAAGCTTGCAATTAGAGCGTATGTAGATTCGTTAATGGTAACAGTGGTGATATCACGAGGTCCATCAAGTTCATCATATGTATTATTATCATCATCAACACCACCATCAGTTATTGAGGATACAACAGTTGGTGCAGCAGGATTAGTTATATCAATAATTTGTATACCGTCATCCAAGTTACCTGTAACTAGGGCGTATGTGGAATGATCCATTGTAACTGTAGTGATCTCAAAAGCTCCTGCAAGTGTATCAAAGGTACTTGTACCATCAGTATCGCCATCAATCACTGAAGATACAACAGTTGGTACAGCAGGATCAGTTATATCAATAATTTGTATACCGTCATCTCCATTAGCTGCAACTAGGGCGTATGTAGCAGAACCAATTCTAGTAGTAGTGATAGAAAAAGATCCACCAAGTGTGTCAAATCCTCCTGTACCATCAGTTACAGATGATACTGCTATAAGATTTTCAGGTGTTGCAAGTTCACATAAAGGCTCAGTAGTGCCTTTAGGTGTTTGAGTAGTATTTATGTTTAATTCCAAATTGAGTACATCACCTGCTGCAAAACGGCTTGTTCCAGGATCATCAATGACTAAAAATATTGACAATAGTGTACTAATCTCACTTGACCCTGTAGTGACATAGATATCTCCATTGCAGTCAAGAAATGCCATTATTTGTGGACTAGATGGTAGTTGAGTAAATGTCAGACTAGATATGGTGATGCCACTGTCTGCTCTAACGGTTCCAGTTAGATATTCATTTAAAGATACAGCAGCACCAAAAGTATTACCGAAATTTATATCGGCTCTAGATATTATGCCATCTATTATTTGATTGGTTATAGTGTATGGTACTGTTTGTGCAAAGGCAGAGTCTGAAATATAGGATACTGTAATTATTGTCAAAATGAATATTACAGCTAGTAATACTGTATTCACAGTTTTTTTGAAGATAATTGATATTAAAATCTTAGTGTATGGATTGACTAGAATCATCAAAAATGCCAAAAAATAAGGCATGTTCTGTGATGATTGTAAGATGGATTGGTACTGGACATTATGATTTCATATCATTAGAATGGCTGATCTTTGAATCAAACCTTTTTCTCTTAATTACAAAAAATGCTGTCTCTGCTTTGTTTCTTTGATGGTATAATATCATCATCATCATCTCCAAATGATCACTTTTTGTTTTTTGTACAGACCCTTGTTCTGCTTTGAATTTGCAGAATGGTTTGAAGATGGGGGAGGGGGTTTTATTTACAAAAAAGACAAAATCATACATACACAAAACCTTCAAGTTATCTGATTCAAAGCAAAAAAAAATATAGCATTTAATGAATATGATTTTTTATCCGACTTTATGAAGGCTGACGTTGGGATATAGATGAGTGTATTAACAGGTGCTCTCAAAGTAGAATGTACTGATGACCTCAAGAAGGACATTAGAAATAGTGGAAAAGCAGCATGTGTTTTGCTAATGGATGAAATCAAAAGTTTAGATAATGTCGTAGATGTCTGGGCACCAAAAGATAAACGATTTGATATTATTGTAGAGATTGATGCAACTGCACAATCCCGTGTCAAAGAATTAATTTTAAATATTGAGAAATTACAGGAAGTTTTTAAAATCATACCAAACATTTCAATAGACATAAAATGATAGAAAACAAAATCATAGCAAGCACAAGATAGTGTATTTGACCAATACAATAACACACCCTAAAACCGATCATTTTATCAATATTTGAGGATAATATGGATTGATAACAACAACAACAACACTGACAAGTTTTTTTTATGATTCATACAGAAATCTTATCTGTTCTATGATAATTGTCACTGCAAAGATTCAGAATAAACTACCCTTCAAAGATTACAAAAACATTAATTCAAAATACTCACAAACTTTTCATCATTAGATTAGATCCTTTAGGTCTGGACAATTTTTTTAATTGCTGTTTTAATTTTGAGCGTTTGCAGTTTTCTCGTAATAGTACTCTTGCTTTTTTAGGTCTTTTTCAGATATTATTCTACATTTTCTCATTGGAACTAGCCGTGAAATTTGCTCATACGTGTTCATATCTCTAACGTCTGCTGCATATGCTATTTGCAAGAGTGGAGATTTTTCTATAATCATTGGCTTTGCTTGCTCATATCCCCCGCTCTGTCTCATTCCTGTTCGAAATAGTCCTAAATGATTATCATTTTTTGAAATCTGAGGATCCTGATAACAACAAATTGCAAATTCATCATTTTCTTTCTCAATTATGGTTAATCGGGTAAATTTGTCACTCCAATTCTCTATCTCTTTGGCAATGATGATTGCTTCTTTTTTGTCCTCAAATACTGTAGATACCACTAGTCTGTCTTTCTCATAAGCCCAAGATATTCCATAAAAATTATTTTTCCAATCAATACCTAAAGACATGATTTGATTTAACATGTAATCAAAATAATGCTTTCTAATTGCCTGACTCTTGGTATATGTACTAATTTACGTTATAGTCAATTAAGAGAGATTTGTTCTAATATGTTGATTGCAGTTTTTTCAATAATGGATATTTGAGATTATATCCATCTGACTCTTATGACTAGGCATAATTATACGGTATCCTTTGCTGTTTTTTCAGATTTTTTCTTTTTTGATTTTATAATTGGATGACATTGTACAGGTAAATTTTCATCATTATCCATGTTTGCTTTGAAATTTGTTTGAAATTTAAAGTTTGTATTATTTTGATTTGTTTTATTGTGGGTTGTATTATTTAGTTTGTTTTATTGTGGGTTGAATTACTGTGGGTTGAATTACTGTGGGTTGTATTATTTTAGTTTGTTTTACTATGATCTGTATTACTATGATCTGATTTACTATGATCTGTATTATTATGATCTGTTTTACTATGATTTGTATTATTATGATCTGTTTTACTATGATTTGTATTATTATGATCTGTTTTACTATGATTTGAATTACTATGGTCTGTTTTACCATGATCTGATTTACTATGGTCTGTTTTACCATGATCTGATTTACTATGATCTGTATTACTATGATCTGTTTTACCATGATCTGATTTACTATGATCTGATTTACTATGATCTGATTTACTATGATCTGTATTACCATGATTTGATTTTACTTTGGATTGATTTTTATTTGTTGATCTGTATTTTTCTCTTTTTCGCTTTCTTTCTAATCCTATAATGGAATATGTTTTTCCATACTCACACAGTTTCATTTCCCCAGTATACTCATCATGAACTGATTCAAATAATCCATTTGATAACAATCCCCCAACAGCACTCCACATCATCTCTTCAGATACCCCAAACTTGTGTGATATGGTGGAGACTTTGGTAAAATAACCATTTTGTGAATTTCTACTTACAAATTTTTCGATTTTTTGATCCATCGTTAAATTTGGCTCTCGTTTTTTGAAATTTCTGTATGGTTTTCTCTCTGACATTATATTTTGCATCCTTGTCCCATATTTTATCTCAATCCCCTGCATTTAGCGTATCTGGGTCATTATTGCCTGGTAGATATTTATCGCCTAACATCCCATGCATTCGTTGATCAAATTCTTCTTGTAATCTTGTAAGGTACAACTCTGCTTCTGTTTGATCCTTTGGAACCCCTGTATCTGTAACAAAGTTAAACCCAGTTGCCAAATGATAAAATTCTTCAAAGAACTCTTTACAATCAATGACATCTGCTGTATCATCAACTGCCATCACAAGGCAACCATTCTCCATTCTAAAGTTTAAAGCAAATTCATCTTCTATCATCACATCTGCTATAACTGACATGAGATAAGCCACATATTTTGAGTCTAGTTTCCCTTGATCTTTGTTTGAAATCCATAATTCATATCCAACTAAAAAATCAGCAAATGTCATAATTAGAACATCCCTGATGTTTGAGTCAGGATGTGCCAGTTTTGTTTTCCATGATTCAAAACTACCGTGTTTTGCATAAACTAAATCAAAAGTCAACTCGTTGACTTGCTCATATTCCCAAATCTGCTTATTGGTCCACATTGGTGAATGCTCTTGAATTAACTCTCTTGTTACTTTATTCAACAATTTCTGTATTCTTTTCTTATGTTTAATCTTATCTTCAGTTATTACTAATCCCTGATTTGAGAAATTCCAGAGTACATTCTGCTAGTTCTTTACTAGAGTGTTTTTTGATATCATGTTTACAGTTGGGACAAGTAGTATTTGATCCCTCACTAGAAAATTCATCCCCCACTTGTCTCATACAACATCCCATCAATTCTTCTGTAGAATGTGACTCCATTGCAAGTTTACATGTGGGACATTCAGTCATACAACTTGTCATGACTTATTACTAATAAATTGTATTTGATTTTTTGGTAATATTTCTCTCTTTCTTTACATAAAAATCAGAAAATAAATCTAGTCTTGACTGAATGCTCTTTAAATTATACCTAGCAATGTTCTGATTGAAAAATCCTATACCAATTTAATACTCTGGAGGAAATCTTCAACATACTACTACTACTAACATTTTGAAACCATCAAAACTACCCAAACAACAAAACCAGTCCTACAATTAGTGCAGATACTGAAATTCCCATCCAAACATAAAATTTCTTCAACATAGTTTGTCTTCAAAACTGTAGAATTAATAGTTTAGAATCAAGAAAGCAAGCAAATTTGATATCTGCTCATCTATCCCTTTGGGGGTTACATTAGATATCAAACCTACAACCATCTTGCTTCCAAATGTGTAATGATTGATATCTTTAAAAAATTCTTAAAATTAACCATGTCTTGAATTTTAATCAAAAAGGGTTAAAAAAGCGATCCACGCTAATGCAAAATTGAGCCTAAAATTTAGAAAATTATTATCTTTGCTTCAAATTCTTTATCACACATTTTACTCTATTTGAGATATTGAAAATACCTCTCTACACACACTCATGCCAAGTTGAATAAACCAAAAAGAATTGATTTATCACCAAATGCTCTTTTCCCTCACGGTATCCAGATATCATTTATCAAAAATAAACAATAATTTTATTCCCATTAAATTTAGCTATATCATGGCTGAATCAACCACTTTGGAATGGTCTAAAGATTTCACCCTTGCATGGTCTGATTTTAAAGCAGAATCAAATCCTGCTGTATTTGAGGATAGTTGCAGCGTTATAAAATTCAGATTTACTTGGAGTATTGATTCAGATAAAGTTGATGGAAAGATTGTTTTCTTGATTGATAATATTTCACTTTATGTAGAGTTTTACCCACTACTTTCTTGGGTACGACCATCATCCCAAGCAAATGATTCTTTGCTAAACCATCAACAAGGAAATTTCGATCTTGCCGAACAACTCAAACGTGAAAACATACCAAAATTGCAAGAGAAATTTTACAAAAAATATTTTCCTACACGTGGCAAAAATACAGAACAACAAAAACAGTTTGCAAAAGAAGATTCTGGCAAAATGATCCATGACCAAGTGGCAAAACTAGAAAAATTATTTAAAGAAAAATCTTTAGAGTATCACCGTGAAACAAATTATGGTACGTGTGTAGAGGTACAATCCCAGTATGATTTAATTTTCAAAAAATTACGTAATAATTTATCTTAAAATAAACATGATCATCCCACGTTTATACCAAATTTTTTATTTCTAGAAATTAACATATCTAATTAATTTACTACAATAATTGCAGTAAATGGTTTTGCCAAAGAAATAGACTATCCCTAACTTACACCTATTTCACATGACTAGAACCATTCTCTATGATCTTATTTTCAGGAATTGAATTTATGTAATTTACTAAACTTCTATAATATTTCAAATGAAAATCCAAATCTCTAATCTCTGTCTGTTTTAGTTCTTCTAGTTCTGGACCAAAATCTGTATTGTTTGTTTTAATGTGATTCAAAGTATCTTCATTTACCTCAATCATGTGAAAAAGGCTGTGTAACACTTGTTGTTTTGTAAGAGTTTTCTCACATGATTTTTGCAGTAATGTTTCTACCCAATCCATACTATGTGTGAAATAATTCTTATATTCACACAAGATTTTAAAAATTCTGACCTTTACTCTATTTTTTTTAATCTAGATTATTGTTGTTGTTGTTACGATTATCATCTTTTTGTTTTTTCCTATCCATGATCTCTTTGTTCCTTTCAATATCTGAATGAATTTCAACATGCTCGTATAATGCCTCTTTTGATTCAAAGAGTTGCTCACAATAATAACACTGATGCATTGTATAATTACGGCAATCTATGATAAATTACTTTCTTTAATAAATAAGAAATTTCCTTGAAATATCGAGATAATTATCACATTTGTGTTTTTTTAGCGTGTTTCTACTTTTATTTCTGCATTACAAGATGGGATATCTCCAGTCTCATTTTTAAAATCTTTGATTAATTGCTGTTGCATCTCTTTTGGATTTTCTGTAAATACTCTTTGATAAAATGACGTTTTTTGCTTACAGTCGTCTCCTTCAAATTCAGTATCTGAATACTTTGCAAATCTTTCTGTAATGCTGTCTGCATGGCCTATGTATATTGGAATCTTGTTTCTGTTGTATAGGATGTATACCCCTTTGCCTTGTTTTACATATTGAGAACTATTTGTCCAAACTCTCATCTTATCATCTAATAATTCCATGATCAATGATAATACTACTAGATATTAAACTAAGTTACAAAGCACCTAATATCTAAATAACCTTATGCTTTTAATACTGAATAAAAATAGATCTAATCTTGTCTTTATTGGAAAAGTTCCCAGATCACTTTACTCCTAGAGAGATCCAAAAAGAGATCATTTCTGAAATCGATGAAAAGCTAAAGTCTGGATTTAAGAAAATTATCTTGTGTGCGCCAACAGGGGTTGGAAAATCATTGGTTGGAGCTACAATTTCAAATTATTTTGATAGCTCTTTTACAGTTACTGCATCAAAGCATCTTCAGGACCAATACATCAAAGATATCCCATTTTTAAAACCTGTTAAAGGCAAGCAAAATTTTCCATGTCTCAAACTAATGGAGTCTGAAAAAGTTGACGATAACAAAAAGGCAATGAGTTGGGGTTTGACATGTGAGAAAGGTGTATGTCAAGAAAGAATATCAAAAAATGGAAAAGAAGTTTTTGAGGTATGTAAATTCAAACCCACAATAAAGCAAGTTGAGGATAACGCTACTGATCCCCAATCTTGTCATTATTACATGCAAAAGTATGATGCTCTAGTTTCTAAACACTCTCTTTGGAATTACCATGCATTTTTTACAATTATGAAATTTAACAAAAAACTCTTTGAAGATTACCTGGATAGAAAAGTAACTGTCTTTGATGAGGCACACAAAATTGAAGACCAAATTATTCAGTTTGTTGGATTTGATATTTTTGCAGGACAAGTAAATGAATGTAATCTTGCTTCAGAGAAATATGATTTTACTGATTTGGATTCTATGATAAAGTTAACTGATGATATGACATATTCTTATGCTAAACAAATCAAAGACACCAAACAAAGTCCGGCATTTCAAAATAATCCCGATTATGAATTAATTTCAAAATTAGAGAGACGCCATGACAAGTCTGCACAAGCAAAAATTGACATTATGGCTGACAAGGATAATTTTGTTGTTAATGATCCCGTAAAAGACTTTAATGGAAATTTTAGAACAATTTCTGTAAAGCCAATTGATGTTTCAAAATTTGCCCATCTGTTTTTTGAAACTCCATATCAATTATTTATGTCTGCTACTATTAACAAGCTAAGTTTCTGTGAAAATATGGGATTACAACAAGATGATGTTGCATTTGTTGATACAATAAAATCCCCATTCCCAATAGAACATAGACAGATAGAACTACTCAATATTAGTAGACTAAGTTATGGTTCTACCCAAGAAGACGAGATCAAAGTTATCAAAACAATTGATAGATTACTTGATGAGCACTCAAATGAGCGTGGATTGATTTTGACCTCGTCTATTCCTAGATGTCAAAAAATTATTCGTCATCTTTCTCCAAAAAATACACAAAGAATTAGGTTGTGTCATAGCAAAAATAAGGATGGAAAGACCCAAGACCAAGTAATTTCTGAGCATGCAACTGATCCAACTAGTGTTTTACTCTCTTCATCTCTTTGGGAAGGAGTTGACTTGAAAGATGATTTATCTAGATTTCAAATTATTGCCAAAGTTCCATATCCCAATTATACAGAAAAAAGAACAAAGGCCAAGATGGAAAAATTTCCATTTTGGTATACCTCGCAAACACTAACTAAAATATTACAAGGGTTTGGTCGCTCAATTCGTAGTGATGAGGATTGGGCAAAAACATATGTTTTAGATGCTGCTGTGAATAATGTCTTCTTTAAGGGTCAGCAGATGATTCCGAGGGCATACTATGATGTTTTAGGTATTGATGAGGTTTAACTTGTTTTGTTTCTTTCTGCACAGCCACATTTGACATAAACCGTTTTAAATTCGCCGTCTGTTTTTATGTTGTGTGAGATTGGTTTTGTGCACTGTTGGCATTGATTGTACCCAAAGTATTCATCAACTTTGATTATTTTGTAATCCCATGATTTTTTTGCTTCATTCCAAAATACGGAATTTATTTCAGATGGAGTATTATCC
The DNA here is from genome assembly GCA_965262685.1 of Candidatus Nitrosopumilus sp. GTDB lineage: Archaea > Thermoproteota > Nitrososphaeria > Nitrososphaerales > Nitrosopumilaceae > Nitrosopumilus. The sequence continues at coordinate 1,778,442 of OZ253552.1, forward strand.
ATGGTTTGTTGAAATTGATTTCATTAATTAATTTTTTACTTGTTTAGATTTTTAAAATCAAGACATTTTGAATCAAATTCGTTTAGATACTGTTTGGCATTAATTTGAGGATCCAAAATGTATAATTCACATGTTTCTGAATCGATTGTTTTTACAGGGTCTGTATTACTGTAATTTGATATTGCCTGTATTAATAGAATGCCTATTAGCATGACTAGTATAATTATTGCAAATTTTCTAGAATAGATATCCAAGTCTACATTATGAATTTTTAACTTGGGTTTAATCTTTGGGTATGGAAATAAAAGATCTTGTGTATGTTATTTTTGGTATTGTGATGTTAAATTGCGATCTAGCCTAAAATAATATATTTATGGATTTGCAGTCATAATTGCACCTTGTGCTGATGAACCCACCAGTGTCGCATATTTTGCTAGTGCACCTGTTGTATAGTTTGGTTTAGGTTTCCTCCAAGATTCTCTTCTTTTTGCCAACTCTTTCTCTGAGATGTTAATATCAATAATTGTAGTTACCGTATCAATTGTAATTTCATCACCATCTTTGACTAGTGCAATTGGACCTCCAACGTATGCTTCTGGTGCAACATGACCTACCATGAATCCTCTGGTGCCTCCTGAAAATCGTCCATCTGTGACCATTGCTACTTTTTTGCCTAAACCTTGCCCTACAAGTGCAGCAGTAGTTGCAAGCATCTCCCTCATGCCTGGTCCTCCCTTTGGACCTTCATAACGAATTACTAGTACATCTCCTTCTTTTATATCACCTTTGGCAACTGCATCAAAGGCATGCTCTTCTCTGTTGTACACTTTGGCTTTGCCTGTAAACTTTGTCATCTCTACTCCTGCCGTTTTTATTACTGCGCCCTCTGGAGCAAGACTTCCTTTGAGTATTACGGCAGTTCCTACTGTGTGTAATGGATTCTCAATTGGTCTGATGATTGTTTGTTGCGGTTCTGGAATATTCATTGAATCAAGATTTTGTTGTATAGTTTTTCCAGTTACTGTGATGCAATCTTTGTTTAGTAATCCTTTTGATGCTAATTTTTTGAGAACAAAAGGAATCCCTCCAATTTTATCAAGACTATTCATCACGTAATTTCCACCCGGTTTCATGTCTGCAATGTGTGGTGTCTTTTTACGAATTCTTTCAAAATCATCATACGTTAATTTTATTCTAGCTTCATTTGCCATTGATAGTAAATGTAAAATTCCATTTGTTGAACCACCCACAGCATTGAGCATTACAATTGAATTCTCAAATGCTTCATACGTCATGATGTCTCTTGGTTTAATGTTTAATTCTAATAATTTTGCACATGCAGCACCTGTGTTGTAGACCATCTTAGCTCGACGCTCATCTTCTGCTGGAGGACTAGCACTTCCGGGTAATGCCAATCCAATAGCTTCTGAGATTGATGCCATTGTATTTGCAGTAAACATTCCTCCACAAGACCCTGAATTTGGACACGCTGTATTTTCAATATTTTTTAATGTCTCTAAAGAAATTTGTCCTGCATCGTATGCCCCTACTGCTTCATAAACATCTACAATTGTTAGCTCTTTTCCATCTAGAATTCCAGGCATGATTGTTCCGCCATAAACAAAGACTGATGGTAAATTTAATCTGGCCATAGCCATCATTGTTCCTGGAAGGCTCTTATCACATCCTGCAATTCCTACAATTCCGTCATATTGGTGAGCTCTTACCATTAGTTCAATAGAGTCTGCTATGACTTCACGTGAAACTAGTGATGACTTCATTCCTTCATGGCCCATTGCAATTCCATCACTTACTGCAATAGTTGAGAATATTCTTGGTGTTGCACCGTTTTGCGCAACTCCTTTCTTTGCCTCTTCTGCTAGTGTCGGTAGTAGTATGTTACAGGGGGTAGCCTCGTTTCCTGTGTGACACACTCCGATGAATGGTTTACTGAGGTCATCATCGTTTAGTCCCATAGCTTTGTACATTGCTCTGTGTGGGGCATGTGCTGTTCCATCCACTACGTTTTTGCTAGATATCTCCATGACATCTCAGATTTGGATTGCTATAATTTAGGCTTTTGTTAGATTTTAACTGTATCATTTACTTTTTTGTTATGGGTATTGTTTATTTGATAAAGATTTTACATATTTTATCTCAAATGTAATAATATTACAAGTTAATCTTATAATCAAACTATTATTTTAAATTCCTCATAAAGGCAAATAGCACATTTTTAGTTATAAATAACCCACAAATAACATACACAAAAAAAAGAACAAGAAAAAACAATTGTTGTTATTTGTGCAATGCTGGATTTTGATGTAAAGATGTTTGATTCGAGTCTGCCTAAAACCAAAGCACGGAGGATTGCCAGACATGCAAGTTTGAAGACAATAAATAATGATTTATGGAAGTAGATAAAAGAGAAAAAGTTGAAGTGCAAAATTTGTAAACCTGTTTATAAAAATACAAATAGGTTTCAATTATGGGGAGAAAGACAAGTGTACCAATTGGATAATAGTATACACAACTATTTTTCTTGCAATGGAGATTATTTGTATGAATACTGGAGTAAAAGAAATTGACTGTCTGTCCATCTTGTAATGGTAAAAACATCGCAAAGATTCTATATGGATATGCCCCTGACCTTATGGATAGAACTAAATCCAAATTAGACAAAAAGGAGATTGTTTTGGGTGGTTGTTGTGTCTCAGATGATGATCCAAAATGGGAATGCAATGACTGTGGGAATTTATTTAGATGAGGCATGGGCATAACTATTTCTCATCTTTAATCAATCTCTCTAATTTATTTTATTAAAAAAATCGAGGATATCAACCAGTGTTTTGTTCATTGGAATGCCAAAACGAGTGAAAATCCCTAGTAATATTTTGTCTGAATCATTTCTTATCGGCATTCTGTATTTGGTAAGAAAATTATCTTTGCAGGAGGATCGAGACTTGGAATAAGGATTATTTACAAAAATCAAATTAGTTAACAACACAACATCCTTTTCACAATTCTGGGGTTTTCTGCTTTTGTGACACAGTTATGTACACTGTAAATTGATACACCAACACACAAATCAACACAGCTGATTTCATTCCTAAATCCTTTGACTGATAACTTGTCAACGTTGAATGTATCTTTGATTATCTCAAAGAGGTTCAATTGAAATTTTTCTATCTGCATACAACTTTTGATCTTTGTCAGAATTGTAGAAATTTGCAAGTTTGATTCTCTCAGGTGGTGTTGACTGATAGGTCCTGATTGGACATGTCAATCTCAAATTATATCGATAACTATGATATAATTTGGAATTATTATATGCAGGATCTGCCAAAATATTTTTTATAATTCTTGCAAGTGGTCCAACCAAACCACCTAATTTTTGAGAATCATGAATATTTGCTGTACTGGTATCATCTGGCAATGAAACTATAGTTTTCCAGTACTACAACTCTTGTGAAGCTTGTATCCAAAAATCCAACTTTTTGAATTGCAATCCATTTGCATCTGTGTTAATTACTGGAATTGGTAATCTGTATTTTTTGATCTCTGATTGTGTCGTACAGGACTGTTTGCTTTTAACATCGTACTCAACTAATATTGAATTGCTCTCTACAAGTTTTTCAGAGATAAGCAAATTTCCCATCGTATTAATAATTTGAGAAAGTGGCAAACAGAGAAATCTTTTGTCAAGGGTTCTCCTATCTGGGATTTGTTATAGCTTGCAGACCTTGAGTAGTTTGTCATTGGTGGATTAATTGAGAGAAAATAATGAAACGTGTTATTGCTAGGGATCTAATAGATGATTTTATGATGAATAATTGCACCATCAAAACAGTTGAATATCACATGGTCTACCATGTCTAGCTATATCCTCACACAAAGATAATGCTCTCACCAAATGCAGAATACTGATAAGATAGGATTCAAGCAAAATGCTGTCAGGGATTTTTATTTGTGTTGACACTAATGAATAAAACATTGGAGATCCTTGTCTTTTTTGATAGAACAAAGTTGAGAAATTGATTAAAAATGAAAAATAATTATTATGCCCATGCCTCAATTAGATATCATCTGTTCTATCAAGGCTATAGTTGATATTTCAGGTAGGGTCCTAGATGTTAGTATTTTTTAACCTTTTGATAAATTCCAATAAAAATGAAAATTCTTTAAAAAATAAAATAAATCCTTATGAAGATGAAAGATCTATCCATAATTTCCATGAAAATTCAAAAATATGCATCTCAAACAGAAAATGTTCATAACAGTAATAAATGTCATCGAGAGGTGAATCTTTGATGCCTGAATTTGAATTTAGGGTTCTTTGTCAAAGCAGAGGACAAATATGTAATCATGTTAAAGACATAATGCGTGAAGATTTTAGGGGCGTGGCTCCAGTTAGTTCTTCTAAAAGCTATGATCATATTGGCAAAATAGATTTGCCTTCCGCATCTGATGCTATATCTCTGAAACGACGACTAAAAAGAGATTTGGGACAAGACATTAAGAGTATTGAAATAGCTCGTGTATAAGCATATTTTTGATGAGGCTAATTTCGTTAGGTGTATTATTCAGTGATCGTTTTGTTGTTGAAAATGTTGTGAATTTGTAGAACAAAATTTTCCAAATTATTTACCCAACTATCGCATTCATAATCCTGATGATTCAAATCATATATTTCTTTTTTGGGAAAAAATTACTGTAGGTGATAATAACATACTATGAATGTTGTAATTAGTAATATCATAGATGCTTTCCCTAATTGTGAGGTTTCCCTTAATGAGTTAGGTGATGCTCCCACATTTTGGAAACGTTGGAAAGACAGTTATAGGTATTACATTTGGTTTTGGAAGTATAATTACATCCATTGCAATACACTTGGTAAATATTAGTGCTAAATAGCATTCTGAATTAATATAATCCATCTGTTCTTCACGTCAATTATAATTCCACATTTTTCATTAGGTGCCATGTTTCTAGTGCAATTGGTTTTATCTCTGTAAAAAAATTAGACTTGAAATGAGAAATAATAAACACGAAAAAATTAAAAGTAATTTTAATCCATAATTGAATTTTAATCTACATGTTAAAATTGCAAAAAATATAGAAATAATATATAAACTACATATAATATTGTAGATATAAAGGCGCAAACAAGTAATCTAATTTTTATTGATAGATCTGCACGATTTGATGAAATATCCTTAGACATATTTTCAATTAAATAATTTAACAAGTAGTTAGTGTTTTCATTTGTTAATTCTTTTAATTTAAAATCTTGCTTAACATTAATAACAGGTCCAAAATATATGGGTCTTAAATAGAGAACTGAAATACCAAAAACTAGAGATGGAATAATCGGTAGAATTATCCCATAACCATATTCAACTAATATTGAATTATTTCCAATTATAAAAACAGTAGTAAATAATCCAGATAGTGTAATAAAAAACGATACTTTTGTATCAATATTAGACATTAGTTTTGTATCAATGATATTTGATTTTGAAGATATGTTAAAACAAAATCATTCGTCTTCATCGTCATCTTTATTTCTTTCTTTGATGATACTTCCATACAGAGGCTTACCTTCTGTTATCTCTATACCTGGTGCTTTAGCTTTTTTGTCATTAGACATTATAGTATTCTATATTTTTTTAGATATTTAAATATAAAAAATAAGGGTTTTGTCTGGTTATGAGGACATGTACATGGAATGATAGTTCTGTCACGTTAGTGACTCAAGCACAAAATATAGATCTTGTTCCAATTCAGAAAAACCTCTACACATCAAAATAAAAAAGAGGGAATTGGGGTTTAAATGAACATGACATAGTATGATTTTCAATATTTAGAAGATTATGATTTTATGCTTTGGGTCTCAACTTACAGAACTTTAATTTTTAACATCTACAGAAATTCTAGGAATTATCTGAAACACCTCCATCAAAATGGTTGAATAGACATAGGGTCTGTTGGTCTAGTTATATCATCATACAGAGACAATGTTCTCACCAAATACAGAACAACAACAAGAGTGGATTCAGACAAAATGCTGCTAAGAATTCTCATTGTTTTGACATTTTAATGAATAAAACATTGGTGATCCTTAGCTTCTTTGTTAGAATAAATTTGAGAAATTGATTAAAAATAAGAAATAGTTATGCCCATGTCTCATTGTAATTATCATAACAACATTGAATCTTGTGTAGGAACTTGATATACAAATGGAATTTTATCTGGATGTTCTTTTCTTGCTTTTTTAAGTATAGATTCTGCTCTTCTGCCTGCTCCAAATATCTTACCATCAATAATCACTATCCATTTACCGGCATATTTTTTATCGATTTTAAGATTAAAATCGCAATCAGCAAAAGAAGAATTCAATTTCGATCTTTTTTCCATATTGCTCTATTTAATGATTTAAATTCAATTATCGTTATGTTTGGTATGGTTGAGAATTTAGGCATTATCGATTATCCATAATCATAGATTCTTCAAATGCTTTTGTAATTTCCTTTTTTTTAACAACAATTTTTCTAAATTTTACATCCAACTTTTTATTTACATTTAGATTGTATTTTCCCATAATAGTTATGCTCATGTCTCATAGAGATAAACACATGTTTTGCTAGACTTGTATTTTATGTGTTATTTTTTTAAACTCTGTAAACATTTCATTTAACGTTGGTGTAAAGTATACTTTATCAAGGCCATTTCTATGCCCCATTAATTTCTCTGCAATGTTATAGTTTACATGATTGTCCATTTTTAGTATCGTGTTGAATCTCTTTCTAAATCCGTGATTTATTTGCACGTCATAGCGACCATTCTCCTTGTGTCTAGTTATGCTTTTTGATACAGTCCTTGAGACAATTGACCTTGCAGCATTCCATCCAAGCTGAGTTGATGTACCTCTTACTGAAAAAATAGGTGCTGCATTATTAAAAGATACTTTGTATTTTTTATGAGAATTATGGTATGCATCTAATGCCTTTGATGCTTGTGGGGTGAGAAAACCCCAGTATTCCTCAACATGTCCGGCGTAAAGTTTTACTGCATTGTATCCATCAGGCATTTTTTTGATGTGACTCTTTGATAATTTGTGGTCAAATACCCCTATTCGGGCACCAGTTGATGCAAGAAAATGAATCAATGCTGTGTCACGCAAATTTTTTGTGTTAGATAGAATTTCTCTGATCTCTTTTGTGGTGTATGACCTTAGAGATTGAGATTTTTGTTTTTGAGGAAACATTTTGTGTATTATCTCCCAGTTGAGATTTATCTGATTCATGATACAAAAATGATGTATTCCTTGAAACTTTGATGAGATGGAGTTGGGATTTGTGTTGTATTTTAGATGAATCAAATAGTCCTCAAGAATGCGTTGTAGCTGTTTTGTGGGCATCTCTGGTAGTTTTGCACTGTGAATTCCTGAGTATCTTTCAAATTCCTTGAGATGCTGGGAATAATTTTTTTTGGTGTATTTTGATTTTATTGATTCCTCAAACAACATTATGCTTCTGGAGGGGATATATCTGGACACAGTCATTGCTGAGATTGTTAATATTTTTGTATGAATGTTTTGAATATGATATCTTGAATATGATGTTATGTTCTTGACTCTACCTCAAAGAATGCGGAATTTGTCTCCTCAATTGATTTTGCACCTGCAATGACTCCTTTACCTGATGCAAATAGTAATGCAACACAACTATCCTGAATTCTGTAAATCAGACCCGGAAATTGTTCTGGCTCATACATGCTTTTTGGCAATGTTCTTGCAAGTTTCTCTATGGGTAACTTTTTTTTCATATCAAATCTGGATACAATATTTCTTGTTTGTGAGGTTATTCTGACTGGTTTTGCAAGCTTGTATTTTTGTAATAGCTTGCATGCCTTTTTTAGTTCCTTTTTTGCCTGCTCTGGACTCTTTGTTCCAACAGAGATTAGCTTTCCAGTTCTAAATACTGTCACTCTACCAGTCATGGTGTTATCTTTTACATAGCCGCATCTGTATAATTCAAGATTTGCGCTAAGGTGTTCGTATTTGTTAAAGTCTGTTAGATTAATCTCTTGTTTGAGGTCTGCTGTGGATACAGTGTTTTGAATTTTAATCTCTGATCTGAGTTTGATGATTGGTTTTTGTATCTTCTTTTTTGTTTCCATTCTGATAATGCTTAAAATATGCGCTATATGTATAATAATAGAAATTGACAAATCAAGATATGCAGTGTAGGAATAGAATATGATAAAATTATATGAAATATTTAGATATGACTTTAGGAAGATTTTAAAAGAGTGCATGGAGCTTTGATTAATTCATGACTGCATTTAACATTGATACAATATTAGAATCTCTATCTCAAATATGTCCAATTTTTCACAATGAAGAAGATTTTCAATCTAGATTTGCATATGAAATTCAACAACAATATCCTGATTTTGACATTAAATTGGAATACAAAATTATGGAACCAACCACACGATACATTGATGTTTGGATACAGAATCCAAATCCTGTAGCAATTGAATTAAAATACAAATCATCCTTACTGAATACACAAGTTGGCGATGAAACATTCAATCTAAAAAATCATAGTGCTGAAGATCTTGGCAGATATGATTTTTTAAAAGATGTTCAAAGACTAGAAGACATTGTGACAAGACATCCCAATGCTGAAGGGTATGCAGTTATGATAACAAATGATCCATTGTATTGGAAAATATCACAAAATAACAATACAATTGATTCTGCTTTTAGAATACATGAAGGACTGCAAGTTACGGGGGATCTATCTTGGTCATCTAAAGCAGGAAGCGGTTCCACCCAAAACAGAGAAGAATCTATACAGATCAAAGGAGTATATGATATACATTGGAAAAGATATTCCAATCATAAAAACAATGAATTTAAAATTCTATGCTTGAAAATTACATCATTGTCTGAATGAAATAAATCATCACAAAAATCAAAAATACGTGAATTAAACAAATTACATCAATCCTGATTAAACTGATTCAATTTTAGATACCATGCGTTTTTGTTCTAGGATATGTAAAAGTGCAATATCAATATTTTTTATAATCATTTGGCTTGTGTTACTTTGAACATCCTTTACAAGCCACACTATAAACACAAAAATCTGTCATTCTTCCCAATTAGGCACAAATACCCTCTGAAAACTTAATTCATATCTAAACAAACTAGATCAGATTGATCTGTTTTAGATGTGATGGAAAAGGCCAGTACAAAAACGAGTTTGGTATAATGGAAAAATGTGAGTCATGTCAACAAAAGGACATGTCTTTTGAAAAGGCAGATGACGAACCGTCTTAAAATTGGATTACCTTAGACCATCAGATGTATTTGCTATGTTGATGTCAAGTAGACATTATAAAACAAATTACTCTATTGCACCCCTTATGGCAAATCAAAATGTTTTATCTAAACAAGACATATTTTAAAACACGTCTTTTAACAAGTATAATTTCTAAAATATTAATTTATAAAAATCTAGTTTATTTTTTACATTGTCTAAAACATAAACATTTGATCATCTCCAGATAATCGTTTTCTAGCTGATAACTTTTATGGAGTTTAAATTATACTATTTTAATGGGTACCATAAAACAAAAAGCACTAGAATGCCCTGTTTGTAAGAGCAACAAGGCAGAGATTGCAGGTGACAATTTCAAACTAAGTGGACGTTTTGAAGATAAAGAATTTCTTACAACAGAGTTGATAGTTTTACGTTGTACTTTATGTGGGTATTACATGTTTTTTGATAAAAACACATCATCATTTACCACTACTACCACCAAAAAATAATTTTCAAAAATTCTATTTAATTAATTCTTGATTATCCAACTGTACCAAATAATCTTCAATCTCTTCAGGAGTTTCACCACCATACAAAATCAATACTCTATCACCCTCCACACCTTCATATTCTCTAATGTCTGGCACCTGTTCTCTGTTAATGAAGAACTTTAACTTGTAATCTTCATTAGAGCAGAATTGCTTTCCATCTGCAAATATGTAACATTGGTCATCAAGACCAATTCCTAGAGTTTCAAAGAGGTATCCTAAATTAACTCCAGTTGCATGTTTGTGAATTGTAGTTCCATCATTCCCTTCAAAATGAATCCAACTCGATTTGATTTGGAATGCTGGACTAGAAAAATCAAATGTATCTCCAAATATCTTTACCAAAAGTGCCGTATGAGCATGCTCACTACCTAACGCACCTGCATTATCTGGACCTCCGGGTACTGTATCATCCATGGTGACAAATATGTAAGCTGCATACCCCACTATTGATCCAATTGCTGCAAGTATCAGTATTGCAATAAGAGTATGTTTTCTCTTTTCTGCTGTATACTTTGTAGCATAGTTTTCACGTTTTTCTTCACGCTTTTGTCTCTCTTTTCGACCCATGTGGTAATTCCACTTTAAATTACCCTAATTAACCATTCGTCACAACATATTTTCAAATTATTGTTATTACATCACAAAAAGGTCTTTTCAGATGCCTATCAATCAATTAATTCCTCATCAATCTATTCAGGTGGTTCTAACCAAACAGCCTAGTTCTAGGAGATAAACTACTACAATATGACTAGTTTTAAATTAAATAAAAACAATAAATAAAATTAGGGATTACTATTCTCATGGGTTGTATTTTCTGTGATATTTTGGATGGAAAAATAGCAGGCCACTTTTTGTATACAGACCAGTCCCATGTTGCATTTTTAGACAAATACCCAATTGATACAGGACACAGTCTAGTAATTCCAAGAAAACACCATGAAAGAATCACAGATATGACTGCTGAGAATGTTGGGAGTATATTCTCCCTAGTCCCAAAAATTGCAAAGGCAATATTATCTGCTACAAAAGCTGATGCATTTAGTCTAGGACAAAATAATGGCAAGGCTGCAAAACAAATTGTCCCGCACGTGCATATCCACATTATCCCAAGATACAATAATACAGGAACTGTTTGGACAAAGCGACAGATTCCAAATAACACTGAACTATTAGAACTAGCTAAAAAAATTCGTAGTTTTATTTAGAGTGCCCTGGATTGTATCGTAGAATGGCGCCTATCTTTCCTAAACTTGAAAGCATGGTTCCATGTTCTGCACTTCCAGAAACGACTTCTAACTTTGAGCCTACCTTTGATGATAGTATCTCCAAATAATCTACAATGTCTTGTTCATAAACTTCTACCTCCATAGCATTACACCCCGGACATGGTTTAGATGTAAGTTGAGTTTTTTTAGGAATAACTAGAGGTCTCTCAACAATCTCTTCTTGAATGTGTTGACAACGTTTACATTTTCCCTCAACTCTGTGTAGATTTGTATTATCTGTAATTAACAAAGTTTGTACAACATTATTTTTGAGATACTCTATGACTTCTTGCAAACCGTATGATCCTTTACCTGTGTTTGTGTTTATCTCTCTGAACAAATCCTCTATCATCTTTTTTTCTTCTACCATTCTAAAATTGCCTAAAATATCCGAAGACTTTGTAAATGCCTCTCTAATCCCCTCAGAACCTGAATACGATGCATCAATGGTATTGATAATATTATTTTGTAGTCTGTACTCTAGATAATTTCCATTGATAAAGTCCTCTTTTGTGGGGCCTGGTCCTGAAATGATTAATCCCTTTACTGGATAAATGTCAATAAAGTATTCTCTAGTGGTTTGTGCAACTCTATTATAAAAATAACTCAGTTCCATCTCTCGTAATTTCTGAAATCTTTTTGCTGATTGTCCTCCTTGTCTATGTTTTCCAGCCACTCCAGAACCTGTCTGGGATAACACCTCTATTTTATCACCGTGTAGCAACCCCCATCCTGCATCTTTTGCATCAATTGCCAAGAATCCGATTAGATTATCATCTTTTAGCATGTTCTTTAAAATATCCACGTGAAAATGATCATCGCACCTGTAAAGATATTGATTCAAATCTTTTGGAGGGTCTATCTCCCAGACTTTGACTACCTCACTACCTAAAGGGCCACCCTCCTCTGGAGGTAATGCCCCACAAAACATTACCAGTCCTTTTTCTGGAGTTTTTTTATACATTTTTAATCTTTGAACAACTTTGCCCAAAGAATCCACAACATGTGATCTTGTCAAATCTGATTTTATGTTATCTGCTGTTCCTTGTTCTTGTTGGAGTGAATTGATAATTTCATGTAATTGCTTTCCTTTTGGAATGTATACTGTGATTAGTTCTGTACCTCTACCTGATTTTTGTGACAACTCTTCTAGTACTTTTCTAATTTTGTAGATTTTTACAGAATCTTGCTTTTCAATTTCAATCTTGGGCATACAATATCTCTTTAAATTACGAATATATCTTTTTGATTAATCTCTTAAAATCACAACTCATCAAAGGCTCTTAGAAACACCTCTAAAGGTTGGCTCCCTCGAATTTTGATAATCTTTTCTTCATTAAAGACTAAAAATGACGGTGTAGCATCAATGCCTATCTCTTTTCCAAATTGATACATTGCATTTACTTTGTTTTGATATTTGTGATCATCTAGACATTTGTTAAATTTTTGCAGCTCTAAATTTACTGTACCTGCAAAGGTATCTAGGGATTCTCTTGTAATCCATCCTGTCCTTTCTCCTCCCCAATTCTGGTACAGTTGATTGTGGTATTGCCAATATTTCCCTTGATCTTCAGCACAGTATGATGCTTCTGCTGCAAGAAATGAGTCTGGACCATTTAATGGATAATCTTTGAAGACTAGTTTGACTTTGCCTGAATCGATAAAATCTTTTTGTATTGTACCTAGTGTATCCTGGTGAAACTTGTAACAGAAAGTACATTGATAGTCTCCCCATTCCAAGATTGTAATTGGTGCATCCGGACTACCTTTAATTGGAGAGCCGCCTTTAATCAAATTTAGTGCACTAGGTGTGTCTGTTTCGATTTGAGTTTCTAGATAAAATCCTAGGAATGCTCCTAAAATCATTACTGCTAGTATGGGTATTCCAAGCAAGTACGATACTCTCATGTGATAACAAATGTTATTTGATGTAAATACCTTCTCTGCGTATCATCCTCTTTGGTTTGTATCCTGTTGTTTTTGATATCTCGCTGATTTTTTTCTCTCTCCTTTACTGTGGTTTGTATGATTAATTTGTAATCCGAAACACATCTTTGGTCAACAACAACTACTCCTCTCTCTGATGAATCCCAGATAGTTGCTTTTTGCATTGTTCTGTTTGGTACTTTTTGCTGATCCATTTCTTGTTTTTATAACATAGTATATCACAAGGCACCTAAACTTGGATTGAGAGATTTCACCTATTATTCTGATTTCTTTATAAATAATCCCCTTATCCAAGAGCTTAAATATATTCAGAGAACCTTCTATCATATGTCTGAATCAAAACAGATCAATGTCTCAAAATCCGCCATCTCAAAATTGGCAATTCTTGCACTAGCTATAGTGTTTGCCGTCGGGTTGTTTGTTGTAGCCTTTGATCAAGGACATACCTTTAGTTTAGTTTATGGAGAAAAAGCATTTACAGATCTTTACCTTCATGAACTCACTCACGATATGAGACATGCAGCCGGTTTTCCTTGTCATTAGGAATTTTTTAACGTGAAAACATCCATCTTTATCGTTATTGTTTTATTGTCCGGCGCATTTGCAGGATTAATCCATGGAACTGTAAACTTTGCACTAGTAGAGCCATATCTTGATCAAGCAATAGGCATTGAAAATCAAAATTTGTTCGAGTCTAGGGGGGATGAGAAAGGCGAAGAAGAAGAAGATACGGCTGAATTTTGGGCAGAATACCACGGATACAGGACCTGGCAAAAAAGTGGTCAGATTCTGGCAGGTGTAATTTTAGGAACTTCGATGGGTGCTTTGTTTGGAATTGTATATGCATTATCTAGAAATTCGTTGCCTGGAGACAATGATATAAAAAAATCATTGTTCTTGGCTGCAACTATGTGGTTTGTTTTGTATCTGATACCTTTTCTCAAATATCCTGCAAATCCTCCAACTGTTGGGGATGGTGAATCCCTAGCTCTTAGAACTGTTTTGTATCTCTCATTTGTTGCACTATCTGGAGTTGGCGCACTTGGATTTTACAAACTATTAACGAAACTCAAAAACAAGAAAAAATTTGTCGCCGTAGCGGGATATGTGATTTTCATAAATGTCATCTTTCTTTTAATGCCTGAAAATCCTGACAAAGTACCTGCCGCTGTTCCCATGACTTTGCTGCATGAATTCAGATTAATGTCTGTACTTGGAGTTTCATCATTTTGGATATCTATTGGGGTAATTTTTGGATTGTTTTGGAATCATTTTGAATCTAACAAAAAAGAATCTTCTTAATTGTTCTCACTCTATAGAATGAGAACTATACCATCTCGTTTAAATACACGTGCAATGTTTTTGATTTACATGTCGCAAAAATTTACATTGCCACAACTAAAAAAGTATGATATCACTCAAAAAGTAATAGAGGCCTTGGCTGATTCTGAATCAAGAGCAATCTTATTCTCAATTATTAAAAAAGGAGATACAGCAGCTGATCTATCACAAAAATTAAAGATTCCGCTCAGTTCTGTGTATAAAAAATTGACAGACCTTGAAGAGCTGACACTGATCAAAGTTGAAAAATGGATGTTATCTGATAAGGGACGAAGATACAAAGTTTATCGCAGTCGAATTAGCAAAGCTGATATTTCTATAAGAAAACCAGAACCTGTTTTAACTTTAATTCCCAACTAGTGGAATATACAAGATCATCTAGTTAGAATTTGGGCATTGTTACTTAAAAAACCTCAAAGATTGTGTGGGTTAGATACATGTGTTATTTTTGAGTAAAAAATTAAGCATCTAATGGGGGTGAGGTAATTACCATAAGAGAATTTTATAATAAAACATACTTGGCTAGAAATATAATGTCACAAAAATTATTGTCTTAAAATTAAACCAAATCTGCTTGCTGCTGTTCTTTTTGATGTAACCAAAATGATTCCCACTATTGCAATTGCCATGGCAACCATCACTAGTGTTCCAAACTCTGGAATTGCAACTTTGACACTCTCCATTTTTTCTAAAATTGTATCAACTTTTTGATCAATCTCTGCACTTGGTGCCCCCTCTTTGATCATACCTCTAAGGTCTTCTCTTAGCAGCTGTTCAATCTCATGTACTAGTTCAGAATTGCCTGTGTCTTTAAGTGGGTTTTCTATGTATTCAAAATTATCAAGATATGCTTTTGTTGCAAAACTTTGTGCAATATCGATGTTACCTTTTCTGTATTCAGTCTTTACATCTGCTAGTAATTTTTCAATATTATCTACATAATTGAGAAGATTCTCAACTTCCTCTTCTGTTCCTTGTATCTTGTTTATTTTACCAGTTATACCATCAATAATTCCGTCAATATCTTCAGGGTCTTGTTTTAGTTCAAAAGCATTTACTAGTTCTTTGTAGTGTTCTTTAATCTCTTTAGATTCTTGTGGCGGTAGTTCTGTACTTACTCTATCAAAAATTTGCTCTGACTTCCAAACAAATGCCGAACCGTCTTGGAATTCTGCTAGCTCGTGAATCTCTCCATCTGATACTGCCTCAGCATATTCAACTTTGGTTGTTGCCAAAAGTCCTTTGATTAAATCTAGTTGAAATGTAACATCTGCGTATAATTCATCACCAACAACTGTTGTTCTTGATTGATCAACTAGACCTTGCAACTCTGTAATTGTTGCTTTGGCATCACTTGCATCAAGTTTAATTGCTACAGGCAAATCAATTAATGCTTTTTGTAACTTTCCATCTAGTACCGCATCGTGTTGCTTTAACATTGGTTTGATTGAATCATACAATTCTGCAATAGGATGTGTTGCATGAACTAAACTTAGTTCAGCATTACCTGCATCAACGTTCTGCTCAATTGCCCAAAAGTGTCCTAATGTCTCCTCTAAGGCTTTGGCAAATCCAAGTTTTTCATCATAATCTTTTCCTTGTATCTTGTTTATTTTACCAGTTATATCATTAATAATTCCGTCAATATCTTCAGGGTCTTGTTTTAGTTCAAAAGCATTTACTAGTTCTTTGTAGTGTTCTTTAATCTCTTTAGATTCTTGTGGTGATAGTTTTGCACTAACTCTATCAAAAATTTGCTCTGACTTCCAAACAAATGCCGAACCGTCTTGGAATTCTGCTAGCTCGTGAATCTCTCCATTTGATACTGCTTCAGCATATTCAACTTTGGTTGTTGCCAAAAGTCCTTTGATTAAATCTAGTTGAAATGAGATATCTGAATACAACTCATCACCAACAACTGTTGTTCTTGATTGATCAACTAGACCTTGCAACTCTGTAATTGTTGCTTTGGCATCACTTGCATCAAGTTTAATTGCTACAGGCAAATTAATTAATGCTTTTTGTAACTTTCCATCTAGTACCGCATCGTGTTGCTTTAACATTGGTTTGATTGAATCATACAATTCTGCAATAGGATGTGTTGCATGAACTAAACTTAGTTCAGCATTACCTGCATCAACGTTTTGCTCAATTGCCCAAAAGTGTCCTAATGTCTCCTCTAAGGCTTTGGCAAATCCAAGTTTTTCATCATAATCTGATTCTGCGTATGCATTTTCAGATAATAGTAGAACCAATATAGTTGTAAAAATTACACTGAGAATTTTCTTATTCAATGTTCACTCGAATTAATGCTATAATTTAAAGGAAAAGATGGTTCCATATCATTATTTTAAAACCTTGGAATATCAATGATTTTTAGTATTTTTTATAACGAGTTTTCCAATATTGTTGTATATTTTTCATTCTATATCTTTAGAATGAATCAGTTGTTTAAATACAGTTAGCTAATCCTAAGATTTGTTATATATGTATTCCATTAAGACTCTGGGAATATTTGCTGTTTTAACAACTTTGGTGATATTCCCAGTAGCAAACGCTCAATTCTCTGAAGACTTTGCCTCCTCCCAAATAATAATAGGAGTTGGTTTGGAGCTTGTAAAAAATAGTATTGAAAATAATGATTTAGATAAAGCAGCAAAGTTTGCAGAATTTTCAAATGATTACTATGGACGACATCTTGGTGAGTTGAGAGCATTTGATAGTAATTTGGCAGATGCAATTCATATTGAATTACTGGATTTTTACTCCCTTATACCTAATGGTGAGAATACTATTCTTTTAGAAAAGATATCATCAATTAATAATTTATTAAATTCAGTAGAGATTAAAGATGTTACATATGATGATGATGTAATAATTGTAAATATTCTCATAGAAGCTGATATCCAGTATCAAAACTATTTTCAAAATGATGAGGATGACAACTCTATGCATATTTTATCCTCAAAACTAGTTGAATCCTCAAAAGACATCTTTCAGAGTTCCCATGATTCAAACTCTAGATTAAGCATGGAGATCCTATCTTTTTATGATGATCTTGAAAAATCCATCTCACAAACTGATGATTTTATTCGTGTTGCCACGCTAATTACGGCCATTCAACGAGACCTACTAGAAACACAATCCATAACATTTGATTCAGATGACCTCTATGAGAATATCGAAAATATCTATGCTGAACTAGAGGTATCCTTAGATGATGGTGATTATGCCGGTGCTGAAGAACTAGCAATAGAGGCATATCTTGAAAATTTTGAATATTTAGAGCCTGATATTGAAATAGTGGACTATGAGTTATTGGAGGTTTTAGAGATAAACATGCGAGAAAAATTACGAATGATGATTGTAAACAAATCTCCTAGCGATGAAATCAAAGAATTTGTAAATATGGTGATTCTGCCGGATTTAAAAACTGCCAAATCCCTAGTATCTACATTGGATGTTGATTCATCTAATGGTACTAGTACCACTAAACGAGAACTCAAAGAGATTGGTGATTCCACAGATACTGAAAAGACCGGAGTACGAAAAGAGATTGATTTTATTCGTGCTAGTTTAAAGGAGACATTAGCACATTACCAAGCTGCTGACTATGATTCTGCATACGCTACTGCTAGGTCTGCATACCTTGATAGCTATGAATTTGTAGAAATTCCTCTGCGTCAGATAGACCCAGACTTTACATTAGAAGTCGAATATCAATTTGCAGAATTACGAAATTTAATCAATGAACGTGCAGATTATACAGATGTTCAAAAAGTCATTGTAGATATTCGAAGAAATTTAGATGAATCTGAGCGTGTTGTTAGTGGAACAGGGCAGATTGCGCCAGCCATCGCATTTACATCCTCATTTGCAATTATTTTCAGAGAAGGACTAGAATCAGTTTTAATCATTGGTGCAATCGTCTCTTATTTGGAAGCCTCTAGAAATACACAATTTAAAAAATATATCTACTATGGAATTATTGCAGCAGTTGGTGCAACAGCAGTTACTTGGGTAATTGCCTCATTTATCATAGAGATCTCTGGTGCAAATCGAGAGTTGATTGAAGCGATTGCAGCTTTATCTGCAACTGCAATGTTGTTTTATGTCAGTTTTTGGGTTTTAAACAAGATTGAACATAAAAAATGGATGGAGTTTGTAAAGGCCAAAGTTTGGCAAGCAACAACTACGGGTAGTGTTATGGTGTTTGTAATGCTGTCTTTTTTTACCGTATACAGAGAAGGTTTTGAAACTGTCTTATTCTATCAAGCAATGTCTGGATTTGCAAAATACATGGAGGCATATGTAGTATTTGGGTTTATTGCAGGGTTGGGTGTGCTTGTTTTACTATACTATATCATGAGAAAACTTGGGAAAAAGCTACCATTACGTTCACTCTTTGGATTGACGATGGGTGTTGGGGCATACATGTCAATTACATTTTTGGGCAATGCAGTAAGAGAACTACAAATACTAGATATTGTTCCATATACTAGTTTACTCGGTGTTGTTCCTAGACTGGATATTAATTTGGCAACAATGACTGGAATTTATCCTACCCTTGAGAGTATTACAGCGCAGATTATTTTGTTAAGCATTTATCTTGTTGCCTCAACTTATGTGTTAGTTATTAGACCTCAAAGAGAGAGACACCTAGCTTCTATGAGAAAATCTCATGGAGTAAAAAATGACCAATAAACGTAGAATACGTGTTGGAATTGATGTTGGGGGTACATTTACAAAAGCAGTAGCTATTGATGCTAAAACTGGTTCTGTTCTATCAAAATCTACAGTACCTACAACTCATTTTGAAGAGAAGGGTGTTTCAGTAGGAATTGTTGATGCACTTTTAAATATTTTAAAAGAATCAAAAATTGATGTCAGTGACATTGAATTAATCTCTCATAGTACAACACAGGCAATTAATGCCCTTTTAGAGTCTGATACTGCCAAAGTTGGTATAATTGCAATGGGAGTTGGTCCATCAAAAAAGGACATTATCAAACGTACCAATTTAGAAAAGATCTCTAACTCAAATCATGACATCATCTCTTTTCATGAATTTTTAGACACATCTCACTTGATAACTGAGCAAGAAGTTGAGGCATCAATAATGAGATTAAAATCCAAAGGCGCTCAAGTGATCGTGGCCACTGAAGCATTTGGTGTAGATGACCCTTCAAATGAATTATTCATTATGAACCGTTCTGCAAAGTATGGGATACCATCTACTGCTTCACACGAGATCTCTGGTGTGTATGGATTGGAGATTAGAACATTAACTGCTGCTGTAAATGCTAGTGTGTTGCCAAAAACTTTTCAGGTGGCAAACTATGTAGAAGAGGCAATAAGAAAAACAGGCGTTACTGCTCCATTAATGATAATGAAAGGCGATGGAGGGGTATCAGATATGGGTACCTTTAAGACAAAACCTATTCTAACTGTTCTATCTGGTCCTGCTGCTAGTGTAGCTGGTGCGTTACTCTACCTGAAAATCACAAATGGAATATTTGTAGAAGTTGGTGGAACTAGCACAAATATCTGCATTATAAAAAATGGAAAACCTGAAATTAGATATGTGACAATTCATGAACATCCCACATGTATTCGCTCTATGGATGTTAGGATTTTGGGAGTTGCAGGCGGGAGCATGGTAAAACTAGACCAAAAAAGAGTATCCAAAGTGGGACCTCGAAGTGCACATATTGCAGGGTTGAAATATTCATGTTTTGCAGACCCTGAAATTTTAAAAACAGGTAAAATTGTATTTGTAAAACCTAAAGACGATGATGAACAGTATGTAGCTATACAATGTGTTAATGACCAAACTTTTGCAATAACAAACACGTGTGCTGCAAATGCTTTGGAGATGATAGAAAAAGATGACTATGCTTTTGCAAATCAAGAGTCTGCAAAGATATCCCTTAAAATGCTCGGTGATTACCTAGGGGTTTCATATCACGAAATTGCATTCTCTATAATCCAAACATCTTCATTTAAAATAACTAAAACCATCACTAATATCATTAAAGAGTTCAAGTTACACTCATCGATAAAAATTATTGGTGGGGGAGGTGGTGCTTCTGTTCTTGTGCCGTTTGTAGCAAAACAGTTAGGGTTACCGTATGAAAAGGCAGCACATGCTGATGTCATCTCATCAATTGGTGTTGCATCATCAATGCTTCAAGAAGAGATTGAGCAAACAATAGATGATGCATCTCCTGAAAAAATTGCAATAGTTCAAAAAAAGATTCATGCAATTCTTGTTGAAAAAGGGGCTGTTCCTGAATCTATCATTATTGATAGTCAATATATTGCAGAAAAATCTTTGCTGCGAGTTACAGCAACGGGAAATGTAGAGCTAGACAGTGTTGAGACATCAAAAAATATTTTCAACTTTCAGGATGCTAAAAAAAGAGCTAGTGAAATAATTGAGGTTCCCGAAAGACTAGTTGAGCAAAGTTATGAGACTGGACATTATTTTGTTTTTACAGGCCATGTTACTACAAAAAAATTGTTTAGTAAAAAAATTAAAGACCATATCTTGGTTTTAGACAGATATGGCAAGCTAAAGTTGTCTTTAAAAAATGCTAAAATTTTCCAAGGAGGAAAAATAGTTATTCTTGAAGAACTAGCCAATTTTTTAGAGTTGAGACATTCAGATATTGCACCTAAAATTTATCTTTTAAATGATCTAAAACTAGTAGACTACTCTAGTCTTACAGCATCTGCAAAAATTATCGATAATATCCAGGTGGAATTAGAGGGATCTGAAAAAGCTGCAGTAATTGTAGAACTCTAAAGTTATGTTGTGATTTTATCTAGTTGATTGGATTCTGTAGCTGTCTTTATCTCTCTTGCAATTCTTTTACCCATGCTCATAGGCTCGTTAAATAACAAAGAGTAGTAGGGGGAGCCGTCCATGTAGATATTAGACCCTGCAACGATTCTTGCAGAGAACTCAAAGGATGTAAATTTTGCATTCTCATCGTATACCCCTTCTATACAAAATGGCCCATTCATTCCGGGGGGTACAATACGTTTTGCAGCATTGACGAAATTTTCACCCATGGTGTACACCTCATCTAATAGTGATTCTCGTAAAACTAGGGGGCTATTCCCAATTACGTTAAATGATGGAACTTTGTTTGATTTTAGTTGTTGTTCAGCAGGCATTCTTGCTAGTCCTTCAATGTCTGATTCGTGTCTTTGATCAACTCCAAAGAACTCTAATTCTTGTTTTAGTGGAGAATAAAAAAATTGTAAATACGCCAAGACCCCTGCTGCATATTCTTGAATGTATAGAGTTTCACTCTCAGAGATAACTCCATCTGAGATTAATTGTTCTCTTTTTTTGTGGTACTCTATTTGGTTTGCTGCCATAAAGTATCCTTTACCACCTGCTGCACCTTGTCTTTTTACAATAACTAATTTATTGATATATTTTGGTTCTGTAACTAGTTGGGGCATTGGTAGTTTTGCCTCTCTCATGAGTTTTTCTTTCATTATTCTGTCTGATTCCCATCTTAGAATCCATTTGTTGCCAAAGATTGGTGTTTTAATTGATTCAATCTCTTCAGAACTCATTTGAGCAATCAGTGTTCCGTGTGGGATTAAAACTGCATTATTTTTTTCTAGAATCATTTGAGATTTTTGATCAAGAATTTCTTTAAATGAATCTACAATTATTAATTCATCAATAAATGGAAATCTGCTGTATAGTTTTTCACGCTTTTTTTCACATACTAGAATTGTCTTTAGACCTTCATCTTTTGCTCCTTTTAAAACTTGTAATGAGCAATGAGATCCCAGTGTCGCTATTGCTGTATCACTCATGATGTTATGTTTCTATTGTACTTTATGAACTATGTGCAGATGTTACATACAAAAATACCTCATCAATTAATTCAGCACTCAACTCTGAGTTGATATTTTCAGGAACTATCTTTAATACAAAATCATACATTGTTGTATTTTTTGGCAATTTGTCTCTTTCTTGAAGTAGTGAAAATACTGCAATTCCATTTGAAATCATTGCTATAGCTTTTTCTTTATTTGAAAGGGTCATGATGTGGGGGTGTACCAAAATTCAGATCTTTTGTTTTAAGAGCATTTTTTTGAAATTCAAAATTAGGATACATTTGTACCAATTTTGAATCTAAACTCTGAGTTTCAAGTTTTATTGAGATATCGTGTTTTTCTGCCATATCGGCTGCTGCTTGTTCAGACACGTGATATCCTACATATGTCCCAACAACTACAAAGATTGCCATTACTAGAAATATTAGTATCTTCAACTTGGTTTTTTGTAGAATTTTAACTACTATAAGCATTATGAAATTTGGTTTTGTAAACTCGTGATCCAAATATTTTTCGGCATAATTTGAGTATAAACGTGTAAAATTAAGACACAGAGTTCTTTATTCCAATCTCTTAATAGCATGTTTTGCTTGAAAATAACATGATCAGTATAATGACAATATGCCTCTTTGCAGCTTTGATTATAGGAATGATAACAGTGCCGGCATTTGCAGATATACCGCTATCACTGTACAAACAACTAGAGAGGGGTATTCCAATAAACATGATAGAATGTTCTGATAATAAAACATTAACAAGTTCACCAAATGGTCGAACAGCTTGTGTGTATGATTCCACTGCAAAAAAGTTAGAGAGTCGTGGCTGGGTGATTGTTTTGCAAGAAACAAACAAGATAATAAAACTGGATGAATCTATTGGTTTTTCATCTAATGATGTAAAAACTGATTTTGTTTCTCAAGATAGAATCATAGAATCATCAGATGATTTTCCTATGACTTTGAATACTGTACCAGTTCTTATCTTTGGCCATCCAACAACTGTAATCTTTGATTATCCTGCACAAATGAGAGTAGGTGAAATTAACACAATTCGTCTAAACTACACATTTGCTGAGATTGATGATGATACTGGTGAGCTTACAAAAAAACATAGGTTACCTGATTCATTTGAGGTTAACATTGGGTTAACTTTTCCAAGTGGAATAGAAATACTTGATGATGATTTTGTAATTATAAATTCAGGTGTTACAGCGTTAGACACGCCTTATGAATACACTGTCTTCAAATCACGTAAACTTGTTGAAATTAATCCGTCCATTTGGCAACAAACTGAAATTCAGTTTAGAGTAAATGAACCCGTTAATACTCCAAAAGATATGTTACATACTTGGGTTCATGCTAAAACTGCTCACAAATGGTTAAAAACTAACAATGGTATTGTATCTGTATTAGATGAAAGACCAGCTAGTGTGATTGGACAAAACAATAAACCTAAAATCAACCAACCATACCAGGAAAAGTCCATCTTTTTATCCGGTGAAAGCAAACCCATAACAGAGGATACCCTTCCACCCATCATTGATTCATTTGCAGAATTTTTGAGAGAACATGTACAACCAACAACATCAAACATGACAGAATATCTCATAAACCATGATGGTCTTCCACAAAGTTATATCGATGAGCTCTTTGAGAAATATCCTGACTTGAACACTTAAAGTAATAGTGGTGGTGCATTTGATCAAACAGTCTACTCATTTTTTTTTATGGGGGAATACTTGTGCACATTCAACGCTGATGGATCAAAGAACACTACAAATGAAATTCCAACATTCACACCTTGAAACCACACACAATCAGAGTTAAACCTCCAATGCTGTGTTGTCAAGTAATTTGATTTTATTTTTGTAAATCATGATACCCAAGTCTCAATTATATATGAATACAAGAAGAAGAAGGAAATCAGATAGCATAAAAAATGAATCATGTTCCAAAACTGTGTGCCGTCTCCAAAACTAATTTCAAATAAACAGATTAGAGATAAATCAGAAATCGTATGTATGTGGGAATTGACCTGCACAAAAAGTTTTTTCAAGTAGTAATAACAGATGAAAATGGAAAGATACTAAAAAATGAAAAAGTTGAAAAGACATATTCATCAATCAAGAAATATTTTAAAAAGATAGCACTTTCTACAAATAGTCATAGAGCAATGTTTCCAAAAGAAGAAAACAGTGATAGATGAACAAACAAAAGAAGAATATAATGTCAAATAAGGGCCGAACTACTTTTAATATTCCACAAATGAATACGCCGCCCCAAACTCTGCATATTTATCCAGTAACAAATCATCTGTACTTTGCATTCAACTCTGGGTATTCGGCAAGGAAATTATTGACAAGATCTAAATTTAGATTTAAATCTAATAACCACTCCGTCACGTTTTGAGGATTTATTCTATCTATTTCTGCTCGAGTAAACGCAGCAAAAGTATCCCATCGTCCATTTTTCTCACGCGGTACATAATCAGGTTCTTTATCTATAGAATACTCTTTTGGCACAGGTCTTACAGAAGGAACATAGTCATCTTGAGTGAGATGAGGTACCAAGTATCTAAAAGGTTCACCCCAACCAATCTTAAAATCTCGCTTCATGATTTTCTCAGAAACAAATTCTACACCATTGCTATTTTTCACAATGATAAACCCATCAGGGTTATTATCAGAATAAAATGCCCGATTTAAAAAAAGTAAATCTGTATCATGTAACATGGCCTTGTCTAATCGAAAATCAATAGACCCACTATGATGTTGTGATGTATCATAAGGCACCTTCACCAAATAAACAATTAAGGCATGATCATCATACAGATCAGCAAGGTAATAATGCCAATTAAGATCAGTAATATCCGAAACTAGAGAAAATTCATCAGGTAAAAAAAATCTCAGATAAGAAAAACGATCTTGATCACCCGTGTCGTAATAAGGCTCGATAATTTCTTTTAATTCACCAGTATCCGGATCAGGTTCAAGCCAGGTGTAAGTGTAGTGTATGGTAAAAGTTTCACCCACATTAACAGTTGATGGCATTGAAAAAGTGGTTATCGGGTCATAAGGAAATGATCTCATAGATTTATGAGATGTTGATTCTCCTCTTGCAAATTCAACAAAGATTTCATCATCAGAGGGTACATCAGTTGTGTTTTCTGTCATGCTAACTGTTTCTTGCAAAACAATCACCCAGCCACGACTCTCCAACTTTTTTGCAGTGGAATCATACACACAAGCTGTTCGACTATTTGGTGAACTTGTTAATGTTTTATTATCAGAACATTCTATCATGTTTATTGGAATACCCGTCTCTAGTTGTTTGTACAGTGATGGTGGTATATCTGCAAATGCCGGCACTGTTATCATTCCTATAATCAAAGCTGCAAAGAGGCATATTGTCATTATACTGATCATGTTATTTTCAAGCAAAACATACTATTAAGAGATTGGATGAATGGTTTGTCAATAACTGATATTTGAAATGTGGATTTTATTTAAAATTTTTGCTCAAAATTGTGTTTTAAATGATCGTTTTCAAATGATTCAAACTATCAACTTTAATCAATAAAGCCTGGACAGGGGTTACCCTTCAAAGCACCGTGTTTTTTGGTGAAATTGTAATAAACTCTCATTCCATCAAAATAAGAGTATTCATATTTTTCAATCCTCCAAGACTTTTTCTCTATCTCTGACCTCACCCTCAATCTTGTTATTATTCATCCCCTTTCAAGTGAATGTGTTTATGTGATTAGTTTTCTTACCAAACACTTCTTTGAGGATTTCATAGGTCAGAAAAAAACCATATTATTAAACAAGTCACTATTTTTATTACAGAGTATTGAAATTTTATGAATTATTAGGATTAATCAGTGTATAGTATACATTCTAAATGTAGAAACTAGATTAAAGATAATTTACGCACAAATTATGTATCTAGTTTTACATAAAGTCAACTGCTGCTGCCTAGAATCATGATTTAGCACCAAAAGATGTCACAAACCTGAAAATTAAGGAAATGGTTCACTATTTTACATAAAAATTAATTATACCGTAAATCTGAATCAAATTAAACCATGATACAAACAGAACTAGGAACTTTGCGTAGAACTCACTATTCCAATGAAATTAATGCATCCACAGATGATGGTACTACAGTTACCGTAATGGGTTGGGTCTTGACAGTTCGCGGTCATGGAAACATTAGCTTTGCCACCATCTGTGATAAAAATGGCAGTCTCTCAATTGTAGCAAAAAAAGGAGACTGTCCTGATGATATTCGAGAGAAAATTTCATCACTAAAAGCTCATTCTTCTATTGCAGTTACAGGCATTATCAAAGCATCTGAGAAAGCCCCTAGTGGCTATGAGATAATCCCTACAGAACTTCGAGTATTCTCAAATGTTGAAAAAACTCCACCCTTTGAGCCTACTGTAAAAACTGTAAAAAATATTGACACTCGTTTAGAGGTCAGACCAATTGATCTCAGACGTGATGTGTTGCAGCATATTTTCAAAACTAAAAGTTTGGTTTTAAAATCAATTCGAGAATATTTTGGAGAAGAAAATTTTGTTGAAATTAATACTCCTAAAATTATTGCAACAGCTACCGAAGGGGGAGCGGCACTATTCCCAATCTTCTACTATGACAAGGAAGCATTTCTTGCTCAGAGTCCACAATTGTACAAAGAACAATTAACAATGAGTTTTGAAAAAGTCTTTGAGATTGCACCAATTTTTAGAGCAGAGTCTTCGAGAACAAACCATCATTTATCTGAAGCAATCTCTATTGATTTAGAAGAAGCATTTGTTGATTACAATGACATTATGAATAGAATCGAAGAAATCATCCGAGTCTCTATCCAAGCTGTAAATGATTATATCCAAAAAAATCCAAAATCTGAATTTCCTGCCATTACAATACCTGACTCTATTCCTAGATATTCATACGATGATCTAGTTGAGAGGATGCAAAAAGCAGGTGCAAAAATTCAATGGGGTGATGACCTGTATCCTTTAAATCTTAAAAAAATTGGTTTGAATGGATTTTATTTTATCACTGATTGGCCACTTGCACCAAAACCATTCTACGTAAAAGACAGTAAATCAAACCCCAAAGTTTCAGAGTCTTTTGATTTAATGTATGGTGATCTAGAGTTATCCTCAGGTAGTACCAGAATTGAAAAACGTGAGGAGTTAGCTCAAAGAATGGCAAACAAAGGAATGAAGACAGACGGATTTGAGTACCATTTAGCAGCCTTTGATTATGGTGTTCCTCCTCATGCTGGTTGTGGGATAGGCCTTGAGAGATTGATTATGGTTTTAACTGGAACAGAGAATATACGAGATACTACATTTTATCCTAGAGACGTGGATAGATTAACTCCATAGGCTGTGTTGTGTGAAATGGTATCTGAAGAAGAGATAAAACATGTTTCAAAATTAATGCGAATAGACATTAATGATCATAAAGAATATGCTGAAAAGGTGCAAACAATGATTAGCTATTTTGATATTTTAGATTCTGCAAGTGTAGAGTCTGAAGAAATCACAATGCCTGAAATTTCAATTCTAAATTTACGTGATGATAAATACATTCCATTTGATGGTAAATTAATAGAGAAACTAAATCATTACAAAGGAACATTCATTCGTGCGCCAAAGATGTCCTCATGAATCTAAAGATATCTGCCCTTGAGTACATTCAAGAAGTAAAAAATGGGAATATTTCTGCTGAAGATTTTGTTGCAAATACAATTCAAAGAATCCAAAGTGTAGATGATAAACTTCATGCATTTTTATCTGTAAATGATGAGGCAGTTGACAAGGCCAGAGAGATTGACAAAAAAATAAGATCTGGAGATAAAGTTGGCAGTTGTTTTGGAATGCCCATATCCATTAAAGATAATATATGCATCAAAGATTCAAAAACCACCTGTGCATCAAAAATGCTGGAGAATTTTATTGCACCATATGATGCAACAGTAATTTCAAAACTAAAAAAACAAGATGCCATATTTGTTGGCAAAACAAACATGGATGAGTTTGCCATGGGTCTTTCAACTGAATTTAGTGCGTATGGTCCGAGCAAAAATCCTTGGAATACCAAATGTGTACCGGGTGGTTCATCAGGTGGTAGTGCAGTCTCTGTTAGTGCATTTGAGTGTGTAGCCTCGCTTGGTTCTGATACTGGCGGTTCTGTAAGAAATCCTGCGAGTTTTTGCTCTACTGTAGGTTACAAACCAACGTATGGTTTGATAAGCAGATATGGATTAATTTCATACGCTAATAGCATTGAGCAGATTGGTCCCCTCACACGAACTGTAAAAGACTCTGCATTTATGCTAAATTTAATTGCAGGAGTTGACACTAATGATAACACAACAATTGATAACAAAGGTGAAGACTATCTCTCAGGTATAGAATCAGGCATTGAAGGCAAAAAATTTGGCATAGTTAAAGAGATGATTGATGATGGTATAGACCCTGCTGTACTAGCTGCGACAAAAGACGCTATTGCAAAATTAGAAGGGTTGGGGGCAACATGTGAGGAGATCTCACTTGATATGATAAAGTACTCTGTTGCAGCATATTACACCATTACTGCAACAGAAGCTGGAAGCAATCTTGCAAGGTATGATAATTTAAGATACGGGTATGATTTTTCACTAGAGGGATACGAGTTTAATTCATACATTTCAAAGGCTAGATCAAATTTTGGACCCGAAGTGATACGAAGAATGATCATTGGAGGATTTGTTCCATCAGCAGGCCATGCAGGGAAATATTTCCTCAAAGCATTAAAAGTAAAAAGTAAACTTACTAAAGAAGTTAATGAAGCATTTAAGAAATTTGACTTTTTAATTTCTCCAACGGTGCCCATCTTACCATTCAAACTAGGAGAAAAGATAGACGATCCAATCTCTTTGTTTTTAATTGATATTAATACGGTAACTGCAAATCTTACTGGAAAACCTGCTGTTTCCATTCCATTTGCAAATTCAAATGGATTGCCAATTGGAATTCAACTAATGTCTGATTCATCAAATGATAAATCATTATTACAAGCAGCTTTTGCATTAGAACAAACCGTTAGTTTACCGGAGGTACCAATATGACGACGACTACGATGATTGGATTGGAAATTCACTGTCAACTAACTAATCTGAATAGTAAATTATTTTGTTCATGCAAGGCAAACTATAGAGAATTTGGAATTAATGAAAATATTTGCCCTGTATGTGTTGGGTTGCCTGGAAGTTTACCTCGATTAAACCAAGAAGCAGTAAAGAAAGCAACAATAATTGCAATGGCACTAAACTGTAGTACTCCTGAAAAAATTGCGTTTTTTAGAAAAAATTATTTTTACCCAGACTCTCCTAAAAATTTTCAAATCACGCAATTAAACATATACGGAGATACTAGTGTAGGCGGTGCAGGTATAGTTGTACTAGGGGATAAAAAGATTAGAATCACACGAATTCAGCTTGAAGAAGACCCCGGTCGACTAATTTACGAGGGAAGTTCATCAAAAAATCAGATTACTTTGGTAGATTACAATCGTGCAGGTACTCCTCTAGTTGAGATTGTTACTGAACCTGATTTTGAGACCCCCAAACAAGTAAGAGACTTTTTAAATATTCTATCTGATATTCTTGCAAATCTCGGTGTTGCAAATCCTAGTTTAGAGGGTGCAATGAGGGCTGATGCTAATGTATCAATAAAGGGAGGTAAAAAAGTTGAAATTAAAAACATTGGATCGTTTCATGATTTAGAAAAAGCAGTTCATTTTGAAATCACAAGACAGCAAAGCCATTATGATAGAGACTTTGAAATTATTCAAGAGACTCGTCATTGGGATGATAGACGAAAAATTACTGTTCCATCTCGTTCAAAAGAAGAAGATCATGATTATCGATATTTCTTAGAAGGGGACATACCTTGGGTTTGCATTGATCCTGTGATTCAAAAGAAATTACAAACTCAAATGCCTGAAAGCATAGAGTCTAAAAAACAACGATACATCTCAAAATATGACATCCCTGCACAAGTAGCGGATGTTTTATCATCTGATAAATATTACTCTGATTTGTTTGAAGATGCACACACAGAATCAAATGCTAAAGAGGTTGCAAATATTATCACCACAGAATTGATGGGGTTGGTTGATACACTTGAAAAACGAGAGACCTCGAGATTTACTTCAACGCATCTAAAAGATCTTGCAGATGCAATCCAATCTGGCAAAGTTTCTAGAAATTCATCCAAACATGCACTACATGAAATTTTAAAATCAGGCAAAGATGTAGCTATAATAATTTCAGAACTTGATCTCGGAAATGTTTCAGATGAATCTAAACTAACTGAAATTATTATACAGATAATTTCTAAAGAGCCCCAAGCAGTGGAGCAAGCTAGAACCAACCCTCAAACTATCAACTATTTTGTAGGTAAGGTGATGAAACAAACTAGGGGAAAAGCAGATCCTGTATTAACTTTGGATATACTAAAAAAACAGATAGGTGGTGGTGGTGGTGTTCTCAAGTGAATTATCTTTGGAAAATCACTGTCTAGAAATCATCAAAATTTTATCTGTCTATCAGAATAGACAAATGATCAATCAGATGGGTGTTGTTTAGATTACATGAATTGAAAATACAAGCACTGATAGATTATGATTCTATCTGCAGAAATGAATCTTGTTTTACTGTAATTGTTTTGGAGGTTTTTCGAAGAGTTTATTTTAAATTCTTTTTGTAGGAAATGCAACATTTCATCCCATGAGATTTGAATTCTTGTACAAAAAGTAGCCTCAAGATCAGCGAGGTCTACAGAAAACAGATAAAGATAACATTTGATGGTAATTATACCATAAAAAAACAAGACAGAAACAATATTTTCTGTAATTAATGAAGATTTGGCTCGGAGATCAAAGTGCACAATAAAGATATGAAAACAAAAGAGATTACGCACAGAGTTTAGATTATAATTGCCACAGAATACATTATTTTTTTTTAGTATTTTTGGTGATTTCCAAGTCTATACAAAAATTTTTTATATGTAAGGTATGAATTTGATACAATGCCTAAATGGAAAAAAGATGCTATAGAGTTTACAGTCAGCATAAATTATAATGAGAACAGAGGTTATCAAAGTTTGATATCTAAACCAATTATTGATGCTTTAGGAGTTTTGTCTTTATAATGTCACACGACCCTGAAATAATAGCTCTTTTAAGAGAAATAAAACAACTGTTAGAAGCTATTAAAAGTAATACTGGCTAACAAAGCTAAAGAATGTCTTTGATTGAAAGAATGGATGATGGTTATCAGAGTTTAATATCTAAACTAATTATTGATGCTTTAAGAAAAGCATAAATCAATCAAATTTACAATTAATGGAAATACAATCGAATTACTTGAAGCTATAAATCAATCATCAGGTCTCGGATTTGACACAAAAAAGATTTTAAACTATATATCGATAACTTGACAAAATCTAGAAAACAAGCTATTAAAATTCTAGCAACATCTAATACTTTTTTCTCCAAGACAAGAATGTTTTGCTAAGCTTACACGGTGAAAAGGCGTGATTTTGGGAAAACACTATTGTGAGGGTGCAAGGAGCACGCACACAAATGTACTCAAATTACTAAATGCTCGATTATGAGGCTGAGACAGACTGCAATTGCTTGTGTTACGCATGATTAGATACATCACAATGAAAAATCTTTTTACTCTAATCATAATTTAAAAATCAAAGATTGTCTGATTTTGAATTTATTCCAAGTGAAAAACAGATTCAAGAATCCAACATTTACAGATTTATGAAAAAACATAAACTTTCTTCACTAGATGAATTATCCAACAAGGCTAAAAATGAACTAGAATGGTATTGGAAATCTGTATCTGATGATATTGGGATTATTTGGAATAAACCATATGAAAAAATTTTAGATGTCTCTGATGGTATTGCATGGTCAAAATGGTTTCTAAAGGGTAAAACAAACATTTACAGTTCATCAGTTGAGAAATTTGCAAAATCACATCCTGAGAAAATTGCATACTATTTTGAATCTGAAGATGGGTGTACCTCTACAATCTCATATCATACATTAGATTCCAAAGTCTCAAAGCTAGCAAATGGATTAAAATCTATTGGTGTAAAAAAAGGAGATGTTGTTGCAATATATCTGCCAATGATCGAGGAGGCAATTTTATCCATATTGGCTGCTGCAAAAATAGGTGCAATTCAAACTGTAATTTTTTCAGGTTATAGTTCTGAATCACTACATATGCGATTAAAAGATTGCAATGCCAAAGTTTTGATCACATCAGATGGTTTTCATCGAAAAGGAAAGAGGGTATCCCAAAAACAATCAGTAGAATCTGCATTAAAAGATTCTAGAGTTGAAAAAATTATTATTGTTCCATACAAGGGAGTAGATGATTATTCAGAGTCTGAGGGTATAATTTTTTATGATGCTCTAGTATCTTTGCAGAGTAATGTTTGTATGACAGAAATTTTAGACTCTGAGGATCCATTGTTTATTTTGTATACCTCGGGTACCACCGGAAATCCAAAGGGAGTTGTTCATACTCATGGCGGTTTTTCAGTATTTGCAGGACATCAATCTGCATATCTTATTGATACACAGCCAAAAGATATCTTGTTTTGGCCTGCTGATGTTGGCTGGATTACGGGTCTGGTCTGGAATGTGTATGGTTTGTTGTTAGTTGGGGCTTGTGCTGTAATTTATGATGGTGCATTAGATTTTCCCTCATATGAGAGAATTTGGAGAATGCTATCAGGGTACAATGTAACCATTTTTGGAATATCTCCAACTGCTGTGAGGTTGTTTAAAAAAAATGATATAGAACCACTAAAGTTGTTTTCATTAGATAAAATAAAAAATATTCCAACTACTGGAGAACCACTTGATGAGGACTCGTGGTGGTGGCTATATGAAAAAGTTGGTAATAAAAAAATCCCAATCATGAATTTATCTGGTGGGACTGAAATTGGAGGTGCAATGTTATCAGTATTTCCTGGAATGAAATTAAAACCAGCTACTGTTGGGATACCAGTACCGGGAATGAATTTAGATGTGTTTGATGATCTTCAAAAATCAGTTAGAGAAAAAAATGGCTATCTAGTTATAAAATCTCCATGGCCTGCAATGACACGTGGATTACTATACAATGATAAAAAATATCTCGAAACTTATTGGTCTAAATTCAAAAATATTTGGTTTCACGGGGATTATGTGTTTGTTGATAAAGACAATCTTTGGTACATGCGCGGAAGGACTGATGATATAATTAATGTTTCAGGTCATAGAATGAGTACATCTGAAATTGAACAAGCTGTTATTTCACACAATAAAATATCTGATGCAGCATCTATTGGAATTTTTGATGATATTACAGGTGAGGCAATAGTCGTATTTTTTGTAGCAGATAAAAAATTTGGACAGATAAAACTCTCTGAAATCTCTGATCATGTATCTGAAAAAATTGGCAAAGTTGCAAGACCAAAACTCTTTTTCCAATTATCTGATCTTCCAAAAACTAGAACTGGAAAAATTATGCGTAGATTACTAAAATCAAAGTTACTAGGAGAAGAATTGGGAGATTTATCAGCCCTTGAAAACCCAGATGTGTTAGATGAGATTCAAAAATTAGGTTGAATAAATCTCACTCTTTGATATTTTCTAATTCACGTTTTGTTTATAATTTCATTAACTACAACCCATATTGTTGAAATTCATAGTTGATCAGCAAGTTGAAGACATTGAGATGCCTGAAAATCTCAAATTAAACACCTTTTTGCAAGAATTTCATTCTGATTGCCCCCACTCTGAGTGTGATTTTGGATTTTATGGATTTGCCTTTGGACAATCCCCTTTTCCGGTTCCTAGGTTGATTCAAGAAGCACTAATCAAAAATGCAGACAAGGGAGCATATGCAGCAGTTCCGGGAATTCCTCAATTACGTAGTGCTATTTCAAAATACAACAAACACTATTTTGAAATGGATATAGACCCTAAAAGAATCTATGTCGGTCCTGGAACTAAAGAGTTGATCTTTAATCTTTTAGAAATATTACATGGAACTGTAATTTTACCTACTCCTGCATGGTTGGGATATCTTCCTCAAATCCGATTTTTGAAAAAAAATTATCACATGTTACCTACTCGTGCCAACAAAAAAATATCGCCTATAGATTTGAGAAAGTTGGCATTACGGTTACAAGACAGACAAAAAATTTTGATATTAAATAATCCAAACAACCCTACAGGATTACTATATGACAGATTAGAGTTAGAAGAGATTGCTGATGTGTGTCGAGAGCAAAATATTACCGTAATCTCTGATGAAATTTATGCATTAACTACATATGATTTTTCTAAATTTGTTAGTATGTGTAAAATTTATCCTGAAGGAACTTTTGTAACTAATGGATTATCCAAATCACATGCAGCAGGAGGGTATAGATTGGGATATGTGATATTTCCACAACACGCTATAGATCTTAAAATGCAATTTAAAAAAATTTTGGCTACTGAATATACAGCAGTTTCTACTCCCATTCAACATGCTGCAATTGCAGGATTTGAGATAAGTAAAGAGATGGATGAATACTTTGATGTAACTCGTAGTATTCATCAGATAATGGGAGAATACACGTATCAAAGGTTAACTGCAATAGATGGTGTAAAGGCAACAAAACCTGATGCGACATTTTATCTTTTAGCTGATTTTAATGCATTTACAACTGATTTACAAAAATCAAAAATTGTCACATCTCAAAAATTATCTGAGTCTTTGATTGTCCATCCGTATCATACTGCAATTGTAGGTGGGGATAGTCTTGTTTTAGAGCGCACCGATTTTAGTGCAAGAATTGCATATGTTGACTATGATGGATCTAAAGTTTATCAAAAATATGTGAAAGATAAACCAAAATCAACGTTTGAAAAGATTCAATTTGTAAAAAATTATGCTCCAAAAGTTGTAGCTGGATTAGATATGCTAGCAAATTTCTTTACAGATATCAAGCAAAACTCTTTCTCAGAATTGCAATCTAAAAGAAATTCTATGGTTGCACCTAGTTAATTGTGGGAATGGTGGGTTACATCAATTAATGCACTTTATTATTTTAAAAAAGAACTAGTGTGGTTTATAAAAATAAAAGAAAACAGTGAGTGAATCAAGCAGAAAAGAGAGATAGATACTAAATCAATACTTGCAGATACATCAAAGTTTAAGATGTATGATAGATTTTACCAGACTAGAACTTGCTATCATACTAGTACCAAATAGAATTTTTTGCTATACATGTATGGCAAAATTGACAGACTGAAATTTTGGCTCTATACATCAAACAAAATTCTTTAAATTCATACATTTTATCAGTTTTTACAACGATATGTAGATGTACAAGCAGTAAAACATCTGCTGCAAACTCTAAAAGGATAACCAAAAGAAATATTTAAAATTCTAAACAAATTCAAAATCAATTAAAGCATCATTGCTAAAATATAATCTATATCCATGAGTTATGTTTCCTTTACCTGTTTTGGACATTCATTGACAAGAAGTGTTGCATTTTCAATTTCTTGTATTCAGTTCTTACTATTTTACACAAATCTTATTATGTAAGAAATATTTTATTGAAAAATCTCTATATGGATTAATCACTTAGACTTTAATTGGTTTTGTTGTCAAGTGTTTATCGAAAAATTCTTCCACTGTAACAGTAGGGAATAAAAGCATCAAATGAGCCAAAAACACAAAGAAAACTAATTATACCCAAATTTAGAATCTAGTTTATTGAATAAAACAATTTTATCAATCCTAGCATTAACTCTACTTTCTGCAGTTAGTCTAGGTAATGCCCAAGCCCAAGATACGGGAACTGACCTAACTGATAGAATACAAGAACTTGAAACACAAAATCAAAATCTAAAAAATGATATTAAATCACTTGCTAGTTTAACAAAAACCTTGATAGAAATATTACAAGTGGATTTAACAACTTCAGATAATCTAAATGGACAACTTGATATTTTGTATGAAAAAGAATCATCAATCAATACTGAATATTATCAATTACTAGATGATTATGATTTTTGTGCAACAGAACTTGAATGCAGAAATATTAACAACCAAATTGAGCAGAATGATAATAAATACTTCAACATTCAAGATCAGCTAACCGCAAACAATGACCAATGGAATGCATCAATAAAGGAAACCTTAGGAAAAATTAATGATATGTGGAATAGTATGGAAAGCACAATTAACCAAATTATCACAAACTAAAATTATCGATCTCTTTCTCTAATCGTAATTTCAGGTTTTTCAAATTCTGGTTCCTGTGTATCAACTGGTTCTGATTCTGGTTCATTAACTGGCTCTGGTGTTGGTTCATTAACTGGCTCTGGTGTTGGTTCATTAACTGGCTCTGGTGTTGGTTCATTAACTGGCTCTGGTGTTGGTTCATTAACTGGCTCTGGTGTTGGTTCATTAACTGGCTCTGGTGTTGGTTCATTAACTGGCTCTG
Organism: Candidatus Nitrosopumilus sp.; assembly: GCA_965262685.1. Classification (GTDB taxonomy): domain Archaea; phylum Thermoproteota; class Nitrososphaeria; order Nitrososphaerales; family Nitrosopumilaceae; genus Nitrosopumilus. Next base: position 1,815,321 of record OZ253552.1, read on the forward strand.
GGTCTGATTCTGGTGTATTTGCAGAATCAACAATATTTTCAAGGCAATCCTTAATTCTTTCCGAAATTTCAGGAAGTTCTAAATTAAGTATAGATGAATGATATTCACTTAAATTATTAACATCAAACCATTCTGGTCTAATAGCTTGTTCATCAATATTTGACGTCAGAGATTTCAAAAGTGTAGAATAACTAGAAACATCATCTGAAGAATCATAATTCTCACATAAATCCAAAAGTTCATTAAAATCATTACGCACTATTTGAGCATGCAGATCCTCTCTGGATAATTCAAGTTCAGATACAATTACTCCGTCTATCCTTTTTACTTCTTTTATTGTTATTTCTTTAGGCACTTTCACTACTGTTATTTTTGGAGGCACTTCTACTACTGTTATTTTTGATGAAGGTTCAGGTTCTTGAATTACAGTTGGTTCATTATTATCCGAAATTCCAACTAAAACAAAAACTCCTAAAACAGCAATTATGAACAAAAATGCAACAATTCCATACCATCTAAAAACCATAAATTTCAAATCTTTTAATCATTAATTATCTTTTGTTTTCAAGCCATAACGCCAGAGAATAGAATTAAAAAATGATCATCAATTATTTTATTCTAAATCATACAAATCAAGCCTACAAACCAAGACTCATACATCTATTGCCATATCTAACGTTATATTTGTATAAATATAGATATCTATTGGAACAACATATCTTCACCTAGCTGCTAATTCATCTTGGTGTGTAACTTGTTTACTCTTTTCTAGATGGTTCAATACGTTCAAGTTTTTGTTTTCTCTTTTAACCGTGTTTTAACCAAACCTTCTGTCTGTCCAAGTAAAAGATTATGTATTCATAACAGTATCCAGACACTTTTATGAATGATTCAAGACAGACAAATTGACAATCTTCCTTCCTTCCATGATTCATCTTCTCGTGTTCCATGCCCTTGTTATATGACATCAAAAGACAACATGATTTCTTTTCTCTCCTTACCACTAGTGATTTATTGTATTTTTCTCAATTGTGTTTGATGAAATACAAAAAATCTCTATGATCAAAATATTCAGTGACAAATTAGTGAGATAATTAGTCATATCACTAAACACAGCATCATACAACACACACACAATATTTTTTTGTAATTGCTATGCAGTTAACTAAGATTATCTCTTTTTTTTAATTTGCTGTGTGACCATTGGTAAAAAGGCTCCAACATCAGATACTATTCCTAGTGCTTGCCATGTTCCTCTGTCCATTAGTTTAGTAACTGTTGGTTGATTGATATCAACTACAATAACTTTGACATTTGCTGGAAGCATGTTTCCAGTCGCAATTGAATGAAGCATAGTCGAAATCATTATCACCATACTTGAATCTTTTAGCACTTTTTTGTACTCTCTTTGAGCTTGAACAACGTCTGTAATTACATCTGGCAGTGGTCCATCGTCCCTGATTGAACCGGCTAGCACAAATGGAATTTTATTTTTTACACACTCATACATTATCCCTTTGGTCAATTTTTTGCTTTTAACCATATTTGGAATAGAGCCTGCCTTGAATACTGCATTGACTGTATCCATATGATTTCTATGTCCATGGTATGCTAGTGTAGCATCATGCACATTCATACCTAATGATGTACCTAAAGTTGCATATTCAATATCATGCACAGCTAGTGCGTTTCCAGCTAAAACCCCATCGACGTACCCCAACTTTATTAGTTCTGATACAGCATCATCTGCTCCTGTATGTACAATTGCCGGACCTCCAACTATAACGATTTTCCCTCCCTTCTTTTTTGTATTGTAAATATCATCTGCAACTTGTTTTGCAATGTGCTGTGTTGGTCTTTCACTAGAACTTGAACTTCCCATAAATTCAAAAACATTAACTCCTTCCCTTGGACGTTCAGGAGGGGTAATTTTAATTCCTTTCTCACCTACAATGATTAGATCATTTTTTTTCACATCTCTAACTGGAACACAAAATGCTCTATTACCTTTGAGAACTATACATTTATCCATCATCATATTTTCAACTGGAATCCATCTTCCTTTATGAAAAACTTGTGTGTGGTTATTTGTTGTGCTGTAAAAATTATCTGGCATCACATTATTTTTTGGTGATTTTTTTAGAGTAATCTGTTGTTGGATTTTTGATATTGCCCCTAATCTATACACTGACTCTAAAATTTCATCTAAATGTTTTTGATTTTTTCCTGTAATTAACAACCGTGCAAATGATTGATCTTTTTTCTTTTTACCAATATCTATTTTTTGTACATCAAATTCTCCTTGCAAATCCATTATTTTATCAAAGATCTTTGTCAAAATTGAAGAATCAATAATATGACCTCCAACTTCAATTTCTTGAGAAAATTTGCTCATCTAATGTTAATAAATTATATCATAACTAAAGCTTACGTTTTTCTTTGAGCCTAAACAGGCAGGATTACTTTGCCTTCAAATTTTGGAATATTATCGATTTTAAATGCTTTCTCCAATGTCTCTTTTTGTTGTTTAGTTACTCCTTGAACAATTGTTTTAGATGACCCTGTCTTATCCACTAGTGCAAGAATGTATCCACTGCTATCAGTTAATACAAAACCTGCTGATTCATCTACAAATGCGTAAAGGTTCTCTTCACCTACTGGTGCCCACAGATTAGATTTTGTATCTATTAGAGCCAAGGCAGGCATTGCCTTGCCACCTGTCAAAGTGTTGAGGTACTCTCTAGCTTTTGCTACTCTTTTTTGACCCAACTTTAAAGCTTGAAAATATTGCATGTTTCAAACTAGAGGGATTGTTATAACAATTTTACTTTTACTAAAGATTTGTATAGAATCCAAAATAGCCTAAAATATGCCTCTAACAAACAATGTAATTATCAAATTAAATGAGATAACTGCCATAGTTGAGGATAAATCAAAACTTTTAGAATCTGAAATTGATGAAATTAAACTAATTTTTAAAAAATTAGTTGAAAAAAATGAGCGGTATGATCTTGACGAAATAGAATTTTGGTTTGAAAATGAAGGAAATTGGACTAGTCGAGAACCTAGAATTCGAATAGTCAATCTTGCAAACTATATTCAAGATAAATATCAACAAACTGCACATCTTAGAATTATTCCTGATGATGATTGTGGAAATTAAATTTCTAATTGCTCAAGCAACCTGCCCACAATTTTTGCATTTTCTTCTCTTTGATCCATTATCTCTTTAATGCGTGTATCATCGTTGTTTGTGCCTTGGGATGTGATTTGGAAATATTCTTCATCCAAATCATTATTGGCCTGTAATCTTTTGATGACTTCAAATAAAATTCCTATAACTTGTTTTTGAGCATCTATTAATTCATCTTTTTGAGTATCTGACATTATCATTTATCTTCCATTATATTTCTAAATAATTCTTTTAATTTTGAATTAGTAATATCTGTCTGTGCAAATTCAAAAAATGGTTTCAATTTTGCTTTAGAGTGACCTTCATTTTGATATATTTTTGCTTGTAATGCCATCTCTAACTTGTCTAGCTGATGAACTAGGTTTGATTCTGCTGAATCATTTTCTTGGTATTCCCTCCAAATTTCTAGATATGTTGATTGTATAGAATCAGGCAGATCTTTTACAATTTCCAAAAATGCATTATTTTCCAATTCTTTCTTTTTTTCCAATGATATTTGTCCGGGTGTGTAATCTCCTATTTTAGATTCTGCTAAATCATGTAGTAAAATCATTTTAATCACTTTTTCAGAGTCGTATTTTTCCATATCTGATAAAACCATCCCCATTATTGCCATAGAAAATGAATGATCTGCAACTGATTCTGGATTATCTAGAGATAGTTTATCAACCCATCCCTGTCTTTGAATTTTTTTCAAATTGACTGCTGTCTTGAAGAAATCTGTTATCATACTCTACATGTGTCTAGAATTATGTCCTAATGAATTTTCATATAGCATAATTTCAAATAACATAACACAATCTCAAAAACAGATAACTATGAAAATTTACACTAAAACAGGTGATGATGGAAATACCAGCTTGCAAGGAAATTACCGAATAGGGAAATCCCATCCTCGAATCCTCTCATATGGTGTAGTTGATGAGGCAAATGCTGCATTAGGCATTGTTTTGTCAAATTCATTAGATGATGATATATCTCTAGTTTTAACTAAAATTCAAAATGACCTTTTTTTGGTAGGGGCTGATCTTTCAAATCCTAATCTCAATGACATAAAAAATAGAGTTTCTTTAGAAATGGTGGAAAAATTAGAAAAATACATTGATAAATTTGAATTAGAGTTGCCCCAACTGACTAATTTTATATTGCCTGGGGGGGATGAATCGGCATCACGGTTACACTATGTTAGAACAGTCATAAGAAGAGCAGAATCTCAAACCGTCTTACTTGCTGAAAAAGATGAAATCAACTCTAATTGTATAAAGTACCTCAATAGACTATCTGATCTATTTTTTGTAATGGCTCGCTTAATCAATAAACGAAAAAATATAGACGATATTACTTGGAAGATCTAAAAAGACAAACTTTAATTCCTCAACATTGTTAATTTTTTCTAAGTGCCGAGGTAGCTCAGCCTGGGAGAGCACTCGGCTGAAGACCGGGCTGTCGCTTGTTCAAATCATGCCCTCGGCACCATTTTATTTAATATGAGATTTTGATAAAAAAAATTAAGACGATAAAATTGATCATCTCTTATCACAGGGTAAAATTTTTTATTGTAGGATTGATTAATTTGTTTGAAAATTGTTTTGATTTGTTTTTATTTTATATTTTAAAATCATATTATTACAAGTATGTATTATCTTGAAATATTTGATGATTATTTTCTTTTCTTTTCTTTTTTTCTTTTGAAAATATAGAGATATCATGGTAATGCATTTTTTTATAGACGTACTAAATTGTGCAAATTTGTCTCTGATGTTGGTTTTTCAGAGATGTATTAAAGCAAACACAAGTAATTTATTTATTATTAACATTATTTGGAATTGTCTTGTACAAAAGTAATTATCTCCTCATTAAATATATAAAATCTATAAAAGAAGACACATCTCTTTATCCCCTCTGAAACTATCACTTGGTTACAAAGACTCTATCAATAGATAAAATGAATTAACCAATTGTAATGGACCGCATCTAAAGACCAGAATAGTCATTGACTACAAATATCCGTTTGGCAGGTTGTACAGAAAATATCATAGTTTCAATTCTTCTTCTTCTTTTTGAGTCCATAATAAAAAAGAGAAATTAAAAGTCAAAACAATTTTGTTTTATGTAATTTTCTTCTAAGAATACTCTTTCTCTAGGTTTGACTTGATCACATGCATGGTAAAAATTAGATGGCTTACCATCAAAATATTTAACAGAAAATGTAACATGTCTATTTTCTTCATCAGAAATAATAAATGCAAATCTAACTTGACTCTCAGTCATATCTGCAATATATATTTCATATTTTTCATACATTGTATAAAATTGATCAATGTTTGGATTACTACGCAAGATGTTGATGTTATCTTTTGCTTCTCCTTGAAATGGTCTTATTGAAGAATAATGGTCAAAATAAACAGCATAACACATAATTCCACTAATGATCATGATTATCATTATTATTGAGATAAATTTAAAATTCATATTATATTTTAGATAAAGAATCAAATAAAAAATGTGATTTATTTACCAATTCATAATCACTGTTTGACCCAATCCGGGATGGCATAATTTATTCCAAAATTGGTAGGAATCATTGCAACAATTAAACCAACAAACAGTATCGTCTTTACGTTTTTTACTCTCACTTAACAGTTGGTAGTCCAAACTAATAATGTGCCACATATGGTTCTACAGTTATCTTTGGTTGTTTGTGCTATGAATATGATACATCTAGATTCGTTACTAGGCATTGGTTTTTTTAAGCATACTACTAGAAATACATCATTGTTTAGATGAGCCTATAATGAACAATGGATGACCTGCTGCAATAATGACTGATTAGGATAACACAGTTTTATGTAAACTCTAGAGAACTCGAAGAAAAAGGAGAGAGATAGAGTAAATTTGAGAAAAAACTTGTAGAGTTGGGCATACGACAGATACCGCAGAGTTGGAGACTGCCCACAAACTAATGGTCTTGAATGTCTTTATGCTGATTCAACACAAACTATCACGATTTGAGGAAATATGATGCAAAAGACTGATCCAGTAGATCTGTTCCTGAAATGGTAACTGACAGGTGTTCATAAACTGGGATAATCATGGAAAAGCCAGATCAGGCTTTTGTACACAAGATGCCTCTAAAAGGAGAGAGATAATGGATGAACAAACAGGCAAAGAATACCATGTCAATAGAGGGCAAACTACTTTCAATATTTCATTTAAAATTATTCTGCATAATCTTTAAAAGCCACCCCACCTCTTGATTTTCGACATTCATGGTTGAAAAAAAAGCTACAAAAAAAACAGTAAAGAAAACTGTAAAAAAAGCAGTTGCAAAGAAAGATACATCTAAAGCAAAACCCACAAAAACCAAACAGGGAAAAGCATCTAAAGCTAAAACCAAAAAAATCAAAGAAGAGCCTTTAGGAGATATTGGTATTGTCATAGTTGATGATGATATTGAAATTGATCAAGAAAAAATCAATGAAGAACGTCGTGCATATCTTGAAGAAGCCCGTTCTCAAGAAGCATTTGATTAGATTGTGGTGATTGTATCATAAATATTGGATTTTATGTTATTTTGTTAATTTTAAAGAAAATTCATCCATTGATTTGATAATGTGTATTATTCTAAATACAATCCAATATGAAAAACAAATCAAAAACGGCATTTAAAACCATATTGTTTGCTTTTTTGATTGCTGTAATGGTTCTGCCATTATTTGCAGTAGACTTTGCAGCAGCATCTCAGAATGTAAATGAAGAAACATAAAACACTGACATACAGTACCACCAGACTGAGAATCCAAAGTGCAAGTAGATGAACTACAAAAGCAAGAGTTCAAAGACGATATCAAGGCTTTATTAGATGATGATGAGGGTCCAGAAGATTTTCAAGTAAGATCAGATGAAATCAAAGCACAGTACAACGAGCTCTTTGAAGTGATTGAACAAGCTCGAATTAGTTCAGAAACTAGAACCTTAACTGATGAGGAGATTGTAGAAGCTAAAGAATACATCTTTATTGAAACAATAAAGGATGAAAAATACAAAGCACTACAAGAATTTGACTCATTAGATAAAGTTGATGTTAGTTTTCTAGACTGGTTTGGCATTCAAACTGCAAGTGCAGTGTGTCCAAACACCACAAATCCATCATTCAAACAACTAAGTTTAGACATTACTGGTGGAACCTTTTGGGAATACACATTTGAAGGTAATAATGACATGTACAGTTACACATACTATGATAATCCTAGTACTTGTGAGCAAACATATGCACTATACTTTATAGATGAAGACCATCCAACATTTGATGCTCTGTATGATGACATTAGATTGGTTTGGTTTGGCAGAATCCATGATATCGAAATGTTTTCAATCCAAAACAACAATCAAATAGAATTTGATAATGTTTGGAGTGCATCTGAGGATTATGAGTGTGTTTTTACTCTAAACGTTTGGAATCTTTGTCATGCAACCACAACTAAAACATACATCCCTCCCCCCTCTCATATCCCCATCATTTGTTTAGCTCTTTGGGTTCTTGTGTTCATGCGTAAAACCACTTGAAAATTAAAAATAGAACCAAGTAGAAAAGAAAATGTCTGGATCAGAAGGTTGGTTGCCTTTACGTTCACGCCACTTCCGCTTCTCTCGGATTTGAGTGTCAAGTTTTCATCATCTCCAGATATTTTTACTTGATTCATATTAACTATACTTTTTACCTACATATATAATATATTTTTTAACTATATATAGAAAATAATTATATAATGCATATTATGAAATGTTTGTATGAGTGTGAAAGTAGAAGGAGATTATTGGAAACATGAATGTAATCGCTGTAACTACATTTGGTATAGTAGAAACGAGTCACCAAAGAACTGCAATAATAAAAAATGTAATTCCCCTTATTGGAACAAGGAAAGAGTACGATAGTTTATGGTATCTGATAGAATAATCAGAGAGGGAGGGGAAAAGAAGTTGCAAAATATCCTCCATTTTGGCGATAATTTAAAAATTCAAAGAGATAAAATCAAAGATAAATCAGTCTAGATGTATTGGGTGGAATAATCATTACTTGGTTCTAAAAGATGAAGATCCAGTAATGGCAAAAAAGGGTCTATATTGGAATTATAATAACAATAGTTCCAATAATCATGAATGCTGTTTGCAGCATTTGGGTCTTTGTGGTGGTTGTTCATTTAAACCTCAATTTCTTTTTTTCATTTTAATGTGCATAGATTTTTTGAATCAGAACAAGATCTGTATTTTGTGCCTATATCCCAATGACGTTACAGAATCTAAATTATGTACACCTAACAAAAAGATGGAAAATAAAATAAAAACAATCTTGTTTGCTTTTTTGATTGCTACGATGATTCTACCTTTCTCAGGTATGAATTATGCTGAAGCAATTACAGATAAAGACACACGATCTCGAGAACAAAAGTTAGCAGAAAGACAAGCTAAACTAGATGATGGTTTCAAACTTTATCCGGGTGTGGGATCGGGTAAAACCTGATAATTCTAATTTAATCCATACAATACATCCAGAAACTGGTGAAAAGATTGTGGATTTAGGAGCAATGATACAAGATAGAAAAGAAAAAAATATCGTTGATAGTGAAATTTGGCCTGATACAACAGGTTGGAATATTGCTGATTCAAAATATGAACCAACACAATCATTGTCTTACATATCGGGGTATACCCTGATCAAACAATTTATGTCAGCAATACTTGGAATCATATGATGGATACATCTGATACTAATCCCGGATTGTTAAAGGGGTTTGTACTTGGACCCTATCTCTTTTTTCATAATATGAAAAAAGTAAAAATAGCATATATTGGATTTCTTGCTTATGGAATGATAACTTTTGGTCTCGGGATGTTATTTAGTACATCACCTGAATCTCAAATTTTGGTGCAATTTTAATATGGTCGATCTTAATTGCACCATTTTTTTTATTCTGAGATACCAATTCCATATGATTGGTTGATTGGTCTAACAATAGTGGTTATCTCCAACATGTTATTCTGGTGGCCAATTGTATATGTTGTTGATAAATTAATTACTTTAAAAAACAAAAAATCAGCCAAGTTTGAATTTGAATACAAATCATGTTTCAGCACCAAAAGGTACTACAAAACCCCAATTAGTAATCTTTATCCGATCCAATGTCCTACACTATACATGCGTTCTCTTTGTATGATTACAGTTAGACCCGGAAAAGTGGATTACGTAGTGACCATTTTAAAGAAAAAACGCAAGATTGTCAAACAGATCATGATAGTTGCAGGAAGAGCTGATATCTGCGTACTTTTACAAGGCAGTATTGATGAAATTAACAACATGGTGATTGATTTTAAAAAAATCAAAGATATTGTAACAACTGAGACATTGATTGAAGTGGAGGTCAACATGGGATGGTAAGGGCAATTATTCTAGTCAAATCTCCTAAAAAACTCATTGCAGCAAGATTGAGGAAAATCTCCTCTGTTGTAGATTCATTTCCAACTAGTGGCCAATTTGATGCTGTAGCCATTATTGACGTCAAAGAGTTGGTTCAGATAAAAGAAGTTGCAAATCAAATCCAAAAAATTACAGGGGTAGATAGAACAGAAACCATGGTCGAAGTCCGATGACGCAATTGATTTAAAGAACATTAACGTACCAACTCTATGAACATCAAAAAAGTAGGCAATGTGATTTTAGCTGTAAGTGACATTGACAAATCCCTACAATTTTACCATGAAATCATAGGTCTTCCTATAAAAAATCAGAGAAGATCTTGGGTTGATTTAGGTACATCTGGTGCTTTGTTGAGTTTACATCCTGCATCACTAACTGCACAACACATTGGTAGTTCTATTGAAAATGGAATTACCATTGGTTTTCTTGTTGGTGATGTAAAATCGGCTGTTGAGGAGTTAAGAGCAAAGGGCGTCACAATTCATCGTGATATTGTTGAAAAAGATGCAGGAAAAAATGCAGTAATTTTGGATCCTGATGACTATCTTATTTCATTATTTGAACCTAGTTTTGAGGACAAAGCTCAACAGACTGGCGGATATCAAGGATTTACACCAGCTTAGATTGTCTTTTTAATTAAAGAGATTATCTTTTCTAAATTTTTTTCTTTTTTATTGATTGAAACATAGTATGTGATATCATTTTTTTGTAAAAGGACAATTGTTATTTTTTGATGTTCTAAAACAACATGTTCTAATTTTCCAATTGCCCCTACCGAATCTCTTCTTAGTGAAATTAATGTAGATATTACAAATAACTCATTTTTGAAATCTTCTGATTGTAGTAAAGGTTTGAGGTTTGGCTTTATCATGCCAGTTAGTGTTCTACCATACGCATTAACAATCCCAGCATACCTAATACTAGTAGATAACTTTAAAATTTTCTGACATTGCTTTCTATATTTGATAACGGTATCTTTCCATTTATCTGCAGCAGACGTTTTTGCCATAATCAAAGTATTTTTTGAAATTAATAAGAGTGTTGCCTAGTTACAATTTGTACAATTATTGTTTAGAGTCGGTTTGTTTTTCTAATTTTTTCTTTAGTTCTAAATTTTCTTTTACCAGTTTGTCATTTTCTCTCTGAACTGTTTGTAAAGAATTTTGTCTCGTGTATGCCGGATGACCTGGTGGAATTACAGTCGAATTCATAGTTAATAGTCCTGCTGCATACTGTTGGTATAGATGCTGAAATCCATGTAATTTTTGAGCAATACTATTGTCTGCATTTTCTAAAAATTGCTCTTTGATTGGATTTTCATTATTTTTGAACATTGGATTTGCTAGTCCCGGAGGTAGTCTTGGAAATTGGAATGCTACATGTGGGATGTTTGGATTCAATCCATACAAGTCTCGTAGGTGGTGGTTTACAGCCAAGTTATCCATAATTATGTTCAATATTTGCCATATTTGTGGCTTGCTTTACTCATTTGATATACCATTAACTCAATTTTCAGGCATTATAGCTCAATTTGAGCTGATCGCTGATCCTTATAGATTCGCAGTCTTGATCGCAGATACAATGGATGAGTCAAAAAAGCAATGTCTAAAATGTAAAAAAGATATCAAAGATAAAGATTTGCACAAAATTGTGATTTATGTAGTCAAGGAAAAATTTACCGAACACCACTATGAACACGTGGAATGTCCTGATAAATTTACAGTATAATTAATCAAAGGTCTTTATGCTCAAAGACATTGTAAATTTCGCCGTTTCTTCTAGAACGGTACTTCCATTCATGGTTCTTCCAAACTATCTGAACAAACTCTTTTTGTGAGATAGGGTGTAGTCTTTCAAATACGTCACTGCCAATTAAAATTTGATTAGGTTTTGCCATGTTTTGAATTTTTGCCGCTATATTCATTGCAGGTCCCATCAAGTCCACATGTGAATTTTCCACATCTGCACCATACCTTACAACAATATTTTGTCCAAAATCAACTCCTATCTTGACCATTAAATCAGGATAATCATATTGGTTTAAAATGGGATTGATTCCTTTTTGTATAATGGATATCATTGATTTTGCACAAGTTACAGCATTGTCTGCTGCAAGTAATCCATTTCCTTCTGCAATAAAATAACCGATCACAGCATCACCTACAAATTTTAACACATACCCATGATGTTGACGAATTACTGTTGCCATCTCTTGAGAGAATGAACTAATAATTATTGCAATTTTTTCTTCAGGCATCTCTAGTGTCATAGTTGTTGAACCCACTAAATCCACATAGAGAACCACCATGTCTAATTTTAAAAAAACATGTTTTCTCAAGAATTTATCAGACTCGTCTATTAGTCCAGAGTATTGATATCCTTTTTTTAATGCCCCCCAAACTCGCTTTTGTGTCTCTAAAAGCATAGTGTCATAATCTACTGTCTCTTGTGGATTTTTACCAAGTAGCATATCTACGATATTGTTAGTTTTATCTGCATTTGGTAACTCTTTTTTAATTTCTTCTTTTTTTTCTTTTTCTTTTTCTTCTTTATTCATTCAAATCACCTTTTATTCTAGAGGGAAATCTACCCCACATTTAGGACATTTACCTCTTTTCCCCTTGTACCCATGATGGTAATATTCAGCAATATCAGCATTACAATGCTCGCATGTAATTTTAAAATTACTCATAATTGGTATTATGTTTATTTAGATTTAAAGATGAAGGTTTAAGGAGAGTCATTATCTGTTAGTTTCTGTGAGGTTAGGTTCGAGAACATCTAATGAATACATTGAGATCTTAAATGAAAAAAATCTATCAATTCAAAAATTGTATCTTCCAAGAATGATTGATTTTACAAAAATGATCAATACCCAAGTAATGATGGGTGATTCTACAATTACCAGCCAAAAAACATTTGATCCAAAACTTGTTTTAGATTATTTTCAGAAAATTAATGACTCCCTTAAAGAGTGGTCCATTCATGATGTATCAATTACAAACAATCAAGATGTTAGAAGAATTTTTACAAAATTTGAGATTAAAGAAGGAAATTATTTGATATCTGGACATTTGTCGTTACAGTTTCATGTATTGTTATACTATAAACCAAATCAGAGAGTCATTGACTGCCAAAAAGAGTTGGCAAACGTTATTGATTTAACAAAAAATGAACAAGAACAACTTTCAGATAATAATGATCAATTGATTTTAAAAAAATTAAAAGAGATGGGGCATAAAGATTTTGATCACCAAAAATTATTTGAGATATTTTATGAAAATGATGAATTGCGAGAAAAAGTATTTACAGAGATTCAAAAAGATGCAGGTGTTGATTTTCAAGAGTTGTCTGAAAAAAAATCAAAGCTATTTTCAGAACTTGATTCACTTTTAGTTGAAACATATCAAACATCACCTGTATTAATTGATGATCCTAGATTGGTTGCAGGTGAGGAAGGCTGTTTGTTGTCAATAGATTTAGAATTTGTTAAAAATGAAAATCGTGAAGGTGTATTTGATCCTAGAAAAATGTCGGATTCTATAAAAGAAAATATTTTAAAACGACTAGATGAAATTCAGACAGGTATTTTATCATATAAAACCCCCTGAAACTGGAAAACTAGAGTTATTCTGGAAAGAATCAGTTCTAAAATTTATTTTAAGCGAGAATTTTTAACTATTTAGGATTTTTTAAATTTTATGTATAAAATTTGACCATACATACAGCTTTTCTATAGAAAAAGTCAAATATCCCAAATCAATAGCATCATTTCCAATGAACCCAACATATGATGAAATCAAAATGGCCAACTCACTACGTGGAAATGAGATAAAGAAAACACCCCTAATACACTCTCCAACATTTAGTGAATTGACAGGTTCTGAGATTTATCTAAAAGCAGAATTTAGACAAAAAACTGGCTCGTTTAAAATTCGCGGAGCTTACTATAAAATGAAATCATTATCAGATGAGGAAAAAAAACATGGCGTGGTGGCAGCATCTGCTGGTAACCACGCACAAGGTGTTGCATTTGCATCATCATTAGAAAAGATACCTTGCACTATTGTAATGCCAAAAAATGCATCACCTGCCAAAGTGGCAGCTACTAAAGGTTATGGTGCAAAAGTAGTATTGGAAGGTATCAATTATGATGAATCCTCAAGTAAAGCTAAAGAGATAGCACAAAAGACAGGGGCTACAATGATTCATGCATTTGATGACCCACAAATAATTGCAGCACAAGGAGTAATTGGACTAGAGATACTAGAAGATTTGCCAAATGTCGATGAAATTTATCTTCCAATAGGGGGGGGTGGATTAGCGGCTGGAATATTAATTGCCATTAAAGAAAAAAATCCACAAATCAAAGTTATTGGAGTTCAATCAAAATCATTTCCATCCATGTATGATTCTGTTAAAGGAGGTTTAATCACATCTAGTGGAGGTGAGAGAACTATTGCAGATGGTATATCTGTTAAAGTCCCAGGACAACTAACATTTGGGATAATAAAGGAGCTAATAGATGAGATAGTTCTAGTAGATGATGTAGAGATTACAAAGGCAATGTTTTTGTTAATGGAGAGAATGAAGTTTGTTGTAGAGCCAGCAGGTGCTGCAAGTTTAGCTTATCTAATTTCTAAAAAGCCGGCAGTGGGTAAAAAAGTGGTTGCAATACTAGCAGGAGGTAATGTGGATATGTACCTGTTAGGGCAAATAGTAGACAAAGGACTAGCAGCAATGGGGAGATTACTAAAATTATCCATTTTGTTGCCTGATAGACCAGGTGCGTTTAAAGACATTGTTGATGAAATAACTTTGGCAAATGCAAATATTGTTGAAGTAATCCATGATAGACTAAGTTCAAAAATTAATGCAGGTTCTGCGGGAATAACTTTGAGTCTAGAAACCCAAGGAAAAGAACAAGCCCAACTACTAATTGAGGCATTCAAAAAGAAAAATATTCAATTCACGTTATTAACATAGTTATTTGAATTTCTTTTTGGCAAATTTTAAAAGACCATCTTTTTTTAATTGTTCTGACTCTTTTATCACTGAATTGTGTTGATCTGATTTGTGTTGTTTTAGAATTTTTTTCAAAGCTGGAAATTCATTTGCCAGTATTTTCATTGCATAAATTCCTGCATTACCTGCCTTGTTTACACCCACAGCTACTACAGGGGAACCAGATGGCATCTCTGTAATTGATAAAAGTGAGTCCAATCCACCAAAAGCCGAAAACTTTGTTGTCTCTGATTTCTTTGGATGTTTATCATTGTAAACTAGTATGGGAACTCCAATTACTGGTATAGTTGTATGTGATGCAATCATTCCAGGTAAATGAGCTGCACCGCCGGCACCTGCAATAATAATTTTAAAGCCCATGGTTTCTGCATGTTTTGCATACTCTGCTAATCTTGCAGGAGTTCTATGGGCAGATACAATTTGATCTTCATGTTTGATGTGGTATTTATCTAAAATTTTGGCTGCCTCTTGCATAATTCGACTATCTGAGCTAGATCCCATTATAATTCCAACCAGAGGTTTTTTAGAGTATGCCATGATGATATAAAAAACTAGAGAGTAATTAATAATTCTATACAGGTTTGTGATCTTTGAGGGTGGATATGAAATTTTTTTTAGAGTGAAAATCAAGGTTTACAGAAAAAAGGACAAAATTTGTCCTAGTCATAAATACCTCTTTTGGGGGTTTTGTGGGAGGAGGGGGTTGTCTGAAATTGTTTCAGTATGTAGAATGCTTTTAATTCTACAAATCTTGTTTTTTCTTCCTTTTTTGGATTGTATTTTTTGATATACATATTTTGTATTTTTTAACTAACAATGATCTTGTGATTTACAATTTTGAATGTTATTGATTCAGGGCAGCCTAGCATTTCAACTAGGGGTTTTGGAACTATACACATCGAACCTCTTGACTTGTCAATAAACAGACTAACAGTAAATTCTGTTTCATCTTTTTTCCATCTTGTCATACTTTAAATAATTTTGATTTCTATTTTAACCTTATGGATAACATAATGATATTATAACCATAAGGATAATATTATTCATGGTGAGTTTATCTAGTAAGGTAAGATGTCCGATTGAAAATCGGAATGGTTTCACGGCCACCGTGGGTTCAAATCCCACACTCACCGCTCGCATTCCACCTTATTTTAATTTTAAAGAGGGTTTACGCATAATGTAAGAATACAGAAAGACAAACAGATAATGAGATTGGGGAGGGTAACTGTAATATCTGAATTTATATTAATTGGCAAAAAATTTTCGTCATTTATTTTCTATACAGATTTCAGATAATTTCAGATCACTTTGTTCATTCTTTATAGCCATGTACTTTGTATTATGATAATCAAAGATGTATTTTTGTCCAATTTTCATTTTGTTGATATCTAATTGAAATTCAAAGTCAATTTCATTTACATGACCTATAATATCATTTGAGGGTGTGGTCTTTTCCATATGAGCTAATTTTTTGTATAGCAATTTAATTATACCGTTTATAGAATACGGTTTATCAGAATATCCCCGCCTGTAAATGACATTTGTGAACTATAACATATTTTGATTCTCACGTTGTGACTTGTTCATGAGTGTAATGCGATAAAATTTATGTCAAGTATATTGTTATTACATTTTGTATAATTTTCAACAGCCAATGTGAATTTTCTCCAAATCCATTATAGGCTGATCCAGCATTTTAAATTAGTTGTTCTGTCTAATAATCAAGTACTGAAAATATGATGATTTTATTGATTCTGGCTTTACTACTATTCAAAATGCCTCAGTGAATAAAATATCTAATAGACCACTCAAAGATTACACATAACTCTATACAAAATATTACATTTATTATTCCAAATAGCATTAGATATTTTTAATCCAAAAATAGCAAAGCAATAATGCCAAAAATTCTAGGAATTATAGGCGGTGGTCAACTAGGAATGATGATTACAGAGGCTGCTAAAAAGATGCCTAAAGACATATCTGAAATTATTGTTTTAGATCCTACTAAAAACTGTCCTGCATCCCAAGTTGGTGCTACACAAATAGTTGGTGATTTTAAAGATAGAGATGCCATTATTGAATTGGCAAATAAATCAGATATCATTACCTATGAAATCGAATCTGGGGATAGTGATGTTTTAAAATCAATTGAGGAGAAAGCTCAGATCAGTCCATCTCCTGAAACTTTGAAGATCATACAAGATAAATTTTTGCAAAAATCATTTCTAAATGAAAATGGTATTCCAGTTTCAGAATTTATAGAAATAAAAAATATCGATGATCTTAAAGCAGGATTAGAAAAGTTTGGATTTCCTGCAATGCTTAAAGCACGAAGAGATGCATATGATGGACGAGGTAATTTTAAAATCAATTCTAAAGAAGAAATACAAAAGGCATTTAGCTATTTTAAAGGACAGTCTCTACTTTTAGAAAAATTTGTGCCATTTGATATCGAAGTATCTGTAATTGCATCTAGAAATACAAAAGGTCAAATCAAAACATATCCTTTAGTTGAGAATATACATCAAGAAAACATTCTACGCGAAACAGTTGCACCTGCTAGGGTTTCTGATGAAATTACAAAAAAAGCTCAACAGATAGCTGAAAAAACAATGTCAGTATTAAGAGGTGCAGGTGTTTTTGGAATAGAGATGTTTGTAACTAAAAATCAAAGTATTTTGATAAATGAGATTGCTCCACGAGTACATAATTCTGGTCATCACACATTACAATCTAGTGACACATCACAATTTGAACAACATTTACGAGCAATTTTGGGATTAGAGCTAGGTAGTACCAAATTAAGGTATAATGCTGTAATGTGTAATGTTTTAGGGAGTGATGGGTTTACAGGGGAGTATACCCCATTAGCAATTTCTGATGTGGGTGGTGGCATATTTTTGAAAATGTATGGTAAAAAAATATCAAAACCATTGCGAAAATTAGGCCATATCAACATAGTTGGAGTTAACGGTGAATCTATTGATGAATTATTGGAAAAATTGCATTCAATAAAACAAAAAATTATCATCAAAGCATCTGATTGATTTATTAATTGTGAGAATCAAAATATCTCATGGTCAAAACTTTAGCATTAATCATAACAGGGATTGCAATGGCATTACTAGTAATATATGGAATAGACGTGATTGTGGGGTTTAGTTCTGATAGTGGAGAGGGATTCATACCCTTTGATCATAAAATTCGTGGCATTGGACTAGGACTTCCGGCTTTGATTTTGCCAATTATTGCATATTTTATCTCAAGAAAAGAACCATCTAAAGGTCTTGGAGTCATGATAATAATTACAGGTATTTTGATTATTGTAGGCGGTGCAGTGGTAATTGGCAATGCTGATCCAGCAGTAGAGTCTGAAAGAAATGTTCTCTCTGAAGCAATCCCACTAATTATTGCAGGTCTAATTCAGATGGGGTTGGGTATACTTCAAATAAAAAAATCCTAAAGATTACAATGCCTACTTGTTCAAAATGTAAAAATGATAATGTCAAAAAGGTCTATGATTGTGATCATACCAAATTTGAAGATTACTGTGTAGAGTGTTATACTGAATTACATTACTATTTGACAGAAAGTGAGGGTGGTTCTTGCTAAGTTATAATGTGCAATTTATGCTTTAGATAAAATAAGGATTATTGTACAAACTAAAAATGTGTAAAATGATATAAAAAATATGTTTAATCACGGAATAAAACTGGGGGGATGGTGTCATTAAAAGAACTAGCATGCATAAGAGATTATCTTAAATCTCGTGGAATAAAATGTTGTATTCCTTACAAAAAAAAAAAATTCCAAATCAAAATCCTCCAAAACAATTACAATAAAACAAGATATGTTGTAAAGCGATTACTTGTATATCTCAAAGGTGGGTCTAGAAGAACTAATCAAAATGAGAGGAATGTGAGAATCATTTGGATTAGTGTATCTAGCATCAATTGTGATATAATTGAGGATTTTAGCGTTGAGTTATTAGAAAAAATTCTTTACCACATGATTTAGATTAATCTCATAGTTTTCTTTGCGTCCTGTATAGATCACTTCTTTAGCTCGTTTCTTGATCTGTGTTTTTGTTATCTTGAATTTTTTAATGCATGTTGCAATGTCTTCCTTGTCTCTTTCATTTAGTCTTCCAATTTTTGTTACGATAATATCTAATGGATCAAGTATTCTTAATTTCATATTTTTCATCTTTGTTTGTATAGGTTTGCTTTTTTCCAAATAGTCCTCTGGCAAGTCTTGACTGAATACCATCCCATTGTTCCAGGTATCTACTCTAAACCCGTGAGGTACAAGGTCCAGAACTCTATGAAATTCAGAAAAATATTTTGCAGGAATTGTAAAATCAACATCAATTGTAGATGTCTTGAGATTGTACAAAGTCATGGCTGTGCCGCCTACTGCCACGATTGTTATTTCATGCTCAAGTTCATTGTCTAGTTCATCTAAAAAGTCAAGCAGTTTTGTGTTATCAAGTAGCATTATACAACCTCAACTTTTCTTTAATGCTCTTGGCATTTGCCTTTACCTCTTTTATTTTCATGGCCTCTAACAGTCTTATTGGTTTATCAACTCTCTTTTTTCCATGTGTGAGCAAAGCTCTTAATGTGTACAAGATCCCCAGTATCTTGCCGCTAAACCCATACTTTTGTGCAAGAAACAACATCAGATCATAATTTATTTTTGGATTCTTTGCCATTATTACAGGGATTGCATCCATCCATCTTGCATCATCATGAAACATTATTGATGATACTACATACTCTATACAAAACAGTTTTCCTTGTTTGACTTTGGATCCAATCTCTGTATATCCAAACCTTGCAAGATTAAACACAATATCTTCTTTGGATATTTTAGCAGGATTTATCTCATGTGAAATTGCAGATATCTTGATTCCTTTCTTGGTTGCATTTTTTATTTCCAGCCAAAAGTCCTGAGGATGCAGTATTGCAATCTTGTCGTGTAGCATCTCTCTAACTGTGTTGTATTCATTTGATTTGAGCAGATCAAAAAATGCTCCATTCTCTAGTATGATATAATCCACCCTTACATTATGGGTTTGTTGCAAGGTTTCTGCTATTGCATGAATCTGAATCTTTGTATCTTTGAGTGCTTTTTTGTTGTTGGATTCTTTTAGGTGAATCAGCATCTCTGCTTTGTTTAGCTTTGTGTTTTTTTCTGGGTACATCAGCAGTATATGAGATATCAAAGGGATACCACGCAGATATGTATCAGTTTCCAGCATGAGCATCTGCATCTCTTGTTTTCCTTTCAGAAAATCATGTTTACGCTGCAGCTCCATCTCTGCAAGCATGCCAATTATCATATAATTATCAAAGTTAAGCGACACCAGATATGACCTGCCTGTCTTTGTTAGCGTTAGGATTTCTTCTGTGCCAAGTTCTTTGATCTTTTCATGTGTGTTAGCATAATATGCCCCTCCGTATACTTGATCGATATTTTTTGTAATCTCGCTGATGGACATGTAGATGCCCAATCTTCGTGATAGTATATCCAGTATTCTGCATGTCGCCTCATTCATTGTATTAATTATTATAGTGATTGACTATAATATTATAGTTTTGTACTATAAATAGATGTAATGTGTTTGGCTGCATGAAATCATCAAAAATGCCAAAAAAATAATGTATTTCTGTGGCAATTCCAAGATATGTCCCGTACTGAACTCCTTTGGATTCATTCATTATCGTATGATTGATTCTGAATCAAACCTTCTTTTAATTACAGAAAATGTTGTCTCTGTATTTTGCTAAAAAAGAGTCATGATTACTTGTGGTAATCAGACCATAGGTCTAACTGGTGTGTATGATTCTGAATTATTTTTATCAGTATTATGCACTGTTTTTTTGTAATTTAACATCAGTGTAAACAGCTCTGAAAAATGTGTCACACCCAAGATGATGTGAGATTATTACTGTGTAGACAGCAGTGTTTTCATTCAGTTATCCAACCGATATTTGGTGTATGTGCCAAAGAGAACAACGATACAAGTATAGCGTGCAGTGATGCACTCAAATTTTCAGTATCCTATATTGTAATTATTCTTCAGGGTGGGTTGTGTACATTTTGATGAATTTGTCTATCAAAATGTGTGTATGTGTGATAGATTTATCTCTAGTCTGTATAGCTGCTTTTTGAGTATAGTAAAATGTAGAATGTACCTCAGATTAATCTCTGAAATAACTTGTTGTATATTCTATCTATTTGGTAAATGATTCATAGCTTTTTGATTCTATTATTCAAGGTAGCAGGGATGTGTGGTAAATGTGTATTTTGGGTGTGAAAACTAGCACATTATCTTCTGCAATGAGGACAGTATACATCTGATCATGCACTTGTATTTTCTACTTGTGTGCATCTAAACGGCACACATTTTGATTGATCATTTTATTAATTCTGATCAACAAATGGGTGAAATTTTGATGATTTCTAGGTAACCCAAAATCAGTATACTTTAAATAATTTAAAATCATTTTACATTCATTGAATGACAAATCAGTATTGTGTGCTGTTTCTCTCTCTACATTCTCACAAATCTTTCCAACATACTTTGATGCTCAGACAGGAACAGACGTGTTCTGGGTTACAGTATCCGACCAAAACAACTTTGAGCGCGAGCTATATGGTGTGATCATTTCATGAGAAAGATAATCATCCTAGTTCCAGTTTTGGTTGTAGTGTCTGCTATCTTGATACTGTCGTATGGTATGCCAGATACTTCAACATCTTACAACTCTATCCCTTTTGTAATAAACGCACTAGAGATAGATTCTGCTGTAATACCTCCAGACTTGGCTAGTGCAAACAATGACTTTGCAGTCGATTTTTACAAACAGGTATCAGAGAAAGATGATAATAATGGCAATATCTTCTTCTCACCTACAAGCATGTTAGTAGCATTCTCTTTGTTGTATGAGGGGGCAAGAGAAAACACTTCTGATGAAATAAAAGAGGTGTTTGGACTTGAATCAGACCCACTCATACGCCACAACTCTACAGCACATCTAATGTCATCAATTAATCAAGATGACCCGTATGCAACACTTGACATGGCAAACGCACTTTGGGTTGCAGATTCATTTGAACTTTATGACAAATATCTTAGTGTATCTCGTGAGACATATCTTGCAAGTGTAGAAAAGGTCAGCTTTGTGGGTGAAGGACCTCCTGCTGTAAAAATAATAAATGATTGGGCATCTGAGAATACTAATGGCAAGATACCAAAAGTGATCTCAAAAGGTGCTGTAAGTAACCTCACTGCCATGGTAATAACAAATGCCATATACTTTAAAGGAACATGGCTTACACAGTTCCAAGAGGAGGATACAGAAGAGTCTGATTTTTGGACAAGTAATACAGATAGTGTACGTGCAGATCTTATGAAACAAAAGAGTGAATTTGACTATATGCAATCAGACGGTGTTAAAGTACTAAAGATGCCATACGAGGGAGACAGACTCTCTATGCTTGTTGTGTTACCTGAAGACAGAGATGGCATTGACTCCCTTGAGGAATCTCTTTCATCTGAGCTTATAAAAAAATGGCAGCAGGAACTATACCCTAAAGAAGTCATAGTAGAGATGCCAAAATTTACGACAAAAACTCATTATGATCTAGCTCCTTTATTGAAAAATCTTGGAATGCTAGATGTCTTTGATGAGAACAGCGCTGATCTCAAAAACATTGGTCCATCATCTCGTAATCTATTTGTATCATCTGCTTTTCATGACGCATTTGTAGATGTTAATGAAGAGGGAACAGAGGCAGCAGCTGTTACAACCATAGTTATAAATATTACTGCGGCTCCTCCACCCCCACCGAGATTCATCGCAGACCACCCGTTCTTGTTTATAATACAAGACGATGAGAGTGGTACAATACTGTTCATGGGAAGACTCTCAGATCCTACTGTATAGAATAATAATAACCTGCACAAAAAGACACACATCGTCATTTGAGGATATTTTTGATCCATGCATTAACAAATATATCATTTGCACACCAAGAACCATTTGTTGTAGATGGTTGACAAGTGACACATGCAACCAAATTAAAGATCATAGTGTATGTTTTGTTTCCCAAACTACAAAAATGTTAAGATTTTTTGATTAAATAGAATATTCTAAATTTCCTATTGCATTACATCATCTTGTTGTATAAACAAACTTTTATTTTCAACTTTTTAATCCTGTTTTCCTGCTTGTGAGATATTTGACTAATTCTAGAATCCCCAACACATCATAATTGGCGCCAGATACAAAAATCCAAATTATTCTCACAATTCTTCTCGTGTCTGATTCTAGTTCTTTTATACTCACCTTTGAGCCACCCAAATGATCTCTTTACAACAAATCTTGTTTTATTGTAATCCTTTTGGAGGTTTTCAAAGATTTTGATTTGGAATTCTTTTTGTAGGAAATGCAACATTTTATTCTACAAGATTTGAGATAATCTCTTGTGTATTAGCATCATATCCTGGTCTACATGATTTTATGGTAAATAATTGCACAATCAAAATAGTTGAATACACAGGATTTGCAGGTCTAGTTAATCATCATACAGAAATGTTCTCAGCAAATGCAAAACACCATAAAAGGATTCAGATAAAATAATGTCTAGGAATATTCATTTTGTTGATATTCAATGAATAAAACATTGAAGATCCTTGGTTTTTTCGATGATTTTACACATCCCCCAAATCTGAAAAATATAAAACCTGAAAATTCCCAACATAACAGTAGATGAAAGCAATAATTTTAGCTGGAGGTAGAGGAAAAAGATTAAGACCTGTTACAGACTATGTTCCAAAACCACTAGTGCCAATCAAAAATATTCCAATTCTCCAATGGCAATTAAAATATCTTAAAAAAAATGGCATATCTGAGGTGATAATTTGTACAGGGTACAAACAAGAGATGATAAAAGACTATCTAAATAACACCAAAACTGGAATAAAAATCAAGTTCTCTATTGAAAAAACTCCTTTAGGTACTGCTGGTGCAATCAAACAAGCAGGTAAAATGATTAAAGACAAATCATTTTTTGTAATAAATGGAGACGTTATAACCAACATTAATTTAAAAAAATTATCAAAAAAACTAAATTCTGTTGCATCAATTGAATTGAAAACAAAGTTTGGGATATTAGAGACTAGAAATGACAAAATAACAGAATTTAAAGAAAAAAAAGAAATATCAAATGTGTGGATGAATGCAGGTATTTATCATTTAGAAAAAAGTATTCTCAAGGATTTGCCAAGTAAAGGAGATATTGAAAAAAGTATCTTTCCAGATTATGCTAAAAAAGGAAAACTCGTTATTGAAAAATTTAAAAATGTAAAATGGTATTCTATAGATTCATTCAAAGATATGGAAGAATGTTCTTTGGAGATTGAAAAAATAATGAAATAAAATTTTTAGTGTTTTATGCACCTGTTCTATGCAAGGTTACCATACAATATGCAATTTCTTCAACAAAGCGTTCATCATTACCAATTGAAGCATATCTTGTTGCATTATCCCAAAATGTTGGTTTTTCATCAGTTTTTTCTGAAAATACGTGTTGGTTCATCAAGTTAAATTTTGTTCTAATTGGATAATACTTGACCTCAATGAAAATTCACCTATTGCTAAAACAGATACACTAGAATATACAAATAATTATCAAAGTGTATGCGTATTGCATGTAGTTTAGGGTCATTACTATCAATAAAAGAGGTCATAAAATGCTCAGAGATCATCTCAAATACTACCAATCACACTGACACAATTTGGGTGCCTGAAACATGGGGGATGGAGAATTTTTCAATGCTTGGGGCTGTATCTTCTAAAACCAACAATCAAAAGATAGGCTCATCTATAATTAACATCTATTCTCGAAGTCCGGCCACAATAGCAATGGGTGCTGCCACCATAGATTCATTATCAAATGGCAGATTAATTTTAGGTCTTGGGACTAGTAGTCTACCAATAATACAATCGCTTCACGGCACCAAATTTGAAAGACCACTACAAAGAATGAAAGAGTACGTAGAGATAATTCGACTTGTTTTATCTGGTGAAAAAATAGATTATGATGGTCAAATTTTTAAATTAAAGAATTTTACATTATTAATCAAACCCACAAGAAAGCAAATCCCAATTTATTTAGCAGCAGTAAATAAAAAAATGGTTGATCTTGCATGGAACATTGGGGATGGTATAATCTTTTATCTTAGACCATTAAATGAAATGAAACAGACCATATCTAAAATGCAATCAAAGAAGAAAATAGATGTTGCATGTCAATTAATAACATGTGTTTCTGAAAATTCAGAGCAAGCAATTTTACGTGCAAAAAAAACTATAGCATTTTATGTGTCTGTTGGAGATATTTATCGCAGATTTTTATCAGAAAATGGATATCAAAAAGAGACAGATGAAATTTATTGTGAATTTAAAAAATCAGGATTAAAATCAAATCATAATCTAGTAAGTGATGCAATGTTACAATCTCTTGCAATTTCTGGTACTATGGATGAATGTAGAAAACAATTAGAAAATTTTGTCAATGTTGGAATTGATCAACCAATTTTACAATTTAATCCCATTGGACCAACTATGGATTCATTTGAGTTATTTAAAAAAACATTTTTGGAGCAGTAAATGAACAAAGTAGGAATTGTAGGATATGGGATAACACCATTCACAAAGAAGGATAAAAAAATTGAATCTATCTTGCTAGACTCTACAAAAGAACTTTTTAAAAACAACCCACAAATTCATCAAAAAGACATAGATGCAGTTTTAGTTTCTACAAATAATAATTCAAAATACCTTGCCCCAATTTTATCAGAGATGGCAGGTATAAAGCCGAAAATAGCGCACTCCATTGAAAACCTATGTAATTCAGGCACAAATTCTATTGTTTCGGCATATTCGTATATTGCATCAGGTCTTGCAGATTTGGTACTAGTTACAGGTGCTGAAAGGTATGATAGTCCTGGAAATGTGTTAGAATGGGATAATTCTCGTGGAGAGTTTAAACATCCAATTTTTTGGTCATCAATATTTTCAAAATCATATAAACGTGAATATGGTGTGTCTAATGAGGATTTGGCTCTAGTATCTGTAAAAAATCACAAACAAGCTAAAGAGAATCCTAATGCATTAACAAATAAAACATTTACAGTTAACGATGTAATAAACTCTAAAAAAGTTACAGATGATCTAAGACTGTTAGAATGCTCAAGACCCTGTTCTGGAAGTGCATCAATAATTTTAGGATCTGAGGAAAAAGTTAAAAAATTTTCAGATAGTCCTGTTTGGATAACAGGAATTGGACAAAAAACAACATCAGCAGGATTTACAAAAAATTTGTCATTTACATCTATGGAATCTACTAAACAAGCTAGTGATGCAGCATTGAAAATGTCGAAAAAAAATATTAAAAATGTAAATGTTGCAGAATTACATGATGCATTCTCTGTTTGCGAGCCGATGGCATTAGAATCTTTAGGATTTTCAAATGAGGGGTGTGGAGTAAAGATGGTCAAAGAACTATACCAAACAAATAATTTTAAAATAAATCCACGAGGAGGATTAATTGGGTGCGGTCACCCTTTAGGTGCAACAGGTATTGCTCAAAGTATAGAAATAACACAACAGCTTCAATCAAATGCAGGTAAAAGACAGGTGGATGACTCCAAAGTGGGATTGGTTCACAACATCTCTGCTGCTGCAACATCCTCTACGGTACTGATTTTAGAGACATGAGTTTTGAGGCTAAACTAAATCAAGGAATATTCTGTATTCCCAAATGTGATAAATGCAAAAAGATTGTATGGCCAGTTTCAGAATTTTGTGATCAATGTTTTGGAGGTGTCTCTGTGTATGAAGGGGATTACGATGGGAGAATCATTGAATTTTCAAGTAAAAATGAACGGTATTTTTGCATAGTTGAAATTGAGAAAACTTTTAGAATAATTGCAACTAGTTTGGAGACTCCTAAAATAGGACAATCTGTAAAGATATCAAAATGTGGAATTTCTCAAGGGAGCTATTTTTTTGATATTAGTTAAATTTAGTGTAAATGTATGGAGTTTCTACTATTTGATCAAATGTCCAAATTGTTGGTAGTGATACTGTATTAATCACTTTGAGATCATGCTTGTTGATTAATGAGCTCCAACCCCCATCTTTTAAATTCCCAGATAGTGTTCGTTTGGTGTTAGACCCTGCAAATACAATACAGGTATCATTTTTTAGTTCTGAAATAGAGTTAATTTTCTCTATGATATTTGCTGCTAGGATGTCTCCTCCCATTTGAGCAAGACTACCAATGAAGAAGACTGGTTTGTGTAAATTGAGTTGAGAATAGTCAAACTCTAAAGCATCGCTGCATTCTAGATGAATATTTTGTTTTGTAGATTTGCAAATTATATCTTGTAGTTCTACTAGTGTATCATCAATTTCAATACTGTGGGTGGTTTGCCCTAAAATGTTACCACAAAAAGCTATTCTCCCATCCCCTGAACCAATATCGACTAGTTCTGTGTATCCTAATTCTTTTGCAATGCTGGTCATGATGTATGCAGACATTATCCACGTAGGATAAAATGGCTGACAACTTGAACCGTGTTTGATACTGTTTAACCAATATTGGTTAATGTCTCCTTCATATATGATACATTTGGTTCCTTCAATGGTATCTGTATAATGATTAAAGTAGATTGGGTTTTTGATGGCAAAATCATGTAGTTGTGACAAGTGGTTTGATGGTAATTGAAATTTTTCTGAAGTTGATAGTGGGATTACTTCTTGAATGTGTGCATTTCCAGAGTAGTGTTTGGCAAAACTCTGTTTTATGTGGACTAGGTTCTTTACAATATCGTCAGACACAATTTTTTAGTGGTGGGAGGGATTGATAAACTCATTGAATTTTTTTTTTTGAAAGAAATTAGGTTGTATGTGTAAGGTGTGAAATATTTAATTGATGTGATTTTGTAAATGATGTTTTATAATTTTTGTAATGATATTTTGTGTGTGATGGGAAGATAGAGCTAAAAAAATTGTGTTTTTATTTTAATTTTAATGCCAATTGAGTCACCATACTCTAAAGCCCAAATTTTAAATTATAAATTAGAAAAGGGTGCAAACTGCTAAGAGATGGGTTGTAGATAGGTGAGTATTTTCTACATTCAAGAGAATATGGTAAATAGTAACTGAGAAGAGAGAAAAGATGCGTTGAAAATTAAAGTTTGTTTGTACAGTATTGTGATGAAACAAAAAATTTAGAATGATTGATTCAATCAAAAATGTTAGAGTTTTTGGGATTGAGAAATAAATCACTATAGCATTAGAATAATGATTTTTAATTTGATTAAAAGGCAGAGATAAAAAACGTTCAGTTTTTTTAATTTAGATTAGGTTGTGTTGCTTTAGGATTTTGGTTTTAAATAACATTGTAAATACTCATCATAAACTAGATCATCTCTAGAACCACCCATGTGGTCCTCATAATCATTAATCCACACACATGGACGTATATCGCCATATAGGAAAATACCAATAATCATTGATTCAATTATTGGGTACCATACAATAAAGAAAATTACCAAAAAACATATTGTGGGAATTAAAATTATTGTTTTATCAGACAAAGCGAGAAAGGTTAGTTAGTGTATTTTACATTTTTCAAGGTTATTATGATTTAGATCTTTTACTAATTTAAAAAAGTTATTGGATTGCTGCTGCCTAGAAATCATCAAAAATACCAAAAAAAAATAATGGGTATTTTGTGGCAATTGTAAGCTAGAACTTGTACTGAGATTCTTTGTTTTCATATTCTCATGTATGATTATTTCTGAGCTAAACCTTTTTCTAATTGCCAAAAATATTGTCTCTGCCTTGTTTCTTTGATGGTATGATTCATCATCAAATGGTCACTTGATCGGTTTTCTGTATCTGCCTTGTTTTCCAAGTAAGCAATTAGAATTCTTTACAAAGATCACAGATTATGTTTTCACATCTGATCATTTGGTGTGTGATTTTAAATCATTCCTTAACTAATATCACGAACTTTATTTTTGTAATTTTTGATATCCGTCAAACCACTCCTTTGGAAGATACATTAATCATGGGATACAGGATGATGCGGACTACACCTGATAGAGAGATGTGTTTTAATTTAGATACTGTATACATTTGATGAATATCTGCTTGAGAGGGTATCGATACGTGTGATATGTCGTGCTGACTATCCAAATCTGTCGCATCATCAGATTCGTACTTGAAAATACTTAAATTTTAAAGATGTGGAATTAAGTTATGACCCAATTAATAGATGATACCTCAAGTGACAGAGTATTAATTGATGAACCCAATAAATTTGAATTGCCAATTTTTTGGGAGCCTACATTAATTATTGATATACCTTCATACGCACTTGAAGATGATTTACCTCAATAACATAAAATATTGAATTTTATCAATCTTTAGTTACTGTAATTCATTACCCCAAACTGTAAATTTCATTTTTTAATAATTTGCAAAATATTCCTAGTCTAATTTATTAATGATTAATTGTAATCATGGGTAGTGAATCATTTGCAGGCAGTTAACAAAGATGAGCAGCAAAAAATTAAAGATTTTTTTGAAAAACGTTACTCCCTGAGTAAATTGGCAAAAGATGCTAATCTAATATCTCAATATCAAATATTAAAAAATTTAGATCGTCAACTAGTAGGAAGACTAGGAAAATTTGTAATAGTTGATACTCGAAAGAAAAAAATTGTCAAATCTTGTGATGATGTGACAAAGGCATTACTTGACATTTACAAATTAGACATTAAAACACAGTCATTTATTTGTCAAATGCCATTAGCGGTTTAACATATTGATAACAAGTAATTTTTTTAGTTTTAACAAATTAACTGGAAAAAGAGTCGTTGTAACTGTTGTTTTTGAATATGAGAAAATTGATGGAGATAAAACAATATAGAACAAAATCACAAAAAACACCACATAGCAGATTAACCAAAAATATTATCAACATATCTAATAACTAATGTTCTAACTTATGATGATACCAATCTTCTAGGATTTGACAGGCACTAATATGATATATGTGGGATTATACTACTCTGAAACTGCATACTGTTCTGAATTATCCACAGTGAAAATATATACATATATCTCAGTCTGTTTATTTCATACCTAGATTAATGAAGGCCTTATACCACAATACTCAAATTTAAAATATCCTAAACTAAATGACTAATCATGCCTTATCTTGATTATAACGCTACAACTCCAGTAGACAAAAGAGTAATTGAATCGATGATCCCCATATTTGATCAAAATTTTGGAAATCCGTCAAGTCATAATCATGATACAGGAAGAATAGCAAATCAGATAGTAGAGGATGCACGCAAATCTGTTGCACAGATAGTGGGCATGAAATCATCTGATGTCATATTTACTTCAGGGGCAACAGAGGCAAACAATATGATATTTTATTGTCTATCTAGGAGCAAGCGCAAACCATTACACATTCTTGTAGGAGCAACAGAACATAAATCCGTGCTAGAACCATGTCGTTTTTTATCTGAACAAGGTGCAAAAGTCAAAATAATCCCTGTCACCTCAGATGGTGTTATTGATCTTCATTCATTAGAGGATACACTTTCCAAAGAAAACTTTGATGTCGTATCTGTGATGGCTGCAAACAGTGAAACTGGTGTAATTCATCCAATCAAAAAAGTTGTACAATTAGCACATACACACTCTGCACTAGTCCACTGTGATGCTACACAAGCTATAGGAAAAATTCCTTTTGATGCAAACCAGCTTGACCTAGATATGATCACATTTAGTAGCCACAAAATTTACGGTCCAAAAGGAATTGGAGCTCTTGTCGCTACACGTTATGCACGAAAACAGATGAAGGCAGTATGGTATGGAGGAGAACAAGAAAACAATCTAAGAAGCGGAACACTAAATGTTCCAGGAATAGTTGGATTCGGAAAGGCTTGTGAGATTGCATATGAAGAAGGATTACAGAATTCATCTAAACAAGCGCAACTGCGTGATGATTTTGAGAACAAAATAATACAGTCAATCTCAGATGTAACAATACATGGCAAAAATGCACCTAGAATTCCAAATACATCTAATATACAAATTGCAGATGCAATTGCAGATGCAGTGATTGTAAATGCTCCAACGATTGAAATTTCTACTGGAAGTGCATGTGCATCTTCAGCATTAGAGCCATCACACGTACTTGTTGCTATGGGGTTAGACAGTGACCATGCAAACCAGTCAATTCGTGTATCTATAGGCAGGCAAACAACACAACATGATATCGATGTTGCAGTAGATGCAATTACTAAATCAGTACAGTACATAAGAGCAAAAGAATCAGATATGAGAGAAGAGAAGACAAAATGTTAATCACAGATGCAGTACCCTCACCACAATTTGCAAATCATGAATCATTCCATTTGAGATATGGGTGGCTCAAAAAAGCATATGAACAAATCAAAATAGACAATAAAATATTTTCACGTGAAGACGCACCTGTAAAGTTGGGTGTCGGTAAAAATATGGTACGTGCAATAAAATTTTGGGGAATTACAAGCAAGACGTTTCAGGTTCAAGGCAATGTAAAAAATTCTACAATAACACCCACAAGGATAGGACATGCTATCTTTAATGATAATGGTCTTGATCCATATATTGAAAAAGCAGATACTTTGTGGTTGCTGCATTGGTTGCTCTTCTCTCCTCCGTGTCGTCTTCCTGTATGGTGGATTATAATGAATGAATTTTCTGCAACAAATATAAAAATTGAAGATGTGACTAGATCTGTTATAACACGTGTAACAAATATCCCTGAATGGCATACCCCTAGTCCAAAATCTATTAAAAAAGACATTGATGTCTTCATACACACATACACAACAATGCAAAATAAACTCTCAATCGAAGACTATCTTGACTGTCCGTTCAGACAACTACACATGATAAAACAAAATTCACGTGATACCATGAGGTTTGTGTTTGGTCAAAAGTATGGAATGTCACCACTGATGGCTGCATTTGCATGTCTTGATTTTATCGATAAAACTGCCATAACATCAAAGAGTGTGTCTGTGAGCAGATTGGCAACAGAGACAGGCAGTGTTGGTCATATCTTCAAGATACAAGAAAACGATCTTGCAGATATGTTAGATAAAGCATGTGAGCAATCTAGAATGATAAAATTAAGAAACATAAATGGAGCACAACACCTAACATTTGATTCTGCTAAAGAGGCATCAATGGATATACTTACTCTAATTTATGAAAAACCAGTACCAAAATTACCAAAGCAGTTCATAATGGAGCCATTACTATCATGAAATCTACACAAAAAAATAAACAGTTACCACTTTCAAAATTTGTTATTATTCCTCCAAAATCATATGCATCTACAAATATTGAACACGATAATATTATGATTATACAAAATTATCTTCCTAGTGCTAGTACTTTTGAAATAATTGAACGTTTTTCAGCAGGACTTACTGGGGCTAAAACTGGAAGAATGCTCTCAATTACAGGGCCTTATGGTTCAGGTAAATCAACAATGGCAATATTTCTAAATGGCTTGCTTGCTAAAACTACTGATCAGGAATGGAAAACATCGTATTCAATTCTAAAAAATAGTTCTCCATCTACTGCACGTCTATTTTTAAACGCAAGAGAAAAATCGAATACTCACAAAAATGGCATGATCAGATGTGCAATAACTGCAAGACGTGAGCCAATAACTGTAACCATACTACATGCACTTGATGATGGTGCAAAAAAATATTTTGACACATATACAAAAGAAAAATTTCCCAAAGCCAATGATCTGAAAAAAATTATACAACGTCTACCTGAAAAAGTTCCATCAGTATCTGAAGTAACTGACATTATTGTCGATTTATGCAAGATAGTTCCAGTAGTAATAATTATTGATGAATTTGGCAAAAACATTGAATATTTTACAACAGATGAGACACAACAAAGTGACTTATTTTTACTGCAAGAACTCGCTGAAATGTCAGGACCAGGAAGAAAGATACCTCTATCTATCATTACATTGCAACACATGGCCTTTGAAGACTATGCAGTTGGTGCATCAATTGCTCAAAAACAAGAATGGGCAAAGATTCAAGGAAGATTTGAGGATATTCCCTTTGCAAATTCTCCAGATCAGGTACGATTACTAGTATCAAATACAATCAAACATAATTCAAACCCCTCTAGACAAAGGAGAATCAAAGATTGGGCACAAAAGCAGGGAAAAATTCTACAGAATCTAGGTATCGAAAGTGGGTTTGATCTGAATTTGATTGCATCATGCTATCCATTAGGGCCACTTGCACTTGAAGTTCTACCAGAACTGTGCTCAAGGTATGGACAACATGAAAGAACCTTGTTATCTTTTATCTCTGATGGTAGCAAGTATACAGTTGCAACATTTATCGATGAGCAATCATGGTCTGATGGGGAGCAACCACCAGTAATAGGATTGGATATTTTGTATAATCATTTCATA
This sequence comes from Candidatus Nitrosopumilus sp., assembly GCA_965262685.1. Lineage (GTDB taxonomy): Archaea > Thermoproteota > Nitrososphaeria > Nitrososphaerales > Nitrosopumilaceae > Nitrosopumilus. The sequence goes on from OZ253552.1 coordinate 1,848,626, forward strand.
TCATGTACAAGTATGATTCATGCAAGTTCCTCTAATATTACCAGACTGATGGAGATTGAAACGATAATCCGTGATTCTCATGGATTAAATGATCAAGAGGTTAAAACTCTCAAGACCATTGGGGTGCTAAACCTGATAGGAAGATCTGGTTATCTTAGAGCATCACAACGAATCATAGAGTATGCAATAGGTCCCAAGTCAAGACAGATACTAAAAAGATTAGAGAGTAACTCCATTATTACATACAGAAAATATGCAGATGAATATCGCATATGGCATGGAACTGATATTGATATTGCTGTAAAACTAGACATTTATCGCAATAGATGCCAAAACTTTACTCTATTTGAAATACTAGATAAAGTTATGAAGATAGAATCAATTGTTGCAGCAAAACATAGCATAGAGACTGGAACCATGCGATTGTTTGATAGGCGTTTTAGTACAGAGCCACACATAACGCTAGATAAAAATTATGACGGGGTGATTGCGTATGGAACCAGTGATTTACCAGATCCTATATGTGACAAGCCAGTAATTACAGTAACAGCTAGAGATACAACTGATCTGCACCATGCAGCAGTAGAAGTAATAGCAATTAGAGATATTTTAGATAACGACAAAGACATAATGTCTGATTGGGTTGCACGCAAAGAGATAGAAGAGAGGTTATCTGATGCAGAAGTTATTTTGGATCAAGTATTTACTCAAACATATGGCGATACTGCCAAATGGACATATGTAAATAATCCTTTATTGAGATTGAAAGGAACTCCTAGCGCAATGACATCTCAAGTTTGCGATGTTGCATACAACAAAACCGCACACATACATAATGAGATGATAAACAAGACCACACTATCATCTCAGGGAGCTGGTGCAAAAAGAAAATTATTGGAAGATATGCTAAATCATGTTGAGAGTCCGCGATTTAACATAGAAGGGTATGGTCCTGATCGTGCAGTGTATGAAGCAGTATTTATCAAAAATGGGATTCATCGTCCAGATTCAAAATTAAAATGGAGGCTAGAAGATCCTGCCACAAACAATACACTATATCCAGTTTGGAACAAAATGTTGGATATGCTCAAAAAATCCAAAAAACGTGTTTCATTATCTGAGATATATGATATATGTAAGATGCCTCCATTTGGAATGAAAGAGGGAGTCATTGTAATTTTTATAACTATCATTTTAGTTATACATAAAAACAATATTGCACTATACGAACATGGTACGTATACCCCAAAACTTGCAATAGAGATAGTAGAGAGAATAATAAAGAATCCTGATCATTTCACTTTAAAATATTTCAAGAGCACTCCATCTAAAAAGAGACTGCTAGAAACTATTGTAAAGGATCTTGAAATAAATTCCAAAGGTAGTGTTTTAGATGTGATATCGCCTCTAGTTAGATCAATCTCGGCACTAGTCCCATATGTTAAACAAACAAAAAGACTAGACAAAAATGCGCTAGCAGTAAGAGATGCTGTTTTAAATGCACACGAGCCTGACACACTACTGTTTGAATCACTACCTCAAGCATTAGGGTTTAAAACATTTGATATGCGAGCTTCATCAGAAGATATTGCTGCATTCTCAAAGACCCTAACTAGATCCAAGTTTGCATTGGAAAACAAGTTTTCTAAAACAATAAAGGATATCAAAAAACATTTGTTGCATTTGACTGGTATCGAAGATAGAGAAAAGCTCTCAAATACAGCATCAGCACTGCTCCAAAACGTAACTGATCAAAAGATGAAGGTATTTCTTACTGCTGTATCGTCTGATACATTAGAACGTGATGAAGACTGGATAAACTATATTGCTCTGAGTCTAACTGATGTGCCTATTGGATCTTGGAATGACAACCATCACGAGTTGTTTGATAATAATTTAATAGAGATATCTCAAAAGTTCAAGCGACTGACATCCCTGTATTTTGTAAATGTCTCAGATAACTTTGTAAAACCATCGTATCAAGTGACTATAACACATGCAGATGGTACAGAACATCACAGTGTGGTATCATTACAACCAGAGCAAAAAAAGAAGGTTGAATCAATGACTCACAAAATAATGGGAGAGATGAAGAGAAATAAATTTACAGATAATGATATCAAAGCTCTCATAGCAATATTGAGTTCTAAATCACAATAAAAGACTGATTTATGCCTAAACCATACTTTGAATATTGTATGGCTTTGCCAAACTTATAAAATCGGCCATTTCATACAATCTGCATGAGAGAGAAGATAGGGGATAGACCATACGAGATTACCAAAAAAGACGGCAAGTATGTCATTAAATTCTATCCGATGATGGAAAATGCCAAAAAACCAGACAAGGTACTGTTTTGTCTTACAGTATCCAAAAAGGAATTTGACAAGCTAGCTGCCAAGATAAAATGAATAATTTCATTTTTAAATTTTTTAATATTAGATTCAATTAAACATAGTGTTGAAAGAACATATTGAATACATTCTCATATGGGAGTTTCGAGTTTCATCAAGATCCGTGATAAATATTTCTAGGATGATTTATCCTCAGAAAGAAAAAGAATTTTTTTTAAGTGAAGAATATCTAAAAAAGCTTGAAACAAAAGAAGAATACGACAAGGAAAGCAAAAAACGATACCAAATAAAAAGAGATAATGAAAAATTTAAGATAAATACGGTTGTAACTGGTTTTGATAGACAATCTTTCAAAACTGCAGGACCGTCAATCTTTCGACATCAGATACCTGATCTAATTAACGCATTACAGGATATTCATACAGGAAAGCATGATCCACTTATCACCACCATACTACGTGAAGCTGGAATTATAAAAAATACTAGTTAGTATTATTTGTAATTAGAAAACCATATGCTAATACGAACTTGATTTGATCAATCTATTTTTTGGAGAAATCAATACAGAGAAATTTAACTTGGTCAGAGCATCCTTCAGATACGTAACATTTTCTGTATTGGATGTACGATGAGAATTATCAAGAATCACATGTCTAGGATTGATTTGTTTAACATAATCATAAACTTCTGAAGCAGTTGCATGTTCTTTTAGATTTACTACAGACATTGAATTATCTTTAATTGATGTTGTAAGTGCAGAGCCAACTCTGATTGATGGAATTGGTTGTTCGGGTTTTGAGACATTACGTGGATGAAAACAAATGAATGGTTTTTTAAAATTATAGTATTCTTGAAATTTGTCATTATCTTCAATCTCTCCACAGAAATATCCATACTCCCCATATACTCTTGCAATATTTGCATCATTTTTATTTGCAAGAAAGATAATTCCATTATCTAATTCTTTGCGTAACCAAGACATTATCAATTGCATGGTTCCTCTAGCAGCATAAATGATCAATTGCTTTGTGTTACCATCAAATATTTTTTTGACATGATCAATAATCTTAATCTTACTAGATTCTAGGTCATCGAATTGTTGTATTTCTGAATGTCTACCATGTGTAGAATCCAACACTAGATAATCTACATCTTTGACGATACTAGTTTCATCTAAAATAAAATCACTGGAATACAACACACTGTAATCATTAGTACGAACCAACAGCTGGGCAGAACCTAATATGTGATTTGCATTATGAAATGATATCTCAAGATCATTATCTCGTACGGGTTTATCGTATTCCAATCCATAGTAGTTTTCTCGATCCTTTATCCACTCTACATCGTAGCTTAGCAGCGCAGATGAGAGTTTTTTTGTAATCGTTGTTGCATATACTCTAGATTTGTATCTGCCTAGTGCATCTTCTAGTCCACATATGTGATCATCATGTATGTGCGTATAACAGGCAATGTTTTTTCCGTCATCTATCCCACAATCATTTTTTCCGTCACATAGTACAGAATTTGCCATAACAATCGTTCCCGACTGCCTGATTGTTGCAATATCGCTGATGTTTTGCTTCATTTTATCTAGTAACCTATTGGAGGATATAGTCAATTATTTTGTCAAATTCTAATCCTAATAATGTGATCTTTTGTTTGTATTTTTTGTATTCTGTCTCATGAAATAGGATTCCAACATTTTTGCCTTTAAATCGAATCTCCCCGATGTCCATAATTTCAAATTTATCTTTTAGGCATATTTTTATTAGTTCAGAAGGCTGTATTTGCATTGCCTGCGAAGCGTGTTCTAACTTTGTTTGTGTGCTAAGAGGTATGGAAATTACTACAAGATATTCATTTATGATACAAGGTCTTGCATTAGTTGTTTTCTCAATTACTTCCATTAATGGTATGTTGTGCTTTTTATAAAATGACGTAATCTGTAGCACATCTTTTTCAGATATACTTTGTTTTGATGTCTCAAAAAACAACAACTTTTGATCATCTTTGTCATCAAGTGTAGATATATGACTAGCAGCAGAAAATCCAACTGTCAAGTCGTTAGATTCTCCCCATGCTATTGCGTTATGACATTGTTCCGGTAATTTCAAGAGACATGTAAAAGTTGCTATATTACCTTTTGTTAAGGGCAAAATCTTTTGAGTTTTATCTAGTCCTTCTTCATCTATTAATCTTTGAATTTGATATGCAACTTGAATGGGTGATAAGATGCGTTTGAGGTTGGTCTTTGCAATTTTAATACTGGAGAGTAATTTTGCATATTCACTATTATCTGTCATTAACCGTGACAATTTAATCTCCCGAGTCTTTCAAACCATCCAAAATTAGATCCGTAGCAGCTGATGTTTTTGATTTATTGTTATTTTCAGCATATTTTTTTAATCGATTCATATCAGATGATTGTAAATCAACAATGATCTGTTCTCTAGTATTTACTATTCCATCTTTTAATAACTCTTTATTATCAACATTTGAATTTTCTTCTCCATAAGATACCATGTTATCTATCTGTTTATCCGTTAGATGATTTTGAGATATTTGTTTGGCAAGATCTAAAACATCATCACCGTTATCTTCTGAGGTTACATTTTTTTCAAATTCTTTGGCATCTGTTGCTCTTATTGCAATATGTGCAAGTATCTCACCCCGTTCAACAGCTTCTCTTACTACATTTGGAACTCGTGGTAAACCAATACAACCTTTAACTTCCTTGATTTTGATTCCAAGTGTGTCGGCGATTTCTTGGTGTGTGTATTTTTGAGAATACATATTTACAACATGTCTTATTTTATCTCGATTTTGCATTTTTTGTCTTGCTTCGTTTTCAAGCCAAGAAATTGTTGTTGCCATCATGTCGTCTTTAGGTTTTTCAATTATCATTGCAAGGATCTCATTCCAATGTAATACCTCTTTGTGGGCATAGTATCTTCGTTGTCCCACAATTAATTCATACTTGTTATCTTTGAGGTATACTACAACTGGTTGAATCAAACCAATTTTACGAATCTGTTCTGCAAATATCTCCAAATTTTTTGTTACTTGTGTTTGTCTTGCTTGAAGATTACTAGTTTGAATCTTATCGATGGGAATTTTTTTTGTTTCAATAACCTTGATTTCTACTTGATTTTCTTCTGACAACACTAATCTAATATTTGTATTACTATAAAATAATTTTGTATTACATGAGAAGATACTGATTTAGGCATATTTTCACATAAGATATAGGCGTTATTGACGTTGAATTATAGTTGATTTACACAATTTTTGAGATCATGCAGATAATACATCGATGCAGTTTACCACCCGATCACATCAAATGTCCCTTAAACAAAAATATGAGTAAGAAAATATGTTAAAATATCATGGATAAAACCAAAGGAGATAAAGCAGTTGAGATTGATGAACATGCACAACAAGTTACAAGATCATACAGCATGGTAGATTCTTCATGGAATGATGAAAAGATCAAAGGTATCCTCAATGATGCATCAAATCTAGCTTCAAGGCATGATAGGTCATACTGTATAGGAATAGACGATAATCAGAACGTAGTCATATTTCCAAATTTAAAAAATTCTTCAATGTTTGTATTGGTATGTGGTGTAACAAAACGCACAAAAGACAATTTTAGAAAAGACTATTTTGACTCACTTGATTCATCTCAAGTGAAAGAAAAATTAGAAAAAGAATTTTGGGACAATGTGGCATATAGATGTTACACGATAAATGAAATTATTCCAAAGATGCATAACAGTCTGGTAAATGGCATAATAGAGTATGGAAATTTAAGATTCATCTCCGAAGGTCGCAATCAACTACATGAGGTATTAAATGATGCTAGAAAAATGTCAGAGATGTACAACAAACCATTCATTGCAGGTTTGAGTAAAAAAAGAGGAATAATGATAGCTCCTGTATCAGAAAAATCACAGTTCATTGCACCGCTTTCATGCGTGATAAGCAAATCATGTTTTTGGAATATCTCAAGTATGTGTTCACATAGGATTGGTTGTCGTGGTTCTATCATAGGTACAGATCCAATGCTTATGCTGTATAATGGAATTGCATATGGTAGAAAAGAATATGGTCTATTTCAACATAAATCTGAAATTGGTATGATTCAGATTGTACAAGCATTCGAAGATGCAGCGATAATATTAGAGTGTAGTAGACGGAAATCAAAATTGTACGTTAGTTTGACCAATCGTGGACTCGTAGAAATCCAGCCTGGCAATCGGCATGCATCTAATGAAAAAGATAAAACATCTTTCCTTGTTGATTATCAACAACTTTGTAGTAAAGAAGGAATTGATTTAGAAAAGATCAAAACTATGGCAGATAACGCATACAAAGCCATGACTAATAGTCTAAAGAAAAATACGAATTAAAGCAAAGATCGATGATTTATTCACAAAGATCGGGTGTACGTATAACAGATTTCAATAACTTATATCCTTTTGAAACATTAAACAAACAGTGTCTAGAAATGTTTGTGGTATATCTGGAGGTAAGGATTCAAGTGCACTTGCAGTGTATCTAAGGGATAAAATTCCAGATATGGAATACTTTTTTTGTGATACAGGAGCTGAACTACCTGAGACTTATGCGTATCTTGCAAAACTTGAAGTTGTACTTGGAAAACCAATTGTAAAATTAAATTCTACTAGAAGCTTTGATCATTATTTTGAGGTATATCGAGGTACTTTACCATCTCCACAAATGAGATGGTGTACTGGTGTGCTAAAGATAAAGCCATTAGAAGACTGGATAGGCGATGATGATGTAATATCGTATGTTGCAATTCGTGCAGATGAGAAAAATAGGACAGGTTACATCTCTACAAAACCTAACATAAAAACCAAGTTCCCATTCATTGATGATGATATTGATCATGTAGGTGTAATTAAAATATTAGAAGACGCAGGAATTAATCTGCCAGATTATTATAAATGGCGAACACGTTCGGGTTGTTATTTTTGCTTTTTCCAACGAAAATCTGAATGGATTGGTCTGGCAGATAATCATCCAGATTTATTCAAACGTGCAGTTGCAATTGAACAAAAAATATTAAAAGACGCTGGAGTTTCAGGCGATGCAGATTTCAAATCAAGTGGGATGAAAGGAAGACAGTATACTTGGTCTGAGGGTGAGACATTAACTGCGTTACTAGAACGAAAAGATGAGATAATGAAGAATCATGAGATACGTCTGAAAAGAGTAAAAGCAAAACGAGAGAATCTGCCGCTAGTGGATGTGCTTGCAGAAGCCTTAGATGATGAAGATGAGTCCACGCCTTGTACTGCATGTCATTTGTAAATTAATGTAATAAATCCTAATTTTGATTTTGTTCTAGAAACGTATCTAATTCTCTACCCCAGTCAATTCTGATATCTTGTATATTTCTCCGCTTGATGTCATTTTCAATCAGGTCTTCATATCTGGCCCATGATGCAAGAAGTAACCACAATCCATCTTTGGTCAAGTTTAATCTTTCTTGAGTGCTCAGTTCTTTATTCTCATCATTCCTCTCTGTTTCTATCAATGCAAATAAATTTTTGTATGCACGGTGATCATGGTTTATTTTTATACGCAATACTCCTCCAGTGTTTTCAACGCTGAAAAATTGTTTTCCATCAAGTTTCGCTTGTTCAAAATTAATCTTTTTGTCATTATCTACCCAGTTCTTGGCTATTTTTTTGGATTCATCTGGATCTTTTCCTTCCTTAGTTAGAGTATCACCAATGTATATAGCACGTTGTTCTTTTTCCATGCTTTTTCTATCCTTGTCACTTTCACTCATATTTCCTTCCTCTTGATCTTGTTTTATACCTCCATCAATTTTTCCATCGATCGTAGATTTTTTATGAGAACTACGTGTGCCTGCTCTAGTAGCTCTAATCCGATTTTGCATTGAACGTATACGACTACGTATATCTTTAGTCATACCAAATAATTGTTTTCCAATATTGTCTTGTTCTGATAATTGTTCTTCAATGGTATTTTCATCTGTGTCATCTTCTCCGAATTGGCTCACCGTTCTCATTATGTTGGAAAGTGCATTCATCTGTTGTTTATTATTTGTGAGTCCAACAACAAGATCTAATGAAGTAGGAACATCAATCTCGACTCCCCACCATCGATCTCGAGGATCAACACTAGTAAGAATATCAGTATTCAAGCTTATTTCTCTGTTTGCACGTATGATAGATATACCTGTATTTTTACGAGCATGTTGTCCATGTTTCGTACCACCTTGATCACCTGATACATTTTCTGGTGCACGTAATTCATCTTTTTCAAGAGAATACCTTATAGTTATAGTGTGTTTTTGTCCTTCATAATCTATCAGTGTTTTAACTTCATATTGTGTATCTTTTTTAAACATAGGCTCTTTACCCCATTTACCAGGCGTAGATGACGGTTTCATCAAATACATCGGATCATTGGGTTTCATAAATTCTGATTTATTATCAGTTATTTCGTCATTATCATTTACTTTAACTGTAATTAGATTTATTGTAATATTTCCGTTGTTTAAGAATCTTCGATATATCCTTCCAATCAAAAATGTAGAATGTTCTATGAGTTTTTTTGATGAAGTCCATGAACATCTATCTAATTTACTCCATATTACCAACGTTCCAGATTCTTTAGATATTTGTTTTGCAGCTACTTTCCATATATCTGGAATATTTTTTGTTTCAGGAGTTGGGATTTGATGTTTCCCTTTTTTTACTTCATCTACATCTAGATATGTATAAAGTGGTGTGCTAGAATTTTGCCAAGAATATATTTCCATTCTTTTACATTGGGATAGAGATGCATTTGGTAGACCCATGCCAAACTTGCCTATTTCTTTTGAATTTTGGCCACGAGTTCCATCACCAAACAATAATGAGCTTCGTAATTCATATGCATTCATACCATGTCCATCATCTAATATTGCCATTTGAGTTAAAGAGTAACGATTGGTATGACTCAATTTCTCTTTACATAAAATTTTAATTTGTTTTGATTCAGCATCAATGGAATTATCTATTATCTCAGCTACTGCATACGATGTATCCTTGAATCCACTACTACGCATTGATTCAATAAATTTATTGCCAGCAAATACACTGTAATCTTTTTTATCAGTCATTCCATACTTTTTCCCATTGAGTAAAAATATCCGTTACTTCAATAAATTCATTTATGTTCTTGTCTACAATTGTGGATATTTCACATGTTTTATTTCCTCCTGACTTATAACCCCGAATTCCCCTCCCAACCATTTGGGCATAAAGCACATATGATTTTGTGGGGCGTACTATTACTATTGCAGATGTTTTTGGTGCATCAAAGCCTGTTGTTAGAATACCATAATTACATAATACCATCGGTTTGTCAGTATTTTTGTAGTCGTGCAGTATTTGCCTTCTGGTTTCACCTGGTGTTTTGCTAATTATATAATATGATGTATAATTTCTAGCAGAAAGTATCAAAGATATAGTTCGTGCATGTTCTATCGAAGATGCAAATACAATTATTTTTTTATGGGTTTTATAAAGACGTGTTATTTCATTTATAATGATTAAATTTCGTTTTGTAGAGTTTGATATTTTTTCAAGTATGGTTTTTGGAATATCCGTATCGGCAGATATTTTTTTGAGATCCTTTTCTGTTAGATTATTTTCAGTGTCTAATCTATTGAATTTGGGTTTTGCAAGATAGCCATGTTTTATAAGAAATGTAACTGGGTTCTCTTTACCTGTATCTAACATTATTTTTTGATTTGCAAAAAATTTGGCAAGTTTTCTATTTTCTAAATCACTTGATTTTGATTTTCTTCCAGGAGTTGCACTCAACCCTAAGAGTTTTGTATTTTTACTTGCCGCAAGCTCAGTTATGATGATTGAGAATGTTTTGGCTGTAGCTTGATGTGCTTCGTCTATGATTACCAAGCTTGTTTGTTGCGCAAGTTTTGATAGAAAAGTGTTGTTTTTTCTTGCAGACCCTAGCATCTTTAACAAACTTGCAGATATGAATCCTTTTTTAATATCTAAAGGGTTTATGTTACTATTTCTAAAGAATCGATACGTATCTATTTTTCTATCACCTGCAACTTTCCATGTTCGTTGAAATTCTTTTATGGCTTGTTCACATAATTCCTCGTTGTGCGCAAGCCAAATCACCAATGCATTTGGGTTTTCTAATAGATGTAACAATACTATTCTCATGGATGATATTGTTTTCCCTGATCCCGTGGGCATATGTAAAAGAACTTTATGTGGAGGAGTCTTTAATTTATTCGTAATTTTTTCAACAGTATCTAACTGATGTTGGAAAAGATATCGATCAGGTTCTATTTCTTCAACATCCGGATTTGTTCCAACCTGGATTATCTCAAATTGTATATTAAAAAAATCTAATGATTTTTTTATCATGTTTTTTGTAAATTTTTTGCGTGTAAGTTTGTAATGAATATTTTCCCATTTTTTTATATCCAAATGTCTTGCAAATTGCTCTGCCTCATGTTTTTTCATTGCATTAATGAGAATATTCCGTGTTTTACTATCTTGCAGTATTGAATAGATATCAATATATTTGATAATCAAATCTACGAGATTTTTTGGGTGTACTGTTTCCTCATCGTATGCCCGCAATATTTCTATTACCTGTTTGTTTAGAAAATCGCTTAGTGAATTCTCTGCTCTTGTTAGTAATGTTTTCAATTCCATTATGGAGGATACTTGCAATCATGAATATTAATGAATATTCAATCATTTCAAGTACTTGCTTATGCGTTGGGAATGTCTTCCGGGTATATCAATGACATATTTACCATCACCTAACACCTCAAACCATTCCAACAACACCTGCACATTTTCTGTCATCTCTCTCCTACTAGGTACAGGAACATCAGTACAATTGTTTTGTATCCATTCCTTTATTCTACCAAAATATGCTTCAGGAGCTATAAACTCGTCAATTTTCCGAATAAATGGATGAGCAAAAAATTTCAAAGATAATTCTTGCCTAAATTCAGATTCTAAAAGTCCTAGCGGGATGTCATAATTTATCAGATCATGAAATACACATGCGGCAATCTCTGAATCCTCAGAGGGGGTCTGGTTAGATGTAATTCTCTGGTACCCTGCTATCAAATCATCTACTCTACGAGTCATGGGAAGTGCAGATATCAAAAAATCATTGTTTGGAGATAAAGATATGATATCTTGCAAAGATATTTTTTCAGGAACATCTAGTGTGTTATCCTCACTCCATTTTTTGAGATTCTCATATATCACATCGCTTACAAGTATTGCATCCATTCGTATCCTCTCAAAGAACAATCTGTCTTTAACAGTCAACTGTTCAATCAGTACAGCAGCTTCGTAATTCCCATCAGAGTAGAGACCTCTACGAGATACATTCCCAGTTGCAAGTACTGCACTCGATAATCCTATAGAGTATACCTTGAGGTGCAAATCCTCACTAACATACAGGGAGATTCGGCGTTGTTTGCAAAAAGAATATAGACTAATCTCAGATGAGCCAGACTGTATGTCTTGCGGCTTCCAAGTTGTAACAATTACCACACTGTTTGATATTCCGTCAAGCAGCTTTTCAAGCACGTTTGTCTTGATGTATGGCACAAAAAGAAATACCGTGTCATCAGACTTACACTGCACAAGATATTCTCTAATCTTCTCAAACAATGGACTGTGATAAAGCTTGTTTATCTCATTCAAAATTTGGAAACCTATCCTTGATGTACCTTATCATATCATTCCCACCTAGCTTTTCAGCCCTTGGTGTGGGTCCTCGAACATAAAAATCCCCATTTATGTAGAGTGGTTGAATTGCAGGCAATACTTGTATTATACATATTGTCTTGCCCTCAATGCTGCGAAATTTTATCTGTAATTTACTAATGATGAATGGTTTGTCTTTTAGCAGTGCTCCTATGGTATCCCTTATGTGGTTTGCAAAAGAGTCCTCATAATCTGTAAATCCTTCCAGATTTCTATCCTTTTCTAATCCAGATACACCACCATCTGAATCTATCCCTAGATACACGAATCCACCACTTTTTGAGTTGCCAAATGAACATATTGCTAGGACAAACCTATTACGTACAGAACTTTTTATGCCTCTAATCTTGTTGGCATCAGACATATCTGATAGTTGTTTATCGTACTGATAGAATTCTTTAAATTCATTGTGAGTGTCTTCAGTTTTTGGCACCTCTCTTTTGCTCAGATCTACAAACTGTTTTTCGATTGTCGGCGGTGCATTAGTCAGAATTTTTTTGACACGTCCCACTATGCTGCTATCTAGTCTAACTTTGATCCCATGTGGATGGAACTTACTTGCAGTCAAAATTTCTAACACTTTTCCTGTTGTGAGTTTTCCTGTTCCTTGGTCTTCTTTTGTCTCAACACTTACAGTACTACCCACAGATATCTTATCTCTAGTAGGAATCCCCGTCATGGATTGATTATGCACTGTTATAATTTAAGCATGATCAATTATGTTGTCATAACTTTAGGATACTATCAGTGTTATAGACGATGTGTGCACTGAGGAATATGCTATGTTTGGGATTATTCTTTAGATTCAGTTCGCAGTTAATAATACCAAAAATAACTACTAGTTTGAACTAATCTTCTGATTTATTTTTTCAAAAATAATTAATTCGATCATTAATTTTCTTCAGATTCATATATTGAAGTAATTGTGCAGGAGTTATTGGAATTCTAGTGGAATTCATACAGTTAAAAAGATCCTCCTGAATTTATATTTATTCTTATGCTCCTAATTGAATATTTTGAAACTGCAATACATAACTACATGGGGTTATGAGTATTGTAAATCAAATACTGTTGATGAGTTATGGTATCAGATTGATGATGAAGAAACAGTTCATGTTTATTTTGATTACAAAAAGAATAAGAAGATCATTGAAAATGATTTCTCAACCGTCTAAAGAGTAATAGAAAGATGTTTAACCTTATCAAAAAAGTATGATTTATTGCAGTCACAGTACATATCATTGATAAAACTCTTAGAAGTGAGGAATCAATTCAGCATACCAATATATCAACGTGCATATGATTGGCAGAAAAAACACTGTAAGCAATTACTGGAGGATGTTGTCAATATAGGACAAGAAGATGCAAATTCAACGCATTTTCTAGGAACAATTACCTATCTATCTGAAGTAACTGACGCAATAGATGTAAGTACTCATCAAGTTATTGATGGTCAACAAAGACTGACAACTTTTTTGTTGTTGTTAAAAGCATTAAAAAGCTCACATAATATTGACAGAAAATTACAAGGTAAAATTGAAAACTTGTTATTTAATCTATATGAGGATGATGACAAACGTTTCAAATTAATATTGACAGATGATGATGATTCAATCTTGAGAAATATATTGGATGATAATGAAATAGTAGAATCAAGCAATCTCTCTATAAATTATAACTATTTTAAAACTCAACTAAATGATTCAAATATTAATTATGTGTGGAGAGGAATAAACAAACTTACTGTGGTAAGCATTATGGTTGAGAAAGGAAATAATGCACAAGCTATTTTTGAAAGTATGAATTCTACTGGTCTAAATTTGTCTGATCCAGATATGATACAAAATTACATGTTAATGTCTTATAACAAAACCAAACAAAAGGAAATCTACAAAAAATACTGGAAACCTATGGAATCTAGGTTACAGGGGGATTTTGGTGAATTTTTAAGAAATTATCTAATCATGCAAAGAGGAAAAATAATATCAAAGAGGCAAACCTATGAATTTTTTAAAGAATATATGCGAAAACGTGACAGAGAAGAAGAAATTAAAAAAATGCATAAATATTCAAAATATTATGCAGAAATCCTAACCTTATCTCCACATGAATCAGATAAGAAGATATCTAAAGTACTTCAATTCATACACCTTCAAGGCACCAATGTAGCCTTTTCTTTTATGTTAAAAGTTTTAGCTGACTGTGATAATAAAATACTGGATGTTGAACAAGTAGAAAAAATATTATTGCTAGTGGATAGTTATTTACTCCGATGTTATGTGTGTGAAACAACCAAAGGCGGAAACAAAGTTTTCCCAGAGATGATTCCAAATATAGATGAAAAGGATTATGTGAAAAGTGTAGAGAGGATTTTGATGTCTAAAACTGGAAATAGAAAATTCCCAAGAGATGTTGTGTTTGCAGAAAAACTAAAGCAGATATTATTATACAACAATAGAACCATGTGCAAATACATACTTTTCAGACTAGAACACAATAGAACTAAAGAATTGGTTGATCTTAATACTCTTCAAATAGAACACATTATGCCTAAAACTCTAACTTCGTCATGGAAATTTAGCCTTGGAGACAAGTATGAAGAAACTCATGAGCTGTATATTGACAAAATTGGAAATCTCACACTTACAGGTTATAATCAACAGCTTAGCAATGACATATTTTCAAATAAATGTAAAATGTACAAAAAAAGTAATGTAACAATTACTAGGGATTTAAGTGCGTATAAAGAATGGAATGAATCAACCATACAAGACCGTGCAGAGTGTCTTACTAAACAAGCCATTGAGATATGGAAGTGTCCTGAAATAAAAGGAGAGTTTACTTCTGAGCCAAATACTCTTGAAGAAGACCATCTTGAAGGAAAAGAATGCGGAAATCTATGGGAAATTTTGAAATCTAAAATTTGCTCAGAATGTCCAGGTACAGAGTTTTACATGTCTCGTGTATATGGAGGTTTTAGAATATCTACAGAAAATAATGACAGAGTGTTGTGTACTATGGAGGCACTAAAATATCATGTATATCTTGGTTATAATACAAAAAAAGATGATCATGTAATATCGGAATCCACATTTGTAAATGATGTTTCAACCATAGGCCATCATACTCTGGGGGACTTTAGATCTGTTATTCGAACTGATGACGATATTCAAAAAGCAGTGGAATTGATAAAGAAGATTATAGATAAAAACAAGTAATCATGCTACCACTACAGGAGTTAGAAAATAATTGGCGATATGACGTTGTAGATTTTTCATAGATGGTCTATTCGGGATGTTATTATAAAATATTCAAATCAAAGTGCTTGGAAGGGATGGGCAGTTTCAAAAATAGCACAAATACTAGATGAAGAAGACGATCAGGTTTACAGATCATATATTGCATAATTTTTAAAATATTAACGACAAGCTTATCTGTTTAATTTACCCATTTGTTCTTCAAGATAATTTAGACTAGAATCTTTATCCAAAAATAACTTTATTTTTTACTCTAGTTATTGTATAATAACCCACTTTACTATACATAATAGATGAAAAACGTGATATTGAGATCAAAATATTCTACAGTTACAAAGCAAAAAACAGTTAAAACATTTGTGACAAATAACCAAAAGGCTGCAAAAACACGCAGACAAAGAGGTTACCAATGGGAGGGCACCATTGTTAAGAGATTCAATAGTGCTGATAACTGGAAGGCATTTAGATTGGGTTCCCCTAGTATTGCATTACCTGACGTTTTAGCAGTAAATACGGGGAATAGTACAATTTTTACAATAGAGGCAAAATCTGGAACTAGCACATCCTTACCAGTACCAGCTGATCAGATTCAACGATGTTTAGAGTGGGTTAAAACATTTGATATTTACAAAAAGAGGAGGGTCTTACTTGCATTCAAATTTTCATCAAAAAAACGACTAGGTGTTGGAAAATATCAAAGTCGAGAATTACGAGAATACTTTAAGATTTGGGATAATACACTAGAGATTACAGACTGTGTGTGTACGTATGAAGGCAAATTTTATGCAAAAATTGATGGCACAAGAAAAGAAATTTTTCTCAAAGAATGTAAAATGCCATTTAAAACCAAACAGAAAACTCGTGCTTTAATGCATTAATTCTAAAATGGATTTACAGATTAACACCACAAGTTAACAGGACCAAAAGTAGAAAGACACCTAAAATTTAGTTGCCGATTAACAGCTTGCAACAAGTATTCAAAAAGGAATTTTGGAGGGTCTGAGAGTTGATTGAATATATTCTATTTTTGCATTTTCAAGCTTTTTAATCCCATTGCAATATCACCTTTTTTCAATAAATGATTCAAGTACATGATTAGAATTATCTTTCAAATATGATCTATTTTTATGACTTTAAATCTCAACTTTGATAAATCCAGGAATCATAAAAAGTAAAAAAAGGTCTAAATCTATTTGTGAAAAATCCATGATTATTCTTCAGGAGGGGGTGATTTGGGTTTTCTCCCTCGTGCCTCTTTAGCTTCGACACTTCCTTTGAATACTTCAACATGTCTATTAGGGGATTTTTTAGATTTTTGTTTCTCCATTACAAACACCGATAACTAAGATATGGTATAACTATTTTTTTATTTTGATTCTATCTAATCTTTGACAGTTGAACTGGAAATTTTTGGCTCTGTAAATGTTCATTTAAACCTCAATTCCCATTTTTTATTTTGACTTGCACGGATTTTCCTGAATCAGAATAAGATCTGTATTTTGTGCTTGGGTCACTAACGTAACAGAACCATCTGTCAAAATAGTTTTTAAGGACAAGATACAATGTAAACACATGTCTAAAGAGAACAACGATGCAAAATCACCAGAGAAGGACACTGAATCTTTACTAGAGACTGTCTCAGATGCCAAAGTAAATTCTAGAACAAGTTTTGAAGAATTTACAGATGAAAGAATGCTCATCAGCCAAGATGCATTTGGAAAAAAACAGATGAAGGTCAAAGTACTCGAAGTCTCAGATGAAAACCCCGTACTAAAATGGAAATTCGGAGATCGGGTTAAAGTTACAAAAATCATGATAACTATCAAACATCTAACAACTCAACAAGTCGAAGAGGCCGAATTTGATATCGAGTCCATTGAAAGAGAATTAGCAGAAAAGAGACATTACAGCTCTACAAATAGATGGATTCCTGTAGAAGATATCAAGAATGGTTATGTTGTTGGTTCAAAGCACACTAGACTGATTAGTGATGCTTCAGCATTAGATTACATAGTGTTTTGATTGATAATCAACTGATAAGAGTAATTTAGCTGAAAACATTATAAACAAAAGATATTGAAAAAACAATATGAGTTTAAAAGAATTTCAGGTCAATGGCACTGATTATAAAATCACATTAACAGATCAAGTAATCAGCCATGTGAATAATCTTAAAAAGCTATACAATGTAGCGTATGAAGACCCAGAAAGCTTTGAGGATGTAAGTTCAGATATATCAAATACCATTACAGAAATTGCAGATACAATAGAACCAAAAGCTAAAGATGGTGATTTAGATGGAGTAATCCAAGAGATCATCAAAGCAGTAGATCACAAAGCAGATGAAATCAAAAAAGAACTAGAAGACAAACCTGAAAAAAAGCCAAAACACAAAAAATAATCTCATTTTGACCTTAAACTCATAAAAAATTTGTAGATGAATTATATTCTAAATCAAACAAAGAGTATCATGTCAAATAGCTGTGAATGTGGAATTTGTAATCATCATAATGAGGCAGAATGTCGTGAAAAAGAGTGCAAGTGTTGTTTAAACTTTCATGAAAGATCAGGGCCTAAACAAAAATAATTATTTTAAATTAATCATCATTATCATAACAACTACACCTTTTTGTAATGTGTCTATTACATCCAAAAACTTTATGATCTTTGCATCCACAAAGAACACATCTTTTATTACCAGTCATAGCTTTTCTATCAAATCCCGTACACTTTGAATCATATTTTTATCTTCCAAAGCTTCGATGATTTTTAATCTCATATTTTTTACTCGATGCATATCATTAGAGTATAGTATAGCCATTGTTTCAATCTCTTTTTCAAAAAAATAATTTTTTAAATAATAAGCAAATTTAGATTTTAATTTCTTAAAATCAGAATGAGTGATTTTATACTCGTCAATATTGTTAGTGCAAACTTTGAGAAATCCATTAATTTTTAGCATCTCTTTTTTAATATTCTCAAGGTCTCCAGGCTTGTCTTGAATTTCTTTAAGAATTTTGTATGAATCCAAAATTTGGTAAAGAATTCTTTTTAGATACTCATTGTATGTGACCACACAAAATGTGGTGTGTGATGTAATCTAAAGTTTAGCAAATATAGCTAAACTAGAACATTTTTTACAGGATTTGCTTTAAATTATCACAAATTATCCATTAGTTAATGCAAGGTAGTGGCAATGATGCCTATCTCAAATGTATAAATCCAAAATGTGGGTTAGAGTACCCAATTACATGTACAGATGTTCAATGTGAAAAAGGACACCTTTTAGATGTAAAATATAAGATAAAGCCATCTCCAGAACTAAAAGAAACTTTTTACAAAAGAAGGAATTCAAAAGGCAGCATCTTCAATGAGAGCGGAGTTTGGAGATTTAGAGAACTATTAAATTTCTCTCAAATTAACACAGAAGACATTATAGAGTGTTCAAAACATCTAGTCTCCCTAGATGGAGCAGAAGGAAGACAGTCTAAACCATACCACATGTCAAAAGCTGCGGATTTTATTGGAATTTCAAATAATAATTTGTGGTTACAGCCTGAAGGGTACAACCCAAGTGGCTCTTTCAAAGATAACGGTATGGCAACAGCAGTTACACATGCAAAAATGGTAAATGCAAAAAAAATTGTGTGTGCATCTACTGGTAATACCTCTGCTTCAGCAGGAATGTTTGCAGCTAATGAAGGAATTAATTGTGATGTGTACATACCAGCAGGACAAATAGCACCTGGAAAACTCAGTCAAGCATATCAATTTGGAGCACAAATTATAGAAGTTGATGGGAATTTTGATGATGCATTAAAACAATCATTAGATGATGCACAGAATCATAATGGATATACGGTAAATTCGATCAACCCATTTAGAATTGAAGGACAAAAAACAATTCCGTTTAGAGCTTTGGAATACCTAAACTGGGAGATGCCAGATTGGATAGTATACCCCGGAGGAGCTTTGGGGAATATTTCAAGTTGTGGTAAAGCATTAATGGAATTATATCAATGGGGATGGATTAAAAAAATTCCAAGAATTGCAGTAATAAATTCCAAAGGTGCAAGCACGTTATCTGATTTGTATAACGGTGAATTTGAAAATGAGAAACTACGATGGAACAAGGGAGATCCAAATACAGAGTTAATATCCAGATACTATGCTCATTTAGACAAAGAAGGATTACGACCTAAAACCAAAGCAACTGCAATCCAAATTGGCAGACCTGCAAACATTTTGAAAGGATTACGAGCATTAGAATTCACAAATGGCACTGCAACAACAGTTACAGACTCTGAAATGCTTGATGGAATGTCAGTTGTAGGTCTTAACGGATTTGATTGTGAGATGGCATCAGGGGCAACAGTGATAGGAATCAAAAAATTGCTTAATAAAGGAATAATCAAAAAAGATGATGTTATTGTCGGAATTCTTACAGGCAGGCAAAAAGATGCCATGATTCCAGTCGATTATCACAAAAATCCCGATAATAAATTTGCAATTCCTCCAAGAAATTAGGCTCAGTTAGGCTCAAAATATCTGAATCTTAAGAGTTAAATCCATGTTTTACAAAATGGATACAACCAAAAGATGGTGCAAAAAAGCTAAATGAGTAATTATTACGATTGTTCTAAAAAATTTTCGAGGAGAGTATCATGGTAGAGTTGTGGGTAGAGATTACTGTACTATCTGTACTAATTGGATTATCTGGATTTTTCAGTGGGTTAGAGGTAGCCCTAGTAGGAGTTAGAAAATCCAAAGTAGTTCAACTATTTAATGAAGGTAAAAAAGGTTCAAAAGCACTTTACAAATTAAAAATGAATCCGAGTTGGATGATGTCAAGTGTTAATCTTGGCAATAACTTGGTAAATGTTGGAGCATCAGCACTTGCAACAAGTTTAGCTATCAGACTATTTGGAGATGATGGAATAGGAATTGCAATTGGAATAATGACATTTTTAATTTTGATATTCGGCGAGATTACCCCAAAGACGTATTGCAATGCAAATTCCACAAAAATTGCATTAAGATATGCGCCAGTCTTACTCTTTTTTAGTTATGTATTTTATCCAGTTGTAAAATTCTTTGAAGTTGTTACTAGAGGAGTAGTAAAAATAACTGGAAGTAGTTCTACTCCACCCCCAATTACTGAAGAAGAGATCAAAGGAGTAATTGATCAAGGCTTGGAGGAAAAAGCGTTAGAGCAAGACGAGATGGAGCTAGTTCATGGTGCTTTAAAATTTGATGACACTGTAATTCGCTCTGTAATGACTCCTAGAACAAAGATGTTTTCGTTAAATTCAAAGATGTTACTTTTTGAGGCACTACCTCAAATTAATCAGAGTGGACATTCAAGAATTCCAATTTATGGTAATACCCGTGATGATATTGTAGGTTTTATTCACGTCAGAGATGTTCTCAAAGAATTAGAAAGAGACAACAAGATGACTAGTCTTGAGAAAATTGCAAGAGAACCTGTATTTGTCTCCCAAGAAAAAATGGTTAGTGCGTTGTTAAAAGAGATGAAGGGGAGAAAAACACACATGGCAATGGTAGTTGATGAGCATGGGGGGGTCGAAGGTCTAGTAACACTAGAAGATCTTATCGAAGAGATAGTTGGAGAAATTGAAGATGAGACAGATTTGACAAGACAAGCTGGGTATGAAAGGATTGATCAAAATACAATTATCACAAATGGAGATATCGAAATTGATACAATTAATAAAATTTTTAAAACCAATATTCCCGAAGGGGATGACTATGCATCACTTAACGGGTTGTTACATGAGAGGTTACAGGATATTCCACAAGAAGGGGACAAGGTCCAAGTCAACGAACTAAGAATTATTGTAGAAAAAGTTTCAAAAAATATCCCTAAAAAAATTAGAATTGAAAAAATTAAAACCTAGGGTTATTTAGCAAAATGCTTTTCTAGTTTTAGTTTTTTCTCTGCCATGTGAAATATGGATTCAGTGTGGGCAAATGCTTCTTTGTAAGATTTTTTAAAGAGCATTGCTTGCATTAACATGTGATTTTCAGGAATTACAATTCCGGTTTGATCATCAGAGTACATCATTTGTATTGTATCACCTATTGATACTGTCATGTTTGCATGTATGTGTAACATGTTGGTGTCTGTAAAATTAAAGCCCATATTTTGAGCATAATCTCGAATGTCTCTAGTTCCCTTTGCACTCCAAAGTGTTGCAACTCCAAATTCATTGGTAAAGACATCATGAATTTCAGAAGGCTTTGGTGCTATATCTTTGAATCGGATATCCATAATGTGCAAATGCATCTGTCTTGTGGGGACTTTGATTGCACGAACGTATAGTGGAGCATCTTTACCAAAATACATCTTTACATCATCTCCATGATGTGGTTTTTCAGTCATTTCGATGGTGTCTAAAACCTTTTTCTCTGTTTGTTCAATGTCTGCCCATCTTCGTACTAGGGTAACATCAAATCGAAGTAATTTATCATTGAATTTATCACGTAGTGGTTGTAATATTTTACCCATCCCAGTAACGTTACAGCTACCCTGCATTACATGGTCTTCTCCTAGTGCTTGATCATAGTTTACTCTAGAATTAAACAGTAAATCAGAGACTGGTTTAGACCCAGTAACTGATTCGCCACCTTGGTATATTGCAGAAATATTTTTTGGCTCGTAAAGAGTTTTTTTATTGTTATAACCATACCCACTAGGAGATGCATCAATGACTAGATCAGATTTGTCTAGTGCAGATTCAATGGAACCAGAAATGTTATACTCTGAGAAAGAATCCAATTTTGATTCGGGAACATATACGTCTAGTCCTTTAGAGATTGCCTCAACTACTTTGGCATCTGGAGAATATTTCCCAATACCCAACACAGTAATCTCAGGATCATCATTAAGAAATGAGACAATTCTACTGCCAATAGAACCATAACCATTAACAAAGACTTTCTTCATGAATTAGATGTGGTTATCCCCCCATTTATTTAGATTAGTTTAAAGACAACAACTATGTTATCCATCAAATTTGTCATGTGTACAAAAAAATATTGCAAAGTTTGTGCTAGTAAACAATAGTTATACTCAGCAGATTGAGGAGTAAAAAATATGTAAAATGACTCTATAACGTATGATTTGTCAATCTTGTATTACTAATTAATAATTAATCTACTAAATAATCAGAAAATAAATCAATACTCTTATGTCCAAAATTTTAGATACATTTATGGTAAAATCGTTGGGAGATTACAATAAAGAAAAGTCATCTACGACGAATTTTAAAAATATCAAATGGACCAAGAAAAAACCAACAGATTTTGATAAACCTAGGAGGAAAAATAAAAAGAAAATTTCTCCAACAAATATCATCATCAGATTAAATAGTTCTAAAATATCAAAACCAGAAAAAAAAATATATAAAATTGAGGAAATTCCAAATAAAGAAAGATCAAAAAGAGAGATCACATATAAAAAATCACAAAAATCTTCAGTGGCAAATTCTAAAATTAAACCAGGGTTTAAAAGACCAGGCAGATGATAAATTGTCCATAAATATATACAACATCATACTCAAGTACATACACAGATAGTAAAGACATGAATGAAGAAAAATTTTTTGTTTGTAAAAATTGTGGGGCAGAATTTCCATCCAAAGAAATAAGATTGTATTGCAAAGTTTGTAAATCAAATTTGGATAAAACAGGCAATCTACCAAAAATATAATGTTTAAAACTAGGATAGCATAATGGTTAGTAGATGTCGCCGTTTATGAAAATATCCATAGCAATAGTTTTAGTTGCATTTATCATAGTGTTTGTAACGCTTTAATCATAGAATTTACACAGATGAATAATGGGATTTTTATCAAATTTTAAAAGAGACATTCAAACTGCTAAAAAAACAAAGGCAGCACAGATAAATGGAAAAGAACTCAAAAAATTACTTGAAAAATTTAAAAAAGAAAGAGACAGAATTGAAAAAGAGACAGGGGTTAGACCTCAAATTGATGAGAGTACACAGATCTTTATGCAAAAAATTCTAAACGTTTGGATAGATGATGGTAAAAACATAGATGAAGAAAAGTTTTGGAATGAAGTTGATCATTATAGGCAATTTACTCACCCTGTAGAATATTATGAAATAAATCATAAATGAAAAAAAATAGATTGGAATAATTTTATTCAAAAATATAGACAGATAAAAATTTGTGACTGTTCATGCTTTGTTTCCTGACCATAAAAACTGTCAACACACTTTGATTTAATCAGCATTCCAATTCCTCATTACAATGCAATCATCCTGTTGTATAAACAAACTTTCATTTTCAGCTCATGAATCATATTTTCACGCTTGTGAGATCTCACATGCTCACCAAACATCCTCTTGAATGTAGAAAATACAGATTCTACAATCCTCCTATCACCATAGCTAACGCTATACTTCCATAACTCATAGTTGTAAATTTGAGCTAGAACTGCTTTCCGTCTTGGGTAACAATCAGTATTTACAGAGGAATTCTTTCTTGTCTTGTCTTGATTCTCAGAATTATTTCTTTATGGTATAAATATGAGAAATCATATTTGGTGTCATTGCACCATCAGATAAAATTTTAGTTACATTTCTGAATTGTCTGATTGCTCAATTAAGTACAAGATGTTTTGAATCATATGATTTATCATCTGTAATGGTAACACCGTAATTTGCTTTGAATCCACATCCACATGAATCTTGAGGAAACCCTCGGTGTTTTTTTGCCATTTTCATCTCTTCATCATCTTTGTCTGCAACCTTAATTCCAGTGCCATCTACTGTAATAACAATATCTTCTCCCAGTTTTGGATTCATCTTGATGTGTAACTTGTTTACTTTTTTTATATGGTTCAATACGTTGGGGCTTTTATTTTCTCTTTTAGCCATGCTTTTATCAAACTTTCTGTCTGTCTAAATGGGAGATGCATGTAGAGATGACAATATCCTAACCATTAGATGAATGATTCAGGACAGACAAATCTACAATCATTTCTTGCCACGACTCATCTTCTCAAGTTCCATGTCCAATTGTTTTAGGGTATCAAAAGATAGCATGATTTCTCCCCTCCTTCTAACTGGTGATTTGTTGTATTTTTTCAATTGTATTTCATGAAATATGACAAAGCTTTCTGATCTAAATCTAGAGTGATAAATTAGTTAGAACAACTAGTCATGTCTGTAAACACAGCACAATTATTTTCCAACCTTTTGTTTGCTTTTATTTTTTTAAACTTTGATCAAAATATATCATTAAAAATTAAAACGATAATTTGTTCTAATGTTTTATTAAACATGACGTTTTAACCGCATTATGAAACTCTTCTTATTGTTATTTTCAGTCATGATATTTAGCGTGATTATAATTCCTGTATCTGCAGAAATACCATCACCGTACAAACAACTAGAGGCAGGTATTGCCCTTGAACAGATAGCGTGTAATGATGGCAAAATATTATTAAAATCACCTCGTGGCATGCCTGCTTGTTTGACTTTTGCCTCTGCTGAGCGTTTAGTTGATAGAGGATACATCAAAATCATTCCAACAAACCAAGAACAATCAAATGATCATACAACTAAACCAGATAAAAAAATAATCATAAAGGAAATCTCAAACAGTTCCAATATTACAGAGTCACAAGAGATAGACAGTGATGAGGTAACATCTTTAATGCAGCAACAAATTCCAGTCTATGGTTACTCTGTTCCAATTATAGATTATGATGTATTTATAGAACATTTTCTTTCTGCAGCAGATGATAAATTAAAAGCAGAAAAACCCTCCAACTCTCTTCATACTACAGTTTATGATAGCGTTAATGGTACCTTGGAAATAACAGACAAACCTGTCATGGTCAGTAGTGGTCCTTTCGCATCAGTAAGATACCATAACCACAATCAAGGATTTTTTGAAACTCTAGACCAAATTAATTTTATTAATAATTTCATGAACAAAATGGGTTTCAAACTTGCAGGAGAAGATTTTATGTTGACTGAATCTATGATTGAGCGTTGTAGTACATATGGATATCAACCAAACTGCCCAGATGTTGGCATATACCAGTATGATACTAAATATTCAACTGAATATAAATTCGTACAAGATTATAGTAAAATTCATTTTAAATTTAATAATAAAGCTTTTATGCAGTATGGGAGTCTTGTGACGCTGATTAAATTTGATGGTTGGATAAACCAACCTGATTTAATTGAATTCACACTAGATGAAGAGATTGCTAAAAAAATTGCATATGACTATGCATTAAATAATGAAATGCTACATAAATCTCATCGAGATGGTGGTAAATGTGAATATATCATGTTTGCTCAATTTCTAGAACATGAAAAATATCGTCCCCTACTAAAAGGACAAGTAATGCCTGATTCTATCCCAAAAGATCGTGTAGGCAAAACTGTTGTCTCAGATGTTCCATACTATCATATAGCTAATGGGCGTTGTACATATGACCCCACGGGTACAGGTCATTTTTATAGTTACCATATTTTTGTTGAGGGTTTGACTGGTGATTCTGTATATGCCGTATCGGTTTCATATGAATGACATAATATGTTTAAAATCAGCGATTAAATCTGTCAATACTCACAGATAATACTGTTGTAATATCTGTCGTATGTTGATTTGTGTGCCTAAAAAAATAAACATTATTCTTTTATTTTCCATGCTGGTATTAATTCAAACTTTGTCATTTCCATTAGAGTATGTCAGTGCAGAGAACAATCCCCAATTATTTACCCCCATAGTTTCTGGCAGATGATCAGGTGTGAGAACAACAGTCGGTGATTCCTGTAAGAAATTCTAATTGCTCTCTTAGTAAAACAAAGGGGCGATACAGAAAACAGATGAGGAGATCATTTGATGATGAATCATACCATCAAAGAAACAAAGCAGAGATAATATTTCTGTAATTAAGAGAAGATTGGTTCAGTGGCAAGAGCATACAATAACGATATGAAAATAAAAGAGATCATATACAGAGTTCTAGATTACAATTGCCACAAAATACATGTTATTTTTTTTTTAGTATTTTTGATGATTTTCATGAGTAGTTTAAACTAGAATTGTTTGTAGAAACATTTGAAAAAAAAAGTTTTTTTGATCTCAAATTAGGAAAAAAATGAATAATGCGATCAACTCAAAGATGAATTCTCAGAAAAAATTGTTAAAATTTCCTTCCTAGCTACTTAGTATTTACCCAATATCCTTATTAATGAAATTCCGAGAGCTAGCTTATGGCTGCTGGAGTAGACGATATCGCAATATACATCCCAAGATTGTATATTGATGCTGCAGATTTTGCAGAAAATAGGGGGTTGGATCCAGTAAAATTACAAAAAGGTCTGGGGGTTTCTCAGATGGCCATTGTTGATGCTAATCAAGACCCAGCATGTTTTGCAGCAAATGCATGCTTGCGAATCATGCAAAAAAATAAACTCTCACCAGAAGATATTGGGAGATTATACGTTTCAACTGAATCAGCATTTGATGAATCAAAGGCAATGAACTCTTATGTGATCGGGATGTTAGAGCAAGTATACGGTCAAGGTGCATTTGAGCATTGTGGCGGAGTTGAGACAAAATTTGCATGTGTGAGTGGATCTTATGCACTTTATGATAATACAAATTGGATTAGAGCAGGCGAGGCAGAAGGAAAACATGCGCTAGTTGTAGTATCAGATATTGCAAAATATGATATGGGTTCTAGTGGTGAGATGACTCAGGGTGCAGGAGCTGTAGTTATGCTTCTAAATGACAAGCCAAGATTACTAGCATTTGATCCCAAAGTAACTTCAACATCAATTAAAGATGAATATGATTTTTACAGACCGTTTGGCAAAGAGACGCCAATTGTTCATGGTCAATACTCTAATTTGTTATACATGATTCAAGTGAGAAAAGCACTTGAAGCATACAAGAAAAAAGTTGTTTCATCGGGGTTGATCAAGATAGAGTCAGGAGAAACAATTTTAGATCATATGGATTACATCAATATGCATTTACCTTACAGTAACATGGGAAAGAAAGCTTTGGCATATTTAGTTAGACATGAATGGCGACAACTTCCAAGATGGAAGAAAATATTGCAAGAGATTGGAATTGATGAACCTATACCAAAGGATCCTCGTGGTACAATTGAATCAGTATTAGGAGATGAGGAATTTATGGCAAAAGATCATGAATTTACTAAACTGTTTACAAAAACTCAAGCTTATCAAGAAGTTTATGAATCAAAACTATCTAGTTCATTGATTGCATCAAGTATGATAGGTAATTTGTATACTGCATCACTTTATTTGGGATTTAGAAGTAGTATAGAATTTGAATATCAAAAAGGTATTGATTTGGAGGGAAAGCGAATTGGATTTGGTTCTTATGGAAGTGGAAGTAGTGCAATGGTCTTTAGTGGCGTGGTGCAGCCAAGCTACAAAGAGATAGTAAAGGATATGAATCTAGAATCTGAAATTGGAGAACGTAAAAGGTTGACATGGGAAGAGTATGAAGAGTTGCATGAAAATAAATTAACCCCAGAAGAATCTATGGTTCATTCAAAGAAAGAGTTTGTACTAGTTCACATAGATACTGAAAAAGAGTCTAGAGGGGAAAGACGCTACATTTTCAACGAGTGATACAAATAATTATAAAAAAATTAATAAAGTTGAGATTCATCTAGTAATGATTTGAAATCATTTGATATGCATGTTAATATCAGTAGTCAAGATAGTTTTTTTCATTAGAGTATAGTTTTTTAATTGCATTTGGTACACACAAAAAATGTCTCTACAACAGATCTTTTTGAATTGTTTAAAGATTTTTTAGATGATAAATTTGAAATTATTCTAGTAGGAATGAAGCAATCATTTCATGAGAACTGAGGTAATTGCTTTTGTATACAGCATCATTCTACACTTGTTTGCATACGCTAGTGTGTCTCTTTTATGAAACAATCATCAAGAAAATCTAAAATATTCTCTAGCGTATAATGAATTTGGTACAATTATCAACATTTGTAGGACTAATTGAAATTATATCATCATCCACTATAATATCCATATTACAAATTAACTTTACATCCACCACCGTATTATTATCACCAGTCTGTGTTAGTTTGTCCCTCTAGATATTCTCACCTGTTTCTATGCTAGACCTGTGCTTTACAACATCACATGTAGATTCTACAAATGGATTCACAGCAATTACAAGTCTTTTTGTTGTATTATTTCCTGTATTTCTGTTGCATTACAAGAGTACCTAATAGAATCAGTCATTAAATCAGTAAAGAATGTAATGAGATTCAACTGGACTGGTGTGGAAGGGGGATATTAATGGAAATACTATTTGGTGTAATGACCATTTTGTTGAAGATATTTAACGCATTTTCAAAAGACGAGTTGTAGAAATTCTCAAAGATTAATAGAATATGCATAATTTGTTGCATTCCAACTCAAATATCAATTTGTAATAACGTATAGCTCACAATTTTTTCTTCTAAACTTTTCTTGTTGTTCAATAATTTTTTATTGTTTTTCAATAATTAGTTTTATTTTATCATGGTATCAGGGCATCATAACATCACTGTTCTAATTCCAACTTTGATCAAAATTTCCAATAATACATCTGTTTTCATCCAGTGTTACCTTTACTTTTTAAAATTAACTAGTATTCCTCATCTCAACACGACAATAAAGTGGAATAAATAAAATAATTACATTACAAGAATTCAAAAAATGATATTCTCATCCATCTAAAACAATCATTAACCTATCTATCATCACATGTAGGAACAATTATTGCAGGACATTCATCAAAAGTCCAAGGAGCATCTTTATGAAAATAACATCCATCTTTTAAAATAAATCCTTTAAATTCCATCAGAGTACGTAAATCTTCAATTATTAGGCATGTTTCAGTAATTTGAAGCATATTAATCCTAGAATCTTTGCTCCATGCAGTACTAAAATCGTAACGTGTGTCATTAGTTAAAAAATGACCATTAAAATAAATAGTTGGTGGATTTGACTCATCAGCTCCTGATGTTCTATAATGTAGAGTTTCTGGAATACCATTTCTAATTAAAAATTGGGGGTGATGCGTTATATAGCAGTCAAAACCTTTGTTATGTTCTGTTATTATTTCTGGAGTTTTAGTTGATGCCTTGTAACAAACATCAACTTCGTAACCAAGCAAGTATGCATATTCTCTGTCCATCAGTTTTTTTACAGATGATTCATAAACGCAGATGGATTTATCGTTGGAATATTTGTTCATAAATACACAATTTTTTTCGATATCATGATAGTATGTCCCTACAAGTTCATGAGCACTGACAGGAGCAATAAATCCAGTAATTATAATTAAAGCGAAAAAAAATGGGAGATTATCAAAGTCCAAATGCATTCTTTTCATTCTCCCAAGGCGTAAATAACTTAAAGTGTGATGAAGCATCAGGTGGACAAAATCGTTCTATGTTTTTAAAGTCTTGTAGTACGACACCTAGATTTAGAGAATATGTACTAAATGTGCATAAGAATCCTTGATGAACTCCAACTAATTTGTAACCGTTTTGTACACTAATAATTGGACCACCACTGTCGCCATTAATACTGTTATAGTGCCCAACACCCACATTACGAAATAGTTGACCCTCTTTGAATGCAGTGACATTTTTGTATTTAAGAGTGCCTTCTGAATTAGTTACAGAACCAATTAATTCAATACTTGATCCAATTGGAATATTTTCAGTTGATCCATGTTGAACATTTATTAAATGACCATCAAGTTTTTTGACATGTAGTTCAGATACAGAAATGTTCATTTCTGTAATTGAAATAAATGCTATATCTCCCACATCATCTGATATTATAGTAGAGGTTTGTGGTGCTGCACTTTGTTTTAATTCACTGTCGTCTAGATAATAATCTTCAAAAGACACACCAACCCCAATATCAGAAGTGACACCATGACTAGATGTTACAAACCCTTTATTTCCATCTAGTTTCGTTACACCCAATGTTATTGTGCTTGGTGTTTCATGTAAATCCCCGGGGTTAATTGTCTGTGTTTGTTTCATGATAATTTTTTCACCGCCAAAGAATCAATTAACATTTGATGTTGCTTGTGGTATACGTTCAGATGTTTCAGTAATTTGAAAACTATAAATCTTAAAATCTTGGCGCCACGCAACACTAAAATCATAACGTGTGTCATTAGATAAAAAATAACCCACATAGTAATGAATTGGTGGAATTATCTCATCACTACCTGTTGATGTATAATGTAGAGTTTCGGGGATTCCATTTCTAATTAAAAATTGAGGGTGATGCGTTATATAACAGTCAAAACCTTTGTTATGTTCTGTTATTATTTCTGGAGTTTTACTTGTTACTTTATAACAAATACCTTCTTCGTGGCGGTCTAGATATGCATATCCTCTATCCATCATTTTTTTTACAGATGATTCATAAACACAGATGGATTTATCGTTGGAATATTTGTTCATAAATACACAATTTTTTTCGATATCATGGTAATACGTCTCTGTAAGCTTGTGAGCACTAACAGGAGTAATAAATCCAGTAATTATAATTAAAGCGAAAAAAAATTGTAGGTTATTAAAGTTCAAATGCATTCTTTACATTCTCCCGAGGTGTATCTGAAATTTCAGCAGTTGGGGGATGCCACATACTGTTTGAATCAAGGATATAATGATGATGTGTTTCAAGATTAAATGCAATTGCATCACAAAGACCATTATCAGTTGGAGATGTGCATCTAGAGTTGTACAGATTAATCCAAAAATCTATTTTAGACTGGGATGATTCTCTAATGTGACTTTCTGTAATAAATACACCATACTCTAATCGTATTGGCAATATCTCTGATTCTAGAATATCTTCAATGTCTCCTTCATCATAATGTAATCCTAAACTCAAAAGTATTGGATCAAGTATTACAACTAGTTCTTGTTTTTCTGTATCAACATATGTTGCAGTAAATACCAATTCATCAGCTATTGAATAATCATTAGAGGAATGATCAATCATAATATTTGAAATTACACTATGTGCTTGATTTAGATCATTTATGATTCCAGCAGGTCCAACTGTGTTATCATCAGGAATTATAGTTCCAATCTCAAATGTTGTTTGGGTATCTGTGTTTCCTACTTGTGCACCAGCTATTGGAATTAGCGTTATTGTTAGTATTGTAATTATCGAGACCATTAACTTTGTTTTAGATATCATTGAAAATGTATATTTGGAATAGATTAAAAATATTATGATCAAAGGATGCATAGAAATCATCAAAAATGCCAAAAAAATAGCGTGTATTCTGTGACAATTGTAAGATAAACTAGGTACCATGAGCATCCTTTGTTTTAATATTGTTATGGTGTGGATTGATCTCTGAACCAAATCTTTACTTAATTACAGAAATATTATCTCTGCTTTGTTTCTCTGTTGTTACAGATTTCAGTCATTTGAGAAACTATTTGTAGCTTTTTGATTTATCTGTCTAAAGATTAGTAGATGATGTGTTGATGTATGGTAAATGTGTGTTTTGACTTTGGGTATGAAAACAGTAGAACATGCATCTTTACAACGAGGGCATGCATCTGTCATGCACTTGTATTTTACATCCATGTGTGCATCTAAACTATAACATTTGATTGATCATTTTATTGATTCTGATCAACAAATGGATAAAATTTTAATGATTTTTAGGCAACCCAAATATCTAATCTTTAAATAAAACAATTTTGCAATTAAAATAATGAATTTGTCGAGTAAATTTTGGAGTGTAAAAAGAAATGCAAACATTTGAGTTTAAAGTTTTATGTGCAGACAGAAAAGAATCATGTAGATTTGTAAAATCATTAATGCCAGATTTTAAAATAAAAGATGCAAGCACTAGAGAAATTTATGATCATGTAGGGATTAGAGATTTTGAAAATCCAGATTTAGCTATACAAAGATTAAAAGAATTAGAATCCAAAGCAGACAATAAAATAAAAAATATTGTTTTGAGTAGGGTGAGATAGTGTTTGTTGTGTGTTCTGTTGTACTAATGTGTTAGATGAAAATTTTATTCGTTAAATGTTATCTCACTACAAATTTCTCTAGATTTGATTATTAATTCATTCTAGAATCTATCATTTGTGATGTGTGGATTCTAAAACAGATAGAATCTAGTGGAATTTTTACCTAGTTTTTGATGAAATCGCTCCTTTTTAGTAATTAATCACAAAAATAAATGGTACATTTCATGTTTATCTGATAAAGATTTTATTAAAAACATCAAAATTCTCAATACATGCAAAAAGAAGAAAAAGAATCAAACCCAATCAAAGACTACTTGTTTGATCATATAAAAAAGTCAGAGACCATTCCCAAATTAATTGCAGAGAAGCGATTTGACCAGATTATCAATAATGTGACAAAGGATTGTTTTGATCAAATCTTGTTAATGGGTGAGAAAGAAAATGTTGTTGGAATATTAGCCACAGTACTATTACACTATTTACTTACAAATGCACTAATCACTAGTCAAAGAAAAGTGTTATACAATGAACATGAATTAGACATTGTAATTCCAGATACAAAAACATTAGAAAAAGATCCCAAAAAGACATTGTTAATTTGCATAGCAGAATCATCGAATATTGAAAAAATAAATAAAAAAATTGCAGAGTTGGAACAGATCCAACCTGTACACGAAAATATTTGGCTAGTCTTATCAGATAAAATTGAGGTTGAAAAAAAATCTTTTGTGCTAAGCAAAGAATTTAATTCATTTTCTAAAATAATATTTGAAATTGCAAAATTTAGCAATGTTGGAGAATCAAACAAATTTAAAATTTTGCGAATATAAGATTATTTTTGATAAAATAAAGAAAACAACAAACCAGATACACTTTAAAAAAAATAGATTAAAGTTATGACGAGAACCTATGTAATATTAAAAATATAAAAAATAGCAATCACAGTATAAACTCTTAAAACATTATTTGAAAACCATTGGAGGGTAAAATCCAGAATTATTTAAAAGAGATAATGTATTTCTCAAACCAAAAAAATTATTTTAAAATCATTTTAAAATCTAAATTTTTTTTAAAAATAGAATATAATGAATCATAATCACCAAAGTCATCAATAAATGGAATTGAACCTAAAACTTTGATTCCAGTAAGATTTTGTAAATCACGCTTTAGTTCAGATATTTTATATCCGTTATCATCAAAATTATTAATAATTATTCCTTTAATTGGAATTTTATATTTTTCACACATTTTTACAGTCATAACGGTGTGGTTAACTGTTCCAACTCTAGTTCTAGTGACAATTATTGCAGGAATTCCCATATCTTTGATTAAATGTGTGGTATAGTAGTTATTCAGTATCGGAGTCATAATCCCCCCCATGCCTTCAACGAGAATCAATTTGTGAAGTTTTGATAATTTTGTGAAACTTGAGTGAATAGTAGAAATTTTTGGTTTTATTTTCAAAGTTTTCCATGCAGTGTATGGTGATGCAGCAATTGGGAAAAATTGAGGGTTGATTAAATTTTCAGGATCATTTACCTGTGCAGCATTAGAGAGAATTTCCACATCTTTGGACTTGAATCCCTTCTTCTTCTTCTGAGGTGTTGTTGTGCCTGCTGCAAAAGGCTTCATAACACCAACATCAATCCCCATTTTACGTAAAGTTACAGCAATACCTGCTGTAACATAGGTCTTGCCAACATCAGTGTCAGTACCCGTGATAAATAAAGAATTCAATAAAGAATGTCTCTTTTGATAATTGATTAATCTTTTCGTTCGATTTTTATGAACAAAGGTTTCTACAAACACTACTTGAAAAACCATAGTTTTGTGTGGCATCCAAATACTCAGATGAGTGAATGGGACAAATTCACTAAAATTACCAGCGCAAAAGGAGTCTGGCTTGTAGATTCAGAGGGTCACAAAATGATAGATGGGGTAGCCTCAATGTGGTGTAATGTGTGGGGACACTCAAATCCTCAATTAATCAAAGCCATTACAAATCAAAGTAAAAAATTGCAGCATTCATCTATGTTTAATTTAACAAATGAACCTGCTGAAAAACTAGCTAAAACACTAATCAGTATATCGCCCAATATGTACAAGGTATTTTATTCAGACAATGGATCATCTGCAATGGAGATTGCATTAAAACTTGCATTACAGTATTGGAGTAATATTGGAAATAAAAAAAAGACAAAGATTGCAACTGTAAAAAATGGCTATCATGGAGATACATTTGGAGCAATGTCAGTAGGGTATGTTCCAGAATTTTTTGCAAAGTTTAAAGACCAGCTATTCTCAACTATTCAATTTCCAATACCCCACAAATATAGAATACCAAAAGGATATACAAATTTGGATTATCAAAAATACTGTTTAGAAAAAATTGAAAAGAGATTTTCAAAAGAAGAAGGAGGAGATAATATCGCAGCATTTGTAATGGAGAGTGGCGCACAAGTTGCAGGAGGAGTAATTATTTATCCAAAAGGATTTCAGAAAAAAATTTATCAATTATGTAAAAAATATGATATTTTATTTGTCTTGGATGAAATAGCTACAGGATTTGGAAGGCTAGGATCAATGATTCAATATCAAACAGAACAAACAAAGCCAGACATTGTAGCATATGGAAAGATGTTAACAGGCGGATATATCACCATGGCAGCTACACTTGCAAATAAAAAAATTTACGATTCATTTCTAGGAGAGTTTAATGATAAAAGACATCTTTTTCATGGCCATACATATACTGGCAATCCTTTGGCAGCATCTGTAGCATGTGAGAATTTAACAATGTATAAAAAAAATAATTTGATTAAAAAAATTCTAAAGACATCAAAAGTATTTGAAAATTTCAATGATGAGATATCTAAAATCGATATTGTAGGGGACATTAGACATAAAGGAATGCTCATGGGGATAGAACTAGTCAAAGATAAACAAAAAAAGATACCCGTATCGCCTAAAAAATCAATAAACAAGATAATCTTTGAGGTCGGTAAAAAAAATGGAGTTTATCTTAGAACCCTTGGGAGTATAGTCATGGTTGTACCTCCGTTGGCAATATCCGAAGGAGAGTTGTCATTACTGCTAAAGAGGGTATGCAGCACCATCAAAGATGCCAAGTCTCAATTAATTTATGGTTAACTTGGGTTTTGTAAAGTTATGGGGATGTGAATGATAACAAAATGGAAAAATTAAATGGTAGATAAAAGACAAAGAACCTGAAAACACAAGCTCAATGAGATATGTTTGTGTCACATACTCAAACTATAATATCCCAATATATCGTATCAATATTGCTGATAAATTGGATGGTGGGTGTGGTTCTTTTACACATACTATACAACGATATCACATCCTGGTCAGATTTACACATTAACTAAAATTTACTTGGAATATGATAAACACAACAAAGTGTATTTTTCATTTGATACCAAGCATTATACACAAACCACAGGCAAATACAAATGAGCAAGTAATACATCCAACTACAAGTAATTATCAGTCATGCAAATACTTGTGCTTAATTTAAAGAAAACACTAATGTATTGTGGTCTCTTACTCACACAAAAATACACTCGGATACAACTGTTCTAGTTTCAAATCCATGACCTTTTTTCTTTTTTATAATTAAATTAATAAATGAATAAAAGAATAAATAATTATGAAATATAAAATACTGATATACATATTAATAATTTTAGTTTTTACAGCTACTACTAATGTTGTATTTGCTCAACAGTTAGGTGGTGGTGTCATTTGTGATTCTGATGAAAAAATTTCAGAATGTTTAGATAACGCACCAAATATTTCAATAGATGGTATCTCAGTTTCAGAATTTATTCCTTACAGTTTTTTATTTTTATTTTTTCTAATTTTATTTCTTATAATTGGAATATCCACAGTTGTCATTTGGCGAATTAAGAAAAAATGAAAACAAGAATCTTTATCTTGATCTTTATTACATTTCCTCTAAGCAATCAGTTAGATAGATCAAGTAATGACAAATCTGCACAGAATTATGATTTATCTTGACTCTTTTTTCTCTTTTAAACCCAAATCCACTTCCAAATCAGCGATCATGTTACTACATGCAACTGTAATTGCTTTTGAATTATTTTTGACAGTTTTTACAGTAGCCAAGTGACTGCTCAATGTATTTTGTAATTTCGTTAATTTTTCATTTAATTCTACATCTGCTGTATCATCAGCTTTGATTCGTTGTAATGCCCAACTACACCCTAATCTAATCATACGTTGTTGTGCTTGATATGTGTCAGATTCGGACACCGTAATAAACAAAATATCTTTAGATAGTTCATTAAACATGCCAGCTTCTGGAATAGTAGTATCATCACTATCACAGTAAATATAAACACAATAACTTGCAGATCTATTTTCAATGGCAATGCGAGAATATTCTAAAATTTGTTTAGTTGTAGGATCTTTTGACAAATTTTTTGCTTCAATGACAATTTTTTTATTTGTATCTTTTTCAGTTAGTACAAAATCGCCTTTTTTGGAATTTTTTGCACCGCTAATACCTGCAATTCCACTTGTATTTTGAAAATTGCAGTTAAAGAAAGGTAAAGAGTCGGCTAAAATGGATGCAATATAATCTTCAAATTTAGCACCTTTTTGTGTTGATTTCTCTTCAACTTTTTTCATACCTTCTTGTGTAGCCATAAAGATAGAAACAGTATTAAATTTGTCTTCTAGAGATTTTTCTAATTTTTTAAAGGGGCTGTTTTCATTTTCATGGTCTAACATTGAATCAATCTGTTGTCGATATTCTTCTACCAATTCATTGATTTTTTGATTGTGTGTGCCATCTGTGCCAAATGTTTCTAACAGTTCTTTTGTAAAACTTCCATCAGTTCCTAAAAATGCATCAATCTTATCTTTCATAGATGTGGAAAAGTTAGTCTCAATTTGATGTTGTAAATCTTGTTTCAATTTAGTAAAACTTGATTCTACATAATCCACTTTCTCATCAATTTTAACTGAATTGTCTGCCAAGTATCCAAGAAATAACAGATGGATAATTTTTTGATGTAGTTGAGACTGACTTAGATTATGTTTTTCTTGTAGTTCAAGAAAATATGCCAATAATTTTTCATCATCAATTAAAAAATCATTAATTGTAATACCAGTTGGTTCTACAATTACGCTATTTTTATGAGCATATTCCACGATAAATATGAAAAATATGCCTGTTAATTAAATGGATCATATATGAGTATATTTCTCATCAAAGGTAAAACAATGCATGAGAATTATAAAGGAAAAGAAGATGGGCAACCCCTCCCCATAGATTGAACTTGAAATGATTATTTTATAGGTTTCAGGCAGTACAACAATAATAGAAATATTTTGACCAGCATTATTGTTATAAATGGAATATGTGTAATCCCATTATGAATACATCACAATTCATTAAAGAATGTCAAGAAAAAGTATTTTCTGGAATTGGCATCTCAACAGAGGATGTAAAAAAATTATTCAATGTTCCAGATGAGTATCTAACAAATTTGGCAAGTTGTGCAAATGAGATCACCCAAGATTTTAACGGTAAAAAAGTGGATATCGAGCAATTAAACAATATTAAAAAAAATGCATGTAGTGAAGACTGTACATTTTGTGGTCAATCAGCATTTTTTGATACAGGAATTGAGACATACCAACTACCATCAGCAGAAGAAGTAGTAACTAAAGCACAAAAAGCAAAAAAAGATGGTGCACAATCATACTGTCTTGTAGCAGCATGGAGAGAGCCATCGCCAAAAGATTTTGATAAAGTTTGTAAAATTATCTCACAAATTAATGAAAAAGTTGGGATAAACGTAGAGTGTAGTTTAGGTTTTCTCACACAAGACCAAGCTAGAAAATTAAAAGAACTCAAAGTAAAAAGATACAATCACAATTTAGAAACTGCAAAATCAAAGTTTCCAGAAATATGTACAACCCACACTTATGAGGACAGACTAAAAACACTAGAAATTGCAAGAGAGGCAGGACTAGAATTATGCACTGGTGGAATTATCGGGCTAGGTGAAACACGAGAACAAAGATTAGAGATTACACTAGAATTAGGTAGACTATTCCCCGAAGAGGTCACAATAAACATTCTTGTTCCAATGCCGGGTACCCCACTAGAACTGCAAACAAATCTGCCCAACTCAGAGATAGTCAGAGTATTTGCAGTTACAAGATTCCTATTGCCAGAATCAGTTATCAAAATTTCAGGCGGTAGAGAATCAAAATTATCTGATTCTGGTGAAGAACTACTACAAAGTGGAGCAAATGGAATAATTACAGAAGGATACCTCACTATGGGTGGAAACGAATCTAAAAAAGACCATGAACTAATAAAGAGAATTGGACTTGAATCATAAATTAAATTTTGTAGATGCAGAATTGGCAAATCTAAAACAAGATAATCTTTACAGAAAACTACGATACAGTACACTCGATGGTTCAACAATTACGATCAATGACAAAAAACTTTTAAATTTATGCTCAAATGATTATTTGTCAATTCCAACTACAAAAATCCAGGTAAAGCAATTGCAATCAAGTTCTAGATTAATATCTGGAAATGACGAGTCATACAAAAAATTAGAAGAGACACTTGCAAAACATAAATCACAACAAAATTGTTTAGTATACCCTACAGGGTATATGGCAAATTTAGGTGCAATTTCAGCTATTGCAAAAAAGGGAGATTTGATTCTAAGTGATGAGTTAAACCATGCAAGTATAATAGAGTCATGTAAATTAACAGATGCAAAGATTTCAATTTACAAACACAATGACATGCAAGATTTGAGTAAAAAAATAAAACAGAAAGGAAAAACAAAGTTTGTAATAACTGAAGGAATTTTTAGTATGGATGGAGATTTAGCACCACTAAAACAAATTACAGAAATTTCAAACAAATTAAATGCAATTACAATAATTGATGATGCACATGGAGATTTTGTGATTGGTACAGACGGAAGAGGAACACCAAACCATTTCAAAGTTGGGAAAAAAATTGATCTATACATTAGTAGTCTAAGTAAAGGATTGGGATCATTTGGAGGATATGTTTGCTCTCACAGTAACGTGATTGATTTGTGTATAAACAAATCAAAATCTTTTATCTATACATCAGCTTTGCCATCTTTTTTAATAGAATACTCATTAAAGAGATTCCAAACAAACAGAGAAAAACAAAAAAAGAGACTGTTAAAAAATACAAAACAACTCACCAAAGGACTCGTAAAATTAGGATATGAGGTGCACTCTACCACTCAGATCATTCCAATAATAGTAGGAGATGAAAAAAAATCGTTATCTTTGGGCAAATTTTTCTTCGATAATGGCATATTTGTACAACCAATCAGATATCCAACTGTTCAAAAAAATCAAGCTAGATTGAGAATTTCAGTTACAGCAGGAATCTCAAAAATAGAGATTGAAAGATCACTTGAAATATTTGAAAAGGCACACAAAAAATTTGATCTCTAGCGCATAGCGTCAAAGCCGCCAAGTGCTGGTGAGCCAATAATTACTGCAATTGTGATCATAATTCCCAAGCCTACCCCAACGATAAGAAATCGCTTATTCATATCAGAATTATTTGACGCCTACTTAAAAAGGGATCACCACTAAATGGGGAAAGAATTGGTATAATATTTTAAAGGAGAAATTAGAAGGTTGGATATGGCAGATACTACAATTTTTGTAGCATTACTTGCAGGTTTGGGCTCTTTTGTTGCACCATGCATTTTGCCAATGATCCCAGCTTTTCTTGCATACATATCTGGCACAACAGTAACTGAGATGGGCTCTAAAAGCGGGGCAGTTCTATCTGTAAATAGAGTAAACATTGTATTAAATACAGTATTTTTCGTCTTGGGATTTTCAGTGGTATTTTCCACATTAGGTGTGTTGATTAATAGCGTTCTATCTAGTGCTGCAAGTGAAATTACAGATAGTCTAAACATAGTTGGAGGAATCATCATAGTTGCATTTGGAATATTTTTGTTATTATCTACAAAGATACGCGCATTAAATGTTGAAAAGAAATTCTTTCCTAAAAATTCAAAATCAAGCTATCCAATGTCATTTGTCTTTGGACTAGCATTTGCAGCAGGGTGGACACCATGTGTGGGACCAATACTTGGAACAATTCTTACATTGGCAGCAACGACACCATCAATTTCATTTAGTTTACTACTTGCATATTCATTGGGATTGGGAATTCCATTTATTTTGATGGGAGTATTTTTCTCAAGGGCAACAAGAGTTATTCGCTCAATGTCAAAGCATCTAAAATATTATAACGTGATCTTGGGAGTATTCATCATTATTTTAGGTATACTGGTATTTACAAATCAACTTGCATACATTGCAAACTTTCCACTTCTTAACGAGTTGGTGCTGTTAGGGTGATATATGATGAATTCTGAAATTAAGACAGGAGTAATTTTAGTCATTATTATTGCAGCAGGGTTGGGAGTTATGGGAGTAATTTTCTCATCTTTTGATCAAGATGTACAATCATCTACAACATTTACTGGTGGCGATGATTCACTCTCAAAGATGGATAAATCGGGATTCAAAAAAGCTCCGGACCTAGTAGGAATTGCTACTTATCTAAACACAACACCTGAGGAATTACAAAGTGAGATGGAAGACAAGGTTATACTGTATGATATATGGACTTATAGTTGCATTAACTGCATTAGAACACTACCATACATTACAGCATGGGATGATAAATATTCAGAAGAAGGATTACTAATTATTGGAGTTCATGCACCAGAATTTGAATTTGAAAAAGATCCTGAAAATGTAAAAATAGCAATTGAGAAATATGGGATTAGTTATCCTGTAGTGCTAGATAATGATATGGAGACTTGGAAAGCATTTGAGAATAGGTATTGGCCAAGAAAATACATTGCAGACCATGAAGGGTACATCAGGTATGATCACATTGGAGAGGGCGGATATCAAGAAAGTGAAAAAGTCATCCAAGATTTACTAGAGGAGAGAGCTATTGCATTAGGAATACAAATGCCATCATCAGCATCAGCACTTGTAGATATTGAAGAATTTCAACATTCGTTATTTAGAACACCAGAATTGTATTTTGGCTACAAATTTGCACAAGGCAGAGATCAGTTGGGTAGTAAGGAAGGATTTCAACCAGGGAGAACTGTGTTATACTCAGAGCCTGAAAATATAGCCTTGCATAAATTCTACCCAATAGGTGAATGGACCAATTATGATGGCAGTATGGAACTAGTCTCAGAGACAGGCACCATCAAACTGTTGTACAATGCCAAAGAGATAAACATTGTTACTGAAAATGCTGCAGAATTGGAGATTCTTTTGGATGATAAACCATTACCAGCAGAGTATGCAGGAACTGACGTTGTTAATGGCAATATGATACATGTAACAGAGCCTAGACTGTACAATGTCATTACTAGTGATGCTAGTTCTTCTCATTTACTAGAGATAAAGGTAAAGGGAGAGGGCTTTCAAATATTCACATTTACCTTTGGATAGCTGTGTAACTATTCCCTTGTGTCACTCCAGTGACAGTATCTAAAGGGACAAATCTGTTTAAAACAAAAAAATCAATTCTAGTTAAAGACATGATCAGTAATTCTTGGAATAAAACAGGAGGTGAAACTATATCTCAAAGAGTGTTAGGACGAGTAAGACCTGAGGAGCCATTAAAAAATAAGATTGATTTTGCACAAAAAAAGATACAATTTCAAATTTCAAAATTAGCTGGAATTGATGAAAAACTAAAGAAAAAACATGATATAATTTTTGAAAAAGTAGTTAATGCTCAAAGAGATAACAAACCTAGCTATGCTCAAGCATATGCAGGAGAATTAATCCAAGTAAGAAAAATGAAGAACATGGTTAGTGGTGCAAAACTATCCATGGAACAAGTTAAACTTAGACTAGATACAGTTTCAGAATTAGGAGATGTTGTGGTAACACTGAGTCCATGTATGGCAATCATAAAGGGATTGAGTCCAT
Organism: Candidatus Nitrosopumilus sp.; assembly: GCA_965262685.1. Lineage (GTDB taxonomy): Archaea > Thermoproteota > Nitrososphaeria > Nitrososphaerales > Nitrosopumilaceae > Nitrosopumilus. The sequence goes on from OZ253552.1 coordinate 1,891,208, forward strand.
CATTGAGTGGAGTTATGCCTGAAGCAAATGCTTCAATGCAGGATTTATCAGAGATATTAGGAGATGTAATGTCGGGCTCATCAGTTGGTGTTGGAGATAGTATGAGTGTGGCTCCAGAAACAAATGCAGATACATTGGCAATACTAGAAGAAGCACATGGTGTGATTGCAGGACAAACAAAATCATTTATTCCAGATGTGCCAGATTCACTCAAAGGAAAAGTTGCTGAAAAGAAAACAGATATTTTCATTTAGGAATGATATATGAAATAAGATGGTGTCATACATTACATAGTTGTCTGAATTTACAATCTGGATACTGTTATGTGTTGTGAATTGTAAAGTTTAGAATTTCAAGATGGTACATTATTATTTTAAAAAAAATTTTTAGTTAATTTAATACAAATTAAATGATCAATAAAATTAGCTCTTTTTGCTTTTTTGGATTAAAATTTTCTTTATTCTAGATATGGTGGGATAACTATACCCACGTCTACGATAATTTGCAATCATCATCTTCCAGTTTTTTAACCTCCACTGAGCTTGTTCAGTAGTTACAGAATGGACCTCTTTTTGGATTATACTTTTTCTACCAACTTTTAGAGTACCTGCATCTTTTGCAGACCATCTATTCTTTGCAAATTTTAAACCAGAAAGAATTTCAGTTACAGGCATTTCTTTGAAATACTCTTTGAGTTTTTTTAGTTCAGCATCTGTGGGGATTTTGGAGATTGGTAATTCTATTGTTGGTTTTGCCATGATTGGTATTGTTCAAATAGCTTAAGAGAAACATGCTAAAGCAGAATTAACTAAAACATGACTATCAATACATCATTTTCAATTAAATTAGTGTAGTCATTTTTGTGCCTTTTTTGGCTATCATTTCTAGGTTCTCTGATTATTAAAGATAGAATGATCTATTTTTTTGTATTATACAAAAAAATGATTATTGTATGGGTTCTGGTGCAAAACAGTGATCAGATCATCAAAACGCATCAACAAGGTCAAGATTACACAAAATAATTTAGATTTTTCAAGTATAATTCATTTGAAATTCCCAAAGTTAATTTGGAAAAGAATCCTAAATCCATGATTTGTATGTCAGATCACTAGAATTTCTCAGATATTGAGATCAGAATCGTGTTTATTAATATAAAAGAGATAGATGAGGTTTCTCAAGAACCCGTGAGGGTTGTTAATCCTCATCCTTTTGTACTGTCATGTATCTTGGTTTTTTGAACTGTTATTTGAGATCATTTTTTACTTTTAATTTGATGGATAGCTATTGATTAATCATTAACCAAAGACCACCAACCAATAGATCTAAGACGCTATTAAATAGTAGATTTTTTCTCATTGTTAGGAGATTGATGTGTTAGATGTTTATGATACCATTTGTTTGACATTAGCAGCAAATGATCATCAAATTCAAGGCAGAACAACAATTCAAAAATTAATTTGTTTTGAAATGGAAAAAATTCCTAAAATTGAAATTGAACCTCACATTGCTTATTTCTATGGACCTTTCAACAAACAAGTTGCTCGAGGATTAGAGACTTTGGTTAATTTAGATATTATAAATAAAAAAAGATTTTATCAAAGTGATTCTGCATATGAATATACAATCCAAGAAAATAGAATTTCACTTACAGAAAAACTGATAAATGAAAATGAAATAGCGTATAAGAAAATTAAAGATATAGTCCAATCATGTCAAAAATATTGCCAACTTGATCACAATCTACTGTCTCTTGCAGCAAAAGTTCACTATATGATTTCAAAAAGAGAGTGTAAAAAAGGAATAACAGAAAATAAAGCAATAGAAATGACTGAAAAATTTGGTTGGAAGATTACTAAAAAGGATGTCAAATCAGGTATAGGACTGTTAGAAAAACTCAATCTTGTCAAAATACGACGATGAAATTATTTTTGATATAAATTGATTAGAGATTCACTGTACAAATTTATTAATTTATCAAAAAAGAAATAGATTAATTGATTCTACAAATTTTAGGAATTTTGAAAAGATCTTAAAAATAACTCAAGTGCATAAACATAAAGAAATCTTAGTCCAATTATTTGTGACGATTGGCAAAATATCAACAAAACCGTATCAAAGTATAATTCATTAACAAGTTGTGCTTTAGCAGCTAATTGGAATGTTTGAATTTTTACAAATTGTGTTATATAGGCCAAATCCTATGATGACGGCAGCAAACGTAGCTAGTGGCACAAGAAGGAAAAAATTAGTTTTTCGACCCATGAATAAAATTACCATACACAGTATAAAATTGTCACAGTATCACGAGATATCAATGGTAAATACCCCAACAGTATCAGGATTTTGAAGTTTTTTTACCATACTAGAAGGTAGTAAATCAGAGGCCTTGTCACATTTTATAGCCAGGGTTCTAGGGCAAATAAAATCACTCTTTCTAATCACGATATCTTTAGTATGACCTAGTGTTAGGTCAGGGTGTCCCCTCCCATGTATAACAAAGGTTTGAGCATCAACAGTAATTGAGAGGGTCACAATAGAGTCAGGATTTTGAAGTTTAGTTTTTAGTTCTTTAGGCAGATCATTACAACTAAATTTTGCATTTACCCCAACTATGCAATCACCTCTAAGAGTGAGATGAGGTTCTTTGGTAATCTCCAACGTCTTTTGATGATTAGAGCGGATATTCTCATGCCCTGAAAATTCAATTTCAAACTTCATAAATAATTGCAATCAAAGTTTCAAATTAACCTTTGAATTAATTACCAGTTTTCATTATTTTCATTTAATAAAATTATACATTTCGAGCCTAAAAAATACTAGATCACACATTACAGTCATACAGACTCGACTTTAATCATTGATAATTTTTTCTGGTTCATCATTTCATCAATCTTCTCAGGGGAATCCATTTGTGGCTCTATTCTGGGAAATATTCAACAATTGAACATTTTCTCTACACGTATTTTAGCATCTGATTGAAGCTTGTAGTAAATTTTTTAATTAAACACTCACAACAAAATCATTTGTTGTAACTTTAACCTAATTATGAGGTAAACTAATTTCAGGATAATAAAGATAAGACATTGAAGTAATGCGTATCAACCACCACTACGTAGAGTGGTCTATAAAATGGGATTCGTTTTTTGCTCTATTTTTCGTAGGGTTTTATCCTGTATCATTTGAGTCATCTCCCATATTTTGATAAAAAAAGAGTAACCAACCCATTTTCTAGTAAATGCATCTATACATTAAAACAGCAATAGCATCAATGCAACAATCAACTGCATCCATACTACTAATCACGGCTCTCAGTTTTATGCAAACAAATCTGAATACAAAGATGTGGTGCATCCGAATTTGAAAAGAAGCTGATAAAATTGGAGATAAAACACATCTTGACCAGAGAGTGTATCATTGCATACAAACGGCAAGCTAGAAGGATTCCACGGTGAGATTCAGAGAAAGCAAAGGGTTCAAAAGCATTCAAGTGTTAATTGATTGGTACAACTACATAAAACCGCACATGTCCCTTGACTGGACAATGGAAACACCAGCTAAAGCATTTGTAAAAAAGATGTCAAAAAAAGTAGTTGTCAATAAACAGACACAGAAAGAATACCATGTAAGTAAAAGACAAACTGATTTTGGAATACAAATTATGTGTTAATCTGAATTTGAAAATATAATAAACCAAGATATGATCAAAATTCCCCAGAAACAAGAAGAACAAATTCCAATTTTCAAACTCTTTTTGATTATTTTGATATCATCATATGCTAATGAATTTGAAACAATAACATGACCGATTATACCAAATAAAATTGGAAAAAGATACTATTGTAAATTAGACATTATAAAGAAAAGAAAGCAAGTATTTTCTAATAAATTTTGATAATTACGGTTCTGCAAAGTTATCGAGAGTTGAATATGATGCAAGGGAGTGATTTAAACCCCCTGCATCTAAATGAGAACACATCTGTTTGTGCAGTGGTAATTCAACATTATCAGGTATCCCATGCTATGAAACATTTTCCGGAGTTGTTTACACAAATATTAAAAACTACAAAAGTGTGGGGCATTGTATTAGGTAAGGGGGCAACAAAACAGATCGCCTATTCTTTTGCCAATTTATCATCATATTACTTTGATTGATTGGTTATGTAGCAACTATACCACCACATCATATTTCAGATATTGTTGAACAATTCCCTGATTACATGCTCTGATCAACACATAACACTCTAAATTATTGGCATGGTTTAAATTGTATAATCAAAGCATTGCAATCAAATGCTTCCTGCACAACAAGGCTACGATAGAGCAATTACAGTATTCTCCCCAGATGGTAGACTATACCAAGTAGAGTATGCCATTGAGACTGTAAGAAGGGGAACAATTGCAATTGGTATAAAATGCAAAGAGGGTATCATCATTGCAGTTGAAGAAAAACCAAGAAAATTACAAATTTCAGATACAGCTCAAAAAATATTCCAAATAGATGATCATGTGGGGGTAGCTGCTGCCGGATACATTCCAGATGCAAGAAGTCAGGTAGATAATGCAAGGTTCTTTTCTCAAAGTAACAAGATGATTTATGATGAAGCAGTCGAGGTTGAAACTATTGCCAAACACCTTGCTGATCAATGTCAACAATACACGCAATACGCAGGTGTTAGACCGTATGGAGTTGCATTAATCCTAGGTGGCGTTGTAAATGACATACCACAACTATACCTTACAGATCCTAGCGGAACATACATTTCTTATGATGCGATAGCTATTGGCTCTGGTTCTGATCAAGTGACAGACTTTTTAGAGAAAACATACAAAGAAGATCTCTCACTTGATGATGCTGCAACACTAGCTTCTGCAGGAATTTATCTTTCAAGTGAAGATAAAGAAGGGACAAGCCACATCAGAATTGCATGCATTAAAAAAGAGACAGGATTATACGAATTAATATCAGATGAACAAATTATAAAATATGCAAATGATGCCAAAACAAAATATCCACACGGGCAAAAATAATTATTATTTAGCATATCTGCGAGGTAAAATAATACATTGAAATTATCTGTAGCAATTCCAGAATCTGCTCTATCAGATGAATCACTAAAAATAGACAAGACAAGAAAAATTTCCATCCTAGCTAGAGCATGTGCAATTTTCAAAGTTGATACAATTTACGTTTATCAAGAGGGAAACAAAAAAGCAGACCCTGGACTATTAATAATGATTTTAAAATATTTAGAGACACCACAATTTTTGAGAAGAAGGTTATTTCCTAAAATCAATGACCTAAAGTTTGCAGGTGTTTTGCAACCACTAAAAATTCCAAGTCACAACACACCAGTAAACGCTAAAAAGATCATACCAGGAGACATCCGAGAAGGAATCATAGTAAGTGCAAAAGGGAAAAAATTTGCAGATATTGGAATTAATCAATTGATACCGTATTACGGTAGTGTTTCAACTGGAAAAAGAGTCACAATAAAATTCAAAGAAGGATATCCAAAATTATCAATCAAAGATATAGATAAAAGTGAAATTCCAGTATACTGGGGATACTCTGTCAAAGAGAGAGCAAACTTGTTTTCAGTATTATCAGAATGGAGTGGAGATATCATCATAACATCAAGGAAAGGGAAAAAAGTGACAAATGAGCAATTATTAAAATATACAAAATCAGAGAAATCAACACTAGTAGTTTTTGGTTCCCCTCAAAGAGGAGTTCACGAAATTATTGGAGGGAGAATGAACAAAGTTCAAAATGCAAAAACGTTAAACTTTTTCCCAAATCAAGCTACTGAAACTGTACGTCTAGAAGAAGCGTTGCTAGGGACACTAGCAATAATTAACGCTAGTAACTAGTCAGAATAATGCCTGAAAGAAAAAACTTTTTGTTATTGGCAATTGGTTTAGGAGCTACTGGAATCATTATTGGCGGATTTACAATTTGGAGCTCTATCTCTGAACTAATCTCACCCTAAAAATTAGGAACAGTTAGTTAACCAAGATCTTTTTTGTGGTTAACGATATCACACATGGTTTAATAGAGGGAGATCGATGATGCGTTTTAGTATGGGAGCTCGAAAAAGACATCAACCACGTAGAGGAAGTCTGGCATACTCACGTAGAGTACGTGCAAAAAGCATGGAAGCAAGAATTAGAGCATGGCCAAAATTATCAGCAACAGATGAACCAAAAATTTTAGCTCACTGTGGATTCAAAGCAGGGTGTGTCCAAATAGTCAGTATTGATGATCGTGACAAAGTACCAAATGCCGGAAAACAACTAGTTAGTTTAGGAACCGTCCTTGTGACACCACCAGTACTAATTTTAGGAATCAGGGGATACTCAAAAGACCATGATGGAAAACATGCAGAGTTTGATGTTTATGCCGAAGACATTCCAAAAAATATTGCAAAAGAGATTACTATTAAAAATATTGCAGGTTCAATAAATGATGCAGAATCAAGATTAAAAAGGATCAAAGAAATTTATGCAATTGTTGCAGTTTCTCCAAGAGCAGCAGGATTGGAAATGAAAAAACCATATATTTTTGAGGCAATGGTTAGTGGAGGAGACATTAAAAAACAATTTGCACATGTTAAAGAATCACTAGGAAAAGAAATTAAAATTGAACAAATTTTTCAAACAGGTTCAACTGTAGATGTTGCAGCCATTACTAAAGGTCATGGATGGCAAGGAGTACTAAGAAGATGGGGAGTTAAAAAGAAACAACACAAATCACGAAAAACAGTTAGAGAAGTCGGTTCACTAGGTCCAATTTCACCGCAAAGTGTAATGTATACAGTTCCAAGAGCAGGACAAACAGGGTTCCATCAAAGAGTAGAATATGATAAACGAATTATGGTTATGGGAAATACCGAATCAGATAAAATCAAAATTAATCCAGATGGCGGTTACAAACACTTTGGACTAGTCAAAGGAGACTTTGTCATTTTAAAAGGATCAGTTCCAGGAACATACAAGAGATTAATCAAACTGCGTAGTCAGATTAGAAATGCGCCAGACAAAATTATAAAGCCAAATATTTTAGAGGTAGTCATCTGATGAAGCGTGCGTTGTATACAATTACTGGAACAAAAGATGCAGATATTGAATTACCAATAATTTTCTCAACCCCATTTAGAAGAGATTTGATTCACAAAGCTGTTACTAATTTAACATCTCATAAATTCCAAAGACAGGGAAGAAAGCCAAATGCAGGCATGGATGTAGTTGCAGATTCAAACGATCCTCCTACAGGTCAAGGGGTCTCTCGTGTAGCAAGAATGCAAGGAGGGGGCGGAGGAAGACAAGGCCAAGGAGCTGAGGTGGCATCTACAAGGGGTGGAAGACAGGCGCACCCACCAATTGTAGAGAAGGTAATTTACAAGAAATTAAATAAAAAAGAGAATAGGTTGGCACTGTGTTCGGCAATTGCATCAACTGCATCAAGTGAACTTGTTAAATTAAGAGGTCATAAAGTTGAAGGAGTTGAATCATTCCCAATTATAGTTACTGATGAGATTGAATCTATTGCTAAAACAAGTGAAATTATCAAAGTGCTAGACGCATTGAAATTGACTAAAGATGTAGAGCGATTAAATGTGAGAAAACCACGTTCTGGGCAATCAAGACTTCGAGGCAGAACTAAAAAAGTGGGGAAAAGTGTATTGTTTGTAACTGTTGATTCATCAAATCTTTCAAAAGCAACAGGTGCACTACCCGGAGTTGAGGTAAGAAATGTTAAAGATTTGAGTGTGTTGGATTTAGCACCTGGTTCTAGTCCAACTAGATTAACTGTATACTCCAAATCTGCAATAGAGGAGATTGGGAAAATAAAATCAACACACTTGGAGATAATGGTGAAAGCACAATGAATGTAGAACAAGCAATGAAGATCATCATAAAGCCACACATTACAGAAAAGACCTTTGCAATGGTAGAGAAGGAAAGTAAGATTTGTTTTATAGTAGAGATATCTGCAAACAAGTCAGAAATTTCTAAAGCAGTAAAGACACTTTACAATCACAATGTCAAAAAAGTAAACACTGCAAGAACAATTTATGGCAAAAAAGCTTTTGTTCAATTTGAAAATACAGAAAAAGCTAGAGATTTGGCAACAAAGATAGGAATGTTGTAATTATTAGTTTTGGTTTGTTGATGTGTAATTATTGTGTTAGTTAGGTGTCATTGCAAAAAATCTACAAAGTCTTGAATAAACAGATATCTCATAGCAAGAAAATATGTCAAGTTTTTAGAATAACTGTATGTCCTTTCTTGAAATTATTTTGACAGGTGATGTGTACTAGTCTAGATATCTGTCCTTTGCCAATTCAAAATTCTCAGAGGTTTAATTGATTGTAGGAAACATATCTAAATAGAAAATTTAGGGCATATTTTGAGTGTGGTATACATGAAGAATATGTACAGTATCAAATCAGGCAAGTTGGATGTTTAATACATTTAACGAATTTGGTGATATGAAAAAACGATTGGGTACCATAACATTGAAGAATTTGAGCCTGCACCAAGAAAAGACCCAAAGTCCTATCCCGGCAAGCGTCCAGAAACGTCTTACCTTTTTTCTTCAGGTAATGGTATAATCCCATAAAGATGATTGATGGTAAGAAATTGGATGATTCTGTGATAAATGACAATACCTTGATGATAAACTACATAACCGTAAAACTATACCAATAAAAGACAGCTATCTAATAGTCGGGTACGGTTCAAACGTAAATCCGGCACAACTCAAGTACAAGTTTAATGGAATCAACAATGTCTTTCCAGTCTTGAAGAAAAAGATGAATAATTTTGATATCGTATACGCAAACAGTTTCAAAATACGGTTATGTTCTTGCAACAATAACAAGCTCGCCGGGAACAACAGTTGGTGTGTGGGCAAATCTGTTAGATGAGGACTAGCTGGAATTGATGGATAAAACAGAGGGCAGAGATGAAAGATATTAGCTTGCAAAGTTGGATGGAGAATTGATTCTTGAAAACGGAGAGTCTATTTCACCTGTCTATTCATACGTGTCAACTAGGAGTAATGACAATTAATGAAAACCCTTTGAGATTAACTGGAATAGCTGCATCACACAAGAAATTAGAGGGTTTAATCAAACAAAGATTCTCACCATACTGCAAAAAAAAATTAAACCCACATATACCATTGATGAGTTTATAAAATATGTTACAAAAAATTATAATGAGTTAATAGTTTCCAGTAATAGTTGTTTTATGAAATTTGACAAGATTGTATTACCAGAAAACCCCATGAAAATCCATGAAATGTCCAAGGCATTTATGTAAAAAAGAATTTTTTAATTGTGTGCTATGTTTTGTATTTCGATGAGGTGATTATACTGTATAACCCAGACACCAAAAAATGACGGTTCCATAACAAAAAGAGAAAACATGCACTGTGATGAATTCTCAGAGGGGTGTGCTCATCATACACACACAGTACATGCTCCAAACAGCGACATTACAAAATTTACCATACATCAGAAAGAAGCGAGGATCATCAAAAGCAGCAATGTTACTGCATTCAAACTGCTGCATGTCATTTACTAGATGTTAATGGAGAGAATAAGTTTGTACAAAATTACAGTTAGGACCAACCACAAGTTACATTATTTTTGTTGAGGGACAAGCATCGTTTTGTAATTGTGAATAATCCTAACTAGGATGAAGATATCTTGAGGATTAAGCCTCGTATTGATGGTATCGCCATCTTTTCATTAGAACTATTCTTTAGCAAAAGATATCCCAACGTTTGAAAAACGGATAAAAGTATAAAATAATTCACATAAATACAGGATAAAACCCTACAAAAATAGAGGAAAAAATGGTTTTCCCATTTTAGGAGGGATCACTAATTTAAATTAATATGTAAGTAAATTTCTCAGATATTATGTTAAAGATAGTAGGGTGTTTTTCGATAATTATGGTGTTCATTTTGTCTTTTGGTCTGATTGATGTTTCTGCTCAAACTATTGATGTAAGTGCCATATCTTCAATAGATGTCGAGCGTATTTTAAGTGCAACGAGTATACGGGATATCACCACCGTCAAAATTGGCTCTGATACATACGCCCTTGTTGCAATTGCACAAAGTTCTGGTGCGGGTAGGACCGGCGGCGGTTTTCAAATTATTAATATATCAAATCCTACAATGCCAACTCATATAATTTCAATAAGTGATGATGAGGGTGAATTTGATACACTTGCTGCGCCTAAGATCACCGCCGTCAAAATTGGCTCTGATACATACGCCCTAGTTGCAGCCGCTAATGACAGCGGTGTCCAAATTATTAATATATCAAACCCTGCAATCCCAATTGCTGTATCTTCTGTATCTGATAATTTTATTGATAGTGGTAGTGCCTTTGATACACTTGATGGAGCTAATGACATCACCACCGTTAAAATTGATACATCCACATACGCTCTAGTTACATCTCCCGTAGATGACGGTGTCCAAATTATCAATATAACAGACCCAGCAGTCCCCACTGCTACATCTTCAATAACTGATGGTGGTGTTGATGGTAATGGTAATACCTTTAATGAACTTGATGGAGCTACTAGCATCACCACCGTTAAAATTGGTTCTGATACATACGCCCTAGTTGCATCTTTTCAAGATGACGGCGTCCAAATTATCAATATAACAAACCCTGCAGCCCCCACTGCTGTATCTTCAATAACTGATGGTAGTACTTTTGATGAACTTGATGGAGCTCGCGACATCACCACCGTTAAAATTGGTGAATCCCTATACGCCATAATTGCATCTCTTTTTGATGACGGTGTACAAATTATTGATATAACAGACCCTGCAAATCCGTCAGCTGTATCTTCAATATCTGATCGTAGGATTGATGGTAATGGTAATGTATTTGGTGAACTCGAAAGACCTAGGCATAGCACTATTGTTAGAATTGGTGATTCCACATATGCTATTGTAGGTAATGATGATAACCGCATCCAAATTATCGATATATCAAACCCTGCAGCCCCAACTGTTGTAACTGCAATAGTTGAGGGCGGTGCTGATGATAATGATGATTTCTTTGATACATTTGGTAAATTTGTTAACATCACCACCGTCAAAATTAGTGATTCCACATACGTCTTAGTTTCAGTTGGAAGTTTAACCATCAACATTATTGAACTTACAGAACATGTTGATCAAACTATTGGTATTACAGGACAAGTTGACCAAGCTATTACTCCTTCACAACATATAACAGGAACTGCTACTATCTCACAACCTGATCTACCAACAATCACATTTAATGATGCTACGGTGGATATCGCCTTGAATAGTGAAGGTGTGGGTTCTGTAGCTTTTGCATCACTAGTAGATGGTACAATAGTTAGCACAGAAAATTTAGGTAGTAACGTGATTCAATTTATACTTGATCCTGATGATGCGATACTTAGTCTCAGAAACCCAAATACAGCAGGCGTAGTTAATGAAATGCCATTTGAAATACCAAGCTTTCAACCTGGCGCACATACAGTAGTGTATAACAAAACTCACTTTACATTTAATTTCAATGACCCAACTTTTACAGGTACTACACCAAATGTGATTTTGCAAGCAAATATACAATCAGATGCTGATACTCTTCCAGCAATACATGAAGATAAAGCTAATATTGCATTTAATATCACCACCGGTGCCCCTGACATTTGTGAGTCTGGAGTAGTTATTGCTACTATTGACCTTGACTTTGGTACTTTGCCACTAGCTCAGGCATCTAGTGAGGGCACATTTGTAATAGATAACACTGGCAATATGCCTAATCACGTAGATATTTCAGCCGATTATTGGTGTGATGCATCAGATGCTGCATGTACTGATGATAACAATCAGATGGTACCTAGTACAACTCGCTTTAGTGCAGCCTCAGGAGGATATCTAGCCAAGACTCCATTTGCAGATAATTTTGTTGCTGGCGAAACCCCTCCACTTGTTGATCTGTTCACCATACCAGCAGCTCAAGCACCTACGACATATCTCCAAGTTTCAATTATCCTTCCTGTAGAACCTGATGGATCACCAGGCAGGTTCCAAGGGGCTGTAACACAGGGAATATTGCTAACTTATAGTTGCGTCGACCCATAGTCGCTATTTACTGTGTGCATATGTGATATTGTGTTTTGATTGTTTTTAGAATGACTTTGATTTTACACAGATGGCTCTGAAAAACTAGATTAACATGATTGTAAAATTATAATATATCTTTCAACCACTTGTATCTGCATAGATTTGCCTATAGGGTGGCATATCTCCAAGTTTTAATTGACCTGCTTCCAGAGGATGATGGATCACAAGGCAGGTTCACAGGTAGTGTATCACAAGAGATACTCATAGATACAACCTGTAGTTAATCACTTTTTACGGTGTGATTTTGGCATAATTATTTACAAAATTTTTCAAAAAACAAAACCCAATCAATATACGATAGAATAAATATGCTCAATTGTGACAAAAAATCTAATGCGACACATACAGATACTACATTTAATAGAAAATAACATGATTAACTTCACGCCTAGACCATACCATGTAAAAGAGAAATTTGATATAAATATGCAAAAAGGAATGCTCTAATATGACCATAAAATTCAGTGTACATTGACAGAGGAAAAAAGAGATGGTTAAAGAATTTTTATACAGAGGAATACCAAAAGAGGAACTAGATGCACTATCACTAGAAAAATTATTTTTATTGTTTAATTCAAGACAAAGGCGATCACTTACAAGAGGAATTACAGATGGAAAAAGAAAATTAATCGGAGAGATAAAGTCTGCAAAAGCAGGCAAATTAAAAAATCCTATCAAAACTCATGTTAGAGATTTGATTGTTCTGCCATATATGGTAGGAGTTACAGTAAACACATTCTCTGGAAAAGAATTCCAACCAGTCATAATAACAACTGAAATGATTGGACATTATTTAGGAGAATATGTAATAACAAACAAAAAGGTTTCACATGGTGCACCAGGTGTTGGCGCATCAAGATCCAGCCTTTACGTACCGTTAAAGTGATTATTATGGGTAGATTCAATTACGCTTTCCAAAATTACGACCCAACAAGACACGTACGTTCTTCATTAAGAGAAAAAGATATTTCTCACAAACATGCACGTGAAGTAGCTGTGTCAATCAAAGGGTTGTCAATTGAAAAAGCAAGAGACTATCTAATTGCAGTTATTAACAAGAAAAGAGCAGTTCCATTTAGAAGATATAAAAATCAAGTTGGGCATCGACCAGACCCGGGTGTAATGTCAGGACGCTATCCACAAAAAACTGCAAAAGAATTTATCAAAGTTTTAGATAATTTAGAATCAAATGCAGAATACAAAGGAATGGATTTGGATAGATTAAGAATTGTAAATGCAACTGTTCACAAAGGCGTCACAATAAAGAGATTTACTCCAAGAGCTATGGGAAGAGCAACTCCAAAGAATAACGTATTAACTCATGTAGAATTGGTGGCAAGGGAGATTTAGGACATGTCTGCTGTAAAAAATGTAATTAAAGACAACTATAGTATGATGCTACTCAAAGATTATCTCAGAGAGGCAATCAAAGATGCAGGTTTCTCTCATGCAGAAATTTCAAAAACACCTGTAGGAACCAAAGTTGCATTACATGTGACAAGACCAGGAATAGTAATTGGTAGAAAAGGTTCTGGAATTAGAGCATTAACAGACAAACTAGAGTCAGATTTTGGATTGAAAAACCCACAAATTTCAGTAGTAGAAATTGAAAAACCAGAACTTGCACCAAGTGTAATGTGTAATAGGATGGCATCACATTTAGAGAGAGGAACAGCATTTAGAAGAGCAACAATGTGGACACTAAAACAAATAATGGAGGGTGGTGCAATGGGCGTTCAAATTACAATTTCAGGAAAACTTCGAGGAGATCGTTCAGCATTTGAAAAACACACTCAAGGAATTTTGCCAAGAGCAGGACATCATGCAGAAATTATAGTTGATGAAGATATTGCACACGTAAAAACAGCAATGGGGTTGATTGGGATTCGGATTAGAATCGCAAGACGAGAAAAACTTGTGCCTGAATTTGAAATGAGGGTAGATAAAACAAAGAAAGAAAAATCAAAAGAGAAACCAGTCATAAAGGTAGAAGAAGTTGAAGTTGAAGGTGCAAAAATTGAAGTTCTCAAAGTAGAAGGTAAGAAAGATGATGCAAAGTCTGAATCAGAGAAAATTGCACTAGAAGCAAAGAAAATAGAAACAATAGAGACACTAGAAGAAGAAGAGGCCAAATTGAAATGACCAGAATCAGTATGAAGACAATAAAACAGTTAAACGAAAAAGATCTCAAAAGCAAAATTCAAGAAACTCGTAGTGAACTATCTAAACTCAGAATTGATGCATCTAAAGGAACATTGCGAAAAGAGAGTGGAAAGTTAAAACCATTGCGACATGATATTGCAAGAATGTTGACTAGGTTAACTCAGATTAGAAATGATTACAACAGATAACATAACATCACACGAATTCATCGGGTTAAATACAGAGATTATCCACTCTGCAAATCCACAAGTAATCGGATTAAATGGGAAAATTATTGATGAAACAAAATCAATGTTTATAATCAACACAGCAAAGGGAGTAAAATCAATTGCAAAGTCAACTAGTAATTGGAAATTCTCAATTGCAAAAGAAGGAGAGGAGGAGGATGTTATTGTTAAAGGAAGTAAAATTTCAAAAAGACCATGGGATAGATTGTCTTAACTATTTTTATGTTATATGATTGCAATATGTGCAGTGTTCCAGTTACAAACTAGTATCAAAAAGAACTAACCCAATAAATTAAAAGATTATTTGTATTAAGATAAGAAAGAGTGTAATTACAACTAAATCACATGCAATGATCATAAATCAGAATTACTAACATTACAATCTATAACAACTGTAACAAGTGTTTCCAATTAAAGAGTGTGTGGCAAGACCAGACAAGATGTACTAGAAACAACAAAGCTTGGAGGTAATTAAATGGAACAAAGATAAGTCAAAGGATACAGGATAAATCCTATGAAAAATAGTGCAAAAAACGAATCCCATTTTATGGGGACCACTTCAATACACATACAGAAAGTGTATTGTATATATCTCTGATTATTTATATCTGTGATCATTAAAAGTCATTCAAGTGGAATTCTAAAAGACTGCTCGATTTTGAATAAATAATGGTTTGCCAGTTAAGGCATCAACATATACTGAATACCAACCGCTATGACCAGCATGAGACTGTACTTTACAACTGCCCCCATACACATCATACAACGGTCTTTCTTGGAAAATAACTAGAGTGATATCTTCTTTAGTGTCTTCTTGTATCTCTACCTGACAATCAATACCAGAAAGTTCTTTATTATTTAATGCAAATTCATGACCATTTTTTATAGATTCTTGTACATCATACAAATTCATTTTTGACAGATTTGTGTTCCAATTAGTAAATCCAAATACAGTATATCCTGGTTCGACCATTGTGTATATGGTATTACTTGTAATTTTGATCCCATCTTTTTTTTGCCAAAACTGATGGGTGTAATAGCTTGTTTTTGCTCCTTCTCTGTAAAATTCTGTTCCATCTAGAGTGATTCCTAACTGATCTATAAAATCTGCCGTGAACACTTTACTCACATTGGGATTTATTCGACCTTCACCATAAATTGTATATTCAAAAGAAGATCCAATAAAAATAGTGCCTTTTTCAGTTTCGTAACGTATTTTATGCGAGTTGGGGATTATTATTTTTTCTACTAATTTGTCATCCATGAAATTGATCATTTTATTTGCAAAGGCATCAACATCGTCAGGTGTTATTTTTATTTGAGATTCAAATATAATATCAGAGGGAATTAGATCAACAACTAAAATTTCATTAAAACTTGGATACTCTCTATACACTGAGGATGGAGGATGACATGCAGGTTTTGCATAATTTAACCAACCACAGTCAATGTTTTTGGCAATTTTATCTTGTTCCCAACACTTGTAAATTAAAATGGGGTCATCTGTACTGTTACATACAGAATTATCAAAGTTTTCATCTATTGTTTGTTTTATAATCACAGGCACATACTTTTCACCAACTTGAAAAGTGGATTCAAGATGTTTTGAGCCTTCTGAATACTTTGCTATCCAAGTACCATATGCTGCATTTTGAGGTAATTGGATAGATTTTTTAAAATAATTATCATGTTGAGTTATTATTTTTTTTGTAATTACATTTTTTCCAGATGAATCAAAAATGTCAATAGTTGCAATATTTCCGGGATTAAAACCAAAGCCACCAACACTGACCTTGCTCATAGGTTGATACGTTACAGGAGGTATTGATAACTTGGGTTCTTGAGAGGGTTTGTGAGATAGTTTGTTTATCATTTCTAGATTAGATAAAATGTTGGTAGGTTTTTGTTTTAGAGTTTGTGTTGGAATTGATTGATTTTGAGATAAAATAACAGAGTTTGTTAATTTTTCATTTAGTTGTGTTATAGGAGATGATACAGATTCTAAAATTAACGGTAAAACTTTGTGATATCCTCCTCTATACATTAAACGCTCAGCAGAGTCAGAACTAAGACAAACAGGCATGCCTCTAGGTGATTTTAATAATATCTTATCATCATTACATCTAATTTTTTCAAGTGTAACCCCTAACTCTAATTGTTTGGTAGGAGAGATTAAAGTCTCTGCAAAGATAGGCGGCATCATAATCACACTAAACAGCATCACAGAAAATAATAATAATAATAAAGAGGGTTTCAATGATTAAAATCCAACATCAAAATTAAAAAAGATATCTATCAAAGATTCTGTTGGGTTGGCAAGACCCAAAGCGTAAAATCAAGATCTTCTAAATATGGAAAAATGACATGAATCAGAAAAATCTAGGTGGTCGTCGTCGTCAAGAGTCTCCCTTCTAAAGAGAAGACCTAGCAATGCATGGTATCTTGTTCCAATATTACTAGACGTATCGGATGGGATAATCATGTACTTGGTTCTAAAAGACAAAGACCCAGTAATGGCAAAAAAGGGACTACATTGGAATTATAATAACAATAATTCCAATAATCATGAATGCTGTTTGCAGCATTTGGGTCATGTGGTGGTTGTTCATTTAAACCCCATACCCATCTTTGTTTATTTTGACTTGCATGAATTTTTTGAATCGGAATAAGATCTGTATTTTGTGCCTATATCCCCATAACGTTACAAAACCGAATTTAAAAATTTAATTATTTAGATGTTTTACATAATCATAATATGGGGTCATTAGAAACTTTTGTGAAATATGTAAATAAACAAGGGAAAGATGAGAAGACTAAACTTGATGAACTTCAACAAATTTTAGATGAATTGGATACATGTGATAAACCCGTATATCTCAGACATGTTACTGTCTCAAACACATGACAGACCTAATTACAGAATCCAATTTTTACAAGAATTTTAAATGAAAATGACACACAACTCGTAAAAACCTAATCAAATTAATTGAAGAAAAATTAGATGATAAGTAATATGTTATTTTGCAAATCCTGAACACCCATATGCCACTATTAATAATAATGACGTAATTTCATTTGAAGATCTATTACGTTCTACAGGAGATTCTAAAAAAGGAATTTTGATTTTAAGCTCTTCAGGAGGTAATGGTAACGCTGCAGAGAAACTGCTAGTATTTCCAGAATAAAAGAAATTGTCAAAATATTTAATCTAAAGATAGAAACATACACCTTTCTCAAATAAACATTTTATAAAATGTTCGGTTTTAGGATTAGTTGTGTAATAAAAGATAAACCCAGTACAGTGTTCACCATGTTTAACATCAAATATTTCTAATAATCTTTGCAGCTAATTCTTTAAAATCTTCACCACATTTTTTAACACTATTTCTGTGCACTCCTATGACATCTTGGTTATCTAATTCAAAGATAGGCTTTCTTTTTTGTTGTGAGAGAGGAGCTAAACTGTGATAACTTTTAAAATCACCTAATTTATGAGAAGCACCATTCAAATCAATTACCATCTTATCATCAATATCTTTTAATTTTTTAACAAGGTTCTTTTCAATCATTTGCGGAACTTTGTCAGTCCAGTGCTTCCATGCTTTTGTTTCTTTTCCTCTGCATATATTGAACTGTTAATTTATGTATCCTGCAAATACAGGCTTTCCATTTTGTATGTTAAAAGATAAAGTTTGATTTTCTTCTTTAAATCTATTAGATGCATTACTCCAATCATTAATCCATTTTTTGAATGTTATTCCTACATTTTCTAATCCTCTAAAAGAAAATAAATCAGGCACTAAAGGAACCAAAAAATAATCACAGGATAATAAAACACATCTGTTCAAACTTCCTAAATTTGGACCAATGTCCATTAAAACATAATCTATATCATTAGCATTGGATATATCCTCAATGATTCTAAAAATAGAAGAGGTTCTTCTAAATCCTATCTCATCACCTGCAAGTGATTCTACCCATGCAGTAGATAATAATTCTTCATATTCATGAAGACGTAAATCACCAACAATCAAACGAATGTTACGACCATTTACAATATGTGGTTTTATTTCTTTAATATCACCTGTTCCTTTAATCAACGGTTCTACTGCATGGTATATGCTGTTTTGTGTATTCCACACATTATCTATTTCTTCATCATTGCATATGCTAGATGATAAATTGCATTGAGGATCTAAATCGACAAATAAAATTTTCTTTCCTAAACACTCTAAAGCATAACCTAAATGAAATAGAAAGGTAGTCTTGCCAACGCCCACCTTTATTATTAAATAAAACAATTTTCTTAACCATTCAACGATCTCTGACAATATAGAGAATTTAATTCTAGAGAATCAACCATTCCAAAGCCTTTTTTGATCAATTTTAAAACAGCTTTATTGTTATTTTAAAGACCATAACCAATGTCATATTTTAAACCTCACACCAGTTATCTTTACAATCTAAAATTAGTTTTTTAGGCACAGCCATGATAACTAGTCATAATGATTCTAATAGAGTGGAAAAAAAAATCAGATCGCAAGAATCAATACACTGTAAGTCAATTCTCAATTAAGGAATATCCAGAGGATGTTATTGCTTTGAAATATAGCTAGTCAGTCCTGTGAGAATTACTAATTTTAAAAAATTGTTCCAAGTGTATTCATACAGTAGAGATTCACTAAAGATAAGAAAAGAGATACGATTCAAAAAGTAAACTGTGGGTTTAAAATGCAATTCAGAGAACTTGTTGTAAAGTGACTAGGGCACAACAAGAACCACCACGACATTCACTAAAACCCAATACAAAATCCCTCCAACATTACAAAATCAAACAATGATTGATTTAATAGTCAGATTATTTGGAATTTGTTATAATATGACTAAAAAAGATGGCAATAAAGAACAATTGTCGGGTTATTTTGAAAGAGACAAGTTAGGTATAAAAAACACCATTTTATCAAATAAAAGTGATGAAAAGTGATTGTAAAAAGACCATGTGAGAAGATCGGGAGAAGAAGAATATGACTCAAAACATTGGATTAAAAGTTAAAGAACCAAAAAGAGAATGTGCAGACAAACATTGTCCTTTTCATGGCCATTTGTCAATCAGAGGGAAATTATTTGACGGTAAAGTAACTGGAAGCAAAGCAAGACAGACTATCACACTACAAAAAGATGCACCACTTTACTTTAGTAAATTTAAGAGATATGCAAGAGGAACAAGTACCATTCATGCACACGTTCCGGGTTGCATGGATATTGAAACTGGTGATTATGTTTTAACTGCAGAGTGTAGACCGATATCCAAATCAGTATCATACGTTGTTGTGGAGGTTAAAGAGTAATGGCAAAGCAAGCAGGTAAAGGAGTAGAAGAGTTTAGACCATATGTAACCAAAGTAATACCAATTGGTGCAAACATTGTATGTGCAGATAATTCAGGTGCAAAAATTTTAGAAGTAATCAATGTTCCAAGACACCATACAAGATCATCTAGACTCGCATCAGCATCTGTAGGGGACTTTTGTAATGTTGTAGTAAAGAAAGGACCAGCAGAGTTGAGAAAGCAAGTGTATGGTGCAGTAATTATTAGACAAAAATATGCAGTTAGGAGATTAAACGGTGTAAGAGTTTGTTTTGAGGATAACGCAGCAGTACTAATCACTCCAGAAGGAGAGACCAAAGGAACAGACATCAAAGGACCAGTTGCAGCAGAAGCTACAGAAAAATGGCCAAGAGTAGCTAACTTGGCATCAATGGTGGTATAAAAGATGAAACCAACTAAAATGCGCAATCAAATGATTTATCAGGCAACATACAACACAAAGAGTAAACAACTTGGCAGTACACTCTCCAAAGATTTACATAAAAAATATGGCAAAAAAAGTGTCAGGGTAGTTGAAGGGGACAGCATCACAATACTAAGAGGAGAGTTCAAAGGGGTGGATGGTAAAATATCCAAAATATCCATAGCAAAAAACAGTGTTGCAATTGATGGAGTAAAAAAAGAGAAAACCAAGGGAGAGAAATTTGACGTTTACATTCACACATCTAATCTTGTAGTTACATCACTTAGTACAGAAGATAAATGGAGAATTGCAAAACTAGAGGGCAAAGATCCCAGAAAACTGCCAAAAACAGAAAAAGTAAAAATTGAAACAAAACCAAATGGTGGCGGTGTAAAAGAGTCAACAACATCTAAAGAAACAAAAAAAGGAGCAGAAAAAGTAAAAATTGAAACAAAACCAAAGGGTGTAGAAGAGTCAACTACCTCTAAAGAAACAAAAAAAGAAGCAGAAAAAGTAAAAATTGAAACAAAACCAAAGGGTGTAGAAGAGTCAACTACCTCTAAAGAAACAAAAGGAGCAGAAAAAGACAACAAAAAAGAGGAAGATGAAAAATAATGGTAAGCATAGCAGGCAGTAAAAAACTCAAACGTCAAATGGCCCCACAATTCTGGGGAATTACCAGAAAAGACAAAAGATTTGTAATCACTGTAAAACCAGGACCACACAAAAAAAGTGATTCAGTACCCACAGCAGTATTTCTTAGAGATATGCTAAGTATTGTAACTAGCCTTAGAGAAGCTAAAGCTTCAATTTATTCGGGAAAAGTCAAAGTTGACGGAGTTGTAAGAAAATCACTTCACCATGCAATTGGATTAATGGATGTAGTTGAGCTACAAAATGTTCCAGACATATATCGTCTAGTCCCAACTGAAGACAAACTACTAAAACCAATCAAGATTAACGAATCAGAAAAATCCAAAAAACTTGTCAGAGTAACTACAAAAACCACATTAAAGAAAGGAAAACCACAAATTGGATTCCATGATGGTCGTTCAATAATTTCAGATACCAAAGTGGATATTGGAGATACTTGTTTGATCAAAGTTCCAGAACAAGAAATTATCGAGGTAATTAAATTAGAAGCAGGTTGTCAAGGACTAGTTACACGAGGAAGTAACGCAGGTCAAATTGGAAAAATTCAAACAATAGAAAAAGGAACATTCATTCTTCCAAAAAGAGTGATTGTTTCATTAAAAGATAGAGAGATTGAGATTCCTGCAGATATCATTATGCCAATTGGAAAAGAGGAGCCAATAATTCAACTAAAGTGATCACATGTCTCAAATAACACAATCCCCAATGAAGAAAATATCTTTAGAGAAAATTGTACTAAACATGGGTTTAGGAAAATCAGGAGATATAATCAACATTGCAACAAAAGCACTAGAACAAATTTCTGGAAAAAAACCATCAACACGTAATGCAAAATCAGCATACAGAGATTGGGGAGTTAGAAAAGGCGAGCCAATAGGGGTAGCAGTAACAATTCGTGGTGCAGATGCAGTAACATTATTGAAGAGACTACTTGATGCCAAAGGCAACACAGTAAATGGTAAATCATTTGATAATTTTGGAAATTTTTCATTTGGAATTAATGAACACATTGATATCCCAGGTGTAAAATACGATCCACAAATCGGAATTTTAGGTCTTGGAATTTCAATTGCATTAACTAGACCAGGATTTGGCATTAGAACTCGTAGTAAACACAAAGCTAGGATTGGAAAATCACACATCATCAAAAGCCAAGAAGCAAAGGATTATCTAGCAAAAGAATTTGGAGTGACCGTAACATAATGGCAAAAGATAGATCCTATGAAGCAACTGGAAGAAAAAAGCACACCTTTGGAAGGGGTTCTAGATGGTGTAAAAGGTGTGGAGACTATACAGCAGTTATTCAAAAATATGATTTAATGCTATGCAGGCGATGTTTTAGAGAAGTCGCAACATCTTTAGGGTTTAGGAAAAACAAGTGATATAGAATGCCTGCAACAAACATCTTAGCAAATCTATTTGTCACACTATACAACAATGAGACAAGAAGGAAATCAAACTGTGTTATTCTTCCAACATCAAAACTAGGAATTGAGGTATTAAAGACACTACAAAAAGAAGGGTATGTTGGAGAGTTTGAACACATTGATGATAAAAGAGGCGGAAAATTCAAAATTAAACTATTGGCAAAAATTACAAAATGTGGAGCAATCTCCCCAAGATTCAAAGTCAAAACTGACGAATACAACAGTTGGGAGCAACAATATTTGCCTGCATACGATAGAGGAATGTTGGTAGTAACAACAAACCAAGGAGTAATGTCACACCATGAAGCATCACAAAAAGGAATTGGAGGATTTTTGATAGGTTATGTCTACTAAACAAATTGGTGAATTCAAAGAGGAATTGGTAATTCCTCAAGGAGTTACAGTCTCACTAAAAAAACACATGTTACATTTTGTCGGACCATTAGGAAAAACCCACAAAAGCTTTAGAAGCATTCCAGTGAACATCGAAATAGTAGAAGGTAAAATTCTTTTATCCTCAATAGAATCAAAAAAGAGAGACTATGCAATACTGCACACAGCAAGATCAATTATCAGAAACATTTGTGAAGGTCTAATTACAGGATACACAATTAAAATGAAGGTTGTATTTTCACACTTTCCAATTACAGTAAAAGTAGAAGGAAAGAAAATCTTGATTGAAAATTTCCAAGGGGAGAGAGCACCAAGAATTACAAACATAGTTGGAAATACCATAGTCGTTCCAAAAGGTGAAAATGTAATTCTTACAGGAGAAGTGTGGACAGACATTACACAAACAGCAGCAAATATTGAGCTAAAATCCAAAGTAAAAAACAAAGATCACAGAGTATTCCTCGATGGCATCTATTCATTTGAAAAGAAAAAGGGCATAGAAAAATAAAATTCGATTTAGCAAATGACCCTTGATCCTGAATTTTCAAAACAGACAACAGAGTTAATTCAACAAACTTTGCAGCTATACAAATCTGCAGGAGCATCTCCAAGAATAGGGGAAATGTGGGAGTGTGAAAACATTGGAGATTTTTTGTGTGGATTTTTTGTAGGAGAGATGGTCGGTTCAGCACTGAGTGCATTTCAAATCATACATAAAAGAGAGCCCACAGCAGACGAACACCTAGAAATAATTGAACTAGTTGAAACCCATGCAAAAGAGATCAAAGAATTTTTTGCAAAATTTAACTAGAAATTTTCTAATTTTCGTAAATTATGCATAGTCGCAAAGATTAAATCACTTTTTCCAAGCTACAATCGTGTGCCTCCCTAGCTCAGCGTGGTAGAGCAACCGGCTGTTAACCGGTTGGTCACCAGTTCAAGTCTGGTGGGAGGCGCTCTTCTTTCTAAACTCGAGTTTTGAAACATTCTACCTTCATAGATGTACCAAAAATGACAAAAGAGTAATGTAATATGTTTCTAAATTCAAGTTTAGAAACATTGATCCGTTGTTAGTAATTAGTTTACTCTATTAGACAATATAGATCTAATAGATGATCGCACACATAAAATGATGCAGGAGGTTTACATTGGTCAGAACTAGAAGGGCCAATAGGTATTGTGTAGATTGTGGGGCAAGACTGGTGTATTATCCGAGATTATCAAACCCAAAAGCGCCAAATGAGCACAGAGTACTAGTGTATGCATGCCCAGATTGCACAGATGACTTTGAAAAACCAAAAATGTTCTCAATTCGACGTAATCAGGTAGAGGACCCCTTGGAAACAGTAGAGATTGAAATTGTACAGATACAGAAAAAAGCAACAACAGTTACAAAATAAAATAACATGGCACATTCAAAAAATACTAAAAGCAATCTATGGTTTTTGTTGCCAATCTTATTTGGATTAATTGGCGGAATAGCTGCATTTTTTATTTTACGAAAAAGTGATCCTCACAAGGCAAAAAATTGTTTGTATGTTGGAATTGTGTTTATGGTAATTGGAGTAATTCTAAATGTTTTCCTAGTAGATGCAATTCCAGGTTTAGATTCAGGATTTGATGTGAATGTATGACTGATAATTCCTTGTTTTCTAGGTAAAGAAAACGGTTATTTCTAAACTCGAATTTAGAAATATTCTAAATTCAGCGTTACTAATCATTCAAATTTAGAGACACATATAGAACTAGTTTGAATGGTCTTTATGGATAATACCAAGATGAGAGATAACGTTGAGAGATGGGTAATTCATGAAGGACTCTCATTTAAAAAAGTAAAAAATCCTGAAAATAATTTTCAAATTCTCATAAAACATGCAGGACAATATGGAATTCCCATAGATGTCTTTGAGCCAAAAGGGCAGTTGGGAATTCTAGTCATTGGTGCAAAAGCTGTGATGAAAAATAGTCAGATTGCAAGATATTTGGGGTTTAATCCAGAAGAAAAGAAAGGGTTTGAGAAAAAAGTTGCTGATTTTTGCTATTCGGTGCAGGCAATCAACAAGTTCATCACCGAAGATGGAAAGCAAAAAGTAGGCATCTATGTGGTGATGGATGACAAGGAGAATATTAATCAGCAGACGATGCTTGAAGCAGTGGATAGTGTTTCTGAAAAATGCGATAGAGTCTCTAGATTTTTAATGAAAACGTTTTAGAAAAAAGATGTTTTAGTTGGTGGATTTACATAAAGTGACAATGTCGTACATGAAACATTTGCAAATAATAACAACAACACAAGTAGCTTGAAAGATTTAGAACCTGGTTTTACAGTTTAGTATATTAATTCAGAGAATGTCAAAGATGAACAATTTTGCAAAACCAAGCCTAGATGTTAAACCCCCCTGAAAATTAGCATCTTTAGGCATAATGTGAAATTTTCAAGATCAGTCATTTTGGTGGGGGGTTTAACACTTGTGCCTACATGTAGTATGCAACGGTAATTTCACCATGATCTCTGGGTTAAACATGGGTCATCTTTTCTCCTTGTGCGTAAAAGCTAAACCCCCTAAATTGAATTTAAAGTTGTGTTATCTCAGATAAATTCTGATTTGATGTCTTGTCAGATTCATGTACATTCAAGTCTGTTGACTTTGCAATATATGAGAAAAATAATTGATAAAATGACAAATCATGGAAGAGAAAAGAGGGTGTGTGGGGACAGGATCAAAACATGTGCGTTTCAACTATATACTAAAATAATCTAGAGATATTCATGGCAAGCCTTGGAATTGTAATTGTATTAGGTGCAATTATAGCTTCAATGGGATTTGCACTAGTAACATATACACAATATGAGACAAACTATATCGAATCAAGTGTGGGAAATACAGTAACAGTAGGACCAGTAGAATACGTCATTACATTTGAAAATACACATAATGGAGACAAGGAAAACAGACCTGAAAACACGTTTGTAATGATCGGGATTAGTGCAAAAAACATCAGCAATGAGGATACAGTCATCTCAGGGGGGCAATTTTACATTGTTGATGAAAAAGAACAAAAATACGAAGCAAAATTTGGAGAATTTTCTGCAAATGATTTATTTGTAGAGGCACTAGAGCCAAACAAACCAGTTTCCAGAACTACACAGTTTGATATTCCATTTGATGAGGAAAAGCAATACAAAATAATCATTCGTCCACAAAAAGATCAATCAACTACAGATACTGCGGTGGTTTGTCTTACAAATTGCTGATCGGAGATTTCAAAAAATGGCAAAGTGTGTCAAATTTTTCTATATACAGCATAGTATTGTATGACTTTTACCATATATCACATATGATTTTAGGAAAAAGTCATGGTAATATCCAAAGCCAAAAGAGCCGAAGCTGTTAAAAAAGCTGCAAGAACTCGAAAGAGAAATGCAGGTAAAAAAGCAGCAGAGGCATTAAAGGCCGCAGCATCACGTAAAAGAAAAGCAGCCGCAACTCGTAGAAAGAATGCAGGTAAAACTGCATCTAGGAGAAAGGCAGCACCAAAACGCAGAACTGCAGCTAAAAAAGCAGCTCCAAAGAGAAAGGCAGCACCAAAACGCAGAGCCGCTCCAAAGAGAAAGGCAGCTAAAAAAGCAGCTCCAAAGAGAAAGGCAGCACCAAAACGCAGAGCCGCTCCAAAGAGAAAGGCAGCTAAACGTCGACGTTAAGCTGTCTATGCTATCTTTTTTAAATTCACCCTACTGAATGTATTGTATTTCTAAATTCGAGTTTAGAAATATTCTAAATTGCTACTCACGCATCTTTAGTTCAGGTAAGATGAAAACTTTGTGAGGTTTGATTTTTAGTATGACTCTTTCTTCACCATCGATTTTGAATGGATAGTGTTCACGGCCCATGTACTGTTGTGTTAGTTTGTCTGCATGTATGTATTGGTAATCTGGAATTAATTCCTCAACTATACCACGAATAGTTACCATGTCAAGTGGATTCTCTTTTGATACAACAGATACTGCAACTCTGGGATCACGTAAAATATTTTTGTGTTTTATTCGACCTTTAGCAGTGTTGACTAGAATGTATCCATCATCATCATCATAATTTGCCCAAACAGGTGAGACTTGGGGGGAGCCGTCTTTCATTACAGTTGCAATAAAGACCAAATTCTTTGCTGAAAATAATTTTATCACTTTTTCATCTAGCATTAGTATACTCTATCATGATGATATTATTATAACGTTATGAGATATTAGTGCTTTTTTTTAATTTTTTGCACATTTTTGGTCCTAGTGTAAAATTTGTGTTGATCGGTTTTAGATGATTATCAACAGATTCAAAGATTATTTTGTGTTTGATTTCTCAAGGATACTAGTCATTGCCCTATTCATAATCTCCATTACAATATATTGTGAATACTCTGTAGATCTCTTTCCTTTTGATTTTGTGGTTTTCGGTGTTAGTCCTTTGAGAATTTTTTCAATCTTTGCAGAAGTGTTGTCGATGACTTTGGAATATGTAGAGTCAAAATCCTCAGGGGTCTGAAAATCCAACAATTTAGTAGATGTGCTATAAAACTTTGTGATGGCTCCACGAGATTCTTCAATTCTTGCAATTTCAATTAATCCAGAGACTTTGAGAATTTCCAAATGATGACGTACAGTAGTCAATGCCTTTTTGAATCCAGTCTTTTTTAGGGCTGTAGAGATTTGATCAGCAGATAATGCTTGATGGTATAAAATTTCAACGATTTTAGCTCGTGCAGGGTCTTCAATTGCACGTGCGTGTCCAATGCTTGTTGTAACAGTACGATTAACTTTGATCTGCTTTTCTAGTAATGTGGACATATAGAATTACCTATAAAACCGATCTAAAAGATCCATGTATCATATTTTTTTGTCTAATCGCATTAATTTTTGTTCACTTTGATTAATGTTGGACTGGTGTCATAATGATCTAACTAGTGTAATAATAGTTGTAGTGCATTTGATTTTGTTATAGCATTACAATATGTATGGTACCAGTAGAGGGATTATTGTAATGGTTTTAAAATTTTCAAAAAAGGTCACATTCTAGAAAGAAGGACAGTAAATCACCTACCAAGACAGAATTTTGTAAAGGATCAAAAGTAAAATTCGAGTTTAATCTTAGATTTACGAGTATTGTTTGAGGGTCACACTATAAAGAATGACCAGTTAGTTTTTCATATGCTGTAATGTAGCGTTGTGTTATTTTTGAAATAATATCTGCAGGGATTTCTGGTGCAACTGGTTCTCGTCCTGCATCACGCTCATCATCAAATTGTTTCTGATAGCCATTAACAGTCAACCAATCACGTAAGAGTTGTTTGTCATATGCTTCTTGTATTTTTCCAACCTCAAAGGAATCTTTAGGCCATAAACGATACTCGTCAGGACCAATTGAATCACCTAATGTGATTTCCCCATCTAATAATCCAAATTCTAATTTCAAGTCAGCTAGGATAAATCCAACATCATCTGCAACTTTGGCCATTTTTTTGTAAATATCAATGGATGTATTTTTTAATTGGGTGTATTGTTGCTCTGTAACTAAATTCATCTCTAATGCTTTTGTTTTGTTAATTGGTATGTCGTGTTCTGATTTTGTAGTGGGATCAAATATGGGCTCTAATAGTTTTGCTGCTAGTGTCGTATCAGTTCCATTAGGAATAGTTACTTTGCCTTTTTTCCATCTGCTAACTAGGCTGCCATAAAAATAGCCTCGAACTACACATTCTATTGGAAGCATTTTCATCTTTTTTACAACAATCTCAGTGTCAGATTCTCGCCGGATGAAATGATTTGGTACAGATAATTTATTGAACCAAAACTCTGCAAATTTGCACAAAACCTCCCCCTTGTGTGGAATATCTTGCTTGAACTTTACATCATATGCTGAAATTCTGTCTGAGAATTTAAATAAAATGGTAGATTCGTCTATATCGTAAATATTTTTTACTTTGCCACTTGTGATAAACTTCAACAAGTTATGACTGATTTTGATATAATTTAACTTCTAGGGCATCAAACCAAATATCTTGAGGATTTTTAGAGAATTTGTGGGGATTCAGATGTTGTGGGATTGACTTGGGGTAGGCGGTCTTGTATCATCGCTCATAACGGTTTGAAATATAGCTTAACTATATGTGGAGATAGAAAGAAAGAAATCAGATAGCATAAAAAATGAATCATGCTCCAAAACCCAGTGTACTACTACAATCTTCAAAACAAATTCCAAAAAAACAGATTAGGGATAAATCAAGTAATAATAACTATGACAGGCCACACATGTCCCTGAACTAGGATATCTTTGAAAAGCCAGATAATGCTTTTGTACGCAAGATGCCTCCAAAAGGAGAAACAGTGATAGATAAATAAACAAACAAGAGAAGAATATAATGTCAAATAGGGGACAAACTACTTTCAATATTGCACGTTGTATAATTTGGAACAGCAGTAGAATATCGGGCTATAGCTCTACAGTTTCCATCACTACACACAGCTTCTGCTTCACTAGCAACCAACCCTAAAAAGATAACAATTGATAATAAAATAATTAGTTTCATCGGCTAGAATATCTCTCAAATAATTCAATAACTATGTTTTCATGTTCTTCCATACTCAAGGCAGAACCACCAGATGAAATGTGGATATAAGGACTTTCATACGCTATACCGTGCTTTGCAGGATCGGATCTTGCACCATATACGTACATAATCTCTCCGTCCCATCTGTCTTCGAAAACAATATCAGTAGCAGTGCCATCTCGTGTTATCTTGGCTATTTCTTCCTCTGTCTTCATAAATGATGTTGGCCTATCAGTCATCGCTACTACTACTTCATACAAATTAAGATCGAAATATACATCATTCATAATATCCTCAGATATATCAAAGTCCTTTGGAATGTATGAAAACTTTATTTGTCCTTGTCCCTCGCTTGCACTCGACCATTGGTCTTCAGGTTGTATAATATCAACCCATTTCAGATAGTAACCAGGTGCAACATATGATGGAAGCCATTCTCTATAATCAATTGGAGGACCGGCTCTTGGAGTGCTTGTGTCACTCACTTGAGAAGGTATTTCAATTATATCAAGACTATCTTGGCCTACAAGATCGGCTTCAGTAAATGTATAGTGTTCTGGTGGGAAATATGACTTGTATGGAAAAGGAGCTGGTTGTCGAAGATGGACATTTTGATTATACCCATAAAGTTCTCCCTCAAATTTGCCATCACCAACTAGTCCCAAACTCAAAGAGCTTAGATAGTCTTCACGCTGTTGTTGCTGTTCTATACTAGCTGTTTGGTTTGTTTTAGAGATGGTGGTTGTTTGAATCACATCTTTTGTATTCTCTAATAATTCAGAGCCGTCATCTAATGGATAATTAACGGTATCTATCGTATTGTTTGTAGGTAAAACTTTGATAACTTGAACTATGGTGTAACCTCTATCAGCTAGTTTAGCTGAGGTATTTTCACTCAAACAAGCTGGTTTTCCAGATGGTGACTGCATTAATATCTTATTTGTGGTACATTGAATTTCATTAATTGGAACACCCATCTTCATCTGTTTTAGTGGGGATGATGATACATCAGCAAATGCCGGCATGGTTAGTAGTCCTATACCTATCACAACAAACAGTCCCAACATTATTCCATTCATTAATCAGACACCTGTGTGATATCTAATAGGGATTACTATCAATGGCTCTACCTGTAAAATATTGAATGTAGTTTACCCCCTCCCCCTCACATACATCTACACCGTAAAAAGTGATTAACTACAGGTTGTATCTATGAGTATCTCTTGTGATACACTACCTGTGAACCTGCCCGCTGATCCATCATCCTCTGGAAGCAGGTCAATTGAAACTTGGAGATATGTCGTAGCTGTACTATTACTAGCTGTTAGAAGGAACAGAGTAACATCATTTGGAATTGGGGTTGTGCCAGCAACAAAATTATCTGTAAATTGAGTCTTGGTTGCATATGCCACATTTGGGCGTGAAGCAAAGCTAGTTGTACTAGGTAACATCACATCGTTAACAGCAGTACAACCATTATCTAGTGCATCACACCAATAATCGGCTCCAATGTTTACATCATTATTCATAGTGCCAGTGTTTTCTAGTTCAATTGTGGCATCACTAGATTCATCATCACCTACTCTCAAACTACCAAAGTCAAGGCTAACAGCACCTACTGTAGTCTCACAAAGTTGAGGGACACGGGTGATGATATTAAATGCAACATTAGCTTTATCTTCATGTATTGCTGGGAGAGTATCAGCATCTGATTGTATATTTGCTTGAAATCTCACATTTGGTGTAGTACCTGTAAAAGTTGGGTCATTGAAATTAAATGTAAAGTGAGTTTTATTATACACTACTGCATGTACACCAGCTTGAAAGCTTGGTATTTCAAATTCGTTCATATCAGCTACGCCTGCTGCATTTGGATTTCTGTCACTATGCACCCCAGCAGGATCAAGTATAAATTGAATCACGTTACTGCCTAGATTTTCTGTGCTAACTATTGTGCCATCTACTAGTGATGCAAAAGCTACAGAACCCACACCTTCACTATTCAAGGCGATATCCACCGTAGCATCATTAAATGTGATTGTTGGTAGATCAGGTTGTGAGATAGTAGCAGTTCCTGTTATATGTTGTGAGGGGGGTAACTCAGGTGGCGGTGTAGTATACCGCCATATATGAAGAAAATGTATATGTGAATTAGGATATGTAACTACAAGAAATGTGGTATCTGCGGTAGCAGCAAATGAAATATGTCCATGAGGTGCAGTAACAAAAAGGCTCCCATCACTTATAGCAGGACTAGTATCAAACTTATCTAAATAATTTCCACGGATATCAAATACCTGTATTCTATGATTAAGAGAATCAGCTACAAATAGATTAGTGCGTTCAAGAGTTATGCTGGTAGGAGTATTAAACTCACCATCACCAACACCCGAACTCCCAAATGAATATAAATGATTTCCGTCTAAATCAAAGACCACTATTTTATCTGCCTCATCATCTGTGACAAAAACCCTATCAGCTCTCACTTCTATCCCCCTAGGATGGAGAAACTCACCGCTACTATCGCCAGGACCATCAAGATCAGCTGAACCAAACTGACGAACATAGCTTCCATCATAATCAAATACTTGGATTCTGTCATTACCAGAGTCTACAACATATACGTGTTCAGGAGATAATGCAATACCAAGTGGTGTATCAAATTCACCATCATCTTCACTATCACCATCACCATTAAGATCAGCAGCGCCAAACTGACTAAGATAGACTCCATCTAAATCAAATAATTGCACTCTGTTATTACCAGTGTCTGTAACAAAGAGAGTGCCAGTGCCAGTAGGAACAAGAATTCCAGCGTCTGAAAGTACAGTATCAGCGAATACTGCAATACCATAAGGTTCATCAAGCTCACCTTCACCATTTTTAGCACCATCAGTATTAAGATCAACATCACCAAAGGTTCCAGTATTTGCAAAAGTTGTATCTAATTTCGTTATTCTATCTGCACTGGTTTCTACAACAAAATAAACATCATCAGTGGATACTATATCATTAGGAGTGGTAAAACCAGTGACACTTCCAAGAGATTCTGCTGCAAAAACTGGTTGTATACCAATTACAACTGCCAGAATAAAAAATAATGGTAATGAAATTGCGCTAATCATCAAATTTTAAAGGGTTTAAAAGTTTTAAATGTTTTGTTGCATTATTAGAGGATCAAAGCACAAAATATGGATTTATTTTGATCGAAGATTTAAGGCTAGATTCCTAGTACTGAGACATTTTAAAATACACTCCATTTAGTTATCCATCAACTTTATCTTTACCAGATATACAACATTTTTGATTAATCCCACCAAAGATGGCGTTGAAAAAAAATTAATGAAAAAAATACAAAAACACCCAAACTATTCAAAGTTGTATTGTTTAAAAAAAATATGAATTACTTTTTTGTTAATAATTAAAATTGATTATTTTTTACAATCTTTACAACTGCACACAAACATTCCAGCCTTTTCCATGCATTGATTATGATGTTGATTGTAACATTTGATACAGATAACCACTAGTTAGCAACCTTCTTGATGTGACTTTTTTCATGAATTAGTACCTTTTCAAAAGTGTCAGAGTAGCCATCCCAACGAAAATTACAATTCCTACATTTGTATTTCATTAGTTTTGATTTTCTCCAGATTTATTTTCAGATTCTTTAAAAGCGTTTACGTCATTTGTGCTTTTAGAACAACAACAACAGCCAAGTTTTAATTTTTCAAGTATTTTTTTAAACATACTTTATCTAGATTTGCTCTAGTATATACTCTGATGTAATTGCATAAAAACCCAAATTTCCATGTATTGTTGATGATTCTGTAAACTGACAGACAAAAATAGATATTCTCATCAACTTGCTGTATAGATTCAGATATTAGAATAAATCTCTAGCAAATGACATCATTAGCAGCAACTGTACAAAATGCAAAATTCTCAAAATCAATAAAACATACTTTACTAGATGCATATATCAAACAATCACAGAGAAATTCATGCAGTAACTACTGTATTAGAGATTAACTTATTTTAATACCGTTCCAGAATGCCACCATGCCTTTTATTTTCAAGGCAGCATCATTAGGTTCTGCATAGTACCAAGCACAATCTTTGTTAATCTTTCCATTAACATCTACAGAATAATAATTGGCTTTTCCTTTCCAACCACATACAGTAGTTAGTTCTGTTTTTTTGAAATACTCTTGTATAATTGAGTCATGTGGAAAATAGTAGTTACCTTCGAC
This sequence comes from Candidatus Nitrosopumilus sp., assembly GCA_965262685.1. Classification (GTDB taxonomy): domain Archaea; phylum Thermoproteota; class Nitrososphaeria; order Nitrososphaerales; family Nitrosopumilaceae; genus Nitrosopumilus. Next base: position 1,924,909 of record OZ253552.1, read on the forward strand.
TTTAACTGTGTCATCGCTTTTTGCAATTACAACATTATTCCACATAGCCTGCATAAAGATTGACAATTTCAAGCCATATTTAATCAGACCTAATTAGTTTAGTCTTTACTTGCTCACGTTTTGTAAAATCTGGTTTTATTCCCAATGAATCATAATTTCCAGAAGAACATGTAAAACACATCGAATCTTTTGGCAAACCAACTGCATCAGCCAAATTTTGAGCATCATTGTATCCTAAAAAGTCAACACCAATATTTTCTCTAACCATCTCAGTGATCTCATCAGCAGTCATAGTTTTCCCATTTGTGAATGTGGCAAGTTCTTTTTGAGAAGGAAAATCAATTCCAGCATAACATGGATAATTAATTTGAGGATATGTGATTAACATGCTAATTTTTTTAGCACCTGCACGGCGAAGAGCCTTGATGATAGCCTTGGAACTAGTGCCTCTCACCAAACTATCATCAATTACCACCACATGTTTGTCTTTAATTATTTCATTAATTGGAATTATCCAACGATTTATTTCAACTCTATCACTTTGATGTGGTTCGATAAAACTTCGCAGTGGACCTTTCTTGCTATACCTGTCCTTTAACAGACCTTCATCAAAAGACACTCCGAGTTCTTGGGCATAACCTAGTGCTGCAGGTCTTGCAGAATCAGGTACAGGAATCACCAGATCGGCATCCGGGATTGGGAATTTCTTTGCCATAAATTGCCCAATCTTTTTCCTAGAGATGTAAATGTTACACCCCTCCATATTACTTGAAGGATGTGCAAAGTATGTAAATTCAAAAGAACAATGTGCACGAGAAGAATCAGTTGAAAAAATCTCAGTCTCCAAACCTGCCTTGCTTAATTTAATCAATTCACCTGGAACTACATCTCTCTGAAGAGTCGCCCCAACAGCGGCGATAGCAGAGGATTCAGAAGTTACAATGTATGTATCATCAGAGTCTTTGTGTCCTAGCACCATTGGACGAAATCCCTTTGGATCACGTGCAGCATAAACAAAGTTATCATCGGAGATAAATGTAAAACAATAAGAACCCACCATCTCGTTTTTGAGAATAGATAACGCTTTTCCCATATCACCGTTATTGGAAATTAATGAAACCAATCTTTCTGCTGCAACAAGCGTGTCACTTGCATTTTGCGGAGTAAAAGAACATCCTCCAACTAAATTTGATAACTCTTTTGCATTGGCAATGGTACCATTATGTGAAATGCACAAATCCTTTACTTTCAATGGCTGTGCATTTTCCAGAGTGCTTGTACCCATAGTAGAGTACCTAACATGTCCAATAACACAGTGAGACTCGTACTCTTTGGCAATTTTTTTAAAATCAGAGGAATACTGTGAAACCAACCCCACTCTTTTAAATGGCAGTTTATTTGGAACTGCAAATCCCCAAGCTTCTTGTCCCCTGTGCTGCAAAGCCCGTAAAGCATCAAAGACCATTGGAACTACGTTGGTTCCAGATAAACTGTAAATTCCGACGACTCCACAGTTTTCCTTAACTTTAGGCAGGGTCTACACCAACTCCCGTACTTTGGATGATTCCAAAAGATTGGAAAAAGTGTAAAAAACCTCAACTGAATAATAAAGTGACGACTCCATTCCTTGATCGATTATTTGAGTTTGAACAATAAAAATGCTGATCACTTGTACGATCAATGTTACACATCAGGCAGATTCTTACCGCCAAGTATCAACTCAGGAAGGGAATCAAGCCAAATCTTGCGTGTGTGCTCAACATCAAGCTCGGCTATAATCTGTCTTTGATTTGTAAACTGAATTTTTTTGCCACCAAACTGACCGATTTGTTTAAAAGCTACATGGTTCTCTTTGAGAAGAATCTCAATCTTTGAGAAATTCTTTTCCTCAAAAGATAACAGATATCTAGAATGACTCTCAGAGAACAAGACTCTATCAACATCCAACTTTTCACCTGGGATCTCATGGAGTGATACCGTGCAGCCAATTTGGTTAGTCATACAAATTTCAGAGACTGCAATTGCCAGTCCGCCTTTGGAGCAATCATGTACAGATTTGAGAAGATTATTTTTAATTACACCTAACACAGATGTCATATTTTTTTTGGAATCCTCAAAGTTTACAGTAGGACACCTTCCACCTATGAATTTGTGAATATACTCAAAGAACTCTGAACCGCCCATCTCATCTTTGGTAACACCGACAATAATCAAAGAGTCACCTTGGGAAATTTTTTGAGGTATGGATGGTTTCTCATCTATTAATCCAATAACTCCAATCACTGGGGTCGGCTTGATTGGACCTAAAGGTGTCTCATTGTATAAACTCACCTTTCCCCCAACACATGGAATTTGAAAATATTTAGCAAACTCTGTCAAGCCTTTCAAGGATTCTAAAAAGGTCCAAAAAATTTCAGGGTCTTGGGGATTGCCAAATTGCAGATGATCAAGCATTCCAATGGGGGTAGCACCAGTGCATACAACATTTCTACATGCTTCCTCAAAGCAACCAATTGCACCTTGACGAGGATTGATGTAGCATTGTTTTGGGTTGCCATCAATTTTGGCAGAAAGATATTTTCCATTATCTAGTCGCAGTACAGCTGCATCAGTTCCAGGTTTGACAACTGTGCGAATCCCAACCTCGTGATCATACTTTGCATAAACCCAAATTTTGCTTGCAATATTTGGTGATGCTATCAATCTCATCAAAGTTTTAGAATAATCAGTGATGGGTGCTAATTCTTTCTCATTCTCAACTGTCTTAATGTAGGCAGGCTCTTTTGATGGTAAATCAAGCAGTGTTGCATTAGCTACTACATCAGAGGGCAAATTGGCAACAGTTTTTTTGTCTTTTTTTATATGCATTTGATCATCAAATTTTACAAAACCAATGACAGAACACACAATACGAAACTTTGCACAAATTTCTTTTAGCTTTTTTGATTTTTCTTGGCTCGTAATAATCAGCATTCGTTCTTGAGATTCAGAGACCATAATTTCATCTGGACTCATATCAGATTCTCTAGTGTGGACTTTGTCAACATCAATCTCTATTCCGATATCCAATGCATCTGCAGTTTCAGAGATGGCACAAGATAAACCACCCCCACCTAAATCCTTCATGGCATGAATCAAACCGTCGTTTCGAGCTTGTAAGACAGCTTCAATGATTAATTTTTCAATGAAAGGATCAGGGATTTGAACAGCAGAACGGTCTTCGGATTCCAAGGAATCAGAAGCAAATTGAGAGCCACCAATACCATCTCTGCCTGTAGGACCACCCATTAACACAACAATATCATCAATCTTTGCGTGGTTTTTTATCAGATTCTCTTTCTTGCCAAAACCCAATGCTGCTACATCTACTAGTGCATAATTTTTATAACATTCATCAAATTCAACTTCACCACCAATAGTTGGAATTCCTAAACAGTTTCCATAATCTGCTATTCCAACAACTGCATTTTTAAAAAGCCATCTTGCTTGCAAATCTTTTTCAACATCGCCAAATCTCAAACCATCAAAGATTGCAATGGGTCTTGTTCCAGCAGATAAAATATCTCGGATCACTCCCCCTACACCAGTTGCAGCACCTCCGTATGGTTCTACAGCAGATGGATGATTATGACTTTCAATGTGTGCAGTTACAACATAACCATCACCGACATCTAATACTCCAGAGTCATATCCTTTCTCATTAATTATGCGAGGACCATCCATAGGTAACATTTTGAGATGTCTTTTTGAGGATTTGTAAGAGCAGTGCTCTGACCATTCAGCAGCTACAATTTGTAACTCGGTAAATGTTGGATTTCTTCCAATTTTGGATTTTAGCTCAACTAGTTCTCGCTTGTCTAAACTCATTTGCCGACAACACCTGTTTTACTAATTAGTGATTCAAAGATAAGAGAAGATGTTGTGTCACCTGTAGGATTAATATCAGATTCGACTGCTCTTTCTGGATGGGGCATCATTCCAACTACATTTCCATCCTCGTTGCATACTCCTGCAATCTGGTTTGATGAACCATTTATTATTCTGTCATACTTGAAAACAATCTGATCTTTTTTCTTTAATTCTTTTATGGTTTGATCATCAACATAGTATCTACCCTCGCCATTAGCTATGGGGATTGGAATTTTTTCACCTAGCCGGAATTGATTTGTAAATGGTGTCCTGTTAGTCTCTACACTTAGACTGGTCCACTCACACATAAAATTAAGAGACTGATTTTTAAGCAACACACCTGGAAGTAAACCTGATTCGACAAGAATTTGAAATCCATTACATACACCCAAAACTGGAATTCCTCTCTTAGCTATCTCTTTTATATCCTTGATAATTGGACTGTGAGCTGCAATGATGCCAGCTCTTAATCTATCACCATAAGAGAATCCTCCCGGAAGAACTACAGCATCAATATTCTTTGGTAGTTCTTTTTCATGCCAACAGTATTGAGTATCAAGATTAAAAACATCAGTTAACACATGATACATATCACGATCACAGTTACTGCCTGGAAAAACTACAATCCCAACTTTCACAATTCTTTAAACATTTAGAGATATATTTAATTTGAATTAGTCTAGGCAGAGCAGTAGTAGGCAGCCCCATACAAAGATCACTTGATCGCATAACTCAGGCAGGATATTATAAAAAAATGTGATCATGGCAACAGATTGGCAAAACCGCACTTGGTTCATCAGTTATTCTAAAAAAGAAAGATAGATCAGTTCTCTTTTGATAGTGAAGAAAAGCTGTTTAGGAACTTTGGAGACAGTAAAAAATATTGTATGTAAATCATCACAACCACTCAAAGGTATCACATCATGACAGAATCTCAAATAGATAGCCTGTGTTATAATAAAACAGATTAAAAGATTGGAATTAACAAATTTTATTGATATTTAAAAATGAAAATTTTTAGTTGTAATGACTTTGCAGGATTTCTCAGGTAATAAGACCACAGCAATAACACAGAATAAAATTAACTTTCAAAAACATCTATTGTGACTGTGCTCACCATAGGATTGTAAATTCTCAATTCATCACAGATTTCTCGTATTTTGGAGTGTGCAATTTTTTTATCTTTTTCTTGGATTGTGAATTTTAGCATCTTTGCAGTTTTGATTTTTGAAATCGTTTTACAAGTTCCCTTGAGCACAAGATCATTTAGAATTGTTTGTCCCTCAGGATCACTAATTCCAGATTTGTTTTCAATCGTTACATTGACTTGGAAAATTGGCATTTACAGATTAAAAAATAAGATGGAGGTTAATTTACCTTCCGAATAATTTTGTGGTTTTATAGTTATTTTGAAATGTGCTAATGTAGTAAGGTCTGAAATACTTGTTACCAAGATTTTAGATATTGTCTACTTGTTCTTTGAGCTTTATGGTTTGAGATATGTTTAGTTTTAGAGGGTTAATCATGATATGGTTTATCTTCATCTTTATCATCATGTTAGTACAGCATTAAATAATTGAAAATGAGAATCCAAAGAGAGGTTAATTCATGGTTATACTTTTCAAAGATGAAATTATACAAAACATGATTTGAATTAAATGTGCCATAATCGATTAAAAATGTGTGGTCTTGATTGAACTGTATATTTTTATCTTTAATAATATGAATAATTCCTGAATCTTTGTTTGAAATTAGTATGTTGTGTAATTAACAATTTAGTTTCATTAGAATCATTTGGATTATGGTTTCTGCTGGCGTGATAATGGTTTGTCAAAGAAGGGCGATTCATGATACAATCAATAAAATTCAAATAAAAAAATATTCTTGAGCAATACAGGTTAAACACTATCTCCATAATTTAGATTATCGTCTGGATAGACTTTTTAACAAAATTTGTCCTAGTCATCACAGTGTAACAATGTTTGTCAAAAAATTTGGCCCTCATCAAAGTTATCACACGTAGGATATTCTAGAGGATAAAGAGGGATTGGAAAATGATCACAGCACTAAAAATGATGTATAATCATATGTTTCACCTCAGAGAATTAAAAACAAAAATGATGGTAATTAACAATACATACCTAGAGGTATAATCATTAATTGTGTTTATGGTATCATAACTGGGACTATACCGGTAGTACCAGACGAACCAACAGAAACTACGGCTATAACTGTCTGGACAATACCTACTATCATGCCCCACTTTGCATATTCTGCATCTCTGTCACGTAATTTTACATACATGATTATTCCACCAACAATTCCTAGAATTATTGGTAGTGCAAACCAGAAAGCAGATGGCTTTTGTGTTGTTTCACTCATTTTATTTTTTTGAGATTAAATTTTAATAAGATCGGACAGTTGGGTAAATGAATAAAATACTTAACAAATACAACGTTAAAACAAGAGAGTTAGTAGGCTGTACAGTCACTCCACAACAACCCCCAAGAATTAGAAATCTAAGTTATTTCAGTCCCTTTCGTGCCACATCATTTAAAATCTTGGAGAAAGATACAGCAGAAGATGTAGATAAAATACGCTTTGCCTGTAACGTCCTAATCTTTTTAGCTAAATCATCATCTATCATGATTGTAACACGTCTACTCATTAGAGTCATCTCCATCTCCATCTCCATCATCAATCTCAGACCAATCATCATCGTAAATGTAGATATTTAACATCTTTTCAAGTGCTAGAATCTCTTCGAGTTCCATCCTTTCAAGTAGGGATTCATCTAGATGTCTAGGTACTGTTTTAGGTAAATCGTATGAGAATGACTCTCCTGGTATTGACTGGAGGCTCTTGCTGTCAAATACCGAGATTGCTCGCTCTTGTTCTTGTTGGACTATACTACCAAACTCTGAATGGAGTCGAGTCATCACTTGGGTAGAGCCATCATGAGATATGGTCATGCCAGGTAATGTCTGCTGAATCCAGGTACCATAACTATTCTGTATCCATTGATAACCATCTTGGTCAGTCCACGTATTGTATCGTCTGTCATCTTGGGTTAGGATGATATGATTACCTTTGTCTTGGTTTGTCTTTTTGATAAAGATAGATGCAGTCTCTGCAGGAAGTAGTGACTCCCCTACAAACTCTACACCATCATTAATGTATGTAGTTGCGGCCCTTCTCTTTGTATCAATTGCAGATATTGCTATTACATCATCAGATAGAGGGGCATCAACTGCAAATTCAATGTCAATGGTATAACAACGTGGTTCAGTATGAGAAGGATTACAAAGCGATGGTGTAATACTAGCAGTTGTAGAATCTGTATTCACCAATGCTTCTGTTTGTTCATGTTCAATTCCTACAATGTCATAGTCATTGGGGTTGCTATAGTTGCGCTCTAGATTAATAATGATATCTGCTTCTGCATCAGAGGTGGCACCAATTTCTGGTAGCCCCAAAGATAGCTGGACATATTTTAGTCCATCAAATGCAAAGACCTTCATCGTGACATGATTTATCTCACCGATAATGGTTGTAGTCTTTACAAAGTCTGTATGCCAGTTGTCTGTGATATCAAGTGAATAACCATTAAAGCTGAATCCATTTTTCACGAGTTGGTCAGAGGATACCTCCCATGACTTGCCAAAGGTTGGTTTCTTTTTCCAGTCTGAACTGCTACCATCTGATGATGACCCACTACTACCACCAGCAATTCCTGGTTCTGTTATACGGATAATTTGTATGCCTTCATCACGAGTGGATGCAACTAGGGCGTATACAGCAGAGTCAATTTTGATAGTGGTGACACCAAAAGGTCTAGCAAGTGTATCAAAGGTATCAGCATTAGGTATATCATCAAAACTACCATCATCAACATAATCAGCTAGTGAGGCTACAGCAGTTGGGGCTGCGGGGTCTGTTATATCAATAATTTGGATGCCGTCATCAGTATTACCTGCAACTATAGCATATGTGGAACTATAAATTGTAACAGTGGTGATACCACGAGCTCCACGAAGTTCATCAAAGGTATTGCCATTACCATCAACACCACCATCAGTTACTGAAGATACAGCAGTTGGGGTTGCAGGATCTGTTATATCAATAATTTGGACACCGTTTTCGATGTTAGTTGTAACTAGGGCGTATACAGATTGATCTATTACAACAGTGGTGATACGAGATGCTCCATCAAGGGCATCAAACCCACCAACACCATCAGATACAGAAGATACAGCAATTGGATTTGTAGGGTTTGTTATATTGATAATTTGGACAGCATCCTCTCCACCGGATGCAACTATGGCGTATAGGATTTGACCTATTTTGATAACGCTAACATCAGCAGCTCCCCTGAGTGCAGAGAAACCACCTTGACCATCAGTTATTGAAGATGCAACAAGTGGGTCTGAAGGATTTGATATATTGATAATTTGAACACCGTTACCTTGACTACCTGCAACTATGGCGTATGTAGATGGACCAACTGAAAAGGTGTCAATACCTCGAGGTGAACGTAGTTCATCAAAGGTAACGCCATTACTATCAGTACCATCATGAGTTATTAAAGATACAGCCCTTGGATTTGTAGGATCTGTTATATTGATAATTTGAACATTGCCCTCAGGTAGACTATCGAAACGGTCATCCTCACCGGCTATAACTAGGGCGTAAACAGATGGGCCAATTCGTGTAATAGCAATATCAAAAGCCATATCAAGTGCTCCGCCAATGCCACTGGTACTACGATTTACAGATGATACTGCGATAGGATCTTCAGGATCTGTCATATTGATAATTTGGATGCCGTCATCACTAAAAGATGTGACTAGGGCGTAAACAGATGAACCAATTTCCACAGTAGCAACGTTACGAGAACTATCAAGGGTACCAAAGGTACCACCAGCACTATCCATATCACCATCAGTTATTGATGATGCAGTTGTTATAGAATCTACAAATACCTCATCTGGCATTACAGGTTCTGGTTCTATTATTTCTGGTTCTGGTTGATTTTCTGCTATACGGATAATTTGTATGCCGTCATCACTAGTAGCTGCAACTAGGGCGTATATAGCAGAACCAATTCGTACAGTGACAACACCATCAGATCCATCAAGGGTATCAAAGGTATCGGCATTCTCTACATGATCAAGAGTACCATCATCAACATAATCAGTTAGTGATGTTACAACAGTTGGGTCTGTAGGGTCTGTTATATCAATAATTTGGATGCCGTCATCTATAGAAGATGTAACTATAGCGTATGTGGAACCATCAACGAAAACAGTGGTAATACCACGAGCTCCAAAAAGTTCATCAAATGTATTACCATTACCATCAGTACTACCATCAGTTACTGAAGTTACAGCAGTTGGATTATTAATATTTGTTATATCAATAATTTGAACACCGTTATCTCGGTTTGATGTAACTAGGGCATATACAGATTGATTCATTACAACAGTGGTGATACTAATTGCTCCATCAAGGGTATCAAACCCACCAGCATCATCAGTTACAGCAGATATAGCCCTTGGATTTGTAGGGTCTGATACATTAATAATTTGGACACCATCATCTCCATTAGATGCAACTAGAGCATAAACATTTTGATCCATTTTGATAATGCTAACATCACGAGCTGCCCTGAGTTCAGAGAAACCACCTTGACCATCAGTTATTGAAGATGCAACAAGGGGGTCTGAGGGATCTGTGATATCTATAATTTGGACACCGTTAGCTGCACTAGATGCAACTATGGCGTATGTAGATTGACCAACTGAAAAAGTCTCAATAGCTTGAGGTGTACGTAGTTCATCAAAGGTAACGCCATCACTATCCATCGCACCATGAGTTATTAAAGATACAGCACTTGGATTTGCAGGATTTGTTATATCAATAATTTGAACATGGCCCTCAGGTTGACTATCGAAACGGTCATCCTCACCGGCTGTAACTAGGGCGTAAACAGATGAACCAATTCTGACAGTAGTGATATTAGAAGCCTTATCAAGTCCTCCACCAATGCCACTGGTACTACGATTTACAGAAGATGTAACTAGAGGATTTGTAGGATCTGTTATATCAATAATTTGAATGCCGTCATCATGAAAAGATGTGGATAGTGCATAAACAGATGAACCTATTTGTACAGTAGCAACGGCATAAGGATTATCAATGGTATCAAAGGTATTGCCAGCACTATCCATACTACCATCAGTTATTGAAGATACAGCTATTATAGAATCTGCAAACATTACATCAGGTATCACGGGTTCTGGTGCAGGTTCTGGTTGATCTTCTGCTATACGGATAAGTTGGACACCAACATTACCTTGATTATTTGCAACTAGGACGTACAAAGATGAGTCAATTTGGACAGTTGTAAGAGAGACGGGTCCATTAAGTCTGTTAAAGGTAGTACCATTATTATCAATATCACCCTGGGTTACTGAAGATACAGCAGTTGGCATTGTAGGATCTGATATATTGATAAATTGGACACCGTCAGATATGTTACCTGCAACTATGGCATATGTGAGACCATCAATGGTAACAGTGGTAACATCAGTAGGATAATCAAGGTTATCAAAGGGACTGGCACTATCACTAGTAACATCAGTTAATGAAGTTACAGCAGTTGGCCTTGTAGGGTTTGATATATCAATAATTTGGACAATGTCATTAACACCAGCTGTAACTAAAGCGTATGTGGAACCACCAATTTTAACAGTAGAAATGCCATTAATATCACTAAGATCAGCAAATCCATCTGCCCCTCCATTTATTGAAGATGCAGCAACTGGATTTTCAATGTCGGTTATATCAATAATTTGAACACCGTTATCTCTAAAAGAGGTAACTAGGGCGTAAAACAGATGAACCAATTTGGACGGTGGTGATATCATTTGCTCCACGAAGTTCATCAAAGCCATCAACCTCATCACGTACTGAAGCTACAGCAATTGGCACTGCAGGGTTTGTTATATCCATAATTTGGACACCGTGATCATCATTAGATGCAACTAGGGCGTATGGGGTTTTGACCCATTGTAATAACACTGATAGAATTAGCTCCACCAAGTGTATCAAATGTACCACCAACACCATCATCGCGACCATCAACTATTGCAAGTACAGCAGTTGGGGTCTGCAGGGTTTGTTTATATCAATAACTTGGACAGTATCATCAAAGACTGCTGCAACTAGAGCGTAGGTGGATTGACCAATTTTGACAGTAGCAGTATCAGTAGCTCCATTGAGTCGAACACCGGAAGGAGTATTTTCTACAGTTATTGCAGATACCGGAGATGGATTTCCAGGATTTGTTATATCAATAATTTGGATACCGCCACTAGCATCTTGTAAAGTTGCAACTATGGCGTATGTGAATTCACCTATTTGAACGGTGGTGATATCACCTGCCGAACTAAGTGTAGTAAAGCCGCCTGTATTATCAGTTACAGATGATACAGCTAGAGGATTTGTAAGGGGATGCGGGGGGTTCAGATATACGAATAATTTGGACACCGTTATCTGTGGCAGCTGCAACTAGGGCGTAGGTGGATGAGTTAATTGTGACAGTGGTGATGGCACGAGCTCCGTCAAGTTCATCAAAGGTACTACCATCAGTTACAGAAGATACAGCAGTTGGGGCTGCGGGAGTGGATATATCAATAATTTGGATGCCGTCATCTGTGCTAGATGCAACTAGGCGTAGGTGGATGAGCTAATTGTGACAGTGGTGATGCCAAATGCTCCGTCAAGTTCATCAAATGTACTATCATCAGTTACAGAAGATACAGCAGTTGGGGCTGCAGGGTTTGTTATATCAATAATTTGAACACCGTTATCTGTGGCAGATGCAACTAGGGCGTAGGTGGATGAGTCAATTGTGACAGTGGTAATACCAAATGCTCCGTCAAGTTCATCAAATGTACTATCATCAGTTACAGAAGATACAGCAGTTGGGCTGCAGGGTTTGTTATATCAATAATTTGAACACCGTCATCGTTACTAGCTACAACTAGGGCGTATGTAGCAGAGCCAATTGTGACAGTGGTGATGCTACGAGCCTCCGTCAAGCTCATCAAAAGTATTATTATTACCATCACTATCACCATCACTTATAGAATATACAGCAGTTGGGGGCTGCAGGGTTTGTTATATTGATAATTTGGACGCCGTCATCGTCAAAAGATCCAACTAGGGCGTATGTAGCAGAACAATTTTGACAGTGGTGATGCTAAATGCTCCGTCAAGTTCATCAAAGGTAACCGGTACCACCATCGCTAGCACCATCAGTTATTGAAGCTACAGCAGTTGGGGCTGCAGGGTTTGTTATATTGATAATTTGGACGCCGTTATCAGTTTGAGATGCAACTAGGGCGTAGGTGGATGAGTCAATTGTGACAGTGGTAATACCAAATGCTCCGTCAAGTGTATCAAATGTACTATCATCAGTTACAGAAGATACAGCAGTTGGGGCTGCAGGGTTTGTTATATCAATAATTTGTACACCGTCATCTGCAACAGATGCAACTAGGGCGTATGTGGATGAGCCATTGTAACAGTGGTAAGACCAGATGCTCCGAGAAGTTCATCAAATCCACCAACACCATCAGTTATTGAAGATACATCTATAGGATTTGCAGGCGTTGCTACTGTTGTCTGTGCAAAGACAGAGTCTGAAAGAATGGATGGAGATAATGCAATTATTGCCAAAAGAAATACGACAGATATTAATAACATATTCATGATTTTTATGAAAATAAATAGTATTTAAACCCTGCAAGTTGAGTTCGATCGAATCAGTATAAATGAAATAAACATTTTTTTTGTGCCAAATGTAGAGGCTTTTTTAGGATTATGCCATAATGCATACATGAAATTATATTCTTAATTTTTTGCAGTGACAGTTATTGCTCAAATACAATGATCGCCATGAGTATTTCTGAGGGTTTAGCCATGTATTCTGTTTGGGTACTAGTTCTACACACAGATAGTTTGAGATCTCAGGAGTTATCCTCAAATAAATCTTAAAAAAAAAAACTCTTGGAAATAATGCCCAAAAAATGAAAATAAAATGAAATTTTTTATAAAATCACATATTATGAAAATTATAAGACAATCAAAGTGTGCTTTAAACCATCAAACTGTGAAAGAGTGAATTAAAGTTTGAGAATTTCTTACAACTACAAATCTGTTTGACCCTGACGAGTTTACTATACATTTAAAATTAAAAACATACAGGTATTCTACTGTAAACAACAACATAATGGTGATTTCTCATCGATACCATTATGTGATACCATTGTGTGATAACCCTTGTGATAAATCTGGAATGCGTTTGCACAAGAAGACAAAATGACATGTATGCAAATCTAAGATTTACGTATTAGTATCTAATAGAACAGCAAATAGTTTTTGATACATGCATTCACACATAATATCTGATGACTGAATCTTTCAATGTATGGTACACACACACCACAAGATTTCAGTTGAGGTATATCGTATATACTGCAAGCTATTTTTTTTGCAATACATGTTGCCATCTCTATACTTTTGATACATTAGATATGATTGCATATGAATACTTTGGGTGCTCTAAAATCAGGATATATGAAATGTATAGAAATGATTTCTAAATGTATCCAATCAATTAAATCCAGTTGAGAGATACTGGTCTGATAAAATGATGTTCAATACAAAAAATATGGAAAGGATTCTATAATACAAACTTATAATTAATTCAAAGACAATCTATTGCAACAAAAATCTCAAAAAAAATGCAGTAGATATAAAAATATCTCAGATATGCTAAAAAAGAATTCAAGAACTAGACTGGATTATATCTAGGGTCATCGGGCTGCCCAACTATACAATAAGAGATTTTTAAAAACCTAGATACAGCACACACATCAAAATTAATAATACAACACAAACCTGACATAGAATTCACAAAAAGGGGAAAGAGAAAAAAGTTTCGAGTTTTCTTCAAGATGTATGTGTGTGTGTGTGCATCCTCCCTCAATTTTGCAGTCTATGCCAAATTATCCCAATAGTATATCATACACAGTTATTCATTTGCACTCTCAGCAATCAATCTTCATCAGTTCTTGATTCATTGACTAGATTTTGAGTCAGGAATACATGAAAATCAAGAGATTATCAGACTATGGCTGATTTAATATATTAGAATAATTCAGTATATCATAATGGCAAAAGGCAGAATGAGATACTGGAAAAATTACATCTGAAGAATTGGCAGGTTATGCGTATGATGAAAAAAATTTGCTAAACTGGGAGATCAAATGTATTAGAGAGCCAGAAGAAGAAGCTCACTTTATTGGTGTTTTCATGTATAGGAATGGTACTGCATATGACTATGAATCAGTAAAGGGAATCTGTTATTTTTATAATAATATAGACAAAAAAGAGTTGCCAAAAATTACCAAATTTCTGCAAGGAAGATACAACGGTAAAGAGATGGAAAAGGGAGACAGAATAATCCTAAAAGGATCTGAGGAGATTTACTCTGCTACAGATATTTCAAATTTGGCAAAAGAGATAGAGTCCAAATTTAATGTAAAGGCAGTCATATCATTAGAATTTGAAGGAATTACAGCTGATCAACTCAAGGAAGCAGGGCTTCCAGAAGCAAAACTATTGCCGATTCCCACATGATATCATAGTTTAGAATCAAGGATAACAAATGTCTGATAAACTAAATGGAATTAATAGACATTTTGAGGAATTAAGAAAAAGACTGATTAGAATCGTCATAGTAATAGCTGGGAGTTTCGGCATTTCTTTTAATGTTTCATGCAGAACCAATTCAAATTAATCAAATCACACTGTATTATCCTACACTTGAGCCAGTTCACAACATGGCAGCACAAATTACAAATCATATGAGAATTGATTTGGTTCCAGAGGGAGTCCAACTAATTCAAACTGCACCAGGACAAGCATTCTTTGCTCAGATGTATGTTGCAGTACTAGTTGGAATCGCAGTAGGATGCCAGTTATCATTAAAGAACTAGTGGGATTCATCAAACCGGCATTAAAAGAAAACGAGATCAATGCAAGCAGAAATATTTCATTGCCTGCGTTAGGATTATTTGTTGCAGGCTGTGTATTTTCTTACAATTTTGTAATTCCATACATGTTGGAGTTTTTGTACAGGTATGGTGAGGGGCAGACTGGTCACTTTTCTCAACGTAATGGAATTTGTAACATTTGTATTACAATTTTTGTTAGCGTTTGGCTTTCGTTCAGCTTCCTCTGGCAATGTATGCAATAGCAGCATCAGGAATAGTTGATGCAGGTTTTTGGAGAAAAAATATCAGGTACGCAATAATAGTCATGATATTCTTTGGGAGCAATAATCACTCCAGATGGGACTGGAGTCACAATGGCATTTGTTGCAGGTCCAATGATTGCACTATACGTTGTAGGCATGATAATCATTGAGCGCAAATATAGAAAAAAGTTGAACACTTAAATCTGAAATCAGAGAATATGGAGTATGTTAGGAAGTACAGAGATCATCGTACTAGTAGTAGTTATTGGTGTATTAATTTTTGGTGCAAAAAAGATCCCAGAGCTGGCAAAAACATTTGGCAAAGCCAAAGGGGAATTTGAGAAAGGAAAGATTGAAGCAGATAAAGACCTCAAAGAATTCAAAGAAGAGATAGATGGTACCTCCAAGACAAAAAGTAAATCAGACTAGATTTCAGCTATCTTTACAAGACTATCCAACATCTTTTCATAATCTTCTTTAAAATTATTTTTCCAAACATTGCAGATATTCTCATCTTTCCTTTAAATTTTAAATCCACATCAACTAAAATTTTTTGTAGCACCCTCAAGTTCAATAAACTCCTCCTTTAATTTGACTTCCCCTTGCATCACCACCAATTACAAAAACTGAATGTAAGATAGGTTTTTGAGAAACATGTCTTGCCATAATCAACAGTTCAGTGCCACCCAAAATTAGGTGTTCTTCAACTACAGATACGTTTCCACGCATTGAACGTATGCGAACAGATGGAAAGTATTGAGGAATTATTCTTTGATAGTTTTCAAAATTTGAGAAAATTTCAAAAACTGCATCTCGATTACTCTTGACTATCTTTTCTAAAGAGAATTTTGGCAACTGAGTTAGAGGTTCCCCATCGAGGGTATAAATTATGCTCTATCTCAAACTGATCCAAACACTTTCCAACTCCGTGATTTATGATATCATCAATGGATTTTGGTTTTGTGTAAAATTCAGTTACAGGAGGTAAAATGACAACATTTAATCTAGCAAGTTTTAACATATTCTCCAAATGAATTGCAGAAAGGGGGTCTCTCTGACCATCAGTACCAATTTCCTAGACTCTTTGATTGTTACTCCCAGCAGCTCTGGCAACAAGTGTATCATCGTAACCATTTGCAATTGCAGATAATGTTTTCATGCTGCAAGGTGCCACAATCATTCCATCAATTCTGTGTGTACCACTAGAAACAGTAGATGCCATATTTTTTCATCAGAGGTATTTGTTGCAAGTGATTTTACATATTCAAAAGTAAATTCAGTTTCCATAGAGATACATTTTTCACCCCATTTGGAGATTATCAAGTGAGTTTTCAACGTTCAATTTTTTGAGCGTTTCAAGCATTCTAATTCCATATATTGCCCCAGTACTTCCAGTGATTCCAATTACAAGCTTCAACAATTAATCATTGATCTTACAGTATTTATGTTTAGGTGAATGTGAGGGCAATTAAGACACTAGACTCCTTTAGAATAATAATCATCATCATCATCAAGTAATTCCCGATTTGCTTTTCTTGCTTTAAAAGCCACATGAATATACCACCTGCAACCATAACAGGAAGTATAATCAACCCAAGGCATTTGAAGTTCAAAATTGTAAAGCACGGTTTAAGTAAAATATTGATTTTAAAAAAATCTATCTAATCTACCCGATCTGAATAATCAAAAATTAGCTATATTAGATCCCAATATCTAGATATGACGTGATTAAAAGTTCTGAGATAAAAAAAGATAGTCAAGGGTTACTCTGATGTGAAGATTGGAGTTCTTGGCAGTCACTCGGCACTAGAAATAATGGATGGTGCAAAAGATGAAGACTTTGAAACTAGGGTCTTTTGTCAAAAAGGACGTGAGGGCCATACCAAAGATTTGGTCGCATTGCAGATGAAATTACAGTTTTAGAGAAAATTCAAGGATATGGCATCTGCCAAATATCAAAAAGAGTTACGAGATTCCAGTACAGTCATTGTTCCGCACAGGTCATTGACGGCATACCTAGGATACAAGACAATTGAGAACACATTCAAAGTACCAATTTTTGGAAACAGGAGATTATTCCAAGCAGAAGAGCGGACTGCAAAAAAGGACAGTACTACCTATTAGAAAAAGCCAGAATAAAATATCCCAAAGTACTCAAAGATCCTAAGCAAATCAACAAGCCATGCATTGTTAAAGTTCAAGAAAAAAGGAGACCATTAGAGAGGGCATTTTTTACAGTCTCATCATACAAAGACTATGTAAAAAATCTGAGGAAAAAATCAAACAAGGATTGATTGCTAGAAAAGATCTTAAAAAGCAAGCATTGAAGAGTTGGCAATTGGAACATACATGAATTTTAATTTCTTCCACACACCAATTTCAAACCAGGTTGATTTTATTGGGATTGAGCGGAGACTACAAACTAATATCCCACGATTACAACGCACTTCCAGCAAAAGAACAATTAGAGATGGATATAGATTTACAAAAATATCGAGGTGGGACACACACCTGCAAGCATCAGAGAATCGTTGCTTGATAAAGTACTAAAAATAGGAGATAGATTCGTATCTGCTGTAAAAAAAGAGTACACACCTGGAATCATAGGACCATTCTCATTACAAAGTGTGATTACAAAAGACTTGGAATTAGTTGTGTATGATGTATCACTAAGGGTTCCAGGCAATCCAATTGTTGCCACTACTAGTCCCTATACAAAATATCAGTATGGACAAACATTTGGAGTTGGGCGAAGAATTGCCATGGAGATTAAACGTGCTCAGGAGGAGGACCGTTTAGATGAAATTCTTACATGAAGAATTTAAAGATATTTTCTGTTTTTATTAAAATTAATTATTGGGTATTGTAGATTATTCCCTAGAATTTAAATAATAATAATAATAATAATTTGCGTACCAACTGTAATGGGTACAATTGATGTGATGTACAAAACATATCTTTTCTCAAAAAGATTCAAAATATGCAATACAAGTACACAATTCCTACAGAATCAATTTCAAGCTTTATTGAAAATGACAAGCTAAATGTCGTATTTGTGTGTCAATAACTCTCAAAGACAATCTAAAGGCAGGTAAAACTAGTTAAAAAAAATAAGAGACAGATACAAAATCCCAATTTTTGATGGAGGATGGATGATTCAAGGAGAACCTCTTGGAATTTGTTGTAAAGGTTACCTCAGACACCACATTAACAAAATTCTCAAACACTCTAAATTATCACTATATGTAAAATGGCAACATATTCAAATATAATAAAAATCAACTCAGAGAATCATGGGTAGAACATGTAGAGGTATTTGTGAGATCCACAAGGCAAAACCAGTATCAAACAAAATCAGATACGAGATTGGACAAAAAAGGTGCACGTATTGTGGGATTTTTTTCTCATCAAAAGATATCAGATGCATTTGTTGTAAAGCAGTTTTAAGAACGAAACCAAGATCTAAAAAAGCTAAATGAGTTTATACCATAAAGAGAATAAAAGGCGCCAACCCCTAACTGCAGAATTTTGAGAGATTCCCTCTCGTGGTCAAGCGCCTAAACGCTTGATGCCTTTTTGTTCTGCGGGGCATAGCGCAATTTAATCGTCAGATTTTATAACTACCGACATATATTGTGTAATACAAATAACTATTTAAGATTTAGCATGAATTATTTGAAGAAATGTTAGTAAATATTGAAAATTATAGTGATTCTTATTTATCAGTATAAATTCAGGGCAAGTAGAAAAAGCAAGATAAATACGATATTTTTTTGAAAAAAATTATTCATTAAAGAAAAGTGAAGCATGATGCAAGAGATTTTTGTGCTAAATCATTTAAAGCTATAAAGCATATATCATAACTTTTTTTTGAGATTTAGCTAGATACAATAGAACAAAAATATATTTTCAGGGTTGTTTTGTAAAGTAATGTTAATTGGCTAAATTGGAAATATACTGAATACCATTTATTCTAATTTTGAATGATTAAAGCGGTTTGACATTCAAAATGGATTGCTGATGCCAATTAACATACAATTCTTTAAGAGCATTTGTAGATATAGGACATTGGGAAAAACAATTTTCATCAAAGAGATAATCACCATACTAAAAGAACCTAGGTTATGTCCTACATGTCAAAAAGAAGATAGATTGGAGAAGGATCTAGTCAGGGAAGGACACACACATGGAAAAACAATATTGTGTACTAGATGTGAGGCATTAATTGTAATTACAAATCAGAATCTCAAAAAAGTGGACTTGTCCCCAATAAAAGATGATACAATTATGTTAAAAGAGCCTCACCTGATAAGAAAGGTAGTTTATTGATTTTTAGATTTTTTTGCAGCTGATTTCTTTGGTGTAGATTTTTTCACAGTAAATTTTTTCTTTGATAATCTGTTTCTGGTCTTATTTTCTGCACTATCCGGGGCCAGCCGTGTTGATACTAGTCCTTGTTTATCTTCAAGAAGCATCGCAATTATTAGAGGTCTAATGTGCCTGGCAACTTCCCATTGGCGTAAATTTGCATTCTTAGATTCTTCTTTAATTATAAGCCCTGCTAGTCCGCCACTCCAAATATGACGTTTTGTATCATAAACCTCAATTATTTTTCCATGTTTAGTTATTTTGATTGCTCCATGACATCTTTGAATAACTTGCTGTGCCACACTTTGATAGATTTTTTCAAAATTTGCCATTAGTATGATTTGATTTTATCATTTGAAAAAGGTTATGATCTTTGGGTTTTGTAATTTAGATGTGTGATTTTATTGCTGTAAATTGTTACTGCTTTTTTTGATTACCTCATTCTGAACAAAAAGTACCAGTTTTAAAGAGAGTTCTAGGCACAGAATTTAATGGTTGAAATTAATGATAAAAATAAACGTAAAACAATTATTCAAAATGCCAGTCTTAACGGTTTGTGAATTAATTATATCGATCTAATACTTGGAAATACAATCATTATTATCAATAAATAGATATAAAGATTTAAAATATAATCAATTTTTTTTAAAAATGAATATGACATATTCAGCACAACTCGTAGCAGATTACTTTTTTTCACACACAAATCAATCTCTTACTGCTATGCACATGATCAAAATGACATACATTTCACATGGGTTTGTACTTGCAATTACAAAAAAACCACTCATACAAGCAAGAATTGAAGCGTGGAAGTATGGTCCTGTAATTCCTGCACTATATCAAACATACAAAGGACATGGGGGAGAATTTATCAATAATCTAAATTATTGTGGTACCATGTCTAGTGATACTAAAAAATTTCAAGAAAGAAAAAAAGTTATCGAATCTTTAATTGATCCTGCAATATGCAACATACTTGATCAGATAGGAGAACATTTTGGCTGTTTATCTGCACTAGAGTTATCATCGCTTACACATGAGAAAGGTTCACCTTGGCATCAATGCTATCAACATGATAAATTATTTACATTGATTCCCAATGACATCATACAAGAATTTTATGAGCAAAAAATGAGTAATGATGCCAAGTCAGGATATTAATATACTAAAGATAATCGACGACCAATAATACTGTTCTATACAAACTGAAAATATTTAAAAAAAATTAAAGTATGTTATATAGCAGGAAATAAGTAAATCTGAAGATATTAAATCATAACCATTGAATTGATAAACTACGAATCTCTTTAAAAATTCAACATATTGGGTTTTGCTTGATGAGATTTGTAATAATCATGGTTCGGGTTTTCACCCAGATATTTTTTGGGTAGATATTTTGATTCAAGTGGTATTGAGAGAAGTGTTATAGGCAAACGTGATTCGTATTCTTGAATAATTATCAGGATCAAAAATATTAGATAATACAGGATTTTAGATTTTAGCCTCAAATGCTATCCTTTGATACCAATGAATCAAATTCAGAACTTGAGGATTACGCCTATTGCCCTTGAATTCAATGATAATATACCCCAGAGATCATAATAAAAAATGCTGATGATTAATCAACCTCTAAGCTATAACTGATAGATGATGAGTATTGCCGAATTATGAAGCATATCCTGTCATCAATGTTGTTACTTTGTTTTCCAAACCACAAAAACTGCCAAGATTCTTTGATTGAATAAAACGTTCTAAATTTCTTATTGCAATGCAATCATCTTTTGTATAAACAAATTTTTATTTTCAACTTTTTAATCATGTTTTCCCACTTGATATGTTACATGTTAGCCGAACATCTTTGAATGCAGAAAACAGATTTTACAATCCACCAGTTGAATTGAAATTTCTTATCTTCGTCGTATCATGTCTGATTAACTGCCTACTCATCAGAGTTATCATCATCATCATCATCATCATCTATCTCAGACCAATTGTCATCATAAATGTAGATATTTAACATCTTTTCAAGTGCTAGAATCTCTTCGAGTTCCATCCTTTCAAGTAGGGATTCATTAGATGCCTAGGTATAATTTCATTAAACTCGTATGAGAATGGCTCTCCTGGTACTGACTGGATACTCTTGCTGTCAAATACTAGGATTGCTCGCTCTTGTTCTTGTTGTACCATACTATCAAACTCTGAATGGAGTCGAGTCATTACTTGGGTAGTACCATCGTGAGATATGATCATATCTGGCAATAGTCTGTCGAGTCCAAGTGCCATAACTGTTCTGTGTCCACAGGTACCCGTCTTGGTCAGTCCATGTATTGTATCGCCTGTCATCTTGGGTTAGGATCATGTGGTTACCTTTGCCTTGGTTTGTCTTTTTGATAAAGATGGATGCAGTCTCTGCAGGAAGTATGGGCTCTCCTAGAAACTCTATACCCTCATTGATGTGTGTAATTGTAGCCCTTCTCTTTGTATCAATTGCAGATATTGCCAACACATCATGAGATAGTGGGGCATCTACTACAAATTCAATATCAATATCATAGCAACGTAGTTCAGTATGAGAATTATTACAAAGTGATGGTGTAATACTAGCAGTTGTAGAATCTGTGTTCACCAATGCTTCTGTTTGTTCATGTTCAATTCCTACAATGTCATATCCATTTGGATTATCATAGTTACGTTCAAGATTTACAATGATATCAGTTTCTGCATCAGATATTGCACCAATCTCGATGAGATAGATTTTATGATTATGATGATATTAGAAAATTCAAAGGGGATAACAAACCCCAATGATGAAAATTGTGTTGATTCGAGTTTTTTGGTCTAATAATAAATAGTTAAAACATAAACTTTGTTCAGGATTTTTAAATCAGAGCAATATCTGTATTTTGTGTTTGGGTCACTAACGTAACAGAACCAAATAGAGAAATACATACTACAGTTAACAAAAATTAATAAACCTACACACAACTAAATCACATATTTAGAGACACAATGTATCATTATATCATTATTTTCAGCAAGCCACAATAGCATGAATTAAAAATCTCTTAATACACTGCCAAACTATAATATCTGAAAAAAAATTGTGTAGATTATCGATTATCAATTTTTACTCACTATAACACAACACACTAAAAAATATACTTGATCAAAGATAGGTTTATTCAGATACCATACTTTCTTTGAGAAGATTTTTTCTAACTAGGATTGGAATATTATAAAAAACACCTAATGCCATAGCATCAGAGGCACGATAATTTCTCAATACGAGGTCTTTTCTACCTGTAAAGTACAGATTTGCACGAAGCACCTCACCGCTTTGATAAATTTTAACTTTGACTAGAACCAGCTCATTTTGCTCGCAAATCTCTTCAACCATCCTGTAAATTGATGGAGCAGCCTCACCACCTTCAGTGTCTCCAAAGCTAGAGATGTGCTTTGCGACTTCGCCAGAAAATGCCCTCATGTGGAACTCTCGCCCATTATCAGATTTTAGAACAACCATCCCCTCAACAGCGTATGGGTCAACAAACCCGACATAATCAATTTTTACAGAGTCATAATCAGGCTCTGGTGCTTGATCAATTTCCATTTTATTACGCATAATCTCTTCTTTAGTGTTTATAAAGATAGCAAATCATGAGATCAGATTCAAGAATATCAACGAGTCATCCTTCAACGATCAACACATACAACCCCAAATTATTTAAAATCCCCAGCCAAGGTAGCTTAATGTCAACGAATCCAGAACGCGCAGTATCATACGTTTTAAGCAAATACGTTGCAAACTATATGGACAAAGATGTACTAATTCTGGGACTAAACACGCAAACAAGAGAAGCTGCAAGAATGCTGCGTCACTACGAAACAGATGATATTATAGTTACAGATGAAAAGAACCTTCCTGTCGGAATTGTCACAGATGAAGACATTATAAGTAAGGTCAGCGATGCCACAGTTTACGCCGAAGTTACTACCCTAAAAGACGTTATGAGCACACCGTTAATTACAATTAATGAAAAAGCAACATTGCAAGATGCATTGCATAAAATGCGAGATAACAACATTAGAAAACTTCCGGTAATATCAAAGAAAAACCAAGTGATTGGCATGATTTTTCAAACAGTCATTGCAAATGTAATTAGAGATGCAACAGCTACTGCACCTCGTCTACTTAGTCCTCCGGTAAAAGCAGTTTTAGGCAACTTGGGTTTTGTGTTACAATTTGCAGGAGTTTTACTACTTGTTCCAGCAATAGTTGCAACAATCTTAGAAGACCCTCTCACAGCTACTGGGATTTATCTTACTACCGTGCTTTTGTTAGTTACAGGATTTTTTCTGAATTCTTATGGTGAAAAATCAAGCTTGAATCTCCAACAAGCATCAATTTTGGTATTTTCAAGCCTGTTTTTGCTATCATTGTTTGGAACAATTCCATATCTGTATGTATTTCCAACCGATGAGACTAGCATAGAAGTATTTAGCAATGCATTCTTTTCTAGCGCAGCAGGATTTACCACAGGTGGAATTTCTTTGTTTGATGAACCAGAAAATCTCACACAGAGTTTCACATTTTACAGAAGCTATACCCAACTGGTGGGAGGAATGAGTTTCATTTATTTAGTGATTACGGCATTTTATCCAGAGTCAAAGTTACAATCAATGCGAGGTTTTATTTCAGGAAGAACACTTCACATGAAAGAACTGTTCTTAACTATTACAGTCATCTTTTCAATTTATATCGTAATTGTAGCATCGTTGTTGCACATATTTAATGAAGGTAACATTATTGATAATTTTTCATTGGCAATGAGTACACTAGCTACAGGTGGGTTTGCACCAACATCCACAATTCTTGATGGGTTATCCTGGCAAGAACACATAATCCTAATGGGTGCAATGATACTAGGAGCACTTCCATTTACATTCCACTATGCATTTGTAAGAAAAAAGTTCCTATCACCAAAACTTGGAAAAGAGGTCTTGGCATACTTTGCAATTTTGGGCAGTGCAACTGTGTTGTTTATTGGAATTAGTGGATTAGATCCAATGCAGAGTGCGTTTTATTCAGTATCAGCTAGTACTACAGCAGGACTACAACAAGAAAGCCTTGCAGGATTAAATGGTGGTGCGCACACGATTCTGATAATTTTGATGTTCATTGGAGGTTGTGGATTTTCTACTGCAGGAGGTTTGAAAATATTCAGGTTATTCCACCTCAGAGATGTCAAAGCACTACTTTTTAAAGCAAAACGTGCAAAACTCTCTAGTCAGGCAAAAAAGGAAGTCATATCAACACTTATCATACTAGCTTTGTTTCCCGCAATTTCAACAGTTACAGGACTGCACCTTGCAGAAATAGAAGATGTGCCGTTCCAAGATGCATTTTTTGAGGCAGCAGGTGTAATTACTACAGGGGGGTTATCAGCAGGAGTGATTGATTTTGATACCGACCCTGCAACAAAAGTTGTTTTAGGATTTTTGATGATCTTTGGAAGATTGGAAATAATTGCAATCATTTACATCTTTGTTCCTAAACTAAGCTAGACTCGTTAACTATGTAGTCAGACTGAATTTTGGAGATTTGTAACTGAGACTGGGTATAATGATTTACAAAATGCATAGAGATTACAAATATACTTCCAACTTATCCTAAAACCGATCATTTTGTAAACTATGATCGGATAGTTTATCATATAAAGTTTCATCTAGCAACAAAACAAAGTGTAAAGATGATTGAGAAAAATGATAGGGTTTTAATCATTTCATAATACTCTCAAATACTGGGATTAATTCATCTAGAGTGTGATGATTTGAATTTACATAAAACAGAGTATACTCATCAGGCTTGAAAGCAACTGATGCAGTATATCGGTTTAAATCATTTCCACCCTCATATGCAGACACAAATTTACCATCTCTTGTCATTTCTCTATGGCCACCATAATTACCACTTTGTGATTCTCTCGAGTCTCGTAAACGTTCAGCTATATCTTCAAGTTCATCATAAGGAGTAGAAGCAATTTTTGCACCAATATAGTATGCATTAGACTGTTTATACAAACTAGTATCAGTGACATTTGCATATAATATGAAATCATTTGGAACAAACTGATAAGTTACAGCATGAACATCGTTGTCACGAGGGTTGTGTGGATGAAGACGGTCATCATAATAACCTACATTAACATATAATAATTTGTAACCATCAATAATGTGTGTTGGCATCCAGTCTTCAATGTATAATCCAACTCCTTGATTTTTTGAATATTTTTCATGTGGAGGAGAAGAGATTAAAGTTGTTCTACTAACATCATCATTAGCAATTACTAATTCATATGACATGATTTCATCATATATAGGTCGAGGTCCTGCCGTCCTTTGTACTACATCATTATATTTTCGTCCATCATCAACATACTCTACAGGGGATGCTATTTGCAGTATGGTAACTTGGGGAGGGTCTTGGTTCTGTTGTTTATTAATAATAGAGTTTGTTGGAGTGGCGATACCATCATCATCAAATATATTTTCTTTTAATACAACTAGAGAAAATCCTCTATCAGCTAGTTTAGCTGCGGTACCTTCACTCAAACAGTATGGTTTTCCAGATGGGGATTCCATCAATATTTTATCAGGGTTACATTGAATTTCATTAATTGGGACTCCCATTTTCATCTGTTTTAGTGGGGATGATGATGATACATCAGCATATGCAGGTACGGTCAGTAATCCAATAGCTATTACTGCTGCTAGTCCCAACATTGCTATTTTAATCATCAATATTTCTAAATTTTTAATATTATTAAATAGATTAGTAGGATTATGTAGTATTGGTTAAATATCCAATATAGACATCAACTGTACTTTATTATCCAAATAATCTATTCTACTAATACATACATCCTCTAACTGAGTGATTAATTCTTGATTTGTAAAACTATGATCTGATAGTTTATCATATAAAGTTTCATCTATCTACAAAACAAAGTGTAAAGATAATTGAGAAAAATGATAGAGTTTTAATCATTTCATAATACTCTCAAATACTGGGATTAATTCATCTAGAGTGTGATGATTTGACTTTACATAGAGTATAGTATACTCATCAGGATGGAAAGCAGCTGATGCCATATATCGGTTTAAATCATTTCCACCCTCATATGCAGCCACAAATTTACCATCTCTTGTCATTTCTCTAAAGCCACCATAATTACCACTTTGGGATTCTCTTGCATCCCATAAACGTTCAGCTATATCCTCAGCTTCATCATAAGGAGTGGAATTAATTTTTGCAACAATCTTATAGGCATTAGACTGTTTATACAAACTAGTATCAGTGACATTTGCATATAATATGAAATCATTTGGAACAAACTGATAACCTACAGTATGAATGTTATTAGTAGAGCGAGGATTATGATTAAGACTGTAATCATCATAACCAACATCAGCATATAATAATTTGTAACCATCAATAATGTGTGTTGGCATCCAATCTTCAATGTATAATCCAACTCCTTGATTTTTTGAATATTTTTCATGTGGAGGAGAAGAGATTAAAGTTGTTCCACTAACATCATCATTACCAATTAGTAATGCAGATGACATGATTTCATCATATATGGATCGGGGTCCTGCCGTCCTCTGTACTACATCATTATATTTTCGTCCATCATCAACATACTCTAAAGGGGATGCTATTTGCAGTATGGTAACTTGGGGAGGGTCTTGGTTCTGTTGTTTATTAATAATAGAGTTTGTTGGAGTTGTGATACCATCATCAGATACATTTTCTTTTAATATCACAAGAGAAAATCCTCTATCAGATAGTTTAGCTGCGGTACCTTCACTCAAACAGTATGGTTTTCCAGATGGGGATTCCATCAATACTTTATCAGGGTTACATTGAATTTCATTAATTGGAACTCCCATTTTCATCTGTTTTAGTGGGGATGATGATGATACATCAGCATATGCAGGTACGGTTAGTAATCCAATAGCTATTACTGCTGCTAGTCCCAACATTGCTATTTTAATCATCAATATTTCTAAATTTTTAATATTATTAAATAGATTAGTAGAATTACATAGTATTGGTTATATAGATATTTGAGACTGGAACAAAATGATTTACAAAAACTAAACTATCCAAACGACATATGCCTATAAAGGGATTAGAATAGAATTTAATGCCACATTTAAAAAATTCAAACTATGTATGATGAGCAAAAAAGTGCCAAACAAGGTAAAAAATTAATAATTTTGGGATTTATAGCAATCGTAATTTTGTTTATCATGTATGACAGATACCAAGATCCCGAACTGTTAACTCCAAGTGCAGTTGACTCGATACAAAGAATTGCTTATGGATTTTATGTAATTTTACTAGTATCATTGGGAGCTATTGCTTTTGGAATGTATCGGTATCATAGAGAAAAAGTAGAAAAGAAAAGAAAAGACATTTTCTCAATAATTGCCTTAACCACATGGAACTCAAAGTCTCGTAAAATTTTTGTTACAGTATTTGTAGGGTATGGGGTATTTTTTTCACTAGTTTCAGGAACGTTGGTGTATCAACCAGAAGTCACTTTCTCATATCATTATGGAGCTACAATTCCATCAGGTTTTGTTGCACCATGTTGTGGTGAACCAGGATACATGCCACAGATAGTCATTTATCTAACAGAGCATGTAGGGTTTAATATAATTCCAATTAATTTGGTGTTGCAAATTATTGTGTCATATTTAGTAGGGCTAAATGCATCAATTGCAGTTAACGCGTATACAATTTCTAAAAAAGGAAGGGGTGCAAGCTCAATTGGAGCTATTGCAGGATTATTCATTGCATGTCCAACTTGTGCAGGTACATTTTTGTCAGTATTTATTGGAACTGCAAGTGGAATAGCACTGTCAATTGCATTAACACAGCTGCAGACATTTTTCATCGCAATTTCAATACCTGTACTACTTGTGACTCCATGTATAATGGCAAAGAAATTACGCAACCAAGATGGAAGCTGTAAAACCAATCCTTAAAATTTTTTGACTTTGGGAGTTTTTTGATTTCCAACATCATTCCAACATGTCTTAAAAATTTCAGTGATCTTGTAAATAATTTCATTATTATCAAGCTATCTAAAATTTCACACAAGAGAATTCTATTGCTTATTTAATGAATTGCTTGAAAACACGATTTCATAAACTAGAATTTTACACTGATCAAAGATTTTGCCATTTTATAGGCACAAACACACTATACAACTATTATAATCAAAAATAATAGAATTGTAAATAAACCTAATACTAATAACTTTGAAGAAATACTAAAACAAAGACGGGAAAACATGGCAATAAAATCAACTAAAGAGTATATCGATTTCTTTACAAATCTAAACATGGGAGAGAATGTGCCATTGCTAAGTTTTGTAAATAATGAAAAAATGGTGCTAAAACAGAAACTAGAACACAAAGATTTAGAAAAAGACCCAATAAAAAAAGGGATTGAAATATTGGAACAAATAATAAAAGAGATCAACGAGATGGGAGAAAAGGCAGTATTAAAAAAATACCACACAGACAATAAGAGGAAAAATTTTGGATAAAAATTCAGAGATAATCAAAACTGAAATTATCAGAATACTAAACGAGAATGGAAAGATACGGGGTACAGAAACTAGCTAAAAGAGCAATAGAAAAAGTAGGCAATGAAAAAATAGTCTACAGAGAGATTAGTGCACTAGTTCAAGCAGGTGAGATAGATAAAAAGGTCTACAGCAGGTCTCACATCGAATATGAGCTAGTTAATCTCTCAGAATCAGTAAACAATCAATTAAAAAATTTGCACCAAGGAGATAGAAATGATCTTTGAGGAAATCGCCAGTTTTGAAATCATCACAAAAGAAGAAAAATTCTCACATCATCAAAGATTAAGATCAATTATTCATCAAATACACATAGTTCAATCAACTGATGGGATGATGAAGTTATTGTCATATTATCCTGCTTTTAAGAAAGATAAAATGTATTCACAAATAATTAGAAAGATAAATGATTGTTGGGAATCAATAATGAACAACATTACACATCAAGAGGAAGAGGAATTTTTAAATGAAGTCCTTGAAAACTTGAGAATATCACATATTGATGCAAAAAATGTGAATTAAGAATTTTTGAGGTTCTCTAGTACAATTTTGAAAATCTCATTGTTATCTAATAGTATGTAGGGCAATCCATTCTCCTCACAAGCTTGACCACTTTCTGTATCACGAGTTACTAAGATCATGTCATTTTCTTTAGCGTAATTAATCACTGAATAATCAGTTCTCAGTTTGTGACCATTTAGACGTAATTTTTTGACACTAGGCATCAAATCCCAATTCTTTGAGTTTCTCATCCCATCCATCATCCATTTCATCTATGAGTATTTTCATGTATTTTCATCAACATGTTCCAATATTAGTTAAACATAGCAAAGGATCAGATACTTATTTTCAATGATATCTACAAAATACATGGATACAAAAAAAGAAGACACGACAGAGGAATCTAAAAAAACTCATATTGCATACTACAAGTCACTATCTAAAATTATCATAGATATTAAAAATGAGAAAGAGCAAGAAGCAGAACCTGCGATCAAAAGTCACCTAAAAAATAGGATTGAATGCAATGGAGAAAGATAAAAAGCGAATAAGGGAAATGTTCCCAGAGGAGCAGTGGGATGATGGCCACACCAACTGAGAAAAATCACAACAAGCATCTAGATATGCTTCATGACTATAAAATTCATCTTGTAAAGTATATTGAAATTTTAGAAAGAATGGATAAAGAATCAGAGTTTGCAAAAGAATGGAATAAATCCACAATACGAGAACGAAAACAAGAAATCAAAGTTATAGATAAAATTTTAAAAAATTTGATACGGTTCTAGCTTTGAATTTTTTCAGATATATCATACAAAGAATTACAAAAATTCTCAACATGTTCAGAAGATACGCCATCAAACCAAGCTAGTTCTTTTATCAATGTTAAAACCCTTAAAAACATATTTCAAATTTGACTTTACATATTGTATCTCATCTTGTACTAGTTTATCAATCTGTTTTTGTGTTTTCTCAGAGAATTCATAGTTACACGGCATCATATCTATCTGAACAAAGTAGTTACCATGTAAAGGATTTATTTTTGCTTTGATGAAGGGTCGGGTTTTGTTGTTGGCAGTCTCGATAAAATTTGTCATATTCAAACATCTTGGAATCACAAAGATATTTGGAGGTGGGGAATCATAATATCTAAAATGTAAAGATATTAAAAAAGTCTACAGGTCTATAGTAATTTTTTTGATTTTAGTAATTAATCTAATTTTGGTATTAATTGGCATTTTCAGGTTCCATGGTGAAATATATGATATTTCGTTTGGTGTAAATTACCATCTGAGATACTTTTTCCCTCTCAACATGAACATATCGGACTTTGCCAAGGGATTTATCAAACTCTTTTCTCATAGATCGTCTCTGTGCAACTTGTTTGCAAAAATGCTCTTCTTCTTTTTGATTTTTCAGGTTGGTCTTTCCGGCCTTCATGATGGCCTCACGAATATTGCCCTTGGGATCAATAATTGCTGCAAATCTCATCTTGCTATCTAATTTGAGAATTTTTTGAACCACATCAAGTAGATCTGCATTTTTTGCTACCATTTCTGTTTTCAAAAAATATTTACTAAATATAAAGGCTATCAAATATTTCAATAAAAGGGATTTGGAAGACTGGTTTGATTTATTCAAAATTATCTCATTATGTGGGAATAGTCAGTTAGAATATTCTCCACTAGTCATGATCTGCAATCTAAAAATTAAGAGGAATAGATCCAAGTATGATGTATCATATTTTTCAATTTTTTATTTAAAAAAAATAATATAATTCATGCCAGAGTCATCTTTGTTTTATCTCTTTGATTCATTGAGAGATGAGAATTTTTTATACAGAGAAATTAATCATGAAAACCCAAAAGTTTCAACCAAATCACTATCATACTAATTGCACAAGAACGTTATAAAATTATTTTATAATTTAAAAAAAACTTTGCAAGAAAATAACTAATGTATTTACATATCTTGCATATATTTTCATGGACTAATTTAAATATATCAAATATTTTAAAACACTATTTCATGTTTTACCTAAAATAGCATATTGTACAGGAATATCTATTGTGGTAGGTCTGTTCATAATTTATGCACTTGCTACCTTGCCGGACATTGTTGATAATTATAACAATATAGCAAAAAGAATCGCTGAAGATAATAAACTAGAGAAAAATAAACTAGATAAAGAGGAGGCACTATCACTGTTAAAACAACATGTTGCATATTCTGCATTTTATGAAAGGTATCCCGATGCCATTCAACATTATGTGTATGAGTTTGGTGGTGATGCCTGGATGGAAATATCAGTGGCCAACTTTACATCAGGACATTTTTTGTCAGTGTTTTTAGAATATGATTCAAGTGATTATAATATTGAATTAGATGCTTCTTGTGACCATGTCGAGTCCAATATGTTTACTAATGTTCATGGTGCTGTGACAATTTCATTTATTCAATCAACGCAATGTATTGAAAAAGGACTAGAACAAAGGGTAGGTAAAGAATAGATTTGTTGGTTTATCATAATGGTAGATATTGTGCAACTTGTCCTTAAATCGATCATTTTGTAAATATTTGGGGATAATTAGAGAATCAACGATAACAACACTATTGTTAATCTGAATTTGCAAATATACTAATCCAAGATATGATCAAAATGCCTAGAAACGAGAAGAAGAAGAGTAAATTCCAATTTTTAAACTGTTTTTGATTATTTTGGTATTTATCATCATCATCATATACTAATGAATTTGAAACAATAACATGACCCATCATATCAAATAAAATTGGAAAGAGATATCATTGTAAATTAGACATTATACAAAAAAAGACGAGTCTAAGAATCGTTTTGCATCATAACAGTTTCGATGATTTGAATCTCGCAGTCAAAGATTGATTGTTTTGCATGTCACGTTGCAAATCTCAAAATGTTGACAACTCGTTAACAAATGTGATTTGTTTTTTCCATAGTTGATTTAATGTCTTTACGGTATACTTGTGAATTAAAATTTTAACAAATTTGGGTCTGGCATCTAACGACATACTTTTGATTGATCATTTTATTAATTCTGATCTACAGATAGATAAAATTTTGATGATTTCTATACAGAGTCCTTACGTAGATGGTTCTGGGATATACATACCAATAGACATTAGTAGTCAACCACATTTTGAAGACTTTGATAAAGTCAAATAAATAAATCAGTACAACAACATACAGTAGTGACTAGTTACAGTCTGTCTCAAAGATTATCTCTTGTGATATATCTCCTATGAATCTGTTTGGTGATCCACCATCCTCTGGAATCAGTTCAGCACGAGTCTGGAGGTATACCGCATCTGTTTGATCAGGTGTTAGAGTGAACAGATCAGGTGACATAAATGGAGAAGCTGGAACTCCACGAACTGGAATTTTACCAGTATTGTCGTAAATAAAATCGGTAAATGCTTGCTTTGAAGCATATGGTACATTGGGGGATGTATCAAAGCTAGTCTGACTAGGGGACATTACACTATTAAAACCAGTACATCCATTATTTGTTGTATCACACCAAAAGTCAGCTCCAATCTTTACATTATTATCAACAATACCAGAATTTTGTATTGTAATAAAACCCTCATTAGCGATGGCATCTACATCCACAGTACCAAAGTCAAGGGAGACAGTAATTAGTGTTAATTCGCAAGATAATACCTCTGATTGAGATTCGGCTATACGAATAATTTGGATGCCGTCATCTGTGCCAGATGCAACTAGGGCGTATATCGATGCGCCGATTTGGACGGTGGTGATGCCACTAGCTCCATCAAGTGTAGCAAATGTGCTACCATCAGATAATGAAGATGCAGATGTTGGCATTGTAGGATTTGTTATATTAATAATTTGGATGCCGTCATCTACATCAGATGCAACTAGGGCGTAGGTGGATACACCAATTGTAATAGGGGTGATGGCAGTAGCTCCACGAAGTTCCAAGGTATCATCATCGTTTATTGAAGATGCAACAGTTGGGGCTGCAGGATTTGTTATATCAATAATTTGTACACCGTCATCAAGGTTAGATGCAACTAGGGCGTAGGTGGATACACCAATTTTAACGGTGGTAATATCATCAGCTCCTCGAAGTTCATCAAAGGCACTATTAGTACCAGTGCCATCATCATCACCATCATTTATTGAGAATACAGCAGTTGGGGTTGCAGGGTCTGATATATCAATAATTTGTACACCATGATCAATAAAAGATGCAACTAGGGCGTAGGTGGATACACCAATTGTTGCAATGGTGATGCCCCTAGCTCCATCAAGTTCATCAAAGACACTATTAGTACCAGTGCCATCATCTTGACCATTAGTTATTGAAGATACATCAGTTGGGTTTCTGGGGTTTGTTATATCGATAATTTGGATGCCGTCATCCAAGCCAGCAGCAATTAGGGCATAGATGGAACCATCAATTGGAACAGTGGCAATACCACTAGCTCCACGATATTCATCAAAGACACCACCAGCTCCATCACTTTCACCATCAACTCTTGAGGATACACCTGTTGGGTTTGTAGGATCTGTTATATTGATAATTTGGACACCATGATCTTCAGCAGCTGTAATTAGAGCGTATGTGGAACCACCAATTTTGACAGTGGTGATATCACTAGCTCCATTTAGGGTATCAAAGTCAGGGCCATCAGATATTGAAGATACAACTATTGGCATTGTAGGATTTGTTATATCAATAATTTGAAGACTGTCAAAGACAAAAGATATGACTAGTGCGTATGTGGATTCATCAATTTTGACAGTAGTGATGTTGGTAGCTCCATCAAGTTCATCAAAGGTACCACCAGAACCATCAGTGGTATTATTAATTACAGAAGATACAGCTAGAGGATTTGCAGGTGTTGCCGGTTTTGGAACTGGTTCTGGTTCTAGTTTTCGTTGACTTTCTGCTATTTGAATAATTTGTACAGCGTCCTCGGAATTAGATGTAACTAGGGCGTATATCGATGTGTCAATTTGAACGGTGGTGATGTCAGTAGCTGAAGCAAGTGTAGTAAAGCCGTTGGTGTTATCATTTATTGAAGATGCAACAGTCGGAGCTGCTGGGTCTGTTATATTGATGATTTGTACACCGTCATCATCCATAGCTGCAACTAGGGCGTAGGTGAATGAACCAATTTGGATAGTTGTGATGCCACGAGCTCCACCAAGTGTATCAAAGCCATTAGCACCATCAGTTATTGAAGATACAACAGTGGGGTTTGAAGGA
This sequence comes from Candidatus Nitrosopumilus sp., assembly GCA_965262685.1. Classification (GTDB taxonomy): domain Archaea; phylum Thermoproteota; class Nitrososphaeria; order Nitrososphaerales; family Nitrosopumilaceae; genus Nitrosopumilus. The sequence continues at coordinate 1,959,954 of OZ253552.1, forward strand.
TCTGTTATATTGATAATTTGGATGCCGTTATCATTCTGAGCTGCAACTAGGGCGTAGGTGGATGAACCAATTGTAATAGTGGTGATGTCACTAGCTCCACCAAGTGTATCAAAGGTAACCACCATCACCATCAGGATCACCATCAGTTATTGAAGATACAGGTCTTGGGGCTATAGGATTTGATATATTGATAATTTGTACACCGTTATCATCTCTAGATGCAACTAGGGCGTATGTGGAACCATCAATTGTAACAGTGGTAATACTAACAGCTCCATCAAGTGTATCAAATAGACTGCCATCAGTTATTGAAGATACAGCAGTTGGAGTTTCAGGATCTGATATGTCAATAATTTGTACACCGTCATCTACACTAGATGCAACTAGGGCGTATAGGGTTGAGTCAATTGTAACAGTGGTGATGTCAATAGGTGAAATGAGTGCAAAGCCATCCATGCCAATAGATAGTGCAGATGCAACAGTTGGCAGTGCAGGGTTTGATATATCAATAATTTGGACACCTCCATCATTAGTAGATGCAACTAGGGCGTATGGGGTTGAGTCAATTGTGATAGTGGTGATGCTATTAGCTCCGAGTAGTTCACTAAATCTAACACCATTGTCATCAAGTTGACGATCAATTATTGAAGATACAGCAGTTGGGGTTGCAGGGTTTGTCATATTGATAATTTGGATGCCGTTATCTGTAAATGCTGCAACTAGGGCATATGTGAAATCACCAATTTTGATAGTGGTGATGCTCCTAACTCCACCAAGTGTATCAAAGGTACTACCATTATCAACAGTAGCATCAGATATTGATGTTACAGCAGTTGGGACTTTGGGGTTTGTCATATTGATAATCTGGATGCCGTCATCCTCCCTAGATGCAACTAGGGCGTATCTGAATGAGTCAATTGTAGTTAGGGTGATGCTAATAGCCCCATCAAGTTCATCAAAGCCATCCATACCATCAGTTATTGAAGATACAGCAGTTGGGGGTGTAAGTATTACAGGTCTTACAGGTAGTTCGGGTTCGGGTTCTGGAACTGGTTCTGGAACTGGTTCAGGAACTGGTTCAGGAACTGGTTCAGGAACTGGTTCAGGAACTGGTTGATCTTCTGCTATACGAATAATTTGGACAGCATCAGATACGCCAGATGTAACTAGGGCGTATATCGATGAGCCAATTTGGATTGTGGCGATATCACTAGCTCCATCAAGTTGCAAACTTGCACCATTAGATAGTGAAGATGCAGATGTTGGCATTGTAGGATCTGTTATATCAATAATTTGGACACCATCATCTGTAAAAGATGCAACTAGAGCGTAGGTGGATTGATCAATTGTAACAGTGGTGATGTTACTAGGTCCACGAAGTTTCAAGGTACCCTCATCAGCTATAAAAGATACAGCAGTTGGGGCTGCAGGGTTTGATATATCAATAATTTGGATGCCGTCATTAGCATTAGCTGCAACTAGGGCGTATGTGGAATCACCAATTTTGACGGTGGTGATACCAACAGATGAACGAAGTTGAAAGACACTACTAGTACCAGTACCATCATCTTGACCATTAGTCATTGAGAATACAGAAGCTGGGTTTCTAGGGTCGGATATATCAATAATTTGGACACCGTTATCTACTCTAGATGCAACTAGGGCGTATGTGGAACCATCAATTGTAACAGTGGTGATGTCCGTAGCTCCTTCTAGTTCATCAAAGATAACATTATCAGCATCAAGTTCACCTTCAGTTATTGAGGATACAGCAGTTGGGGCTTCAGGGTCTGTTATATCAATAATTTGGACACCGTTATCTAGACTAGATGCAATTAAGGCGTATGCATAACCATCAATTTTGACGGTGGTGATACCATTAGCTCCTCTATATTCATCAAAGAAACCACCAACACCGTCACTGTCACCATCAACTCTTGAGGATACAGCAATTGGGTTTGTGGGATCTGTTATATTGATAATTTGGACACCATGATCTTCCCCAGCTGTAATTAGGGCGTATGTGAAACCACCCGTTTTGACGGTGGTGATGTCATTAGCTCCATTTAGGATATCAAAGGTAGCGCCATCAGATATTGAAGATACAGCTAGTGACATTGTGGGATTTGTTATATCAATAATTTGAAGACTTTTACCACTAAAAGATATAACTAGTGCGTATAGGGATTCACCAATTTGGACGGTGGTGATACTCTGAACTCCATCAAGTCTATCAAGGTACCACCAGAACCATCAGGGGTATTATTAATTACAGAAGATACAGCTATAGGATTTTCAGGTGTTGCAGGTTCTGGAACTGGTTCTGGTGTTGGTTCTGGTTGATCTTCTGCTATACGAATAATTTGGACAGCACTCTCTTGATTAGATGTAACTAAAGCGTATATCGATGAGCCAATTTGGACGGTGGTAATATCAATAGTTGAAGCAAGTGTAGTAAAGCCGTTGGTATTATCATTTAGTGAAGATGCAACAGTCGGAGCTGCAGGGTCTGTTATATTGATAATTTGTATGCCGTCATCTCCATTAGCTACAACTAGGGCGTAGGTGGAATCACCAATTGTGATAGTGGTGATGCTACGAGCTCCTGCAAGTGTGTTAAAGCCATCAACACCATCAGTTATTGAAGATACACTAGTGGGGTTTGTAGAATTTGTTATATCGATAATTTGTACACCGTTATCAGACTGAGCTGCAACTAGGGCGTATGTAGATTCACCAATTTTAGCGGTGGTGATGTCAAAAGCTCCACCAAGTTCATCAAAACCATCAACACCATCAGTTATTGAAGATACAAGTCTTGGGGCTGCAGGATTTGATATGTTGATAATTTGTACACCGTTATCATCTCTAGATGCAACTAGGGCGTATGTAGATTCACCAATTTTAACGGTGGTGATACTAATAGATCCATCAAGTGTATCAAATAGACTGCCATTACTAGCAGTAGTATCAATTATTGAAGATACAGCAGTTGGAGATGCAGGATTTGTTATATCAATAATTTGTATACCGTCATCTGCAACTGATGCAACTAGGGCGTATGTAGATAAACCAATTGTAACAGTGGTGATGTCAAAAGCTCCATCAAGTGTATCAAAGCCATCAACACCATCAGTTATTCCGGCTGTAAATTTTATATCAGCAGAGTTTGATATGTCGATGATATGTACACCGTCATCTCTATCAGATGCAACTAGGGCGTATGTAGATTCACCAATTTTAACGGTGGTGATGCCAGTAGCCTCCATCAAGTACAGCAGGACCAACATCATCAAATGAAGTTACAGCAGTTGGTGTTGCAGGATCAGTTATATCGATAATTTGGATACTGTTATCTCCTTTAGATGCAACTAGGGCGTATGTGGTTGAACCAACTTTGGCAGTGGTGATGCCAGTAGCTGCACCAAGTTCATCAAAGGCATCAACACCGTCAGTTATGGAGGTTACAGCTATAGGATTTTCAGGTGTTGCTACTAGGTCTGGTTCTGGAACTGGTTCTGGTGCTAATGGTAGATTGTCTGCTATACGAATAATTTGGACACCGTTATCACTGAAAGATGCAACTAGGGCGTACAGAGATGAACCAATTTGGATGGTGGTGATGTCAAAAGCTCCACCAAGTTCATCAAATGTGCTGCCATCAGATATTGAAGATGCAGCAGTTGGGGATGCAGGATTTGTTATATTGATAATTTGGGCACCGTTATCACCTATAGATGCAACTAGGGCGTACAGAGATGAACCAATTTGATAGTAGAGATGCCAGATGCTCCAGCAAGTTCATCAAAGGTACCACCGAAACCATCATCACCCTCAGTTATTGAAGATACAGCAGTTGGGGATGCAGGATTTGTTATATTGATAATTTGGACAGCGTTATTTAAACTAGTTGTAACTAGGGCGTACAGAGATGAACCAATTTTGATAGTAGCGATGCCACGAGCAGTAATAAGTTCATCAAAGGTACCACCAGACCCCATCGCTTCCACCATCAGATACTGAAGATACAGCAGTTGGGGATGCAGGATTTGTTATATTGATAATTTGGACACCGTTATCTGATTCACCAGCAACTATGGCGTATATCGATGAGCCAATTGTGACGATGGCGATGCCAGATGCTCCAGCAAGTTCATCAAAGGTACCACCGGAACTACCATCACCCTCAGTTACAGTAAATACAGCAGTTGGGGATGCAGGATCTGTTATATCAATAATTTGGACAGCGTTATCACTAGAAGCTGTAACTAGGGCGTATGTAGATGAGTCAATTTTGACGGTGACGATGTCATTTGCTGCAGCAAGTTCAAAGGCAACACCATTACCGTCAAGATCACCATCATTTATTGAAAATACAGCAGTTGGATTTTTAGGATCTGTTATATCAATAATTTGGATGCCGTTATCGTGAAAAGCTGCAACTAGGCGTATGTAGATGAGCCAATTTTGACGGTGATGATGTTATAAGCTCCAGCAAGTTCATCAAAGGTACCACCGAAACCATCATCACCCTCAGTTATTGAAGATACAGCAGTTGGGGATGCAGGATCTGTTATATCAATAATTTGGACAGCGTTCTCATTAAAAGATGTAACTAGGGCGTATAGAGATGAGTCAATTTTGACGGTGGTAATACCTCCTACTCCAGCAAGTTCATCAAAGGTATTACCAGCATCATCAGTTCCACCATCAGTTACAGAAGATACAGCTATAGGGTTTTCCAGGTGTTGCTACTGGTTCTGGTTCTGGTTCTGGTTCTGGTTCTGGTTCTGGTTCTGGTTGATCATCTGCTATACGAATAATTTGGACACTGTCAGATTCTTCAGATGCAACTAGGGCGTATATGGATGAGTCAATTTGGGTAATGGTAATGTCACGAGCTCCATCAAGTTTATCAAATGTACCACCAGCAGAATCAGCATCACCATTATTTATTGAAAATACAGCAGTTGGGACAGCAGGATTTGTTATATTGATAATTTGGATGCCGTCGTCTTCAAAGATGCAACTAGGGCGTATGTTGATGAACCAATTGTGATGGTGGTGATACCACGAGCTCCATCAAGTTCATCAAAGGTACCAGTGCCATCAATATCATCAGTTATTGAAGATGCAACAGTTGGGACAGCAGGATTTGTTATATTGATAATTTGGATGCCGTCGTCTGTCTCAGATGCAACTAGGGCGTATATGGTTGAGTCAATTGTTACAGTGGTGATATCAATAGCTCCATCAAGTTCATCAAATCACCAACACCATCAGTTACTGAAGATACAGCTATTGGAGCTGCAGGGTTTGTTATATTGATAATTTGTACACCGTCATCTGTCTCAGATGCAACTAGGGCGTATATGGTTGAGTCAATTGTTACAGTGGTGATACCACTAGCTCCATCAAGTTCCAAGGTAGCACAATTTTAACAGTGGCGATATTTTTAGCTCCGGCAAGTTCATCAAAGGCAATGTCATTACCGTCAAGATCACCATCATTTATTGAAAATACAGCCATTGGATCTGCAGGGTTTGTTATATCAATAATTTGGATACCGTCATCTGTTGTAGATGCAACTAGGGCGTATATCGATGAATCAATTGTGATGGTGGTAATTCCATTAGCTCCCTCAAGTTCATCAAAGCTATCAACATCATCAATTACAAAAGATACAGCTACAGGAGCTAGAGGGTTTGTCATATTGATAATTTGGATACTGTTATCATTAAAAGCTGTAACTAGGGCGTATGTGAATTCACCAATTTTGACAGTAGTTATGCGAGTGGGTGCATCAAGTGTGTCAAAGCCATCAGCAACAAAAGATGTAGTTATAGGATTTGCAGGTGTTGCTATAAAGTCTACAGGGTCACAGAAAGGCTCCGTACTAGCTTGATCTCCATTAAGAGTATTTATGGTAAACTGGATTCTGTGTGTATCACCACTTGTAAAAGAAGTTGTTCCAGGATCATCAACTACTACAAACACCTCAAATACTGTAGCATCAACTGCAGCTCCACCTGTTGTAAGATAGATGTCTCCATTGCAGTCAAGTGCCGCCGTTATACCCGGAGTGCCGGGTAGGGCAGTAAAGGTAAGACTGCTTATACTATTGATTGTACCTATATGAATATCTGATCCACGGTCTATTTCATTTCCTGTTTGACTTATAGGTACAGCAGCACTAAAAGAATCACCAAAATTTATCCCAACTAAACTTGATCCACCAGCAAATCCTAGAGCAGTGGATTCTGTTGTAGATATACTGTATGACGGTGTCTGTGCAAAGACAGAGTATGAAAGAGATTGAGATAGTGAGATTATCACTAAAAGGCATATAATATCTAGTGATCTTCTTTTCACGATTTGTCTAGAAAATGTTAATATTAAAATCATTATAATAAGAATTTTCTCTAATAATATTGGAGGGATATGAAAGAGGAATTTTCTTCAAAATCCAAGCCTAATTCGATAACAGGATTGCCAAACATCTTTTGATCAAAAAATAACGAGTTTTATGTAATAACTTAGAGATGGGCAACTTTGTTTCTTAATTCACTTAAACGTGCCTAGATATGCCCAAAATTATTCAAAGTTGAGATTAATTTATGCCTAAGATTTGGAATTGTGAAACAAAGTTCTACAAGGAATAATCCATAGAAATGAGCGATTCAAGAAGATTTTAGATACAAGCAGAACAAGCCATTAAATTTGATGGAAAAAACAGATAGATTACTCATTTAACGCCTGATAATAAAATTCACTGTAATTTACCACTGATAGAACCATAATTTGAAATTAATTAAAAAAGATACAAGGTTGTCAAAAAGGTGGTTATGTCATTTATTAATCAGAAAAAATCATACATGGTATGAAAATGTCTTTTGGAATAATTATCATAGGAATAATCATGTTTGGTACAGGTCTGATAATGTTTTATTCAATTGAGCTAGGAGAGTCAAATCAGGAATTAAGATTCATTAAAAACGTAGGGACATTTGGAGGTATCAGTGGGATTGGAGTGTGCCTTGCAGGTCTTTTACTATACCTGATTAACAAAAACGAGTCATCCATTAAAAAACGCTCCGAGATTTAATTTATAGGTAAAATTTAGAGGGGAGGGTTAGCTAACCAAACCCATAAAGCCAAAAACTAAATTATAATAACGATTACAAATCACAATAATAAATGACAGAAAAAATTTGGCTAGGTGGAATATATCTTAAAGATGAAGGAGGCTATAAAATAATTTTAAAGTCCCTAGATCATTACAAAAAGAGACTAAAATCACTCAACGATGCTCCAGAGTTAAAAGATTCGCCAGGGATGTTTTCATCAGTTTTAAACCAGCAAGCAAGAAAAACAGTTCCAAAAATTAACAAAGTTATTGAAAAAATTTACACCAGTCTCCAGAACACCAAAACTCTACATGAGCTAAAAGATGAAAAAGAATTTTTGAAAAAAGCTTTATTGAGTTATCAATCAGATATTCACAAAGCTGAAGATACAGGATATGAATACTATGTCAAGTTAATTGGAGATATGATTCAAGGAAGAAGAGATTTGGAAACCATAAAGACTGCACTAGTGAGAATAAATGATTTTTCAGAATAAACTACAATCCTTGTAAATACCAATCAAAGTAAGGCATCAATGCTTTACATTGTTTCTTTTTATCTTGCTCGTCAGCAGAATCTTGGATTTTCTGGATTTTTCCTTGTAGGTATTCTAAAACCAGTTCACTTTTGAGGTGAGGCATAATTTGGTTTAAAGTATCAAAAATCTTTTCAGAAGGTATAGATTCAAAATCAGCTAAAATTATTTTTATCTCTGATTCTAAGGACATTTCTGCTCCATCAAGGTACTTCTTTTTCCCCCGCCACTCCATTTATTATTTTATAGAGTTTAGCAGATCCTCATCATCCCACGTCAAACGAAACTTTCCAGTAACTCTAAACATGTTAATTTTTCCACCTTTTTTGAAAAGAAGCTTGTAAGATTTGTGTGAAGTGTCTTCAATTTCAAGACTGACATCATTTTTGATAGCTTGAAAAACTATAGGATCATTAGAAATTTGATCCCATTGTTCATCTTCAAAATCCATGTAAAATTTTGTATACAACAGACCCATTGAATCTCATATAATAAACCCGAATAAATAACTAGATGAAATCTTATGTATCAACTATCTTGAGGTATTATTATTATAATTCCCAAATTACTAGCAACTCTAGGAGATATAACACCAAAATCTTTATCTTTTCAGATTAGTTCAAATGTATGACTAAATAATTGCAATACAGCTACTACTACTGGGTAGAATTAATGAATACAGGTATACACCATTTGTAGTATTTTAAAAAAGATCTAAACAGATTTGAACAATAAAAAATTTTCAATATTATATAATAGAAAACAAGATACTATGAATTTCAATTATCTGGTGTCTTTAGAGTAATGTTGTCTTTTGCAGTCTGGTTTTTGGGAATTTCGACATTTCCAGTTTCATGACAGGGTTCCAAAAATTTATCTTTGTGTTCAGCAAAGTAAGGAGGAGCTAACTCCATAAAGGCAGCAAGTGAGGAATAGAATCCACTATTATACTCTCCCGAACCCATGTGAAAACCAGTCTCCCCTTCATCTAATGGGATTTTAAAAGTTCGGTAGTCAGCAGTGACATTCAATAATTGAATATGTTGTGAGCATTCTGGGTCAGTAACATCCCTATAAGATCCTCCTAGATTAAAAGCATCCGACCAGTAATTAGGTCGCATTTCAATCCAAGGGATGTCAATAATTAATACTGCATCATCAGAGGTAACATTGCTTGTTGCAAGGTATAGGCCCAAACTGCTTCCAATAGTATCATGCACTATATTATAAGAACCGTTAGCAGTTTTGTAATCATGATAACCGTAAATATCTTTTACTCCACTACATATTCCATCAAGATTTCCGTTTGTAATGGTATAATTTAGAAATGGTTCAGGACATGTCATTATTTTTGCTGGTTTAAGATCCGGTATCTCTTCCTCAAATTCTGCACTTTTTTCCCCACTTTCAACTTTGCCAATACAATAATTTGGTTCTGAATAATCTACACCGTCAAATACTCCATACGCTCCAAAAGAACCAACTTTTGAGAGTGGTTTTTCCCAGATAAACTGTATAGTACGTGATGAATCAGTTTGTGCAATTTGTTTCATGGTAGTTTTATCAATAGTCCGAAGATCAGTATAGATATCATATTCAGCCTGACAAGTCGGATAGTCAAACTGTCGTAAATCTACAACATCTTTTGGAATCTCAACTGTGAGGGTTCCTGGTCCTTGTGTTTGAAGATGAATTTCAAACCATTTGTAGTCGGGTTGTACACAAAATGTTTGTACTTTACCTGTTTTCATGATATATTTGAGATCCACCATATCATACTTGATTGGATGTGATCCGAGTTGATCACATGGAGTGGATATTTTTTCTACACTACTCAAAATTGGCTCTTTCAGAATTTTGGGATTATTCCCTGATGTGTTATTTGTAATGTCTTGTGTTGGGTGATTTAGATGAACAGTTTTTTCCAAAGTGTCATCATTAATCACAGAGTCAGGTGTTGGTACTGTTGTACCATCAATGTTTGTTTGAGGCAGTTCACCAGTAGGAACCACATCTGGGGTGTTCTCTATCTGTGTATCTTTTTTTAGAGTCTCAACTAGTGTGTAGCCTCTATCCATTAGTTTGATGGAACTATTAACCGTTAGACAGACAGGTTTTCCAGATGGTGATTTTAATAGTATTTTATCATCTGAGCACTGTATCATGTTGAGTGGTACGCCAGATTGTAGCTGTTTGTAGGGTGATGATGCAATATCTGCAAACGCTGGTATTATCATCATTCCGATAACTAAAATTCCAAATAATCCCAGTATTGTTTTACCAACCATTGTATCATTTGATGATTTTATAATATTAAAAGGATTTAGACTCATAACTTTGTTTCACAATTTCAAATCTTTGGCATAAATTAATCGTTATTGGAGTGGTCCCCATAAAATGGGATTCGTTTTTTACTCTATTTTTCGTAGGGTTTTATCCTATATCATTTGACTTACATTACAATGTTTTGATAAATTCGTGGGGTGTAATATATCCCAACGCTGAATGGATTCTCTTATGGTTGTAATCTATAAAGGCATCTGCAATCACAATCTCTGCCTCTTGATAATTTGCAAATATTTGTAGGTTATGTATCCAATAATAATAATAATAATAATAATAATAATAACGCATACATCTTTTTCATGATTTATCAAAAAATCTCAGATGTGTATAAAACACAATTGCATCACATCTACTAAAAACAGACCGAAAAACAATGATATACCAAATCAACTGAAATTGTCAGTGTAACTATTGATTACAGTGACATACATGTTAAGAAATATGGCTCAAAATCTACTACAATCTATGACTCTAGGAATACAACAGAAATGTATTTGCAAAGGAATTCTAATCAAATCTGCACACAAACAAAGAAAGATAACCTGCAAGACAAACTTGGCATTAAGGTAGGACTGTTAGACAGGTCAACTATAACGAATCTAAAATTACACATCAGCCTATAATGCAGTCAGTACATCTCAAAAAAAAGATAGAGAATTTAAACACAAACAACTTTTTTTATTGTATTATATTTTAAAATTAACACAATACCAAAAAGAACTAAAATTAAAGGTTAGGAGATAATTCTCAGAGGATCAGCATTTGCAATTTCATTGATTGTGACATACATGTGAAACTTTGCACCTTCAATTTTGACTGAAAAATTATCAATCACAGAACAATATTTTTTGTTATTTTCAGAATCCTCCAAATCGCTTGTTGCAAGCAGCCCCCTAGATATCAAATGAGAGATATTTTGAGAAACAATTCCAGGTTCTATATTAGTTCTAGATGCAATCTCCCACAAAGTTAGAGGATAATCAAATGCAATATCTAGAATTTGTTTTTTTACATCATCTTCAAATGATGTAAGGATTGAATTTTTTAATGATTCATCTTTGATTTCAAGTACGTGATCAGACTTTGATTCAAGACCACAGATTGATTCAAGTGTTTTTTTAATTAGTGGAGTTCCATCATCCCCTAACACCTGACCTGTAATGGATTGGAATTTTTCAAAATCCTTGATAGACGACAGTAATGTCATGTGGTATTGTTCAAAAACAGTATCTTTGATTTTTGTAATCTCTACATCCCCAACAAAGTCAGAAAACTTTTTTTCAAAAGAGGTAGCAAGCAATGTCTCCATCGAGGTCACTGGTAGACTGCCTCCCCTATAGGACGTTTTGGTAGACGTGTCAAGTTAACCTGTAATCTAATTTGGCTTACTTTGGTAGAAACACTAAACTCTGCCTTTGAGATTGTTTTATCGTACAATCGTACACGTTTTGAAGATTTTGTGTATCCGACTGGTAAAATAAAACCATCTTGTAGCAACTCATTAAACTTTCGGTAAGCTGAGGATTGAGAGGCACCACATTGGTTGAGCAACACATCTTTTGAAATAGGACTATCCATTAACAAAAGAATTTGACGTTTTACTGGATCAGAGTAGATTCCAATTATTTTTTCAGCCAAGTTGTGTTCATGGAGTTCAATCCATAGTGCATAATCATGGTCTTTGAGTATGGACAGTGCAGACTTTACACTAGACTCTGGAAGATTGTTCTTGCAGGCAAGCATCGTACGCTGTCCTGGCTCGAGATGATTATTTGCATTTCTTATTGTATCCATGCATAATAGTTGCGAGAACTGATTTGGCATCACTAAATAATACGTCAAAATGATACTTAAGAAATACTATTTTTCTTTTTTCTGGGAAAAACGATTTTCTTTAAATATTCAAAGAAAATTAGGCACAAAAAAGGGGTTAGCCCCTGCCCATTGCAGCATATTTTCCTTTTCTGCCTCTAATGAACAACAATCCAGCTATTCCTCCAAAGATACCTGCAGATAGGATTGATGCTCCTAGTACTCCATCTGCTGCAAAGACTGGAGTGCCAGAACCTAATGCGTCATCCTGTGTTGCAATGTCAACTTTGTTTTTTGAGGCTTGCATTGCTTGGTATATTCCCTTCTCTGAAACATCATATTGCGCAAAAGCAGGTTGTGCAAAAGTAACCATTAATGCGGCAATAAACAGCAGCCCAGAAAGAAACTTTGTTTTTTCCATGAAATACAAACAAGCAAATAGTATAAAAAATCAAGAGTGTTTTCTCAAAAAAAATAATTTCTTATTTCTGTTTTATAGAACAAGATGCAATATCATACATGTCAGTAAAATATTTTTCAGTAACTATCATACTTGCCATGATCGTTTGTATCATACCAGCAGATGCAGTTCAATTGGATGCTACAATCTCCAAAAACTCTAAAGAGTTTGTCCCTACATACACATTTACAAGAATTGTATCGTTTCAATATTCAGAGAATAGCGAGCTGGCAGAATTATTTGGAGAAACCCAACAAAAAATAATATTTGATATTAATTCACAAAACGGCAAAGTGCTAATAGAACAAATAAACTCTAAACTTGAAGCAAAGTCATTTGTTAAAGTAACTGATATTTCCGGAGAGTATTCAGTTGTGATCACACCACAAAAAGAATCAGCATCAATCCAATACAAAATTGTGATACATCCTACCATGCAAGGTCATTTTGTTTCAGACTCTGTACTTGATTCAGAATGGAGAGGATTTGATATTGATGGTGAAATTCAAATAGAAACAAAGTTTGGTATATTGGATATTAATTCTCCAATGTCTGCATTTATCAGAATGCCTCAAATGGTAGAGTATCTCTCCATAGAATCTGATGCGATGAAACTATTAGATTCAAGATTGCTTGATGCATCTGGTTTGTCAAAGTTGTCACTTTCAAAATGGGAATCAATATTTGATCCTACTGCAAAAATGAGCGACGCTAAAAAATTTGGGTTCTTGGGGTCGTCAGTAATTACAAACTATTCAATGGGAATCTGCACAGTATACCTTGGATTCTGTCAAGATAGAGACTATGTTGAATCATTTGAGATTGATGGGGAGAGTTACACCATACGTTCTATCGAGTCCCAAGATGATGGCACCATTGTAATAGAAGGATACGTCAAAGAGAGTTTCCTTGGAGATGTAGAAACATTTGTTGTAACTGATAATGTATCATCAGTAGTTCAAAAAGATGATCCGCAAGTTACCATGTTGTATACCGTATCAGGGGTAGGTATAGTGGTAGCTGCCGGCTTTTTTCTCTGGAGTGGCAAAAAAAGTAAAGAGACGCCCAGTGAACAAACTGGAATTGACCCCAAGGATTTGTATGCTACAGCAGCAGAAAGTTCTGCAGGAGGATACCAAACAAACAGAGGAATAACACATCTGAGATAAACCAGTCCTACTAAAAAGACACACATCTTGGGAAGATCAAAGTTTTAAAATAGATATCATCGCCTACAAAGGCTAATTAGAGATGTGAGCAACAAATTGAGGATTTATGTGAAGACTTAACAAGGGCTATATCTGAAAATCTTGCATAATGAATTTAGTTAAAAAGATAGGTATTGGTTTAGGAGTTGTAGTTGTAATTAGTATTATTTTTGGAGTGATAGGCATCGATACGACAACGATGGGTGGAGACCAACCAATGATAGGTGAGCCAATGATGGGTGATGATGAGACAATGATGGGTGATGATGAGACAATGATGGGTGATGATGAGACAATGATGGGTGATGATGAGACAATGATGGGTGATGATGAGACAATGATGGGTGATGATGAGACAATGATGGGTGATGATGAGACAATGATGGGTGATGATGAGACAATGATGGGTGATGATGAATCAATGGTAAATGAACCAATGGATACAGCAGCAGATTCACCCATGGAGGAGGATACTCCAAAATTGGTCGGCGAAGTCACAATAGGATTAATTCTTCCACTAACAGGCGATCTGGCAACTCATGGATTAGAGAATAGTGAAGGCTCAAAATTTGGAGTATCAGAGTTTAACAAACACTTGCAAGAGATTGATGCTCCATGGCACCTCAAAATGGTTTTAGAAGACTCTGCAACAAATCCCGTAATTGCACTAGAAAAGTTAACTACACTAAATGCCAAAGGGATTGGGATTATAGTTGGACCTGAAACTAGTTCCAACATCAGAAACATGAAAGGTTACTCAGACTCTAACAACATGTTACTAGTCAGTTGTTGTTCTTCTGCACCAGCACTAGCTATTCCAAATGATAGTGTATTTCGCCTAGTTCCAGATGACTCAAATCAAGGACCTGCAATTGCAAAAATGATGCAACATGCAGGAATCGAGGTGTTGGTTCCTGTTTGGAGAGGCGATACATGGGGTGATGGTTTAGGTAATGCTGCAATGGAATCATTTAGAGAGAGAGGAGGTATAACAGGTGAAAATATTCGTTACAATCCAGAAACTCCAGAATTTTCTACATCAACTTCACTACTAGCTAAACAAGTACAAGAGTATGTTGATGAGTATGGAGCAGATAAAGTCGGCGTCATGTTTTTGGGATTTTCAGAGATTTTACAGTTTACACAGTCAGCATCTGAACACGACATACTAGATGATGTAAGGTGGTTTGGTCCAGGTGCCAATACTAAAGAGCACAGATTAATTGATGATCCAATAGGACTAGAGTTCTCAACTAATGTTAAATTCACAACAGTACAATTTGCACCAGCAGAAAATCCAACATACGACAAGGTACAAGCACATCTTAGTGAAACCCTAGGTACAGACCCCAACACGTTTGTGCATTCATCGTATGATGCAGTGTGGTTAATCGGACTAGCAATGCTAGAGACTCAAAGTAGTGATGTCAGCGCCGTAAAGGCTAAAATTCCAGAGATTGCCGAAGATTACATTGGAGCAATCGGACCAACAAAATTAAACGAGGCAGGGGATTTAGCCCAGTCAGACTATAAGGTATGGGGAATTAGAGGCGGAGAATGGGTTGAATTAGGAAAATACACTAGTGCTGATGACTCTATTACAATGAACTAGGTAATCCCCAAGTATAATTTCCCAAGTTCAGGATGAGATAACAGTTCTTCAGAGTTTCCTTTGAATACACCCTTGCCGTTTGCCAAAAGATAGACATAATCACCCATCTTTAATGCCCGTTTGACATTTTGCTCAACGAGAATTACTGTAATTCCAAAATCATCACGTATTTGTTTTATTTTATCTAGTACTTCATCGGCAAGCTTTGGCGAAAGACTAGCAGTGGGCTCATCAAATAACATCACTCTTGGTTGTCTTATCAATGCCATAGCCATTGCAAGCATTTGTTTTTCACCGCCACTAAGAGTACCTGCTTTTGATTTTTCATATTTTTTTAAAATAGGAAATGTCTCAAAAATTTCAGGCAATCTTTCAGATTGAGTTTTGGGATCAAGGGTATAACTTGCCATAGCAAGATTCTCCTTTATTGTAAGATTTTCAAACACATTATTTACTTGAGGCAAATATGCAATTTTTTTCCGCGCCACGTTGTGTGGTGCCATCCCCGTAATGTTTTGTGTATCATAAATGATCTCTCCAGAATACACATTACACAAACCAAAAATACTTTTCAGTAACGTACTTTTTCCACTTCCGTTGGGGCCGACAATTACTGTAATCTCTTGAGCTTTTGCCTCAAAATCCACACCAAAAAGAACTTGGCTATTTGCATATCCAGAGATTAGATTCTTTACACAAATTATCGCCGTTTGTTTTTGTGACAATTATACCCCCAAGTAGGATTCTACGACTTTGGGATGTTTAATTACATCATCAGGGTTGTTGCCGTGTGCAATAATTTTTCCTTGATTCATTGCAAAAACATAGTCTGCGTATTGTAATGCGATATCTAGTCTGTGTTCGATGATTAAAAATGTGATTTTCTGTTTCTTGCAAATTTGTGAAATCTTTTTAAATATTTCATGAGCCAATGTAGGATTTACACCTGCAATGGGTTCATCCATGAGTATCATTTTAGCGCCAGACATCATGGCACGACCTAGTTCCAAAAGCTTTTGCTGACCCCCACTAAGATTTTGACTAGGTGTATCTTTTTGACTGGTCAAATCAACTGTCTCCATAATCTTTAATGCGTTTTCTATAATTCTTTTCTCATCATTTTTCCACCTTGATTTTAGTGGTGCTAAAAGAAAAGATTCTCCAGAGTTGTTTGCACCTGAAATTACAAAATTCTCCAGAGTTGTAAGATTTACAAATGGTTGTGGAATCTGCCAAGTTCTAACCAAGCCAGTGTTAAAAGTATCATAGAGTCCCTTCTCTGTAATGTTATCTCCATCAAAAAGGATCTCGCCACTATCTGGTTTTAGCATTCCAGATATCACATTAATCAAGGTAGTTTTTCCGCTACCGTTAGGACCAATGAGTTGGCATATCCCACCTTCTGCTAACTCCATATCAATCCCATCAAGAACCGTATGACCTCCAAAACGTTTTGTAATGCCAGAAATTGATAGAATTGCCATCAAAATATCAAAGGCATAAAGAGATTAAGGGTTTTCGATGTAAATCAATGATTTGGCATTTGATCCAATTTTTTCAGACGCAATAATTTTTTCAAGCCTTTTAACACTGCTTAGTATTGGCCTTACACTAACATACATCACAACTAGAGTGCCTAATTTTGCACATGCATCATTTGCAACAATTGGGGTGTATGTGGCACTAGTCGTCACACACGTTTGGGGGATGACACCATATGTTGCAGTTCCAATATCATTTGTAATATCGGGAGTTGTGGCAGTATCTCTATACACACTAATTCTAAAACCATTGATTCGCAAAGGTGCATCTCAAGCTATTCAAATGATTGCAACCCTAGCATTTGATTTAGTAGTGATCGCACTACTTAACATCACTGCTGATTATATAGTTAAAACATACCAAATTACATCAAGGGAGTTTTCTCTACGAAGTTATGATGTAGAATTTATGGGATTGCCACTAATTGTGATAGTAGCTCCTATCACCATTGCAGTTTTGGCAATCACACTACACATTATACTACGTAAAACAAAATTTGGCATTGCAATGAGGGCATCAACTGAGAATGCAGATTTGGCAGGAACTGTAGGAATTAATGTCAAACTAATTTATGGAGTCTCTTGGTTGTTTGGAGGAGGTTTTGCAGGAATTGCAGGAGCTTTGATGTCAATGTGGTTTCAAGGAGATCCGAATCTTGGTCCGCAGTTAATACCTAGCATATTTGCAGCAAGTATTGCAGGAGGATTTCTGAGTATTTATGGTGCAATAGCTGGCGGCATCCTTGTAGGATTAACCGAAGTTTTAGGAACTAGATTTTTAGCAGGAGAGGTGGGAGCTTGGCTAATTGCGTATCGTCCTTTAATTCCGTTAATATTTATCGTGGTGACACTGTTTTTGGCACCAAAAGGTTTAGCAGGAATAAACTGGTCAAAGTTGAGGAGAAATGATGGTTCTAGAACCTGAAATAATATTCATAGTAGACCTGCTTGCAATATTTGCAATTTACGCCATCGTTAATCTTAGCTTGAATCTAGAATTTGGATATACAGGAATTCCAAACTTTGGCAAAGTCTTGGCAGTTGGTGCAGGTGCATTTGTTGCAGCATCAATTCCAGGCAGAATATTTGCAAGCATTGCAGGAATAGAGGGAGATTACATCCTAGATAATTTACTCATCGTATCTCAAATCAATTTATGGCTAGTTGATAATGTAGGGATTGGATTTATCGTATTCTTTTTGACACTAGGTGCTGCTGCAGCAGTTGGAGGAGGGGTAGGATTACTCACATCATACCCTGCAATAAGGCTGCGAGGAGACTATCTGGCAATCACTTTACTAGCATTTGGGGAGAGTATCAGAATTATTGGGAATAACTTTACCCCTCTAGTTGGTGGAACACTAGGCGTTCAAGTGCCAGACCCGTTATCATTTTTACCAAATGAACTTCGTTTTCCAATAGCTACAATTGGTTTGGTGGCAATTGCAGTTGTAGTTTATGTGTATAGTGAAAAGATGATTCGCTCACCATTAGGAAGAATGCTCCGAGCAGTCAGAGACAATGAGATGGCAGCAGAGGCACTAGGGAAAAATTCTACACATATTAGAATCAAGATCATCATGGTTTCAGCAGCACTTGCAGCAATTGGTGGTGCATTGTATGCGTTTTACGTTGGAGGTACCATTGCATTTGCATATGATAGGGCAAGCTGGACATTTTGGCCATTTCTAATGATACTGATTGGTGGACTTGCAAACAACAAGGGAGTATTAATTGGAACTTTGATTTTTGTTACGCTACGAAAATTCATCATATTTTTCAAAGATTCATTTGAAGGTTTTATTCCATTTGATGTTGTTTGGCTTGACTTTTTGTTGTTGGGAGTGATTTTGCTTGCAATTTTGTTGTATAGACCTCAGGGAATTTTTGTAGAAAAACCAACACCGACTATATCATACCAAGGAGAGATGCATCAACCTAGAGTAAAGAGAATATGGAGTTTCTTTTTCAAATAGCATTAGAATAATAAAAAAAGAAGCAATTACACTAATTTTAGTGTAAAGGGGTTTATCCAAAACTGGATAATATTTTTGTTTAATTCAGCAAAGGCATTAACATTGTCGTTAAATGTTTTGAAATTTTGCACAGTAGCATCAATAGATGTTTTCACAAATTGATTATTTACTGTACTTGCTTGAAGAATTTGCTTGTTTGTATCAATGATTGCAGTTTTTGCAGCATCTGGAATTTCAGTGTTTAATCCAGTCTTTTTTGCAAACTCTTGCTGCATTGATACTGTAGCGTTGATTGTTTTCTGGCATGATTTCATACATTCATCTTGCAGTTGTGTAACTGATTGAAAATATTGTGGTGTTAGTTTTGAGATATTTTCAAAGTATTTTTGTACATTTTGCTTGTACATTGCAAATGCATCACTTGAATGAGATTGTTGTGTACTCATATAGTTTCAATTCATGTGTGGTATATATAGTATTGGTAATGAATGGTAATGAATGACAATCATAGGTAAATGAGTCATGGATACAAGCATAAGATATGCAACAGAATAAACGTGTGGGCATGTCCCACTTTGTTTCATAGTTTGCCTATCCTTTGAGCAAATATTTGGTCTTTACTTGCTGTGTTTCCTGACATGACTAATTGATCTAACTAATTACCATTCAAGTTTTAGATCAAAAAGTTTTCTCATATTTCATGAAACGCGATTAGAAAAATACAACAAACCACTAGTTAAAAGTGGAGGAGGGGAGTAGGGGAGAATTATGCTATCTTTTGATGCCATAAACAAATGAGTCATGGAACACTAGGAGATGAATATGGCAAGCAAGGACATTGATTTGTCTATCCTGAGTCATTTATGGAAATATTGTGATACTGTCATCTAACATGCATCACCATTTAGACAGACAGGATGTTTGGTGAAATCACACCTAAAAGAAAAAACAAAAACTCCAACGTATTGAACCATCTGGAAAAGAGTAAACAAGTTACACATCAAGATAAATCCAAAATTGGGAGCAGGTATTGTTATTGCAGTAGTACACTGGTGTCAAGGTTGCAAACAAAAGGGATGGAGATATAAAAAAAATGGCAAAAAAGACATAGTTTCCTCAAGATTATGTATCTGTAGATGTGGATTCAAAGCAGATTACAGGTCTTGGAATTACAGATGACAAATCACATGATTCAAAACATCTTGTATCCTAGTTGAGCAATCAGACCAATTGGAAATGTAATTAAAGTTTTAGCTGATGGTACAATGACACCAAATCTGATTTCTCATACTTGTACCATAAGGAGTAATTGTTGGAATCAAGACAAGAAAGAATTCATTAGTAATACTGATTGTTACCCAAGATGAAAAGCAGTTTTAGCTCAAGTTTACAACTGAGTTATGGAAGCATAGTGTTAGATATGGGGATAGATGGATTGTAAAATCTGTGTTTTTTGTATTCAAGAGGATATTTGGTGAACATGTGATATCTCACAAGCGTAAAAATATGATTCAAGAGTTGAAAATGAAAGTTTGTTTATACAACAGATGATTGCATTGTAATATAGAATTGTAATGCTGATTCAATCAAAGTGTGTTGACAGTTTGTGGTCAGGAAACAAAAGCAATTAGTTCCTCCATATGCTGAATCTGTATGGGTGTTTGAAGCTGCATTTATTATTGCCAGCTGTGTAGGAATCTATATTATGATTACGATATATGGAGTGGCAAGGAAACTACATGAACGATTCAACGAACAGAATGTAATCCTTGAGACACATACAGTGATTCTTAACAGGATGGATGGCTCTCTAAAAGAGATATCATCAACTATGAAGGAGGTATCGTCAACTATGAAGGAGATATCATCAACTATGAAGGAGATGTCATCGACCCTCAAAAGTATAGACAGTAAGATAGAGCAAAAACTCTAGAACATTTTTTTCTTGACCGAGTCTACTGATCTAAACCCATTTTATTTTCAGAGCAATCTGGAAACCGACTCAGCAGCTGGTGTGTGGTTAGTCCTTAAGGAGTAAAATAATGAATGGTGCAAATTTAAACAGTACAAGTGAAAGTACTCTAAACAATTCACGTGCAGGAAAACTGACAGATATGATAAGCATATCCATTGTTGATGTGAATGACAAAGAAGGTAGAATTCAGAAATGCTTTTATCAAAAGGATGTAAATAAAAGTTCAGAGTTGATTGTATGAACAAAGAACAGATACTAAAAACAATACAGAGGTCGGAGATTGAATATAGATAAAGACCAAACCATCACTTCGAGAAACACACGTGATAGGATAATAAAGGAAAACACATTCTTGATTGTCTTGATGGGACTGGGAATCGGCATAGCTGTATATGGAGTAGTTCCTCCATATGCTGAATCTGTATGGGTGTTTGGAGCTGCATTTATTATTGCCAGCTGTGTAGGAATCTATATGATGATTACGACACATGGAGTGGCAAGGAAACTACATGAACGATTCAACAAACAGAATGCAATCCTTGAAACACATACAGAGATTCTCAACAAGATGGATGGCTCTTTAGAAGAGATATCGTCAACTCAGAAGGAGATATCGTCAACTCAGAAGGAGATGTCATCAACTCTGAAGGAGATATCATCAACTCAGAAGGAGATATCATCAACTCAGAAGGAGATGTCATCAACCCTCAAAAGTATAGACAGTAAGATAGAGCAAAAACTCTAGAACATTTTTTTCTTGACCGAGTCTACTGATCTAAACCCATTTTATTTTCAGAACAATCTGGAAACCGACTCAGCAGCTGGTGTGTGGTTAGTCCTTAAGGAGTAAAATAATGAATGGTGCAAATTTAAACAGTACAAGTGAAAGTACTCTAAACAATTCACGTGCAGGAAAACTGACAGATATGATAAGCATATCCATTGTTGATGTGAATGACAAAGAAGGCAGAATTCAAAAATGTTTTTATCAAAATGATGCAAATGAAAGTTCAGAGTTGATTGTATGAACAAAGAACAGATGCTAAAAACAATAGAGATCGGAGATTGAATATAGATAAAGATCAAACCATCACTTCAAGAAACACACGTGATATGATAATAAAGGAAAACACATTCTTGATTGTCTTGATGGACGGAATCGGCATAGCTGTATATGGAGTAGTTCTGCTGCGTTTCCTGACATGACTAATTGATCTAACTAATTACCATTCAAGTTTTAGATCAAAAAGTTTTCTCATATTTCATGAAACGCGATTAGAAAAATACAACAAACCACTAGTTAAAAGTGGAGGAGGTGGGGGGGAAATTATGCTATCTTTTGATGCCATAGACAAATGGGTCATGGAACACAAGTAAATGAATCGTGGCAAGCAAGGACATCGATTTGTCTATCCTGAGTCATTTATGGAAATATTAGGATACTGTCATCTATACATGCATCACCATTTAGACAGACAGAATGTCTGGTGAAATCACACCTAAAAGAAAAAACAAAAACTCCAACGTATTGAACCATCTGGAAAAGAGTAAACAAGTTGGTTCTTTGAGCAGAAAGACTCTAGCAGAAATGGTAGGTATAGTTTAGATGGTAAGAATAAATGGAAAACAATCATTCAAAATGCTAGCTTGAATCAAATTAAAAAACAAGTGGTTACATGATCGTGAATGGATTTTTCCGCCAATTTTTATATTTTAGTGGATTGTAACCAGCAATTATAGCTAGTTGTTACTTTTATAGTTTGGAAGAGATCGCCTAGTCTGATAAGCGTCTGCCTTAAGAGTGGATGATCGTGAATGGTTGCGGGGGTTCAAATCCCTCTCTCTGCGTTATATTCAACTCTTGATAACTTTACAGAACCAAATTAAACAATTTTAATTAACATGTCACGAATTAATCCATTATGGGAAAATGCCAAAGATGTGGTAAACCAAATGATACGTGTTGGCAAGAATGTCCAAAATGTATCAAAAAATTTTATCCAGAGACATGACCAATACTAGCTAATTTCAGCATACGACACATCACACAAAAAAAAATCTCTAATCTTACACTTTGTCTATAAATTCACCAACACCTGGTGGGTCTGGCGCTAGTCCTTTTCTCTTTCTGATATCAGCAACTGCTGCACTCAACATAGATTTTGGAACTTCGGTCCATTCCTTAAAAGATGTATTCCATGTTGCACGTCCTGCAGTTTGACCCCGCATTGCTTCTGATAGTGTAAATGTCTCAGATGCAGGAATCTCACCAATCACAATACTAGATGCACCTTTTTGTGACATGTCAAGTACTTTGCCACGTTTGCCAGAAAGAATTGTTGCAACGTTTCCAACCAAATCAGTTGGAACACGAACCTCAATTGCTAGGGTTGGCTCTAAAACGGCAGTACCTGCAGTGAGTAGTGCACCCATACACGCTCTACGAGATGCAGGACCCAACTGAGAAAGACCTCTATGTGCTGTATCCTCGTGAGGTACAAAGTGCGTAAAGATAAACTTGCAATCCCTCATCTGCTCTTTACACAATGGACCCTCCTTCATCACATCCTCAAATCCAGAATTAATAGAATCAGTAGATTCTTGAACAAACTGGACACCCTTTGTCCCATTAATCAAAACATTACCACGAGAATCAAACTTCATAACTCGTTTAATTGTATCAGTATCCCATCCAGCCGCTTTGAGCAAGTCTGAAACTTGTTTCTTGTCTTTTAGATCACTAATCTCACCAGTCCTTAACATGTGTGCAATTTCAGGCTCTAATGGCTCTACTTTCATGAAAATCTTGTTGTGTCTATTGGGGGATTTTGCCATGACAGGCTCACATGGACCCTTTACAGTCTCTCTGTAGTTAATCAAAGGCTCTGATGTTATAATTTCACATTTTGCATCTTGAATTCTGTGTGTTGCAACATCTAGATGTAACACCCCCATTCCTGCAACGATTGTCTCACCGCTCTCCTCGTCAATTTTTACAACAAGATTTGGATCCTCAATGGTTAGCTGTTTTAAAATATCTACTAGTTTGGGTAAATCTTTGGGATGTTTTGGCTCTATTGCAATTTGTACGACAGGTTCTGAAACATATTTGACACCTTCAAACATTTGAATTCCCTTTACTGATGATAACGTATTTCCAGCTCTGCATTCAGTTAATCCCAACAGTGCTGGAATGTTTCCAGCTCCGAGTTCACTGACTTGTTCTCTTTGATTACCCATAAAGAAATTAACAGATTGAACCCGTCCTTCTCTTTTCTCATCTATAATGTGAAGTGTTTGACCGTCTTTGATAGTACCAGAGAATAGTCTTCCAATTGCAACAGGACCTGCTGCAGGATCTAAAACCATGTTTACAACCATCATAATTGTCGGACCATCATCTGCACCTGCAAGTAGTGCTTTGCCAATATCTGATTCCAAATCACCTTTCCAGATTTGTGGAATTCTATACTTTATTGCATCACCTGGTGCCGGATGATGTTTAACAACCATTCCAAGTACTGCATCAGCTAGTGGTGCCTTTTCTACAAGGTCTGAAACTTTTTCATTAGTGTATGCATCAATGACATCCTTGAATGTAATCCCTCGCTCTTTCATTAAATCAACGTTTATTGCCCATCTATCTTTTGCAGACCCAAATGTTACACTAGCATCTGGAATAGAAACTTTCCATTTTTCCTTGTATTCAGGCTCTGCATATGTGTCAACTAGTTGATTAAAGCTTGAAACTACATCGGCTAGTTGAGCTTGCATTTTTTCTGGAGTTAATCTTAGTTCTTTGATGAGTCTGTCTATTTTGTTGATAAATAGCACGGGTCTGACTCTTTCTTCTAGTGCCATCCTAGTGACAGTTTCAGTTTGAGTCATGATACCTTCTACTGCATCACAGACAACAACTGCACCATCAATTGCCCTCAGACTTCGAATGACCCTTCCACTAAAATCAACGTGTCCGGGGGTATCTATCATGTTAATAACGTAATCTTGATCTTTTTGGGAGAAGAGTAGTGTTACGTTTGCTTGGTAAATTGTAATTCCTCGTTCTTGCTCTTCTTTATCAAAGTCCATTGCAAGTGCCTTTCCGGCAGCAGAGGGTGCAATAATTCCAGAATATGCCAAAAGACTATCACTCATTGTAGTCTTTCCGTGGTCAACATGAGCAATGACGCCAAAATTACGAATATTTGCCTTGTTTTTAATAATTTTCATAACCTCAGCAGTTGACTTGAATTTTGTCATAATCGCAAAACTCTGGATTCAGGTATTAAACCTTAGCCTTTAGCAGATAATGATTTGGTATCATGAATCTTTTTTGAAAAAGACAAAAAAAATTCCAATCCATATTATTTGGCCCATCATCTAGTTGTGGTATTTATTACGATATCTTTGAAAACAAACGTGGAGATTTCTGTAGGACACACACCTGATTCAGATGATGCATTCATGTTTTATGGAATGTTTACAGGTAGAGTTACATCACCAGAATTTAAGGTCAATCACATAATTGAAGATATTGAGAAACTAAATCGTAAAGCAGTAAATCCCGTACTTGATGTAACTGCAGTATCTGTTCATGCGTGTGCGTTTATTCCAGGATATACGATATTGAGAAGCGGTGGAAGTTTTGGAATCAATTACGGTCCAATTGTAACTGCTAATAAACAGATGAGTGTAGATGAGATAAAAAAGTGTAAAATTGCAATTCCTGGAAAGATGACTTCGGCATTTTTGTTATTACAGCTAATGATTGGGAAATTTGATTATGTAGAGATGAATTTCAGTGACATTCCAAAAGCTGTAAAATCAGGCAAAGTAGATGTAGGATTGGTGATTCATGAGACACAGCTATCATACAAGCAAGAAGGGAATCTCAAAATTTTAGATGTTGGGGAATGGTGGGATAAGACCACTAACGGATTACCAGTTCCACTCGGTATTAACGTAATGAAGACAAGTTTAGGCATGGAGACGATAGTAAAATTTGACAGGTATCTTCAAGCATCAATTGAGTATGGGATAAAAAATTTTGATGAGGCAATAGAGTATGCAATGCAGTATGCCAGAGGTAAAGAAAAAAGTTTGATTGAAAAATTTGTAAAAATGTATGTAAACAAGGTTACTGTAAACATGGGAGAGTCAGGAGAGGAGTCAATTAGAAGGTTGTTTGATATGGCAAAAGAGAAAGGATTGGTTCCAGACTTTGAGATTAGTATTGCCAACAAGTAATTATAGAACGAAAAAAATTCATGGGTATGGGAGATGGCATAGGTGGAGCAGTATTGAATATTCTTACAAACAATGCTTTTGAATTACTAGTTAGTCATACAAGAAAGGACAATTCAGAACAGTATGGAAAAATTGAGAAAATTGTTATCAGTAAGATTGATGACCCAAAACAGCCACAGTACCAAGAAAAGACAAAAGAGGATTTAGAGAGAGCATTAAAGGGGAAATTTGTTTCATGTAATGTTCAGTATAGGGATAAAAATACAGATGCATTGGTGTGTAATGTATTTGTTCAAAGACCACCTGAAGGATTTTAAAAAATGAGTTTGTGGTTTAGTTAAAGGGCAGAAGCGTCAGTTTCGCCATCACGAATTTTAACTAGTCTATCAATTTTGTAGCTTAGCACTATGCCATCACCTTTTTCTCCAGTATTTGCAGATTTTTGAATGATCTGAATGATTTTTTCTTCATCTTTATCTGCACACAAGAGTTCAATTTTGGATTTTGGGATGTAATTGCTTATACTTGATCTCATTGCTTTGTGAGCTGTGTGTATTCCAGAAATTTGGACTTGGTATGCAGAAAAAGTAGAGATGCCAAATTCATCTAGAGATTTTTTAACATCATGAAAGGTGGAATTTCGGACTATAGCCTCAATTTTATACATAATTTAGATAGAAAAACATCAAAATAAAAACCATGTGGAAAATGGTTCTGTGGACCTTGCAAACCCAATAGAACCCATTTTCAAATCATAAAAATATGACTCAAATTTCTCTAAACTATTGTCAGATAGAACTTGTAAGGAAATATGTAAGAAATTCAAAGCACAAAAACCAGGTAAAAAAGGAAGATATGCATCTGGACAAGCTAATTGTTTGATATGTAATATCTGGATAGATCACAGAGGTGCAAAATTGCAAGATGATTGGGGTAATCAAGTAACAGTAGATGTGTGAATTAACCTGCACAAAAAATTTCTTCAAATAGCAATAACAGATGAAAATGAAAAAATACTAAAAAAATGAAAAAGTTGATAATACACACATATCCGTCAACCAAGAAACATTTTAAAAAAATACTACTTTTTGCAAAGTCACAGAGTCATCATCAGTCAGGTATGTACATACAGATTTCTGACAGATGAGTTAAGATACAAAAATGTGACACTGTCAAACCCGTATCTGACAAAAGCAATTGCAGCATCCAAGGAAAAGACAAACATGATGGATGTCAGATACTAGCAGATCTTCTGCGCGGAGGATACATTGTAATATGTTCTATTCCAGACAAGAAAATAGTGGAGCAACACAGTGGGTAAGGTACAGAAGCAACATGACACGCATACAAAGAAAGATGAATACTAGCTTGTACCGCAGTTAGACTCTAGGATTATCTCTTGTGATATATCCCCTGCAAACCTGTTTAGTGATCCACCATCCACTGGAATCAGCTCAGCTAAAGTCTGGAGATATGCTGTATCTGTTTGATTAGGTGTTAGAGTGAATAGTGTAAGTGTCTCAAATGGTAGAGTCGGATGAGTGTTACGAGATGGACTTCCACTGGTATTGTCGTAGATGAAATCATTAAATGCTTGCTTTGAAGCATATGACGAACCTTGAGTGATACCAAAGCTAGTCCGATTAGGGAATATTACACCATTAGAACCAGTACATCCATTATCTGCTGCCGTACACCAAAAGTCGGCTCCAATCTCTGCATTGTTATCCATATTACCCGTGTTTTGTACTGCAATAGAGCCTTCACTAGATGTGGTACCCACATCCACTATACCAAATTCAAGGGATGAATCAGTTATTGTAATTTCACAAACCATTGTGTCTATGATGTTAATTGTGATATTAGCTAGATCCGAATCTACAGCAGTTAAAGCATCAGCAGCTGTATGAATAGCTGCCTGAAAACTTATAGCTGGTGTAAGACCTGTAAAAGATGGGTCATCAAAATTGAATGTAAAGTGAGTTTTATTATATATTACAGTATGCACCCCAGACTGAAAGTTTTGTATCTGAAATGGATCTTCATCAGGCATACCGGCCTGATCTGGATTTCTGTCATTGTATGGACCAGCAGGATCAAGTGTGAATTGAATTACGTTACTGCCTAGATTTTGTGTAGTAACTATTGTACCATCTATTAGTGATGTATACTCGAGAGATCCCTTGCCTGTATCATCCAAAAAGACATCCACTGTAGCGTCATTGAATGTGATCGTTGACAGATTGGATTGTCTGATAAACATAGTTGATATTACTGTAAGATTGGGTCCTTCTGTGATAGGTTCATCTATAGTATTGGATCCTATTATAATATTGGTTCCTATTGTGATAGGTTCTTCTGGTTCTGGTTCTGGTTCTGGTGGATTTTCTGTTAGACGAATAATTTGGATGCCGCCACCATCACCATTACCAGTAACTATGGCGTATATGGATGAGTCAATTTGGAAGGTGGTGATGTCATAAGATGTATCAAGTGTATCAAAGATACGACCATCAGTTATTGAAGATGCAGCAGTTGGGGATGCAGGGTTTGTTATATTAATAATTTGGATGCCG
Organism: Candidatus Nitrosopumilus sp.; assembly: GCA_965262685.1. Classification (GTDB taxonomy): domain Archaea; phylum Thermoproteota; class Nitrososphaeria; order Nitrososphaerales; family Nitrosopumilaceae; genus Nitrosopumilus. Next base: position 1,988,369 of record OZ253552.1, read on the forward strand.
TCATCTGATAAAGATGCAACTAGGGCGTAGGTGGATGCACCGATTTTGACGGTGGTGATGCCAACAGCTCCACCGAGTTGATCAAATGTACCCCCATCAGTTATTGAAGATACAGCAGTTGGTACAGCAGGATTTGTTATATTAATAATTTGGACGCCGTTACCTGTGCTAGATGCAACTAGAGCGTATGTGGATGTATCAATTTTGACGGTGGTGATGCCAGTGGGTCCAGCAAGTCTATCAAAGGTATTATTATTAGCATCAGTATCACCATCAGATACTGAAGCAACAGCAGTTGGGGCTGCAGGGTTTGTTATATCTATAATTTGGATGCCGTTATCTACGCTAGATGCAACTAGAGCATATGTGGATGAGTTAATTTGGACGGTGGTGATGTCACGACCTCCTTCGAGTTCATCAAATGTATTATTATTAACATCAGTATCACCATCAGATACAGAAGCAACAGCAATGGGGGTTGTAGGGTTTGTTATATCTATAATTTGGATGCCGTCATCAAAAAGAGTTGCAACTAGGGCGTAGATGGATGCACCTATTTGGACGGTGGTGATGCCATAAGCTCCACCAAGTTCATCAAAGGTATCACCATCAGTTACAGAAGATACAGGCATTGGACTTGAAGGATCTGTTATATCTATAATTTGGATGCCGCTATCAAGGGCAGATGCAACTAGGGCGTAGGTGGATGAACCAATTGTAACAGTGGTGATGTCAGTTGCTCCATCAAGTTCATCAAAGGTACCACCATCAGTTACAGAAGATACAGCAGTTGGGGCTGCGGGGTTTGATATGTTAATAATTTGTACACCGTCATCTGCAAAAGATGCAACTAGGGCGTAGGTGGATGCACCGATTTTGACGGTGGTGATGCCATAAGATTCACCAAGTGTATCAAAGATATCACCATCAGATACAGAAGATATAGGTATAGGATTTTCAGGTGTTGCTACTGGGCCTGGATGATTTTCTGCTATACGAATAATTTGGATGCCGTCATCTTGACCACCAGCAGCTATGGCGTATATGGATGAGTCAATTTGGAAGGTGGCAATGCCAGTAACTCGATCAAGTTCATCAAAGGGATTATTATTAACATCAGTATCACCATCAGATACAGAAGATGCAACAGTTGGGGCTGCAGGGTTTGTTATATTAATAATTTGGACACCGTCATCGAGGAGAGATGTAACTAGGGCGTAGGTGGATGCACCGACTTTGACGGTGGTGATGTCATAAGATCCATCAAGTGTATCAAATCCATCAACGTCATCAGTTATTGAAGATGCAGCAGTTGGGGCTGCAGGGTTTGTTATATTAATAATTTGGACGCCGTCATCTATAAAAGATGCAACTAGGGCGTAGGTGGATGCACCGATTTGGACGGTGGTGATGCCAGTAGCTCCACCAAGTGCATCAAATGTACTACCAGTGCCTAATGAAGATACAGCAGTTGGGGATGCGGGGTTTGTTATATTAATAATTTGGACGCCGCTATCTCCATTAGCTACAACTAGGGCGTAGGTGGATGAACCGATTTTGACGGTGGTGATGTCAGTGGATCCAGCAAGTCTATCAAAGGTATTAGTATTAGCATCAGTATCACCATCAGATACTGAAGCAACAGCAGTTGGGGATGCGGGGTTTGTTATATTAATAATTTGGACACCGTTATCATCTCTAGATGCAACTAGGGCGTAGGTGGATGCACCTATTTGGACGGTGGTGATGCCAGTAGCTCTACCAAGTTCATCAAAGATATTATTATTAGCATCAGTATCACCCTCAGATACTGAAGCAACAGCAGTTGGGGCTGCAGGGTCTGTTATATCTATAATTTGGACGCCGTCATCAAAAAGAGATGCAACTAGGGCGTAGGTGGATAAACCCATTTGGACGGTGGTGATGCCACTAGGTCCATCAAGTGTATCAAATCCATCAACGTCATCAGTTATTGAAGATGCAACAGTTGGGGCTGCAGGGTTTGATATGTTAATAATTTGTACACCGTCATCAGAGGAAGCTGAAACTAGGGCGTAGGTGGATGCACCTATTTGGACGGTGGTGATGCCACCAGCTCCATCAAGTGTATTAAAGACACCACCATCAGTTACAGAAGATACAGTTATAGGATTTTCAGGTGTTGCTACTCGGTCTGGTTGATTTTCTGCTATACGAATAATTTGGACACCATCATCGTCAAAAGATGCAACTAGGGCGTATGTATTAGAACCAATTTGGACGATGGTGATGTCACGAGCTCCATCAAGTTCATTAAAGGTATTATTATTAACATCAGTATCACCATCAGATACTGAAGCAACAGCAGTTGGGGCTGCAGGGTTTGTTATATCTATAATTTGGATGCCGTCATCTGTACGAGATACAACTAGGGCGTATGTGAATGTATTAATTGTGACGGCGGTGATGCCACGAGCTCCATCAAGTGTATCAAATGTATCATCATCAGTTACAGAAGATACAGCCATTGGACTTGCAGGGTTTGTTATATCTATAATTTGGACGCCGTCATCAAATTCAGATGCAACTAGGGCGTATGTGGATGAGTTAATTCGAACGGTGGTGATGTCACTAGCTCCTTCAAGTTCATTAAAGGTATTATTATTAACATCAGTATCACCATCAGATACTGAAGCAACAGCAGTTGGGGCTGCAGGGTTTGTTATATCTATAATTTGGACGCCGTCATCTGTACGAGATACAACTAGGGCGTAGGCGGATGCATTCATTTGGACGGTGGTGATGGCAATAGCTCCATCAAGCTCATCAAATGCACTACCATCTCCAGTAGTAGCATCAGTTACAGAAGATACAGCCATTGGACTTGCAGGGTTTGTTATATCTATAATTTGGACGCCGTCATCAAAAAGAGATGCAACTAGGGCGTAGGTGGATGAGTTAATTTGAACGGTGGTGATGCTACGAGCCCCATCGAGTTCATCAAAGGTATTATTATTAACATCAGTATCACCATCAGATACTGAAGCAACAACAGTTGGGGATTCAATGTTTGTTATGTCAATAATTTGAATACGGTCATCTCCAACAGATGGAACTAGGGCGTAGGTGGATAAACCAATTTTAACGGTGGTGATGTCATTAGCTCCATTAAGTGTATCAAAGATACTACCACCAGTTACAGAAGATATAGGTATAGGATTTGTAGGGGTTGTTATATCTATAATTTGGATGCCGGCATCAGTGTCAGATACAACTAGGGCGTAGGTGGATTCACTAATTGTGATAGTGGTGATGTCACGAGCTCCTGCAAGTGTGTTAAAACCATTAACACCATCAGATATTGAGGATGTGTGAGTTAAATCAGTAATTTGAGCAGAAACATATTGCCACCACCCACCTCCTCCTCCCCCCCCCCCGAGAGAGACAAGGAGAACTGAAAAGATTGTAATTATTGCCATCAGATTTTTGTAAGCCAATTATTAATTTGCAATTATGTTAGTGTTAGTTTATAGTTTGTGATTCTGTTGGGTTATCGAGGAATTGGTCTTCTCCTGATCAAACTCACAAAATTCAATTCTAAACTATGGAGTATTTTATTAATTGACCTGTTAATTATTTTGGTCTCTGTGGTGGTTGTTCATTTAAACATCATTCCAGCTCTTTTTTTGTTTTGATGCGTATGGGTTTTTCTGAATTGGAACAAGACCTATATTTCATGCCTTATGCCTCGCATCTAAGATGGGTAAAACCTGATTTTTGGGTTTTGAGAATCTTGCCAACCCAACAGATCACCCAATTTTTATTTTGACTGTATGGATTTTTGAATCGGAATAAAATCTGTATTTTGTGCCTGAATCTTGCCAACCCAACAAAACCCTGTGATAGATTCGGTAAAGTGTGATCTAAATATGAAGATGGTCTTGTTCCAAATTCTTGATTAGAGGCCACTTTAAATGATAATCTAAAAAAGGATTCTAAATAATTTGAAAAATTATTTAAAATAAAATTCACATTTTATCTATAGCAACTTGATAAAAACCAAAAAATGGCTTTTTATAAGTAATGTATTTCTACTACACACATGAGTGAAACAACACTAAAAAGAATCATTATATCAAAACATGGACAGATTACACTTTCTCGTAAAGTTCAAACATTACTGGGAATAAAAAAAGGAGACCAGCTAGTACTTGCAATAAAAAACAAAAAGCTTGTGATTCAAAAGGCTTCAAATTTGGAAAAACCGATGGAATCAGATTTCAAAGACTTGGTAATGCTATCTGATGAGACTGCAAAAAAGCTGTGGGATAATAAATATGACGAAATCTGGAATAAAGTTTGAACGTGGCCAAATAATACTTGTATCGTTTTCATTTACCATACATTAAAGTCAATTACATCCAGTACTAATTATTTCAAATGCGTCTCATAACAGACATTATCTGATTTTATTTATGTGTAATTACATCCAATCTGAAAAACAAAAATAATTCTGTTTTATAACCAGTAAAGATATGATTGAGGGTACGCTTCAAAAAGAGAGCATGGTGAAATTTTCAAATATTTACTCTGCAAAAAGACACAGCAATTAAGAGGATATGTCAACTGAATTTAAAAAAGATGGTATATACTACAATTGATTCAATCATGACTAATCTCATAAGTAATTCATACAACTTTTTCCACACACCAAAATACAATAAATCAAAATTAAACTTTGCAAAATTAGGGTAAAAACAAGATAGCATATACTAAATAAGTATACCAAAGAATACAGTAAAACCAGATTTACAACAAACAACTGCAACAAAACCAACAATACACAAACAACTATTTTTAATACACCATTAACCACCCAACATTATTTAATCTCAAAATTTACATACTTTAATTCTAAATCTTTATTGAGACATCTCAGTCCAAAAAAGATATAGTCTCATTTGAAAGAAAATTTATTTTCTATACCACTAACTTACAAAACTATACTCCAATTACTCTAAATATAGTCAAAACAAATCAATATCAATGGTCCTAGTCGATAAAAGAATTCTATCTGGTGGGTTGTTAATGATTAGTATAGGAATCATAATAACCATATCATACGCACAACAACCAGCAGGTCAGGCAAACATGACTGAAGAGGAGATCATTGATTTAATGATAGCAGAAGATGAAAACAAAGCTTCTCAGTTATTATCAGCAATTCTAATGGGAGTAGGATTTTTGCTAATCTTGATTAGTTTTGGAGCAAGACGGAAAAAAGGCAGTGTCAAAAGAACAGAGAAAAAGCCAGTAAACTAACACATTACCGATACAGATCAAACTTTTTTTTGCAGTTACCACAGAATTTTTGTTTTGTTTTCTTGCTTTCGGTACCTAAATCAGTTCCACATCGATCGCATTTAGTTTTAATCATAATTTAGTTCCAGTTTACTTGTAATCTAACATACCTTTGAATGTTGGTAATATAACCAATAATACTTGAAAAGAAAGGTACAAAAGATATTATTAATCATAAAGTAGAAAATCAACCATTGATTCAAGCTGAAATTAGCATATACCCAATAGCTACTCGAACTACTAGTGCTAGTTTCTACATTGCAAAGGCAGTAGAATCGATTCAAAAGATAGAGAATCTCAGGTATCAAATCAATGCAATGGGGACAATTCTAGAATCAGATAGTATCGATGTGATAAATTCTGCTACCAAACAAATGATGGAGACAGTTCACAACCTCGGAATTGCCAGAGTCGAGGTAATAATTAAAATTGATTCAAGAAGAGACAAACATCTCAAGATGGAAGAAAAATTAGATTCAATTAAAAAGCAGATGAATTAAAATTTTTTTAAGATATCAAAGTGTGTATTTCTTTGAGCAGGGATACGACCAATCTCCATAACCATTGTTGCAAGCTCCTCAACTGATGACGAAGTTGCTTTTCCAGCCGCTTTGTAAATTTCTTCAGAAAAGGCAGTACCTACCAAATCACTTCCACCATGAGATAACGCAACTTGTGCAAGTTTCTTTCCATATGCCACCCAATAAACTGAAATGTTGTTTAAAACATTTGCAAGCATCAATCTAGATAATGCAGTGATTCTCAAATCATACACTGATGAGCACTCGTTATTTACTAGGTGTTTTTGTTCTAGTTCAGTGTTATCCAGGCTAAACTTTAATGGAATTAAAGTTAAAAAACCACCAGTCTTCTTTTGTAATTTGCGAATTTTAATGAGATGATCAATGATGTGTTCTGGTTTTTCGATATGACCATAAAGCATAGTAACATTACTTTTAATATCCATATTGTGCGCCTCTTCAATTACATCAAGCCATTGTTCTCCTGTACATTTTCCTCGGACAATCCTCCCTCTAATCTCAGGATGAAACAACTCTGCACCTCCACCAGGCATTGAATCAAGGCCTGCATCTTTGAGACGAGTGAGTATCTCTTTTGTGGAATTTTTTGTCAGTTTAGATAAATAGTAAATCTCTGCAGCAGTTAATGCTTTGATGTTAAGCAGAGGATATTTCTTTTTGATTACCCTCATCATATCCTCATAGTATTCCAAAGGAAGGCTAGGATGAAAGCCACCAACAATGTGAACCTCAGTTGCACCCATCTGTTGTGCAATGCCAACTCTTTGTTCAATTTCTTGAGGGGTTAGGGTGTATGCATCATCAGCCCCCTCTTTGCGATAAAATGCACACATTTGACAGCTGGCAGCACAAACATTGGTGTAATTCATGTAGTAGGAGGCAGCAAAAGTTACAGTGTCATCAACTAACTTTTTTCGAGATACATCAGCTACTGCCCCAAGTAAATGCAAGTTATCATAATTCATTAGATCTATCCCATCTTTGTAGGATAATTCTTCTCCAGCAAGGGCACGATCTAAAGCTTGTGAATCTCCAACTAGTTCTTCTAGCATGTTAGATGGTCGTCTCATCATGATATATTCCTTAGTCTCAAGAAATAAGTAGTCAATCATCTGATGGGTATCATGGTATTACCTCTAGTAGATGAGCACAAACCTAAATGCTATCTGTGTCATGAAGGTTTTCAAAGTATAGAAAAATTACGAGATCATCAAAATTTGGCACACAGTGACTTTTTTGAGGACAATGAGAAACAAAACAAGCAAGAACCAGCACCTGGGGATGTTACGGTATTTTAGATTTTTTTTCTTCTTTCTTGATTGATTTTAATAGTTCTAAAGCAACATCTTTGGAGATACTTGCCAGATCGTATTGTTTGTCAATAGATAAAGCTTTTTTGAAATGATTGATTGCCCCTAGAAGGTCACCTACTTCTCCTAGTGAGAGGCCCTTGTATGCTAGAGCCATAGCACATTTTTTATCAATTTTTAAAGCAGCGTCATAGCACGGTATTGCCTGAAGGTATTTTTCATCAGTGTGTAGTGCAACCCCTTTGTTTAGTAATGCATCTATATTTTCAGGGGAGATAACAAGAGCTTTATCATATGAGGTAATGGCAAGTTTTAGCTTTCCCATATTTTGTAGAGTTACACCCTTGTTTACTAAAATATCAGAGTTGTCAGGTTCTTCTTTTGATGCCAAATCATACAATTTCAAAGCATCAGAGAAATTCCCATCCTCAGCACACTCAAAAGCTTCTAAGAGCATCATCTCTATTTTGTTACTCATTGTATATTATGATACTTTGTTAATAATAAACTCATTTTTTTCTCTTTTATTAATGGTATTTGAGATAACTAGTTAGAGTCTAGAAATCATCAAAAATACTAAAAAAATGTAGTAACTATGGCTCAACTAATTATCCAAACTTGAGGAGAAAACCATTTCGTAGTGAAATGCCAACACAGAGTCAAGATGCAAATTTGTCACGGGGTTCAATTTCAAGGGATTTGTTAAAACATTCCATAGACTCTTCGTATCGTCCTAAACTCCTAAGAGCAACACCTTTGTGATTCCAAAGGTCAGGATCATTTTGATTCAAAAAAAGCGCCTGCTCAAAAAACCCCAAAGCTTCATCATACTTTTGATCATGCATCAAAATTTGACCTTTCTTGACTAGATCTCTAATTTTATTCATAAATAGATGAAAACACCATTTGTATTAAATCTAAGAAATCTAAAATCAAACAAATTTACACATATTTGATGAAAATTTAAATAAATTTTTCATTACAGTATAGTATGGAACTAGATGATACAGATCAAAAGATTCTCAAGAATTTACTAGTAGATGCAAGACAATCTGCAAGACATCTTGCCCTCAAACTAGGAATCTCAACAGTCACTGTTTTATCTAGAATTAAAAAATTAGAAAAAGAGGGGGTAATTCACAGATATACAGCAGTTATTGACCATGAAAAAATAGGATATACACTGACTGCAATTATTGAGATTATGGCTAAAAATGACAAAGTTGTAAACATTGAGGAGGCAATATCAAAATTTGAGAATGTTTGTGGAGTGTATGACATTACAGGTTCAACAGATACCATAGTTATTGCAAAATTCAAAGAAAGGAGGGAATTAAGCAAGTTTGTAAAGGGTTTAGCAACCATACCAAATGTGGAAAATACAATAACTCATCTAGTTCTAAATACTACAAAAGAAGATTTTCGGTTATCATAGGTAATAAAAAATGAACAAATATATTATTTTTATAATCTCAATTATTATTATTTTTACAGGTTTTCAAACTATACATGCACAAAGTGATAATTCCAATAATGAATTAATACTCACAGATGAAGAAAAAATAGTACTCTTTTCAGGTTTTTCTGTTGCAGTGATATCTTTATTCTTGTTTCTTGCAAGGGATATAATTCTTGGAAGAAAGACATCGTATGACAAGGGAGAACTAGAATCAAAAAAAGACAAGACGTTTGAAAAATATCATTCAGACTGGGGAGAGGACTATGAAGAGTTGGGTCAGAGAAAAAATACCAAAAAAGATAAAGAATTCAGAGAGGCGTTCAACAATAATGAATTGCCAGATTATTATAAAATAATAGGGGTAAACAAAGATGCAACTCCTGAGGAAATCAAAAAAAAGTTCAGAGAGGTTGCAAAGAAGATACATCCAGATAAAACCAAAGAAGATTCTGAAGAAGAGATGGCAAAACTCAACAAAGCATATGAGGTACTATCAGATAAAGAACTAAAGGAAAAATATGACAAATATTTCAAATAGATTAAGCATATTCTAATTTTACGATAATCATGCCAAGTTCAATAGAGTTTAGAGTCTGAACGCTGTTTGTTAGATTGGTAAAAATTTCAACAGGTAATAGTTTGCCATCAGATTCAATCAAAGTAGTAATTTTCAATTCATCAAATTTAGTGTTTGGTCCAAGCATCTTGTTTGTCAATAAAGGAACAATTAAGAGATCCTCTAGGGTACATCGCATTTTGTATGCAAACTTTTCTGAAAAATATACACCTCCACGAGTTGTAGGCTCATTTACAGGGGTAGGGGAGTTGGTTATAGAGATACTTTTGATTGGATATGTTGTATCATTAAGGTATAGTATGAATTTTAAGGAATTTTTCTCATTGTGCTCTATTAATTTTTCAAGTAGTTCTTTGTTAAATGACATTCAAATCCTCAAATTATAATTCTATTGAATGTTTGCTAAAACAGACAAGAATATTTAATTTTACTTGTACATTAGAGGTAGAGATGGAGAATAAGGATTTGCAGTATCAGATAATATTTTTTAGCCATCATCATTTAGTGAGGCGTTTTAAAGTACCTAAAGAAGAATTCTCAATAATCAACACAGAAATTATTTAGAAAAAAGTTCATGTTTCATGTCTAGCTATTAGCAGTCTGAAGACAGTAAGGTACAGTTATTAGGTTGAACTAATGATTGCTGTAGATATACAAAAACAATACTGTTTAGATTTGATTGCTGCAATGGTTCTTCATGTAGTGGCAACATCTGTGTACCAATTAGATACTCAAAGTGATAAAAGAGGCAGTCATGCTTTTTCTAGCTCTGAGGGTACAAGTTGGTACAGTGTTGAAGTAGATTTTGTTTATGGTGGATGGTAATACATGTACATTCCTCTTTCTTATTTTAGAATTGCACTTGGATTTTTTGGTCTTTTTATTGTTGCATATATGACCATTGAGTTAGGTGTTGAAATATTTTTTGAAAGACAAGGGATTGATTTGGTATGTATTATTTACCGCATACCATATTAATTATGATCATGAATTGTGGTATCTTAACTGTAATATTTTACATAATGTACTCAAAGGTAAAATGTAAACAAACTAGTAAAAAACGAAATTATGGATATCAGTTTGATGATCTTTTTATCAGCCAGCAAACAAAAATACTATCAACATCCTAAAATCTGTTATTTTGTAAATATTTGATGATAATACAGATCTAACAATGACCAGTCATACACCATCTGATGCCTCATAAAGAATTGACCGACAAGCAATGGGGCTATGCCTGCATTTACCAAAACCTCCAAGAGCCAGAAGGTCAAGATGTGATGAGAAGACACTGTAAATGGAATATTTTTTGTCCTAACTATAGCTGCAGGTGGGCAGAGATGCCAAAAAAATGGCACAAAATCATCTGCACATCAGAGGTTCCAAAAGCTGCAGTAGAAAGGAAGGTTGTTTTTATCAAGTATTCCTACATAAACACCATCAGAATATTTGTTAATGATTTCTAATACTTTAATTCTAATTGTATGATAATGAGGCTTCCCAATCAGATTTAATCTCTTTGTTAGTATATCCAAGATCACAGAGTTTAGTATGATGTATAGTATGAGAAAATTTCAATGCAAGATTCCATATTTTATCTAATAAATCATAAATCTACCCAAATCTCATTACTTTATAACTTTACACAGAGCCAGAAATAAGACTGGTTAATGCAAGGGTTAGAAAGCAAGATATCTCCATAACCACATATAGTGAATTTTACGATTAGATTACAAAATACAATAGTCAGTAAAAAAATCGCAGATTCAAACCAAAGAGAACATCTTTAAAAACGTGAATTTGAGTCAAATTGTATTGCAACAATTTGCAAATGTACATTCAATGAGGGATAAAATTCTCAGCCTTATGCTAAAAAATGGATTAAAAGAGGACTGTTATATCGAGATGTTAGATTATACTATTGACTTGTTTGAAAGTCAGGGGCTTGGAACAGATTATTATGGATACCACAACATCAACCATGAGCTAGAAACAACATACATTTCACTTTTATCGGCAAGTCAAAAGAAAGTTCAGTTCACAGAAAAAGACATAAAATATCTATACGTTGCAGCATTATTTCACGATTTCGATCCTCAAAAAAGTGTCGACAAGCCTCACGAAGAAAGTGTTTTGAAATTCATTTCAATGGATAAAAAATTACGTCAACTCATCAACGATGCAAAAATTGATTTAGAGATAATCAAAGTATTAATTTTAAGAACAACATATCCATGGAGTGGGAAAATAAGAGATAATGGTGAAGTTCAAATCAAACAGTGTTTTAACAATTCAGAGCTAACAAGAAACAATTTACCATATCAAGAGCACATTATGGAGATGGGTTGGTATCTTTCAGTGGTAGATAGAATTAGCGGTTATGCATTAGGGGATTTTACAAAAGCAATGGAGATGGCAAAAATGAATGCACATGCATTGGCATGGAGACCAGCATTGATTGTTAGAAATGCTGTTGCATACTTTGAAGAACTATTAAACAAAGAAACAGATATGCTCAAAGAGATTCTCAAAGTGTTACCAAAAGAGATGAGGAAAAATTTCTTTGATACTGTATTATCATTTATGAGAATTAGACAGCAAGAAATTGCAATTCAGGCAGACGTTTCATATGAAAATCTAAAGTTAATTCCAACAATAGAATCAATTACAACTAGAAAAGATCCAGATTTTATAAAATCATTGTATCAAATTTTTATGGAATTACCATCTCCGCTTCAATTTGAAAAAGAAAATTTTGAAAAATCAGTAAAAGATACACAGGTAATTATTAACACATTAAGATTAAATGACAAAGATGGGGAGATCATAGGATTTTCCAAAGGAGGACCTTTAGAAAATTACAAGCTTCGAGAAGAAATTATTGATGAAAATTATGGTTTAAGAAATACAATATTTTTAGAACCAATCGCACTAAAAATGGGATATTGGGGATTAAGGGGGGGCAGTGAGATGCGCCACATGTTTGTTATGCAGGCCCATTCAATGAAATTTAAATTCTTGACTAGTTTTGCATTAAGGGATGTGATCAGGGCTAGAGTTGACAAAGAAGAGGCAGAATTTGTAACACTATTTGATCCAGAAAGATGGGACTATTATAGAATCAAAATTTAGGGTTGTAATAATTTACAGTTAAAGTTTGAAATTTCAATGCAGAAAGGCTTTTGTAACTAAAAAATACCCAAAAAATCGTGATAAATAACAGTATAGGATTATTAGCAATACTAGTAATTGTAACAGGTATTACACCAGCAGCATTTGCATTAACAGAACTAGAGAGAACCTCAATTGGGAATCCAAGATTAGAAAATACATCTGGAGCACCACTAGTAGATAAAATTAATGTAAATCAGCAAATCCAAATTTCAGCAGACATTATAAATCACCAAACAAAATCGCAGGAATTTATATACATTGTTCAAATTAAAAACAGTGCAAATGTGGTTGTATCACTTGAGTGGATAGGCGGTCAACTAACACCAAATCAAAAATTCAGTTCATCAATATCATGGGCTGCTACTAGTTCAGGAGAATACACAGCAGAGATTTTTGTGTGGGAAAATTTTAAAAATTATAGTGCATTAACAGAATATTCAAAAAAGTTAATCAGTGTCGTGTGAATTTAAAAAAACAGTGATAATACACTCAGAAAATTTCTTGTATATATTTAGAAAATTCAAATAATTTGTTCCTAAATGATCAGCAGAGGATTAAAGAAGGAAAAAAATGAATCCAAATACAATAAATCGGATCTGAGATTTGTCTATTTGTTAAAAAAATTCGACAAGTTCTCGCTAATATAACCTCGAGCTTAATGAATCATGACAATAGGATATTGTGTAAAGTGTCGAGACAAACGAGAAATCGGCGGCCCTAAACCATACACCATGAAAAATGGTAAACCTGCAATCAAGGGTACTTGCCCTACGTGTAGTACAGCCATTTTTAGAATAGGCAGAGGTTAAACTTTTCACCAAGTTTAGTACTGCCATTGATCAGTGAGGCCATTCCATAAATGACGCATTGTGGATGGATCTTTTTCTATTTCTTGAATAATTCTATTCTTTAGCACAAAGAAGAAATTCTCCAAAGCATCAACCCCGCCATCAGCATACAGTTCTTGACCAATCTCACTGATTCGTTTATGCTTATCAGGTATCTCTGTTGAATCAGGATTCTGAAGGCAAAAAGTCATCAAATCAATTAGTTGCTCCTCTAACATGAAATCCATTACAAATTGTTAAAAAACAAGGTGGGATTTAGGTATTAAGATTAAAGAAAAGAAGAAAAGAAAAGTTAGTTTAGACGTCTATAGATCTCTTTGAATTCATTTGATAGACTGTATGATAGATTTAACAGATGAACAAGCTGGTTCATCGAAGTCTTATCATGACCTAACTGTCTTAACAAAGTCAATGCTTTTTGTGGAGAATTTGCAGATAATGGCATCTGTCCAGTCCACGTTTTGAAAGCATCCTCAACATCCAAACAGAAATTTAAAACAAATTCTTTCCAATTTGGCATCAAATGTGATGCTTTTTCACTAAGAAGAACCAGAGATAGTTCTTGAAACTCATTTTTTCTATCAATGTATAACATTTCAAGGGCTTGTTGAATTTTTTCTGGACTGTATTCTTTTGAATTTAGCATGTACATTCCGGTGATACTCATAATAGTTACACCACACAATCAAAGATAAGTTAGATAGTTGATTCCCAAAGAAAATGTTAAAAAAAAACTTTAAAAGTAAACAAATGTTTAAAAATAAAAAAAAGATTTTTTGATCTTGTTATTATATTATTGGAATGGGTCAATAAATGGACAGTTTACAATGTGGTCACTATCCATTGGACGTGCAATACCAATGTCGATCAAACCAGCTTTTTTGTATGCGTTCATGTCATTAATGGTCTCTAGTATTTGTGCAGATTCTGGGTTTTCCCAGCCAATCACAAAGATTCTCCACATTGGAGAATAGTTTAGATCGCCTGGAGCTGCTGCTGCAATACCGGGTTGAAATCCTAATGGACCAGTGCCGGTTAAACCATTTTTGAACTGATACAAATCTACTGCTGCTGAATTTGCAATCAATCCTGCAGATGTTGGTGAACTTACAACACCCATCGCTTGGGCAGGACCGCTAGGAGTAGCATCTGTTACAATGTAATAGATTGTTCTACCATCTGGACCCCATCCACGATGAGCTATAAAAGTCACATTCATCTCTTCTGTATTGATATCAAGAACTTGACCGCCACCATAAGGAGTAACATCAGTTAATGTTTTGTCTTCCTTTACCATCATTTGACCTTCAGGCCAAATAATTTGTGGCATGTTTAAAACTACATCAATGTCAATTAATGTAATTTCATTATTCTCAGCAGCTTTCATAACCATTGCTTCTGAATCAAGTATCCTAGCAGTTGCATCTCCATTCCACATTACGTGTACATGTGAGGTCAAGGCACTATACACATCTGCTTGTGCAGGTGTACTAGTAAAAATTTGACCTTGATATCCGTGTATACCATCGCCTTGAATGCCGTTGGTAAACAAGTATACTTTGGAGAGTGCATCGTTAGGAGCATTCTTTAACAAAGGAGCAAGCTCAACTTGCCAACCTTGTTGTTCAGTGATTATATCTGCATGTGCCGGATCACTAGAATCAGTGATGATATAGTAAACATCTTCACCGTTGTAGTAACCTTGATGCATAGGAATTGTCGCTGGAACATTTGTTCTTGATAATCTAAGTACAGAACCCAAGTCAGATTCAGTTTCTTCCTCCATGGTTTCCTCCATCATGGAATGTTCTTTTTCCATCATGGAATGTTCTTTTTCCATCATGGAATGTTCTTTTTCCATCATGTCTTTTTCCATATGTTCTTCAACTGGATCTACAGGTACAACATTATTTCCTGCTTTCCATGCGGCTTTGCCACCTGGAATTTCAGAACAGAGTTGTACTCCACAAACGCCAGTGCTGGATCCATACTTTGATGTTTCAACACCTGCGCCTTTTGCTGCATCAGCATCTGAGAAGTAGTCTGTCGTCATACCTGCTGTAAACAAGGGTAAAATTGCAAAGAGTGCAATATATCTTAGATTCTTGTTCATGTAATGAAAAGAGAATTTTGCCTTAAAAAAGGTATCCAAATCAGGCATTTTATCTAACTAGTTAGCTAGCTAGCCAATTCTGAAAATCTATTTCCCACATAATCCCAATTGACAAGATTCCACCAAGCTTGAATATAATCAAGTCTTTTGTTTTGGTATTTCAAATAGTATGCATGCTCCCAAACATCTAAACCAAGCAAAGGGAATTTCTGCAAAGTCCAAGGACTAGTTTGATTTTGAGTTGTTATGATTTCAATTTTGTGATATGTTGCATTAAAAACCAACCAACACCAACCACTTCCTTGAATTGATATTGCTGTATCAGAAAAAATTCTTTTAAAATTTTCAAAATTCTTAAAATAGACATCAATTTGATCTTCTAGTTGTCCACTAGGTTTTTGATCAGCTTCTGGAATCATAGTTTCCCAAAACAGTCTATGATTCTCAAAACCGCCACCAAAAAAGTTGATGGCACTTTTTCCAGATTCTGGAATGGATTTTAAATCAGAGAGAATTGATGAGATGTATTGTGGGTGTGATGTACTGCCAACATCTGCAAGAGATTTGTTCAGACCATCCACATATGCTTGATGGTGTTTTAAATGATGGATTTTCATAGTTTCTTCATCAATGAATGGTTCTAGTTCATCATATTGGTAAGGCAATCTAGGAAGTTGGTAATGAACCATGAATTAATTTGATACAATCCACATATATTATTCAAGTGGAAAGAATGATAAATCTCGAGGAGATACAACAGTATGAGAAAATTGGGGACCATAGATTTAGAAATTTTGCATTTAGCAATAAATGAAAATGGGACATTTAATGAAAAAAGTCTTGAGAATTCAGAATTAAAAAGATTGGGGGTCGGAAAACTCTTAGATTCACTTGCGACACTAAAAGATAGGAAAATGATTTCGTTGAATAGTGATGGATCCTTTTCAATTACTAAATTTGCAAAAGAAATTCTTTGGAGTAAGAGTATTCCAACATGGGCAAAAATATTGCGATTATTACAAATAAGATCATGTAGTTTAGAACAGATTGAAAATATTTTAAAGATACCACAAGACCAACTTGCTGAAGCGATTGAAAAATTAAGAAAAAATCAGTGTGTGCTAATCTCACCACAGAGAATAAAAAATAGGGTCATCAAAGTGTATGAAATTCTTCCTGACGGGATTATAAAAATTGATAAAACAGAGACAGAGGGATTTGGCAGTATAAAGTTTGGAGAAATAAAACCAGAGATTGAAATTCTCAGCATCATAGACCAAGTGATAAAAGAGATTCAAGACTTGCAGATAAAGCAGATCAAAAAGGATTCAATAATTAAAAAATTAACTATGCTAAAAAACAAATTAGAAATTTAATTATTTTGAGCGAATTTTGTCTTGTATTTGAGCTAGAATAAGTTCGGCTTTGTCTTTATTTTCATAGTTTTCATTTGAACCATCCATGATTTCATCAATTTCATAGCTTTTATCAACTAGGATGTTTGCCACATGATCATCGAGGGTTCCCTGTCCAATCAAATAGTATGCAAACACAGTATTTTTCTGACCTATTCTGTGAAGCCTGTCTTCAGCTTGTCTGTGAATTGCAGGACTCCAGTCTAGTTCTGCAAATATGACGTATTTTGCACGAGTCAGATTAATTCCCACATTACCAGCACGAATTCCTGCAATCATTAGTTTAGATTCACCTTTTTGGAATCTGTCAATTTGATCTTGACGATTTGAATCAGTTTGTCCACCAATAATGGATACTGGTGAGAATTCTTGCAAGCTATCATGAAGTAATTTGTGTATCACTTTATGATGACAAAATACAACAACACTTTCTTCAATTTCCATAATATTTTTTACAAAATTAATTACATGTGGAAGTTTTGCAATGCCTGCAATTTGTCGTTCACTTTGAATCGCTCTGTGATATGATGCAGATTTGGAAAATGCAGTCTCGGCATATTTTTGTTCAGATTCAACTTTTTTCCAGATTTTATCTAATTCTTCAAGATAATAATCAGTATCAGCAGCAATAACTTCTTTGTATCGAACTTTGTCTTTGAGTTCTTTTAAAACATCAACTTTCTTTCTTCTAAGCATTACATGTTTTTGTAATTCATTTCTAAGAGAAGCTCGTTTATTTTCTAAAACAATTGCTTTGCCTTTGTCATTAACATAACAAAAGTATTCACAAAATTCCTTAAAACTTCCTAGCAGACCAGGTTTTATGATATCAATGATAGGCCAAATTTCAGACCCGCGATTATAGATAGGAGTTCCAGAAAGACCTATTCTGTAAAGAATCGATGAATGGGCGGCTAACTTTTTTACAGCTTTGTATTTTTGAGTTGTTTTTGATCTCAGATTATGGACCTCATCACAAACTATTGTTCTGAGTCCTAATTTTGCCAAATCATTATTTCGTTTGAAGAGTAATTCATAATTAATTATGTAAATATCAGTTATTGGTAATTCATGTGATTTTCCCGTTCGAATAATGGTAACACTAGGAGATTCAGATTCAATGATTCGTCCATTTCTGCTTTTCCTTTTGAGGAATTTTTGAATCTCACGCTCCCAATTATTTAGTGTGACTAGTGGTGCAACAACAAGCAGAGGGAATGTTTGTTTTTCTGTAGCAGCATAAGAGAGGGTTTGAACCGTTTTTCCAAGACCCATCTCATCAGCTAGTAAAGCATTTCCAGAGGATTTGAGTAAAAAGTCCAATCCTTCCTTTTGGAAATTTAATAATTTACCTCGAAATTGATCTCCAGGTTTTGCTCGTTTCAATTTCAGTTTGATTGGAGGGAGGGCAGGTTTTGCAGCATATGTTTTTACAATTTTTCTCTGCCAAGTAGATTTTGACAAGATTTCAAGGGGGTATCGATCCATAATGAGTTTTAGTTGTTTGACAGTTTCAGTGCTATCAGGAATGATGATTTCATTGATGTTCTCCCCATACCACGCCTCTGAGACAAGTCTAGAGATCATACTGACTGCACGATCGCCTGTAACCTTCCAGCTCCAGATTTTAGAATATTTATCGAGAACATATTCTAATGTGCCAATATTTTCCATAGATGTTTCCATAATTTGTCGATGTAAAGTTTTTTTGCCTTATGAACCTTCATATTTTCCTCGATCATTAAAAAGAAGAGCAAAAAATTCAAAGAGTTAAAATATGATAATAGTTTGTCATTTTAGGGAAAAATATGTTAGATCTAAGACATCAACTAAAAAAAGAGCATGGGGTTTATCAGCAAAGATGAAAATTATATTTTTTAAAATAATTCAAGAATTGTAATAAATCCACAATTGCAATTGGTGTGATTTTACAGCATATTAAAAAAAAGGATTAGTGGAATTAAATGTCACAATGGTTTTAAAAAATACAAAAATTACAGAGACAAAATTAAGGAATTTACAAATATGGCACATGTTAATTCATGAGGTATCTGATAACTAGATTAATTTAAAATGAAAAATTAAACCTGAAAAAAAAAATTAATTATTATTATTATTATTGCAACCACGATAAATGTATGTTATACATCTCATAAAGGATTAGTTGACAAAAACACCCAAAACTAGTGTCATTTTTGAGATACATTGTTGATAGTGGATATATCAAATTCCTAGATGGAAAAAAACCCAAATACACTATTTGCAGTTTTTAAAAAGATGTTAATCCATTAGAACAATAACCAATTAAATGCTTTTTTTAGATGTACAGATACAACAAAAGATTATGCAAAATATATTTCGATGCCAATTTCACACAAACAAAATTTTCGGTAATTAGTCAAAAACGTATAGTGCAAAGAATGGACAAGTAGTCCAAATGTTAAAACTATTCTCTGCAAAAATCAATTATTACAGTTTAACAGCTTTGATTTGTAAAAAAGTTGGGGAAATATAATGTGTGGAGAATTAATAGGTCTGAAATTCTTCAATAGTGATGTAATATATCAAAACAATGAAAAATGGAGTTGTTGCAAATTAGGTGGTATAATTTAGTGTGATCAAGGGATGATATTTGAAGAAAGTTTAAAAATCAAATTTAGTGTGATTTCCCAACTTGATGAGATTGGGTGTTTTCATCATGGCAATCACAACTGCAAAGATGGGTCTGGTGGTTATTCATACAGTCAATGCATTCAAAATGCTTTCTGGTCTCACACGCTGCACAAATCATCTTAATATTGTCAAATAACAGTGGAATTTGAATTTTTCACTTGTATAGCGTCTAAATATTTAACTTTGTTCAGACAAACTTTCTCAAATCTTCATTTCTTGTGAAATAGCCTCCTTGAGAAATTTTGGGTTATATTTATCAGATATGTTAATGGAGATTTTTAGCATTTATGCAGATACTCAGTGGGATTTTTGTAGCGATCAGATAATCCTTAATTTTTGGCATAACTTTGTTTTGGGGTATTTGCAAGAAAATTGCAAAAAATTGGAGGCTAGCTGTAAATTGTACAAGTTGCCAAAGAAAATTTTTGAGTAATGCAAGTATGTTGTTATGCCTTGTAATTTTTTCTTTTTTTGCAAAAATATTGAATGGTAGAATTTCTGTGTTATCATTTTTTTTTTTTTGATAATCCAACTCCTTAAAACAAGACTAAAACACAAATCAGTTCCAAAACAGAATTCAAGAGTTTTAACTAAATTTCTTTATACAGGTCATTAGTTCTTCTCGGCGATGATTTAGTTCAGATATGTCATTATTTATTTTAGATTTTTTCCAAGTTTTAAGACACTTTAAAATATAATTTATTGAATTTTCCCAAATCCAAAATTTGTGATTAGAGAGTTTTTAGAGTTTAAAAATTAGTATTAATTATAAAGTTGAGATCTCTAGGCTCAAAAAAAATAAAATTACTCAATTAAAATTAAAAAATAGCGAATTTTTATTCATACTTTGTCTTAACTGTATAAATCAAAATGGTCATTTGTGTATAAAAATAAGATGGCAGTCACAGGATTATTTGCATTATTGATATTATTCTCATTTATCCCATCTTCTCAGGCAGAATTGTTTGAATTAGTAGTTGAGGTGAACATTGAAAAAGCTATAGTATACTCTGGAGACAGAGTTACTGTAACAGGCAGAGTAGTAGACCACGCATACGAGCCAATTGCAGGAGCAGAGATACTCATACGAATAGGCTCAGATACAATGAAGCGATTTACAAAGCCAGATGGAGGATTTAAAGGAGTCTTTGATGAGATCCAAAGAATACCTGGAACATATATCGTAAACGTGTCTGCATCATCAGAAGATAGAACTGGATGGATTAGTACACAGTTTCAAGTGAAAGGAGACGTAATACCAGGCTCATCATTAATTGAAAAATTAGCAACAGATGAGGCAAGTGCGTATATTGGTGCAAAAGCAAGTGACTTTGAGAATAATCCAGTTGGTAAAATTCTGTTCAACTATTATCAAGGACTGTTAAAAGAGTTGATCGAAGAAAAAAGAGAAGCTAATGAACCAAATGCAAATAAAGTTTTGGTAGAAAAACAGAGAGCGATTGCAGAGAATTTAAAAAATCAGGCAATTGCCACATTTGATCCCGGTGCAGGATTTTATAATGGAACTAAACTTGATTACTATATCGCCAGTTTAGATCCAGAAATCAGAGAGTTGGTTTCAAACCAAATGAATTTCACAAAAAATAACTTTTTTGATGCTCAAAATATAAAGAATGAAATTCTTGCAAACGGAGGTACAGCAGAAGAGGCAAGAAAGGCATATCTAGATAGAATTGCCATATCAAAAGCAGATCTTGAACAGTTCAATCAAGAACAGCTAGATAAAAAAACAGGTAAAGTTTCTAATGCAAATCAGACCCAATAAAGAATAGTAGTGAATTGGTAGATATACGGGTATTTCTTTTATTCAAAATCACATGATCAAATCAAGGGATGGAATTAACATAATCACGGCTCTAGCAGATAAATGCATTCAATCACTACACGAGTCATTATTTCCAATTCTTAAAAAATAAAGAGACCACAAAGAGATAATTTGGGAGGTATCAAGTCTATAAAAAAAAAAATTATTTGCCAAGTATATCTTGGCTTGATTTTACGCCCACCACATTGTAAAAAAGCAAAATACATGTATGAAAAAATTAGATGTAAGAGATTAAATTAGTCTGGGTTTTCTTTTTTAAATATTCGAACTGCCTCCAAATGAGAACAATTTGCCTTTAATCCTTTTCCATGATGAAATTTATAGAAATTTTTAAACCCAAGACACTCACAAGTATCTAAAGTCACAAAATATGATTTGTCAGGACCAGAAGAAGATTTTATCTGAAATAGATCATTATCAATTTTGATAACACCATTACTCTCAACGAGTTTTTTGGCTTTACGAATTGTGTTAGCACTCATATAGAATCATATAAACTCTAAATTATTATATGTTATTTTTCATACATTGTAAAACGTTTGAACATGCAGGTAATACACTAAAGACTTGGATTTTCTGCATTTAAAACCTAGAATTTGCCTCTGTTGTTTGTTTAAATCAAAGTATTTTTTAAACTCTGCCAATTTTACCAGAATCTAATTCGACTTTAGTTCCTGTGGGTGCTGTACATTACTATATCAGGATGTCTAACATATCACTAGTTAAATTTTGTTAGTTGATCTTGTTTTTGAATAATTTGAACCATCATTCCAATTGAAATTTTATCTCGTGGCAGAATAGCATCCATGATATTTGAGAAGAATTAAAGATCTTTAA
Organism: Candidatus Nitrosopumilus sp.; assembly: GCA_965262685.1. Lineage (GTDB taxonomy): Archaea > Thermoproteota > Nitrososphaeria > Nitrososphaerales > Nitrosopumilaceae > Nitrosopumilus. Next base: position 2,010,503 of record OZ253552.1, read on the forward strand.
TCTTTGTTTTTTTTTAAAAAATAAAAAAATTTTGAAATTTGCTCAAAACGGTTTTTCTAATTTTGTTTGTGGTTTTGGAAGCATTCTCTGCAATAAACTGGTCTGTCTTCTTTTGGTTTGAATGGCACTTGACAATCATTTCCGCAGTCTGCACATTTTACATCATGCATTTCACGTGGTCTGTCATCTTGTCTACCAAATCTAGAACCTCTATCTCTGCCAAAACCGCCAGATCTTCCACCAAATCTACTCCCAGATTCTCTTGGAGCTGGTTTGTGATTTTGGAAGCATTCTTTACAATAAACTGGTCTGTCTTCTTTTGGTTTGAATGGCACTTGACATTCATTTCCGCAGTCACCACATGTTGTGGTGTGCATTTCTCTTTCTCTATCAAAGGACATGTCTTTCTAAATCTCTGTATTATTGTGTAGTAATAAACTATGGGGAAAAGGGTTCTGTCGGGTATGGGGACATGATTTTTGTTATTTCTTAAAATTGAATTCTGAACTATTTGTGTTCTGCATTGCCTTTGTGTTAGGCATAAATCACTAATGAAAATATGTTTCAATTCCCAACAAAACGACAGAACTAGATTTTATGCCTTGGGTCTTGCCAACCCAACACAACCATTTTACAGAATCTTAAATAAGTAGTCATGATAACTAATAACATGTCTGATAAGGATTCAGAAAAAATACGATTTAAAAAATTTTTGGAATCTGATAGGGAATTCGCAGGTAGTAGGCAAGCACCAGCTAGTACTCAAAGTTATGAAAAACATGCAACATCTAGACCAAAGAAAAAATAGATGCATTTATTTTTATACTTTATCTAGTTCCTTTTTCATTTTTGGAATGTCCTTCAATAATTGTTTCTCGTCTTGACTTAGAATTTTATAATATCTTAAAGTTTTTGGTAAAGTATCTTCATTTAGATTAGCACGTTCTTCAATATTTCTAATTTTTCTTATATAGAAATTGTGGTCTTTAATTTTTTGGAATGTATCTTGCATTGGTTGTTGTATATGTGATTCCAGAAAATTGATTTTTCCTGAAAAAATTAAACTGTCATAAAAATCATGGTTTAGTTTCCTATTTATAAAATGAAATTTTTCATTTCCACTTTCCACTGTTATGAGATTATTGTGTTTGGTTTCATTTAATGCATTTAAAGTGTCATCTAATTCTACAAACAAATCCAGAAAACAGATACAGATTTTCAAAGACTGATGATGTTTGATTTGTGAATATCAGATCATACTACAGGAGGGTCGAACTGCAAACACATCAAGATAGTTTTAGAGTTGATTAGAAATAATGAAGGTAGAAAACAAGTATTTCATATAATTAAAAGATGAGGGGATCAAGGTGGCACTATTCCACAATATATGACTGGATATACAAGTATGCAAAAATGATTTCAATATTCACTGATGGTATTGTCCCAAGAGTAGGGGATTGGTTCCAAGCAAATGAAATCTGGATAAAAATTGTAGATGAACAAAAATATCTCTTTGCAAGATGGATGATGATACTAGGTATTGGCTAGCTAGTGATATTGCAGATACAAAACTTTAACACAATGCCGATGAACTTTACGTCTTAGAAAACTTTATGCAAGAAAGGGAGAGATGGCAGGAGATATGTAAAACCTAATGGAGAGATTAAAAAAAAGGGTTACGAATCATGAACGGATTTCTTGGCATTATTTTTTGTATGACAGGTTGTAACCAACAATTATAGCTAGTTATTACTTTTATAATTTTACAGAGATCGCCTAGTCGGTTAGGGTGCTGGTCTTAAGAACAGGTGAATCATGAAACTGCTAGAGGTTTAAATCCATCTCTTTGCGTCAACTGACAGTTAACACCCTAATGATCAATTGCCAAGTTAACAAAACATGAGAGTTTACTATAATTTTACAAAAAAGCAATAGTGTATTGGGTGGTAAGACCCTATGTAGAAGCCTCACTGATTGATGTTGATGGTTTGAATCGTTGAAAAACCATCATTCAAAACACAACTTTGAGCAAAAATTCTGAATAAAATCCACATTTCAACTGTCGATTATTATGGAGACCGTCTGAAGAAGATCCATGTCCTCACAACCCAACAAAACCATTTTAGAGAACCTTAAATAAGTAGTCATGATAACTAATAACATGTCGGATAAGGATTCAATTGAAACACGAAGAAAAAAATTTTTGGAATCTGATAGGGAATTCGCAGGTAGTAGGCAAGCACCAGCTAGTACTCAAAGTTATGAAAAACATGCAACATCTAGACCAAAGAAAAAATAGATGCATTTATTTTTATACTTTATCTAGTTCCTTTTTCATTTTTGGAATGTCTTCCAATAATTGTTTCTCGTCTTTACTTAGAATTTTATAATATCTTAAAGTTTTTGATATATAACACGTCCTAATACTGATTATTTTGTCAATATCAGATGATAATATGGATCGAACAATAACAACACATACAGTTTTTCATATCCCATAAAGAAATATCAGATGTACAATGGAACCATTACACCACATCTACCAAAACCAGCTAAAACCGAAAGACCAAGAAACGATGATAGAACATAATCAACTGAAATATTTTTTGTCTTGACTACTGATTGCAGATGGGCAGGGTACACTCATTAAAAATGCCTCACTTTACAACAAAAATTCAAAACAAGGTCTGTTTTGTGCTTATATTACAATAATTTTACAAAATCTTAAATAAGTAGTCATGATAACTAATAACATGTCTGATAAGGATTCAGAAAAAATACGATTTAAAAAATTTTTGGAATCTGATAGGGAATTCGCAGGTAGTAGGCAAGCACCAGAAAGTATTGGAAATTTAGAAAAACATGCAACATCTAGACCAAAGAAAAAATAGATGCATTTATTTTAATATTTTATCTAGTTCCTTTTTCATTTTTGGAATGTCTTCCAATAATTGTTCCTCGTCTTTACTTAGAATTTTATAATATCTTAAAGTTTTTGATGTAGTATCTCCTGGTAGATTAGCACGATCTTCAATATTTCTAATTTTTCTTATATAGAAATTGTGGTCTTTAATTTTTTGGAATGTATCTTGCATTGGTTGTTGTATATCTGATTCCAGAAAATTGATTTTTCCTGAAAAAATTAAACTGTCATAAAAATCATGATTTAGTTTCCTATTTATAAAATGAAATTTTTCATTTCCACTTTCCACTGTCTTGAGATCATTGTGTTTGGTTTCATTTAATGCATTTAAAGTGTCATCTAATTCTACAAGCAAATTTGCAGAGGCACGATTTAGTTCGTCTTTAATTTTTTGTTTTTGTTCATTTTCTTTTATGTTTTGATTTAGAAAATATACCAAAGGAATACCAACAACAGAAATAATTGTTATTAGAGAAGCCCATTTGTTCAATAAATCATGTTCCCAAATATCTTGAGTAAATCCAAAATAAACTAGTGTAAAAATTAAACATGTTACAATAAAAATTATTGCAATTTGATTTTTGTATTTCTTCATTTAATTTTATACTAAAATTGGTCTTTAATATTTTATTCTGATTGTGGTTTTGTAAAGTTGTCGTGATATAGGCACAAAATATGTATCTGCCTAATCTTAGGTTGCTATACATGAAATACAGATCTTATTCTGATTCAGAAAAATCCATGCTAGTCAAAATAAAAAAAAGAATGAAACGAGGTTTAAATGAACAAACCACCACAGAGACATAAATGCTGCAAACAGTACACATTTGCACGTTTTGTTTTAATCGACTCTCACAGTACATACAATTTGCATGATCATTTTCTTATTATTTGTAATATTTACAACTTGTGTCATATACCAATCTTACTTTTTCCTTACCTTGACAACCCATCCTTTACTATCTTTATCTAAATCCCATTCAAAACACAACTTTGAGCAAAAATTCTGAATAAAACCCACATTTCATCTGTCGATTATTATGGAGACCGTCTGAGGAAGATCCATGTCCTCACAACCCAACAAAACCCCGATCTTGGGCTTTGAGAAATCATAATGCAATTGTTATAAACTAATTCTTTATCTTCAAATTATTGGGCATGAAAAAATATATCGCTACTCGAATGATTACAATGTTTGGGGTTTTGATGATTACTTTGTTGATTACAATTGCACTAGTAGGCTCTAATATGGATGTCATTCTTAAACAAGGAATTGTGTTTCAAGTAAGATCTGAGATAACAGAAAATCCAGCAATTGCTGAAAGTTTCTCATCGGTTGCAGATTTTGAGGAATTTATTCAAAGTCAAATAGATCAAAGAATACAGATTTTGGGACTTGATGAACCATGGTACTCACCACATAGAATCGGAGTAACCATGTATAAGATATTGTTATTAGATTTTGGATATGCAACATTTCTAACTAGTGATGAAGGGTCTTCAAATGTAAAAGACATACTATTTGAGAAACTTCCTAGAACCGTACTACTATTTACCACTGCAACTATAATCATTTCAGTTATAGGGATTTTTCTTGGAGCATTATCTAGTAGTAAAGTAGGATCAATAACAGATAGAATTACCTCAAGTTTTGCAATAATTAGTTCTAGTTTTCCAGTATGGTGGATAGGAATGTTGATGATATTCCTATTTGCATTTACATGGCAAATATTTCCTGCAAGAGCGACACCAGATATCCCATCATCAGACCCAGCATACATTGGATCTTTACTATACCACATGACATTACCACTAATTACAATTGTAATGATTGGTTTTGGTTCATGGGCATATTTGGTAAGAAATTTCATGGTAGGAATTATGCAAGAAGACTTTATCATGGCAAAAAAGACTATTGGGATTAGCCAAAAAAAGATAACCTATATTCATGCATTAAAAAATGCAGCACCGCCAATTGTTACAATTCTAGCATTGAGTCTATCAGGATCATTAGGAGGTGCAATTATTACAGAAGCTGTTTTTGATTGGCCCGGGATGGGAAGATTGTATTTTGAGGCAATTACAGTAATGGATTTACCAGTGATAATTGGTGCAACATACCTACTTACAGTATTTTTTCTAGTTAGCATATTTATCGCAGATCTGCTGTATGGTTACTTTGATCCGAGGATAAGGACTGGCAATGAGTAACATTACACCTCAGGAGATCAAGGAAGAATTTCTAAAAAGTAAGATGGGAATTGCAGGAATTGTAATTCTGATAATTTTAATTGCAACATCAATGATCGCAATAATTACCATTCCCATAGATACGTTTCAAGAATGGAATAATCCAGCTAATTGGATTTCAAATCCCAAAGTGGCAATTCCAATCTGGGTGAACATATTCATGACTGAAAAAATTCCTGAACACAAAATATTGGAAAATCCCAACATTGAAAATATTTCAAATAATGAAATAAATCTCACATCACACCAGTTTGGATTTAATTTTGATTATGATCACTTTCCAAATGATTTCATCTATGAATTTTCTTCAGAATATTCTGGTTCACCGTTATTACAAATGTCAGTAATAAGACCAGATGGAATTAAATTAGATTTGCTGAGATCGTCATTACCATATTCCAATGAAAAAACAATACACAGTGAGCGAATATTTTCTACAGATAACGCCATAAAGAAAAATTTGTTTTTACAGTCAGAAAAATTTGAATTTGCATTTGAAAGATTATCTGCAGAAGATATAATTTTTTCTAAAACTCAAAGAAATGAGTCATTAAAAGGAAACTATATTTTTTCTATCGATATGTATGGAGTGGATTCAAAAAGTCTAATTCATGAATCAAAATTAATCATAGGAGGTAAAGCATTTGGGATAATGGGCACAGATGAATTGCGACGAGATTTAGCAATAGGGTTACTCTGGGGAACACCACTTGCACTATTCATAGGGCTAGTAGTATCAATAGCATCCGTAGTAATGGGTTTACTTTATGGGGTATATGCAGGGTATAAAGGCAAAAAAACAGATGAAGTACTAATGAGATTTAATGATGTAATTTACGCATTGCCAGCACTGCCATTTTTGATAATCCTCTCTGTAACAATTAGTAATAGCATTTTTGTCTTGGTTGGATTTTTGATGATTTTTGGGTGGGTAGGAATAGCAAAAGTTGCAAGAAGTATGTCATTACAAATAAAAACACGAGGGTATGTGGATGCGGCAAATATGATGGGTCAAAAAGACTCTAAAATTATCCTAAAACATATTGTCCCACAGTTATTACCATATGCATTTGCAAGCATTGCAATTTCAGTACCTGCAGCAATTACAACTGAGGCAGGTCTTAGTTTTCTGGGATTGGGGGATCCATCATTTCCAACTTGGGGTCAAATTTTACATGATGCCAATACGTTTGGAGCAGCAGCTAGAGGCATGTGGTGGTGGATTATGCCACCGGGGGTGATGATTGCCATTACAGGATTAGCTTTTGTGTTTATCGGAAATGCACTTGATGCAATTGTAAATCCAAAATTGAAAAGATAGATAATAATTATGGAACAAACTTTCGAATTAATTCAATAGCATTATCATTTAATTTTATCGAATAACATGCCGAATTTTCATTGTTTATTGCTGCCAACTTGTTGGCAAATACTTTTTTGCTATGACCACCATCAGATGCTTTGTCTGATTCATCAAAACAAATTGTCATTTGTTTCATGTTTAAATTATTTTCTAAAAGAAAAGTAATAAATTTTTGGTAATTTTCAGTATCAACCCAATCAATATTTTTTTCTTTACTTATTCCAATCCATATTTCGATCGAGTTTTGATATATGACTTTATTTCTTAATTCTTCTAGTGTCATTTTTCATCAACTAAAAATCTGCTCTTTGCATTTTAGAACCACATCGAGGACAACTACTACCCTTGTGTTTGTTATGACAAACAAGGCAAACATAATGCATTCCTCCAGAACCTCCTTGTGAACCCATACCAAAGAATCCACCGCCGCCACCAGCACCAGCACCAGATCTCGAATTACTACCATAATTACCCATATTGCTCATCTGCCTTCTTCTCATAATCATGGGAAGTAAAATGAAAATTGCCATTACAGCCCCTATGCTGATATACCATGGGACACCTAACATTCCCAGACCAATTTGCAAACCAATACTAAACACCAAAGAAGCAGCTAGAAAAATATAATATCGTTTAAGTTGAGGATTCATTGATTAAAAGTATCTTTAAAACAGATATAAAGTTTATTCATATAGATTAGTAGTATTTTTGCAAAATCATTCAATTGCAAGTGGAATAGCATTACCATTACGATCCCATGCAAAGATTGAATCATCATCGTATGGGGACTTTACAATCAATGAAACTAGCCCAAAGAAATTGTGCAAATCAGTTACAGAAGGTTCAGCAGAACCACTAGGGTGAGAATGGACTATACCAACATAACTCATATCAAAAGGCAAGAATGAATGAGGAAATCCTGCAAATGTAGGTCCAGTCTCACTAAAGGGTGGAATTACTAGTCCATTTATGGTAATTTGCCCGTTTTTTGATCTTCCTTTTAAAATTAAGATTCCTTCATTGGGATGTTTCATTTGACAAAAAGACAGTATACTATCAAGGACTTTTTTCTGCAATAAAACACTACGCTCGAATTTTTTCTTTTTAAATAACATGTAAAATGTTAGTTTAGAACTAATTTAATTTTAAGGGTTTAAAACAGTATATCTAATATTAGAAACTTTTCTTAGTTTTTGCTCAATTTTAGAGGAGACTAGTTGGGGTATTTTTGAATCAATCTCATCTATCTCACCTTGAAAAGTTTCAGATTTTAGTTGAGATTCATTTATTATTAAGAGATTTTTAGCAAGTTGGTTTTCCAGAGAAATCAGGTCTTTGGACAATAAAGAATTAAGATCGTTTTGCATCTCTTGATATTTTTTATGGTATTCTGAGATTTTGTATACAAATCCATCTAGTAACTCTTCAGTTTCAGTTATTTGCAAAGATGTTTTCTCAACATCTTTTACAGAGATGGAACCAGACGAGATTCCTTTACGAACATTTTCAAGTATTATGATAATGGAATCTTTATTTGTTATAGTCAACGCATTAAATGGTTCAGATACCAACTTTGATAAAATATTTTTTTGATCCTTATCCAAAGAAGAGGCGTACTCGTATCTACTTAGAGGGCGAGAAATCTTTGTGAATTGTGTATTGATTTGATTTTTGATTTTCAATTTTTCGTTAACAAAGTTATCTAAAATATTTTTTAAATTTTGATATTTTTTATAATTTTCAGAAGATTTTATCTCATTGATATTATTTTTAATTTCAAGTATTTTCTCATTTGTTATAGCTGTATTTTTGATTATATCTTTAATTTTTTGAGATTTTTCTTTACGCAATTCCTTTAGATTTTTGATTTGATTTATGGTATCAAGGGTTTCTTCAGAGAGTGATTTTGTAGAATTAAAATTGTTTAGTAAATGGTTAATTTCAGAATGATTTGCATTCATCACTGCAAGGTTTTCTTTTAATTGACTGGCATACTTTTTAGCAAAAATATGAATGACCCTAGTTTGACGTCCCAAGACATCGCCGACTTTTTTAAGAATGAGGTTTAATGCAGAATTTACTTTTTCAGCATCATCAAAAGAAGATATTTTTGGTAATGAAACAACATCTTTTTTGATCATGTCAATGACTTGTTTTTTACCTCTAACTACAATGATTGCAAGATGTTTATCTATATCATCAACATTAAGATTGTCTTTTTCAAGGTGATTTCCTATTTTCATTAATTCTTCAATAAGAGGTGCAGTTTGGTTTCTAATGTTATTAATTTCACTCAAAGTTTGGGATTTTCTCATAGTTGTAAGGTCATTTAAAATTTTAGGGATATCTGCAAGTGAGATCTCTTTATTTTGAGATATTTCCTCAACTGGTGCTTCTTCTTGTTTCTTTTTTCCCCACCCAAAGACCATTGATTTCATTTCTTTCTGGGGATTAAAAATGATTGTTCAACTAAAATTTAAAAATCAGTGATTTGGTGATAGAAACATGGTAAAAAAATCATTTCATACTGGAACTGTTAAAAAGACAATCAGGGTCAAAGCGCCAAAAGATAAAGTTTGGAGAAAAATTAGCAATATTGTAGGATTGCCTACTTGGGTAGTCGATGTAAAAAATACAGTTTACCTATCAAAGAAGAGAACAGGTGTTGGAGCTATCAGATTGATCACATTTGAAGATGGAAATAAAATTGAAGAGCATGTTGTTGCATGGAAAAAAGGTGAATATTTTACATACATTGCAACTAGAGGTTTACCATTAAGGGCATATGTTGCAACAATTTCAATTAAACCAAAATCTAAAAATCTTGTAGAATTGAGATGGGAATCATATCTTAATAGTGAGAAAATGTCTGAAAAAGAATTTTTAGATTTTATAGTGTTTATGGCAGCATTTTATGAGGCATCACTAGAGAATCTCAAAAGAACTCTTGAAAAGTAATATTATTTGAGATGATCAAAGATGCATTAACAAGTCAAAGGATTTTGGGAATGAAATACTTGATTTGTGCGTTAATAGAGTGTACAAAGGTACAGCAACAAAAGTAAAAATCCAAGAATTATGCAAAGAATGCCAGGTCTCTCAAGTAATTTGATCTTATTTTTGTAAACAGTTATGCCCAAGTCTCAGTTATCTAAAGGTCAAAATGTAAATACAGTAAATCAGTAAAAAAATTATATGAGTGATATGAGATTTATCATGGTAGGGTTTGTTTTAATCTTTGTAGGATTTCTTATCTTGGGTGTATTTGGTCATAACTATCAAGAAGCTACAATAGAATCAAATGAATTTGGAACTTGTTATCAATATTCAGATGATTTCCCACCAGTTGAAATCAATTGTTCATTTAGGGTATTTGATCAAGGTGCATTTTTTGGACTAGTCATATTGTTTATAGCATCTGGAATTATTTCTCTAGTTAAAGGTACTAGAGGGGATTGGGACAATAAAGTCAAACCCGAAGACATGGTAGGACCAAAAGATAATTAAAATGATAATAATTCCAAGGGCCCAAACAATGACTAGTTTTGTTTTTTAGACTTTGATTTCTCTAATTTTTCATCTTCCATTCTCTGGAAATATACTTCTTCATATGGCATTTTTTTCTTCATTTCTTATTACAAAATTTACATTTAAGCTAAACTACTTTGGATGAATTTCTGTTATAGCGGAGAAAAGGATTCAGGCTCAATATAACTACCTTCAAAATGTGGTTTCTGATTCTGTTGATGCTAACATAAGGTAGGGAATCAGTCTATCAAGTTAACTAGGCTTGATTATAGATTTTCTAGTGTAGATACAAAGACTAAAGAAAGAACTCACTATTTTTTGGCTGATCTAAACAGTTTTAAAAATTAAAAAAAATAAAGCAAGACAATATTTTCTGTAATTAAGGGTTTGGGGAGGTTTGGTTTGATACTAGTCATACATAATGATATGAAAACAGAGTAGAGAGTTCAGATGAGTTTTAGATTAGAATGCCACAAAATGTGTGGGTGTGTTATCTTTTTGGTATTTTTGGTAATTTCTAGGTAGTAGCAGGTCTTAAATTAAAAAAGTTGTTGCCATAACTACACCTGTGTTATGTATAATATCATCTTTGAAAATTTCATTTAAAATGGTTTAATGGATCTCAAAAATGGAATACTTGGTTAATTAAATCCAAATCAACAACATGTAACTTGTCTACTCGACAGAGTTACTATCATCATCATCTGTATCAGACCAAGCATCATCATAGATGTAGATATTTAACATCTTTTCAAGTGCGAGAATCTCTTCTAGCTCCATCTTTTCAAGTAGGGATTTATCTAGATGTTTAGGTACCGTTTCAGGCAAGTCATGTGAGAATGAATCTCCTGGTACTGACTGGAGAGTTTTACTATCAAATACAGAGGTTGCACGCTCTCGTTCTTGTTGTATCATACTATCAAACTCTGAATGTAGTCGAGTCATTACTTTGGTAGAGCCATCATCAGATATGATCATGTCAGGTAGTGTTTGTTGAATCCAAGTGCCATAGCTGTTTTGTGTCCATTGGTAACCGTCTTGGTCAGTCCATGTATTGTGTCGTCTGTCATCTTGGGTTAGGATAATGTGATTACCTTTGTCTTGGTTTGTCTTTTTGATAAATATGGATGCAGTCTCTGCAGGAAGTAGGGACTCTCCTACAAACTCTACACCCTCGTTGATGTATGTAGTTGTGGTTCTTCTCTTTGTATCAATTGCAGATATTGCTAGTACATCATCGTATAATGGGGCATCAACTGCAAAGTTAATGTCAATATCATAGCAACGTGGTTCAGTATCAGAGTTGTTACAGAGGGATGGTGTGATACTAGCAGTTGTAGAGTCTGGATTCACTAGTGGTTCTGTTTGTTCGTGTACAATATCAACAATGTCATAGTCATTTGGACTATTGTAGTTACGCTCTAGATGTATAATGATGTCAGTTTCTGCATCAGATATTGCACCAATCTCTGGTAATCCTAGTGAGAGCTGGACATATTTTAATCCATCAAATGCAAAGACTCTCATCTGGACATGATTTGTCTCGCCAATGATTGTTGTGGTTTTAACAAATTCTGTGTGCCAGTTGTCTGTGATATCAAGTGTGTGACCATTGAAGGTGAATCCATTTGTTACAAATTGATCAGAGGATACCTCCCATGACTTGCCAAAGGTTGGTTTCTTTTGCCAGTCTGAACTGCTACTGTCTGATGATGGTGGTGGTGATGATGTTGATGTTGATGTTGATGTTGATGTTGATGTTGATGTTGATGTTGATGTTGATGTTGATGTTGATGTTGATGTTGATGTTGATGTTGATGTTGATGTTGATGTTGATGTTGATGTTGATGTTGATGGTTGAGATGAAGGTTCAGTTGCACCTGCAATTGCACCTCCAATTGAACCTACAGCTTCAAATGAACCACCAGTAGCTCCAGATGGAGATCCCTCTATACGAATAATTTGGATGCCGTCATCATTAGTAGCTGCAACTAGGGCGTATGTAGATGTACCAATTACAACAGTGGTGATACCATTAGCTCCATCAAGTGTATCAAAGGCACTGCCAGAACCATCATTAGCACCATCAATTATTGAGGATACAACTGTTGGGGATGCAGGAGTGGATATATCTATAACCTGGATGCCGTCATCAGCACCAGCAGCAACTAGGGCGTATGTAGCAGAACCAACTGTAACAGTGGTAATGCGAGAAGCTCCAGCAAGTGTATCAAATCCACCAACACCATCAGTTACTGAAGATATAGGAGTTGGGGATGCAGGGTTTGATATATTGATAATTTGGATGCCGTCATCATCTAAAGATGCAACTAGAGCGTACATGACAGAGTTAATTTCGACAGTGGCGATATTAAAAGCTCCAGCAAGTGTATTAAATCCACCAACGCCATCAGTTATTGAAGCTACAACAGTTGGGGCTGTAGGAGTGGATATATCGATAATTTGGATGCCATTACTGTTAACAGCAGTAACTAGGGCATAGGTGGATCCACTAACTTCGATAGTGGCGATATCAGAAGCTCCATCAAGTGTATTAAAGACACTACCAGCAACAATATCACTAAGGGATATTGAAGATGCAACAGTTGGGGTTGTAGGAGTTGATATATTGATAATTTGGATGCCGTCATCAGATAAAGATGCAACTAGGGCGTATTGAGTTGTACCGATGGTAACAGTGGTAATACCACGAGGTCCAGCAAGTTCATTAAATCCACCAACACCATCAGATACTGAAGATGCAACAGTTGGGGTTGCAGGAGTGGATATATCAATAATTTGGACGCCGTTATCCAAGTTACCTGTAACTAAAGCGTATGTAGATCCACCAATTACGATAGTGGTGATGTCACGAGCTCCACCAAGTGCAATAAAGTTATCACCCTCACCATCACCCTCACCATCAGTTGCTGAAGATACAAAAGTTGGATCTGTAGGGTCTGATATATCGATAATTTGGACACTGTTATCTCCATTAGATACAACTAGGGCGTAGGTGGATCCATCAATTACAACGGTGGTGACATCAGTAGGTGCATCAAGTTGATTAAATCCATCAACATCATCAATTATTGAAGATACATCTAGAGTATTTGCAGGGGTTGCTGCATCTATTAGTGTTCGTGGTGCAGGTGATGGTGCAGGTGGTGCTGGTGCTGCTGGTTGAGATTCTGCTATACGGATAATTTGGATGCCGTCATCTGAGTAAGATGCAACTAGGGCGTAGATGGATGAGCCAATTTGGACGGTGGTGATACCACTAGCTCCATCAAGTTCATCAAAGATACCACCAGTACTATCAGCACCACCATCAGTTATTGAAGATGCAACAGTGGGGGTTCCAGGAGTTGTTATATCGATAATTTGGATGCCGTCATCAGATAAAGATGCAACTAGGGCGTAGGTTGATGAACCAACTTGTACAGTGGTAATACTACGAGGCCCACTAAGTTCATTAAATCCACCAACACCATCAGTTATTGAAGATGTAACTGTTGGGGTTGCAGGGGTTGTTATATCGATAATTTGGATGCCACTATCTATTTCAGATGCAACTAGGGCGTAGGTGGATCCACTAATTGCAACAGCAGTAATATCAAAAGCTCCACCAAGTGTATTAAAACCACCAACACCATCAGTTACTGAAGATACAGCAATTGGATTTGCAGGGTTTGATATATCAATAATTTGTACACCGCTATCAAGGACAGATGCAACTAGGGCGTAGGTGGATGTACCAATTTGGATGGTGGTAATGTTTCTAGCTTCTGCAAGCTCATCAAAACCATCAACGCCACCAGTTACTGAAGATACAGCAGTTGGGGCTGAAGGAGTTGTTATATCAATAATTTGAACACCATCATCACTACTAGCTGTAACTAGAGCGTAGGTGGATGTACCAATTTGTACAGTGGTGATGCCAGAAGCTTGATAAAGTTCATAAAAAATATTACCATTAGCATCAGTTTCACCATCAGTTACTGAAGATACAGCAGTTGGGGATGAAGGAGTTGTTATATCAATAATTTGAACACCATCATCTGAGTAAGATGCAACTAGGGCGTAGGTGGATCCACTAATTACAGCAGTTGTGATACCACGCGGTCCAAAAAGTTCATCAAAATTACCAACACCATCAGTTACTGAAGATACAGTAGTTGGGGATGAAGGATCTGATATATCAATAATTTGAACACTGTTATCTAGGCTAGATGCAACTAGGGCGTATGGAGTTGAGCTGACGGTAACAGTGGTGATGTCAGTTGCTCCATCAAGTTCATCAAATCCACCAACTCCATCAGTTACAGAAGATACAGATAAGGGATTTACCGGTGTTGCTACTGGGTCTGGTGTTGGTGTTGGTGTTGGTTCTGGTGTTGGTTCTGGTGTTGCTTCTGATGTTGGTTCTGGTTGATTATCGGCTATACTAATAATTTGGACAGTATTATCTACTTGAGATGCAACTAGGGCGTAAACAGATGAACCAATTTGGACGGTGGTAATGTCAGATGCTCCATCAAGTGTATCAAAGATACTAGCAGTAGTAGGACTAGCATCAGTTATTGAAGATGCAGCAGTGGGGGCTGCAGGAGTGGATATATCAATAATTTGGACACCGTCATCGCTAAAAGATGCAACTAGGGCGTATGTAGCAGAGCCAATTTTGACGGTGGTGATGCCAAGTGCTCCAAGAAGTCTATCAAAGGTACCATCGTCAGTTACTGAAGATACAGCAGTGGGGGCTGCAGGATTTGATATATCAATAATTTGGACACCTGCATCAGTAAAAGATACAACTATGGCGTATGTAGCAGAGCCAATTTTGACGGTGGTGATGTTAACTGGTCCATTGAGTTCATCAAAGGTACCAGTACCACCATCACTATCACCATCAGTTATTGAAAATACAGCAATGGGGGATGCAGGATTTGATATGTTGATGATTTGGACAGTGTCATCAAGATTAGATGTAACTAGGATGTATATGGTTGAGTCAATTTCGACGGTGGTGACGGCAGATGCTCCACGGAGATTATCAAAGGTACCACCAGCACCATTATTATCACCTTCGGATATTGAAGATGTTAAAGTTGGGGATGTAGGATTTGATATGTTGATGATTTGGATACTGTTAGATACCTCAGCTGTAACTATGGCGTATGTAGATGCACCAATTTTGACGGTGGTGAGGCCACGAGCTCCATCAAGTGCAAAGGTATTACCGCCAACACTATCACCATTATTTATTGCAGTTACAGGCCTTGGGTTGGAAGGATCTGTTATATTGATAATTTGGATGCCGTCATCTCCAATAGCTGTAACTAGGGCGTATGTAGCAGAGCCAATTTCGACGGTGGTGATGCCAAGTGCTTGATTAAGTTCAGAATAGAGACTACTATCAGTTATAGCAGATACCGGAGTGGGGGATGCAGGATTTGATATATTGATGATTTGGACACCATCATCTTGTTGAGATGCAACTAGGGCGTATGTAACAGAGCCAATTTCGATGGTGGTGATGCCACGAGCTCCTTGGAGTTCAGTAAAGCCATTACCATTAGTTATTGAAGATACAGCTCTAGGACTTTCAGGTGTTGCAGGTTCACATAAAGTTGGTAGTTGGTCTGCAGAAAGTTTAGGATTTACACTAGTATTTACGGTAATTATCAAGTTGAGTGTATCACCTGATGAAAAGCTACTTGTTCCGGGATCACCAATGATGATAGCTATTGGTACATTTGTATCAGTAATACCACTTACTCCTGTAGTGATGTAGATTTTTCCATCGCAGTCAAGAGATGCTTGTGGATCAAATTGTCCTCCAGTAAATGTTAGACTAGCTATGGTAATACCAGTATCAGCTCTAGCAGTTCCAGCAAAAATTTCATTTAAAGATACAGCCGTGCCAAAAGTATTACCGAACTGTATATGAGCTAGAGACACACCACTACCATCTATTTGAGTAGCAGTTATGACGGGTTGTGAGGGAGTTTGTGCAAAGACAGAGTCTGAAAGAATGGATGGAGATAATGCAATTATTGCCAAAAGAAATACGACAGTTAGTAATACCCTATTCACGATTTTTATAAAAATAACTAATATTAAAACTTTAGATATTGAGGGCTATTTCTACTAACCTGAAATTAGTTCATCCCGCAATTAGGTTAAAATCACGATGGTTTGAGGAGGAAGAGGAAAAAACCATCTAGTAATCATGCAAAAACTAGATTCACTCAAAATATCATTATAATAAAGCAAAAGGAATATGGAATAAAAAGAGAATTATCAGTAAAGCAGTAAATGAGATACGTTTGTCTGTAATCCTAATCTTTCAATCAAAGTCATCATAAATCATTCCGATATCATTACCCATCTGTGTTATCATCTGTTTCAGAGTCATCATAATTGTAGATATTTAACATCTTTTCAAGTGCGAGAATCTCTTCTAGTTCCATCTTTTCAAGTAGGGATTTATCTAGATGTTTAGGTACCGTTTCAGGCAAGTCATGTGAGAATGAATCTCCTGGTACGGACTGGAGAGTTTTACTATCAAATACAGAGGTTGCACGCTCTCGTTCTTGTTGTATCATACTATCAAACTCTGAATGTAGTCGAGTCATTACTTTGGTAGAGCCATCATCAGATATGATCATATCAGGTAGTGTTTGTTGAATCCAAGTGCCATAGCTATTCTGCATCCATTGATAACCGTCTTGGTCAGTCCATGTATTGTGTCGTCTGTCATCTTGGGTTAGGATAATGTGGTTACCTTTGTCTTGGTTTGTCTTTTTGATAGATATGGCACAAGTTTTTGTTTTCTCTTTGTCTGATTTTATCAAACCTCATCTGTTAATTAATACATACACATCATGACAGCATCCACTCTTTTATGAATGTCAAATAAACATAGTATTGCTTGCCATTTATCTCTATGAGTTATTTGTTCCATGACAAAAGACAGCATAATTTTTTGCCCATTTAACTACTAATTTATTATATTTTTTTTTTCTAATTGTATTTGATGGAATAAAGAAAACATTGACAAAATATTTAGTCATAACAGTCATCAGAAAAAAAATATCATACAACACACGATAGTTGTGTAATGTCTTGACTTGTTAAAAGATATAACACACACAGTGTAAAGCATCAAAGGGTGTAAAAAGTCAAAAATTTAGCAAGAACTATTTTAATAATTGGGTTTGTTTTTCAGTTTAGCAAAAACTAGAGAAAAAAATCCCAACAATAATCCATAGCTTACACAATAATCATGATAGTATAACAAAACCCAAATTGCAAAAAAAGATGCATCTAAAGATCTAAATAAAATCAAAAATGTATCTAATAAAATATTCCTACAAACACACCCAACAATACAACTAGTCACTCTATCTTTGAGATTTCATAAATTTTTTGCCTTGCATCTCGAATTGAGACCTTTCTTTTTACATACCCTTTTTCAAGCAAATGACTTAGTGCAAGTCTAACTGTTCTATCAGGGAGTAATGTTTTGTTTGCCAAATCTTTCTGTGTTAATGCCCCTTCATATTCTAGAGTCTTCAAAAGAAGTTTAGAGCTAGGAGGCATACTAAGGAGTTCTTCTGCAAGATGAACTTTTTTTGCAAGTGCAGATATTGCAGTTTGATCTTTTTTTAGTCTAATTATTTGGGCAGGAGGGAAAAATTGTGTACATTCAACTACTTTTTTTACTTTATACCTATCTAAACCATCTAAAACTACCTCACAGTGTATACGTGCAGAGATATCATCAATCTCAATAGAACTGTTATTTGAAACAATGATGGGTCTGCGTGTTACATCAAGTGAATTTACAGAGATTATTTCAAATACAGCAGAGTCTTGGAATAGTACAGGACCTCCAGCAGACATTGAATATGCAGATGAACCAATAGGGGTGGATACAATTATACCATCACTGTTATCGTGCCAAACCTCATCGCCATTAACTCGCAGTGTATGCTCCATTAGCATTGCACTTTTAGATGAAAAAACTGCAACATCATTTAACACAGGATAAACATTTTTGCCGTCAATTTTTACGCCAAGGCGAGGAACTTGCTCTATAGTATATTTTTGTTTTTTTAAGACGTTGACATATGATGAAAATTCTCGAAGTTCAATTTGGGCTAAAAAGCCACTTGCCTCACCTTCACTGACACCCAATACTGGTAGAGTAGAATCAAAGGTTCGATGAAAGTAATTTCTAACCCCTTTATCGCCACCAAGAACTATAACACAGTCAGGTACTGCTATCTTACTCTTTGATTTAGTGGTGATAGAAAATGATGCAATTCCATGTTCATCAAGAATTTTTTTAATAGTCTTTGCAGCAGCAGAATTCATACTCTCAGAACCGTAAATACCTATCTGCATAAAAGAACCAATCAAGTTAGTTCAATAAAAGAATAATGCTTCATAAATCTCGAAATTTCACCAAATTGTAAAAATAAGAAGCATTTGTTTGAATTGTACCTTTGTTGGGGATTTTTTGCAATCCAACATCTTTTGATTCTAGAGCAGCTTGGGCAGCACCGCCTGCAAAACAAAGTGCCCACAAAAAGTCTTTTTCTTTAAGCATTGTACAAGTAAATGCAGCAGAAAAGATATCACCAACTCCGGTGGTATCATAAATTTGTTTATTTGGTAGTGTGATTGAATAAACTTTGTCTTTTACCAATAAAGAGATGTTGGTTTTATCAGTGAATAACACATATTCAATTCCTTTTTTTTGAAATGCAAGCATTATATCATCATCTGTTTGCTCAACTAGTTGTTTGGATTCATCAGCATTAATCTTTATTGCATTAACATTAGATAAATCAAGACTTGTTTTTTCTAAAAAAATATTATTTTGAGAATCTTTTCTCCTCAAAAATCCTTGTGGGTCTACAAAAAGAAAATTTGAATCATTTTTAATTTTTGTAAATGTATCATTGGAGACTTCATGATAAATTGGACTAATAATGTGAGCGTCTGCATCACTGTAACAGTAAGGAATTTCTTCACATTGATTTTCAAGTTTCAAAGTTCTATCTGAACCAGTGATGCAGATGGTAAACTTTGTAGTATTTTTTTGGGATTCTGAATTTACAAGATTGATGTTGTGTTGTTCCAAATATTCTTTAGGAAAATCAGGACCAATCTTTGTAAACAAATCTATATCAAATTTGAATTGTTTTGCCATAATACTAGTGTAGCAAGCAGCACCACCTATTTGTTCATAGTTATTTTTCTCAATGGTTATTGTATCAATTGCACAATGAGCAAAAACTGCTAGTTTCATAAAATTTGGCGGGATGGTACGAATTTAGTTTTTTGCATTTTTCTCATCTATGCAATCTTGGCAAATGATCTCACCACGTATTATTAACACTGGAACTCCAGACCTAAGACAAGTGTGACATAAACCACGCATGATTATCACTATAATTTATTCGATCTAGAATTAAAACATGCTGAGTCTTAATCCAAAACTTGGGCACAAATAGATTATTTGAGAAATTCTACAAGAATATAAGTAAGCAAATTTGCTCAGGTATATGCCACTAAAGCGTGCAAGTAGAGGACGTACCAAAGGAGGTAAAGGCTCCTCAGGTGTTGTACAGTGTACAAACTGTGGACAGACTGTACCAAAAGACAAGGCAAAAAAGGTGACATCTAGATTAAACCTAGTTGAACACACACTAGCTAAAGAACTACGTGCACAGGGGGCATACATTGCATCACCTACAGTTTTGAAACACTACTGTATTTCATGTGCAATTCATTTCAAGATTCTAAAGATTAGATCAGCAGACAGTAGAAGAAAACGTGGAAAACTTCGCTAGTTATTATTCTTTAATGTTTTGTAGTGTGTATATCATTCTTTGTGATAAAGTTATTGCAGCAATAACTATAACAATAATTACAGCATACTCTATAAAACCAATCATTCCAATAACTGCAATCACCAAGAGTCGTTCTGCTCTCTCTCCTATTCCAATTCCTTGAAGTTTAATGTTAATAATATCAGATTTTGATCTTGCATAGCTTACAAGTAATGACAAACTAATTGCAAGTAACACAAGGTATGGTTCTACATATCCACCAACTAGAATTCCTAAAAATATTGCAACTTCAGAAATTTTATCAAACATTGAATCAAGATACTCACCTTTTTTTGAAGTCTTTTTTGTAATTCTAGCTACTTGACCATCAACTATATCAAAAAATCCTGAAACAAGTAACAGGGCACCACCTAAAACTAGTCCATACTCAATGGTATCAACTATTCCATATACGACAGCGGCAACAAGTGCAAATGCCAATCCTGTAAAGGTCCAAAAATTAGCAGGTAATCCTGTAGATGCAAATATTTTGCCAATCTTTTCCAAAGTAGGCTTTAGAGTATCTCTTAAATTATTTAACACGTGATACACCCAAAATACCATCTAATAAAGGGATAGTGGTGGTACAGTAAGAATAGATAAAAATTCACCAGTTTTACAAATTTTGTTAGTTTGGTAATGTTTAATGGATTTGATTGATTGTTTCCTAATATTTTGTATCCTAGTTATCGTCGTTAGAAAATGCATGTGTTATAATGATGATGACTTGTGACTGTAGAAAGTGATTCTTTATAAAATATTTCTTGATTGATTATCTGCGTATATTCTCAACTTTATCATTTTTTAGTATATTTTTATTTCATCAGTTTGCTACTTGAAAAAACTTTTTGTACAGGTCAACAACCCCAATCTATTGTTACTTGATTTATCCCTAATCTGTTTCTTTGGAATTCGTTTTAACGATGGTGATACACTGCAGGTTGGAGTCTGATTCATTTTTTATGCTATCTGATTTCCTTTTCCTATCTTCACGTATAGTTAGTTACAAAGACAATTTTCTCACCAAATGCAGAACCATAAGAGGATTCATACAAAATACGGTCTAGGGATTTTCGTTGTTTTGACATTATAATGAATAAAACATTAGAGATCCTTGTCTTTTTTGATAGAATAAATTTGAGAAATTGATTAAAATAAAAAATAGTTATGTCCATGTCTTGTTTAATTATAGAATCGAGTCTAGATTCCATCTGACCTAGTAGTTGAAATGAAAAACAAATTCAATTTTACATGATTGTAAAATAGTGCACCTTATGAATAGTAATTTTTAGTTTAGGTAATTTTTTGAGAAATAAAGAAAGTAAATACCTAAAGCAGTAATTATCGATCTAGCTAATGGGTCTCTACTAAATTAATTCTATGCGCTAATTTTGAGCAAAGGGCACCAGATAATTTAGAAATATTTTCAGTAAAGGATACTTGCAAAGTCTGTTTTTCTTCAATGTGAACTGAAATGTTTGCAAATTCAGACTTGAAACAATTACCGGCAGCATCTTTATACTCATAACCAATAAAAAGCACACCAGACCCTTACTCCATTAACAATAATTTTAGAAATTAAAATTTGTTCAGTTTTTACAAAAATTAAACTTTGATCTTTAATATTTTCTTTTCTAGTTTCTATTTTAATTTCTATATCATTTGTTTTCATCACTTTACAAATGGACGTAAATTAACTATTTGACCCAAACCCGTATTAACAAGTTTTAGAACAAGAGGATTGATAAATTGAGATGACGTCAAGCTGTATTCAGTTTGTTCAAATTTTAACAAAGGTCTTATAATTTTTGTAGAGTATTCTACCTTTTTAACAACATTGCCAAAATCAAATTCCACAATAAAATTTACAGTTATTTCTTTTTCAGGTATTGCACCATACAAACAAGTGAATCCAAAAAATCCAGGGATTTGAATATCCTTTTGATCTAGTGTGATTTGTCCAGAATCAAATTCATTATTTTTTAATCCTTTTTTACTCACATTAAGGATTTTGGTGATTACAATATTAGAGTCAAATTTTAGCACAATATTTTTAGGAATTAATTTTGGGTCCCACTTTATCCAACTAGTGATGTTTTCATTTGGTAGTGCTTTTTTAGAGATATGTTTTTCTAAAATCCAATTAGGCATGATCAATTCTCACGTTATTTGAAATCATACAATATAATACATTTATTTATTTTTGGTGCCTAGAGATGATCAAAAATTTATTTATCATATAACAAAATTAATAAAATACCCAATTAGAGGAGATATGCTTAGATGCAACAACAACATGCTAGAAATACATGTGTATGGTCAGATACAACTGCTGACCTCATTGCAAAATGTGTGTTCTGGTGTTTTTGGAATAGTTCCCAAAATGGGAACTATTTTTTACTCCATTTTTTGTAGGGTTTATCCTGTATCATTTGAGTTGTATTCAATGTTTTGATAAATTCGTGGGATGTGATCATCTCATGCTGAGTGGAACCTAATGTTGTAATTTAAAGACAGAGTCAAATCCTGAAATGAAAATTAAAACTAGAATATACAAAAGAATTCAAAAAAATCCCATGTTGCAAGTTGCAGATCATATAGTGTGTAACACAGAGAAAAATTACAGACATTACATACATGACATGATTTCAAATAAAATAAAACATTATAAAACATGGAATCAAAATAATAAGATTGATTTTGGTGACTCTTGACTTACTTCTCTTCTACCTATCCAAATATGCATCATTGGTTCTGCCAAGATCCTCTTGATTACTCAAGAGACTTTACCCACCTAGTTATTTACAGGTCACCCACATTTAAAATTTTAAACTGATGAGATGGTAAACTGGCAACAAAGTATCGTAGATAGCATAGTCAAAATAATGAATCATTTGTAAATAGCTAAATCTCCAATATGTTGTTTTCAGGTTAATCTGAGGTACACCAACAACATACCATAAAACCAACAAGACCACACAGTGACAAACATAGAAATAATTTGTTAATTATCGCACCATCAAAGAAACAAAGCAGAGACAATATTTCTTAATTAAGAGATAATTGATTCAGCAAGTAAACAAAATATGAAAACAAAGGATATTCAACATTATTCTAGATTACAAGTACCACAAAATAAAACCATCTTGTAAATCACACAAACTATCAAAAATTACTAGTTGTTTTTTGATAGATTAATTGCAATCAAAGTTGAGATTATCTTTGCAGCCAAAGATGCAGTAGCTCCATTATCGTGATATGGGTTTAACTCAACAATATCTGCTCCTACAACTGTGGTATCCTCAAAAGTGTAAATCATATCAAAGAGCTCACGAGATGTAATACCTGCAGCTTCTGGATTTCCCACCCCGGGGGCATATGCGGGATCTAAAACATCAAGATCAAAACTAGAATAAATGCTATCAAATGTTGAGAGGTGGTCTCGCAGTATACTAGGACCCACACCATCTCGAATTTGTTTATCAGTGATGGTTTTAATTTTATTTTCAGTGAGAAACGCCAATTCCTCTTTTACAAATGCCCTTGCACCAACGTGTAAAATATTTTCAGCATCACCGCCTTTTGCCTCAACAATTCGTCTCAGGTAAGATGCATGACCAAGCCGAGTATTGGCAAATTCATCACGTAAATCATAGTGTGCATCAAAAACAACATATCCCGTCTCTTTAGGAAAACTAGTGTATGTCCCATATGTTATTGTGTGCTCACCACCTAAAATGAATAACTGTCTTTTTTTTGCAACAAGCTCGGTGGTAACTTTTTTAACCATATCAATCATTTCAGATGCAACAACTGTATGACACATGTTCCCCAAATCCTCAATGTGCACAGTCTCTAAATCAACCCCAAGTTCAGGATGAAAGATCTCGATGTTGTTAAAGGAATCACGGATGGCATCAGGGCCAAACCGACAACCGGGTTTGTATGAATGAGTGGAATCAAAAGGAACTCCAAATATTGTTGCAATTGGCTTTACAGTGTTATCACCATTAAATGAAGATGTAATTAATGGAGTATTATTCATGTATAAATCAAGAAAGCTCATTACTCACACCATCAAGTTAGGTCTCTTTGAGAGATATTTTGGAAGATTCAAACCAGTGAAAGGTTTTTCTCTAGTTTGTTTTTTAATTTCATCAATAAAATCATCAAAGGACAATTCACGTATACTACCAGTTTCTCTATCACGAATACTGAGATTTTCAGAGTTTGCCTCCCTTTGACCAATAACTAGGATATATCTGATCCATTCTTTTTCAGCATCATGAATTCTTTTTCCAATACTTTCATTTCTATCATCGACATCAACACGAATACAGTTTTTTGTAGAAATTCTAAGAGCTAATTTTTCAGTAAACTCGTTAAATTCTTCTTTGAGGGGGATGACCCTAACTTGGGTGGGGGCTAACCAAAGGGGAAGTTGTGGTTTTTTTCCTGTATGAGAGTCACTTGCTGCCTTTTCTAGTAGTGCATAAATTATTCGCTCAATTGCACCACTAGGAGAGTTGTGTAAAATTATTGGGTGTTGTTTTGCATTATTTTCATCAACAAAATTAATTCCGTATCTACTTGCATTTTCGACATCAATTTGGTCAGTAGATAAAGCAGATGCCTTTCCATGAGCATCAATAAAATTAAACTCCCATTTTAGTACAAAGTAAAAGAATTTCTCTTTCCACATTTCAACTAGAACGGGTCGATTATGTTTTTTTACCAGCTCTTTAATTGCAGAGGTATTCTCATTGTAAAAATCCTCTGTAAATCTAATTGCCATCTCGTAATCACTTTGATCGATTCCAAGTTCTTGAAGAACAGTTTGTGAAAGATCAAATCTAGTTTTAATTTCGTTGATTGCCTGTGGCATATCTTTGCAGAATGCATGACAGTCAGGCATGGTAAATGCTCTTAATCTTCTCAGACCGACTAGTTCGCCGGACTGTTCTCGTCTAAAGCTGTAACGAGTTAGTTCATACAGTTTGTATGGTAAATTTTTGTGTGAGAGTTGGTATTGATTAGCCATAAGGAACTGTCCAAAACATGCTGCAAATCTCAAAAAAAGTTTTTTGCCTTCTGAATCAATGTTGTATTGTCGTGCAGGAAATCGGTTAAAGTAACTAACCATGCTGGGATGTTCTGAATCATACATGATTGGTGTTTCAACCTCATACCCTCCATACTCTTTAACTTTATCAGTGACGTATCGCTCAATTAACGATTTGATCAAACGACCATTTGGGTAGAATCTCATATTACCAGAGTCAGATGCAGGTTCATAGTCTGCAATTCCCATCTTTTTCATTAATGCAACGTGTGGAGGTGGTTTGTCTACTTTGCGAATTTTTGCAGATTCGTATTTTGCTAAAATTTCTAATTTTGGATAATTTGAAAAATTAAATTCACCGATATTAGTTAGGGTACCATCTGGGGAGAGTATCTTCCAAAATGAACGAATTTTAGATTCGCCTTTGAGGGCATCAGATGTTAGTTCTTTGTTGGGTTTTGTAGTAGCTGTGTCTTTTGTTACAACCTTGAAACTCTCTGCTAGTGGGTGGCCCTTTACTTTGATGTTATATGATTTGGTCCAACCAAATGGAGAATGAGATACAACAAGATTGGAGGTAACTGTGTTACTCTCCATCTCTTTTAGTAAGGTTATTGCAGTGGATGGTCGTGCAAGATTGGAACTAAGGTGCGCATATGGGTATAACAATAATTTTTTGCATCCAATTTTATTCATGGATGTTGTTATTTGTGATATGGCATTTTCTGCCACTAGAGAGTCATCACCATCTTCAATTGCTACAAATGCCACTACTAGTTCTTCGAGTCTTTGGGTTTGTGGGTTTGTAATGTCTTCAGCAGATGAGATCTCTTTTTTTGTTGGAGTGTATTCTATATGATCACAGTGAAGTTGTAATATACGCATGTTTAGAGATGTTAAACAGGCATAAATATACGATTCTCAATAATGACAATATTTTTGAGGGTTTTCTCTGGTAGGTGATAATGTTTTGTTGAAAATTATTTAAAATTAATGAAACCTTACTAAATAACAATATCAGGCGTATTAAAGAGAGAGGGGGATTAGGTGAGTGAGTGATGATAAAATGATGTGTGTGCGTGTGGAGATGGATAAATTTACAGAATTGAGACTGGGTGAATTTATTAATTTAGATTAAAATTAAAATGTAGTCAATAATAATAATAATTAAACAATGAAGCCATCAGACATTTTTAGAAAAAGAGATCTCTCTAAAATTAATTTCAAATACGAGGAATTGATTAAAAGAGATTTATCAAATTCCAATATGAAAGGAGTCAATCTCAAAAATAGAGATATGCATCATGCAGATATGAGTGGTACTGACATTAGTGAAGCTGATTTGAGTGGTACGATACTGTTTTATGTAAAAATGCGAGGAGTAAATTTACAGCAGACAAACCTATCAAATGCAAAGTTGTGGAATACAGAGTTGTATGGAGCAGACATGCGACATGCAGATGTGCGGGGAGCAGATTTATTTTATGCAGATTTACGCAGTGTAGATTTGAGTTGGGCTAATATGAGTGGAGTTAATCTCAGAGATACGAATTTTCAAGGTGCTGTGATGAAATCAACAAATTTTCAAGGAGCAAACTATGATGTGCAAACGTTTGATACAATGTCAAATGATGCAAAAAATGAATTAAAAAAACAAGGGAGGTTGTGGTGATGTTATGAGTGGATAGTAGATTAACAGGGATTGGAAGAGATTGTTTTGTTGTGGTTGTGTGTTAATTTGTTTTAGAGATATGTGTGTGTTTTAATGTGTAATTTGTTTGTGTTAAAGAATCAAGGTATTGTTATAATGTGAGAATATGTGGTGATGTCAATTTAAGATATCGTTATAGCAGTAACTCACGTGTAAAGAATTTAGATTTTATATGTTGTTCTGAATTAGTTGACCAACATCTTTTATCTCTTTGATGTTTATTATTCCATTCTGCAAATGCGTCATTTCCAAGATTTACATATTCAAATGCCAAACATTCTTCTGGATTAATCTCTGCCAATAGCAGAGCATCCATAATTGAAATGTGTCATTTTTCATGTATTATCTTTTTGGCAAATAAAGTACTTCTGTCTCTTGTATTCTGGGAATTTTTGGTTTTGTGGTACCAGTCCCATTGTTTGCATGTGAATTGTTTAGAGTGCTTTCACTTGTACAGTTTGAATTTGTACCATTCATACCTTTTCCTTAAGAACTATCACACATCCATCTGCTGAGTCGGTTTCCAGATTGCTCTGGAAATAAAATGGGTTTAGACCAGTAGACACTGTCAAGAAAAAAATGTTCTAGAGTTTTTGCTCTATCTTGTTGTCGATACTTTTGAGGGTGGATGACATTTCCTTCTGGGTTGATGATATCTCCTTCAGAGTTGATACTATCTCCTTCTGAGTTGATACTATCTCCTTGAGAATCACTGTATGTGTTCCAAGGATTGCATTTTGATCGTTGAATCGCTCATGTAATTTCCTTGCCATACCATGTGTCGTCATCATCATATAGATTCCTACAAAGCTGACAATAATAAATGCAGATCCAAACGCCCCTACAGCTTTATCAGATGGAGGAATTAATCCATATACAGCTATACCGATTCAGTGCCATCAAGACAATCAAGAGTATGTTTTCCTTTATCCTACCACGTGTGTTTCTTGAAGTGGTGGTTTGGTCTTTATCTATATTCAATCTCTGACATCTGTACTGTTTAGTATCTGTTCTTTGTTCATACAATCAACTGAACTTTTATTTGCATCCTTTTGATAAAAGCATTTCTGAGTTTGATCCTTTTTGTGGTACCAGTCCCATTGTTTGCATGTGAATTGTTTAGAGTGCTTTCACTTGTACAGTTTGAATTTGTACCATTCATACCTTTTCCTTAAGAACTACCGCACACCCATCTGCTGAGTCGGTTTCCAGATTGCTCTGAAAATAAAATAGGTTTAGACCAGTAGACACTGTCAAGAAAAAAATGTTCTAGAGTTTTTGCTCTATCTTGTTGTCGATACTTTTGAGGGTGGATGACATCTCCTTCAGAGATGATGACATCTCCTTCTGAGTTGATGATATCTCCTTCAGAGATGATGACATCTCCTTCTGAGTTGATACTATCTCCTTGAGAATCACTGTATGTGTTCCAAGGATTGCATTTTGATCGTTGAATCGCTCATGTAGTCTCCTTGCCACATTATGTGTCGTAATCATCATATAGATTCCTACAAAGCTGGCAATAATAAATGCAGCTCCAAACACCCCTACAGCTTTATCATATGGAGGAACTAATCCATATACAACTATACCGATTCCCAGTGCCATCAAAACAATCAAGAGTATGTTTTCCTTTATCCTACCACGTGTGTTTCTTGAAGTGATGGTTTGGTCTTTATCTATATTCAATCTCCGACCTCTGTACTGTTTAGTATCTGTTCTTTGTTCATACAATCAACTCTGAACTTTTATTTGCATCCTTTTGATAAAAGCATTTCTGAGTTTGATCCTTTTTGTCATTCACATCAACAATGAGCTCCATAGAAATCATCAAAAATGCCAAAAAATGAACGTATATTCTATGACATTCTAACTAGCACTGCCAAGCATCATTTGTTTTATATCCTCATGTAATTGATCTCTGAGCTAACCTTCTTCTCTTAATTACAGAAAATATTGTCTCTGTTTGTTTCTTTGATGGTACAATTTACCAATAAATGATCTCTTCATCTGTTTTTGTATCGACCTTGTTGCCAAGAATGCAATTAGAATTCATTATAGGGATCAGACCTTGTTATTACATCTGATCATCTGTGTATGGACTGAATCATACTTTCTAATATAAGCACCACATTTTTATAATTTTTAGTATTCGTGCAGACAGCTGCGGAAAATATTTCACATCGTGGATACCAAATGATGTTGGATTACCACGATACAGACAATGTGTGTTCGTATCTGGTATTGTCCCAAGAGCCCATGTTATCCACATACACAAATTTGTCAATTGAATTTATAATGTCCTTGTCATATCCAGTACAAAATCGTCTGAATCGTTCTTGATCTTTTTCACCAACAATTAGAAGATGATCATTTATCATGATTTTGTATGACATCTCTTTGTTTATTACGAACATCTGGCTTGATTACAAGGTTCTCTAAATATTCTGATTTGTCAGGATATAGATATGTCATTTCCAAGGAGGATTTTAATTCTTGGTATGTTTCCATTACAAATCTCTGCGTATCTGCATGCTCATTTAATTGCTCTAATATTTCCCAGCAAGAATTAACATATAGAAACAAATTAAAAAATGTGAGATGGGTTAAAATCTCCATCGCATTATCTGCAAAGGGGTTTGGTGTATCGTACAAAACTGTACGTCCAATGTTAGCATGTGAACTTATACTTAATGAACTATAACATACATTCTGTAGATTTAATGATTCATGTGTGTATATTTGATTTCTATACCAAGCAGCATTATAACTGTGGTTAAAATTTTTAAAAAAATCATCAGTTGTTGGTATATGTGAAACAAAATGCTTTCCATTTGTTTTTAAAAATTTAGTAAAATATTCTCGTAGAGTTGATTTTTTACTATTTTGAATATCATGATATTTCTGTTTAGGTAACAGATTATTAAATGATTCTTTACACAATATAATGTTAATGTCTTCAGGATGTCGTAAAAGATAAAACATTTTTGGAATGGATTCATAAATTGGTCGAATCATATTACTCATTACATTGTTAGCATTTTTTTCACATGGAGCTATCGCATGAAAAAGATATTCAAAATTTAATCCACATAAATTAGATATTGTCATTTCTGTTATGAATTTATCATCACCAATAGTACCATCTCTTAATTTATTCTCATCCATCTTTTTCGTATAAATAGGAACAACTGATTCATTCATCCTATATTGAAATCCTAATAATTTTTTATATAATTGATAACTATCAATATTATTCTTAAAGAATTTATTTTGCATTTGGGTTCCATACCCACATTGGTTTCTATATCCTAAAGTATGATCAAACATTAGTTATCAGATCCTCACAAATTTTAGAATTATCCAATCCTGACATGTCAAATACCGATTTTCCTGATCTTCCTAACTGCTTCTACTATCTCCCATGCTCCAAATTCAGCTTCATCTTTTTTAGTATACCGTCCAATGCCAATTCTAATGGATGAGTGTGCTCTTTCTTCTCCATATCCTAGAGCCATTATAACGTGTGAGGGCTCTACACTTTGTGAGGTACAAGCAGACCCAGCAGATATTGCAATAGAATCAGACACGGAATTAATTATTGCCTTGCCTTCAATTCCAGGAAAACACACATTGATGTTCCCTGCAAGTCTTTTCTCTTTATCACCATTAAGTAATGCACCAGCTTGCTCTAATGTATGAAACACCCCATCAGACATTGCTTGCAGTCTCATATTTTCTGATTCCATCTCATTTATAGAAAGTGTGATTGCCTTGCCAAATCCAACTATTCCCGGAACATTAAGTGTCCCAGAGCGAAGTCGTCTTTCCTGTCCACCACCATACATAATCCCATTTAATTTTACTCTAGGTTTTATTCCTCGTACATACAACGCACCTATACCTTTGGGACCATACATCTTGTGTGCAGAAAATGACATTAAATCAATATTCATTGTTTGAACATCAATGGGTATGTTTCCCACAGCTTGTGCAGCATCAGTATGAAACAAGACATCTTTTTGATGTGCAATCTTGCCGATTGCTGCTATATCTTGAATGGTTCCCACCTCATTGTTTGCAGCCATGATGCTAATCATTACAGTCTTTTCAGTAATTGCATTCTTTAAATCATTTAGGTTAATTCTTCCAAGATTATCCACTTGAAGATATGTTATCTTTTTACCGATACTTTCAAGATGTTTTGCAGTCTCTAACACTGCCTCATGCTCTGTAACACATGTAATCAAATGATCTCCTTTGGCTTTGTATTTTTCCATGACACCACATAGTGCCAGATTGTTTGACTCTGTTGCACCGCTAGTAAATATTATCTCATCACTTCTTGCACCTATTGCTTTTGCAATATTACTCCTAGCAGATTCAACTGCAACCGCTGCATCATTACCATATCTATGATCCATACTTGATGCGTTGCCAAATTTATTTAAAAAATATGGTTTCATTTCATCAAATACTCTAGGGTCAAGTGGTGTTGTTGCATTATGATCAAGATATATGACACGCTCTAACTCAAGCATGTTTTCTCTCCTGTTTAATCATCTCATTAAAGTCAGAGATGTCTTGAATTCTAGCAGACAATGCAATGACACCACGATTAAAGTGAGCTCGTAGCATTCTGTTGAGATATTTTTCAGGATCAAGACCGTCTTGTTTTAGTCTTTGAATCATTAATGACATAAACATATCCTCATAGTCTCCAAACAGTACTGAAGGGTGAATTTCTGAGCCCTTTTCATCAAATTCTTCAGGATTTGGAGGTGATGGGTCATGTAATGACATACATATTGCAAATCGTCCTGCAATGTTTGGAGTAACACCTGTCTTTCTTTTTAGATTTCCAAGATTGTTCTGTGAGCGGAAACTCATGTATAATCTATTAAACCGCAACAATTTTCTCACCTTTTTTGTTCCAGAAATATCCATCATGAATTTGAGAGGCACCTTTCTCATGCATGTATTCCATTGCATATGAGCGAGACAGATACGGTTCTAATTTTTCATAATGTTCTTGTTCTATCTCCTTGTCTGTGGAAAATATCAGTATTTGGTGTGATGCAAATGGAAGAAATTTCTCAACAATGTTTGTTCTGTGATTCTCATCTAGTCTTGCAAGTGGTGTGTCTATCATAAATGGCAACGGTCTACCAGAAGTCTTGGCTAATGCCCACAATACAGCAGTTGCAAACATTTGTTTTTCACCTTCTGATAATAGATCCTTTGGAAGTGGATCGTTATTTTCTCTATACAGAATTATCTCAAACGTATCTGAATTTACAGTAACCTTTTCGATAAAGTTTTGTTTGTGTAATAAAACATGCATGGCATCTAAAATATATTGTTCCAAGAGTCGTATCTTTTTTATTTTTAGATTCTCAACAAACTCTTCTAATACTACTTGAACATTCTGGGTCAGTTCCACACTTGTCTTTGATTTTTCATCACGATACATCTGTGACACTATATCTCGTAACTTGATATTGATGTGGTTACGCATTGCAGTATTAGTTGATACCTTCTCCTCAATGTGATTCATTTCTGCTTTAAGCTCTCCAGCACATTTGTTTATATCTCCTAGTTTTGATACAAGTGGACCTACTTCATCATCATCTGGAGCATTTGCAATAAATGACTGTATCCTTGCAACCTCATCAGATATCTTGATCATTTTTTGTGTCTCTACATCAAATTCCTTCCATGCGGTGTACTCTGCTTGTTGTATTATTCCAAGTAACTCTGATTGTTGTTGTGTAGATAGATTAAACATCATCTCTCGTTGTGACGGATCAGGTTTTTCTGCAAGTAACAAAGATATCTTTTCTCGTATCTTTTCATGTGAATCCAGTCCTACGTCTAGACCTTCCCAAAACTTGTCTGTTCTTAGTTGAGAGTCAACCTCATCTATTTTTATTTGTAGTATTTTCTCTCTGTTTTTATCTCGTTGGGTTAGACTATCGTGTATGATATTACCTTTGAGACTTAAAATCTCATGAGGAATCAGACTAAATGGAAGAGTCTTTGAACACATCTCCTGCATCTTCTTTTTCATCTCATCATGTGCAGCCATCTTTACTGCAAGCTGTATCTTTGCATCTTCTCGTTTGTTTGCAAATTCGCCTCCTATTTTTGATATATTGGACTCTAGTATCTCAATTTCTCTATTAGTCGAATCAAGTTCATTTTGTTTTTGTGCAAGTCTATCGTGCAATCTTTCTATATTTTTTATACTCTCATCTTTTTCTGCCTTGTATTTCTCAAAATCCTTCTGTAGAGATTTTCCACCACTGGTGAGATTTCTTACAAGATTTACCTGCAAGTCTGTTCGAAGCTGTTCTACTATCTCTATTCCTAAAAGGGATTTGAATGAATCCCGTATAGCTAGGTCTTCTCGCCCTTCTTTTGCAATCTTTACTATTTTTTCACCATCAAAAAAGAATAATTTTACTATACCTTTTGGAATCAAATCTTCAATAAATGACTGCCATTGTGATTCCTCTATCGTGTCTAGGGGTTCAAATTCGTTATTATCTGTATGTCTTTTCTTTATGATCAACTGCTCTTCAATATCTTGTTCGTCACCCTTCCATATTCTATTAATTTTGTATTCCACTTCTTTTCCTTGGTGAAAGAACTTGAACTGCACTACAATTGATGCAAAGTCAGCAGATGTTGCACTCTTTAGATAACGATGGATTTTTCTTGCCAAAAATTTATTGTATACTTTTTGTGTAGTTTTTTTATCCATTATGGACATGCCATAAAGACCCAACATGATTGATTCAAAGAGGGTTGTTTTCCCAGCACCATTTGTCCCACCAATCAATACAACTGGTCTATCATCAGTACACGTAAAGTCAAATTCATTCTTTCCTCGGTATACCCCATAATCTTGCAATACAACTTTGGTTAAGATCATTTTTTACCATACTCCCTTGTTGTTTCTTTTTGGCGTTGCAAGTCATCAACTATGTCATTAAGATCATCACGCCACTCTTCAGAGAGTATGCGGTTTATCTTTGGGTATATCTTTGAGTGTCTAGTCATTCCTTGTGACTCATATTCAGCATTTAGTAATTTTGATACAAGAATATTAGATACATTGTTTTTTGTGCAAATCACTTCTAGTGTTTCTTGCTCTATTTTGCCAAATCCAGTAAGATCTTCTTGTGGTAATTCAAGTTTTTGCTCCATGACTTTTTCAAATATTTGATATACTGAATTCTTCCAGTCACCGCGCTCCATTCTCCAGATTCTTTGAATTTCATGTAATTCATCTTCTGTGATTAAACTCATGTGTGGGTCAGGACCAGTCCGCCTAATCTTTTTTTGTGCTTGTAATAATTTTTGCAAAAACTCCATGCAAAATTCCAATGTGTACGGTCCCGGAATGAGTAGTGAGTAAGGATCGGGTTTTCCATCATTGTCCTCTAACTGCATCTTTGATTCTCTAATCTTTTTGTCAAATCCTTCTTTGACTGTATCATTTACAAGTTTCATCTGACCTATTCTACGCTTTAGATCTCTGACATGTCTTCTCTTTGCAGGGTCTTGTGTTTCTTTGAGTTCTTCGCGCAGCTCAAGTAGTGGTTCCATCCAATCTTCGCCATTCTCAATTGTATTTTTCAATGATGTATCCTCATTTACAACTGTACATACCCAGCATCCGAATCTACTATTTCCACATGAAGGCGTAGTGGTATCAACAACTAGTGGGCATTCAGATGAATTTGCATTTTGATATAATGCTAAAAGATCTCTGTTTTTTGCACCCCAAGGATTATCATTGTGTAGAAGAAAAGTCCATACATCTTTTGTAATAAAATCTCGTAGCGGAGTATACACATATGTTTGTGCAAATTTAGAGTGACGTGAAAGTAAACTATCCTTTATCGCATATAGATTCATCAGCTGTTGTCTTGAACCACTCTCATCCTTTCTGGTTCCAAGTACTACGATTGCCTCACCATATTGCGATATTTTTTCTTGAATGAATCTATCTGCATTTCTTATCTTTAGTCTTTCAGTACACCATCTAAACAGATTGCTTGGTGCAGGAAATCCTTTTCCTAAAAGACATACCCAAAACGTATCTTCGATTACTGGTCGAACTAAATTAGTGGATATTGGAAGATGTGTTTTTTTGGCTGCAGCTTCCATCATATCAAGTGTAT
The DNA here is from genome assembly GCA_965262685.1 of Candidatus Nitrosopumilus sp. Classification (GTDB taxonomy): domain Archaea; phylum Thermoproteota; class Nitrososphaeria; order Nitrososphaerales; family Nitrosopumilaceae; genus Nitrosopumilus. The sequence continues at coordinate 2,045,440 of OZ253552.1, forward strand.
TTGTTATCTGCTCTACTACTTTTGGAGATTCAACCAAGGTATCTGAAGATATTACGAATATTTTTTTATGTAGTTTCTCTTTTGGTAGGTCAGATAAAGCATTCCAGATTAACTGCACCATACATGTAGAATCTTTTCCGCCACTAAATCCCAGAATCCATGGACGGTTATCTCCTAGATACACCTGTCTTATTTCATCATAAACATCTTTGAGTGTACGTGTATCGAATATTGATTCAGTCATTTTCTAGCATCTCCATCCACTGTTGCATTTACTTTTAACAGAGTTAGTATCTCATTTGCAGCTCTCTTAATTCCAAGTCTATTTTTAAGCATCTTTCCATCCATGACAACTTTATCTTCCCATGCAGGATTGCTCTTTTCCCAATTTATTTTTTGTAACCCCTTTAGCTTTTCTTTCCAATCAGAATTTTTTACAAGTACATGACCTACCATTCCCAATGCAGTTAGAACATTTGAATGTCCATGAATATATTTATCACGTAGATTTTCGGCTTTTAATTTATTTTGCATTAAAAGATTCCATTCAGGAATATTCTTTGAAACATGTTCCCAATATTCCACTGCAAGCTTTTGTTTTTCTTCATCCAATGATTTTGTTTTTAATTTTAAAAAGTGTCGTGTAGCTTCTGCAACTCCATTTAATGTAAAAAATTTAGAAGACCTCTTGCCCATGTTTGTACCTTCTAATTCAGTTCTTTTATAAAATATATCTAGATCATCTACCATAGTTACAATAAATCGTGCAAATGTATCTCTATGATCATATAGTAAACCAAGTGATTTTGTTGGTTTGACTGCATGTTTGTTCAAGTCAGCAAATAATTGTTGACTGCGTTTTAATCCACGGTCTTCAAAGATAACTACAGGAATTCGTTCATTTCTAAGATTAACATTTTCTTCATATGCTTTCTTTATTGCAGCACACCTGTGCTGTCCATCATTGACTAAAATTGCAGCATCCATTGGAACTAATATCTTTCCTGCTCTTGCATCAGAGCCCAATCCTGGATACGATTCAAATTTTATTTTTGCGCCAATTGAAACGGTAATTGGTGCAATAACATAATCATTTGGATTAGAGACAATATAGTTACTGATTTTGGGGATTCTTGATTCTCTTAGCTTGCGTTGTGCTTTTTGTTCGGCGGTAATTTGAGGGTCATTGGGATAAATAAAATATTTGCTAATTGTTGCAAAGGTACACATTGTAACATAGTATTCTCTTTTTGCTTGGGTTCCACGAATTACATCATACGGTATTGTTTCAGCACTATCTTGCATTATTGTTCTATTAGACCTTATGTTATAAATGATTGTACGTATGTTATAATATAGGCGTGAATTTTAACAAAAAACGCTATTTTGGGGCAAAATAACCCATCAATTGAAGCTTTATTTCATAATTTCAAATTATACCTCCAACATCTAAGATGATTCAATTCCAGTATTACAACTTGTGATAATTCAAAATCAGGTTCTTTTTTACTCTGTATGATATTCCTCCCCTGTCGGCTTATCAATAATTGCCTTCCTTTTTCGGACATCTTTTTTACAAATTGCCAAGTTTCCCAGCATGATTAGTTGATCTAACTAATTTACCACTCAAGCTTTAGACCAGAAAGATTTCTTATATTTCATCAAACACAATTAGAAAAAAAATACAATGAATCACTAGTAGTGGAAATAATGCGGTCTTTTGATACCATATAACAATAAGACATGAAACTTGAGTAGTTGAATCATGGCAAGAAAATAATACAGATTTGTCTATGAATCATTTCATGGAATCATTAAGATGTTGTCATGTATCTTCTATTTAGACAAACAAAAGATTTGGTAAAATCACAGATAAAAGAAAAAACAAAAACTCTAACGTATTAACCCATTTAGAAACTAAATAAACAAATTACAATCAAGATGAATCCAAAACTGGGAAAATATATTCTCACTGTAATGAATATCTCTGGGGTAAAGGTTACAGACATGATAAGACAAAAATGGCAAAAAAAGATGACGTTTCCTAAAGATTCATGTAGCAACGTATATAAAAAAACCATTACAAATCAAGAAAAAAGGTGCAACTGAATCAAACAATCTGGCAATCTTTGGAATCATAAATAACAATAAGAAAAAAAAGATCACATGATAACCTGCGTAACTGAGTATGAGGTTGTATTGGAACCTCAAGATATCTTGAAAGAAAGGGAAAAAGTCACATATCTTCCAGTCAATGAATTGAACCGAATAGATTTTAATGATCTGGAATCTACAATTACTGAAAAGACAGTACGGATATCTATCATGGCTGCAAACAACGAGATAAGAACCATTAATGATATCGCAACAATTGACAAGATTCCACATCAAAAAGATGTCTTGTTTCATATGGATGCTGCACAAGCTGTGTGGAACATACCAATTGACGTACAAACAATGAAGGTTGATCTCATGTCTTTTTCTGCACACAAGATGTATGGTCCCAAAGGAAGGGGTACTGTATGTAAGGTCTCTGAAACCTTGAGTCAAGCTCAATGGAATGATACATGGGCGGACAGGAAAGATGACTATGTTCTGGCACGTTAAACGTCTCAAGAATTGTGGATTTGTAAAAGCTGTGAAACTTTCCATGAGTACATAAATAATGAGAATAAAGAATTAAAAAAGATAGTAAAAAATACACAGAGTGTCTTGGCTGAAGAAGACATGTTAGTAAATGCTGACTTGAATAACAGACTTGAAGAAAACATCAACGTATCTCATCCTAGAGTTGAAGTAAAAGTGATAATTAACACTGTATCTAGTTCTATTTCCATATCTGCCGGGTCTGCGTGTACTACTGCTAATGTGGAGCCATCCCATGTAATCATGGCCCTTGGATAGAGGGAGGCACGTGCACATGAATCCATTCGAATTGGAATTGGAAGATATACGGACATTAAAGAGGCTGAATTTGGGGCGTGTAAAATACTTGATGTTGTTAGAGCGATTTTGAAAATTAATTAAATTTGATTATTGGCATGCATCTACACCTTTATTTTTAGTCTGTATTGATATCAACTATGGTAATAATTGAAAATATCAAAACCATATTTCCAGATAATTTTGGAATTAAAAATGCATTACGTAATCAGGAAATTCAAAATCCTAAATTTTTAGATCTTACATTAAAGGCATATGAATTATTTTCCAACTTTCAAAATCAGGAATTATCCATCGCCGAATCACTAAAAACAAATCAGAATGTGAGCATATTTGCGCATCAAATACTTGCAGCACAAAAAATAAAAAACGAGCTTGGCGGCACTGCAATTCTTGCCGACGAGGTTGGCTTGGGGAAAACAATTGAAGCAGGAATAATAATAAAAGAATTTTTGAGTATCGGCCTTGCAAACAAGGTTTTGATTCTAGCCCCACCTTCATTACTTTCTCAATGGAAAGATGAACTATATTCAAAATTTAATTTAGATTTTGTAAGTCAACAAGATGATTTTGAATTTACTGAAGCAATAAATCATGATTTACTGATAATGTCACATGCATCTGCGGTTTATCCAAAACAGTCTGCAGCATTAAATGCATCATATTGGGACTTGGTAATAGTTGATGAGGCTCATAGTATGAAAAATGCCAAAACATACAAACATAAATTTGTAAAAAACCTTCCAAAACGCAATCTTCTTCTTCTTACTGCCACGCCAATACAGAATAATCTAGAGGAATTATACAATCTAGTAGAACTAATACATCCAGGATATCTTGGAACCTGGAAGCAATTTAAAATGAGATATGTGACAGATAGTGCTGCTAGAACAATCAATTCTACATTCAAAGATGAATTGCAAAAAATATTATCCAAATTAATAATAAGAACTACTAGAAAGGAAGTAAGAAAATACATAGAATTTACAGATAGAATTCCACATACGGATATTCTTCAGCCTACTGATGATGAGATTGAACTCTATGAAGGTATCACTGCAATAGTTCGAAAACTCTATGAAGATTCTAGGAGTGTATTTGCACTAATGATATACCAGCGTCTTGCATCTAGCAGTACTGAAGCATCAAAAGCGGCATTGTACAAAATGAAAGTAAACAAGGTAATTCTACATGATGAATATGCGGGATTAATCTCTGTTGCAAATCGCATAAAAATGGATACTAAATTATCCAAATTAATGCAGACAGTACAAAATGACAATTCAAAGTTTCTTGTATTTACAGAGTTTTATGTCACGCAAGACTACATCGTAGATTATCTGCAAAAGAATGGATATTCAGTAACCACATTTAACGGTAAGATGAGTCCCGAGGAAAAGCAGCAATCAATAAATTCGTTCAAGAAAGATGCCCAAATTATGGTTTCTACCAGTGCGGGTGGAGAAGGACAAAATTTTCAATTCTGTCACAATATAGTAAACTATGACCTGCCTTGGAACCCAATGAAAGTTGAACAAAGAATTGGCAGAGTACATCGAATAGGACAGACAGACAATGTAAACATATTCAATTATGCATTAAGTGGAACAATTGAGGCATATATACTGACTTTGCTATATACCAAAATCAAACTCTTTCAAATGACGCTTGGTGACATGGACTTGATGTTTGAGGATTCATGGACCGGCGGTTCATCACATACTTGGCTCAAGGAATATCTGGATTCAGAAGATAAAGAAGAAATCAAAAACAAATTTTCAGCACTTGGTGATAACTGGAGTAAACAGAAAAAAGGAGTTAATGATGTGATAAATAATTTTAATGGCAATGTCTTTGCAAATTTCAATCTTTCAATGCTAAATGATGATACAAATGAATCTTGAAGACAACATAAAGGAATTATCGGTTGGGTTTTTCCAAACTATTGGAGCTGGGATTACAGAAAATGGGGGGATTTATCAAATAGATATTCCTGCTACATATCAAAATTATTTTCAAACATCCAAACTCTCAATTACTTTTGAAAAGGATTTGGCATCTGCAAACAATGTACAGTTGATCATTCCTGGAAGTAATATTCTGTCTTTAATCATACAAAACTGCAAGCAAAAGGGGCCCATATCCGTAAAAAAATTAAAAACAAATACAGGAAATTCAGTCATACGTTATCATTTCTTTATACGTTTTATAGGAATTTCAAACATGCTTAGATTGGAGCATGTTGATGTCAATATTGACAATTATAAAATTACAAATATTGATAATGTTATAATGTCTGATTCATTTGTTCCAGAAATCCTGATTGACTCTAAAAATATTACTCCTTCGTATGCCACTGCACTTGTAGAACTAAAACAAAGATATGCTAAAATTAGTTCGGATTTCATTACTAATTCCGAACACATGTTTCAACAGGATTACACTCTATTTGTGAATAAATATGATTCTCAAATACGAGAACTTGACAAGTCAATATATCGTAAAGAAGGAACATTACCAAATCTTGAGAAAATCAAAAAATACAGATTCGAAACTGTAGATGAAATTGAGGAACTAGAACTGGAGAAAAAACGCCTAATTGAAACCATTCAGAAAAAACACAAAATACTCTTTGAATATGGGCTTGTTGCATGTGAAATATTGATCATTTAATCGTGTATCGTAGCACTTTTTATTAATTTTCTAAATAATGATGTTCAGATGAATGTTAATTTTAATAACATTTTTAATCATCTAAATACGCTCTAAAACTGTGACTCGTACTATAGAAGCCGTTTCGTTAGATAAAATCCGAGTTCAAAAAAACAATGTACGTAGACATGATATTGATGTGGGAAAAGAAGAACTGGCTGCTAATATAAAAGCAAATGGATTACTGCAACCAATCGCCGCATACTTTGATTCTGAAAAAAATATCTACGTAATCTTAACTGGTCAACGACGATTCAATGCATATCATCATCTCAATGAAAATTATCCAGGTCAGGGATTTGACAAAATTGATTGTATCATAATTAACGAGCCAGAATCAGACGAGAAAAAATTATCATTATCTCTTGCCGAAAATATTACCCAGCTTCCTATGACAAATATGGATACGATGAGAGCTGTAACTGATCTTTACAATGTATATGGTGACTATGAGCTGGTTCAACAAGATTTTGGAATTACACAAAAACAAGTAGATGCATATGTTCGATTATCACGATTACCTGATGAAGTCAAAGATGCTATTAAAAACGGGGAGATTAGTCCAAAGCCAAAAGTTGCTCTAACAATGGCACTCAAAGCAGTAGATTCAACTAATTATACAAAAAATGGTCCTATTGCAATTGCAACAGTTATAGAATTAGCTCAAGAAATGTCAAAAGGTGAGGCGGATGTTGTGCGAGCTCTTGCAGGAGAAGCCAGGAAAGGAGGTTCTGTTATGGATATGAAGAAACGTGCCGAGAAGAAACCTAAACAAAAAATAAACATAGATTTGGATACACCAACTGCCGAAAAATTAAAGCGTGTATCTGAGGATGCAGGAGAATCAGAGACTTTCAGAGCTAGTCAATATGTGGTAGATGGGGTAGACAAAGACTACAAACAATTAGATGTGTGATCATTTTGAGTAAACTAGTTACTGATGTAAAACTATATGCCAAATTGCTAAAAAGTGTAGGTGTACAAGGCAGTGGACAATCACAAAAACGCCCACTAACTCCTGTAGAATGCGCAGAATACATACAGCGACTTATTGATGAAGAAAAACTAAGTTATGACAAAATTGCAGGAATGTTGGGACTAGGAAAACAAAAATCAGACAAGATAAACATATACAAAAAACATGACACAACACAGCTTACGGATTTTCTACACCTGCTTAATGTATCTGAAAAAAGTAAAAGTCTCATAGGCTGGTACGGGGAAGAATATCCAAAAATCCCATTTTCAGTGATTAGCCAAATGCATAAAATGACTCCACATGAACAGGATCTAATAATACAATCTATTCTAAAGAATAGAAAAAACAAAACATCGTTAGGAAAAGAAGATGTCAAAAAGATAAGAAAATGGAGGAATGAAAATCCTGATTTGTTTGTAAGTGAATGCATCGAAAAAATCCTAAATCTTAAACCCGTTGAAATTACTAACATAGTAGTGTGTGATATTACACCAAAATTAAAAGAGATCATGAAAGAGGATGATTATAAAGAACATCTTCTTGATATACTTAGAAAGAACATATCTGGCAAGTTTTATAGCATTGATTCAGGAAAATCTGTAATTGCATTATCTATGGATGATGAAGCCTATCAGACATTCCATAATTCTCAATATAATCGGGGTGTGTCTTTTAGTCAATTTTTAGATAAATTGTTGGAGTATTAAAATTGGAAGAACGAGTAATTGATGTGGAATGTAATGAAAATCAACAAAAAAACTGTGCCATAAAGCTTGACACTGTATTCTGTGATGGGTATAGACAAGGCCGAGATATTGGAGTTTTTTCTCATTTCCATGAAGACCACATACATGCAATCCATGATTGCATTGGCACATATAATGTGCTAATCACTCATCCAATTACCTTTGAAGGTATTAATGCGTTAAAACCAGGAATGAAGTATAGGCAGCAATGGGCCACACAGGATTATGATTCCAAATATGTATTCGGTAATGGAGGAATTAGATTGTTAAAGGCAAATCACATCCCAGGTTCTTCACAAGTCCATGTGGAATCCGGTGACAAGACGTTATTGTATTCTGGTGATTTTAGCTATCCAGATATACAGATAAGACAAGCTGATTATCTAGTTCTTGATTCTACACATGGTGATCCGTGGATAGATGGGGAAACAGATCGAAGATCTGTAAAAAATCGCATGTTTGAATATGTAGCAGAAAATATGGACATACATATACGAATAGCTGTATTGGCCTCATCTGGTACCCTACAAGAAATCGTTCAATATTTTGAAGTGGGATACGGTAAAAAACTTGCAGATGACATTATATTTATCATGGACAAACGGCAAGAGGATGTCTTACGAAAAATCTACAAACATGAATCCATTGAATTTAGGAACATGATAGAGTATGATTCTCCTGATTACTGGAATATAATATCAAACAACAAAAAATGCATTTTGTTTTTATCAAAAAAGATAATTGATGATGACATCTCTAACTTTCATAAGATACTGATAGACAGATACAGATTTTCCAAAGAGCAGTCACCAATAATTCCATTTGATGGTGGTTGCAGATTTAATTTGGCTGCACATACATCAATCAAGGGAATATATGAATACATAGAACAAATCAACCCAAAATATGTGGTCACGGATTATTCGCGTACCGAATATGCAAAAAAGCTTGCAAAGTTAATAGAGCAGAAATTTCCAAAAATCAAAACAGAATATAGACCGCCATATACCCTATGAGATGTTTGCTTTACAATATTCCTCATCATACCATCTTCTGAGATCCTTGTATTCATCAGGCAATTGCACAGGCAGTGGTGCAATCTTACAATGTAGCCTTGTTGGATGATGTGGTTCTCCTCTTCTGTATAACCTATAAACTCCGGATGCAACTCTATACGTCTTTCTATGAGCAGATGATGTCGTAGTAGGTGAGTTTGCAACACAATATCCTGAAACATGATCCGATAATGTCTTCCAAGATACATTACACAATTTTTTTTCTATGGTTTTTTCTATTATATTATCTCTTGAAAAGATTGCATTCATTCCATGTTCCTTATGTAATAATGCCACGGCTATCCAAGTTGCAATGGCCGCAGATAATCCATACCCATCAACATTGCTACTTTTTGTCATTTGTTGTTTATTTTTAGGCATGTTTGTATTGACGTGTACTGCAAGTGTTTTTGCTAGGTCCACCACTTTATCTTCTGTATCTCCACCTCTGCTATCCCATTCATAGTAGTCTGTTGCAAAAAGCGCAATGTGTAATGAATATTTTGGATCTGAATGTAATCCTGTTTCATTTAATTCTTTTAATCTCTTGGGAAGACGAAGTGGAGTTTTTAAATGCTGTAAAATATTTGCCTTTGGTATATCTGGATGGTTTTTGATTATTGATTTTATGGATCTAGATTCAAGGTATTCATTAGTTAGATTTCGTTGTAAGTTTTTGTCCAGTTTGTTTCGTTTTGAATAATTATCAATCATTTGTTGTGCAATTATGTCAATATTATCTTCATTCTTTATGTCTGCTTTTACTATTTTTTTTGGTTTTTGATCCAGTTTCAAATTAACTATGTGATCATAACATTGTTTTGTTATCTTGATACCATATTCTAAAATGTCTTCATCAGATACATTCAAACGAGATTTACCTGATGTCCAGCTTCCAACGTTAGATATATCGTGAAGCATTTTTAATGGATCGTCTATTTTTGATATAGGTAGTTTGAAATCCAATATAATTTTGGATTTTTGTAGTATGATGCCTACTAGGATTTTATCATTAATTTGCAATGATATGAATTTCTTGTTCATAATTTCTTTAATATCTGCATCAAGTGTGGAGATATGCTGTTTGTATTTCACATAAAGTGATCTAGATAATCCTGAAGCAGTATAACGATACCATATGTCATCATATGTTTTCTGTATTTCATGATTCATCATACCATCTTTTGGTACAGTGTATTCAAATAATATCTCCAGAATCTTACCGTCGTGTTGTATTTCTTTTTTTGTGATTCCCTCGATTCTGGATAATCTTGGAATAAGAAACTCTACATCTTTGTCAGATATTGACGTATGAATTAATTTTACAATGTGCCTTCCATGTCTTTTGAAAAGAATCTTGATCTCTTCTTCTGAAATGCTCAGAATCTTCTTCATGTCACTAAGATACACACTTTTAGAATCTTTGAGTAAACTCAGCGTCTTTCCAATCAATTCATTTGTTTTATCAATGTTTTCTGCGGTATTTTGATGAAATTTTTCCTTGTATATTCGATTTCTGGGTTTTTGTCTTACCCTGTAATTACAGCAGATACATCTCCAACCAAGTGATCCTTTTGTGGCCGGAGAACCATCAGACATCTTTGCTCCTTTATGATCTATCCATGTATCACACATCTGGCAATGTCCCTGACCAGAACCATATCTGCCACCAGCAGGTTTTTTGACCCTGAATTTTTTGCATATTCTTTTGCATGTTCTATTTGTATTCAACAATACTTGTTGTTTATACTCCAATAAATCTATAAACGGTTGTTATAATTTTCATGCATGCGAGATACCATCGGCAATCGCCCATATGAGATCAAAAAAGACAACTCAAAATACGTCATCAGCTTTTATCCACAGGCAAAAAATGCAAAGAATCCAGATGCTGTTTTATTCAGATTGGCACTTACCAAAGATGAACTAAAAAAGCTTGGAAAGTTGGCAGAAAAATAAGTTGATTTTGTTTGGTCTCTGATAAAAAATACATTCACATGTTTACTAATTTTCTAAAAAATGGCAAAATGACTAGCACATATAAGATAGTCTTTCTTCGTGCATTGTTAGATCTTGGAGAGTATGACAAGAATTTAGTTGGTAGGAAATGGATAGGTCATAGAGATGACAAGACCGTATTGGATCTTAATTTCATAGCTATACGTTTTGCCAAATATTATTGGGATCTAGACATATCTTTTGGAATGAAACACATGCCAGATAGAATGGGAAATAACAAAAAACCCAGTCGTGGGATTAAGGCTGTAACTCTGATAAAAACTGAAATAGAAAAAATGCAACTAGATAATCGTTCTGAAATGATTTCTGATAATCATCCACCAACACTTTATGATCTTGCATCTGATGAAATGAATAATTTTAGAACAGAGTTGATCAAAATTATAAAGGCAACCGTATTGAAAGCAATCTTAACTGACATGAAGGGACTCTACACAATTGCAGGAAAGCAACACATTGAACTTGATTCTGATTTGATAGGATTTATGAAAAGTAATTCTACAATAATTAAATACGCGTTAAATTACGTGTTAGCACAATATCTAGAAAGATACAATCAATCGGCTCGCAATATTGCGATAAAGATAAATCATGAAATATCATATGAGAGTAAACTAAAATTACTAAACAAGATCTACACATCTCATAAATAATTGTTGTTGCAGAAATGTGTTGTTTGGTAGATTAGCATAAAAGATGTTAGAATTACCCTGTAAGATTTGGTTGTGGATTTTTTGTTTATTGTACGTGTTAGTTTGCAAGATTTCGAATATATTCTAGATCTTCTGGTTTATATTCATATGCATCATCATCCCATCCAAGATCTATTTTCGGATGTGGTTCTTTGTTTTGTATGTATCCATTTACCTTTATTGGTTTATCGTTGGTATTGTAAATGATGATCTTTGAGCCATCAGCTACATCGCATGTACCTGAAACTTGAAAGTAACCAGTATCACTTTTATTACATTCATAAGATAACCCAATTCCTTCAGATACAAATTGTTTAGGATTTGTTTCTGGTGGAATCACAAAGAACTTGAATCCACCATATTTTGTTTTATCTGTTTCAAAACTATAGTATTGTTTGCCACCATTACAAAATGTAAAAACAGTGTACCAACCATCTGGAATAACTTTATTCTCAATATCTTGATCATGAGTATATCGTGTAGGTATTGTTGGATACATGATGTTAGCAGGATCATCACTATGACCATATCCCAACACATGTCCTATTTCATGCCATGCAATTTTTGTTATGGTATAATTATCAAAGTGTTGCCAGTCTCCAGCACAATTGGTGCTACCCAATCCTATAGTTGCAGTTCTTTTAGTATAAGCTACTCCAAGAGTTTCAGGTCCATAGTCTTTTACCCACCAAATGCTAAAGTCAGCTTGAGATTCATCAGACACTCTAGTTAGTTTAACGCCAGCCTCAGGACGACCATTTAGATATTCATCGAATAGTTCTATATCATATGTCGAATAATTAGGAAGCGGTTTTATGTAATATTTGACATCGCCGTTGAGCAGGCCAGTCAGAATAGGATTTGTCAAAGCTTGTTGCTCGACTAATGTACGCTCCAATTGTTCATTTTTTTCTCTTAGAATATCATTTTCTTGCTGTGATTCTCCTTCTATAATGGATCCATAATCAAAAGACTCTTGATCATAATACGTTTCATCATAATATTCTTGATCATAATATTCTTGATCATAATACGTTTCATCATAATATTCTTGATCATAATACGTTTCATCATAATATTCTTGATCATAATACGTTTCATCATAATATTCTTGATCATAATACGTTTCATCAAACGTTGCAAACAAAGACACAAGACCGATAAATAACATCACTACTACAATGCCAGCAGCAGTTTTGCGCGTGTTTGTAGAACTACTACCCACCCCAGTTTTCAGAGGTTTATCTAAAATATCTGAATAATTCTCGGAACTAACATTCTTTGTTGATTCATCGTGTGAGAGATATTTTGCTATCAGATTTTTAACATATTTTAGATCTGAATTGAATAGGGGTTTATCTTTTTCAAGGGCGGCTTTAATGTGTTCAAGCCTGCCTAGATCGCCATGTCCTAGTCTGAGCAACTCATGAATGTTCTTTAGTAGTTCATCATCCAACAGTATCTATGAAAAATATACGTTAAAAAAACTTTTTTCAAGTTACAATTGTTTTACAAGCTTGTAAATTATTATGCCCAAATATCAACTATCTGAAAAAAAAGAAATCATACAAAAAGAAACACCGTAAAGAAAGAACCAAACAGACCCGTCCTAAAATCAGTCTAATCTAATAGTTCTTCGGATTCTTTTCTATACTCATCTATTTCTTCCTGAGGGAAATAAGTCAAAACTCTCTGCATCTGTTCAACCAATTCAAATAATTTATCAATATTCAAAACAGTCTCTGGGACTTTATTTTGATCATAAGAAGCACAAATCAAGTTATAGACTCTTGTGAAATTCATCATGAATTTCTTTCCCATAGTATCAGACAACTTCCAAAAATGGATGACATCTTTCAACTGTTCCTCTATAGGTTTATCTTTATTCTCCTCTAAAAAATCATCAATGACTAAACTATCCATAGGGGCATCTGAATCAGTAAATGCTTTATTATAATAAAGGTCTCTCATTATTCATCCCTCTGATACTCATAACCTAATCTACCATATGCCGCTTTTTTCATTTTAATAAATTCCTCGGGTTCCTGCAACTCTGCCAATATAACCAACTCATCTTTAATCTCTATGACCTTCTTTAACATATGAATAGTAGAAATTATCTTATTTTCATTCCACAAACTAAAGATTAATTCTACAGCAGATTCTAAATCTATTGACTTTAACAATATCTCCTTCTTTAATTCCTGGTATTTTGCTTCTATGCTTTTCTCATCTGTCATGATTCTTCTAAACAAAATTTTCTTAAAAAATATATTGGTTATATTTTTTACAACTCATTCTAAAATTAAATATTTTAGGGTTTTATTAGGTTGACAAGACCCAAAGCGTAAAATCACAATCAATTCTAGGTTGAAAAATAGCATGAATCAGAAAAATCTAGGCTAAACAATCTAACAAGATTACAATTCCAACTAGAACAATGAGGTATCAAACTCAAGGAGACAAATCAGGGCAAGGAAGAACGTCAATTTGTATATTCTGAATCATTTATGGAAACGTAGGATGATATCATGTATGCGTACATCTCTTATTTTGGCATACAACAGGTTTGGTAAAATCATATCTAAAAGAAAAATTTCAACGCATTCTACAATGGAAAAGAGTAGACAAACTCAATATCAAGTTGAATCTAAAACTGAGAAAAAACATTTCATTGCAATAAATATCTCCAAAGGTTGCATACATGATAAAACAAAAATAGCAAAAAAAAGATAACAGTTTCTAAAAATTCATGTGGTAATGAATGTAAAAAAAGAAACCATTACAAACCAAAAAGAGATAATCAAATGAGTTTATCAGTTATAATACAACAGATGTAAAAAACTAGCAAATATTCTTTTTCTGGTATGACATGACCTATTACTTTATGGAAACTAGAATAGTGTTAAATCATTTTCTTGTGTTACTTTGCAATTTATCATAGCAGTAATTTTTTTTTAAAATATCACACACATCAATTCCTAAACCACCATCAAACATCAGATATCAAATTACAACACCACCTGAATCACCAAATATTAACAATTCATCTAGAACATTAGGAAAAAAAGAAAGAGAATTAAAAATCATACCACTTTACATAATACAATGTTTGCAATGTATCATATTCTAGCTACACATAAACCAAACAATCCAGATTCATTAAATGTGCAAACAAATAATCAATCAATAAAAAAAAATACCAAATTAATTAAATTACCAAATCCCAAAAAATAATCTTTTCTCTATCTATATTTTTCTTAACTTGGTGACACCAGTTGTAATGTGATCAATAATTGTCGATAATGGAGTACCTGGACCAAACACGTGATCAACTCCTGACTTTAAAAGATCCTTATGATCAATTTCAGGAATTACACCCCCACCTACTATCAAAACGTCTCGGATTCCTTTCTTGCGTAATGTTTTAACCACATTTGGGAATAGTGTCCCATGAGCTCCATTTAACAAACTCATTGCAACTGCATCGACATCCTCGTCTTCTGCTATTTGTGCAATTCTATCTGGAGTGGCAAAAAGCCCTGAATAGATTACCTCCATTCCTGCATCTCGAAATGCCCTACACAGTACCAAAGCACCTCTATCGTGACCGTCCAACCCTAATTTGGCTACTAGAATTTTGATACTGCGTGATGATGCCTTTTGCTTCATACATAGGGTATTATGGGATATTTTAAAAGCTTTATTTGCTGTACTCTTACTATTCACCTCTTCAAATATATTGATAAATCCCCCCCAATCAAAAGGATGCCTGAAGATGTCTGTGATTTTTGTAAAGGTGTAGGTAAATCATCTACCAATGTTTGTGTGTACTGTAATGGTACAGGAGAATGGAATCAGGCTGCTCAAGCCTATGTGAAAAATCATATCTGCCAATGTATAGTCCTTGATAGAAAATTTTGTCCCGTATGTAACAAAGCTTGTCACCACGATACATCACTAAACCCAAAACAAACCATAGACCCAGGACATGGTGGCATGTCTACACCAGAGATTACAGCCATAGTATAAACTAAAAAATATTTTGCACTCATTTTACGATATATATCATCCTTCTTATAGATGAGAAATGCTTCAAAATTATGTCTAAATATTCTTCTATTATTGCCTCAAATACTACTAGTACCCAAAAAAGAAAAGAAGTGGAGAGGAATCCCTAGTTGGACACACCCACATGTGCTCGTTGCGGTAAAAACTCACTTTTAACTGACGAAGTTACAGGTGAACAATTTTGTGGAAAGTGCGGATATGTAATAACTGAAAAATCTCAAGAATCAGGTCCTGAATGGAGATCATTTCAAAAAGATGGTGGAGCAGACCCGGCAAGAACTGGGGCCCCCTCATCACTAATGATACACGATATGGGATTATCAACTGTGATAAACCCATTAAACAAAGATGCATCAGGAAAACCACTCTCCACATCTATGAAAAGCACCATTGAGAGACTACGTACATGGGATAGCAGAAGCCAGGTACATGCCCCAGTTGATAGAAATCTAAGACAAGCTCTTAGTGATTTAAATAAATTAAAAGACAAAGTTTCAATTCCTGCAAATGTTTTAGAAAAAGCTGCATACATTTACAGAAAAGCTTTGGAGAAAAAGCTAGTTCGAGGAAGATCAATTTCTGCAATGATTGCAGCATCACTGTATGCTGCGTGCAGAGACACAGAAACACCACGAACACTCAAAGATGTTGCAGATGCTGCAAATGTCAAACGGAAAGATATTGCCAGATGTTACCGATTATTACACCACGAACTAGAACTAAAAATGCCTGTTGTTGACTCTATCCAGTGTATTGCAAGAATTTCAAGCAAACTAGAGATATCTGAAAAAACAAAACGATACGCAGTCAAAGTACTCAAAGAGGCACAAGAACGTAAAGAATCTGCTGGTAAAGATCCCATGGGACTTGCAGCAACTGCACTCTACTTGTCTTGTGTAAAAAATGGCGTATCAATAACCCAACGAGACCTTGCTGAAGCCGCAGGGGTCACAGAGGTAACAATACGAAATCGTTACAAAGGACTCAAAGCGGATCAACCTATGAAAGAATAATCTTCTTAAAGTGTATCAAAATATCAAAAATATGGGTAGTAATAATGAAGAGGATAACAACGTAAATCCAATAAATTACAAATTAACATTTCAGCCAGATTTAAAAAAATTCAAGTTTATTGGAACAGCAACCATCACTGCTAACTGTAAAAAACCAACAGATCGCATTACAATGGATAGCGCAGAGCTAAAAATTACCTCATCTCAAATAAAATCAAAAAATAATATCATCAAATCTCGTACAAAAACAGATGAGAAAAAAGAAGAGTTGCAAATCAAACTATCAAATAAAGTCAAAGGGAAAATTATCATCAACTTGGAATTTCAAGGGATTCTAAATGATAGATTACTAGGATTCTATCGCAGTCAATACACCAAAAATGGGAAAACCAAGTACCTTGCAACAACTCAATTTGAAGCAGCAGACGCTAGACGGGCATTTCCATGTTGGGATGAGCCAAAAGCTAAAGCTACATTTGATATCACCATAATTGCAGATAACAAGTTTACTGCAATCTCAAATATGCCAATTAAATCAAAGAAAAAAGTTGGCAGTAAAACCATTTACAACTTTGCACAAACTCCAGTTGTGTCAACATATTTGATTTATTTAGGAGTTGGAGAATTTGAATACCTTACAGGAAGAACTGGAAAGACACAGGTCAGAGTAATAACTACAAAGGGCAACAAATCAAAAGGGAGATTTGCTCTAAATTTAGGAAAAAAGTTGTTAACCTCATATGAAAAATATTTTGGCATAAAATACCCACTACCAAAATTAGATTTGATTGCAGTCCCCGACTTTGCAGCAGGAGCAATGGAGAACTGGGGGGCAATAACATTTAGAGAGACCATACTACTATATGATGAAAAAACATCATCAACTAGAACAAAGCAATTCATTGCCGAGGTAATATCACACGAGATTGCACATCAATGGTTTGGGAATCTAGTCACCATGAAATGGTGGAATGATTTGTGGCTCAATGAAAGTTTTGCAACTTTTATGGCAACAAAGTTTGTCGATAAATTTTATCCTAAATGGGATTTGTGGAATCAATTTGTAGAGGATGCAATGAATGTTGCAATGGGTTTGGACTCTCTTAAAACAACTCATAAAATTGATGTACAAGTAAATTCACCCTCAGAAATACGTGAAATCTTTGATGCAATCTCATATGACAAGGGTGGCTGTGTTCTTAGAATGCTTGAGGAATATGTTGGTGAGCCAAACTTTCAAAAAGGTTTGAAAAAATACCTCTCTGATTTCAAATATAAAAATGCTAAAGGAGATGACTTGTGGAATGCCATTGGAAAAGCATCTAAAATGCCTGCAGTCTCATCAATGGTTAACACTTGGTTAAAACAGCCAGGATTTCCACTAGTAGAGATAACTCAAGATAAAAACAAATTAAAATTAAAACAAAAAAGGTACCTCTTGGAATCTGATAAAAAATTTAGTGATAAAGGTTTGTGGTCTATACCAGTTACCTTGGGATTAAAATCTGTAATCTCTAAAAAATTATTCACCACAAAATCAATGTCTGTGACACTGCCCAAAAACACTTTGGGCTTTGTTGCAAATTATGGTCGTAATGGATTTTATCGTGTAAAGTATGACCAAGGCATCTTGCTTGATTTAAAGATGCTAGTAGACAAAAAGGGGATTCCACCAATTGATAGATGGGCAATACAAAATGATCTGTTTTCGTTGTGTATTTCACGAGATCAAAAGATTAGGAATTATCTCGAGTTCTCAGATGCATACTACCACGAAGACAGTTACTTGGTAATAGTTAATGTTGCACGCAATTTAGCATCATTGTATTTTCGTGCATGGAATGAACCATTTGCAGATGAAATTAAAGGTTTTACAATAAAGTATTTTAGAAAAATTTTGCAGAATCTAGGATGGGAGCCAAAAAAGACGGACAAACACACAGATGCACTACTACGAGGATTTGCAATTTCTGTGTTAGGTAAAATCAACGATGAGCAAACCACACAAAAAGCATTAAAAGAATATAAAAAGTTCCTAAAGTCTCCTAGGTCAATCTCACCGGACCTAATAGAACCAATTTGTTCTATTGCTGCATGGAATGGAAACACAAAAACGTATACCCAACTACTAAAACTATACCAAAACGCAAAAACAATGGAGGAGAAACTTCGATTCTTATCTGCTTTGTGTGGATTTCAAGATAAAAAATTGCTGCTAAAAACACTTGCACTCTCTCAAACCTCCAAAG